>NZ_CP114181.1:0-1654827 GCF_046529255.1 Wolbachia endosymbiont of Tetranychus urticae
ATATATTTTACAGTAACTCATTTGACTTATTTGCATATTTGTTTCTTTTGCAACATGCTGAATATAATCTTCTGAGTGACGAAAATAATCTCCTTTGTTTACAAAGTCAATACCTTTACCTTCCTTTCTTCTTACTAAACATACAATAACCCCTTTTTTGTTTGTCAATCCTTTTGCTAGTTCCAATTCTGCTAGAAAATCATGTAGATAGTGTAGCACTTCAGCAAAGATGATTACATCATACTGCTGGTTCTTCTCTTGTTTAAGAAACTCTTTCATTTCTGTATGTATTAACTCATCGTAAACAGGTTTACCTTTTATAAGGCATCCTCTTGCAATATTGAGCATTCTATTTGAGATGTCAACTCCTGTTATGCGACTTCTAATATTACTTATTTTTAGGAAGTGACCACATATTCCAGTACCGCAACCAAGGTCGAGTATATTCAGTTTAGAAGTGGAGTTGTTAAAGACTTTTGTAATTATCATGTGTACTAGCTCATGCCCTCTGTATTGTTTAGCAATTAGCCAATGCTCAACAAAATATTCACCTGTGTAATCAAAATATTGCTTTATGAGATTTTTAGGCAATTTCACAATATCTGATGTGTTTGTTATTTTCTTTATATAGTAAGAAGCTTCTTTATGACTACTATCTAATTTTAGGGTTTTTGTTAAATAATTATAAGCTTTGTTAGTATTGCCTATTGCAAAATGACATCTTCCGATATTATACCAGACTAGAGGTAAATTAGGGTAGAATATGCTAATTAACCAAAATCTTAACTTTGCATCTGATATATTACCTTTATAGAAGTGATATAACCCGATTTCAGTGTTGGTATTTAACAGGTTTTTAGATTTTTCAAGAAACACTACAATTTCTTTATGGAGAGTACTGTATTTATCCATAATGAAATTTTTTACTTTTTTACTATTTAATAAGCCAGTGAGCTTGGATATACAATTTAAAGCAAAGTTTTTTATAAAAGATAGATTACTTTTCATACATTAGAAATACTCCAAATGTTCATTTTCATTTTTAGGTAACTAATTTTAACACATTTTATCTTACAAAATATCTTTTTCATTAATTTTTCTGTACATATCAATTTGTCAAATATTTCTCAGATTATAATGTTTAAGATTGCTGGTATATTGTTGTTGATAATAATAGGTAAATGTTTTGTGTAAAAAGGCGTTGACATATGATTTATCAGATTGTAACATATAGAAGATTAGTTTTTAGATGTTTGAAAAGTTTTATGGTAGAGATTATTTAATCTCAATTCAATTGTAAGTTAATATTTAACTCTGCATATTCTACATATAGTCAGATAAATAAATTATTAAGAGCACTTGATGGATGCCTTGGCGTTAAGAGGCGATGAAGGACGTGGCAGGCTGCGATAAGCTGCGGGAAATTGTCAACAAGTTTTGATCCGCAGATTTCCGAATGGGGAAACCCAACTAGCTTAGCTAGTTATTATATACTAAGTATATAAAGCAAACTTGGTGAACTGAAATATCTAAGTAGCCAAAGGAAAAGAAATCAACCGAGATTCTGTTAGTAGTGACGAGCGAAAGCGGAAAAGGCTAGTGATTTAAAAATAAGAATTAGAATACTCTGGAAATGGTAACCATAGAAGGTGATAGTCCTGTACAAATAGAAAGTTTTTAAATCCTTGAGTAGAGCGGGGCACGTGAAATCCTGTTTGAATATGGGGGGACCATCCTCCAAGCCTAAATACTCCTTAACGACCGATAGTGAACAAGTACCGTGAGGGAAAGGTGAAAAGAACCCCGGGAGGGGAGTGAAATAGAATCTGAAATCAAGTGCTTACAAACAGTTGGAGCTCTATATCAATTTATTGATATTTAGAGTGACAGCGTACCTTTTGCATAATGGGTCAGCGAGTTAATCTATGAAGCAAGCTTAAGCCGATAGGTGTAGGCGTAGCGAAAGCAAGTCTGAATAGGGCGTTTAGTTTTATGGATTAGACCCGAAACCAAGTGATCTAGTCATGACCAGATTGAAGGTATGGTAAAACATACTGAAGGATCGAACCAGTTAATGTTGCAACATTATTGGATGAGTTGTGATTAGGGGTGAAAGGCCAATCAAACTTGGAAATAGCTGGTTCTCCGCGAAATCTATTTAGGTAGAGCGTTGTATTTATGTTGTTGGGGGTAGAGCACTGGATAGACTAGGGGGATTCATCATCTTACCAAATCTAACCAAACTCCGAATACCAATAATTAATTATACAGCAGACACACTATGGGTGCTAAGTCCGTGGTGGAAAGGGAAACAGCCCAGATCACTATCTAAGGTCCCAAAATTACAGCTAAGTGGGGAAGGAAGTAGAAAAACCATTACAGCTAGGAGGTTGGCTTGGAAGCAGCCATCCTTTAAAGAAAGCGTAACAGCTCACTTGTCTAAATAAGTTTTTCTGCGCCGAAAATGTACCGGGGCTAAAGCTGTATACCGAAGGTGTGGGTGCTTATTGATTTCGATTAATAGGTGCGGTAGCGGAGCGTTCCGTAAGTCTGTGAAGGCAGTTTGTAAAAACTGCTGGAGATATCGGAAGTGAGAATGCTGACATAAGTAGCGTAAAAGAGTGTGAAAAACACTCTCACCAAAAATCTAAGGGTTCCTACGTTAAGTTAATCTACGTAGGGTTAGTCGGTTCCTAAGGCGAGTCCGTAAAGGAGTAGTCGATGGCAATTAGGTTAATATTCCTAAACCTCTTAAGTGTGACGGGTTTTGTATTTGTATAGGTCTGATTGGATTGATCTATGCTTAAAAGAAGCTCCAGGAAATAGCACTTGTATTTATGAGGCCGTACCGTAAACCGACACTGGTGGATGAGTAGAGTATACTAAGGTGTTGAAAGAATGATGTTGAAGGAACTCGGCAAATTATACCTGTAACTTCGGAAGAAGGGTAACCTGCTTTTAGGCAACTATAAGTAGGTGGCACAAAATAGGGAGTAGCGACTGTTTACTAAAAACACAGGACTCTGCAAACACGTAAGTGGAAGTATAGGGTCTGACGCCTGCCCGGTGCTGGAAGGTTAATAGGAGGGGTGCAAGCTCTGAATTGAAGCCCCAGTAAACGGCGGCCGTAACACTGACGGTCCTAAGGTAGCGAAATTCCTTGTCGGGTAAGTTCCGACCCGCACGAATGGCGTAACGATTTCTCCACTGTCTCCAACATCACTTCAGCGAAATTGAATTCCCCGTGCAGATGCGGGGTACCCGCGGTTAGACGAAGAGACCCCGTGCACCTTTACTATAGCTTTACATTGCTATTAAAAGTGTGATGTGCAGGATAGGTGGGAGACTTTGAAGTTATGGCGCTAGCTATAATGGAGTTAACCTTGAGATACCACCCTTTACACTTTTGATATCTAACTATGTTTCATTATCTGGAACTAGGACATTGTATGGTGGGTAGTTTGACTGGGGCGGTCGCCTCCTAAAAAGTAACGGAGGCGTGCGAAGGTAAGCTAGAGCTGGTCGGAAATCAGCTTGATAGTACAATGGCATAAGCTTGCCTGACTGCGAGGCTGACAGGCCAAGCAGAGACGAAAGTCGGTCATAGTGATCCGGTAATTCTGTATGGAAGGGTTATCGCTCAACGGATAAAAGGTACGCCGGGGATAACAGGCTGATGGTGTTCGAGAGTTCATATCGACGACACCGTTTGGCACCTCGATGTCGACTCATCACATCCTGGGGCTGGAGAAGGTCCCAAGGGTTCGGCTGTTCGCCGATTAAAGTGTTACGTGAGTTGGGTTTAGAACGTCGTGAGACAGTTCGGTTTCTATCTGCCGTGGGTGAAGGAAATTTGAGAAGATCTGACTCTAGTACGAGAGGACCGAGATGTATATACCTCTGGTGTACCAGCTGTTATGCCAATAGCATCGCTGGGTAGCTATGTATAGATGGGATAATTGCTGAAAGCATATAAGCAAGAAACCCTCTTCAAAAAAATTTCCCAATTAAGGCCGTGGGAGACTACCACGTTGATAGGCTAGGTGTAGAAGCATGGTAACATGTGAAGCTAACTGGTACTAATAGCCTGATTGATTTATTTGCTTTCTATATGTGCATATGCAGTGTTAAATATTAAATTAAAATTTGTTAAGTAAGAAATTTTTGTTGACTTGGTGGCTATAGCAAAAATGAACCACCCGATCTCATTTCGAACTCGGAAGTGAAACTTTTTAGCGCCGATGATACTTAAAAAGGGAAAGTAGGTCGTTGCCAAGTTTATAAAAATTTCTTCTTATTTATATTTTTTCAGTAGAGCGATGAAACAAGGTAAACATAGGGTAGCTGTGAGGTAATATAACTGATCTTTTAGAACTCTGCGAAAACTTTAAGATAAAAGTAGAAAATTTAAAAGTAGAATTTGTTACTTATTTCCAAATTAGGAGGAGAGATAGCAACATTTAACAAATCATCACACAATTGATCTTCCGAAAATCAAACTTTATATAATTGAATATTAATTAAGTTATTGGAGATGAGGAGAGAGAAGAAGTAGTAAACTACCAAGAAGCAGATATATTCGGTCCAAGAGTTAGTTGATATAGCATTTCTCATAATAGTCCGAACGGGTCATAGGAAGGCAGAATCAACAGCACGACGAAAGGATTCGAATAGAGGAATGTTTTTCCTGGCTCTGTTTTTTATAGCAAACCAATAATGCTCAATTTTGTTGAAATCTGGAGAATATGGAGGCAGATACAAAATTTCTGCACCAACTCCTTTAGCAAACTCGATAATCTTATCAGACTTATGAAAAGTAGCATTGTCAAGAATGACAGTTTGTCCAGGTTCCAAGATTGGTGTCAAAAATTGCTCAAACCATCCATTAAAAACATCCATATTACAGTGGCCTTCAAAGGTTAATGGAGCAACTATCTTTCTTCTACTTAAGGCTGCAACCATACTGATTCGTTGAGTTTTCTTTCCAGATTTTAGGGCATAAAACCGCTGTCCTTTCTGGCAATACCCATAGGTTCAGTGTTATCAATGCCAGACTCATCTATATACACTAAGTTTTCAGGTTCTTTTGTCGCTATAACCCTTGCAAATTGAGCTCGCTTTTCCTCATTTCTTTCTTTATACCCGTAGGTCTTTTTTTTCTTGTGAATCCTATATTTTTAAGTGCTCGATGAATCGTTTGTCTACTAATATTGCCCCAAAGCTTAGCCATCTCTGACTGAGTTTTACCACCTTGCTCATTTGCAAATTCAGTAAATGCATTCCAGTCGGTAATTTTATGGTTATAGCCCACGCTTCCAGGCTTTTTTGATTGAAAATCTCCCGTTTTCTCACATCTTTTCTTCCACTCATATAAAGTTGTTTTTCCAATCTTAAATCTCTTGGCAACAGTTTCTCCACTCTCTCCTTCATCCAATGCTTCCATTACCTTTTTCCTTAAGTCATAACTATATGCTGCTGGCATGCTTACCATCACTACTATAAATCCATATCTTACCTTTTTTGGACTATTATGAGAAGTGCTATAATTGTAGTACTCAGTTGATTTTATAAAAATTCAAAACGTGAGAATTATAAGTGATGTTTTTAATGTAAATTGAAAGCGTATCAAATAGTGAATATAGAGTTCCTTCAAAATGCAAAAAGGTGTATGAGCAAATCGAATAAGAAAAGTGAGGTTTTGCGCATCAAAATGTTATAATAAAGGTAAACTTGGTTAGTGCTGAAGCAATACTGCAAGTTTTAAAGGGAAAGAAGATTTACAAGACAGTGTGTGTTGCAATCGTAATAGTCGCTGACAGGTACTTTGAAACATAGCTGAACTATTGAAGTTAAAATTCTGGGCTGTTACTTAAAAAACGCATCCACTGAATTATTTATGCTAAAAAAAGCTTTATTAAAAAATGAAACAGAAGTGTAAGAAAGTTGCAAAACGTATAAGGTATTACTTGAAGCTACCTATAGTATTTTCTAAAATGAATAATAAGTTACCATTATGGTATTACCAACCAAAAGTTGTAAGTCTGTACATTTATACATTAGAGGTCTGAGGCGGCTTTTGATGGTATGCCAACAGTGTTCTATGGGATTCAAATCTCACTTTTACCCACAAGTATAAAAAGCAAGTAAGATAGAGAAAAATATACTTAAGATGAGGTAAAAATGTGTGAAGTAAATAGAAATGTACAATGTGCTGATGGCTTAGGAGATAAATGGCTAGAAAAAGAGTTGAGACATGTTAATCTGGGAGATGTAAGGCTTAATACAAGACTTATTAAAACAAGCTATTTAATAGAGAATAAGGCGTCTGGGTCAATTAGTCAAAGCTGTGTAGGATGGAAAGAAGCTAAAGGTGCATACAGATTATTTAGCAATGAGAAGCTTGAAGCTAAGGAAATTTATTCTTCCCATTATAAAGAAACTATGGAAAGGATAAAAGGAAATGAGCTGGTATTTTCAGTTCAAGATACAAGTTATTTGGATTTTGACTCTCATATAAAGACTAAGGGTCTAGGTAGTATTTCTAAAGCCTATACAAAATATAAAAAGGGTTTGTTATTGCACAGTAACTTAATGGTTAACAAAGACGGATTACCTTTAGGGCTATCTTCTCAACAGTGTTGGGCACGTTCTATCAGGGAAGAAACAGCCCAAGAAAAAGCAAACAGGAAATACCGTACTGCTATAAAGGAGAAAGAAAGCTATAAGTGGATAGCGGCACTAAAAGAAACCCTAAATAACCTCGCAGAAGGTGTACAGCTTGTTACTATTGGTGATAGGGAAGCAGATATTTTTAAGTTTTTATGGACTGTTGAATCATTGGACAGTTTTTATGTAATCCGCAACCGAACTAATAGGAAATTCATCTGTATTGAAGGGGGAAAAACGGATTTGCAAACACGTATAACTCAACTGCCTGTAAAAAAGGAAATTGTCTTGAATGTTGCTGAAAATAAATACCAGATCTCAAGAAAAGCTAACATTGAAGTCAGGTATATGAAAGGCTATATACCTATCAGATCTCCTTACATTTATGGATCGAAAGATACAGAGCATAAAATAAGTGATAAAATCGCTATATATGTAGTAAGTGCCAAAGAAACAAATCCTCCTGAAAGAGTAGAAGCTATTGATTGGACTTTGCTGACTAATGTACCAGTTAATAGCACTTTAGATGCTATAGAAAGGATAAATTGGTATAAGCTAAGATGGAAAATCGAGGAGTATTTTAGGATTTTAAAATCAGGATGTAAGGTAGAAAGCTCTCGTTTAGCTACAAAAGAAAGATTAGAGAAATTAATCGCTATAAAGAGCATTATTGCATTTAATATTTTATATTTAACAAAAATCGCTTTATCGAATCCTATGGAGGTTTGTACTAAGGTTTTAAGTAATGAAGAGTGGAAAACCCTTTACATACGTGAGCATAAAGTAGCCAAATTGCCAGAAGAACCTCCAAACATAAAACAAGCTATTATTTGGTTAGGAAAATTAGGTGGATTTATGAATAGAAAAAGTGATAATTTACCAGGAACTATGACTCTATGGCGTGGTTATGAAAACCTCAGGGAAAGCATGGTTATGCTTCGCATAATGACCTCTCAAAGTTGTGGGTAAAAGTGAGGATTCAAATCTGGTGAATATGTTGGAAGATACAGCACATGACAGCCAAAAGACTCTATTAATGATTTTGTTTTAGTGGTCTTATGAAATGTAGCATTATCCATAACTATGGTTGTGCCAAGTGGCAATTTAGGTTTCTCCAACCATATATTGAATACCTCTTTGTCACACCCACCTTTGAAACGCTAATTCTGGATTAAAAAGAGAATAGAAAAGTCAGGAGAGTAGGGTAAACGCAACAAATAGAAAAAAATAGATGAGGTTACCCATGGAAGATATAACAAAACTGTTTTGTCTGGTCGATGATTTTTGCAGAGATATAGAGAAAAATTTTGCAGATAAACTACTGCCAAACGGTAAAAACCCACAAGAGTGCCAGAAATTACACATTCGGAAATTATCACAATAATCCTCCTGTATAAGCAATCTCCCTGTGAAAATTTTAAGGCTTTCTACCTGCATTACCTAACATTGCTCTACAAACAGAGTTTTCGAAGTTGCCTTCATACACTAGGTTTGTTGCTCTAAAGCCCAGGGTTTTGTGGCATTTAGCCATGCTATTACAGTGCCTTTGCGGATGGTCAGAACTTACTGGAATCTCATACATAGATACAACTCCTATTGCAGTTTGCCATGCAAAAAGAATATCAAGAAATAAGGTTTTTGCTGGAATTGCAAAATTAAGCAAGAGTACATATGGCTGGTTTTTCGGCTTTAAACTACATTTGATAATTAATGAGAAAGGTGAAATTCAAGCTTTTACGCTTACAAGAGGTAATGTTGACGATAGAGAGCCTGTAGCAAACCTAACTAAGAAATTAACCGGTCTTTTGTTTGGTGATAAAGGCTATATTAAAAAAGAGCTTTTCCAAGAGTTGTTTAACCGCGGTTTGAAACTTGTTACCAAGGTGAAAAAGGGGATGAAAAACGCATTAATTTCACTACATGAAAAGATTTTGCTGAGAAAAAGGTCGATCATTGAGACGATTTTTGGCTACCTCAAAAATAGACTTGAAATTGAACATACTCGCCATAGATCTCCCGTTAATTTCTTGGTTCACATCTTTTCTACTCTCATTTCCTATTCCTTGAAATCCAAAAAGTCTTCCATTTCCTATACTTTCTTCCTTCCTTAATCCAGAATTAGCGTTTGGAGCACGTCCATATTCTCGGTATAACTTATTATCAACTCCTGCTTCATCTATATATAATACCAAATTCCATTACTAATCGAACAAATAAGAAACATTACAAACTCGTTTAATAGTAGCACTGGAAATACTGACAATAAAATTACACAGAACATCTTCAAGTAAGCCTATGGTATCGTAGACTCTGTTGCGTAAAGTATTGTGTTTGATATATTGCCACAACCTCTCAACAGGATTCAGTTCTGGTGAATAAGGAGGCAAGTATATAATGGTAATGTTTTTCTGAATTTTCAAACTTTTTGATCTATGCCAGCCTGCACAATCCATTACAAGAAAGGCTTTTTTCGTGCCTAAATCTTTCGACATCTGCTCCAGAAATATATTCATACAATCAGTGTTTACATATGGAGCAAGTAGGCTAATTTTCTTACCACTTCTTGGATTTACCGCACTGTAGATATAGAAATTTTGTCTACCAATTTTCATTTAACCTGCGTTCTGACCCCTTTTTTAAACCATCCGTGTCCGATTTTTGAATGAGTTCCAAATCGTGATTCATCAAAAAAATACCTCCTTTTCAGGGTGGGAATTGACTATTTTATTGAAGTATTTTTTAAACTCTTCTTGCTTGTTTTTATCTTGTTTATGGTGAATTGGCCTCGGTGTTATATAAGAAAACTTCATCCTTTGTATCTCACGATGCACTGTTGATTTGCTAATGTTTAGGCCAAATTCCTCTGAGATTTTTATTTGCACTTCCTTAATAGTAATATTTGGATTTCTTTCTACCCATATTTCAATTTGCTCACGTTGATTTTTGTTTAATTTGCTTTTTCTTCGCCGCTGAGAAGGGGAAAATAATTTTTCTACTCTACCAAATTTTAGATGCTTTATCCATTCAGTCAAAGCAGTCCTTGAAATTTTACATATTCTTGCCACAGCGCTTATACTACTTTCTTTTCCTGCTATCACCGCTTGTAACTTTTTTGAAACATATGCGTTATTTCTGACCTTTTTTAACATTTCTTTCGCCAAATTTACAACTTTTTCGTCTAACAGTTTTGACCTTAATGCCATTTATACCTCTCTATTTTATCTACTCTAGTATCACTTCTTTCCCATTATTGTCTATCTGTTCTTTACATAGTGGGAATTGGTATAAGATGCTGGAATGGTCTATTTTTGAGATTTTATCAATAGATTGCTGCCTATCTTCTTGATTGCGCTCTTGATATAGTGTGACTTTTTTTTAAAGTAATTTTACCTGTTTTAGTCTATACCAAATTGAATTTATTCCAAATCCAAGATTTTGTTTCATCTCTGCCAGAGTATGATCTGGATTCTTTGTAACATATTCTTCGAGTATTTTTGGGTCTATTTTTCGAATAAAGCTACCGTTTTAGATGGCTTTAGGCTTTCACCAACAGCTTTCTTTTTTAACCAGCGGTACAGCGTTGCTATTCCTATCTCCATGAGCTCTGCTATCTCAACCTTTGTCTTCCCTTTTTCTATCATCAATACTGCCTTTTCCCTTAAATCCACACTATATGCCATTATAACTCAAATACTTTATTATACCTTTATCATTTACTTTGGGAAATACTATATCTGAAGCAACTGGAGCTTCTCAAGTTGCGAAAAATATTTTAAAATCTGAAAGAATGATGTGAAATTTTTTAAGTAAACCAGAAAGTATTCCACTATCACGCTGAATAGCAAATTAGGCATTATATCGTTTACTGTAAAAGCTCGTATTTTACGTAATCAGAGCTAGGAACTTGAAAGGATAATTTCATTACACTTAACATGGAAACAAAGAGAACTACACAATCCCCTGCCTATCGTTTCTTCAACCACTTCCCTGAACGGGTACTTTTATCAAACTATTCTCTTATTGTAATGAGTTGCTTCTATATTAAAATTTAGCAATTTACCTCTAGGATTATCTTTATTTTGTTCTAAATATTGGCTTTGTTCAAATGCCATTCCCCATTGTGTGCGATAGCTAGACTCTCTATATTTATAAAAACTCTCCTTAGCATTATTTGTATCGAGCTTTCTATCTTGTTTTCTTATACTCTCTACCATCAAGCACCCACATCTATTAATTTTTTTTTAAAAACTTTACTCATCTTATCATAAAAAATATAGCTGTAAATACTTTAGTGAAAATTTCTTCTTATTTTATCTTTCTTTAAGCAAATATTGAGGTCTTTTTGTAAATTTTTATAGCCTGCTTGCATAATGTTTTTATGGGTTAGTATTATGTAATAGCATCCTACATTACTTATATTAGAAATGCTAACTTTAGCTAGCATTCGTAATTGCCTTTTTATTTTATTTCTTTTTGCTGCTTTTCCGACTTTTTTACTGATAGCCAGACCCACTCTAATAACATGAATATACTTTTCAGGTTCTCTTTCTTTTATAGCATATAGTGACATATATACCCCTCGATAAAAAAGACTGTCAGGTGCTAATCTGTTTTTAAAAGCAAAGGAAAACTCTTTTTTTTTATGCTTACTATGCGCATAATTTATTACACCCTAATGAGCGACGCTTATTAAGAATTTTTCTTCCAGCTTTTGTTGACATACGTGAACGAAATCCATGTTTGTGCTTTTTTTTTAAATTTTTTGGTTGAAATGTTCTTTTCATTATTTTTATGTTAATATGACTACTTACTTTAAACTATTTTGCTCTATTGTCAAATAATGGTCAACTTCTATAGCATTCTTATTGAATAAAATTTGATATATGGAAAAATGAATTTAATTATAGGCGTACCTGTTTTACTAATCCTTTTATTTTGTTTGAGTAGGTTTCAAGCAGTAAGTAAAGTTAAGTCTTATATATATTTGAGTTGTATTTGGATGTTAGCTTGTTTGTTAGCACTCTATGATGGTTATTTTATAATTTCTATTTCTATAGCGTTACTTTTTTTTATGCTGATTTTTATCTTTAAAGATAAAAGAAATAAGATGGTAAAATTTTTGTTATTTATGGCTTTAACCATATCACTTTTTATCACTTTATTTATAATGCTATCTATTTTTATTCAGTCCATTTCTTTTTTTAACAAAGTCGCTATTTCAGAATTCTTATTTTGCTTAAAATGGAAGCATAATGTAGCTATTATTGGTGAAGGAGAGGTGGGGTGTTTTGGTATAGCGCCACTTTTAGTGGGGACATTACTTATAACTATTGTAGCAATGTTAGTTGCGGTGCCGCTTGGTTTATTTTCTGCACTATATATTAGTGAGTATGCGAGTGAAAAAGTGCGTTATGTTATTAATACAGCCTTACAGGTTTTGTCTGCTATTCCTACTGTTGTATATGGATACTTCTCAGTTGTATTTTTGTCTTTTTTTATAAAGCAGGTAGCGAATTTTTTTAATCTAAGTATACACTCAGAAAGTGCTTTGATTGCTGGTTTATCGATTGGAATAATGATTCTTCCTTTTATTATTTCTTTGCTTGAAGATGCTATAAGATCTGTTCCAAAAAGTTTACGTTATGGTTTTATGGCGCTTGGCGCAACACCAGCGGAAACTATATGGCATATAACAATACCTTATGCAATTCCTACAATTTTAAGTGCAGTTTTATTATCAATTTCAAGGGTGATAGGTGAAACAATGATTGTACTAATGGCTGTGGGAATCAATGCAAATTTGACCTTTAATCCTCTCAATTCAGTTACTACTATCACTGTACAAATTGCTACATTACTTACCGGAGATCAGGATTTCAATAGTGTGCAAACTCTTGCTGCTTATGCGCTTAGTTTGGTGCTGTTTATTATTACTTGGCTATTGAATGCATTTGCACTATTTATAATGAAACGTAACTAGTAGGTGTTTTAATATTGCAAAATTTCTGTCAATAATATAAGATTTATTTTTTAGAAGTTCTTTTATAGAATTATAGTGTTAGGTGATGAAAGAGATGAATATAGGTAGAACGGTTAAGATAACTCAAGCAGTTGTTGATCTAAAATTTGAAGGCGAGTTACCTAAGATATTTAATGCTTTGAAAAGCAAACTAAAATGTAAGGGCAAGGAGCTAGTTTTAGAGGTTTCACAACATATAGGTGACAATATAGTTCGTTGCATTGCTATGGATAACACAGATGGTATGTCAAGAGGTGATGAGTTTGTTGATACAGGTGCACCAATATCAGTTCCGGTTGGGCGCTCAACTTTAGGAAGGATTTTTAATGTTGTAGGAGAGCTTATAGATGAGTGTGGTCCTTTAGAAGGAAAGTATAATTTAGAACCTATACATAGATCACCTCCAAGTTTTACCGAGCAGAAGATACAGGAAGAGGTTTTAGTTACAGGAATAAAGGTTATAGATCTTCTTGCTCCTTATCTTAAAGGAGGAAAAATTGGCTTATTTGGTGGAGCTGGTGTTGGTAAAACAGTTCTGATAATGGAGCTGATTAACAACATAGCAAAAGCTCATAAAGGATTTTCTGTGTTTGCCGGAGTAGGAGAGAGAACGCGTGAAGGTAATGATCTTTATAACGAGATGATTACTTCGAATGTAATAGATATAAATGAGCACGAAAAATCTCAAGCCGTTTTGGTTTATGGTCAAATGAATGAACCTCCTGGAGCAAGAGCTAGGGTTGCTTTAACAGCACTAACTATGGCGGAGTATTTTCGTGATCATGAAAATCAAGATGTTCTATTTTTTGTAGATAATATCTTCCGTTTTACTCAAGCTGGCTCTGAAATTTCTGCTTTGCTTGGAAGAATACCGTCGGCTGTTGGTTATCAGCCAACTCTTGCGACTGATATGGGCGCTATGCAGGAGAGAATAGCCTCAACTACTGCTGGTTCTATTACTTCTGTACAGGCTATATATGTTCCTGCAGACGATTTGACCGATCCAGCTCCAGCAACGACATTCTCTCATCTTGATGCAACCACAGTGTTGTCAAGGCAGATAGCTGAAATGGGTATATATCCTGCTGTTGATCCACTTGACTCAACTTCTCAGTCTTTATCTGCTGAAATCATTGGTGAAGAGCATTATAATGTGGCTTCTGAAGTGAAACGTATATTGCAAACTTATAAGTCGCTGCAAGATATTATCGCAATACTTGGTATGGATGAACTATCTGATGAAGATAAAATTATTGTTGATAGAGCTCGTAAAATTCAGAAGTTTCTTTCTCAACCTTTTCATGTTGCGGAGGTATTTACTGGCATGTCTGGCAAATTTGTTTCACTTTCTGATACTATTTCTAGTTTTAAAGGAATTATTGAAGGTAAATATGATAACCTGCCAGAAGCTGCTTTTTATATGGTGGGAAGTATAAGTGAAGCAATAGAAAAGGCTGAATCAATAAAAGCTGAAGTTGGAGCCGGACATTAAAGATTATGAACTCTTTTAGAGTGCAGTTTTTTTCTCCTGATAATCGAATTTCATTCGATGAAGTGGTTTCGCTTTCAGTGAGTGGGCTTGAAGGGAAATTGATGATTTTAGCCTGCCATTCCCCTTATTTAATTTATTTATTGCCTGGTATAATTACTGTTCAAATGAGTAACCAGATAAAGGAGAAAGTTGTAATTGACAATGGTGTATTAGAGGTCGTAAATAATGATTGTAGCATTCTAACAAATCAAATTCAGGTTTTTGATCATTTGACTCATGATGAGGAATCATTAAAAAATAAGAGAGTTGGTATATATTTAAGTTATCTTGATGTCAAATCTCTTTAGGGGCTCTTTTTGTGTTCAAGAAATGAGTTTACTCTTGTCATTCCCACTTCAAGTAGCTGACACACAACTGTACGAACATTATGGTTCAGGGAAGATGTCATTCCAGTATCTTCCTTCTTGTTATCCCAGTGCGTGACACTGGGATCTATCTTATTTTCATCATGGATATGATTTTAACATATGTTCCTAGAATCTGTTGTCCATTGCATAATTTGCAAATGTTTTTATGTCCAGATCCCAGTGTCACGCACTGGGATGACAAGAGTTGAGTGACAAGAAGAAGCACTGATTTCATATGCATCTGAACAGTATTAAACACCTCCACGCTGACTTTGGCTACACACCTTTGATGGACTGCTGATTAAGTCTAGAAGTGAATTACAGTGATCGCTATGAAATGCGCTATCAAGGCTTAAAGACCCAGATTTTTTTTCTGAATCATCAATTTTCTCTGTAAGCTGGTAAAACATTTTTGAATTATTATCAAAAACTTCCTTTTTATTAACAAGTACTTGATCAATTACTGGACTTAACAGTTCTACTTGGCTATTTAAGTATTGCACTGTACCGTTTAGCTCTTTTCTTTCTCCAGTTATTCTTTCAATTTCCAGAGCTTTATTTCCAATTATTTCTGTCAAGTGCTCATTACATTCTTCCAATTCTTTAATCTTTGACTTCAGTAATTGATTCTCTTTTGTTTCTTCTCTCTTCTGCGACAACTGTTGCTTATACTTCTTAATTTGCTCATCTTTAAGCTCTACCTCGTTCTTTAACTCTTCATATTCCTGCTTTAGCTGATCTACCTCTTGTTTATAAGATTCCAGATCTGTGTTGTAGTTATCAACTAAGCGTCGATTTGTAAATTTTAAATTCTGTATATCTTTCCAATTTTTACTTAATATATCTTCTGATTCCTCTTCCGCTTTTTTAAACTGTTTCAATTTATCTTCCAGTTTTTCATTTTTTGCATTAGCAATTGTTAACTTTTTCTCTAGATCTTTCTTTCCTTCATGTGCACTTTCAAGTTCTTGTGTTTTCTCTTGCAGCTCTGTTGATATATTTTCTAGCCTCTCATCTTTTTGTGTTAGTCCAATTTGCAATTTTACGTTTTTTTGCTTTTCTTCTTCAAGTTCATTCTGTAAATCACTATTGCACTTCTCTAATTCTTCAATTTCTTGCTTAGTCTCAATGAGTTCCTGTTCTGATTTTTTTTGCTTTATCATGCAATGACTTAACAGCTGGTCTAATTCCTTTTGCAATTTTCTTAACTCACTTATCAACTCTTCTTTTTCTGCATTGGCAACTTCCAGCTTTTTCTTCAGGTCTTTCTTTTCTTCATATGCACCTTCAAGTTCTTGTATTTTCCCTTGCAGCTCTGTTGATATATTTTCTAGCTTCTCATCTTTTTGTGTTAGTCCAATTTGCAATTTTACGTTTTTTTGTTTTTCTTCTCCAAGTTCATTCTGTAAATCACTATTATGCTTTTCAAATTCTTGCTCAGCATCTTCGAGCCTACATTGTAAGTTGTTTCTCTGCTGATTTAACTCTCTAATTTCTTGCTCAGCCTCATCGAGGCTATATTGTAATTTATTCTTTTGCTCGTTTAATTCTCTAATTTCTTGCTTTTCTTCTCCAAGTTCATTCTGTAAGTCACTATTGTGCTTTTCTAACTCTTCAAGTTCTTGTTCAGCCTTGTCGAACCTATATCGTAATTCGTTCCTCTGCTCATTTAATTCTCTAATTTCTTGCTCAGCCTCGTCGAGCCTATATTGTAAATTGTTCCTCAGTTCATTTAATTCTCTAATTTCTTGTTCAGCTTTTGTAAGCTTTTGATCTAGTTGTTGTGAGTTAACTTCTGTTTGCACTGCAGCTTCTTGCAAATTAACTTCTGTCTGAGTTTCAGTTTCTTGAGAGCCAATTCCTGTTTGAGTTTCAATGTGCTGCACAGCAACCTCTGTCTGAGTTTCAGTGTGCTGTAAATTAACTTCTGTTTGAGTTGCAATCTGTTGTGGATTAATCTCTGTTTGAGTTGTAACTTCTTGCAAATTTTGAGTTTCAGTCTGTTGAGAACCAATTTCTGTTTGAGTCTTAACGTGTTGCACAGAGACCTCTGTCTGAGTTTCAGTGTGCTGTGAATTAACTTCTGTTTGAGTTGCAATCTGCTGTGGATTAACCTCTGATACATTGTTGCTAGTGAAAGAAAGAATAGGATTGTTTTTAGCATCATTTTCAAGATCTTTCAGCTTTTCGTCTTGATTGATTACGATATGTTCGTTATTTTGCAGATTACTAACAGCCAGTGCAATGTTAGCATTTTTGTTCTTTTTCAATAATGCTTTTACAGCATCATGTAGAGAGAGGCCTTGAATATATAATTCCTCATTTTGTCTTATTAATTCCCAAAACTCCTCAGGTGGCGATTCAAAATCTTGACCATTAAACTTTAGTACTTCAGTTATACCAGAATTACTTACATTCATAACCATAGTACAGGTAAAAGTTTTCCCATCCTTGTCCTGCACAGGCCAAGTGCTTGTCATTTCATAATATGCACCCTCTTTAAATTCATAATGTCTTTCCTTACCTTTTCGGTAAGCGTATATGTCATGCTTTTTATCGCAATAGATATTCAATGTGCTAATATCCCTTTCTTGCTGTAAGATATCACTGATTCTTATTGGCTCACTTCTATTGTAATTAATAAGATTAATGTTTAACACTTTATCATAATTATTAGTTTCTACATAAAAAGCCCGAAGGTCTATGTCTTTGTCTCTAAAATACTTAGTTACAGCTTTTTTTGCCTGATTTGCTAATTCTATAAAGTTTTTTTTAAAGCTCTTGTTGAAAGATAGATCGATATATGCTTGCTTCAAATTTTCATCATTTGTTAAATCCATGAACAAGTCATAAATCTCCCATTTTTCCTGACAATGTTCTTCTAAAACAGTAATGCTATTTTTTCTTTTTAGCTCTGCTAATATGTTTTTCAATGTCGGGAAATTTGTTGACATAGTATACCCCCTATTACTATTGTTCTGATAATATATCTACTTTAGGAGTGATTAACTCCTTTTATATCAACCTTTTTAGTTGAATTTAATTGCGAGCGTCAAACTAGAACTTAGTCATTTTGTTTATTGTTCCTCACTACCTATTTGTGTTACTATACTAATAGTAGCACTAAGTTTTAGGCTATGCAAGAATTTCTATTGGACGTAAAGCTAGTAAACTTCAGAAATTGGTTATGCTAATTTTGTTAATAAAATGCAACCAATTAAGGAAAGCGCTATACTGTGTCTCAGTGCAATATTTTCTTTCCTAACGGACTGAAAATTGAGTTGAGTTAAAAATCCGATTTTATTTAATACTTTTCAAAGATGACAATATTTTGTAAAAATAGGTTTTTAATAGGACAATAATATGGAAATTTTTCTTGATAGTGTTGATTTGGATGAAATTAAGGAGCTAAAAGAGTTCATTGATGGTATAACAACTAATCCTTCTTTAATAGCAAAATCTGGACATAAAGATAAGTACGAAGATTTAGTAAGCGAAATATGTTCTATTATAAAAGGACCTGTTAGTGTTGAAGTTGTTGCAGATAGCCATGAAGATATGGTTAAGGAAGGCCTTAAGTTAGCGAAAATCGCTAGTAATATCGTAGTAAAGTTACCCCTTACACATGAAGGATTAATTTCTTGTAAAAAGTTGTGGACAGAACATAAAATACCTGCTAACATTACATTATGTTTTTCTCCTGGACAAGCACTGTTTGCCGCTAAGGCCGGTGCTTGTTTTATTTCTCCCTTTGTTGGTCGCCTTGATGATATAAGCTATGATGGCTTATCGCTAATAGAAGATATATGCACTATATATTCTAATTATAATTTTAAGACAAAAGTTCTTGTTGCATCAGTAAGAAGTCCAGCACATGTAATAGAAGCTGCACGGCTCGGTGCTCATTCAATTACTGTGCCAGCAAAAATACTTAGACAGTTAATTAATCATCCACTTACTGATCAAGGGCTCGCAATATTTGAAAAAGACTGGGGCGTAAAACAATAAATGACATTGCTAAAAAAGACATAAAAACACAATAATTTATATAAAAAGGACATAGGTACCATCTGTCCTTTAAAGACATGTAGGTCAATGATATGCGTAATTCAGTGTTTTAAACATGATAGTCCTCCACTAATAAAAAGATTGAGAAAAATGTATACAGCTACGACCGAAGTACAGCTTAAATATATTTTAACTGAAGATTATAGATTAATTGAATTGAAAAGTCTGCAGACGAAGATAGATTCCTAGCTCTAGAATACCTTCACTGTGCACGGTAACAAAACTATTAGAGTTTATCAAGTAATTTTTTATCGTAATTTTACGAACGTGCCATGCCAGTAATTATATCTAGTTAAATTTGTAAAGTAATACAGTGTTTTCGATAGTTATAAAAAAGCTGGATTTCAGTACTGGAGTAACATTTTGGAAATTGGGATGAAAAGAGGGAAAGTACTGGTTTGAAATTAAGTTTTCTGGATTCCAGTGCTGGAATGACAAGAGAGGAGCTCCAGGTACAGCTGTTACCTATAGAATGGCAGTACTATAGTATTTTCTAAAATGAATGATAAATTTCCATTATGGTATTACCAACCAAAAGTTGTAAGTCTGTACATTTATACATTAGAGGTCTGAGGCGGCTTTTGATGGTATGCCAACAGTGTTCTATGGGATTCAAATCTCACTTTTACCCACAACTTTGAGAGGTCATTATGCGAAGCATAACCATGCTTTCCCTGAGGTTTTCATAACCACGCCATAGAGTCATAGTTCCTGGTAAATTATCACTTTTTCTATTCATAAATCCACCTAATTTTCCTAACCAAATAATAGCTTGTTTTATGTTTGGAGGTTCTTCTGGCAATTTGGCTACTTTATGCTCACGTATGTAAAGGGTTTTCCACTCTTCATTACTTAAAACCTTAGTACAAACCTCCATAGGATTCGATAAAGCGATTTTTGTTAAATATAAAATATTAAATGCAATAATGCTCTTTATAGCGATTAATTTCTCTAATCTTTCTTTTGTAGCTAAACGAGAGCTTTCTACCTTACATCCTGATTTTAAAATCCTAAAATACTCCTCGATTTTCCATCTTAGCTTATACCAATTTATCCTTTCTATAGCATCTAAAGTGCTATTAACTGGTACATTAGTCAGCAAAGTCCAATCAATAGCTTCTACTCTTTCAACGCTAATTCTGGATTAAAAAGAGAATAGAAAAGTCAGGAGAGTAGGGTAAACTCAACAAATAGAAAAAAAATAGATGAGGTTACCCATGGAAGATATAACAAAACTGTTTTGTCTGGTCGATGATTTTTGCAGAGATATAGAGAAAAATTTTGCAGATAAACTACTGCCAAACGGTAAAAAACCCACAAGAGTGCCAGAAATTACACATTCGGAAATTATCACAATAATCCTCCTGTATCAGCAATCTCCCTGTGAAAATTTTAAGGCTTTCTACCTGCATTACCTAACATTGCTCTACAAATCAGAGTTTTCGAAGTTGCCTTCATACACTAGGTTTGTTGCTCTAAAGCCCAGGGTTTTGTGGCATTTAGCCATGCTATTAACGCTAATTCTGGATTAAAAAGAGAATAGAAAAGTCAGGAGAGTAGGGTAAACTCAACAAATAGAAAAAAAATAGATGAGGTTACCCATGGAAGATATAACAAAACTGTTTTGTCTGGTCGATGATTTTTGCAGAGATATAGAGAAAAATTTTGCAGATAAACTACTGCCAAACGGTAAAAAACCCACAAGAGTGCCAGAAATTACACATTCGGAAATTATCACAATAATCCTCCTGTATCAGCAATCTCCCTGTGAAAATTTTAAGGCTTTCTACCTGCATTACCTAACATTGCTCTACAAACAGAGTTTTCGAAGTTGCCTTCATACACTAGGTTTGTTGCTCTAAAGCCCAGGGTTTTGTGGCATTTAGCCATGCTATTACAGTGCCTTTGCGGATGGTCAGAACTTACTGGAATCTCATACATAGATACAACTCCTATTGCAGTTTGCCATGCAAAAAGAATATCAAGAAATAAGGTTTTTGCTGGAATTGCAAAATTAAGCAAGAGTACATATGGCTGGTTTTTCGGCTTTAAACTACATTTGATAATTAACGAGAAAGGTGAAATTCAAGCTTTTACGCTTACAAGAGGTAATGTTGACGATAGAGAGCCTGTAGCAAACCTAACTAAGAAATTAACCGGTCTTTTGTTTGGTGATAAAGGCTATATTAAAAAAGAGCTTTTCCAAGAGTTGTTTAACCGCGGTTTGAAACTTGTTACCAAGGTGAAAAAGGGGATGAAAAACGCATTAATTTCACTACATGAAAAGATTTTGCTGAGAAAAAGGTCGATCATTGAGACGATTTTTGGCTACCTCAAAAATAGACTTGAAATTGAACATACTCGCCATAGATCTCCCGTTAATTTCTTGGTTCACATCTTTTCTACTCTCATTTCCTATTCCTTGAAATCCAAAAAGCCTTCCATTTCCTATACTTTCTTCCTTCCTTAATCCAGAATTAGCGTTTTCAGGAGGATTTGTTTCTTTGGCACTTATACCAATTCTCATTATTAATGAACCAAATAAGAAGCATAGCAGAGTTGTTTAACCGTGGAAGGGGAAAGAGAGGTAATAAATTTACACAAAGCGCATTCAAGCAGAACAATTGTATCGTAGATTTTATTGCGTAAAATGTTCTGTTTTATATATAACCAAAACCTCTCAACAGGATTGAGTTCAGGTGAGTATGGTGGTAGGTATATAATTTCGATATTTTTAGGTGCCTTTAAATTTTTTGACTTATGCCAACTAGCGCAATCCATCACGAGAAAAGCCTTTCGTATTCCTAAATATTACGACATCTGTTCAAGGAATATATTTATACAATCAGTGTTGACGTTTGGTGCAAATAAGCTAAAATTCTCTCCATTTCTGGGATTAACTGCACTATAGAGATAAAAATTTTCCCTACCTAATTTTACCTTAACCTGTGTCCTACTGCCTTTTTTAAACCACCCATGTCCAACTTTCGAATGTGTACCAAACCGTGATTCATCGAAGAAAAATAGCTCTTTTTCAGAATGCATGACAATAGTTTCATTGAGGTTTTTTTTTAAACTCCTCTTGCTTGTTTTTATCTTGTCCACTATGAACTGGTCTTGGTGTGATATATGAGAATTTCATTCTTTGCATATTACGATGTATTGCGGATTTTCTGATATTCAAACCAAATCTTTCTTGGATTCTTATTCTCATTTCTCTAATAGTAATATTGGGGTTTTCCTCTATCCACAACTCAATTCGTTCAAGTTGACTTTGGTTCAATATAGTTTTTCTACGGCGTTGAGGTGGAGCAAATAATTTTTCTTCTCTTCCAAATTTTATGTGCTTTATCCATGTAGTAATTGCCTTTCTCGAAATGCAACATATTTTTGCTACAGCTGTTATACTGTGCTTTTTTGCTGCAATTACAGCATTTAGTTTTTTTTGCAACATACGCATTATTTCTTACTCTCTTCAGCATCTCTTTTGCTGATTTCACCACTTTTTCATCCAATAATTTTGATCTTAATGCCATCTAAACCTCGCTATTTTACTTACTTCAGTATGGCTTTTTTCCATTATTTTCTATTCGTTGCTTGTATAGCGGGAATTGGTATTACTACATATATAGCGATTTTATCACTTATTTTATGCTCTGTATCTTTCGATCCATAAATGTAAGGAGATCTGATAGGTATATAGCCTTTCATATACCTGACTTCAATGTTAGCTTTTCTTGAGATCTGGTATTTATTTTCAGCAACATTCAAGACAATTTCCTTTTTTACAGGCAGTTGAGTTATACGTGTTTGCAAATCCGTTTTTCCCCCTTCAATACAGATGAATTTCCTATTAGTTCGGTTGCGGATTACATAAAAACTGTCCAATGATTCAACAGTCCATAAAAACTTAAAAATATCTGCTTCCCTATCACCAATAGTAACAAGCTGTACACCTTCTGCGAGGTTATTTAGGGTTTCTTTTAGTGCCGCTATCCACTTATAGCTTTCTTTCTCCTTTATAGCAGTACGGTATTTCCTGTTTGCTTTTTCTTGGGCTGTTTCTTCCCTGATAGAACGTGCCCAACACTGTTGAGAAGATAGCCCTAAAGGTAATCCGTCTTTGTTAACCATTAAGTTACTGTGCAATAACAAACCCTTTTTATATTTTGTATAGGCTTTAGAAATACTACCTAGACCCTTAGTCTTTATATGAGAGTCAAAATCCAAATAACTTGTATCTTGAACTGAAAATACCAGCTCATTTCCTTTTATCCTTTCCATAGTTTCTTTATAATGGGAAGAATAAATTTCCTTAGCTTCAAGCTTCTCATTGCTAAATAATCTGTATGCACCTTTAGCTTCTTTCCATCCTACACAGCTTTGACTAATTGACCCAGACGCCTTATTCTCTATTAAATAGCTTGTTTTAATAAGTCTTGTATTAAGCCTTACATCTCCCAGATTAACATGTCTCAACTCTTTTTCTAGCCATTTATCTCCTAAGCCATCAGCACATTGTACATTTCTATTTACTTCACACATTTTTACCTCATCTTAAGTATATTTTTCTCTATCTTACTTGCTTTTTATACTTGTGGGTAAAAGTGAGGATTCAAATCTGGTGAATATGTTGGAAGATACAGCACATGACAGCCAAAAGACTCTATTAATGATTTTGTTTTAGTGGTCTTATGAAATGTAGCATTATCCATAACTATGGTTGTGCCAAGTGGCAATTTAGGTTTCTCCAACCATATATTGAATACCTCTTTGTCACACCCACCTTTGAAAGTCATTGGTGCAATAAATCTCATTCCAATCCACCCGGCTACTATACTGATTCTCTCTCGCTGGAATATCTGCATAAATTTTCTTTCCTCTTGGAACGCTAATTCTGGATTAAGGAAGGAAGAAAGTATAGGAAATGGAAGGCTTTTTGGATTTCAAGGAATAGGAAATAAGAGTAGAAAAGATGTGAACCAAGAAATTAACGGGAGATCTATGGCGAGTATGTTCAATTTCAAGTCTATTTTTGAGGTAGCCAAAAATCGTCTCAATGATCGACCTTTTTCTCAGCAAAATCTTTTCATGTAGTGAAATTAATGCGTTTTTCATCCCCTTTTTCACCTTGGTAACAAGTTTCAAACCGCGGTTAAACAACTCTTGGAAAAGCTCTTTTTTAATATAGCCTTTATCACCAAACAAAAGACCGGTTAATTTCTTAGTTAGGTTTGCTACAGGCTCTCTATCGTCAACATTACCTCTTGTAAGCGTAAAAGCTTGAATTTCACCTTTCTCGTTAATTATCAAATGTAGTTTAAAGCCGAAAAACCAGCCATATGTACTCTTGCTTAATTTTGCAATTCCAGCAAAAACCTTATTTCTTGATATTCTTTTTGCATGGCAAACTGCAATAGGAGTTGTATCTATGTATGAGATTCCAGTAAGTTCTGACCATCCGCAAAGGCACTGTAATAGCATGGCTAAATGCCACAAAACCCTGGGCTTTAGAGCAACAAACCTAGTGTATGAAGGCAACTTCGAAAACTCTGTTTGTAGAGCAATGTTGGGTAATGCAGGTAGAAAGCCTTAAAATTTTCACAGGGAGATTGCTGATACAGGAGGATTATTGTGATAATTTCCGAATGTGTAATTTCTGGCACTCTTGTGGGTTTTACCGTTTGGCAGTAGTTTATCTGCAAAATTTTTCTCTATATCTCTGCAAAAATCATCGACCAGACAAAACAGTTTTGTTATATCTTCCATGGGTAACCTCATCTATTTTTTTCTATTCGTTGAGTTTACCCTACTCTCCTGACTTTTCTATTCTCTTTTTAATCCAGAACTAGCGTTTGATATAGTGTGACTTTTTTTTAAAGTAATTTTTAGCTGTTTTAGTCTATACCAAATTGAATTTATTCCAAATCCAAGATTTTGTTTCATCTCTGCCAGAGTATGATCTGGATTCTTTGTAACATATTCTTCGAGTATTTTTGGGTCTATTTTTCGAATAAAGCTACCGTTTTTAGATGGCTTTAGGCTTTCACCAGCAGCTTTCTTTTTTAACCAGCGGTACAGCGTTGCTATTCCTATCTCCATGAGCTCTGCTATCTTAACCTTTGTCTTCCCTTTTTCTATCATCAATACTGCCTTTTCCCTTAAATCCACACTATATGCCATTATAACTCAAATACTTTATTATACCTTTATCATTTACTTTAGGAAATACTATAGAATGATAGCAAACTGAATGACATATTTAATCTCTATACAGATGTACATCACGCACCGATTTCCATTCAAGGTAATGTCATTCCAGCATTGGAATCCAGTTAGATTTGCGAGTATAAAAGTAATACAACATTTTTGATGATGGAAGCCATTACTAGGATAACAAGAAAGGAAGTGCTGATTTCAGTGTTTATACGTTAACCATGCATCTAAAAATTTATAAACAAAAGATTACACTTCACAACTTTGTGATGGAATAAGTTTTTCAATGCTGTTGATGCAAAACTCAGTTGTATTATTAGCTATTTCATCGAATTTATCATTTATATCCTTACCTATTTTTTCATCTTTAATATATTCATACAGAGCTAAAATAGCTATAGTTGAACATATTGCGATGAAACCAACTTTTGCTGTAATAAGTAATGATAGCCCACCTGCAAGTATGGACACCGCTCCAATAGCTAGGTTTATAATTTTATTTTGTGTTGATTGATTCTCTTTATCCTCTAAAACGTTTGATATTGCTTTTGAGGCAATTTTTATTGCTATTGCTGTAGTTGAGATTATAACAAACATCACAGCTATTTTTGCTAAGAGAAAAAGTGATGGTAGCATTATTACAAGAAACAATGAAGCACCTCCTATAAATAACCATTTCTCATTTATTTTTTTAGACTGATCTGTATTACTAGACATTGCAACCCTCCACTTTCATTAACAATTTATTCATATAGTGTGAAACATGCAATAGTCAAGATGTTTTTGTATGGAGAAGCTTGCGATTGAGTTTTGAAGAGCTTTAGCTTTACAAGATGGTAGATTTGGTGATTATCGTAAGATTCTTGCAGTCATTTTAGTGGGAAGAATTTGTAAAATATGAAAAAATAACCGCCAGAAAATTGGAAAAGCTATAACTTTCTTTCCTTTAAATATACTTTTTAAAATATATGCTGCAGCTTTTTCTGGCTCCCATATGAAGGGAAGTGGTTTATTAGACTTAAATATATCTGTTTTTACTGGTCCTGGCATTATAGTGATAAACTTTGTGCTACTGTTAGTATGTTGGATTTTTAGTGATTGAAAACAACTTTTTAGTGCTGCTTTGCTGGCACAGTATGCAGAAGCATGTGGTGTTGCATGCATAGCAACAAGAGAAGGTATAACCGCAAAAGTTGCCAAGGAATTATGATGAATCCATTCTTCAATCCAGTTGATAACGCCAAAATAATTGGTTTCAAATGTTTTTCTATGAATGTTGGTATGAAACTTATCTTCTATTTCGCCACATCCTGCATTAAGAAAAAAGAGATTTGGTATAATATTTTGCTTTTTTAAAAAATCAAACGAGTTTTTAATATTTTTACTTTTGCTTACATCGCACGTTATAGATAAAAAATTACTACCTAATTCTTCTTTTAATTTTTCCAGTTTTTCAGTGCGTCTTGCAATGCTAATCACAAACCATCCATCTTTAATGAGCAAATGTGCTAGACTTTCTCCAATGCCAGATGATGCTCCTGTATGAGACAAGTTTTTCTATCCATGTGAATTTACATAACGTGAAGTATGAATGTAATGACTATTGCCTATTCACACAAGTTAAGTTTGCTATAATTTTGCTAAATAATAAAAAAAGAAAGCTACTTATAATTTTGAATTTTATATAAAGTTAAAGGGAAACTTAGTATTTGCTTACTTGTAATTTAAAATTCTTATATAATATTTTAAATGAGTTGAGAGAATTAAATGCAGGATGCAGCTTTAGTTTTACAAGATGGCAAGTGCTTTTGGGGAAGATCGGTAGGTAAAAAGGGCAAATGTATAGGTGAAGTTTGTTTTATCACTGGTATGACCGGGTATCAACATACTATAACCGATCCTTCTTTTGCTAATCAAATCATAGCGTTCACTTTTCCTCATATTGGTAATGTTGGAATAAATCATAAAGATAATGAAGGAGAGAAAATTTTTGCAAGTGGTGTGGTTATGCGTGAACTTTCTCCTATGTCTCACTCTTCTTCATATATTAGTTTAAATGATTGGTTGGAGAAAAATAATGTAGTTGGGATATCGGGAATTGATACTAGAGCTTTGACGAGATATTTGAGAAAACATGGATCTCAAAATGGAATGATATGTCCGTCAAGTGAGGCACATATATTAGATGAATTGAAGAAATACAAATCTGTAAATGGAATAGAAATAACTAAGAAAGTCAGTTTAAGTAATAACTTTCAAAGCGTTCTTAATGCAAAATATAGGGTTGTAATTGTTGATTTCGGTGTAAAAAATAGTATAATCTCACGCTTAGTAGAACTTGATTGTACGGTTGAATTAGTCAAACCAGATACAGGTTTTGCTCACAAAATATTAAGCATGAATCCAGATGGTATAGTGCTTTCAAATGGCCCTGGTGATCCACAAGAGATAGGAGAGAGTGTAATTTCAGAAATAGAAATTATTGTGAAATCTAAAATACCAGTTTTTGGCATATGCCTGGGCCATCAATTACTTGCAGTTACTTTGGGAGCAAAGACTGTCAAGATGGATATTGGTCATCGAGGGAGTAATCATCCAGTTTATGATCTGGAGAGTAAAAAAGTTGAGATAACTAGCCAAAATCATGGTTTTGTTGTTGATTCAGCTTCTCTTCCAAGTAACGTTGAAGTTACTCATATTTCTCTATTTGATAATAGTGTAGAGGGGATAATGATGAAGGATTACCCAGTCTTTTCTACTCAATACCATCCAGAAGAAGCGCCAGGTACACATGATTCACATTATTTATTTGGGCGTTTTATTGACAATATTTTGTTATATAAAAGCTAATCTAACTGAAATCAGTTAGATTAGCTTTTATTACTTGATCTTTTGGATTTGGATGTTTAATATTAGGAATAATAAAACTTAAGTTAAGGTAGTGTTCTCTTAACAGATTTTTGTGGAGGAGTGACCGAGTGGTTAAAGGTAACAGACTGTAAATCTGTCCGCATTGCGTACGTAGGTTCGAATCCTACCTCCTCCATTGTGCGGGTATTGCGGGTATAGCTCAATGGTAGAGCTCTAGCCTTCCAAGCTAGTGACGTGGGTTCGATTCCCACTATCCGCTCTTTTTTTTTGTTGTATTTATATAAAATCAACATATTATTTATTGATGTATTTGTATTTTAGGTAGAAGAGTTAAGATTATGACAGCGATAGTAGAAGCATTTGGAAAGCCGCATGTAAACGTGGGAACGATAGGACATGTGGATCATGGGAAGACAACGTTAACAGCGGCGATAACAAAGCATTATGGTAACTTTGTAGCATATGATCAAATAGATAAAGCGCCAGAAGAAAGAAAGAGAGGGATAACAATAGCAACAGCGCATGTTGAATATCAAACAGAAAAGAGACACTATGCACACGTTGATTGCCCTGGACATGCTGATTATGTAAAGAATATGATAGTAGGTGCAGCACAGATGGATGCAGCGATATTGGTAGTGTCAGGGGTTGATGGGCCGATGCCACAAACGAGAGAGCATATATTGCTGGCAAAACAGGTGGGTGTTGGATATATCGTGGTGTATATAAATAAAGCTGATGTTGCTGATGCTGATATGATAGATTTGGTAGAAATGGAAGTGAGAGAGTTGCTGAGTAAGTATGGATTTCCAGGTGATGAAGTGCCTATGATAGTTGGGTCTGCGTTAAAAGCATTAGAGGATGATAGTAGTGAGTATGGAAAGAAATCGATAGATAAATTGATGGAGAAGTTAGATGAGTATGTGGCAGTGCCTCCAAGGCCTATAGATTTGCCGTTTTTGTTGCCAATAGAAGATGTATTTTCAATATCGGGCCGAGGGACGGTAGTAACAGGAAGAATAGAGAAGGGGGAGATAAAGACAGGGGATGAGATAGAGATAATAGGTCTGAAAGCGACGCAAAAGACGATATGTACTGGTGTTGAGATGTTTAAGAAGTTGCTAGATAAGGGAAGTGCAGGACTCAATGTAGGAATACTACTAAGAGGAACAAAGAGAGAAGAAGTGGAGAGAGGGCAAGTATTGGCAAAACCAGGGACAATAACCCCGCATAAGAAATTTAATGCGGAGGTATATATATTGAAGAAAGAAGAAGGAGGAAGGCATACACCATTTTTTGGAAATTATCAGCCGCAGTTTTATTTAAGGACAACGGATGTAACTGGGAGCATAAAATTGCTAGATGGAAAGGAGATGGTAATGCCAGGGGACAATGTAAGTATAGAAGTGGAGTTGCAAGTACCAATAGCAATGGATAAAGGATTACGTTTTGCGATAAGAGAAGGTGGTAGAACTGTTGGTTCTGGCGTTGTTTCGGAAATTTTAGAATGAGTATAATAAATAAGATGAAGCAAGATATATATATTAGAATCAAAGCTTTCGATTGTTCTTTATTGGAAAAGTGTATTCACGAGTTTATTGATCAATTAAAGCAGTTTAATGCAGATTTATCTGGTCCGATTGCGTTACCAAGAAAAGATTCTAAATTTACTGTTAATAGGTCTCCTCATGTTGATAAAAAATCTCGTGAGCAATTTGAAATGAGAATTTCTAAGCGGTTAATTATTGTACATAATCCTACTTCTACTATGATGAAGATGCTTGCAGATTTATCTTTTTCTGCTGGTGTAGAAGTGGATTTAAAGGTTAAGGAAGTTAGTATTTAGGAAAAGGAAATGAAGAGAATAAATTCGCTTAGGAGGATTGGTTTGTTAATGACGAATGTTGGCCATACTGCTATGTATTTTGATAATAGTCGCATGGCTGTAACCTTATTGCATCTCAGCGAAACTTATATTATCGATATAAAAGGACAAGATAAATGTGGCTACAATTCAGTCATTTTAGGCACAGGGGATTTAAAAAAAATAGCAAAACCTCAGTTGGAATATTTAAAGAAAAAGGGTGTAAATGGTAAATGTAAATTATACGAAAGTAGATTAACTGATCTATTCGGAATAGAATGTGGTAAAAAGGTGGGGGTTAATCATTTTGTAGTTGGTCAATATCTTGACATTACGGGTTATTCTTTAGGTAAAGGGTTTGCTGGTGTGATGAAGCGGCATAACTTCAGTGGGCTTAGGGCATCTCATGGCGTTTCTATTGCTCATAGATCACAAGGTTCTACTGGTCAATGTCAAGATCCTGGTAGAGTATTCAAGGGGAAGAAAATGGCTGGTCATTTAGGTAATAGCAGAGTAACTGTACAGAATATGAAAATATTATCCATTGATTATGAAAATAGCATAATTGCTGTAAAGGGTAATAATGTTCCTGGGTTTAAAAACTCTTATGTTTTTGTGAGAGATGCGGTTAAAAAGCCTTTACATAAAGATGTTCCTTTTCCAGCAGGTCTGCTGTTGAATATGAGTGATGATGCTAATAATTTGGTGAGTTAGTTATGGAATGTGAATTAGTTGATCTATCTAATAATAATGTAGGTAGTGTTGAGCTTAATCCCTTGATATTTTCTGCCAAGCAAAAATTGAGTATTTTGCATGATATAGTGAGATGGCAATTAGCAAAGAGAAGAGTTGGTGCTCATAAAACAAAGGGTATCAGTGATGTTTCTGGTACAACAGCTAAGCCGTATGGTCAAAAACGTACCGGTAGGGCGAGACAGGGGAGCTTGCGATCTCCTCAGTTTAGAGGTGGTGGAATTATTTTTGGTCCTGTTGTGAGGAGTCATGCTTATTCTCTTAATAAAAAAGTACGTAAATCTGGTTTGAAAATTGCTTTATCTCTAAAATATTTAAATAATCAAGTTATTGTTCTTGATAGTTTAAATGTTGATGTGAAGAAAACATCTAAAATGTGTGAATATATTAAAAATTTTAAATTTTCTTCTTTTTTAATAGTTGGTGATTATGGAGATGATTTGTTACGTGCTGCTAAAAATTTGCATTATGTAGATTTAATCAAACCTATTGGGTTAAATGTTTTTGATATATTGAATCATGAATGCGTGATGTTAACAAAAGACACTTTAAAGCATCTTGAAGGTAGATTGTTATGATTAAATATAATAATATAATAAAATCTCCTGTAATCACAGAAAAGGCTTCTCTTTTAAGAGAGAAATTTAATAAATACTCTTTGTATGTTTTTGTAAATGTAAATAAGCGTCAAATAAAATCGGCAATAGAGTCTTTATTTAATGTCAGAATTTCTTCTATAAATGTTATTAGAGTTAAACCTAAATATAGACGTTTCAGGGGTGTGGTTGGTTGTAAAAAACAGAGAAAAAAGGTTTATTTTTCTTTGATAGATGGTCAAAAATTAGATATAATGAGCGTTTAATATGGGTATGAAATTTTTTAATCCTGTTACTCCGTCTTCTCGTGGGACTATATTAATAAGTAAAATTGGCTTATCAAAAGATAAGCCGGAGAAGTCTCTTGTATTTGGTAAGAAATCCAGTGGTGGAAGAAATAATCATGGTAGAATTACAACTCGTCACAGGGGTGGTGGTCACAAGAAGAAGTATAGAGTTATAGATTTTAAACGTAGCAGAAGTGATCAAGGTATAGTTGAGAAAATAGAGTATGATCCAAATAGAAGTGGGTTTTTAGCATTAATATCATATAAGGAAGATGATATTAAATCTTATATATTAGCTCCTCAAGGTATGAAGCCTGGTGATGTTGTGGCAGCTGGAGATGATGCTGATATTCTGCCAGGGAATTGTTTGTTGTTGAAATATATACCTGTTGGTTCTTTTGTTCATAACGTTGAATTGAAGCCAGGTGGTGGTGCTGTAATTGCTAGAGCTGCGGGTTGTTGTGCGCAAATTGTTGGTCGTGATGGTCAATATGTTTTATTGCGGCTTAGGTCTGGTCAAATTAGGTTGGTTTTATCTTCTTGCAAGGCTACTGTTGGTGTAGTATCTAACCCTGACCATAAGAATAGAAAGTTGGGTAAAGCTGGGAGAAGTAGGTGGCTTGGGATTAGACCTACTGTACGTGGAGTTGCAATGAATCCGGTTGACCATCCTCATGGAGGCGGAGAGGGAAAAACTTCTGGTGGTCGTCATCCTGTTACTCCTTGGGGTATTGCAACAAAAGGAAACAAAACTAGGAAAAAAAATAAATCTAGTGATAAGTATATAAAAAAATTGAAAGGTTAATTTATGAGTAGATCTGTATGGAAACCACCTTTTTTACACCCATCTGTACTAAGATTAGTTCAGAGAGCTTTAAAAGAGGGTTCTATTAATAAGGTGATAAAAATTCATTCCAGGGCTTCTGTAATTCTTCCTAATTGTTTGGGTTTAAAATTTGCTGTTTATAATGGTAAAGATTACATTCCTGTTAGTGTTGATAATCAGAATATGATAGGTCATAAATTCGGTGAATTTTCACCTACTCGTAAATTTACTGGGCATGGTGGTGATAAAAAGGCAACAAGAAGGTAGGCAATTGATATGAAAAATAGGGATATAATAGTTGAGGCTAGTTCTAAGGTTTTAAGATCAACTCCTCGCAAATTAAATTTGGTTGCTGATTTAGTGCGTAATAAAAAAGTTTCTTTTGCTAATGTACAATTAAGATTTTGTGAAAAAAAGGCTGCCGGTTTTATAATGAAGGTGTTGAATTCTGCAGTTGCTAATGCTCAAAATAATTATGGATTGAACGTTGATAATTTATATATAAAGGAAATTTTAATAGGTAAGTCACTTACTTTGCGTAGAGTATATCCAAAAGCTATGGGTAGGGCTAATAGAATGAGCAAATTTTATAGTAATATAACTATAAAATTGAAAGAAATTGTATGATTTATAGAAATGGAAAACTAATAAGGAAAGTATAAAAATATGGGACAGAAGGTTAATCCTAAAGTATTTAGATTGCAAATAAATAGTAATACCTGGGATTCTGTTTGGTGTGCTACGGACGATTATAAACAGAAATTGCATCAAGATCTATTTATTCGCAGTTATATAAATAAATCCTTTAAGCATGCTGGTATTTCTAAAGTAACTGTAGAGCGTACAGTTACTTTAGTGTCTGTAATAATACATTCTTCTAAACCTGGGGTTATAATAGGTAAGAAAGGTTTGGATGTTGAGAAGATAAAGCAAAAAATAGCTAAAAAAGTAGAAAGTAGTGTTGAAGTGAATGTAGTAGGAGTTAAAAAGTCTGAAATAGATGCAGTTTTAATATCAAGGAGTATTACACATCAGCTAGAAAAAAGGATTTCATGTAGAAGAGCGATGAGAAAAGCTATTCAAAATTGTTTGAAGATGGGTGCTGAGGGTATTAAAGTAAGTTGCTCTGGGCGTCTTGGCGGAGCTGAAATAGCTCGTACTGAATGGTACAAAGAAGGTCGTTTGCCTTTACACACTTTGCGTGCTAATATAGATTATGCTTTTTGTGAAGCCAAGACTATATGTGGTATTATAGGAGTTAAAGTTTGGGTTTATGTTGGTAGTTAAGGTATATTGAAATGTTTGTTCCCAAAAAGAGTAAATATAAAAAGGTATTTAAGGGGAGAATCAAGGGTAATGCTAAGGGTGGTAGCACGCTGTCTTTTGGAGATTATGGATTAAAAGCTATGGAAGTAGGTAAGGTTCAGTCTAAGCATATTGAAACTGCAAGGCGCGTAATATCTAGAACGTTAAAACGTTCTGGTAAAGTGTGGATAAGAATTTTTCCTGATACCCCGGTTAGTAAAAAGCCAGCAGATGTACGTATGGGTAAAGGGAAAGGTAGTGTTGAATTTTGGGTATTTAAAGCTAAGCCCGGTAGGGTTTTGTTTGAAATTAGTAGTGATGTTCCCATGCATTTAGCAAGATTGGCGCTTGAAAAAGCGACTACTAAGCTTCCTATGAAGTGTAAATTTATATCTAATCATAATTGAATGGAGTTGCAATGGATATAGTTAAATTTGAATCAGAATCTTCACAAGGATTACATGAACTTCTTATGAATTTGAGGAAAGAATTTGTTAATTTGGCTTTTCAAAAAAAGCTGGGCCAGTGCAACAATTTTTCGCGTTTTAGCTTAATAAGAAAGAGCATAGCTCGTAGTCTAACTGTATTAAATAGAAGAAAGAGAGAGGGAAAAAATGCCTAAGAAGGTTTTTTGTGGTGTCGTAACTAATGCTGAGTCTGATAAGACTGTAAAGGTTTCGGTGTTACAAGTGTATAAGGATAGGCTGTATAAAAAAGTTATTAAAAAATACAAGAAGTATACAGCACATGATGAGAATAATAGTTGCAAAAAGGGAGATAGGGTTTTAATACAGGAACATAAGCCTATTTCTGTTACTAAAAAATGGGTTGTTATCAATAGCTAAAAAGGAATAGGTATTTATATGATTCAAAAAAATACATTGTTAGAAGTAGCTGATAATTCTGGTGCGCGTGCAGTGCTTTGTATTGGCTTGTTAGGTGGTAGGAAATCTGCATCTGTAGGTGATACGATTATTATATCTACTAAGTCTATTAACCCAAAAGGTAAAGTTGAAAAAGGAAAAGTATATAAAGCAGTTGTTGTTAGAGTAAAAAATAGTGTTAAGAAATCTGATGGTTCTGTAATTCGTTTTTCTAGCAATGCTGTGGTTTTAATTAATGATCAAGGTGAACCACTTGGCACTCGGGTGTTTGGTCCAGTAAAAAAGTTATTATCTGGTTCTTTTATGAAAATAATGTCATTAGCTGATGAGGTTTTATAATGAGTGCTAAAATAAAAAGTGGTGATGATATTATAGTTTTAACTGGTAAAGATAAGAGAAAAATTGGTAAGGTAATCAAAGTTATAATACGTGATGCTAAAAAGAAAGTAGTTGTTTCTGGCGTGAATGTGTGTAAGAGACATACTAAACCAAGAGCTGGTAGTGGTGGTGGTATATTGAATAAAGAGTTAGCTATTGATGTATCCAATGTTGCAATATTGGATCCTAAGTATAAAACTCCAACTAAAGTAGGATTTAAGGTTATAGATGGTAGAAAAGTGCGTTTTGCAAAAGTTTCTGGAGAAGTGATAGATTAGGTTAATATGTTTAAACAGTTGTATAAAGATAATATAGTAAAATCCTTAAAGGATAAGTTTAATTATGGCAATGTAATGCAAGTGCCTAAACTTGTCAAGGTCTGTATCAATATGGGCGTTGGAGATGCTGCTACGGACAATAAAGCGATAAATGAGCCATTTGATAATCTACATTCGATTGCTGGGCAAAAGCCTGTGTTAACCTTTGCAAAAAAATCTATTTCTGGTTTCAAAATTAGAAAAGGTGCAACTGTAGGTTGTAAAGTGACTTTGCGTAGAAACAAAATGTATGAATTCTTAGAAAGATTAATATATATTGCTTTGCCAAGGGAAAAAGATTTTAGAGGGTTTAGTGTGAAGCAATTTGATGGTCATGGTAATTTTTCCTTTGGTATCAAGGAGCATATATCATTTTTAGAAATAGACTATGATAAAATAAGTAAAATTAGAGGCATGGATATTAATATTATAACAAGTGCAGTTAGTGATAAGGAAGCAAAGGAATTATTACTGGCTCTTAAATTCCCTTTTTTTGATAATTGAGAGAAAATATATATGGCAAAAAAATCCATGATACAGAAGAATCTTCGTAGAATAAAGTTATGCGATCAGTATAGGGAGAGAAGGGAAGAATTAAAATCTATAATGAATAATAAGGATTTATCTATTGCAAAAAGGTTTGCAGCTCAAAGTAAGCTGATTAAAAAATTGCCTAGAGATTCTTCTAAAATCAGAATTAGGAATAGATGCGCTTTAACTGGTAGGCCGAGAGGGGTATATAGAAAATTTGGTTTATGTAGGATTGTTTTACGTGATTTGTGTTCTTTTGGACAAGTTCCAGGGGTTACAAAATCTAGTTGGTAAATGTGATATAAGGAGTGTAATAGTGTCGTTATCTGATGGTATTGGTGATTTTTTAACAAGAATACGTAATGCTCAATTGGCAATGCATAGGGAAACAAGAGTCCTATTCTCTAAAGTGAATTCTTCTATATTGAAGATCTTAAAAGAGGAAGGGTATATTCTTAATTATGAAAAGCAAGAGAGTGATAGTATCCCTTCGCTTGTTGTGCAGTTGAAGTATTATGATAAATCACCTGTGATTAATGATATAGCTAGGGTATCAAAGCCCGGTTGTCGTTATTATTCTAAGTGTAAGGACATTTCTAAAGCATATAATGGTCTTGGAATTTTTATTATATCTACACCGAAAGGAGTGATGACCGATTATAATGCACGTAGATTAAAAGTTGGTGGAGAAGTTTTGTGTCGTGTATTTTAAATGATAGGAGAAATGTATGTCTCGTATAGGTGCCGCACCTATCAATATTCCTGCTGATCTTTCAGTTGAATATAATAATGGTAGGGTATTAATAAGAAGTGTTAGGGCAGAAAAAGAGCTGAACTTGTGTAGTGGCATTCTGTGTCAGATGGTTGATAATCAATTGTTACTTTCTGTTGATCAAGGCAGGGATGATTATGATAAAATAAAATCTATATGGGGCACTTATAGAAGTAATATTAATAACATGATTAACGGTATGGTTAATGATTTTTCTGTTGATCTTGAGATTAATGGTGTGGGGTATAAAGCAGAATGTGATGATAAGTATTTGACTTTATATCTTGGTTATAGTCATAATATTAAGTATAAAGTGCCTAAAGACGTTGAGATTAAGTGTATAAAGCCAACTCATTTAGTGATTCGCGGTATGGATAAGCAAAAAGTCTATATGGTGGCTTCTGATATATGCAAAATTAGAAAATATGATCCTTATAAAGGTAAGGGTATTGTAATAAAAGGCAAATTTATGCTGCGTAAGGTTGTAAATAAAAAGAAGTAATTAAAATGAAAAGATTGTATAATTTTTTAAGTAGCTATGAAAAAAGGAAACTTCGTAATAGAGCGAAGCTCGATAAGAGCGCTGGGCGTTTACGTATATCCATATTTAAGTCTAATAAACATTTCTATGTTCAGTTGATTAACGATGCAAAAGGAACAACCCTAGCTTCTGCTTCTACTTTGGATGATAAAATTAGGAATGTATGTAAAGGTAGGGTCAATGCTGAAACTATAAAACAGGTTTCTTCTTTACTGATTGAGCGTCTGCCTAGTACAAAATTGCAGCAGCGGTTCGTCTTTGATCGGGGGGCATATAAGTATACAGGATTGATTTCTCAATTTGCTGAAGCTTTAAGAAGCTCTGGATTTGAATTTTAGAAGGTTTGAAGTATGGCTGTAAAGAATTTACAAAATAATAATGATTTATCAGAACTTTTGGTTTCAGTCCGAAGGGTAACAACGGTTACTAAAGGTGGTAGAAGATTTTCATTTTCAACTTTGGTTGTTGTTGGTGATGGTAAGGGTAGGGTAGGATGTGGAATGGGTAAACACGCAGAGGTTGCTGAAGCAAGAGTGAAAGCTTTAAATGCTGCAAAGAAGTCGATGATTAGGGTGTACTTACGTGAAGGTAGAACTTTACATCATGATATTAAAGCTAAATTCTGTTCTGGTGAGATAGTTTTAAGAGCTGCAAGAGCTGGAACAGGTATTATTGCTGGTGGAGCAATGAGGTCGGTTTTTGAGGTATTAGGTATAAAGGATGTGGTAGCTAAGTCTACTAGATCAAATGATCCTCATAATATTATATGTGCAGTATTTAAGGCTTTTGATGTTATGTTATCTCCTCGCCAAGTGGCAGGTAAGAGGGGTAAAAAGATTAGTGAGATAGTTGGAAATAGGTAAACTATGAATGATGCTGTAAAATTAAATTCTATATTTACCAAATTATCTAAGAAAAAGAAGCCTAAATTATTAGGTAGAGGTATTGGTTGTGGTAAAGGTAAAACATCCGGTAGGGGGCATAAAGGGCAGAAAGCGAGAAGTGGCGTTTCTATAAATGGTTTTGAAGGTGGACAGCAGTCTATATATACTCGTTTACCTAAAAGAGGTTTTAAGCCTATACGCAAAAACTTATACTCTATATTTAATGTTGGGGATGTACAGTGCTTAATGGAAGCTAAAAAAATAGTCAAGGATTCTATCATAGATAAGAAGCTACTGCATAAGTTAGGTTTTATCAGATCTGTTAAAAGTAAAATCAAACTTCTTAATAAGGGTAAATTAAGCGAAAAATTTGTGTTTCATGTTGATTTTGCATCAGAAGCTGCAAAAAGATCTGTAGCTTCAGTTGGTGGTAGTGTAGAAATACTATCGTAAATCATGAACAGTAAATTTGCATTTAATAGTTTGGATTCTACGCTGTTATATAAAAGTGATTTACTAAAGCGTATATTTTTTACTCTAATGGCTTTAGTTTGTTATCGTTTAGGCACTTATGTTCCTATTCCTGGAATTAATCTTGATATAATCAATGATATATTTCCAAAAGAGAGTTCTGGTGTTTTTGGAGTATTTAATTTATTTTCTGGTGGCGCTTTAGCTAGAATGACGATCTTGGCGTTAAACGTTATGCCATACATAGTTGCATCCATAGTTATGCAATTATTATCTTCTGCCGTTAAAGGAATCAATGAAATTAAAAATGACGGAGAGTTGGGACGTCGAAAGATGAACTCTTATATACGCTATATGACTATAGTGTTTTGTATCTTTCAATCAATTACGATCTTAATAGGGTTAGAAAGAATGAATATAGAAGGGGTATTAGTTGTAGTTGAACCTGGTATTATGTTTCGTACTATAGGTGTCTTTAGCCTTTTAGGTGGAACTGTATTTTTAATATGGCTTGGTGAGCGGATCAGTGTGAGCGGTATAGGCAATGGTATCTCATTAATCATTTTTACTGGCATAACGTCTGAATTACATAATGCTTTATCATCTCTGCTAACATTAAATAAAAATGGTAGTATGTCGTTTTTCACTACCCTTTTTGTTATAGCATTGTTTTTTTTACTGCTCCTTTTAGTCATTTTTACAGAATCTTCTTATAGAAAGGTAATTGTTCAATATCCCAAAAAACAGTTTAAAAAATTACATAATGATGATTTTACTTACATTCCATTGAAGATCAATTTATCTGGTGTAATACCAACTATTTTTGCTAACGCAATTTTATTAACGCCTATTTCAATTGCAAATTTCTATAAGGGTCATGCCATTGCTGATTTTATTTTAAACTACTTTATGGAAAATAAAGTGATGTACATTATAACTTACTTAATACTCATAGTACTTTTTAATTTTTTCTATACCAATTTTGTATTTAATCCAGAGGAAAATGCTGATTTTCTTAGGAAAAATGGTGGTTTTATTCCTGGTAGAGGGCCTGGAAAACATACTTCTGATTATCTTCAAGATATAGTTTTTAAATTAACATTTATTGGGTCTGCGTATTTGGTGGTAATATGTACTATACCTGAAATTATGAGGTATCATTATGATATACCATTTATTTTTGGTGGGACGAGCTTGCTGATTATAGTTAACGTTATTACTGATACTATTATGCAAGTACAATCTTATGTTTTTTCAAATAGGTACGATAGTTGGATAAAGAAATATGAGTCTAAAACAAGGAGGCTAAAGTGATTATTACAATTTTTGGTCCTCCTGGCTCTGGTAAGGGTACTCAGTCCAGTTTGTTAATAGCAAAGTATAATTTTAAATTAGTTTCAGTAGGAGATTTATTAAGGAATATTATATCTAGTGGGAGTAAATTAGGTAAAGGAATAAAGGATACTGTTGAATCTGGTAATTTAATTCAAGATGAAGTTATATGTAAATTATTGTGTGACCAGCTTGCATTAATAGATGGTGATTTTTTGTTAGATGGTTTTCCAAGAAATTTAAATCAAGCTCATTTTTTAACTCAAGTTTTGCAAAAAAGATGCAATAGGGATGTTGATCTTGTAATTGAGTTGCAGCTTGACGATAATATTGCAATTGATAGATTAAAAGATCGTCTTACTTGTTTGGATTGTAAAAGTATATATAGTATATCTTCTTTTAAGAATACTACTTGTGCTAAATGTAAAAGTACGAGATTGGAGAAGAGAATTGATGATGCTAATATGCTTGCAATTAATAAGAGGATAAGAGAATATCATTCTCAGATAGAGGGTTTGCGCGAGTATTATAAGGACAAGTTGTTAACAATTAACGCTAATTTGAGTGTTGATAGAGTAATGCAAGAGATTGAAAGTAAAATTTCTTGTAATTTGATTTGACTATAGGTTGTTTTATGGTATAAATTAAGAGTTATTATTAATAAAGTATCGAGGTATCAGTGGCACGTGTTGCAGGCATAAATGTTCCGGTGAAGAAGTGTATTCCTTTTGCATTAACTTATATACATGGTATAGGTATTACTACTGCGAATATAATTTGTCGTAGCTGTAAAATTGATGAGCGTAAGCGTGTTTCAGAATTACAAGATGAAGATATAGAGAAAATTAGTAGTTTTATTAGGCAAAAATATGTCATAGAGGGTGAGCTCAGAAAAAAAGTAGCTATGGATATAAAATCTTTAATGGAAATCGGTTGCTATAGAGGATTAAGGCATAGAAAAGGTTTGCCTGTGAGGGGACAAAGAACCCATACTAATGCTAAAACTCGTAAAGGCAGATCTAAATTGCCCATTACTGGAAAAAAATAAAATTTGTTATTATCGTGAGTTTTTATGAAAAAAGTTAAAACGGTTGGTAAGAATACAAAAAGGTTTATTACTGGTATTGTCCATATTCGTGCAACTTTTAATAATACTTTTGTAAATGTGACTGATGTTTGTGGTAATACGCTTTACCAGACTTCTGTTGGTGCATGTGGTTTTTCTGGTTCGAGAAAATCCACACCTTATGCTGCAGGTAAGGTTGCCGATTCTGCTGCGAAGAAAGTAATAGAGAGATTTGGTATGAAGGTTGTTTCTGTAATAATTCGTGGTCCTGGTTTTGGTGCAGAAGCTGCAGTTAAAGCACTTCGGAATTGTGGATTGACTGTCACTTCAATTGCAGATAAAACGGCGATACCTCATAACGGGTGTAGACTAAGGAAAAAAAGAAGAGTATAGGATATTTGGAAGGTTTTTGTATGTATTATAGTGATAATATCTCTTTCTGTGGAAATTTAGATAGATTAACTAAGCCTAATGCGATTAAGGTAATATTAGGTGATTCAAGTAAAAAAAGTGATATAGTTCTAGAACCTTTGGAAAGTGGTTTTGCTTTAACGTTGGGTCATGCATTAAGGCGTGCAATGTTGTCTTCTCTTCGCGGTAGTGCTGTTTATGGAATAAAAATTGAAGGCGTGAATCATGAATTTACTTCGATCCAAGGAGTTAGGGAAGACATAACTGATATAGCATTAAATATGGGCATGTTGAGATGTAAGTTAAATAACACGTCTAATAAGTGCTTAAATTTGAGCGCTAAAGGGCCTTGTCAAGTATTAGCTGGAATGATAGAAACTGATGACCAATGCTCTATTGTTAATAAAGATTTGGTGATATGTACACTAGGTCAAGATGTGGAGCTTAATATTACTATATATATTGCTAGTGGAAAAGGTTATCTTTCTGTAAATAAATATAAAGAAAATGAGTTTTTAAAGTCTATGAATGAACAAGATTTAATTGGTTTTATTCCAGTTAATGCTTTATATAGTCCTGTTGAGAGGGTTTCGTATAGAGTAGAGAATAGTCGTGTTGGTCAAGTTACTGATAAAGATAAGCTGATATTGTCAATTGAAACTGATGGTACAATCTCTCCAAGTCAAGCTGTTGACTATGCTGCAAGAATATTACAGGAGCAATTTCAGCCTTTTATTAGTTCTGATATGAGTTATAAAAAATCGCAAGTTTCTTTGTCTAGTGGTGCTAAAGATTTGGGCTATGATCCTGTTCTATTGCGTAAAGTAGATGAAATGGAATTATCTGTTAGATCTCATAACTGTCTGAAAAATGAAAATATCACTTACATAGGTGATCTTGTGCAAAAGACGGAAGTTGAAATGTTAAGAACTGCTAATTTTGGCCGAAAGTCTTTGAATGAAATCAAGGCAATTTTAAATAATTCAGGTTTGTCTTTGGGTATGAATATACCAAATTGGCCGCCTAAGGATATAGATGAACTGGCTAAACAACATACTGATGAGGATTAGGTAGTATATGAAACATGGAATAAAGAAAAATAAACTCTCTCGTTGTACCGAGCATAGGTCATCAATGTTAAAGAATCTATCTATCTCGTTAATTAATCATGAGCAGATTGTAACTACTTTACCAAAGGCTAAAGCACTTCGTCCATATGTGGAAAAGTTTATTACAATTGCTAAGAATAACGATTCTTTACATGGTAGAAGGCTTTTGCTTTCACGTCTTCATACTAGTAAGTTAGTAGTTGATAAATTATTAAGCGTTCTAGCTAATCGTTATCAAGACCGTAAAGGTGGATATTCTAGAATAATAAAATTTGGTACTCGAAAGGGTGATTGCGCTCCAATGGCAGTGATAGAGCTAGTTGATAGAGATATTTCAGCAAAAGGTGAGATTTATGGTAAAAATAAAAAAGGAAGCAAAGTAGTTACACAAAGCTAATTATTCTTTTTATGGTAAGTAGGTTACGCTATTTTGTAGGTTACTTTGGAGAATTGTTAGTTTCGATATATTTAAGGCTGAAATTCTATAATGTTATAAAACGTCGCTTCCGTTGTAAGTTGGATGAAATTGACTTGATTGTATCTAAAAAAAGGGAGCTGATTTTTATAGAAGCTAAAACAAGTTTATTTGGAAAAGAAGTACCGATATCTCATTTTCAGTGTCAGTCTATTATAAATTCTTCTAAATATTTCTTAAGTAAAAATCTTGATTTTTTAGATTATTCAGTCAGATATGATTTATGTTTTCTTTCCTTAAGGAGAAGACCTATTTATATAAAAAATGCTTGGATTGAGGAATGGTAGCTTAAATAACTTAGATTTACTAGAATAGGTAATTTAATATGAAAAACAACAATTTAGTTTCATCTTATGCTAGAGCACTGTTTCATGTCTCAGGAAGCAGATTAGGTATTATAAGAAAAGAAGTAGAATTTTTGTTAGCTTTTTTTAAAGATCAAGATGTTTTTGTGTATCTATCTCATCCTATGGTTTCTCTTTTGCACAAAAAAGAAGCGATACTTTCTATAAATGAGAACTTGAGTGAAAACTTAGTCAAATTTATTATGGTTACACTTGCAAACAAGCGCTCCCGTTTATTAATCCTTATATTAGAAAAATTCTTAAATCTTGTAAGGGAAAGTGAAAACGAATTGGAAATTACTATAAAATCAGCGGAGGTTTTAAAGAAACCTGATATAAAAATAATTACTGAATCTTTGAACTTTCTTGGTAAAATAATAAAAGTCAGTAATGTGGTTGATCCTTCTATACTAGGTGGCTTCGTAGTTAGGTATGGTTTTAACTTGATTGATGCTTCGCTTAAGAGTTATTTGGATAGATTGGTTGATTTGAGTAAAATGGAAATGTTGAAAACAAGGAATTGTATATGAAGAATAGCATAAATCCCTCTGAAGTAGTAAACATAATAAAAGAGAAGGTTGAGACATTTGATAATCCTATAAAACGAGAAAATATAGGTGAAGTAATTTCAGTAACGGATGGTATCACATTGGTCTATGGGCTGGAAAAAGCAAAGTTTGGTGAAAAGGTATCTTTTGCAAGCGGTGTAGAAGGAATAGTTCTTGATTTAGATCATGATACAGCTGGAATAGTTGTGCTTGGCAATGACCGTGATGTAAAAGAAGGGGACGTTGTAAAATGTAGTGGTGATGTTGTACAGGTGCCTGTAGGTCATGAATTATTAGGGAGAGTTGTAAATGCATTAGGCGATCCTATAGACGATGGCGGAGAAATTAGAGCCAAGAACAAAATGTATATAGAATCTAAAGCGCCAGGTATTATTGACCGTAAATCTGTGCATGAACCTCTGCAGACAGGAATTAAAATTATAGATTTGTTGATTCCTATAGGTAGAGGGCAACGTGAATTAATTATTGGCGATAGACAAATTGGTAAAACCACTATTGCGATTGATACTATTATCAATCAGAAGAAGATTAATGATGAGGTAAACGAAAATCAAAAAATTTACTGTGTTTATGTTGCTATTGGACAAAAAATTTCGACAGTAGCAAAAGTGGTGAATAAGCTAAAAGAAAGTGGAGCATTAGAGTATACAACCGTAGTTGTGGCTAGCGCATCTGACTGCGCGCCTATGCAATTTTTAGCACCTTATACCGGTTGCACTATTGGAGAATTTTTCCGTGATAATGGAATGCATTGCTTGGTGGTATATGATGATTTATCTAAGCATGCTGTGGCATATAGGCAGATGTCCTTATTGCTCAGACGTCCTCCTGGTCGTGAAGCTTATCCTGGAGATATATTCTATGTACACTCTCGCTTGCTTGAAAGAGCTGCCAAAATGTCTGATGAAAAAGGACAGGGATCTTTGACTGCTTTGCCGATTATTGAGACTCAGGCTGGTGATGTATCTGCATATGTTCCAACTAATGTGATTTCAATTACCGATGGACAAATTTTTCTTGAGTCTGAATTGTTTCACAAAGGATTTCGCCCTGCAGTGAATATAGGTTTATCGGTTTCTCGGGTTGGCTCTGCTGCACAATTGAAATCTGTGAAAAAAGTTGCTGGTTCTATAAAGCTGAGTTTGGCCCAATATAGAGAACTGGAAGACTTTGCTAAATTTGGTTCTGATCTTGATGCTACTGTTCAATTGTCCTTAAACAAAGGTAAATACCTTATTGAATTATTAAAGCAAAAACAGTATTCACCTATGCAAATAGAAGAGCAAGTATTGCTTATGTATATCTTTTCTAATCTGTATGGTCAATTAAATAAGGTACAGGTGAGCAACATCAATAGGTTCGAGTGTGATCTTATCAATTATTTTCAAACTGTTCACCCTGTAGTTTTAAAAAAGTTGTCGGGTGACATGAATGATGATATAAAAGATGATATTCTTGGTATTGTGAGTGATTTTGTCACTCAATTTAATTACGTTTAGGCGGTGATTATGACTTCATCCATTGTTAACAAGTTTCCTATTACAAGGGAAGGTTTTGGGAGTATGCAAGTCGAACTTGAGAAATTAAAGGAAGAAAAACCTTCTATCATACAGGCTATTTCTGATGCTCGTGATCAAGGCGATTTATCAGAAAATGCAGAATATCATGCAGCACGGGAGAGATTAAGTTTTATTGAAGGCCGTATAATTGAGGTAGAAAGTAAACTTTCACATGCAGAAGTGATAGAAGTAAAAAATTTGTCTGGTGATACAGTAATGTTTGGTGCAACTGTTACGGTAAGCATGCTCGGTGATGATAACAGTGAAATTGAATATGTTTATAAGATTGTAGGTGGATATGAAGCTGATGCTTCAAAGCAGTTGATCTCTACGGATTCACCACTCGGTAGTGCTTTAATTGGCAAAAAAGTTGGTGAGTATGTGGAAGTGATAGTGCCAAATGGAGAGAAATTGTATAAAATAGTTAAGATTGAGTTTAAGTAAATCATGGTACAAGTAACTTATCCTTCAATTAGTCTACCCGGTATTTCTTCTATGGAAGATGTATTGAGGGATGCTAGTTCTGGTAAATTATTCATTTTAGTTGACGATGAAAACAGAGAGAATGAAGGTGATCTGATTGTATTAGCTGAGAAATTAGAGCCAGAACATGTGGCTTTTATGGTTAGATACGGTACAGGGATTGTTTGTTTAGCAATGACTAAAGTTCACATGAAAAGGTTAGGCCTTACTTTCATGGAAAAAAAAAATGTTGGTGAAAATCATACTGCTTTTACTACATCAATTGATGCACGTTATGGTATTACTACGGGTGTTTCAGCTGAGGATAGAACAAAAACTATACATGTTGCTATTGATAAAAATAGAACTCAGGATGACATTATAACTCCCGGTCATATTTTTCCTGTGATTGCACATGAGGGTGGAGTAGAGCAACGTGCTGGTCATACTGAAGCAAGTGTTGAGATAGCTAAGTTAGTGGGATGTAATCATTCTGCAGTTATTTGTGAATTAGTGAATGATGATGGCTCTATGATGCGCTTACCCCAGTTGCTTGAATTTGCTGAACAACATAATATTAAGTTAACTACCATTGATAAACTTATCAGTTACGTTCAAAATTTAAACTAGCGTTTATAGATTCGTATAGTTTAAGTGTTAAAATACAAAATTCCTCAAAGTTATACAAACAAGGAACTTCCGTGTCTAAGCTTTTTGTTTTACTATTTTTTTTCGTATACTGTAATAGCGCTTACTCTGTTAGTATTATTAGAGATAGTGAAGTGGAAGCGGTAGTTAAGGATCTAGCGCAACCTTTATTTTCTGCTGCGGGTATTGATAATGATAAAATAAAAGTTTTTATAGTTGATGATAGATCGATTAATGCTTTTGTAATTAACAATAATAGCATTTTCATTCATTTAGGGCTTTTACAATATTCGACTGAACCTTATGTCTTACTTGGTATATTAGCACATGAAATTGCTCATATATCTGCTGGTCATGTATTACAAATGAGTAGTGCTGTAGGTTATTTTCAATCAATAGCAATGATTAGTTATATGGTAGGATTAGTTTCTAGTATTGTCATTAACCCTCAGGTTGCGAGTGCAATCTTGCTTAGTGGTGTAACGCTTAGTTCAAGGTTGTTTTTTAACTCTTCTCAAGAGCAAGAGAGTGTAGCAGATAGCTATGCTTTAAGATACCTAGATGAATCTGGCTATGATAATTTGGGTATGAAAGAGATTTTTGACTATTTTAAGAGTATTGAGCATGAAAACACTGAAGAGTATTTCCGCACTCACCCACTTAGTGATAAGCGTATATTTGCTGTACAGAATTATGAGGTTAAAAACAATATAAAACCAATCCTTGCAGATAAATTGCTGAAGTTTGAGCGTATGGTTGCAAAGCTAGACTCTTTTTTTGCTCCTATTCATGTGTTATCTAATAAATATGAAGGTAGTTCTAAGTATGTAAATGCTGTAATTCACTATAGGCAAGGAAAGATAGAAGAGGCTATTACTAAAGTTAATTCATTGATTCAAGAGTCACGCAATGATCCTTATTTATATGAATTAAAAGCGGAGATGTTATACAAAGCTGGAAATTTAAGTGAAGCAATAAAAATGTATGAAGAATCACTTAGATATTTATCTGAGAAGAATAACTATTTAGTGAAACTTGCGTTATCTCATACTTTATTATTACACGGTGAAATAGAGAAGGCAATTTTTTACCTAGAGCAGGTTGCAAACGTAGAAACAAATAACGCCTTTGTCTGGAAGTATTTAAGTATTGCATATAAACGTAGCGCTGATATGGCAATGTATTATTTTGCTTTGACGAAAAAGGCTTGTATTGAAGGTAATTTAGAGAAATTTATGAAGTACGCTGAGTTAGCTATTAAAACTTTACCGAAAGACAGTCATTATTTGTTACAGATTGAAGACATGAAGGAACAATACACACAAAAACATCCTGATCTTAAGTTATTTTTCCCCACACTTGCTCAACATACTATCTTGTTTAATGCTATCGGGTATAATTTTCATTATAATCGCTTTGGCACCAAAAAATACACCACAAAACATACCTAGGGCAAAGAGAGCTGGCCATGGCATTCTACCAAATATTGCAAGCAAAGCTGCACCTATTATGACTACAGTCATAAGTGGTCCACCTATTCCCCAAATATAACCAATAATATTGCATATTACTTGGGCAGTTGTATCATCTATATCAGTAGCAGCATTTGCGTAATCTGAAAAAGAGAGAAACAGCACTATACACAAAGCATTAAAAAATTTTTTTATTATATAGCTCATTCTTTTGCCTCCAAGTAATAAACTAGTGTGAATCTAAATTTATATATACATTTATTTTAGAGTAAAACTCATAATTTGTCCATAAATAAGTGTTGCTACATAAATAGCCCACCATTGATGTTAAGCACATGCCCTGTTATATATTTTGCTTCGTCGCTTGCTAAAAACAATACCCCTGCTGCTATTTCTTCTCCTGTTCCCGTTCTTTTCATTGGAATATTATCTAATATTTTTTCTTTTTGTTTTTCATTTAAAACTTCAGTCATCTTAGTATCTATAAACCCAGGAGCAATGCAATTTACTGTTACGCCACGACTTGCAACTTCTTTTGCTATAGATTTGCTCATAGCTATTATTCCAGCTTTTGATGCTGCATAATTTACTTGCCCGGCATTTCCTGTCAATCCTACTATTGAAGAAATATTTATGATTCTTCCCCAATTATTTTTAATTAATTTCTTGCATGCTTCTCTATTTAGCCTAAATGTGGAGGTCAAATTAATATCAATCACCTTTTGCCATTTTTCATCTGTCATTCTCAACGCCAAACTGTCTTGTGTAATGCCTGCATTGCATATGAGTCCATCAAAGCCTTTCATCAACTCACTTGCTTTATTTATTAGTTGATTTACCTCTTCAGACTTTGATAAGTCGCAAGGAAGTACGTGAATGTTTTTTTCATATTTTTTAGCAACTTCTTCGAGTACTTCTTTTTTTGTACTAGAAATACATAAAGTTGCTCTGGCCTTATGCATAATTTCTACAATTGCCTGGCCTATTCCACCTGATGCACCAGTAATCAGAAACTTCTTATTCTCTAATCCAAACATAATAATTTTTATATTGCTTCAGCTCTTAACAGAATATTAAAAGACTTGCAATAGATTTTTTGCATAACTTTCATTTAATAGAAGCTTCTTGATAAATCTTGTATTTATTGGCGAAATTATGGCGGCTGCATGCCTTTTTTATTTTTTCTATTCAGCCTTAAACACGCTTCGTTTAAGCGTTAGCACATTATCAATTACAGTAATAAAATCAGCACCATGTGGATTCTTTTGCCTTTTTTTGATTGGTAAATTTCTTAATACTTATAGCTAAAGTAATTTAAGAGAGCCAGCGCGTGACTAGTTCTTATTACTTGATCAGTCTTCTGGATCCCAGTGTCTGGGCACTGGGATGACAGGAGTGTGAGATAAGGCTACATTCATACTCCAACAGGAATGACATCATAGAGTTCATTGAGATGACAGGAAAGAATACTTGAATGACAATAGGGACACTAGAATGAAAGGAAAAGAGGCTATTTAATTGTGCTGAATTTTACAAAATTTATTACTCCTGCCTGACAAATTTATTAGAATAGTATGTATATCAGTGAAAATCCGAAAAAAATGCAAGAAAAGTTAATATATTACTTTAGCCAAAGCAACTGTGAAGGTAATGCAGCAATGAGAAATCTACTAGGAGGGAAGGGAGCAAATCTGGCAGAGATGTGTAAGATTGGCATTCCTGTTCCACCTGGTTTTACAATTTCCACTGCTGTTTGTCAGGCCTATTGTCAAGATAATGAATTGTCTTGTGATCTACGTAACGAGATAAAAAACTACATGACGATGCTCGAAAATGATATCGGTTGTAAATTTGGGGATTTAAATAATCCCTTATTAGTTTCCATACGCTCTGGTAGTGTTAGTTCAATGCCGGGCATGCTTGATACTATTTTAAATGTTGGTCTAAATGATGAAACCGTTGTTGGTCTTGCAAAAAAAAGTGGCGAACGTTTTGCTTACGATAGCTACTGCCGTTTCATCATGATGTACTCCAATGTTGTACTACAGCTTGATCATCACCTATTTCAAGATGTTATTGATAATGAGCAGCAAAAGAGTGGAGCAAAAAGCTTAGCTGATCTTGATGTTAATGTTTTAAAGAAAATTGTTAATGATTTTAAAGAGATAGTATGTGAGAAAATAGGAAAAAATTTCCCGCAGAACGTTGAAGAGCAATTGTTAAACTCAGTTAATGCAGTATTTGCCTCTTGGAAAAATGATAGGGCTGTTTCCTATAGAAGAATACATAATATTCCTGAAAACCTTGGAACAGCGGTCAACGTGCAAGCAATGGTTTTTGGTAATTTAAATGATAATTCTGCAACCGGCGTGATATTTACACGTAATCCTTCAACTGGAGAAAAAAAGCTTTTTGGTGAGTTTTTAGTTAATGCTCAGGGTGAGGATGTGGTTTCTGGTGTTTATACTCCTATGCCAATTGACGGGGAGCAAGAAAGTACCATGGAGAAGTTGCTACCAAGTGTCTACCGAGAATTATGCGCGGTATGTGAAAAACTTGAAAGTCATAATAAGGACATGCAGGATATCGAATTTACTGTACAGGACGGTAAGTTATGGATTTTGCAGACTAGGTCTGGCAAGCGCACAGCCGAAGCTGCTATTAGCATAATAGTTGATATGGTAAACGAAGGAGTGATTACAAAAGAGGAAGGAATATTGAGAATTGATCCAAAAACTTTTGACAATTTATTGCATCCAGTTCTTGATGTTAAAATCGATCAAGAAGTAATAGGCAAAGGACTGCCAGCTTCTCCAGGTGTTGCTTCTGGATATGTAGTATTCAGTGCAAGTGATGCTGAAAAAGCTGCAGAGCAGGGTAAAAAAGTAATTTTGGTAAGATCAGAGACGAGCCCTGAAGATATTAATGGAATGAATGCTGCAAGTGGAATAGTAACAGCGCGAGGAGGTATGACCTCCCATGCCGCTGTTGTAACTCGTGGAATGGGTAAACCATGTATTTGTAGTCTAAGTGGACTTTATATTGATAAAGATGAAAAATTTCTTTTTATGGGGGATATAAAAGTAAATAAAGGTGAACCAATCACCATCGACGGAGGAACAGGAGAGGTTATGCTTGGTATTCTCCCTACAATTTTGCCTGAATTATCTCAAGAGTTTAAAACGATAATTAACTGGGTAGATAAAGTCAAAACAGTGAAGGTGAGAGCGAACGCTGATACTCCAAAAGATGCAAAAATTGCAAAAGAATTCGGTGCAGAAGGTATAGGATTATGTCGCACAGAACATATGTTTTTTGCTAGTGATAGAATCGAATTCATTCAAAAATTGATAATAGCTGATGATGAAAATGAAAGGGCAAATGCATTAAATAAACTCGAAGAAATGCAAAAGTCTGATTTCAAAGAAATGTTTTGTATTATGGAGGGCAAGGAAGTCACTATAAGATTACTTGATCCACCTCTACATGAGTTTTTACCTCATGATCAATCCATTATAGAAAAAATCGCCAGATCACTGAATAAGTCAGTTGAATCAGTAAAAAATAAAATAGCACAGTTATCAGAAAAAAATCCAATGCTTGGCCATCGAGGTTGTAGACTTGCTATTTCTCATCCTGAAATATATGGCATGCAAATTAGGGCAATACTCAGTGCTGCAAGTGAATTAAGGAAAGAAAAGAAGATAGAAGTGAAACCTGAAATCATGATTCCTTTTATCATGAGTGAGAAAGAGTTTATTCTGATATGCGAGTTAATAAAGAAAGAAGCCGAAAATTTCGATGTGAACTATTCAATTGGAACGATGATAGAACTGCCAAGAGCAGCACTTATTGCTGACAAACTCGCAAAACATGCAGAATTTTTTAGTTTTGGCACTAATGATTTAACACAAACAACTATGGGACTTTCACGAGATGATTCAGTTAATTTCCTCGATTCTTATAAGGAAAGCAACATATTCAAAAACGATCCCTTTGAGGTGCTAGATGTCGAAGGGGTAGGGGAATTAATCAGAATAGCTATCGAAAGGGGCAGAAAAACCAGAAAAGAAATTAAACTTGGTATATGTGGAGAGCATGGAGCGAATCCACAGTCCATAGAGTTTTTCATCAAATCAGGGGTTGATTATGTGTCATGCTCGCCCTATAGAGTACCGGTTGCAAAATTAGTGGCAGCACAGCTTAGCATAAGTTTGTTGGGTAAATAGCGATAACTAACTGTGCGAACATAGATTCCGCTAACAAGTAGCGGAATGATGATTTTTCAAATTGTCGATAAATCTAAGTCAGTTTAGCTATTTTGCTGCTGCTTTTTCTTTTCTTAATATCTTAAGAAAGATTGACTTTTTGTCTAAAATAATATAGGATAAAATAATAGTGAGTGAGGTAAAAATGTTAATATCAAGAGAACGTAGGGAATATTTACTAGAAAAGTTTAAATATGCTGCCAAAGAATTTGGCAAGTCTGGTACAAAGTCCAATCATCTAGCAGTACCAAAGGAACAGCAACTCTCTATTGATTTAGGTAATAGAAAAGTTTTTGGTATCATAAATAAGATTCTGTATTGGATAGAGAATAATTTTACTTATTTTTTCCCACGATATAATTTGTTTCCGGAAGTTGGAGTTGAAGGAAGAAAAATTCCTGGAACTAATACAAACGCTAATTCTGGATTAAAAAGAGAATAGAAAAGTCAGGAGAGTAGGGTAAACTCAACAAATAGAAAAAAATAGATGAGGTTACCCATGGAAGATATAACAAAACTGTTTTGTCTGGTCGATGATTTTTGCAGAGATATAGAGAAAAATTTTGCAGATAAACTACTGCCAAACGGTAAAAACCCACAAGAGTGCCAGAAATTACACATTCGGAAATTATCACAATAATCCTCTGTATAAGCAATCTCCCTGTGAAAATTTTAAGGCTTTCTACCTGCATTACCTAACATTGCTCTACAAACAGAGTTTTCGAAGTTGCCTTCATACACTAGGTTTGTTGCTCTAAAGCCCAGGGTTTTGTGGCATTTAGCCATGCTATTACAGTGCCTTTGCGGATGGTCAGAACTTACTGGAATCTCATACATAGATACAACTCCTATTGCAGTTTGCCATGCAAAAAGAATATCAAGAAATAAGGTTTTTGCTGGAATTGCAAAATTAAGCAAGAGTACATATGGCTGGTTTTTCGGCTTTAAACTACATTTGATAATTAACGAGAAAGGTGAAATTCAAGCTTTTACGCTTACAAGAGGTAATGTTGACGATAGAGAGCCTGTAGCAAACCTAACTAATACCAATTCCCACTATGCAAAGAACAGATAGACAATAATGGGAAAGAAGTGATACTAGAGTAGATAAAATAGAGAGGTATAAATGGCATTAAGGTCAAAACTGTTAGACGAAAAAGTTGTAAATTTGGCGAAAGAAATGTTAAAAAAGGTCAGAAATAACGCATATGTTTCAAAAAAGTTACAAGCGGTGATAGCAGGAAAAGAAAGTAGTATAAGCGCTGTGGCAAGAATATGTAAAATTTCAAGGACTGCTTTGACTGAATGGATAAAGCATCTAAAATTTGGTAGAGTAGAAAAATTATTTTCCCCTTCTCAGCGGCGAAGAAAAAGCAAATTAAACAAAAATCAACGTGAGCAAATTGAAATATGGGTAGAAAGAAATCCAAATATTACTATTAAGGAAGTGCAAATAAAAATCTCAGAGGAATTTGGCCTAAACATTAGCAAATCAACAGTGCATCGTGAGATACAAAGGATGAAGTTTTCTTATATAACACCGAGGCCAATTCACCATAAACAAGATAAAAACAAGCAAGAAGAGTTTAAAAAATACTTCAATAAAATAGTCAATTCCCACCCTGAAAAGGAGGTATTTTTTTGATGAATCACGATTTGGAACTCATTCAAAAATCGGACACGGATGGTTTAAAAAAGGGGTCAGAACGCAGGTTAAATGAAAATTGGTAGACAAAATTTCTATATCTACAGTGCGGTAAATCCAAGAAGTGGTAAGAAAATTAGCCTACTTGCTCCATATGTAAACACTGATTGTATGAATATATTTCTGGAGCAGATGTCGAAAGATTTAGGCACGAAAAAAGCCTTTCTTGTAATGGATTGTGCAGGCTGGCATAGATCAAAAAGTTTGAAAATTCAGAAAAACATTACCATTATATACTCGCCTCCTTATTCACCAGAACTGAATCCTGTTGAGAGGTTGTGGCAATATATCAAACACAATACTTTACGCAACAGAGTCTACGATACCATAGGCTTACTTGAAGATGTTCTGTGTAATTTTATTGTCAGTATTTCCAGTGCTACTATTAAACGAGTTTGTAATGTTTCTTATTTGTTCGATTAGTAATGGAATTTGGTATGAGGTGGAGGTACATTAGCCCATCTATCTGTTAAGCCTGGTGATAAGGGTTAGCAAATTCAGTGTATCTGTTCAGATTTATGTGAAACCAATGCTTTTTTTCTTGTCACCCCAGTCTGATCATAGGAAATTGATAATGAATCATCTTTGTTTTTTCGCTTTATACACACAGTTTAAATATTGTACAAATACATGCTATATCTATATTAGCATATAAGTATGAACACCACACCTATACACACTTTTCAGACATGTATGGCAAATTTACTATAAAAACGGTTTTTTGTTATTCCCTATACTTTCTTTATAAAAACCATGGTACCAGTTGGTTTTTATTAACTAAAATAAAGGTCAAGTATCTGGAATTCTGGACATAAAATCCTCCTGTATAAAAAAGATTAAAAAAAAGTGCAGAGTACGTATGACAGAAATTAAGTATATTTGTGCACCCACATACATTAAAGAAAATACATTACACTTTATTATTGAAAAACTGACTGAAAAGTCTGCAGACAAAGATAGATTTTGAACTCTTAAAATATCTTTAAATATAATTATAATCATATTTAAAATATGCGCAAGCAATTTTTTTCTTGTAAAAAAAAGAATTCAAAAGTTGGTGGATTTTGAGATGAAAAAAAGCTACTAAAAAGTTATCCTTTCAGCATGGTAAAAAAGGTAGTATGACAATGGAGCAAAGGTAACAACCAGTATCAAATGACACCCTATGTTTTTTTTATTTTGCCACTCTGCTGCAATTCAGTTTGCTCAGCAATAACCTTTTTTTCTTTTAGCAAATTTTGTAATTCACCTTTTTCATACATCTCGCGGGTTATGTCACAGCCACCAATAAATTCTCCCTTTATATATAATTGTGGAATTGTTGGCCAATCAGAAAAACTTTTTATGGACTGACGTATTTCATCATTCTCAAGCACGTTGATGCATTTAAACTTTACATTCAAATTTTTGAGAATTGACACGACTAGTCCAGAGAATCCGCATTGAGGAAAGTCAGAGGTACCTTTCATATACAGCACTACATCATTTTCTGCTATGTCTTTTTTTATTTGTTCAAAGTTGTTCATAAATAATCACCTTAATTTTAAGCACCAGTTTCTAATTGCAATGCATGTATAGATTGACCTTCAAGAGCCTTATATACCATTCTATGTTGTTCTATTTTTGTCCTTCCAGAAAAACACTGGGAAGTTATTTTTAAATGGTAGTGATCATCATCTCCAGCAAGATCCTTAATCTTTATATCGGCACCAGGGAATGACTGTTTGATAATTTTCTCTAATTCATGAACTGCAACAACCATTGATTCACTTTAAATTACAATACTCTTATTTTAAATCTAAAACAACTGAGCGCAATAAAAAATTGCTACATAAAAAATAGAAGTATGTTAGCATAAAAGTGAAATTATGTGAGGTCTATATGGCGAATAAAAGATTTAAATTTACATACCTACTAACTTTGCTCACTTTTTCATTTAGGTGCTTATCTTATGATAGTGAAATAAATAATTTAAAGAATTTTTATATTCAAGCTAACTATTTTGGAGCATTTTTCAATGCAATAGGTTCTCTAAAAGGAAAAGAAGATGTAGGTGAAAATGTAACGGAAGGTGTTTTTAGCTTTAATGAGGAGGAGAGGATTGAGGCTGGATATAGTCCTAAATACGTTCCAGGACTTGCAGGTGGTGCTTCAATAGGATATGTATTCAAAAATATGAGAGTTGATCTTGAAGTTCTATATTCTCAGACTAACTTAGATGATGAAGATTACTCAGATAAAGGAAAAGCAAGATATATTGAACTTCGTCGTAATGATGATGTTTCTGTTGGAACAGAACGTAAATCACCTTGGAGAAGTGGAAAAGTTGATATTGAAATCCAAGAAAAGCCGCCTAATGTTCAAGTAAAGTTCAAAGCTGCATTTAAGATGAAAAATGAAGGTTTTAATAATTTGGCTGGAATGATCAATGTGTATAATGATTTTAACGTCGGAGAAATGCTCTGCATTCCATATTTTGGAGTTGGTGCAGGTGTAACTAAGGTTAAATTTTTAGGAAAAACCAGATATGCTTTGGCTTACCAAGCAAAGCTTGGTGTTAATTATCCACTTACAACAAACACCCAAGCGTTTGCTGGTTTACGCTATTTTGGTATTCTTGGTAACGAATTTAAAGGTATTCTGCCAGTAGCAAAGATACTAGCTGGCGAAAAATATATTCCTGCTGGTAAAAGCAATGAAGTTGATGAAACTGCACGTATGCAATCAACAACTACAACAATTACCAATAGGTTTGGCATATATGGCTTAGAGTTTGGATTGGTTTATCGCTTTTAAATTTATCCAATTACGTATGTGAAGACAATAAATTGAGCGTGCTGAGAGCCTTAGCGAGGCGAGATTTTAATTGACTTGCATACTCATTCCAGTCCTCTATTTCCTTTCTTGCCACACCTGAGGTAACGGCAGCTTTTGCAACAGCAGGAGATACCATAGAAATTAATCTTGGATCAAATGGAGTAGGTATTATATATTCACGTCCATAGCTCATTTTACGACCGCCATAGGCTGCAGATATCTCATTTGGCACTGGCTCACGGGCAAGCTTCGCTATTGCATCTGCAGCTGCAATTTTCATTTCTTCATTTATTGTCGTTGCATGTACATCAAGTGCTCCTCTGAATATATAAGGAAACCCCATTACGTTATTGACTTGGTTGTTATAGTCTGACCTACCAGTTGCAATTATTGCATCTGGCCTTACAGACTTTGCAAACTCAGGCCTTATTTCTGGATCAGGATTAGCAAGAGCAAAAATGATCGGGTCTTTACCCATGCTTTTTAACATCTCTTCGCTGAGCACATCCTTTGCAGAGAGTCCGATGAATACATCAGCGCCTTTTATGGCATCAAGTAGAGAACGTTCTTTAGTGTCAATTGCATATTTTTCCTTCCACTTATTCATGTCCTCTTTTCTGTCTTTGTGTATTACTCCTTGTTTGTCACATAGCACTATGTTCTTAGCGCCCATGGACTTTAGTATTTCCAAACACGCAATACCAGCTGCTCCAGCACCATTCATGATGATCTTGACATTCTCTAATTTCTTTTCAGCAATATCGAGGGCATTTTCTATACCAGCTGCAACAACTACTGCAGTGCCATGTTGATCATCGTGGAACACCGGAATATCCATCAACTCATTTAGACGTTTCTCTATTATAAAACAATCAGGAGATCTTATATCTTCTAGATTTATCCCCCCCCAACTTGGACCAAGATACCTTACTGCATTGATGAAATCTTCTATGTTTTCTGTGTCAACTTCTATATCAATTGCATCAATGTCAGCAAAACGCTTAAATAAAACAGCTTTGCCTTCCATGACGGGTTTTGAAGCAAGAGGACCGATATTGCCAAGTCCCAGCACTGCGGTGCCATTTGAAATGACAGCCACATAATTGCTTTTTGCCGTGTAATCATAAACAGCTTTAGGATTTTTAGCTATTGCAAGGCATGGGGCTGCAACACCAGGGGAATAAGCAAGTGATAGGTCATGCTGTGTGGATAAGGGTTTTGTTGGTATAACTGATACCTTACCAGGTTTGCCACTTTTATTATGGTACTTAAGTGCTTCTTGTTTTGTGGTGTTATCTAAATCATTATTCATGCTTTGAGCTTATTGTTAGTAATTTCCTAAGTATATGGGGTTTTTATGAATGTTCAACTATTAGCTTGTGAACTCTATTGTACTTCTGTATAAATTTATCTACTACGTAGGGTGATGTGACATGCTTAAGAAAAACGTGCCTAATTTGCTAACAATTTCTCGTGCGCTCGCAATACCGGCAATAATATCAAGCTTTTATATAGAGAGTAAGTATGCAAGTCTAATAACAATATTGATCTTTATGTTTGCGTGCATTACAGATTTTTTTGATGGTTATTTAGCGCGTGCATGGAAAGTCCAATCGAATTTTGGCAAGTTATTTGATCCAATTGCCGACAAGTTAGTAGTAGCTTCAACAATAATCATGCTAGTTTATAAGCATAAGATAGATGATATTACAATTATACCGTCAGTTATAATTGTTTGTAGGGAGATATTAGTTTCAGGCTTGCGGGAGTTCTTGATAGCTACAAACGTTAGTTTACCTGTGAGTAAGGCTGGGAAAATTAAAACATTTTTGCAGATGGTTGCTATAGTAGCGTTAATAATGAGTGATTATGAAGCAACTAAATATATAGGTGTGGTTTGCTTATGGGCTGCGGCTGTTATGACTATGTGGTCAGGCTATAATTACGTTCTAGCTGGCATCAAACAGATTGACTAAATTGCTTAAGAGTATACAAAGAAAGTTAATAATTTCATAATATTGACTTAGTAATTAAAATCCTATATAATGTATTAGTTCATAAGTTGGTCTGTTCATATGACTAGTATTACAGGCACTAAGTTTTTTTTTAAAAAGATCCAAAGGTAAAAAAGGTGCTAAAATGGAAGATTTTTTCTGGGATTTTTGGCCAACAGTTGATGAAGAAGTCAGAAAAGAAAGAGAGGAAGAAAAAAGCAAAAAGCTCGAACAAGAACTATTAACACTAAAAAAAGAGAGCTACATAGGAAATGTGTATCATTGGTAACAATGGTTCCATTTGCATTATTGATGGCAATTGAGCTCGAAAAAACATGTAGCGATCAGGTATTACTTGGCCTTATAAGCAGCTCATTAGGCCATACTATATTACCTTTCACAGTCTTATCCCTTATTTGCACGCTATATTTAATTTATAATAATAGAAAAATAGCACAAAAAGAACGAGAATTGGAGAATATTGAAAGTGGGAAAACAGTAGAAAAAGAAAAGAGAGACCTTCCTTGTACCGTTGATGATTACTTTAACTATGCTGATGCTGCTTTAGTTACATTAGTTATTGTGGCTAGCATAGTAGGTGAAGAATTGGAGCAAGGAATAATAGGAGACGTAGCTTTTTCAATTTCTAGTCTATTTTACTTTGTAGCGAGTGCTACTTTCTGCTATCGCGAGTACAAGAAAAGTAAAAAATATGAAGTAGAAAAAGAGCAAGATTTTGATGAGAAATCTGAAAAAAAAGACAAGCAATATGTCTGCAGCTAAGTTAATGCTCGCTGGTTCTTCTTTATTACTAATCAGGAGAATAATATTGATTTCTGGAGTAGCATTAGCATCATCTGCTGTTGGGCCTGCTTTAGGTCTGATAGGTATTGCTCTTTTGATGGTAGGAAGTGGATTGATCACACATTCTTATAACGCTAATTCTGGATTAAAAAGAGAATAGAAAAGTCAGGAGAGTAGGGTAAACTCAACAAATAGAAAAAAATAGATGAGGTTACCCATGGAAGATATAACAAAACTGTTTTGTCTAGTCGATGATTTTTGCAGAGATATAGAGAAAAATTTTGCAGACAAACTACTGCCAAACGGTAAAAAACCCACAAGAGTGCCAGAAATTACACATTCGGAAATTATCACAATAATCCTCCTGTATCAGCAATCTCCCTGTGAAAATTTTAAGGCTTTCTACCTGCATTACCTAACATTGCTCTACAAACAGAGTTTTCGAAGTTGCCTTCATACACTAGGTTTGTTGCTCTAAAGCCCAGGGTTTTGTGGCATTTAGCCATGCTATTACAGTGCCTTTGCGGATGGTCAGAACTTACTGGAATCTCATACATAGATACAACTCCTATTGCAGTTTGCCATGCAAAAAGAATATCAAGAAATAAGGTTTTTGCTGGAATTGCAAAATTAAGCAAGAGTACATATGGCTGGTTTTTCGGCTTTAAACTACATTTGATAATTAACGAGAAAGGTGAAATTCAAGCTTTTACGCTTACAAGAGGTAATGTTGACGATAGAGAGCCTGTAGCAAACCTAACTAAGAAATTAACCGGTCTTTTGTTTGGTGATAAAGGCTATATTAAAAAAGAGCTTTTCCAAGAGTTGTTTAACCGCGGTTTGAAACTTGTTACCAAGGTGAAAAAGGGGATGAAAAACGCATTAATTTCACTACATGAAAAGATTTTGCTGAGAAAAAGGTCGATCATTGAGACGATTTTTGGCTACCTCAAAAATAGACTTGAAATTGAACATACTCGCCATAGATCTCCCGTTAATTTCTTGGTTCACATCTTTTCTACTCTCATTTCCTATTCCTTGAAATCCAAAAAGCCTTCCATTTCCTATACTTTCTTCCTTCCTTAATCCAGAATTAGCGTTTATAGTAGAAAGCTAGAGAACGTAGAAGTGAGTGGAAAGGGTGTTGCAATAGGTGGTGGTGCGAGCAATATAGGTAATGGTGGCCAAGAGCCGCTTTTCGTTCGATGATAATGCCAAAAATTTGTTTATTTAGGTAATATTTAGTCTATACTTTATTTTGATCAAAAAAAATCTTATGTATAAGACTTTAATCATATGCTTTTTTCTTCTGACTTGCCCCTTCATGCAGTCGTATGCGAATGATCTTGAACACACTGAAACTGAACTATATGAGGAGGTAGTTAAGCTTTATGATCAGAAAAAATATAAGCAAGCTATTAGAGCATTTCAAAAGATAGAGGATTTGTATCCTTTATCTTATTGGGCAATGAAAGCCAAATTATTGTCTGGGGTTTCTCGCTATAATATGGGTAAATACAGCGGTGCTGCAAGTGATATGGATGATTATATATACGTTTATCCAAATGGTGAAGATTTGCCATATGTATATTACTTAAGAGTATTATCTTATTACATGCAAATTAACAAAGTGCAGCTTGGGCAACAAATTGCATATAAAACTTTAGAGCTAGCTACTGAGTATATTAATCTTTTTCCGAATAGCGAATATATAGAAGAGATCAAAGAAAAAGAAAAATTAATCACAGAACATATATCAAAAAAAGAGTATTCTATTGGTGAATTTTACCTAAAGCGTGGTGAATATTTAGCAGCAATTAAGCGTTTTCAAGATATGATAAGCAATAAAGATTCTAAATATTCTTCTAGAGTTATTAGTTATTTAATAACAGCTCACTTAGCTCTTGGCCTTGACTTAGAAGCTGAGCAGTATGAAAATATGTTAGTAGAAGGGGTGAATTAGTTTTCTTATGGCTGGTCATTCACAGTTTTCAAATATAAAACATCGAAAAGGTGCTCAGGATGCAAAGCGCTCGCAAAAATTTACGAAGCTCATTAGGGAAATAACAGTTGCTGCAAAACAAGGGCTACCTGATCCCGAGCTTAATCCACGTCTTCGCTCTGCTATCTTTTCTGCGCGAAAGGAGAATCTACCAAAAGATAAAATAGAAACAGCAATAAAAAATGCAGCTGGTAACGTTGCTGGAGAAAGTTATGAAGAAATACAATATGAAGGCTGCGGACCTTCTGGTGCTGCACTTATTGTCCATGCTCTGACAAATAATCGCAACCGAACTGCTTCTGAGATACGTTATATCTTTTCTCGCAAAGGCGGTAATTTGGGAGAAACAGGATGTGTGAGTTACCTTTTCGATCATGTAGGCTTAATTGTCTATAAAGCAGAGGGTATAAATTTTGAAGATTTATTTAACTATGGAATTGAATTAGAAGTATTGAATGTTAAGGAAAATAACAAGGAAGAATTATATGTTATAACTTGTGAAGTGAAAGATTTTGGTAGAGTGCGTGATGCTTTCTATACAAAATTTGGGGAACCAGAACTTGCTCGTCTTTCATGGCAACCAAAGGACCTGATTGAAGTGAGCGACAAAGAATTAATTGATAAATTATCTACATTAGTTGAAGAGCTAGAAGATAATGATGATGTGCAGTATGTTGAAGGTAATTTTATTTTTGCTGATAAACTATGAGGCTGGTAATACTTCTACTGCTTTGTATTTTACCAGCATATGCAACTGAAACATTTGCGCAGAAATACTATTGTCATTCCAGTGCCCAGACACTGGAAATTGATTGTAAACAGCACGCTATACAACATTTTCGATTAAAAAACTGTTCAAGCACTGGAATAACAGAAAGCAACCTAAACCACTTTCCAGCGTTACTTCAGCACGGGATCAGGAAAAAAAAAGCTGCTTTGGTGACAGAAAGTGATAGAAAGTTGTTATTCATATCCAGTGACATAAAATCCTCTTTTTTTGACGCAGAAGGTTTGGCGCCAAATACAGTAATGAGATTAATCGACATATATAAAGGTTATGGTGTAGATTTTAAAAAAGACATTGTGCCCAAAGGCAAATTGGAGGTGCTGTGTGAAAAATCACTCAGTAATCAGAAGGCTGAAGAAAAAATTTTATATACTTCACTGACAACAGATAAAAAGGTCATTAGCTTGTATCATTATGAGTCACAAGAAGCAAAAGAAGTGTATTTTAATAAAGAGGGGGTAAGCTTGAAGAGTAGCGAAATTTTTGTAAATCCTTTAAACGGAGATTTTCGTATATCCTCGAATTTTGGTAATAGAAAGCATCCCATTCATGGTAAAATTGCTTTTCATAAAGGAGTAGATTATGCAGCTAAACTTGGCACTCCTATACACGCCACTGCAGAAGGTGTAATAGAATATATAGGAAAGAATGGTGGCTATGGGAATTACATCAAAATAAAGCACAACAATAAATATTCAACTTGTTACGCACATATAAGCAAATTTAGTAGCGATGTAAAGTTAGGCTCTAAAGTAAAGCAGGGACAAATCATTGCTTATGTTGGCAGCACTGGTGTTGCAACAGGACCTCATTTACATTATGAAGTTATATATAATGGTAAACATATTGATCCGCTTACGATAGCTCATGGCAATGAGATAAAGTTGCCTGATCGTGAATTAAGAGAGTTTAAATTATTTGTAAGTAAGGTAGATGAAATAATCAGCAGAGAGGGTGCAAGTGAAAAAGCAATCTGATGAAGACAGTACAGATAAAAATACAATAAATGATAGAAATCTAAGTAAAATTCGGGCTTTTCCTGTACTAATAGCGCTAGGGTTAATTTTATTGGTACTTTTTGTGTATGGCAGCACAATTGCACTTGGAGTTGCTGCTGTTTCAATATTGACTTTTTCTCAAGGATTTTTCGTTAATGATCCTAATGAAGCAAGAGTGATAGAGTTTTTTGGTCATTATATTGGAACTTATTTTAAGTCTGGAATATGCGTAACGCTTCCATTTTCGAGTAAATATAGAGTTTCTTTGAAATTTCAGAATATCAATACAGAAAAAATTAAAGTTAATGATGCTAATGGAAGTCCGATAGAGATTTCAGTAGTAATTGTTTGGAGAGTGAGCAGTCCTGCGAAGGCATATTATAATGTTAATAATTATCATGATTTTGTTTTTGTGCAAAGTGACTCGGTAATTAGAGAACTGGCAAGTAATTATCCGTATGATAGCGAAAACGATAAGGAATCTTTGCGTAAAAATTCTGATAAAATTTCAAATGAATTGAGATCAATGCTACAACAAAGATTGAATATTGCTGGAATTGAAATTACAGAAGCGAGAATATCGCATTTGGCGTATTCATCTGAGATTGCACAAGCAATGCTGAGACGTCAACAAGCACATGCCATCACCTCTGCAAGAAGGCATATAGTGCAAAATGCAATAGGAATTATCGAAGAAGTAATAGCCCATTTTGAAAAAAATAAAAGCTTACAATTGGATGGAAAACAAAAGGTTCAATTGATGAACAATTTGCTAGTTGCTCTGATCTCTGAGCAGGATGCACAGCCGACTATTAGTTTGGATAATAATTAGCATAGAAGCCGATTGGGTTTCATGAATGCAAGTCACTGTTAATTTCTTGATTAATAGACTAAATGATGTTATAAATTACACGCATTAGGGGTGCTCTAAAAAAGCTGAGAGTACATAAAGTACAACCCTTTGAACCTGATCTTGTTAAAACAAATGTAGGAAAATGTATGTATGTAAATATTGAAGAATGCTTTGGCTTCATCGCGTTCGTTACATCTCTCATTGGGTTATTGCCTCAAGTATATAAAGCATATATCACAAAACTTACTCGTGACGTATCGATGCTAATGTTGGTGAGTTATCTTATTTGTTCATCATCTTGGCTTATTTACGGTATTTGTCAGGGTTTAGCTTTTGTGATACTCAGTAATATTGCTGGATTAGTGATCAGTATAATATCAATTGTTCAAAAATGTTACTACGATGCAAAAACTGCACGGAGCGTTTTATAACCATATGCTACATTGTAGCGTGGAGCAAGAATATCGCTCTATTGTGGTGCTAAATGGAGAAATACCTGATTCATCGTTTTTTAAACAAGATATACCTGTTATTGCTGTAGATGGAGGAGCAAACAAGCTTCTATCAATTGGCGTAAAACCTGATCTTGTAATAGGAGATTTGGATAGTATAAATCCGAATTTACGTGCTAACTTAAATACAGTATATCTACCTGATCAAGATTATTGCGACTTTTCTAAAGCAATGGCTCACTTAAAAACAGTAAAGTTATTGCCATCAATAGTAACGGGTATTACTGGAGGAGCAATTGATCATATACTACAAAATATTAACTTTTTTTTAAGTACAGATAGTATCTTTTATATGCCTTCGCCTCCCATGGTGGGGTACGCCTTACAAAAAGGTATTAGCTATTTTTCCTCTTTGCTAAAAAATACTAAAATATCCTTACTTGGTATACCGAAAGCTCAAATATCAACTAAAGGATTACAATGGGAACTGTGCCTTAGTAACCTTGCTTTTCCAGGAAAGAATTCTTGCTTTAATCGAAGTTTAGGCAATGAGTTATCTATAGAAATACACAGCGGCGTGTGTTTAGCAATGATATATTTAGAAGCAGTAAATGATGATGGTGTGTATTGAGTTAAAACATTAAGAAAAAAAAGTAGAAAAACCGTGTTAACACTAATTCTAAAAACTACAGGCGCCTGTAGTTAGCTAAAGTAAAGGTCAAATATCTGGAATTCTGGACATAAAATCCTCCTGTATAAAAAAGATTCAGAATGTACACACAACAGATGTGGCTGAATTTTTATTGAAAAATTGGTTAAAAGGTCTGCAGACCGAGATAGATTTTGAGCTCTCTAAATATCTCTACCATCATTATAATGGCATCTTGAGTATGCGGAAGCAATTTTTTCATTAAAATAAAAAATTTTATTCTACAGCGAATAAAAAGGAGTTTGCTAATTTTCATACTGATCGGATTTCACTACTCAAACCTAGAAACTTTAATGTATCAAGGTATTTGTTCAGGGGAATGTGCAAGCCAATGCTCCCTTTTTTGTCATTCAAGTAGTCTTTTCTTGTCATTCAGGTAGCTCCTTATTGTCATCCCAGTGCTTGACACTGGGATGACATTGTCTTGAATGGGAATCGTTTCGTAATACACCAAAGGTTGTGCACCAAAAGAGCGTCATTCCAGTCTGGAATCCATTATACTCCGTAAATTTAATTGGTTTCATGACATCAACTTTTGCATTCCAGTTATGCAAGAAATCTATTATATAATATTATTATCACCCTCTTGACAGTTTGTTAGCTCCTCTCCTCCTGAGTTACTTGGTGCAATTATTTGATCAGATTCAGTTGATGGTTCATCAGATCCAAACAACCATGAAAAAAATCCACCCAAAAATGATCCTATTAAAACGCTAATTCTGGATTAAGGAAGGAAGAAAGTATAGGAAAGGAAGGCTTTTTGGATTTCAAGGAATAGGAAATGAGAGTAGAAAAGATGTGAACCAAGAAATTAACGGGAGATCTATGGCGAGTATGTTCAATTTCAAGTCTATTTTTGAGGTAGCCAAAAATCGTCTCAATGATCGACCTTTTTCTCAGCAAAATCTTTTCATGTAGTGAAATTAATGCGTTTTTCATCCCCTTTTTCACCTTGGTAACAAGTTTCAAACCGCGGTTAAACAACTCTTGGAAAAGCTCTTTTTTAATATAGCCTTTATCACCAAACAAAAGACCGGTTAATTTCTTAGTTAGGTTTGCTACAGGCTCTCTATCGTCAACATTACCTCTTGTAAGCGAAAAGCTTGAATTTCACCTTTCTCGTTAATTATCAAATGTAGTTTAAAGCCGAAAAACCAGCCATATGTACTCTTGCTTAATTTTGCAATTCCAGCAAAAACCTTATTTCTTGATATTCTTTTTGCATGGCAAACTGCAATAGGAGTTGTATCTATGTATGAGATTCCAGTAAGTTCTGACCATCCGCAAAGGCACTGTAATAGCATGGCTAAATGCCACAAAACCCTGGGCTTTAGAGCAACAAACCTAGTGTATGAAGGCAACTTCGAAAACTCTGTTTGTAGAGCAATGTTAGGTAATGCAGGTAGAAAGCCTTAAAATTTTCACAGGGAGATTGCTGATACAGGAGGATTATTGTGATAATTTCCGAATGTGTAATACCAATTCCCGCTATGTAAAGAACAGATAGACAATAATGGGAAAGAAGTGATACTAGAGTAGATAAAATAGAGAGGTATAAATGGCATTAAGGTCAAAACTGTTAGACGAAAAAGTTGTAAATTTGGCGAAAGAAATGTTAAAAAAGGTCAGAAATAACGCATATGTTTCAAAAAAGTTACAAGCGGTGATAGCAGGAAAAGAAAGTAGTATAAGCGCTGTGGCAAGAATATGTAAAATTTCAAGGACTGCTTTGACTGAATGGATAAAGCATCTAAAATTTGGAAGAGAAGAAAAATTATTTTCCCCTTCTCAGCGGCGAAGAAAAAGCAAATTAAACAAAAATCAACGTGAGCAAATTGAAATATGGGTAGAAAGAAATCCAAATATTACTATTAAGGAAGTGCAAATAAAAATCTCAGAGGAATTTGGCCTAAACATTAGCAAATCAACAGTGCATCGTGAGATACAAAGGATGAAGTTTTCTTATATAACACCGAGGCCAATTCACCATAAACAAGATAAAAACAAGCAAGAAGAGTTTAAAAAATACTTCAATAAAATAGTCAATTCCCACCCTGAAAAGGAGGTATTTTTTTGATGAATCACGATTTGGAACTCATTCAAAAATCGGACACGGATGGTTTAAAAAAGGGGTCAGAACGCAGGTTAAATGAAAATTGGTAGACAAAATTTCTATATCTACAGTGCGGTAAATCCAAGAAGTGGTAAGAAAATTAGCCTACTTGCTCCATATGTAAACACTGATTGTATGAATATATTTCTGGAGCAGATGTCGAAAGATTTAGGCACGAAAAAAGCCTTTCTTGTAATGGATTGTGCAGGCTGGCATAGATCAAAAAGTTTGAAAATTCAGAAAAACATTACCATTATATACTCGCCTCCTTATTCACCAGAACTGAATCCTCACTTTTACCCACAACTTTGAGAGGTCATTATGCGAAGCATAACCATGCTTTCCCTGAGGTTTTCATAACCACGCCATAGAGTCATAGTTCCTGGTAAATTATCACTTTTTCTATTCATAAATCCACCTAATTTTCCTAACCAAATAATAGCTTGTTTTATGTTTGGAGGTTCTTCTGGCAATTTGGCTACTTTATGCTCACGTATGTAAAGGGTTTTCCACTCTTCATTACTTAAAACCTTAGTACAAACCTCCATAGGATTCGATAAAGCGATTTTTGTTAAATATAAAATATTAAATGCAATAATGCTCTTTATAGCGATTAATTTCTCTAATCTTTCTTTTGTAGCTAAACGAGAGCTTTCTACCTTACATCCTGATTTTAAAATCCTAAAATACTCCTCGATTTTCCATCTTAGCTTATACCAATTTATCCTTTCTATAGCATCTAAAGTGCTATTAACTGGTACATTAGTCAGCAAAGTCCAATCAATAGCTTCTACTCTTTCAGGAGGATTTGTTTCTTTGGCACTTACTACATATATAGCGATTTTATCACTTATTTTATGCTCTGTATCTTTCGATCCATAAATGTAAGGAGATCTGATAGGTATATAGCCTTTCATATACCTGACTTCAATGTTAGCTTTTCTTGAGATCTGGTATTTATTTTCAGCAACATTCAAGACAATTTCCTTTTTTACAGGCAGTTGAGTTATACGTGTTTGCAAATCCGTTTTTCCCCCTTCAATACAGATGAATTTCCTATTAGTTCGGTTGCGGATTACATAAAAACTGTCCAATGATTCAACAGTCCATAAAAACTTAAAAATATCTGCTTCCCTATCACCAATAGTAACAAGCTGTACACCTTCTGCGAGGTTATTTAGGGTTTCTTTTAGTGCCGCTATCCACTTATAGCTTTCTTTCTCCTTTATAGCAGTACGGTATTTCCTGTTTGCTTTTTCTTGGGCTGTTTCTTCCCTGATAGAACGTGCCCAACACTGTTGAGAAGATAGCCCTAAAGGTAATCCGTCTTTGTTAACCATTAAGTTACTGTGCAATAACAAACCCTTTTTATATTTTGTATAGGCTTTAGAAATACTACCTAGACCCTTAGTCTTTATATGAGAGTCAAAATCCAAATAACTTGTATCTTGAACTGAAAATACCAGCTCATTTCCTTTTATCCTTTCCATAGTTTCTTTATAATGGGAAGAATAAATTTCCTTAGCTTCAAGCTTCTCATTGCTAAATAATCTGTATGCACCTTTAGCTTCTTTCCATCCTACACAGCTTTGACTAATTGACCCAGACGCCTTATTCTCTATTAAATAGCTTGTTTTAATAAGTCTTGTATTAAGTCTTATACCAATTCCCACTATGTAAAGAACAGATAGACAATAATGGGAAAGAAGTGATACTAGAGTAGATAAAATAGAGAGGTATAAATGGCATTAAGGTCAAAACTGTTAGACGAAAAAGTTGTAAATTTGGCGAAAGAAATGTTAAAAAAGGTCAGAAATAACGCATATGTTTCAAAAAAGTTACAAGCGGTGATAGCAGGAAAAGAAAGTAGTATAAGCGCTGTGGCAAGAATATGTAAAATTTCAAGGACTGCTTTGACTGAATGGATAAAGCATCTAAAATTTGGTAGAGTAGAAAAATTATTTTCCCCTTCTCAGCGGCGAAGAAAAAGCAAATTAAACAAAAATCAACGTGAGCAAATTGAAATATGGGTAGAAAGAAATCCAAATATTACTATTAAGGAAGTGCAAATAAAAATCTCAGAGGAATTTGGCCTAAACATTAGCAAATCAACAGTGCATCGTGAGATACAAAGGATGAAGTTTTCTTATATAACACCGAGGCCAATTCACCATAAACAAGATAAAAACAAGCAAGAAGAGTTTAAAAAATACTTCAATAAAATAGTCAATTCCCACCCTGAAAAGGAGGTATTTTTTTGATGAATCACGATTTGGAACTCATTCAAAAATCGGACACGGATGGTTTAAAAAAGGGGTCAGAACGCAGGTTAAATGAAAATTGGTAGACAAAATTTCTATATCTACAGTGCGGTAAATCCAAGAAGTGGTAAGAAAATTAGCCTACTTGCTCCATATGTAAACACTGATTGTATGAATATATTTCTGGAGCAGATGTCGAAAGATTTAGGCACGAAAAAAGCCTTTCTTGTAATGGATTGTGCAGGCTGGCATAGATCAAAAAGTTTGAAAATTCAGAAAAACATTACCATTATATACTCGCCTCCTTATTCACCAGAACTGAATCCTGTTGAGAGGTTGTGGCAATATATCAAACACAATACTTTACGCAACAGAGTCTACGATACCATAGGCTTACTTGAAGATGTTCTGTGTAATTTTATTGTCAGTATTTCCAGTGCTACTATTAAACGAGTTTGTAATGTTTCTTATTTGTTCGATTAGTAATGTAATTTGGTATTACATCTCCCAGATTAACATGTCTCAACTCTTTTTCTAGCCATTTATCTCCTAAGCCATCAGCACATTGTACATTTCTATTTACTTCACACATTTTTACCTCATCTTAAGTATATTTTTCTCTATCTTACTTGCTTTTTATACTTGTGGGTAAAAGTGAGAACTCAATCCTGTTGAGAGGTTGTGGCAATATATCAAACACAATACTTTACGCAACAGAGTCTACGATACCATAGGCTTACTTGAAGATGTTCTGTGTAGTTTTATTGTCAGTATTTCCAGTGCTACTATTAAACGAGTTTGTAATGTTTCTTATTTGTTCGATTAGTAATGGAATTTGGTATAACACCATTTTGTGTAAGTGTTATGTCAATAGAATGTCCATTATCAGCAGCTTCAATTTTTACATCACTTTCTTCTTCTGCACTGATCTCCTGTTGTTCTTCCTTTGGGTCTTGCTCTTGTGTAACTGGTTGGACATTACCTTCTTGTCCAGCATCTTTCTCTTGATCTCCTTCACTATCTGTCGATACTGAACTGTCATCAGTTTTTTCTGCGGCTTTTTTTAATAGAGCTTTTATTTCTTCTGTTTTAGCTAAATCAAAAGGAGTTTTTTCATCCTTGTCTTTTACATTGATATCGATTCCGTCTACTGCTAATAGAATTTTTACTATTTCTATATGACCATTTTTAGCAGCATAATGTAAAGGGGTCTCTCCATAATTATCTTTTATATTAATACTCGCTTTTTTGCCTAATAGAGTGTTTAATATCTCTATATGACCTCTTTCAGCAGCCCAATGTAAAGTAGTCTTTCCAAAACTATCTTTTTCTGAAACACTAATTTGTTCTGCTGTTAGTAGCGCTTTTACTATACCTTCACGACCACTTGCAGCAGCAAAATATAGTGCTGAAAAATACCTATCAACGTCGACTTGTTCTGCTGTTAGTAGCGCTTTTACTACACCTTCATAACCATTTTCAGCAGCCAAGCCTAGTTCCTCAGAAAGTGTTTTAATATCTATTCCTTTTGTTCTTAATAATACTTTTACTACGCCTTCATGGCCATTTCTAGCAGCAAAACGTAATGCTTGAGGATACATGCTAATATCGATTTTTCTGCTGTTAATAACACTTCTACTAAACTTTCATGACCATTTTGAGCAGCCAGCCATAAAGAAGTCATTCCACTAAAGCTTTCTACTCCATTAACATCTGCTCCTCTCTTCAATAAAATTTCTACTACATCTTCATGTCCTTCCATACCAGCAAAGAGTAGAGGAGTTATGTCTAGAAATCTACTGAATTAACATTTGCTCCTTTCTTTAATAGAATTTCTACTATCTCTTTATGGCCTTTTTCAGCAGCCCAGTGTAAAGGAGTCTTTTCATAAACGTCTTTTGCATTAACATCTGCCCCTTCGTTTATTAGATGCTTTACTTCATCAATATCACCTCTTTCAGCAGCATTAAGTAGCTTAGAATCTATATCTCTGACTGAATAATTCATTTAGCACTTCTCTATAAAATTGCATTATTATAGTAAGTTAGTTAATAATCCATGAGCTCTAGGCTGTACGAGCAATGATTATCCTTCGTGTTTTTCAGTATATTTAAGTAAACTATATATAAGAATTGCAATTATAGAACATGCAACTGTTAACAGTAAATTTGGTAAAATACTATAGTGAAAAAATTTTCCTACTATATATATTCCAATAGCTCCAAACATCATATTGCAGAATGAGAGGACTGCACTACCAAGCCCTATACCCTTGATTGCTTCTAAAGCAGAAGTTACGTTATTGCTGATTACGAGTGCAAGCCCGATATTGCTCGGAATCCAAAGAACTTGAAGAATAAGTACACTTAACTTGTTTGTGAGATAAAAATATACCAATAAACCATCCGATATCATCGGTAATACCAAACCTATTATTAACATCTTGCTCACTCCTATTTTTGGTACGTACCTTCTATTAATTAAAGTTCCAATTATGTAAAATATAACTATGATTGATATGAGATAGCCAAAATATTGTACTTCAACGCCCATTGATTCAAATATGAACGGGTAGTTAGCAATGTATGCCCAAAGCCACATGAAAGTTAATCCATGAATGGTTGAAAATCCAAGGAACCGATAATTCTTAAATATTAATATATACTGCTTGAAGATATTAATACTGGCTTTACTTTTATTTACAGTCAGCGTTTCTTGCAGCTTCAAGTAAATAAAAATGAGCATAATAATTGCGGCAAGTGATATGATAAAAAACAAAAACTTCCAACTATAACCATGTGAAATTATATAACTGCCTACCACTGGAGCTATTCCGGGTGAAAGTGCTACTACCATATTTAACTTTGAGATTACTCTTGAGTATTCACTACCTGAGTACATATCCCTGATTGCTGCATATCCGACAACGCCTGCAACACCAGCTCCTGCTCCTTGTATAAAACGGATTAATATTAAAAGTATAATATTATCAGCTATGCAACATACAATACTTGCCAAAGTAAAAATTGCCATGCCAATCAGCATTATTAGGCGCCTACCATAATAGTCTGACAGTGGCCCATAAATTAATCCAGATATTGCAACTCCTACTAAATTTAAACTGATCGTAAGCTGCGCTATATTACCTTCCACCTTAAAATAGTTGGCAATACTTGGCAATGCAACTGAGTATAAGTCTGTTGCCATATCAACAACTGCTACAGATAATATCATAATAAGAGAGATGATATTTTGTGAAAAAGCTGTCGACACTAATGATTTACTGGATTAAATATGTTTAATTGTAGTATATTTTTCTCATTAGTACATTAATTTAACTGCTAAAGTTTAAAATAATTATGTAAGCAATCTCTATATAAAATATGGATAAATCACAACTAGTTAAAGAGGTTTTCGATTCTGTAGCAAATTGCTACGACATCATGAATGATATAATGAGTTTTGGAATGCACAGGCTATGGAAGGATAAGATGGTAAATAGTGTGCATTTTAAAAAGCACTCCAAGGTTTTGGATATTGCTGGAGGAACCGGAGATATAGCTATAAGAATAGCAAGAGGGGAGCCAAGTGCTCAAGTTACAGTATGTGATATAAATCAAAACATGCTGGACAAAGGGTGTGATAAAGCTATAAATTCAAATCAGCTAAATTTCAATTGGGTATGTGCAAATGCGGAGAGTTTACCATTTGAAGATTCCGAATTTGATTATTATACAGTAGCTTTTGGTATTCGAAACTTTTCCGACCGTAAGAGGGCTTTAAGTGAAGCATATAGGGTATTGAAGCAAAATGGACAATTTGTCTGCTTGGAATTTGCCCCTATGCATTATCAAAATGAGATATTCACCAAATTTTATGACTTATACTCATTTAAAGTAATTCCTAAAATTGGCAGCATAGTTGCTAAAGATAAGGGTTCTTATGAATATCTAGTAAAAAGCATAAGAGAATTTCCAACTCAGACTAACTTTAAAATGGAAATTGAAGAGGTAGGCTTTAAGAATGTTGAGTTCCTCAATATGAGTTATGGAATAGTAGCATTACATATTGGAACAAAATGAATATTAAACTCTGGTCTATTCAGTAGTTTTTTTGCTAACTTTCTGTAATTTCGCAGCGTTTTTCCTTCAGTAGAAATCAAGCTAAAGTTTCTTGAACGTATTGTTCTAAGGAAGTACACTGTAGACTAATGCTGTAACTTTTTCCTGAAGCTAAATACTTAACTTTGAAATAAAATGCAATCTAACATTAAGCAGTTATTTTACTATATAAAACCTAGTTTACATTATTTTACCGTAGCGTTTATTGCAGTTCTATTTTCAGCTTTAACGATTCTTCTTTTTGGTAGGGGCTTAAGCAACATAATTGATTCTGGCGCAGAGCATAATTTTACTACTAATCTATTAGTTGCAATACTGATAGTTTTAGGCATCTCTCTCACTGCATTTATTCGGTTATATTTCATTGGCATTGGCAGCGAGAAAGTTATCGCAAGAATCAGATACGACTTATATAGCAGTATTACTGACTTGCAACCAAGTTTCTTTGAGAATACAGGTGTGCAATATGTTATCTCAGCACTCATTACTGATACCTCTGCATTGCAATCGATAATAAACAGCAGCTTATTGACAATATTGAGGAATTTTGTGGTACTGACTGGTAGTGTTGCAATGCTGTTATACACAAATCTACATTTAACCGCATATGCAGCTGCAATAATACCTATACTGCTCATTGTCATGACTTCACTTGGGAAAAAAGTACGCAATTATGCACGCTTTGCTCAGGATAAATTAAGTGAGCTTGCATCATTTAGTGAGGAAAATTTTAGATCTATAGTAACCATTAAATCATTTGTACTAGAAGAAAATGAAAAAACTCGTTTTCAGAAACATCTAAACTCAGTATCAAAATCATACGTAAAATTAGTACTCTTGCGTGCTATTTTAGTAACTCTAGTTATCACGTGTGTGATAGGTTCGCTAGTTATTTTGCTTTTTTTTGGAATAAAAGAAGTCTTAAGTAATAATATGACCATTGGAGAACTCTCCTCATTTGTGTTTTATTCAGCGCTTGCGGCAGGAGCTATAAATAATTTGAGCGATAATATCAGTGATTTACAACGAGGTCTTGGAATAGTAGAGCGTTTGTTTGAGTTTACGAACATGAAAAGCTCTATAGTAAATGGCGAAAATCCTATAAGAATTAATAGTATTCAAAAAGAAATTGCGTTTAACGATGTAACATTTTTTTATGCTGATAAGCCAGCATTAAATAATGTATCATTTTCTATAGAGGCAGGCCAATCAGTATCAATTGTTGGACCATCTGGCAGTGGCAAGAGCACCATTTTAAAGCTTCTGCTCCGTTTTCACGATCCAAGTGAAGGCAGTATTACTATCGATGGACAGAATATTAAGACAATTGCGCTAAATGATCTAAGATCGCTGTTTGGCTTAGTACCACAAGATCATATGATATTTTCTTGCTCAATAATGGAAAATATACTATACGGCAAACCGTGTGCTGAATATGAGGAAGTCAGGCAAGCAGCTATCAGCGCTTATGCGATGGAATTTATTGATAAGCTGCCTGATAAATTTGATACATTTGTAGGAAAAAGAGGATTAAAACTTTCTGAAGGACAAAAACAACGCATCATAATAGCAAGAGCAATACTAAAAAATCCTCAGGTTTTAATACTGGATGAAGCAACCTCTGCTCTTGATTATAAAAGTGAAAACCTAGTGCAAAAAGCACTTAGCAAGTTGATGCAAAACAGAACAACAATTATAATTACGCACAGGCTATCAACCGCACTCAAAACTGACAAGATTATAGTGATTAATTGCGGGAAAGTAGAAGAAGTAGGAACTCATGATTCTCTAATGAGTAAAGATGGGCTGTATGCAAAATTGGTGAAGATATAGTAGAAGTTGAAAGAAAATTTGAGTCATACTTGTTGGTTTTTATGCTGAATTTAGTATCTAAATTATTATTTTATTAATTATTTTAGCTTATAATAATATCATAGTATTTTTTAAACGCTAATTCTGGATTAAAAAGAGAATAGAAAAGTCAGGAGAGTAGGGTAAACTCAACAAATAGAAAAAAATAGATGAGGTTACCCATGGAAGATATAACAAAACTGTTTTGTCTGGTCGATGATTTTTGCAGAGATATAGAGAAAAATTTTGCAGATAAACTACTGCCAAACGGTAAAAACCCACAAGAGTGCCAGAAATTACACATTCGGAAATTATCACAATAATCCTCTGTATCAGCAATCTCCCTGTGAAAATTTTAAGGCTTTCTACCTGCATTACCTAACATTGCTCTACAAATCAGAGTTTTCGAAGTTGCCTTCATACACTAGGTTTGTTGCTCTAAAGCCCAGGGTTTTGTGGCATTTAGCCATGCTATTACAGTGCCTTTGCGGATGGTCAGAACTTACTGGAATCTCATACATAGATACAACTCCTATTGCAGTTTGCCATGCAAAAAGAATATCAAGAAATAAGGTTTTTGCTGGAATTGCAAAATTAAGCAAGAGTACATATGGCTGGTTTTTCGGCTTTAAACTACATTTGATAATTAACGAGAAAGGTGAAATTCAAGCTTTTACGCTTACAAGAGGTAATGTTGACGATAGAGAGCCTGTAGCAAACCTAACTAAGAAATTAACCGGTCTTTTGTTTGGTGATAAAGGCTATATTAAAAAAGAGCTTTTCCAAGAGTTGTTTAACCGCGGTTTGAAACTTGTTACCAAGGTGAAAAAGGGGATGAAAAACGCATTAATTTCACTACATGAAAAGATTTTGCTGAGAAAAAGGTCGATCATTGAGACGATTTTTGGCTACCTCAAAAATAGACTTGAAATTGAACATACTCGCCATAGATCTCCCGTTAATTTCTTGGTTCACATCTTTTCTACTCTCATTTCCTATTCCTTGAAATCCAAAAAGCCTTCCATTTCCTATACTTTCTTCCTTCCTTAATCCAGAATTAGCGTTCTATAGTGCAGTTAATCCCAGAAATGGAGAGAATTTTAGCTTATTTGCACCAAACGTCAACACTGATTGTATAAATATATTCCTTGAACAGATGTCGCAATATTTAGGAATACGAAAGGCTTTTCTCTTGATGGATTGCGCTAGTTGGCATAAGTCAAAAAATTTAAAGGCACCTAAAAATATCGAAATTATATACCTACCACCATACTCACCTGAACTCAATCCTGTTGAGAGGTTTTGGTTATATATAAAACAGAACATTTTGCGCAATAAAATCTACGATACAATTGTTCTGCTTGAATGCGCTTTGTGTAAATTTATTACCTCTCTTTCCCCTTCCACGGTTAAACAACTCTGCTATGCTTCTTATTTGGTTCATTAATAATGAGAATTGGTATTAGTACACACATTATTCTATGTTTAATTGTTTGATAAATTTATTTACTGATGGAGTTATTTTATGCTTAAAAGCGCCTATCCTCATCCAATGCCAACTAATATATGTTCTGTAAATGATATGGTAAGAGTTAATTTGTTTACAAAGTTGGATGATTGTAAAGTCAACTAAGAGTAAGTTGATTCATGATAAATGTGGTAAAGATCTTAAGTGTAAGATTGATGACAGGACTATGAATGAACTGAAAAAATGTTTTAAGTTTGAGATTAATGATAAGACTAAAAATGAACTGATAGAAAATATTAAGAATCAACTAGAAAAAGGTCTTAAGTTTGAGATTGGTGATAAGACTAAGAATGAGCTAAAAGAAAGTATTAAGAATGAACTAGAGAAAAGTCTTAAATTTGAGATTAGTGATAAGACTAAGAATGAACTGAAAGAAAGTATTAAGAATGAACTAGAAAAAGGTCTTAAGTTTGAGATTAGTGATAAGACTAAGAATGAGCTGAAAGAAAGTATTAAGGATGAACTGAAGAAAGAGAAAGAGCCTGATGGTGTTAAAGAACCTGATGCTGGTAATGATGGTAACAGCGGAGATATAGCTTTCTCTTACTATGGTTATGGCAACGACTTAATATAAACTCTGATCCAGGAAGGTAAAATAGTTAAGATAGCCCTTCAACTTCCCCAACTTATCCGTTATACTGATATAGATTCTATAGCAGTGTAGTGAATGAACATTTTCAAGCAGGTTTCCTCTCTAATTTCCAGCAAATTAAATGAATTGAAGCGAAGGGGTATCATAAATACAAGTGCAGAAAATTTTATTGTAGAACCTCCAAGCAATAGAGCACATGGTGATATCTATACAAATGTTGCTATGGTGCTTGCAAAACATAAAAAAAAGAATCCAGTTGAGATTGCAGGGATCTTAGCAGAAGAATTTAAATCTTTTGATGAAGTTGCAAAAGTGGAAATAGCAGGTCCTGGGTTCATCAATATGCACTTGAAAATGGAAGTATGGCATGGGATTTTAAAACAAATAAATGAGCTAAAAACGGAGTTTGGCACTCTCAACATTGGAAACAATCAGGCCATCAATGTTGAGTTTGTATCTGCAAATCCAACCGGTCCACTGCATATTGGTCATGCAAGAGGGGCAGTGTTTGGTGATGTTTTAGCAAATTTGCTAAAGAAAGTTGGTTGTAAGGTTACTAAGGAGTACTATATCAATGATGCTGGAGCGCAGATAGATACGCTAATTCGGTCAGTATATTTGCGGTATAAGGAAGCTCTGGGAGAGAAAATTAGCATCGAAAAAGGTTTATACCCAGGTGAATATTTAAAGCCAATAGGGAAGGGGCTAGCTAAAAAATATGGAAAGGAGCTTAGATCAGAGGAAGATAACCAGATAATTAGAGAATATACTTTAAGTTCTATCTTAGAACTCATAAAGGAAGACATGAACTTACTTGGAGTAAGTCATGATGTTTTTACTTCAGAGTATGAGCTACAAAAAAGTGGCAAAATCGAAGAGAGTATAAAGATATTATCTGACAAGGGTCTAGTGTATGAAGGATACTTGGAGAAACCAAAAGGCAAAGAAAGTGAAAATTGGACTGCCAGAAAAGAAATGTTGTTTTGCTCCACAAAATTTGGTGATGATGTGGACCGCGCACTAAAAAAAGAGGATGGTAGCTGGACTTATTTTGCCTCAGATATCGCTTATCATTTCGATAAGATATCACGTGGCTTTAACAATATGATCGTAGAGCTCGGCAGTGACCATGGCGGTTATATTAAAAGGCTTAGAGCAGTTGTCTCTGCGCTCAGTGATGATCAAGCAAAGATAGAGGTAAAACTGCATAATATTGTGAATTTCTTCGAAAATGGCAAACCTGTTAAGATGTCGAAAAGATCAGGAAATTTTCTTACAGCTAGGGATGTAGTGGAAGAGGTTGGCAGGGATATAACTCGTTTTATAATGTTAACACGCAAGAATGATATGGTCTTGGACTTTGATTTTGTTAAAGTAAAAGAACAATCAAGAGACAACCCTATTTTTTACGTGCAATATGCCCATGCTCGTGCTCACTCATTAATGCGTAATGCCCCAAAAGAGCTTCCAACAGCAGATCCTTCACTTTTAAAGACTGATGGGGAGCTCTTCCTCATAAAAACCTTAGCAAAGTGGCCAGATGTGGTAGAAATATCTGCAAGGCTTTGTGAGCCACATAGAATTACTTTCTACTTACTTGAAGTTGCAGAAGCGTTTCACGTTTTATGGGGGTATGGCAAAAGTGATTTAAACGTGCGGTTCATACTAGAAGATAACTTGAACCTCACCGCTGCAAGAATGTTTCTCGTACAAGCCTTAGCGCACGTAATCGCTTCTGGGCTTTCTATTTTTAATATAGAGCCTTTGAAAGAGATGTGTTAATTTTAAGTCCAAAAATTATACAAGAGGTCTGTTAAAATCACGTATATCGATTGTCTTGAAGTCACACAGTTGTTCCGTAGAGCTATGTCCTGTAATAATTACTATACCGTTTTGCTCAGAGCGTATTGAGATTAGATTTAATATTAATTCACACGTTGCACTGTCGAGATTACAAAATGGTTCGTCTATCAGCCAAACGTTTGCATTAGAAATTAAGAGGCGAGCAAGCGCAACTCTTCTTTTCCAACCTGCAGAAAGTTCACTATATTTGATATTAAGTACAGGTTGCAACTGTAAGCAACAAACGGCTGCCATAATTAATTCTCTAGTATTCCGTATTCTTGCCCAGAATTGTACGTTTTCACCAACTGTTGAGCTATCTTTACAGGCATTTTTATGGCCTATATAGACCATGGAAGGTATATAGGATTTTAGGTCATCATATATATCTTTTCCACAGTACATTATATTACCTGACACTGGCGGCAAAAGTCCAGATAAACTTCTGATTAAGCTGGTTTTGCCGCTACCATTTGGACCAGTGATTAAGATTTTTGATTTTGGTTCAGCTTTAAAATTGAGGTTTTTAAATAATACTTTGTTATTACGAGCACAGAATAGATTTTTACATTCAAGCATCTATTGGACCTTTAAAGAGAACTTGGAGCCTAAACACTTCAGTGTATGAACATTGGATAGCTTGCATAACAAACAGTCAGTGTTTGACATACAACTGCACGAACATTGGGTTTGTAGGTAGCAGATGGTGTCATCCCAGTGCTTGACACTGGGATCCAGGAATTTTAAGTAAGCACGCTGAGCTGGTTGGCATAAAAGTAGTTGCTTTATGTTAAAATTAATATTTTTAACTAGATTACATGAAGAGCTGGATCCCAGTGTCGAGCACTGGGATGACACCCTTATACTTGACTGACTATAACACTTAAGAAGTTTAATGCCAGAAAGCAGGTTATACAACGGATACGTCATCTGCCTTTTCCTCTATATTTACCCTTAGTTGAAGACTGAGCTTTTATAAATAGCTCCCAAAATCCTTTCTTATCACCTTCTCTGTGTATCAATTGTGCAAAATGTTTCATTAAACTATTACCCATCATAACCATCTTTGTCCATTTGCCTAACGGTTTTGCTATATCAACTATTTCTAGATCTTCTTTGTAAACTTGCATATTCTTTTGTCTCTCCCTTAGCATTTCCTGTTGTTTCATCAACTCTTTTTGCTTATTTTTTTGATACAATTCATTAAATCTTCTATTTTCTTCCCACTCTTCTTTGAGAACTTTTAGAGGGAATATAATTTTCCTAATATGATTTTTGTATATTTTTCTCAAAAAGAGAGATACTGCAATTATAGCAAGTAATATCGTGCTATATGTAATGATTTGTCCGAACGGCATTTTTATACTCAGCTTATTGGCAAGCGGTATTTACAATTATACCATAACTATAGAAATTTTATAATTTTTTTCTGGATAAAGATAGTAGACTAAAAATTTCTAAAGGACAAAAGCAACGTATTTACGTACAGGCTATCAACTACTACACTCAAAACTGACAAGTGATTAATCATTGGAGAGTAGAGGAATCACGGCTCTCTAATGAATAAAGATGGACTGTGTCAAGCTGGTGAGTAAGGTGGAAATTGAATAATTGTTGGTTATCATGCTAGATTTATAATGCGAGTTATTAAATTTTTAATCACTTTGGCTTATAATAATTTCTGAGTTAACCTGAGATTTCCTGAACTGTGGTTTCTTTTACCCATGTTGAATTCTCAGCTTTTATACTCTAATTTAATTCCAGTTTTGACTGTATAGGAGGTCACAATGTCAAACAATATCTATAGCGATCAAGTTGATAATAGTAATTTATATGCCAACAAACTTTTTTATGGTGAAGAGGGTGAGCAAGTCGAAAATCTAGGAGATCAGGTTGCGGGAAAAGAGGATGATAAATCAGAAGAAGATTTACTTCGTGACTGTAGAGATGAAACTAATACCAATTCTCATTATTAATGAACCAAATAAGAAGCATAGCAGAGTTGTTTAACCGTGGAAGGGGAAAGAGAGGTAATAAATTTACACAAAGCGCATTCAAGCAGAACAATTGTATCGTAGATTTTATTGCGTAAAATGTTCTGTTTTATATATAACCAAAACCTCTCAACAGGATTGAGTTCTCACTTTTACCCACAAGTATAAAAAGCAAGTAAGATAGAGAAAAATATACTTAAGATGAGGTAAAAATGTGTGAAGTAAATAGAAATGTACAATGTGCTGATGGCTTAGGAGATAAATGGCTAGAAAAAGAGTTGAGACATGTTAATCTGGGAGATGTAAGACTTAATACAAGACTTATTAAAACAAGCTATTTAATAGAGAATAAGGCGTCTGGGTCAATTAGTCAAAGCTGTGTAGGATGGAAAGAAGCTAAAGGTGCATACAGATTATTTAGCAATGAGAAGCTTGAAGCTAAGGAAATTTATTCTTCCCATTATAAAGAAACTATGGAAAGGATAAAAGGAAATGAGCTGGTATTTTCAGTTCAAGATACAAGTTATTTGGATTTTGACTCTCATATAAAGACTAAGGGTCTAGGTAGTATTTCTAAAGCCTATACAAAATATAAAAAGGGTTTGTTATTGCACAGTAACTTAATGGTTAACAAAGACGGATTACCTTTAGGGCTATCTTCTCAACAGTGTTGGGCACGTTCTATCAGGGAAGAAACAGCCCAAGAAAAAGCAAACAGGAAATACCGTACTGCTATAAAGGAGAAAGAAAGCTATAAGTGGATAGCGGCACTAAAAGAAACCCTAAATAACCTCGCAGAAGGTGTACAGCTTGTTACTATTGGTGATAGGGAAGCAGATATTTTTAAGTTTTTATGGACTGTTGAATCATTGGACAGTTTTTATGTAATCCGCAACCGAACTAATAGGAAATTCATCTGTATTGAAGGGGGAAAAACGGATTTGCAAACACGTATAACTCAACTGCCTGTAAAAAAGGAAATTGTCTTGAATGTTGCTGAAAATAAATACCAGATCTCAAGAAAAGCTAACATTGAAGTCAGGTATATGAAAGGCTATATACCTATCAGATCTCCTTACATTTATGGATCGAAAGATACAGAGCATAAAATAAGTGATAAAATCGCTATATATGTAGTAAGTGCCAAAGAAACAAATCCTCCTGAAAGAGTAGAAGCTATTGATTGGACTTTGCTGACTAATGTACCAGTTAATAGCACTTTAGATGCTATAGAAAGGATAAATTGGTATAAGCTAAGATGGAAAATCGAGGAGTATTTTAGGATTTTAAAATCAGGATGTAAGGTAGAAAGCTCTCGTTTAGCTACAAAAGAAAGATTAGAGAAATTAATCGCTATAAAGAGCATTATTGCATTTAATATTTTATATTTAACAAAAATCGCTTTATCGAATCCTATGGAGGTTTGTACTAAGGTTTTAAGTAATGAAGAGTGGAAAACCCTTTACATACGTGAGCATAAAGTAGCCAAATTGCCAGAAGAACCTCCAAACATAAAACAAGCTATTATTTGGTTAGGAAAATTAGGTGGATTTATGAATAGAAAAAGTGATAATTTACCAGGAACTATGACTCTATGGCGTGGTTATGAAAACCTCAGGGAAAGCATGGTTATGCTTCGCATAATGACCTCTCAAAGTTGTGGGTAAAAGTGAGGATTGAGTTCAGGTGAGTATGGTGGTAGGTATATAATTTCGATATTTTTAGGTGCCTTTAAATTTTTTGACTTATGCCAACTAGCGCAATCCATCAAGAGAAAAGCCTTTCGTATTCCTAAATATTGCGACATCTGTTCAAGGAATATATTTATACAATCAGTGTTGACGTTTGGTGCAAATAAGCTAAAATTCTCTCCATTTCTGGGATTAACTGTACTATAGAGATAAAAATTTTCCCTACCTAATTTTACCTTAACCTGTGTCCTACTGCCTTTTTTAAACCACCCATGTCCAACTTTTGAATGTGTACCAAACCGTGATTCATCGAAGAAAAATAGCTCTTTTTCAGAATGCATGACAATAGTTTCATTGAGTTTTTTTTTTAAACTCCTCTTGCTTGTTTTTATCTTGTCCACTATGAACTGGTCTTGGTGTGATATATGAGAATTTCATTCTTTGCATATTACGATGTATTGCGGATTTGCTGATATTCAAACCAAATCTTTCTTGGATTCTTATTCTCATTTCTCTAATAGTAATATTGGGGTTTTCCTCTATCCACAACTCAATTCGTTCAAGTTGACTTTGGTTCAATATAGTTTTTCTACGGCGTTGAGGTGGAGCAAATAATTTTTCTTCTCTTCCAAATTTTATGTGCTTTATCCATGTAGTAATTGCCTTTCTCGAAATGCAACATATTTTTGCTACAGCTGTTATACTGTGCTTTTTTGCTGCAATTACAGCATTTAGTTTTTTTTGCAACATACGCATTATTTCTTACTCTCTTCAGCATCTCTTTTGCTGATTTCACCACTTTTTCATCCAATAATTTTGATCTTAATGCCCATCTAAACCTCGCTATTTTACTTACTTCAGTATGGCTTTTTTCCATTATTTTCTATTCGTTGCTTGTATAGCGGGAATTGGTATAATACCAAATTCCATTACCAATCGAACAAATAAGAAACATTACAAACTCGTTTAATAGTAGCACTGGAAATACTGACAATAAAATTACACAGAACATCTTCAAGTAAGCCTATGGTATCGTAGACTCTGTTGCGTAAAGTATTGTGTTTGATATATTGCCACAACCTCTCAACAGGATTCAGTTCTGGTGAATAAGGAGGCAAGTATATAATGGTAATGTTTTTCTGAATTTTCAAACTTTTTGATCTATGCCAGCCTGCACAATCCATTACAAGAAAGGCTTTTTTCGTGCCTAAATCTTTCGACATCTGCTCCAGAAATATATTCATACAATCAGTGTTTACATATGGAGCAAGTAGGCTAATTTTCTTACCACTTCTTGGATTTACCGCACTGTAGATATAGAAATTTTGTCTACCAATTTTCATTTAACCTGCGTTCTGACCCCTTTTTTAAACCATCCGTGTCCGATTTTTGAATGAGTTCCAAATCGTGATTCATCAAAAAAATACCTCCTTTTCAGGGTGGGAATTGACTATTTTATTGAAGTATTTTTTAAACTCTTCTTGCTTGTTTTTATCTTGTTTATGGTGAATTGGCCTCGGTGTTATATAAGAAAACTTCATCCTTTGTATCTCACGATGCACTGTTGATTTGCTAATGTTTAGGCCAAATTCCTCTGAGATTTTTATTTGCACTTCCTTAATAGTAATATTTGGATTTCTTTCTACCCATATTTCAATTTGCTCACGTTGATTTTTGTTTAATTTGCTTTTTCTTCGCCGCTGAGAAGGGGAAAATAATTTTTCTTCTCTTCCAAATTTTAGATGCTTTATCCATTCAGTCAAAGCAGTCCTTGAAATTTTACATATTCTTGCCACAGCGCTTATACTACTTTCTTTTCCTGCTATCACCGCTTGTAACTTTTTTGAAACATATGCGTTATTTCTGACCTTTTTTAACATTTCTTTCGCCAAATTTACAACTTTTTCGTCTAACAGTTTTGACCTTAATGCCATTTATACCTCTCTATTTTATCTACTCTAGTATCACTTCTTTCCCATTATTGTCTATCTGTTCTTTACATAGTGGGAATTGGTATAAGTTCTCAATTTCTCAAAGAAATCTTTTAATAAAAGAGAACATTTTGTTTCTAATATTCCACCATAAACTTCAGGTATGTGGTTACAGAATTGAAATATTCTAGTGCCGTTTTCAACTCCTCCACCTTTGGGATTGTAAGCCCCGAAGTACAGACGTTTAATTTTTGCAAAAGAGATAGCTTGAGCGCACATCGGGCACGGCTCTAACGTTACGTACATTTCAGCTTCATAAAGCGTGGAAGTTGAAAATGCTTTTCTAATTGTTAACATTTCTGCATGTGCAGTTGGATCATTAGATATATTGTGTGCAGAGGAGATGATATTGTTTCCATTAACTATTACAGCACCTATTGGCACTTCGCTATCTTTCTGAGCAAGTTTTGCTTGCTCTATGGCAAGTTCCATGTATTGGTACTTAAACATTAGGTGCTTGGGTAAATATAATTTTCTTTTCTTGGCTTTTCTATTTTTTCTAGGTTATAGAATTCACTAAGGACTATTGTCCTTTTTACAAGGCTATCTATTTCTCGCTTTAAATATTTTTTTATTTCTTCTACCGATTTTAGTTCGTTTATAGCTACAACTACTTCTTCCATTATATCCTCTATAATTTGATCCTCCTCTAATTTATATATTATTTGTTCTACATGCCTATTCAATTCCTCGAAGGTCGCAGATCCATATGTAATGCTATCTTTACTATTTCTTATACCAATTCTCATTATTAATGAACCAAATAAGAAGCATAGCAGAGTTGTTTAACCGTGGAAGGGGAAAGAGAGGTAATAAATTTACACAAAGCGCATTCAAGCAGAACAATTGTATCGTAGATTTTATTGCGTAAAATGTTCTGTTTTATATATAACCAAAACCTCTCAACAGGATTGAGTTCAGGTGAGTATGGTGGTAGGTATATAATTTCGATATTTTTAGGTGCCTTTAAATTTTTTGACTTATGCCAACTAGCGCAATCCATCAAGAGAAAAGCCTTTCGTATTCCTAAATATTGCGACATCTGTTCAAGGAATATATTTATACAATCAGTGTTGACGTTTGGTGCAAATAAGCTAAAATTCTCTCCATTTCTGGGATTAACTGCACTATAGAGATAAAAATTTTCCCTACCTAATTTTACCTTAACCTGTGTCCTACTGCCTTTTTTAAACCACCCATGTCCAACTTTTGAATGTGTACCAAACCGTGATTCATCGAAGAAAAATAGCTCTTTTTCAGAATGCATGACAATAGTTTCATTGAGTTTTTTTTTTAAACTCCTCTTGCTTGTTTTTATCTTGTCCACTATGAACTGGTCTTGGTGTGATATATGAGAATTTCATTCTTTGCATATTACGATGTATTGCGGATTTGCTGATATTCAAACCAAATCTTTCTTGGATTCTTATTCTCATTTCTCTAATAGTAATATTGGGGTTTTCCTCTATCCACAACTCAATTCGTTCAAGTTGACTTTGGTTCAATATAGTTTTTCTACGGCGTTGAGGTGGAGCAAATAATTTTTCTTCTCTTCCAAATTTTATGTGCTTTATCCATGTAGTAATTGCCTTTCTCGAAATGCAACATATTTTTGCTACAGCTGTTATACTGTGCTTTTTTGCTGCAATTACAGCATTTAGTTTTTTTGCAACATACGCATTATTTCTTACTCTCTTCAGCATCTCTTTTGCTGATTTCACCACTTTTTCATCCAATAATTTTGATCTTAATGCCATCTAAACCTCGCTATTTTACTTACTTCAGTATGGCTTTTTTTTCCATTATTTTCTATTCGTTGCTTGTATAGCGGGAATTGGTATTAGTAACATTTTTTACCTCTCTATTAGAATATAGTTTATTCAGTTCTATTAAACTCTATTGTCAATAGCTACCTTAATAAATGATGTAAAGAGAGGATGAGGAGAAAATGGTCTTGATTGAAATTCTGGATGAAATTGCACACCAATAAACCATGAGTGATTTTTTAGTTCCACTGCCTCTATGCATGTTTTATCTTCTGATATACCACTGCATATCATTCCATTCTCTTCTAAGTTATTTTTATAATCTAAATTAACTATATATCTGTGTCTGTGTCTTTCTGAAATAGTGACACTACTATACACATTTGCCATTTTTGAATTTGGACTTACATTACACGTGTATGTTCCAAGTCTCATGGTTCCACCAAGATCAACGTTCTTACCATCAGCGAGCTTGATGATTGGGTGTTTGCAAGTATAAAATTCTTCAGAGTGCACATCTTCAAGCTTAATAACGTTACGAGCAAATTCAATCACTGCAAGCTGCATACCAAGACATATTCCTAAAAAAGGAATGTTATTTACACGGGCATAGTTTATTGCTAATATTTTACCTTCTATTCCATTATCACCAAATCCTCCTGGAACAAGGATTGAATTAGAGCTTTGTAATTTTTCTCTGATAAACTTTGCATCTATAGATTTTCCATTCTCTTCTCTTGAGTTGACCCAATTTATCTTCACTCTAGCTTTATTACTAATTGCACCATGGTTTAATGCTTCAATCAGTGATTTATATGCGTCAGGAAATTCAGTATATTTTCCTACTATGGAAACGATAACTTCTTGTGTTGGATGTTTCATAGAGTGTACTATTTGGTCCCATTCAGGTAAGCTTGGTTTTGGCTTACTTAAGTGAAAGTGATCCAAAATTTGTGTCCCGAGCCCACATTGATTATACAAGGACGGTAACTCGTATATATGGTTTACATCAGGAGCAGGTATTACGTTAGATAAAGAAACATTGCAAAGATTGGCTATCTTTTCTTTTTGATTATCGGAAATTTCTTTTTCACTGCGACATAATATAATATCTGGTTGTAACCCCGCAGAGTTTAACTCTCGAACTGAATGCTGTGTCGGTTTTGTCTTTAATTCTTGTGCTGCAGTGAGATATGGTATTAAAGTTAAGTGAATAAGGATAACTTTTTGCTTTCCTAGTTTATAATTAACTTGGCGTATAGCTTCCAAAAACGGTTGGCTTTCAATATCACCTACGGTTCCGCCTATTTCGCATATTACAAAATCTAAATCTTCTGTACCATTAAAAATGAAAGATTTGATTAAATCTGTCACATGAGGAATGATTTGCACAGTTTTGCCTAGATAATCACCACACCTTTCCTTCTTTAATAATTTATTATATACTTTACCAGTTGTTATATTGTCGTCCTTGGTTGCTTTAATTTTAGTAAAACGCTCGTAATGTCCAAGGTCTAAATCAGTTTCAGCACCATCCTCAGTAACAAATACTTCCCCGTGCTGAGCTGGGCTCATTGTTCCAGGATCAATGTTGAGATATGGGTCAAGCTTTCTGATGCGAACATTGAATCCATGAGCTTGAAGAAGTGCTCCCACACTTGAAGCAACTAAACCCTTACCAAGTGATGAAACAACTCCACCTGTAACAAAGATAAACTTGGTTTCTTTCATTAATTTTCAAATGGAACAGAAGTTGATTGGCCTTCTTGCTTCTTTTCTGATATAATCTTCTCTGCAATTGATTTTTTATGTACATCTTTTGAACATAATCCTGATAGTAACAGTGTATTTATAATGAACAATCCAGCAACTATAGAAGTTATTCTACTGAGTGGATTTTCAGAAGACTTTACCGGAATTATTGAATTCATTTGCTGTTGTGAATTACTAAAGCCACTTAATGAACTACTTCCAGGTGGCTGCAGGAGTACTAAAATTACCAATACAACAACTAATATTATTTGAAGTACACTAAGTACTGTTACTGACATTATTAATAGAGCTAAAAATAAAGATTTTAGGAGCATAAGGATCATAAGTCAAGAATATCTTTACCCGAGTAACTTGACTACTGGAATCCAAGTATGTATTAAACCTTATTTAAATTATGAGCTATCACATTTTAAAATACAAAGATTATGAACCAAAAATGGATGAAAGTTCTTTTATCGCAGATGGTGTGCGTATCATAGGTAACGTTGAAATAGGAAGGAATGCGAGTATCTGGTTTAATTGTGTGATCAGAGGAGATGTTGGATCAATCAAAATAGGCGATGGAACGAATATTCAAGATGGCACTGTAATTCATGTAGATAGAAACCCAGGTGGTGATACGATTATTGGTAGTATGGTGACGGTAGGACATTTTTGCGTATTACACGCATGCACGGTGCATGATAAAGCATTTATTGGTATGGGCTCTATCATAATGGATCATGCGATTGTGGAGTCTGGAGCTATGGTAGCTGCTGGCTCACTGGTGACACATGGAAAAGTGATAAAAAGTGGTGAAATATGGGCTGGCAGGCCAGCAAAAATCTTCAAAAAGATGTCAAGTGAAGAGATAAAATATATTACACAATCTGCACAAAATTATATTACGCTAATGAAAGAATATAAGCCTATATGCTAGATTGAGAAATCTTCAGCCCTGATGCACACTCTACGTCAACTACTTCAAAAGCTTCTTCAACTATAGAATGCTTATCAATATAAGGCTCAATCACTTCTTCAACTCTTGATTGCTTATCAATATGTTGATTAATAAAACTACCTCTGACTAAAACATCCTTTATTGGCCAGTTTGTTTCTATTGGAGTACCTGATAATTTAGCTGCAAATTTTATCGGTGCTGACGTTAGAAAAAGAGATATAGTATTATTTGAATTAAGATAGAAGTTTACATGATCTTTACAATCTTTTAGATTTATATCTCCCGGAAAATCTGATATTTGAGATTGTATATTTGCTTTTATGAAGTTCATCCGGCCGAATTTTTCAGTAAGTATCCCTACCTCTTTTGGAACTTCTAATGGGATGATAATATCATTGCTAATTCCATTTTTTTCTTGAGAAAGAAGTTCAGTGTATGCTCCTTTTTTTCTGTGTTTCTCAAAATACTTAGGAAAATACATATTAAGGTATTCAGAGTGTAGCTCTATACGATTTTTCTGGTCATCCTCTAGAGTAAATGTATATTTACCACCATTTTGCTTAAGCTCGCACAATTTAAATTTACTAAGGTCAGAGTCTGGAAATGGCTTTTCAATTTCAAAAGCAAGTGTAAGAGTGTGCGTTGTGTGATCAAATTCATTTTTTTCTTGTAGACCATCTTGTAGACTATAGTACTTATTTTTTTCATATTCCTTTTTTTCTCTATTAGCATTAACTTCCTGTTCATTAAAACTTTCAACAGCATAAAAAAATTCTTCTTCATCTAGCTCTTCTCCTGTTAGAGCATCCTCAAACACATCCTGTTCATCCTCTAAATCAATCTCATTACCTTTCGTTTCTATTTTATTCTCTATACTTATTTTTTTTGTATGGTCATTTCCATTGCTAGCAGTTGTTTGATGATGTGTATCGTTAGTTTGAAAAAAGCTCTTTACTTTTGATATTACGCTAATCCATAAAAGTCTGACTTGATTAAGTAGCCATTTAAAACTCTTCATTGTTTTACCTCAACCTAATTAATAAAAATTGTAGCAGAATAAATTAAATATGTCAATAATATACACAAATTGTACTAACTGGGAATTAGTGGCAGCACTTAACATCTGTGTAAATTTTGACATAGGCATTTTCTGCATTTTAACCAAATCAGTAAGGAGGACACCATTAATATTCTCCTTTTAGAAGCAACTTGAATAAAACTGATAAAATTTGAATTAAAGTGTGATTAGGAAAGTGAGTGATGAGAACTCTTTATTTGGACTTCTTTTGATTCATCTATTTTAGTATTAGGTCTTAGTGCTTCATATATAGCACCACCAGCTACGAGTGCAGATGCTGTAGCTATGCCAATTATTGCTAATATACTTAGTCTAGTTGTATGTTCAAGTATAGTACTTGCTACCAGCCCAACAGCAAGACCAATAACAGCAGTGTACAACATTCTAGGATTATTTGAATTAGGCATATAGCTCACTAACTCTCTGCAACACTTTTCTGATTCCTTCTTTATGTCCTCGAGCTTATTTAGATCTTCTTTTTCTATTTTAGCATTTAATTCTAGTTTCTTACATAATTCTTGCATTTCTTTTACTTGTTTTTCTCATTTTTTTAAAAAATTTATTATTTTTGTTCCTTGTAATTTTATTATTGTTTCCTTAAGTAGTAACGTTGATATTGGCATTGCTATTTCTTCTATCTCTTTTTCTATTTTCCTTTCCAATTCCACTACTTTTTCTATTCCTTCTTCTGATATTTTAGTGTCTTTTTTTAGTTCTATTTCAAACTTTCTTTTTTTCAACTCTGATTTTGCTTCTTCTAATGATTCTAATACATTCCATAGCTTTTCACCAGAATTCTGACTCCGTTTTGGTGACATAGACTGACTGCCTTTGAACTTTTTTGGTGATATGGGCTGATTTTTACCATCTTTAAGCTTTTTTGAGTTTTCACCAGCACTTACTTTAGCCATAATAAACCTCACATATTAAATAATGCTATTACATAATATCTTTAAAGCTCAATGTCAAATAGTATCTTTACATAATATAACTCATAAACAGAAAATTTTAGTATAAAATGCCATATTTACTTTGTGCTATGGTTTGAGGTAGAATAACAACTTGCTTCAAATATGGAAAGGCAGTACAACTCTATGATCAAGTTACTGAACTCTCATTTACTCCTCTTTTTTTGTAAAACAATCTACAATTCATTAGAAGATCTTCAGATAGACGTTGATCATTGGTTGTGTTTTTTACAATGAGACAAGACCTCATTCTAGTAAATATTGTTATGGCGATGTAGACTTTCCTGAATAGAAAACATATTGCTTTTTAGAAAAATATTAGTAGCCTTACATAAGGGACTGATATTAGTTTTCAATTTTTCTGTTAGTTAATTCTTGCTTGCTAGGTTAAGTTGTGTCTGGTAACCATAACGGCAAATCTTGTTAATTTGAGGCGTAGATTTTAGCCTCTCTCATCCTTACATTAGTTGCATATTCTTTCGCAGAGGGCTAATGATAGCAATGAATTTATTAGTAAAATTCAGTAATTTATAACTGACAATTAGAGCTGTTAATTAGCAACTCACTTTAAATAAGTTACTCAACTGTGACAGATTTAGCTAAATTTCTCGGACAATCTACATCTAACCCTTTTTTTTCTGCAATAGAATAAGCAAGAAATTGCATAGCAACACTGTAGATAATTGGAGAAACAAAATTGTCAACTTCTGGAAGTTGCACCACATCTATGCAAATTCCCTTTAAGAGCGGTGCTCCTTGCTTATCACTAAAGGCAATTACTTTACCTTTTCTTGCAATAATCTCTTGTATATTGGATAGCGTTTTAAAGAATAAATTATCGTAAGGAATAATTGCGATAACAAGTACAGTAGAGTCTATCAAGGCGATAGAACCGTGCTTCATTTCTCCCGCTGCAATACCAATTGTGTTGATATATGAAAGCTCTTTTATCTTCAATGCACCTTCCATTGCAACTCCATATGAGCTTCCTCTCCCAATTATAATTATATTATTGTGCTCTAATATACTGCCTGATATATGTTGTATTTCCATCACATTCAAAACATGCTCTACATGTTCGGGAATGGAATTAATAGCACCGCTTAGTTCCTTTATCCTCTCTCTATCCAGTATACCTTTTATTTTTCCAAGCTCTACAGCAAAGCATGCTAAAATTGCAAGCTGCGTAGAAAAGGTTTTTGTCGAAGCAACACCAATCTCAGGTCCAGCAAGAGTATGCAATACAATATCTGAGGCTTTTTCTATGCTGCTATTAAATGTATTAATTATGCTAATGATCATTTGTTTCTGCAATCTCGCATAACGTAGTGCTTCCATAGTATCTGCAGTTTCACCAGATTGAGAAATGAATAAGCCAATACTACCTTCTTCGAGCTTGACGCTGCTATACCTAAATTCTGACGAGATTTCTAGATATACCCGAATTTGAGCAATACTTTCCAGCCAACACTTTGCTATTAGTCCAGCAAAATAGGATGAACCGCATCCAACTATAGTAATGTAACCTAGTTCAGAAAATAATTCTTTGTTGATTTCTTTATATTGTTTATAAAATTGATTTATTGTTTTGTTTAATGCATACGGTTGCTCAAAAATTTCTTTTAGCATAAAGCTAGGGTAACCATTTTTACTAATTAGAAAATTTCTTGGACTGCTATTTTCTGTTCTGCGTTTAACTTGTATACCATTATTATATATACTGAATTCGTTAGATTTTATTACTGCAATATCATTATCTTCTAAATGCAATATTTTTTCTACAAATGAATTCAAAGTATTAGTATCAGAAGCAGCAAACACTTTATTACAGTTATATCCTATTGCTAAAGGCAAATTTCTTTTTGCAACAAATAAAGTATCTGGATATTCTGCAAATAATAAAGCCAAAGCAAGTGAACCTTGTAAATTGTTTAGACACTGTAATATAGAATCAACTGGTGACAATCCTTCATTAAGATATGCAGTTAATATGTTTGGTATTACTTCTGTATCAGTGTCGGTATGAAAAGATACTCCCTTTTCCTCCAGATCCTTTTTTAATATATTGTAATTTTCAATTATGCCATTATGAGCAACAACAACATTATTTATATAAATGGGATGAGCATTTTTAAGATTTGGAACTCCATGTGTAGCCCAACGAGTATGTGCTATACCAACTTTGCTACTAGATATCTTGCTCTCATGAACAACTTCACATAATCTTTCAACTTTACCTTCTGATTTTTTGACTTCTATCTTACCTCTATTATTTATAATTGCTATACCTGAAGAGTCATAACCTCTGTATTCCAATTTTTGCAACGCGGTTAGTAAAGTTGGTATTACTGAATCACCGCTACTTACTATACCTAATATTCCACACACTTCGTAAATTATGAAGCATTTTTGTCTTTTTTACTTTCCTCTAGTTTATTTTTCTTGCCATTCTTTTCAACTTTGCTTTTTTCAATAGATTTAGCTACTGGCTTTTGAATTTCTTTATTTAAGATTTCAGATATAGCAGACTTTAGGATTTTTATTTCAATTTTTGGTGCTATTTCTAGTATTAGTTGTGCATTTACTTCGTCAACTTTGTTTACTTCACCTATTATTCCACTAGAAGTAATAACCGTATCACCACGTTTTATTTGATCTATCATCCTTCTATGTTCTTTTAGTTTTTTGTGATTGGGGCGAATAATGAGAAAATAAAATACTACAAATATTAAAACGAGTGGAATAAAGCTAGCAACAGATGCTGATACATTGTTAGTCGCATCTGCTGCAAAAACCTCAGAAATGAACATATTTAATCCCAATTATTAACGATAAAATCAAATAGATTAAGCAGCAATTACAATATCATGTCAAGTCTCTGAAAGAAATTAATTGAAATTAATAAGAAACTTAAATAATTTTAAGGTGTTTCTGCTGTAATGGCGGGAGTGATGAGACTTGAACTCACGACCTCATGCGTGACAGGCATGCGCTCTAACCAACTGAGCTACACCCCCCATTGCTTTTTAACGTTTGCAGCTCTAAAGCTAATCAACGTGTTGCCACTTGTCAATATTTTTTGTTTGCGCTTTTTTGTCTTTTTTATTACTATGTAAATAACTTAATTTCACACATGGCTTATGCAAGTAGTCCCGTTAGGGTTGTGCCATGGAGGATAAACTATTTGGAGGAGTAAATATGACAAATTTGCCTAAAGTCACTATACGTGATTTAGCTGAATCTGGTGTGCATTTTGGCCATAAAGTTAGTCGCTGGAATGCGAAAATGGCCCCATATATATATGGTATACATCAACAGAATCGTATACACATAATAGACTTACGAAAAACATTACCATTGTTAGAGGCGGCGATGAAAGCTTTATACGATGTTGCATCTCAAGATGGTCGCATTTTATTTGTTGGTACGAAATTTCAAGCTTTAGATATTGTTGCAAGTGAAGCAGTTCGTTGTGGTCAGTATTATGTAAATGATCGATGGCTTGGTGGTATGCTTACTAATTGGAACACTGTTTCTTCTTCGATAAAAACTTTGATACAATATGAGAAAATATCCAATGATGAAGATAGCATCTTAACAAAAAAAGAATTAGGAAACATTGAAAAGAAAAGGAAAAAGCTTGATAAAGAATTGGGTGGAATTAGAGAAATGGGAGCAGTTCCTGATGTTTTATTTATTATTGATACTAACAAAGAGCATATAGCGGTTAAAGAGGCTAAAAAACTGGGTATTCCTGTAGTTGGAGTACTTGATACCAATTCTGACCCAGATGGTATTGCCTATCCTATACCAGGAAATGATGATTCAAGAAAATCAATAGAGCTCTATTGTAAATTGGTTGCTGATTCTATATTAGCTGGAATAGAGTCTAGTTTGACAAGGTCTAGAGTTAAGGATGATGAACTTATTCAAGAAAAAGAAGAGGATATTGTGCAAACTAAAAAGAAGCGTATTAAGGTTGAAACAGAAAGGGAGGTAATAGTAAGTAAATGAAGATGGATTCAAGTAGTATAAGGGAATTACGCGATAGAACAGGCCTTGGCTTAAGCGATTGTAAGAAAGCGTTAGAAGAGTGTGATGGTGATATTAGGAAAGCCGTTGATAGGTTACGTACAATAGGATTCGCTAAAGCTGACAAAAAGTCTGATAGAGTAGCTTCCGATGGGCTTATTGCTATGTGCTTGGCTAAAAATTATGGTGTATTGGTTAAAGTCAATTGTGAAACTGATTTTGTTGCTAGAAATGAGAAGTTCATAGCATTAGTTTCAAATTTAGCATCAATTGCTTGTCAAGAACGTTGTACTAGTCTTGATGAGTTAAAAAATGCCAAATATGAAGATGTTGGTACAGTACAGGAAGCTATTATGAGTGGTACATCGGTTCTTGGTGAGAAGTTAGAGTTAAGCAATCTTTGCTACCTAGAGACTAAGGATGGGATTATTGCTGGCTATGTACATGGTGATATGCATGGCTTAGGTAAGATTGGTGCTTTAGTAGCATTGCAATCATCTGGTGATAAACAAGAGCTTGGAAAGCAAATAGCTATGCATGTAGTTGCTATGAAACCTGAAGCTTTATCTATAGATGATTTAGATCAAGAAAAATTAAACAATGAGCGTTCTATAATTGAGGAGCAAGTAAAGAGCTTAAATAAACCTGAAGAGGTAGCGAAAAAAATAGTAGATGGACGAATGGCTAAATACTATGAAGAAGCTGTTCTGCTAGAGCAGAAGTTTATAAAAGATGATAAAATGAAGATTGCTGACTTTATAGAATCAAGGGCTGTTAAATTAGCTGATTATAAGTTACTTACTTTGGATGGTGCAAATAAGTAACAAAACTTCAGAAGTAAAATACCCCAGAGTGTTATTCAAAATCTCTGGGGAGGCTTTGATGGGATCAAAGCTATTTGGCCATGATATGGAAGTGATAGATAAACTATCCAAAGACATAGTTGAAGTTTGTAATCTCGGAGTTCGAGTTTGTATTGTTGTTGGTGGTGGGAATATTTTTCGTGGTGCATCAGCATCTTTAAGTGGCTGTGAAAGAGCAAGCAGTGATTATATTGGAATGCTTGGTACTGTTATTAATGCTTTAATTTTGCAAAATTTTTTAGAAAAAAGCTCTATAGTCTCTAGGGTGTTGTCTGCTATACCTATGACTACTATATGTGAACCTTATATAAGAAGGAAGGCTATTCATCATTTAGAAGAGGGCAGGGTGATAATTTTTGCAGCAGGAACGGGTAATCCATTTTTTACTACGGATACAGCTGCAGCTTTACGCGCTGTTGAAATGAATTGTAATGTTATTTTAAAAGGTACGCAAGTAAGTGGCGTGTATTCTGCTGATCCAAAAAAAAATGAGAATGCTGTAATGTACGATAGGCTTTCTTACACAGATTTGTTAACTCGTGATTTGAAGGTTATGGATGCGTCAGCAATTTCACTTGCTCGTGAAAATTCTATTCCAATTGTAGTTTTTTCTTTGAAAAGTGAAAAAATGGTCAATATTATTAAAGGTCAAGGTACTTATACTATAGTCTCAGATTATAAACATTAGGTAATTTATGTTAAACGAAATAAAAGCTAAAACAAAAGAAAGAATGCTAAAAACTATTCAGTCTTTTCATGATGATATGAAAGGTGTACGTACTGGTAGAGCTAACTCATCATTACTTGATGGTATAGTTGTAAATATCTATGGTGGACATCAAAAACTGAACCAAGTTGCAGGCGTTTCAGCTATAGATAACAAAACTCTATCGGTTAAAGTTTGGGATGCTACTGTTGTCGGTGAAGTGAAAAATGCGATAATCAATGCTAACCTAAATTTAAATCCTGTTGTTGAAGGAAATACTATACGTATAGTTCTTCCAGACTTAACACAAGAAACTCGTGAAAAATTAGTGAAACTATTGCATCAATTTTCTGAAAATGCACGAGTTGCAATTAGAAATATACGCAGAGATGTTATGGAAGAAATAGAGGAAATGAAGAAAAATAAGGAAATCTCAGAAGATGATTTTCATGTTGCCAAAAAGGAAATACAAAACATTACTGATGATAATGTAAAAAAAGTCGATGATGACTTATCTATTAAAGAAAAGGATATATTGCATCATTAAGTTAGTATGAAAGAATTTTTCAGTATTGAAAAACATAAGAGGATTCGATATAGATACAGTTGTATGAATGCTGTGATTCAGATCTCATCATTACGCACACATTTGATCGTTATACCTTTTGAAATCTAGAAAAAAAGCTTTTCAGTTTGATTTTTTATTACGATAATTAAGTTTACACTCTTGAGCGAAAACGATGCTGAAACGCCTTTTCCTTATTTTTGCATTTGTATTACTCATCCCACTGTCAAATGTTGATGCCAGAAGATATATCAGAATTGTTGGATCTTCAACTGTTTTTCCTTTTATCTCATTTATATCTGAAGAATTCAGCCGTATATTTTCCTTTAAAACTCCAGTTGTAGAATCGATAGGAAGTGGATCAGGGTTCAAAATGTTTTGTTCAGGAATAGGGGAAGGCACACCAGATATCACTACTTCATCTCGCCCTATGAAGGAAGTAGAGAGAGAATTATGTAAAAGAAATAAAGTGAATGAAGTAATAGAGATCATAATTGGCTATGATGGAATTGTTATTGCAAATTCAAATCAAAGCCATAGATTTGATTTTACAAAAAATGACCTGTTTAAAACTTTATCTTCATATTCTGAAGACAATGATAGATTAGTAAAGAATAACAAGAAATTTTGGTCTGATGTAAATCAAGCTCTACCAAAAACAGAAATTAAAATCTATGGCCCACATCAAAATACAGGTACACATGAAACTTTGATTAATTTTATTATGCTTGATCAATATTCATGTATGAACTCAAGGATTTTCAAAGAGAATTATCAAGACCAAGAAAAAAGAAAGAAAGCATGTAGTAATATCAGAGATGATGGAAGATATATAGAAGTTGGAATTAATGAAAACATAATAATACAAAAATTGAAGAGCAATAAAAATGCTTTAGGAATATTTAGCTTCAGCTTTTTAGCGAAAAACCAAGATGAGATTCAAGGAAGCACAATCGCAGGAATTGAGCCAACTTATAAAAATATATCATCGGGGGAGTATATGTTAGCAAGGCCTTTATATCTTTATATAAAGAAAGAACACTTAGATACTGTTGATGGATTAAGGGAATTCATTAGAGAAGTTGTAGACTCTATTAGTACTGAAGGTGGATATTTATCTAGGCTTGGCTTAATTCCACTTTCAAGCGAAAATATGAAAAAAGTCTTGGAAAAGGTTCGTGATATAATATGATGACTTTGATATTTTTTTATTCTGGATACTAGGTTAAAAGTAGAACGTTTAAACTTCTTGTTTTTATTGTTATCATACTTAGATTTCCTAAGAACTTATTTACTACAAAATACAACAAGTTCTATTTATTTGAGAAAGTTGTGCGTCTTGTAGAACAGATTTTGTTGTAGGTTTCTCTGTAGCTATTTCAAGTTTTTCTTCTATGCTTTTTTGTTCTGTGTAATCTTTAACTTCTTGAATGAAATCTTCAAACCACTTCTCACTACCTATCTTGGCATGTCGTTGTTGCTCACCTTTAAGAAGTTTTATTACAGCTGCATCTTGATTTTTAGGCACTCTTTGATATTTAAGCCACAAGTCACGAATATCAGGAGGAGCTTTTTTCAAATGAGCTTCAAAGGTTGCTTTTGTGTCTTTTGTACTTTCTTCTTGTTGATCTTGATGGAATTGAAACCAGAAATTGCGAATATCAGGAGAAGCTTTATCCCAAAGAAGTTTATTAATTTCTTTTATATTTCTCAGATCTTCTTGTTTCAATCTTTTACCATCACCTATATATCGTTTATTAAGACCAACTTGCAGAGGATAAAGTAAAAGGGTAGTTTTGCTCTGTGAATGTATAGGTCTATTTAAAATCATTGCTAAATTTGTATCATAATCTTCTAATACTGCTTTAACTTTTTTAACATCTAAATAATCTATTGCTTGACGTAATTTGTGGTGAAGATCACTTGTTCTCTTTAAGTTTTTCACTTTTTGCATATGTGAATCATCACTTCCTTCCTCTTCTTGCATAGCTATATCACACGAAATACTCTCAATTTTTTGCTCCATTTTCTGTATACATTGATTAATTTCCTTTTGATTTTTTTTGAATATAATCAACTGTGAAATGGTACAAGGATTAGGTAGATCGTCTTTAAACTCTTTTTTTATATTACTAGGTAATTCGCTTTTCAAAACTTCTTGTATATCGCTATCGTAATTATTTTTTATATTCTCAAAGTTGCCTTGTATAGCTTCACTAATTAATGAATCTCGAATGTTTTTTTGTCTGTCAGTTAATAACATACCTTACCTCTATCTCTTATGGCAAATTTAGCGCTATAATTATACGTGTTTATAATCAAGTCAAGAGAAAAAATTAGCAAAGCGGTTGAAGTTTTAATAACATATAGCTTTCACATTACTGTCTATGGAAAGTCTGCAAGTTTTACGTTCAATTGCGTTTATTGTGGGAATTTTTCTATTGTTGTTTGGCGTAGCAATCCTTATTCCTGCTATTACTAATAATTATCTAGGTTACGAATGGAAAAATTTTCTGGTTGGATTTATAGTTACCTGCACATTTAGTGCGATTTTTATTCTACTGGGTAAACTAAATAGGGTGCATGGAATGCCGGCAATTTTTGCGATTACCAGTTGTACCTGGATTGCATTATCTCTATTTGCAGCTATTCCATTTTATCTTGATAGTTTAAGCTACATTGATGCACTGTTTGAAGCAGTATCTGGGATTACAACCACAGGAGCAACTGTTCTAATACCAATTCCCGCTATACAAGCAACGAATAGAAAATAATGGAAAAAAGCCATACTGAAGTAAGTAAAATAGCGAGGTTTAGATGGCATTAAGATCAAAATTATTGGATGAAAAAGTGGTGAAATCAGCAAAAGAGATGCTGAAGAGAGTAAGAAATAATGCGTATGTTGCAAAAAAAACTAAATGCTGTAATTGCAGCAAAAAAGCACAGTATAACAGCTGTAGCAAAAATATGTTGCATTTCGAGAAAGGCAATTACTACATGGATAAAGCACATAAAATTTGGAAGAGAAGAAAAATTATTTGCTCCACCTCAACGCCGTAGAAAAACTATATTGAACCAAAGTCAACTTGAACGAATTGAGTTGTGGATAGAGGAAAACCCCAATATTACTATTAGAGAAATGAGAATAAGAATCCAAGAAAGATTTGGTTTGAATATCAGAAAATCCGCAATACATCGTAATATGCAAAGAATGAAATTCTCATATATCACACCAAGACCAGTTCATAGTGGACAAGATAAAAACAAGCAAGAGGAGTTTAAAAAAAACCTCAATGAAACTATTGTCATGCATTCTGAAAAAGAGCTATTTTTCTTCGATGAATCACGGTTTGGTACACATTCAAAAGTTGGACATGGGTGGTTTAAAAAAGGCAGTAGGACACAGGTTAAGGTAAAATTAGGTAGGGAAAATTTTTATCTCTATAGTACAGTTAATCCCAGAAATGGAGAGAATTTTAGCTTATTTGCACCAAACGTCAACACTGATTGTATAAATATATTCCTTGAACAGATGTCGCAATATTTAGGAATACGAAAGGCTTTTCTCTTGATGGATTGCGCTAGTTGGCATAAGTCAAAAAATTTAAAGGCACCTAAAAATATCGAAATTATATACCTACCACCATACTCACCTGAACTCAATCCTGTTGAGAGGTTTTGGTTATATATAAAACAGAACATTTTACGCAATAAAATCTACGATACAATTGTTCTGCTTGAATGCGCTTTGTGTAAATTTATTACCTCTCTTTCCCCTTCCACGGTTAAACAACTCTGCTATGCTTCTTATTTGGTTCATTAATAATGAGAATTGGTATAAGTTACATCGAGCAACAATCTCCGGGGATACTACTGTGGAGAGCAATGCTGCACGGTATAGGTGGTTTTGGAGTAATTACAGTAGGAATTGCAGTTTTTCCCATATTTAAAGTTTTGAGCTTAAATAACTTGCTATATTCCGAATACTCAGATGCTATTAAAAAACGGCTACCGCATACGCGAAGCGTAGTGATACATATTACAGAAATATATTATGGCCTAATTTTATTATGCATACTTTCATATTATCTAGCTGGCATGCCATTATTTGACGCAATATGTCACGGGATGTCTACCGTGTCAACTGGTGGATTTGCTAACTATAACGATTCTATAGGCTACTACAATAACCCTATATTGGAGGTCATAACAATTATCTTTATGATTTTAGGCTCTTTACCTTTTCTGAGCTATTTAAAAATTATAAGACGATTAGACGTTTGTTATGATGAACAAGTCTCTTACTTTATTAAGATAGTTGTTATCTCATCTTTGCTTGCTTGTTTTTGGTTGTATAAAAATTTTGACTTAGGAGTATTTTTATCATTTAGGTACAGCACATTCACCATTACCTCCTTTATCACATCAACTGGCTATGTAATGTCCAACTACTTGAATTGGAGCTTTATTTCAGTCTTAGCTTTCTTTTTAGCCTTTATTGGTGGATGTGGTGGTTCTGCTAGTGGTGGAATCAAAATCTTCCGTTTAGTCATTTGTCTAAAATCTATAAGGAATTACTTTAGCTCTTTATTAAATCCAAGTGAAAGCGATAGAGTAAAACTCAATGGTAAAATACTGGAAAATGATGAAGTTCAATCCGTCTTTACGTTTTTTGCGATTTACATGTTAACGTTCACTATATCATCAATAATGATGTCTTATACCAAATTCCATTACTAATCGAACAAATAAGAAACATTACAAACTCGTTTAATAGTAGCACTGGAAATACTGACAATAAAATTACACAGAACATCTTCAAGTAAGCCTATGGTATCGTAGACTCTGTTGCGTAAAGTATTGTGTTTGATATATTGCCACAACCTCTCAACAGGATTCAGTTCTGGTGAATAAGGAGGCAAGTATATAATGGTAATGTTTTTCTGAATTTTCAAACTTTTTGATCTATGCCAGCCTGCACAATCCATTACAAGAAAGGCTTTTTTCGTGCCTAAATCTTTCGACATCTGCTCCAGAAATATATTCATACAATCAGTGTTTACATATGGAGCAAGTAGGCTAATTTTCTTACCACTTCTTGGATTTACCGCACTGTAGATATAGAAATTTTGTCTACCAATTTTCATTTAACCTGCGTTCTGACCCCTTTTTTAAACCATCCGTGTCCGATTTTTGAATGAGTTCCAAATCGTGATTCATCAAAAAAATACCTCCTTTTCAGGGTGGGAATTGACTATTTTATTGAAGTATTTTTTAAACTCTTCTTGCTTGTTTTTATCTTGTTTATGGTGAATTGGCCTCGGTGTTATATAAGAAAACTTCATCCTTTGTATCTCACGATGCACTGTTGATTTGCTAATGTTTAGGCCAAATTCCTCTGAGATTTTTATTTGCACTTCCTTAATAGTAATATTTGGATTTCTTTCTACCCATATTTCAATTTGCTCACGTTGATTTTTGTTTAATTTGCTTTTTCTTCGCCGCTGAGAAGGGGAAAATAATTTTTCTACTCTACCAAATTTTAGATGCTTTATCCATTCAGTCAAAGCAGTCCTTGAAATTTTACATATTCTTGCCACAGCGCTTATACTACTTTCTTTTCCTGCTATCACCGCTTGTAACTTTTTTGAAACATATGCGTTATTTCTGACCTTTTTTAACATTTCTTTCGCCAAATTTACAACTTTTTCGTCTAACAGTTTTGACCTTAATGCCATTTATACCTCTCTATTTTATCTACTCTAGTATCACTTCTTTCCCATTATTGTCTATCTGTTCTTTACATAGTGGGAATTGGTATTACTTGAGCAATGCGGACTTTATAACTAGCATCAGCTCTGTTTCTGCAATGCTTACAAATTCTGGCCCAGGATTTAGTAACCTAATAGGTCCTTCAGGTAATTATTCCTCCTTTAGTGGTGGAGTAAAGCTATTTCTATCGTTTTTGATGCTGCTTGGCAGGCTTGAAATATTGCCAATTTATTTTTGTATAGGTAGTTTATACTGGAAACTTTGCCATTCCAGAGTGTAACGCTAATTCAGGTTTACATTTAAATTCTATTACATATTATTATAAGTATTACAAAACTTTAAAGGACAATTATGGCAGTTATGCCAGATAAATGGATAAGGGAAAAGGCTGAAAACTCTAGAATGATAGAGCCTTTTGTGAATCATAAAAGCAGTAAGGGTGTTGTATCTTTCGGATTATCATCTTATGGCTATGATGCAAGAGTTAGTAATAAGTTTAAGATTTTTACTAATGTTAATTCAGCTATTGTAGACCCCAAGAATTTTTCTGAGAATAGTTTCATAGATAAGGAAACAGATGTATGTATAATCCCACCAAATAGTTTTGTACTTGCCAGCACGGTGGAATATTTTCGTATACCAAGGAATGTACTGGTAATTTGTGTTGGTAAATCAACTTATGCAAGATGTGGTATTATAGTAAACGTCACACCTTTAGAGCCTGGATGGGAAGGTCACGTCACACTTGAATTCTCTAACACTACTCCACTTCCTGCAAAAATCTACGCTAATGAAGGAGCATGCCAATTTGTGTTTTTAAGCGGCGAAAGTGAATGCGAGAAATCATACCATGATATGAAAGGAAAATATATGAATCAACATGGTATCACTTTGCCGTTAGTTAAGTGATTACTTTAGATAAAGCTAGATATTGATTCTTTGTATTGAAGATTAGCAAAATTTTCTTTTATTAGTTCATCACATTTTTTATCACCTAAAACTGCACGTGCAGAGTGATTTTTAAATGCTTCTATAAAGCTAATAAAGAAATTTGTAGAAGGATTACTTAAAGCTTTTGCAACTTCTTTTTTTTCTTCATCATTGGCAAGCTGATTAAATAATTCATCACCTTTTTTTGTAGCTCATTTTGAAATTCTTGTTTTACAGTAGCCTTATCCGCTCTTTGCAAGAAGGAAAACTCTTCAAAAGTGTACAAGGAAGAGACAATACTGTTAAAGGTACCAGTAAACATACACTGCCAACAAGTACTCCGTATTCTGTTTGCGATTCTACTAAATGTTTAACCAGTTGATATTTTCTCTGTGATATGCGGGTATTAATATCTATATTATTATCAGTACTTTTTTTATTTTTATCCTTACAAGCTTTCCAAACCAAACTTAAAACTTGCTTCAATCTTAATCCACTTCCACTATGTGAATCAGGGTCATTTTTTATACGCTTTAGGCACTCAAGTGCATGTTTTTGCTCATCTGCTGTGAGTTGATCTTTATCTACAGCTTTTTGTGTGCCATTTGCTATGCACTCTAACTGATCAATAAATCCTTCTATTTCCTCTATAAACTTATCATCAACATCAGGCTCGCCATAGTTTTCTTTTAGCTTTTGAATGTTAATATTAATTGCATTGCATTGTTTGTGGATACGCGCTGCCTCCATAAATGCTTCAGTTCTTTGATCTAACCATTCTGGTAATTTGCCTCCTGCAAGAACATATAGCTTACTCAATGCTTGAGCTACTAGAATTAATGCTAGAACAAGAACAATAGATGCTATGAGTAACACTACAGCTAAGCCAATGACTAGCCACCTCACAGGGGCTAGTAAAATATCTCTTAATTTTGACGTTCTTTGTATGTTACCTGGTGTATTTACTACTACTGACATAATTAATTTTAAATAGTCTCACTATAGTATTTTCTAAAATGAATAATAAATTACCATTATGGTATTACCAACCAAAAGTTGTAAGTCTGTACATTTATATATTAGAGGTCTGAGGCGGCTTTTGATGGTATGCCAACAGTGTTCTATGGGATTCAAATCTCACTTTTACCCACAAGTATAAAAAGCAAGTAAGATAGAGAAAAATATACTTAAGATGAGGTAAAAATGTGTGAAGTAAATAGAAATGTACAATGTGCTGATGGCTTAGGAGATAAATGGCTAGAAAAAGAGTTGAGACATGTTAATCTGGGAGATGTAAGGCTTAATACAAGACTTATTAAAACAAGCTATTTAATAGAGAATAAGGCGTCTGGGTCAATTAGTCAAAGCTGTGTAGGATGGAAAGAAGCTAAAGGTGCATACAGATTATTTAGCAATGAGAAGCTTGAAGCTAAGGAAATTTATTCTTCCCATTATAAAGAAACTATGGAAAGGATAAAAGGAAATGAGCTGGTATTTTCAGTTCAAGATACAAGTTATTTGGATTTTGACTCTCATATAAAGACTAAGGGTCTAGGTAGTATTTCTAAAGCCTATACAAAATATAAAAAGGGTTTGTTATTGCACAGTAACTTAATGGTTAACAAAGACGGATTACCTTTAGGGCTATCTTCTCAACAGTGTTGGGCACGTTCTATCAGGGAAGAAACAGCCCAAGAAAAAGCAAACAGGAAATACCGTACTGCTATAAAGGAGAAAGAAAGCTATAAGTGGATAGCGGCACTAAAAGAAACCCTAAATAACCTCGCAGAAGGTGTACAGCTTGTTACTATTGGTGATAGGGAAGCAGATATTTTTAAGTTTTTATGGACTGTTGAATCATTGGACAGTTTTTATGTAATCCGCAACCGAACTAATAGGAAATTCATCTGTATTGAAGGGGGAAAAACGGATTTGCAAACACGTATAACTCAACTGCCTGTAAAAAAGGAAATTGTCTTGAATGTTGCTGAAAATAAATACCAGATCTCAAGAAAAGCTAACATTGAAGTCAGGTATATGAAAGGCTATATACCTATCAGATCTCCTTACATTTATGGATCGAAAGATACAGAGCATAAAATAAGTGATAAAATCGCTATATATGTAGTAAGTGCCAAAGAAACAAATCCTCCTGAAAGAGTAGAAGCTATTGATTGGACTTTGCTGACTAATGTACCAGTTAATAGCACTTTAGATGCTATAGAAAGGATAAATTGGTATAAGCTAAGATGGAAAATCGAGGAGTATTTTAGGATTTTAAAATCAGGATGTAAGGTAGAAAGCTCTCGTTTAGCTACAAAAGAAAGATTAGAGAAATTAATCGCTATAAAGAGCATTATTGCATTTAATATTTTATATTTAACAAAAATCGCTTTATCGAATCCTATGGAGGTTTGTACTAAGGTTTTAAGTAATGAAGAGTGGAAAACCCTTTACATACGTGAGCATAAAGTAGCCAAATTGCCAGAAGAACCTCCAAACATAAAACAAGCTATTATTTGGTTAGGAAAATTAGGTGGATTTATGAATAGAAAAAGTGATAATTTACCAGGAACTATGACTCTATGGCGTGGTTATGAAAACCTCAGGGAAAGCATGGTTATGCTTCGCATAATGACCTCTCAAAGTTGTGGGTAAAAGTGAGGATTCAAATCTGGTGAATATGTTGGAAGATACAGCACATGACAGCCAAAAGACTCTATTAATGATTTTGTTTTAGTGGTCTTATGAAATGTAGCATTATCCATAACTATGGTTGTGCCAAGTGGCAATTTAGGTTTCTCCAACCATATATTGAATACCTCTTTGTCACACCCACCTTTGAAAGTCATTGGTGCAATAAATCTCATTCCAATCCACCCGGCTACTATACCGATTCTCTCTCGCTGGAATATCTGCATAAATTTTCTTTCCTCTTGGAGCACGTCCATATTCTCGGTATAACTTATTATCAACTCCTGCTTCATCTATATATAAGATGCTGGAATGATCTATTTTTGAGATTTTATCAATAAATTGCTGCCTATCTTCTTGATTGCGCTCTTGATATAGTGTGACTTTTTTTTAAAAGTAATTTTTAGCTGTTTTAGTCTATACCAAATTGAATTTATTCCAAATCCAAGACTTTGTTTCATCTCTGCCAGAGTATGATCTGGATTCTTTGTAACATATTCTTCGAGTATTTTTGGGTCTATTTTTCGAATAAAGCTACCGTTTTTAGATGGCTTTAGGCTTTCACCAGCAGCTTTCTTTTTTAACCAGCGGTACAGCGTTGCTATTCCTATCTCCATGAGCTCTGCTATCAACCTTTGTCTTCCCTTTTTCTATCATCAATACTGCCTTTTCCCTTAAATCCACACTATATGCCATTATAACTCAAATACTTTATTATACCTTTATCATTTACTTTAGGAAATACTATATCTTCAATATATTATATTTCTCTTATTTTGTCAACTCACATTTCTACTTCTGTACTTTTTCATTCTTTCTTCTAATTACTATAGATGCATTTCTTTATTAATTGATATCCTCTCAAGCAGCTAAAACTGATTGCATTCGCCTAGTTACAAAAAAATGTCTGTGCTAAAACATGCTCATATATAGCTCTTTTTCTAATAGTTCGAATAGCTGGATATTCTTTCTGGCTCAATTTTTTATAGCAAACCAATGGTTTGATTAAAATCAGGAGAATATGGAGGCAGATATATAACTTCAGCACCGATACTTTTAACAAATTCACTTATTTTCTATAAAAAGTTGCATTATCCAAAATCACCCAGCAATAAAGCTTGAACTAGCTATTAAAAACGTCTGTATCGCAGTAGCCTTCAAAAATCATGGGCACCATAATTTTTCCCTTATTCAAAGCTGCAATCATACTAATACGCTGACTTTTGTGTTATCAATTCCAGATTAGTCGATATATACAAGAATTTCAGTGGTTTTTGTTGCTATGAGTTTTTTAAGCTCAGCACGTTTTTTTTTGCGTCCTTAAATAGTCCTAATTTTAATTTGTTTTAAGTTTAAAGTCTTTCGTTAGGTTTGCAGAATACATTTCCTTATTATCTTGGTTATAGAAAGTAAATTTGTGATCGTCTAAACCTAATATTGCAAAGCCAAAGCCGAAAAAGTTTCTAACTTCGTGTGCTAAGTAATTTCTACTATTTGGATAGTTAAATTCTACGTTTTGATAAACAGGTTCTTGATCTTGAGCGTGTAATAATGCACCGCCGTTTCCAACTATAATCTGATCTGGAACATTATCCATTAATAAAATCTGGGCTATATGAATGTGGCCAGAAACTATGGTAGTAACATTGCTTGGAAATTTATCTCCAAAAGCTTCAATTTGTGTAAGATTACCATGGCTTTTTAATGTCAAAAATTCTTTTTTTGGAGATCTCCAAAGTGGTTTATGAGTCAAAAACCACGTGGGCTTATCTTGTATCAATTTATCAAACTGCCTCTCAAAAGCATCAACTGTGCTTTGGGTTGTAAAAATTTCCTCACCGGATGAAGAGTCGAAGATAAAAAACTTCATCGGCCCAGCATCTAAGAACCAACTGGAAATAAGATCTTCACATTTTTGAGGGAAAAAGGGGTATGAATCTAAATATCTGAACCATCCTTCATAAGCTCTATTACAACTCTCATGATTTCCACGAACAAAAAGAAAAGGAGATTGTGTTAAAATATCTTTTGCAGGCTCAAACCAATCAGCGTACCAAGCTTCTTTGCTATATCCATAAATATCGCCGCACTTTTTTGTGTTTCTACATTTTGTTTGTCTATAATGATAATCACCAACATGGATAATTAAATCTGGTTTATGAAAAGCGATTGAATCTAAATTTTTTTTCAAAGGCCAGTTATCTACAGAATTACATTCTTGCTGAAATAACATATTTATTCTACATCCTGTATCGCCAATGAAGGCAATTTTGCTGATCTTTTCCGCTAATACGGGAACTTTTATATTGTCAATACTAATGTTTTGAGCATTTGTTTCTACTATCAGTTCACAAACTGTTTCGGTATTGTTAATTGAGCTGCGACCTAGCATTTCTACTGCCTTATTATCGACATAAGCAACGGGACACATGTTATTGTCTATAATCGCACGTATGCTTAATTTATTTTCTGGAATGATTTGAGACCATGTGTACAATATTTGTGCATGAGTGGTGTAAAAGCTAATTGTAAGAGATAGAATTAAAAAAATGAAGATATTAGCTATTTTCATTTGTATAAAGACCTAAATTAAGAATTAGTAGTAAGATTATCTTAAATGATTAAAGTTTGTAACCATAAAATTCATAGTTAAATTATACACGCATTTCCTAAATTATCCTAGTATCAGATTGACACTTTAGATGAAAAACCCTAAAATGATTAAGTAATTTAAAGTAATTATACAGAAACTAGAATAAAGTGCGGTCGTGGTGGAATTGGTAGACACGCAGCGTTGAGGTCGCTGTGGCTCACAAAGCCTTGGAAGTTCAAGTCTTCTCGACCGCACCAAGTTGTTTGGTGTAGGTGAAATGTTTATAGGAAATCAAAGTAGAAATAAAGTAGAAAGGGCCATCAGTGAAGTCAGGCGTGGTCTTCCAATTTTAATATATGATGATGAAAATAACTATCTATTGCTTGCTGCTGCTGAAACTTTAGAAAAAAATTTATTTAGTCAATATAAGCTTATATCAGGTAATGTGTATGTTACTTTGACTGCAAGTAAGGTAAAATACATATGTCAGAGTAAAGAACATAGTAGCAAACGTCTGTTGATAAGCAATTTTGATGAACTGCTCCATTTAATAAACTGTTCAAAGGAAGATTGGATAAAAGAGTTGCAATGCTCAAAGACAATAGATGCGTATGCTGTTGCCTTGCTTAAGTTCTCAGAATTATTGCCATACGCGTTAGTGGCTGATATGACTTTTGAGAATAAACATGAAATGCGAAATTGGTGTGAAGAAAATGACATTATTGCACTAAATACGTTACTTATGAATGATTTTCAACAAAATCATAGTGTGTATGAAGTGTGCAAAACATCATTATTTTTAAAGCAGACTCAAGAAGTAGATATCATATCTTATAGAACCAAAAGTGGCGGAAGAGAACATTATGCAATTATCATTGGCAATCCAGATAAAGATAATGAGCCATTAGTGAGAATTCATTCTTCATGCTATACAGGAGACTTATTAGACAGCTTATCATGTGATTGCAGAAGCCAGTTACATCAAGCGATTCAAATAATGACCGACTTTGGGAATGGCATTATATTATACTTGATGCAAGATGGGAGAGGCATTGGTTTAACTAATAAGTTAAGAGCATACAGTATGCAAAGAAAATATAATCTTGATACTGTTGATGCAAATAGAGTATTGGGTTTTGAAGATGATGAAAGGAGCTTTGCTGTTGCAGCTAAAATACTTAAGAAATTGAACATTAACAAAATACAATTACTTACAAACAATGGTAGAAAGTTATCAGAGTTGAAAAATAACGGTATAGAAGTTACAAAGTGTGTACCACTTATTATGGAACGCAATGAATATAATGATTCATATATGGAAACAAAATTTGGCAAGTTAGGCCATGGATTAAGGGTTTATTAGCTTTTTTGTTATAACTACTTTGTTAGCTTGCTATGTTAATTAATATAAGTTAAGATTTTTAAGAATATTGAGATGCTGAAATTTTTAAAACAAGAAAAAAGTAATGAGTTATTGGATAAGGATATAAATTGGAATTCAAGTCGCTATAGCACAGTTGTTGCTCAGAGAAATACTTTACTTTTATTTACATTAATATTACTAGTTGCAATTTCTATAAGCATATTAGCTATATTTAAAATTAGCACAAGTAGCACTATTGAGCCATTCGTTATAGAAATTGATAAAAAATCAGGAATAGTGCAATTGGTTGATCCTGTTACAGTAAAACAATATTCTGCAAATGAAACGCTGAACGATTATTTTATTTCAGAGTATATAAAAGCAAGGGAGGTTTTTGACCCATATAATTATAATTATAATTATTATACAAAAGTAAGGTTGTTTTCTTCGCCTAGTGTATATAGTGAATTTAGCAATTATATAAAATCGCAGAATATGAATGACCTTTTTAATTTATATTCAGATGCTAAAGGTGAGTTGAAAATTCGTTCAATTCAAAAATTAGGTAACGATGCTCTTCAAGTGAGATTTTCTATAGAATTTACACGAAAAGATGGAAATTCCTCAAGGAAAAATAAGATAGTTGTGATGTCGTATAAATATGCATCGCTTGAAATGAATGATCAGCAAAGATATATTAACCCGTTAGGGTTTCAAGTTATTTCATATAGAGTAGATGATGAATATGTGTAGGATATTGTTAGTTTTAGCTTTACTAATAAGTGGCAACTTAAATGCATCTATTAATAATAAACCTATTTCTGTAGATAGTAGAATAAAGACTTTTGTATATAGCCCTAATGAGGTGTTTACAGTAATTTTTAGTCAAGGTTACTATTCTTATATTGAGTTTGCAGAAGGGGAAAAAGTCAAAAATATTGCTGTTGGTGATGCATCAAGTTGGAAAATTAATCCTTATGATAATAAACTGCTTGTCATGCCATTTGAAGTCAGTAGTCGCACTAACATGATTATTACGACAACTAAAAAGAGAAATTACATTTTTGATCTAATTTCAAGACCAAATTACGATAAATACCCAGATACTGATGCTAAAAAAGTGGATCATGATTATTCCGTTGAAAAGGATATATCTTACGTAATACGTTTTTATTATCCTCAAGAAGAAGATGAATTTGATGTTGATTTAGATGAGGTTTCTTTACCTACTCAAATGCAATACATTACAGAAAAGCCAGAAAAAATAATACAAGAAAATAATACGAGGTACAACTATACATATATTGATGAAGGTGGTAACATAGATATAGTTCCAATTGAGTTATTCGATGATGGTTATTTAACCTATTTAAAGTTTAGAAATAGTAATAAAATTCCTCAGATTTTTATAGAAGGCGAATCCTGTAAAAGGCTGTTATTTGATGATTATGTTGTAATAAAAGGAGTACATAAAAAGCTATTAATGCGTTATGAAGGTAGTGAAGTTGAAGTTATAAATAGGTCACTTTAGTTCTGGTACATATAATATGAGTAAAGAAAGGCATAATAGTGTAGAAGATGAATCAGAGATAGAAAGCAAGGTAGTAACAGTTGGCTCTAATCAAGGTTATAAGGCATTGATGATAGTTATGGTAGCGCTCTTAGTTGGTGGAGTGTACTATCTTTATTTTAGTCCTTCTAATAAAGAGGGTCCAGAGATTGTTAAAAAAGAGGAAACAAAGCAAAACATTCAAGAATTGAAAGGAAAGTTAGAACAAGTTCCAGATAATGCAATAGTTTCCGAAAGAGTAGTAACTGATCTCTTGCCACCCTTACCTCCTCTTCCTATCCCACAAGTCATACCAGAAGTAAAACAAATCAAAAAAGAGGAAGTGACAAAAAAAGAAGAGCAACTAAAGGAAATTCCCTTGTCAAATATACCTGTTTTACCAAAGCAAAATTTTCCTTCTGGTAATGTTATTAGCAATTTACCTACTTCATTTCCTACAATAGGGGGTGGCGGTTATCCTAGAGACAGACGTAGTGCACAAATGTTAGCAATTTCAGGTAGTAGTGGGGAAGGTAAAGCTACAGATGCTGTTTTACCCAATACCTCAGCACAGTCGAGCAAAGCTACCAAAGCTGGAAAGCTTGGTTTAATGATTATTCAAGGTAAAGTTATTGACGCTATTCTTGAAACTGCAATAAGTTCTGACTTAAAAGGAATGCTCCGTGCTGTTGTTAGTAGAGACGTTTATGCAGAAACTGGTGATACAATTTTAATACCAAAAGGTTCAAGGTTAATAGGTGGTTATTCATTCGACTCAAATGTTGCAAAAGCCCGCGTGAACATAAATTGGAATAGGATCATTCTTCCTCATGGTATAGATGTTGCTATTGCATCATCTGGTACCGATGAGCTTGGAAGGGCAGGGATAGCTGGAATAGTTGATAATAAAATAGCAAGTGCATTATTCTCTTCAGTGGCACTTGCTGGTGTTTCGATTGGTTCAGCTGTTGTAGGACAAAAAGCCTCTAATCTTATCGATGCGCTAACTGCCATGGATGCAGTGAAGTCTATTACTGCAACTGAAATAGATATTTCTTCTCTCAAAGGGGCTATTGTTGAGAGATTGGAGAATTCTATAAAAACTGAAGTTGGGAAGGTAGGAGACGAAAAATGGAAATTGGGTATTAGGGCTATTGAAAAAATTCGAAATGCTAAAAGTGATCAGGATTTGCTGAGAATAATAAAGGAAGAAATAGTAAGTGTGATAAAAAGTTCTGGAGCTAGTGGAGTTGATACAATTACTAGTGACAATATCGGTATAACTTTAGACGATGTACGTCAACTGTTGAGGCAAACTCAGAAAAGAAGCAAATCTGTTTATGATGAAGCAATTGGGAAGTCAATCAATGATTTTTCCAAAGACATGCGAGATATAGTTGATAGGAGTGTAGATAAAAAACCAACTATTTATGTTAATCAAGGAACTGCATTGAAAGTATTTGTTAACCAAGATATAGTATTTCCTCCACAGTCAATATTAAATAACTGAAATGAACTATGCTGCACTTGATACATACTTGGAGCCATTACAAGGGATATTTCAAGAGGAAGGTGTAAATGAAATATCAATAAATAAACCGAAGGAAGTATGGATTGAAAATCGCGGTGAAATAAGATGCGAAAAGTTAGAAATATTTGATCTTAATCATTTAAAATCTCTTAGCAGGTTGATTGCTCAAGCTACAGAACAAAAACTGAGCGAAGAGACACCGCTGCTTTCAGCTACATTACCAAATGGTTATCGTATACAGATAGTGTTTCCTCCAGCATGTGAGCCTGATAAAGTAGTCATTTCAATTCGTAAACCTTCTTCTATGCAATTGGCATTGGATGATTATGAAAAAATGGGGGCTTTTTCTAACACTGTTATAGGAGTGACCGATAATCCAGTAGATCGTCACCTGGATTTGCTACTGAAACAAAAAAAAATAAAAGAGTTTTTAGAATATGCTGTAATAAATAAGAAAAATATCATAATTAGTGGTGGAACTTCCACTGGTAAAACCACTTTTACTAATGCTACTTTGCGTGCTATTCCATCTGAAGAAAGAATTATTACTGTTGAAGATGCAAGAGAGATAGTTTTGAATGATCATCCGAATAGAGTACATCTTATTGCTTCTAAAGGAGGTCAGGGTAGGGCAAAAGTGACCACTCAGGATCTGATAGAGGCATGTTTACGTTTAAGACCAGATAGAATAATAGTTGGTGAGCTGCGTGGAGCAGAAGCTTTTAGTTTTCTTAGAGCAATAAACACTGGCCACCCAGGGTCAATATCAACTCTTCATGCGGATAGTCCGGCAATGGCTCTTGAGCAAATAAAACTTATGGTTATGCAAGCAAATCTTGGCATTCCCCCAGATCAGATCATACCATACATTAGAAATGTAATTGACATTGTTATTCAACTCAAAAGGACCAGTGGTGGAAAAAGAAGCATTTCTGAAATATTATTTACTAGATCTTCAAATGAAAATACTTAAATTTATACGTAAGTTAAGAAAAAGTAGTTTATGAGTAATGGAAATCACCTACGCAATATTCTCATAGGAGGTGTAGTATCTTTTAGCATACTTGAATTTTGCTTCTATTTGTCTGGTATATTACTCTACCTGTTTGTTGACGGTCCAGATGGTGTAGATTTTAGAGCAATTAATCCTAGCTTGACACCTTTTCCTCAAGCTCTCTGGCCGACAATTTTTGATCATATACAATATTGTTGGCATCATCCAGAGTTATATAGCTTTGAGCTCAAAATTAAATTAGTTGTATCTTCTGTACTGCCTCAAATTGTTTTGATGATTATTTTGTGGAATGTGAGAGAAAGACTAATTGAGTGGCGGCCATTTAAAAAGAAAGAATCGCTTCATGGAGATTCACAGTGGGCATCAGAGAAAGACATACGAAAAGCGGGATTAAGAAGCAAAAAAGGTCTATTGCTTGGTAAAGATAAAAGAGGATATTTTATTGCTGATGGGTTTCAGCATGCATTGCTCTTTGCACCTACAGGCTCTGGTAAAGGTGTTGGTTTTGTAATTCCTAATTTGTTATTTTGGAATGATTCGGTAATTGTGCATGATATAAAATTAGAAAACTATGAAATAACAAGTGGTTGGCGAGAGCGACAAGGACAAAAAGTATATGTATGGAACCCAGCTCAGCCAGATGGGGTAAGCCATTGTTATAATCCACTGGAATGGATTAGTGAAAAACCTGGACAGATGGTTGACGATGTGCAAAAAATAGCTAACCTAATCATGCCTGAACAAGATTTTTGGCAAAACGAAGCAAGAAGCTTATTTGTTGGGGTGGTACTATATTTACTTGCTGCACCAGAGAAAGTTAAATCTTTTGGTGAGGTTGTGCGTACGATGCGTAGCGATGACGTAGTTTACAATCTTGCTGTAGTTTTGGACACAATGGGTAAAATAATACATCCGGTAGCGTATATGAACATTGCAGCTTTTTTGCAAAAGGCTGACAAAGAAAGATCAGGTGTTGTGTCAACTATGAACTCGTCGCTTGAATTGTGGGCAAACCCATTGATCGATACTGCAACTGCATCAAGTGATTTTAATATTTTGGATTTTAAAAAGAAGAAAACTACAGTTTATGTTGGTTTAACTCCTGATAACTTAACTAGGCTCAGGCCTTTAATGCAGGTTTTTTACCAACAGGCAACTGAGTTTTTATGTAGAAAATTGCCATCGGATGACGAGCCTTACGGCGTATTATTTTTAATGGATGAGTTTCCAACACTTGGAAAAATGGAGCAATTTCAAACGGGCATCGCATACTTTCGTGGCTATCGAGTAAGGTTATTTTTAATTGTTCAAGATACTGAACAGCTTAAAGGAATATATGAAGAAGCAGGAATGAACTCCTTTTTATCAAACTCAACCTATAGAATAACTTTTGCAGCCAATAATATTGAAACGGCTAATTTGATATCTCAGCTTATAGGAAACAAAACTGTACAACAAGAATCATTAAACAAACCTAAATTTTTAGACTTGAATCCTGCATCAAGATCATTGCATATCTCTGAAACACAGAGAGCATTGCTCTTACCTCAAGAAATTATTATGCTGCCACGTGATGATCAGATAATTTTGATAGAATCGACTTATCCAATTAAGTCAAAGAAAATTTTGTACTATAGTGATAGCACATTCACAAGAAGGCTGATTAAACCAACACGTGTGCCTGCACAAGAGCCATATGATCCAAACAAGGTCTTTTCTGCTGCTAACAAAGATAAGATTAGTAATGAAGAAGAGAGTAATGCTATTGAAGCTGCTGATTATCCTGTTGAAGCTAAAACTGAAGATGCAATATACGATGAGCCAGAGATTGAAGATGGATTTGAAGACGAGGATATTGATGATAAGTTTGAAGGTGGTGATGGGTTTGATGATGAGGAAGACGATGATGGGTTTGATGATGAAGACAGTAAGGATGAATTTGACGATGATGATGAATTTGAAGATGAGGACAAACTAGAAGGCAATAAAATCGAGGATAGAGGTTAATTTTACCTATTTTTTAGCTTAGAAAATAATTAGTTTTTTCATATTAAATCATTTTTAATTAATTAGTACTAGATTAGCTATTTTAACTAGAGGAATAGTCATGATGAGTAAAAAAACATTAGCAGTTACAGCACTTGCTTTATTGTTGTCACAACAATCTTTTGCAAGTGAAACAGAAGGATTTTACTTTGGTGGTGGATATTACGGTCAATATTTGAACTTGGGTAAGTTGAAAGCAAAAATTGGAGGCAAAGATGCTAAAGATGATAACCGTGTATCTATAAATGACATAGACGCTCAGAGAACAGAAGGTCGGTTAATAAGTAAGTATAAAGGAGATTATAACCCACCTTTTGCTGCAAATGTAGCACTTGGTTACACAGGAGAACTAGGCTATAATAGCTATAGAGCTGAATTAGAAGGAATGTATTCTTCTGTGAAAGTGGATAATGTTGGTTTAACAAGCGGCCAGATGACAATATCGTACACAGAAGGTGGCAATCGATATGGATCAATTATTAACCATGACAAAATTGAGAACATATCTGTAATGGCAAATGTTTATCATTATTGGAAAAGTGATAGTTTCTCTTTTTCTCCCTACGTCGGTATTGGAATTGGTGCAACAAAAATGACGATGTTTGAAAAATCATCAATAAGACCTGCAGGTCAATTAAAGGCTGGCTTTGATTATCATATAAATGAAGATGTAAATATGCATATCGGATATAGAGGTTTTGGTGTTATTGGTAGCAGTGAATACAAACCAGAAACTTTAAAGTTTGATGATAAAGCAAAAAAAATGGCTCAACAAACAGGTAATGATAAAATGACTACTATCATACAGAACAGCTTTTTTCACACACATGGTATAGAAGCTGGACTCACTTTTCATTTTGCAAGCAAAGCTTAACTCTGATAGAGACTATTTTCCTGGTAGCACGTCTGCGTCACACGACTGTAGCTGCTAACCAGGTGACAACTTTCTCGTTATCTGAATATTTTCTTTCTTGTAATTCAGGCTCTTTTTTTCTCAGTTCCAGCGTGTAGCGCTGGAACAGCAATAAAAAGCATATGGTTATGCAAGAAGTCTACTTTTTATTCTTAATTAACTCTAAAGCCTTCTTCAGATCTATACTTTCAATATCTGCATTCTTGCCCAACGCAACGTTTGTTTTACCGCATTTTATATAGAATCCGTACCTACCGTTGCAGATAAAAACTTCTTTTCCCTTTTCATTAAAACCAAGAGATTTTAGCTCTTTGCGTGGGCTGCTCTCAATAATTTGTATAGCTTCGTTTAATTGTGTGTCTAATACCTCCTTAGAGCTTTTTTTAAGAGAAAAGTATCGACCATCATAGAGGATATAGTACCCAAATCGTCCAAGACCTATTTTTACTTCTTTTCCAGTTTTAGGGTGCTCTCCGATTATTTTCGGCAGGGAAAGTAATCGAGTGGCGGTATTTAGATCAATATCATTAACATTTATATCTTTTGGTACAGAAATCTTTTTTTTCTTTTCTGACTCACTATTAAACTCCAGATAAAGTCCAAAAGGACCTTTTTTGATCATTACCTCTTGGCCTGTCACATCATCTATACCCAAACTTTTTGGATATTCTGAATTGTCATTACTGCTCGTAATTTCTTTTGTATGATTGCATGCAGGATAGTTAGAACATCCAAGAAACACACCGGCTTTTCCAAAATTTAATTTCAATATACCATCAGAGCAATTAGGACATTTTTTACCTATTTCTTCCTTTCCTTCCTCTGAGCAAAACCAATTGACTACCAAATCATGAATACCACTAAAAATCTCATCATGTGTCATTTGCTTAACAGAATTTACATGATTAAAAAATGGCACCCAAAAATAGCCTAGTTCTTTTTTCCAATCTGCATGTCCATTTGAGATTGAATCAAGCCTTTCTTCCATTTGTGCTGTAAAGTCATACTCTACACAACGCTGAAAAAAAGTTTCCAAAAATATAGTCACGATCTTACCGCGGCTGCTTGGAATAAATCTTTTGTTATCCAATGAAACATATTCACGATCTTGTAATACCGAAATAATTGTTGCATAAGTTGATGGGCGACCTATACCGACTTCTTCCATTTTTTTTACTATACTTGCTTCACTATAACGAGGTGGCGGTTGAGTAAAGTGCTGTTTCGGATCAACAGAAATCAACTTGCACGCTTCCTCTTCCTTCATGGCAGGTAGCAGGCCTTCATTTTCGGCTTCTATGTTATCTTGATAAACTTTATAAAAACCATCAAAGAATATACTTGATCCACTTGCTCGCAGAATCACTTTCTGGTCAATAGAACTAATTTCAACTACCACTTGATCAAGAATCGCCGATTCCATTTGACTTGCGATGGTTCTTTTCCAGATTAAATCGTACAGTTTAAATTGCTCTGGCGTTAAGTAATCCTTAATACTACCCGGTGTTCTATTAGTATCAGTTGGCCGGATTGCTTCATGTGCTTCTTGAGCATTTTTGACCTTTTTTACATATTTACGAGGAGAATGCGGTAAATATTTATCACCATATAATGACTTAATTGATCCCCTGATTGAGTTTATAGCCTCATCTGCAATATGAAACCCATCTGTACGCATGTAAGTTATCAACCCTACGGTTTCACCACCAATATTGATACCTTCATATAAATTTTGCGCTACTCGCATAACATTTTTCACATTAAAATACAGTTTATTCACTGCATCTTGCTGAAGACTTGAGGTGATAAATGGAGGAAGCGGGTTTCTCTTAACTTGCTTGCGTTCTACTGTGCTTACAGCATACTGCCTTGACTCGATCTCCCTGACTAAGTTCTTTGCCTCTTCTTCATTCTTAATATCAAATTTTTCTAGCTTTTTATTGTCATAGTGGCTTAGCATAGCAAAAAAAGCCTCATCTTTGCTATTTTGCATTTCTGCCTTTATGCTCCAATACTCCTGTGTTATAAACTTACTGATTTCATTTTCTCGTTCGCATATAAGCTTTAACGCAACAGACTGCACTCGCCCTGCAGATTTGCTTCCCGACAATTTTGTCCACAGCAGCGGTGATAAGCTAAATCCAACTAGATAATCCAAAGCTCTGCGTGCTTGCTGTGCACGCACTAAGTCCATATTAATTTCACGTGGATTTTTTATAGCTTCTTGCACTGCTCTTTTTGTTATTTCGTTAAAGACTACTCTATGAATGTTGCTTTCATCATTGATTGCTTTTCTTTCCTTTAGTGCCTCTATCACATTCCAAGCTATTGCTTCCCCTTCTCTGTCTGGATCTGTTGCAAGGTATATATCTGATGTTTTACTAGCTTCCTTGACTAACTCTTTTACATACTTTTCTGCTTTTTCAATAATCTCATACTTCATGGCAAAGTCATTATCAGGATCAACAGAACCATTCTTTGCTGGCAGATCTCTGACGTGGCCAAAGGATGCAGCCACTTTGAATTCTTTACTCAAATATTTACCTATCGTCTTTGCCTTTGCCGGCGACTCAACTATTAATAATGCCATAATTATTAGTACTTAAAGGTAATATGTTGAAATATATAGAATAAAAAGTAAAAAAATATTTTAATGGTCTTTCCAATTTTTCTAAGTAATTGTTTGATGTTCGCAAAAAAAAACTAATGAAAGAACCTGCTTTATAAATTTTTTCAACTTCTTTGCTATGAAAGTAAGGATATTTATCCTTACTTTTCTCTTTATTGTTATCCACGTGTTGTAATATGTAGTACTCTGCTATTTTTGTGTCCTATAGTTCAGGAAAGGACATTGTTTGATATTCTATTCTTTAATATATTAATACTTAACTTGATTAAGTAACTATATTACTATATTATTTAACTAAATATTAATGGTAATTATTATGGATTTAGAACAATTAAAAGACTTACAACAAGAGTTGCTTGGAATGGTTTTTCTCATAGTTGCACCAGCTATAGTATTTCCTAAAGTAAATGATAAAGGTATAATAAAGTATTTGAGTTATAATGGCATATAGTGTGGATTTAAGGGAAAAGGCAGTATTGATGATAGAAAAAGGGAAGACAAAGGTTGATAGCAGAGCTCATGGAGATAGGAATAGCAACGCTGTACCGCTGGTTAAAAAAGAAAGCTGCTGGTGAAAGCCTAAAGCCATCTAAAAACGGTAGCTTTATTCGAAAAATAGACCCAAAAATACTCGAAGAATATGTTACAAAGAATCCAGATCATACTCTGGCAGAGATGAAACAAAATCTTGGATTTGGAATAAATTCAATTTGGTATAGACTAAAACAGCTAAAAATTACTTTAAAAAAAAGTCACACTATATCAAGAGCGCAATCAAGAAGATAGGCAGCAATTTATTGATAAAATCTCAAAAATAGACCATTCCAGCATCTTATACCAATTCTCATTATTAATGAAACAAATAAGAAGCATAGCAGAGTTGTTTAACCGTGGAAACGCTAATTCTGGATTAAGGAAGGAAGAAAGTATAGGAAATGGAAGGCTTTTTGGATTTCAAGGAATAGGAAATGAGAGTAGAAAAGATGTGAACCAAGAAATTAACGGGAGATCTGTGGCGAGTATGTTCAATTTCAAGTCTATTTTTGAGGTAGCCAAAAATCGTCTCAATGATCGACCTTTTTCTCAGCAAAATCTTTTCATGTAGTGAAATTAATGCGTTTTTCATCCCCTTTTTCACCTTGGTAATACCAATTCTCATTATTAATGAAACAAATAAGAAGCATAGCAGAGTTGTTTAACCGTGGAAACGCTAATTCTGGATTAAGGAAGGAAGAAAGTATAGGAAATGGAAGGCTTTTTGGATTTCAAGGAATAGGAAATGAGAGTAGAAAAGATGTGAACCAAGAAATTAACGGGAGATCTATGGCGAGTATGTTCAATTTCAAGTCTACTTTTGAGGTAGCCAAAAATCGTCTCAATGATCGACCTTTTTCTCAGCAAAATCTTTTCATGTAGTGAAATTAATGTGTTTTTCATCCCCTTTTTCACCTTGGTAACAAGTTTCAAACCGCGGTTAAACAACTCTTGGAAAAGCTCTTTTTTAATATAGCCTTTATCACCAAACAAAAGACCGGTTAATTTCTTAGTTAGGTTTGCTACAGGCTCTCTATCGTCAACATTACCTCTTGTAAGCGTAAAAGCTTGAATTTCACCTTTCTCATTAATTATCAAATGTAGTTTAAAGCCGAAAAACCAGCCATATGTACTCTTGCTTAATTTTGCAATTCCAGCAAAAACCTTATTTCTTGATATTCTTTTTGCATGGCAAACTGCAATAGGAGTTGTATCTATGTATGAGATTCCAGTAAGTTCTGACCATCCGCAAAGGCACTGTAATAGCATGGCTAAATGCCACAAAACCCTGGACTTTAGAGCAACAAACCTAGTGTATGAAGGCAACTTCGAAAACTCTGTTTGTAGAGCAATGTTAGGTAATGCAGGTAGAAAGCCTTAAAATTTTCACAGGGAGATTGCTGATACAGGAGGATTATTGTGATAATTTCCGAATGTGTAATTTTTGGCACTCTTGTGGGTTTTTTACCGTTTGGCAGTAGTTTATCTGCAAAATTTTTCTCTATATCTCTGCAAAAATCATCGACCAGACAAAACAGTTTTGTTATATCTTCCATGGGTAACCTCATCTATTTTTTTCTATTTGTTGAGTTTACCCTACTCTCCTGACTTTTCTATTCTCTTTTTAATCCAGAATTAGCGTTATAGAGATAAAAATTTTCCCTACCTAATTTTACCTTAACCTGTGTCCTACTGCCTTTTTTAAACCACCCATGTCCAACTTTCGAATGTGTACCAAACCGTGATTCATCGAAGAAAAATAGTTCTTTTTCAGAATGCATGACAATAGTTTCATTGAGGTTTTTTTTTAAACTCCTCTTGCTTGTTTTTATCTTGTCCACTATGAACTGGTCTTGGTGTGATATATGAGAATTTCATTCTTTGCATATTACGATGTATTGCGGATTTTCTGATATTCAAACCAAATCTTTCTTGGATTCTTATTCTCATTTCTCTAATAGTAATATTGGGGTTTTCCTCTATCCACAACTCAATTCGTTCAAGTTGACTTTGGTTCAATATAGTTTTTCTACGGCGTTGAGGTGGAGCAAATAATTTTTCTTCTCTTCCAAATTTTATGTGCTTTATCCATGTAGTAATTGCCTTTCTCGAAATGTAACATATTTTTGCTACAGCTGTTATACTGTGCTTTTTTGCTGCAATTACAGCATTTAGTTTTTTTGCAACATACGCATTATTTCTTACTCTCTTCAGCATCTCTTTTGCTGATTTCACCACTTTTTCATCCAATAATTTTGATCTTAATGCCATCTAAACCTCGCTATTTTACTTACTTCAGTATGGCTTTTTTCCATTATTTTCTATTCGTTGCTTGTATAGCGGGAATTGGTATAACAAGTTTCAAACCGCGGTTAAACAACTCTTGGAAAAGCTCTTTTTTAATATAGCCTTTATCACCAAACAAAAGACCGGTTAATTTCTTAGTTAGGTTTGCTACAGGCTCTCTATCGTCAACATTACCTCTTGTAAGCGTAAAAGCTTGAATTTCACCTTTCTCATTAATTATCAAATGTAGTTTAAAGCCGAAAAACCAGCCATATGTACTCTTGCTTAATTTTGCAATTCCAGCAAAAACCTTATTTCTTGATATTCTTTTTGCATGGCAAACTGCAATAGGAGTTGTATCTATGTATGAGATTCCAGTAAGTTCTGACCATCCGCAAAGGCACTGTAATAGCATGGCTAAATGCCACAAAACCCTGGGCTTTAGAGCAACAAACCTAGTGTATGAAGGCAACTTCGAAAACTCTGTTTGTAGAGCAATGTTAGGTAATGCAGGTAGAAAGCCTTAAAATTTTCACAGGGAGATTGCTGATACAGGAGGATTATTGTGATAATTTCCGAATGTGTAATTTCTGGCACTCTTGTGGGTTTTTACCGTTTGGCAGTAGTTTATCTGCAAAATTTTTCTCTATATCTCTGCAAAAATCATCGACCAGACAAAACAGTTTTGTTATATCTTCCATGGGTAACCTCATCTATTTTTTTCTATTTGTTGAGTTTACCCTACTCTCCTGACTTTTCTATTCTCTTTTTAACCCAGAATTAGCGTCAGTTGGTTTTTAGCTAAAGTAAAGGTCAAGTATCTGGAATTCTGGACATAAAATCCTCCTTTGTAAAAAAGAGTTAGAAAAAAAATGCAGTGCACATACGACAGATATACACTAAAGAATACATTTTTTAATAAGTTTGATTAAAAAGTCTGCAGACTAAAGATAGATTTTGAGCTCTTAAAATATCTCTATTTGTAATTATAATGAGATTGAAAATATGCGGAAGTAATTTTTATACGTTAACGGCTCACCCAACCCACTTGCAATCTGGATCCCAGACTGGGATGACAAGAAAAGGCTACTCAAATAGGAAGTACTGGAATGATACCATCTAAAAACGGCTTCTCATGATAATTAAGCTTGGTCATATGAGAAAATTAAAGAGATCTTCAACCACATTTAAACAGCGCTTCAGCAAACTCTTTGCCAGTAAATTCCCTCAGGTCTTCTATACTTTCACCAATTCCTATAGCGTGTAATTTCACCTTATAAGCTTCTGCAAGCCCAATCACTACTCCACCTTTGGCAGTACCATCTAGCTTTGTTACAATTAACCCGGTAACACCAACCATTTTACTAAACGCCTCTAATTGGCTATAAGCATTTTGGCCAGTAGTTGCATCAAGAACTAAAATAACATCATGAGGAGCAGTATCATCCAATTTCTTTATCGTTCTATGTATTTTTGACAGCTCTTGCATGAGATTTACATTGTTTTGTAGCCTTCCCGCTGTATCAATTAAAACAACATCAACGCTATCTTTTATCGCTTGATTTACAGCTCTATATGCCACACTTGCAGAATCGCTACCGTGCTCTCCAGTAACAATAGAGCAATCAGAACGTTCTGCCCAAATATTTAATTGCTCACTCGCAGCAGCTCTGAATGTGTCGCACGCAACAAGCATAACGGATTTTCCTTTTTCCTTATATTTATAGGCAAGTTTACCTATAGTTGTAGTTTTTCCATTACCATTCACTCCGCATACCATTATTATGTGTGGTTTTTTATTCAAAATGAGCGGCTGCACAACAGGGTTTAATATCGACTCTATTTCGCTCATTAACTGCTGTGTGATAATGTTATGTTCAACTTTTGATTCAAATTTGATACTTGCGAGCTTATCAATAAGCAATCTAGAAGTTTTATGACCTATATCCATGCTAATCAGCAGCTCTTCCAGATCATCTAAAAGCGACTGATCTAATTTTTTTTTGCCAGAAAAAATATTTTTTACTCCATCACTAAAACGGGAGGAGGTTTTTAATAGTCCTTGATAAAGATTACTGAATAAACTCAAGAAATACTCCTTTCAAAATTACCATATAAAGAATGACATGCACTATATGTATTTGTAAAGTAAATACACTCGTAACTCATATATTTTGTGAGTAAAATGTACCGCTTGCTAGTGTATTTTACTTTAGTTTTTAATCTAAATATGTTACAATGTAAGTAATGGTTTACAGGTAGTTTTATGAGTTATAATGAGAAAGTTTTAGATCATTATGAAAATCCAAGGAATGTTGGTTCTTTAGATAAAAATGATCCAAATGTTGGTACTGGCTTGGTGGGTGCACCATCGTGTGGTGATGTAATGAAATTGCAGATAAAGGTCAATGACAAAGGTGTTATTGAAGACGCAAAATTTAAAACTTTTGGTTGTGGTTCTGCTATAGCTTCAAGTTCTTTGCTTACAGAAATGATCAAAGGAAAAACTATTGAGAATGTAACAAAGATAAAGAATACTCAAATAGTGGAAGAATTGTCTTTGCCGCCAGTAAAGATACACTGTTCAGTACTTGCTGAGGATGCTATAAAAGCTGCTATTCATGATTATCAAAACAAACAAAAACATTGAGGAATATGAGTGAATTTCAAGGAGTAAATTCTGTTAAAAAACCTATCACTCTAACTGCAAATGCAGTAGAGAGGGTAAGGTTTTTATTGGACAAAAAGAAGCATGCTAACCTTGAAGAAGCAATAGGAATAAGAGTTCTAATTAAGCAAAAAGGATGCTCTGGTTTAAAATATGATATTGAATATGCATATGATGTTCGTCCTTTGGAGTCGGTAATTGAAGAAAGCTGCAGTGATGATCAAAAAGTCAAGGTGCTGATCGATCCAAAATCTATCATGTTTATCCTTGGCTCTGAAATGGATTATGTAGAGGAAAAATTCTCATCAGGTTTTATTTTCAAAAATCCTAATGAGAAAGGAAAATGTGGTTGTGGAGAGAGTTTTCATGTCTAGCAACCATTTCACATTATTTGGAATTGAACCGGCTTTTAACATCAGCTTTGATGAGCTGGAGAAAAAATATATTGAGCTAAGCAAAACTGATATAAATGAAAGAGAGTCCAAAAATATGGAAAATATCAACAAAGCTTATCAGGTACTGAAGTCACCGCTAAAGCGTGCCGAACATTTGTTGGATCTTTTTGACGTACAAAGCAAAAAAGAGCATCTTGATCCTGAAATATTAAATGAATCAATGGAAATAAGAGAATACTTTCTAGACTGCGATGATTTACAATTTGCAAGTAGGATGATTGATGAAAAGGTAAAAGATTGTACTAAAAACCTAATTAATGCTTTTGCTACAAAAAATTTTGATGAAGCTGCTACGCAAGTTTTTAGATTGAGATATTTATATAAGTCATTTGAGGAGATAAAGGAAAATGCGGCCAGTTCAAATTTCTGAACCAAGTTCAAATGAGGTAGTTTTTGGTATAGATCTTGGAACTACTAACTCTTTAATTGCCATGGTAAATAAAGCTGGCAATGTAGAAATATTTAAAGATGAGCAAGGTCGTGAACTATTACCTTCTGTCATTTCATATGAAAAGGATGTACTAAAAGTAGGCTACGATGTTGGCAAAAACGCTATCTGCTCTATAAAACGCTTAATGGGTAAAAGTGTTAAAGACTTGCATAAAGAAGGTATCAATTGTGAAATAGATAACGAAAGTGAAAAAATCATTAGAGTAAAATGCTCAGAGGAAAAGTATCTTACTCCTATTGAGATCTCTGCTGAGATACTCAAAACTCTATGCAAGAGGGTAAAAAAATTCACAGGGATGAAAGTTAACAAAGCAGTGATTACTGTACCAGCTTATTTTGATGATTCAGCACGTAACGCAACCAAATATGCAGCAAAATTAGCTGGCATAGATGTTCTTCGCCTCATTAATGAACCAACCGCTGCAGCACTTTCTTACTCCATTGAAAAGAACAATAACAGTGGCATATATGCAGTTTATGACCTCGGTGGTGGAACATTTGACATTTCAATATTAAAATTACATCAAGGAGTGTTTCAAGTTCTTGCAGTTGGTGGTGATACTAAACTTGGTGGTGATGATTTTGATCATCTACTTAGTTTAATCGTGCTTGAAAAGTATAGAGAACAGGTAGGTTTAAGCGAAAGTGTCATCCCAGCGCCAGCTACTTGTATGGCAGGGCCATCATTTACTGAGTTACGTACTGTAAAAGAATACCTAAGTGAAAATACATCAGGTACTTTTAAATTTAATATTAGACTTTCTCCTGTCATCCAAGTAGCTGACACTGGGATCCAGGAAAGAAAAAGTATGTGGATTCCAGTGTCAAGCACTGGAATGACACCAGATTGTACTGCTAATGGTGAATTATTTGAGTGCAAAATTACCAAAGAAGAATTCGAGCAAGCAATCAGTCCTTTAGTTAATAAGACTATAAATATAGTTACTCGTACTATAAGCAACATAGATCTTAAAATCGATGATATAAAAGGGGTAATTTTAGTTGGTGGCGCAACTAGAGTGCCATTAGTGCAAAATTCACTAATCAAACTCTTTGGCAATAAAGTGCTGAATGATGTGGATCCGGACAAAGCAGTTGCCAATGGGGCAGCTTTGCAGGCTCATTATTTAACTTCAAACTCAAAAGATAGGAATATTCTCCTTGATGTGCTGCCTTTATCACTTGGCATAGAAACTATGGGGGGAATAGTTGAAAAAATTATACCAAGAAATACACCACTACCAGTTTCAGAAATAAAAGAGTTTACAACTTACGCTAACGGGCAAACAGCAATGAAAATTCACGTTTGTCAAGGAGAACGTGAAATGATAAAAGATAATAAATCTCTAGCACGATTTGAACTCAAAGGTATACCACAATTGCCTGCAGGTTCTGCAAAAGTTGAAATAGGATTTACAGTTAGCATTGATGGAATATTGACTGTCACTGCAAGAGAAAAAACTACTGGAGTCGAACAGACAGTTGAAATAAATTCAAGCTCTGGCTTAAGTGAAGAAGATATTCAAGATATGGTCAATCAGTCAGTAAGTAACTTTGATGAAGACATGAAGGCTCGTTCCCTTGCAGAGGCTAAAATTAACGGTAACAAGCTCATACATCTAGTTGAAAATGTTTCCACTGAGCAAAAGTTAAAAATTTTACTACAGAACGCAAAAGACGCTTTACAGGAAAATGACTTAGACAACATTAATAATGCTATCTCTGAGTTAGAAAACTCTGATTTAGAATTATGCGAATCAGCAGACAGATAGAGTTCATACAACTTTGTGAAGTACCCTGTCAAATCTCAGAGCAATAGGTAACCTAAAATCAAACGGCAACCAATCAACTTTGCCTAATTTAAACGATAAACCAACCATGCTTACGCGTCCAACTATATTTTCAGTTGGTATTAACCCAATTTCAGAAAACCTGCTATCAAAAGAATTATTTCTATTGTCTCCCATAACAAAAAATTGATCATCAGGCACATAATAAACTGGAGTATTGTATGATAACTTATTAGAAAGATTATCTATTAGAATTTCATGCTCCTTGCCGCTCGGGAGTGTTTCGATGTATCTTGCTATATTACGCTTTGACTCATAATCAAAAAAATTTTCAATTTGTCTTCGCTTTACTTTCTGATCATTTAAATATAACTCCCCCTCTATCATTTGCACTTTATCGCCCGGTATTCCTATTACCCGCTTAACAAATCTAATGCTGTCATTTCTTGTAGGCTTGAAAACTATTATATCACCACGCTCCGGAGGGGTATAAAAGATTCTACCGCTAAAGATGTTTGGAGAAAATGGAAAGGAGTGTTTACTATAACCATATGAATATTTACTAGTAAAAATATAATCTCCCTCAAGTAGAGTGCTTTTCATTGAACCAGAAGGAATATGAAATGGCTCAAATAAAAAACTACGTATTGATAGCGCAATTAGTAGCAAAAAAAACAGTGAAGATAAAAACTTTCTCGTTCTTGCTATCCGGTTCTCTCTCAATTCTTTCAATTTTATTTTCTTTATAAATTTAAGCTTATCATAACACATAAAAGTGGTAATGTGAAATTTTACTCATGGGTGTTATTGCTCTTTTTCGAAAGTTGAAATAAGCTCTCAAGTAATTGACAGTGATTGACAACCAATAGACATCATTTGCTATGCAATATTGTATAAATCACAATGCTAGTTTTACTAAAAATTATACTATTTTAGATATAATTATAGTATTTAAACTTAAGGTATAGGGATGAACCCTACAATTAGAAAGGTTTTTTGTATTCTACTTATAGTATTATTTATTTCTTTTTCTCATGCTGGAAGTGCTGCTAACTCTAATGACGATACAACTGCTCAAGTAATATGTAATGTTATTGGCTACGTTTGGGGAATAGGTGGACCGCTTATGACCGTAGTGATAATAGGAGCAGCTTTACTTGCAATATTTGGTAGAATGCCGTGGCCTGCTCCTTTCGCCCTCGGTGTATTTTGCGCTGTGTTTTTTGGCGCTAAAACTATTGTCATAAAAGTAATGGGTGGTATAAACTCTACAAATGCCTCTTTTATGGAAGAATGTGGAACGGGAGATAAAAAAAAGAGTCAATAGGACTATTTCTTTCTAAAGCAGACTTGGTGCACAGCTTCAACTATATCTTCCACTTGTGGTAATGCTTTCTTTTCTAGGTTTGCAGCATAAGGTAAGGGGACATCCTTGCCGGTTACCCGTACAACCGGAGCGTCAAGGTAGTCAAATCCTTGTTCCATAACCATGGCTGAGAGTTCTGCTCCTATTCCTGCAAATGGCCAACCCTCTTCTATGCTTACTAATCTATTGGTCTTCTTAATAGAGTTAATAACTGTTTCAGTGTCAAGTGGTCTTAAGGTTCTGAGGTCGATAACTTCAGCTTCTATTCCTTCACTAGAGAGTAAATCTGCTGCATTTAACGCATCCATTAGTTTCAATGAAAAAGCAGTGATAGTTACATCCTTTCCTTCCCGTATAACAGCAGCTTTGCCTATCTCAAGTAGATAATCTTTATTTGATAGCTCAGAGTCAGGAACTTCATGCTCATGTCCATAAGCGATCTCGTTTTCTAGAAATATCACCGGATTAGGGTCACGAATTGCAGCTTTAAGCAGACCTCTGCAATCGGAGGCAAAGTAAGGTGCTATTACTTTCAACCCTGGAACATGCGAATACCAAGATGCAAAGCACTGAGAATGTTGTGCAGCAACTCTTGCTGCAGCTCCATTTGGTCCACGAAATACTATAGGGCATCCAAGTTGTCCACCCGACATATAATTTGTTTTTGCTGCGGAATTTACGATTTGGTCGATAGCCTGCATAGAAAAATTAAAAGTCATAAACTCCACTATTGGCCTAAGTCCAGCAAATGCTGCTCCAACAGCAAGGCCAGCAAATCCATGTTCGGTAATAGGTGTATCAACTACCCTATTTTCTCCGAACTCTTTCAGTAATCCTTTTGTTACTTTATAAGCACCATCATACTCTGCAACTTCTTCACCCATGATAAATACATCAGGGTCATTTTGCATTTCTTCTCTGATTGCCGTGCATAATGCTTCTCTTACACTTAAGCTTGACATTTGTAAATCTGTAAATTTCAACTGAAATAACTATATCAAAATTACCAGGAAGCGCACAAGTTAAGTTTTACAAGCATCATGTTGCATCAAGCCTTGAATACTTACTTCTTTTAATTCAGTAGGTTGCGGTGATAGTGCGTATGTAACTCCACTGACTATTAATGAAGACATCACAGAAGTTGCAATATTGGTAATTGGAAAGCTATACTAAAAGCAACACCTACTGTCAACATGGTTACAAAATTTACAGAAGCAATTTTTAAGAAAGACAGTTGTCCTTTTTCTGTTTTTTCTAGTAATACTTTATTTGCTGTGGTTTTGCTTAATTCACTATTAAGTGTTGTATTCTCGTTTTCCAGATCTTTTATTTTTTGCTTTAGTGATTGATTCTCTTTGCTGAGCTTGCTAAGTTCTTCCAACTTAATCTTATGTTCATTTAAATCATTAGAGTGCTGACCTTTTGTTTTTTCTAATTCACTATTAAGAGTTGTATTTTTACTTTTTAGATCTTGTATTTGTTGTTTTAGTGATTGATTCTCTTCGCTGAGCTTATCAAGTATTTCTAACCGAGTTTCATGTCCAGCTACGTCACTCTTTAATTTTTCTAGTTCTTTCTCAACATGTTTTAATTCTTTACCTGGCTTTTCTAATACCAATTCCCGCTATACAAGCAACGAATAGAAAATAATGGAAAAAAAGCCATACTGAAGTAAGTAAAATAGCGAGGTTTAGATGGCATTAAGATCAAAATTATTGGATGAAAAAGTGGTGAAATCAGCAAAAGAGATGCTGAAGAGAGTAAGAAATAATGCGTATGTTGCAAAAAAACTAAATGCTGTAATTGCAGCAAAAAAGCACAGTATAACAGCTGTAGCAAAAATATGTTACATTTCGAGAAAGGCAATTACTACATGGATAAAGCACATAAAATTTGGAAGAGAAGAAAAATTATTTGCTCCACCTCAACGCCGTAGAAAAACTATATTGAACCAAAGTCAACTTGAACGAATTGAGTTGTGGATAGAAGAAAACCTATTAGAGAAATGAGAATAAGAATCCAAGAAAGATTTGGTTTGAATATCAGCAAATCCGCAATACATCGTAATATGCAAAGAATGAAATTCTCATATATCACACCAAGACCAGTTCATAGTGGACAAGATAAAAACAAGCAAGAGGAGTTTAAAAAAAAACCTCAATGAAACTATTGTCATGCATTCTGAAAAAGAGCTATTTTTCTTCGATGAATCACGGTTTGGTACACATTCGAAAGTTGGACATGGGTGGTTTAAAAAAGGCAGTAGGACACAGGTTAAGGTAAAATTAGGTAGGGAAAATTTTTATCTCTATAACGCTAATTCTGGATTAAAAAGAGAATAGAAAAGTCAGGAGAGTAGGGTAAACTCAACAAATAGAAAAAAATAGATGAGGTTACCCATGGAAGATATAACAAAACTGTTTTGTCTGGTCGATGATTTTTGCAGAGATATAGAGAAAAATTTTGCAGATAAACTACTGCCAAACGGTAAAAAAACTACAAACGCTAATTCTGGATTAAGGAAGGAAGAAAGTATAGGAAATGGAAGGCTTTTTGGATTTCAAGGAATAGGAAATAAGAGTAGAAAAGATGTGAACCAAGAAATTAACGGGAGATCTATGGCGAGTATGTTCAATTTCAAGTCTATTTTTGAGGTAGCCAAAAATCGTCTCAATGATCGACCTTTTTCTCAGCAAAATCTTTTCATGTAGTGAAATTAATGCGTTTTTCATCCCCTTTTTCACCTTGGTAACAAGTTTCAAACCGCGGTTAAACAACTCTTGGAAAAGCTCTTTTTTAATATAGCCTTTATCACCAAACAAAAGACCGGTTAATTTCTTAGTTAGGTTTGCTACAGGCTCTCTATCGTCAACATTACCTCTTGTAAGCGTAAAAGCTTGAATTTCACCTTTCTCGTTAATTATCAAATGTAGTTTAAAGCCGAAAAACCAGCCATATGTACTCTTGCTTAATTTTGCAATTCCAGCAAAAACCTTATTTCTTGATATTCTTTTTGCATGGCAAACTGCAATAGGAGTTGTATCTATGTATGAGATTCCAGTAAGTTCTGACCATCCGCAAAGGCACTGTAATAGCATGGCTAAATGCCACAAAACCCTGGGCTTTAGAGCAACAAACCTAGTGTATGAAGGCAACTTCGAAAACTCTGATTTGTAGAGCAATGTTAGGTAATGCAGGTAGAAAGCCTTAAAATTTTCACAGGGAGATTGCTGATACAGGAGGATTATTGTGATAATTTCCGAATGTGTAATTTCTGGCACTCTTGTGGGTTTTTACCGTTTGGCAGTAGTTTATCTGCAAAATTTTTCTCTATATCTCTGCAAAAATCATCGACCAGACAAAACAGTTTTGTTATATCTTATACCAAATTACATTACTAATCGAACAAATAAGAAACATTACAAACTCGTTTAATAGTAGCACTGGAAATACTGACAATAAAATTACACAGAACATCTTCAAGTAAGCCTATGGTATCGTAGACTCTGTTGCGTAAAGTATTGTGTTTGATATATTGCCACAACCTCTCAACAGGATTCAGTTCTGGTGAATAAGGAGGCAAGTATATAATGGTAATGTTTTTCTGAATTTTCAAACTTTTTGATCTATGCCAGCCTGCACAATCCATTACAAGAAAGGCTTTTTTCGTGCCTAAATCTTTCGACATCTGCTCCAGAAATATATTCATACAATCAGTGTTTACATATGGAGCAAGTAGGCTAATTTTCTTACCACTTCTTGGATTTACCGCACTGTAGATATAGAAATTTTGTCTACCAATTTTCATTTAACCTGCGTTCTGACCCCTTTTTTAAACCATCCGTGTCCGATTTTTGAATGAGTTCCAAATCGTGATTCATCAAAAAAATACCTCCTTTTCAGGGTGGGAATTGACTATTTTATTGAAGTATTTTTTAAACTCTTCTTGCTTGTTTTTATCTTGTTTATGGTGAATTGGCCTCGGTGTTATATAAGAAAACTTCATCCTTTGTATCTCACGATGCACTGTTGATTTGCTAATGTTTAGGCCAAATTCCTCTGAGATTTTTATTTGCACTTCCTTAATAGTAATATTTGGATTTCTTTCTACCCATATTTCAATTTGCTCACGTTGATTTTTGTTTAATTTGCTTTTTCTTCGCCGCTGAGAAGGGGAAAATAATTTTTCTACTCTACCAAATTTTAGATGCTTTATCCATTCAGTCAAAGCAGTCCTTGAAATTTTACATATTCTTGCCACAGCGCTTATACTACTTTCTTTTCCTGCTATCACCGCTTGTAACTTTTTTGAAACATATGCGTTATTTCTGACCTTTTTTAACATTTCTTTCGCCAAATTTACAACTTTTTCGTCTAACAGTTTTGACCTTAATGCCATTTATACCTCTCTATTTTATCTACTCTAGTATCACTTCTTTCCCATTATTGTCTATCTGTTCTTTACATAGTGGGAATTGGTATAAGACGGTAGATGCCAGTTTCTGGGCACTGGCATGACAACGGAGGACAATTTGAATGACACCCATATTTCAAGCAGGTATGATAGTGTCATTCCAGCGCGTGACGCTGGAATCCAGAAAAAAAGAAGCCAGTGTCACCTACTCAGATGACATTATGGAAGCTGGGATGACATCCTTCTCACAAGCAAAATGTTCATGCAGATAATATTTAATTGTGATTGAAGACCTCTTTTAACTCTTTTATATGACCAAGCTTCATTATCTCAATATCATGAGAAGAATAATTGCCATTTTTAGGCATAATCGCTTTTTTAAATCCTAACTTTTGTGCTTCCCTTAATCTGAGATCAGCATGCGAAACATTTCTAATTTCTCCTGAAAGTGCAACCTCACCGCAGATTATTGAAGAAATTGGCAGCGGTAAATTTACTAAACTTGAAATAAGGGAAGCAGCAACAGCAAGGTCAGCTGATGGTTCCTGTATTTTGAGTCCTCCCGCAATGTTTAGGTATACTTCTTTATCATGCAAAAACATTTTACAACGAGCACTTAGAACCGCGATTATCATAGCTAATCTATTAATATCCCAACCAACTACTGCTCTTCTTGGAGTTGCCATATTAGTCCTTGCTATTAATGCTTGCACTTCCATTAAGATTGGTCTTGAGCCTTCAACTCCTGCAAATACGGCGCTGCCAACTACTTCTCTATCATGTACGGTCAAGAATAATGATGATGGATTATCAACAGGCATGAGTCCTGCTTTAGACATCTCAAAAACACCAATTTCATTTGCAGGGCCAAATCTATTTTTAATAGTACGTAAAATGCGATATTGATTACTATTTTCACCCTCAAAATATAGTACTGTATCTACCATATGCTCCAGGGTTTTAGGTCCCGCTATTTGTCCATCTTTCGTTATATGGCCAACTATTAAGAGAGAAACACCATATTGCTTTGCAAGAACAGTCAATTCATGAGCGCAGGTACGGACTTGAGTTACAGTTCCTGGTGCTGATGTGACTTTGCTATCATACATAGTTTGTATAGAATCAATTATCAAGAACTTAATACTTTTATTTTTCCTTATTGTTGCTACTACATCAGTTAAAGATACTGTAGATAAAAGCTTAATTTTAGGTTCATTTATCTTAAGACGATTTGCTCTGAGGCTCACTTGCTCTAAAGATTCCTCGCCAGATACATAAAGACATTCAAAAGAGGAAAGTTGTACAACATTAGCTGCAATCCTAAGCAAAAGAGTAGATTTTCCAATTCCAGGTTCACCACCAATTAAAATGCTAGCACCTTGAACGATACCTCCACCAAAAACTCTATCTAACTCTTCTATTCCTGTTAAAAAACGATCGGGGGTAATAATTTCACTATCTGATAACGCTTTTATTGAAATTGGTGCAGATGTACTTCTCGTTTCTGTTTTTAGTACTATTTCTTCGACAACCGTATCCCAACTGTCACATGCAATACACCTTCCTACCCACCTTCCAGTGCTATGACCGCAGAATTGACATACGTATGCAGTTTTCATAAAAGCCAAAATTATAATTGTAATAAAAATTAGCTAAATAAGTGAAATAAATTTAAATAGAGAAAATTACCAATCACACTTTTTATCTTGTGGTTTTATTTGCAATATTGCTACTAAGCTGACTAATAAGCAAAAAATTACATAAAGCCCAGCAGCAAAGTCTATTTGAGGAAACATTATAGTAAACCAAGTGCATATCATAGGAGTAAATCCTCCATGCAAGGCAAAAGAGATGTTGCGTGATAAGCTAACACCACTAAATCTAACATTAGTAGGAAAAAGCTCAGCAGTAACTATCCCTATAGGATTAATACCCCTCTCGATTATAGAAAGAGCCATAACACTCAACATGATTATAAGATAGCTTTTATAGTAATATGCAATAGATAACATAGGACAACATAATACCATTGTTATCACTATAAATAAGATTGCAGTGCGTTCTCTTCCTGTTTTATCAGCTAAAATTCCAAGCACTATTGAAGATATCGGCATTAATATGCTGGTTATAATGAGTACAACTTCGTTGACATACGTTGTTACATAAGTTTCAACAGACACTATTTCTTTTGCAATTGTTCTAAGAAATATGGTAAATCCAACAGCAACATTAACAGGTACAGATATTAAAATTGCAAGTATCAGGGCTCTCTTATAGCGTTTTGTAAGCTCTATTATTGGTAAATTAGGTAAATTTCTTTGTTCTCGATTTTTTTCATACGCTGGAGTTTCTCCTAGTGTATATATACTATATGCGCTTATTAATCCTAAAATGGCTGAAAAAATAAACGGCAGCCTCCAACCCCAAGCGTTAAAATCAGTGGTTTTTTTACAAATGATCACTGCAACCACAGAGAGCAATATGCCAATGGAGCGACCAAAACTTATTATTCCAAAAAACATTCCTAGTTTTTTCTTATTAGGTAAATGCTCTATGAGATAAACAGAGCTACCTCCTTGCTCAGCGCCAAGTGCAACCCCTTGTATCAGATGGATTGTAAGAAGCAACATAGTAGAGGTTATTCCTATTTTACTATAACTTGGAATAAACGCAACGAGACTAGAAGGAATCGATATTAGCAAGATAGCAATCGTTAACGCCATTCTCCTTCCATACCTATCACCAATGTGACCAAATACAGATGCACCAAGTGGTCTTACCATAGCGCCCAGTCCTGCAATTCCAAACAATTGCAATATGCTGTAGTAGATATCTTTTGCATAACAAAATTCTCTACTAATTATATTAACCAGATCAATAAAGAGCATATGGTCATACCATATTGCGATTCTACAGAGTATTGTTGCAATCAATACTCTTGTTTGTTGATTGTACACTTAGTTTAATTTATAAATGTCTACTTATTTTTATTTTGGCTGCTTTTTAGAACTTTGCAACTCAAGCGTATGGCTTATATGTAAATATTATTAAAATTGGAACTTGCATAATCAGCCAGTCTGAGATCAAATAAGAAAATCTGGTCATGCGCTGGAATGACATGGTGGAATGTCCTTCTTGTCATTCCAGTGCTCCTTTTCTTGTCATCCCAGTGCTCCGACACTGGGATGACACCTCTCTTAAATTACTTTAGCTACAAATATCAAGAAATTTACTAAATAGAAAAAGGTAAAAGAAGCCCTAATTGTTATCTACTTTTCAGAGTCAGCTATTTAGCTCACTCTGAAGAGTAGGAAAAAGCTATATGTTCTGTCCTTAGGTATTTGGTTGTTCAGTAGCAACATCTTCCAAATTTGTAGAAATAGCTCTTCTTATTAAAGCCGTTGACAATGCAGCACCAGCTCCAGCTCCAATTGCAGCTGCAGTTGTAGTCATAAGACCAGATCTTAATGACTCTCCAAGTTCCATATTTGTTCCAACTATGCTTCTAACTATTTTGTTAATTAACATTGGTGTACCTACTGCTAAAGCTGCTGATAACCCAGCCGTTGATTCACTTATTGAGTCTACTACTCTTTGTCTTGCTTCTCTTGATGTAATATTTCTTCCGTATGTCATTGATTCTGATAACATAATGGCTGGTATAGATAGTAATCCTCCAAGTGTTGCCCCAACAATTTTACCTACTTCTGATTATTTAAGACGAGCTCTTGAGCCTATCATTGCAAATATCGTAAGTGTTGCTGCAAATATCACTTTTCTTAGTTCCTTTCTTAACTCTCTATTTAGTTCTTCTTCCCTAGATGCTATAAATCTTGTTCTAGACTGCATAACTTGTCCACACATTTTATTAATTTGTAACATATGTGCTACTTGTCCATAAATATCATCAATTTCTTGTTGCGTCATCGGACGTCTGCGCCCTAATTCTTGTGAAGTTTTCCCTCCGATACTTTTGACAGCATCTTCTAAGTCTAATAACGCTAATTCTGGATTAAAAAGAGAATAGAAAAGTCAGGAGAGTAGGGTAAACTCAACAAATAGAAAAAAATAGATGAGGTTACCCATGGAAGATATAACAAAACTGTTTTGTCTGGTCGATGATTTTTGCAGAGATATAGAGAAAAATTTTGCAGATAAACTACTGCCAAACGGTAAAAACCCACAAGAGTGCCAGAAATTACACATTCGGAAATTATCACAATAATCCTCCTGTATCAGCAATCTCCCTGTGAAAATTTTAAGGCTTTCTACCTGCATTACCTAACATTGCTCTACAAATCAGAGTTTTCGAAGTTGCCTTCATACACTAGGTTTGTTGCTCTAAAGCCCAGGGTTTTGTGGCATTTAGCCATGCTATTACAGTGCCTTTGCGGATGGTCAGAACTTACTGGAATCTCATACATAGATACAACTCCTATTGCAGTTTGCCATGCAAAAAGAATATCAAGAAATAAGGTTTTTGCTGGAATTGCAAAATTAAGCAAGAGTACATATGGCTGGTTTTTCGGCTTTAAACTACATTTGATAATTAACGAGAAAGGTGAAATTCAAGCTTTTACGCTTACAAGAGGTAATGTTGACGATAGAGAGCCTGTAGCAAACCTAACTAATACCAATTCCCACTATGCAAAGAACAGATAGACAATAATGGGAAAGAAGTGATACTAGAGTAGATAAAATAGAGAGGTATAAATGGCATTAAGGTCAAAACTGTTAGACGAAAAAGTTGTAAATTTGGCGAAAGAAATGTTAAAAAAGGTCAGAAATAACGCATATGTTTCAAAAAAGTTACAAGCGGTGATAGCAGGAAAAGAAAGTAGTATAAGCGCTGTGGCAAGAATATGTAAAATTTCAAGGACTGCTTTGACTGAATGGATAAAGCATCTAAAATTTGGTAGAGTAGAAAAATTATTTTCCCCTTCTCAGCGGCGAAGAAAAAGCAAATTAAACAAAAATCAACGTGAGCAAATTGAAATATGGGTAGAAAGAAATCCAAATATTACTATTAAGGAAGTGCAAATAAAAATCTCAGAGGAATTTGGCCTAAACATTAGCAAATCAACAGTGCATCGTGAGATACAAAGGATGAAGTTTTCTTATATAACACCGAGGCCAATTCACCATAAACAAGATAAAAACAAGCAAGAAGAGTTTAAAAAATACTTCAATAAAATAGTCAATTCCCACCCTGAAAAGGAGGTATTTTTTTGATGAATCACGATTTGGAACTCATTCAAAAATCGGACACGGATGGTTTAAAAAAGGGGTCAGAACGCAGGTTAAATGAAAATTGGTAGACAAAATTTCTATATCTACAGTGCGGTAAATCCAAGAAGTGGTAAGAAAATTAGCCTACTTGCTCCATATGTAAACACTGATTGTATGAATATATTTCTGGAGCAGATGTCGAAAGATTTAGGCACGAAAAAAGCCTTTCTTGTAATGGATTGTGCAGGCTGGCATAGATCAAAAAGTTTGAAAATTCAGAAAAACATTACCATTATATACTTGCCTCCTTATTCACCAGAACTGAATCCTGTTGAGAGGTTGTGGCAATATATCAAACACAATACTTTACGCAACAGAGTCTACGATACCATAGGCTTACTTGAAGATGTTCTGTGTAATTTTATTGTCAGTATTTCCAGTGCTACTATTAAACGAGTTTGTAATGTTTCTTATTTGTTCGATTAGTAATGGAATTTGGTATCAGAAATTAACCGGTCTTTTGTTTGGTGATAAAGGCTATATTAAAAAAGAGCTTTTCCAAGAGTTGTTTAACCGCGGTTTGAAACTTGTTACCAAGGTGAAAAAGGGGATGAAAAACACATTAATTTCACTACATGAAAAGATTTTGCTGAGAAAAAGGTCGATCATTGAGACGATTTTTGGCTACCTCAAAAATAGACTTGAAATTGAACATACTCGCCATAGATCTCCCGTTAATTTCTTGGTTCACATCTTTTCTACTCTCATTTCCTATTCCTTGAAATCCAAAAAGCCTTCCATTTCCTATACTTTCTTCCTTCCTTAATCCAGAATTAGCGTTATTAGAGAAATGAGAATAAGAATCCAAGAAAGATTTGGTTTGAATATCAGCAAATCCGCAATACATCGTAATATGCAAAGAATGAAATTCTCATATATCACACCAAGACCAGTTCATAGTGGACAAGATAAAAACAAGCAAGAGGAGTTTAAAAAAAAACCTCAATGAAACTATTGTCATGCATTCTGAAAAAGAGCTATTTTTCTTCGATGAATCACGGTTTGGTACACATTCGAAAGTTGGACATGGGTGGTTTAAAAAAGGCAGTAGGACACAGGTTAAGGTAAAATTAGGTAGGGAAAATTTTTATCTCTATAGTACAGTTAATCCCAGAAATGGAGAGAATTTTAGCTTATTTGCACCAAACGTCAACACTGATTGTATAAATATATTCCTTGAACAGATGTCGCAATATTTAGGAATACGAAAGGCTTTTCTCTTGATGGATTGCGCTAGTTGGCATAAGTCAAAAAATTTAAAGGCACCTAAAAATATCGAAATTATATACCTACCACCATACTCACCTGAACTCAATCCTGTTGAGAGGTTTTGGTTATATATAAAACAGAACATTTTACGCAATAAAATCTACGATACAATTGTTCTGCTTGAATGCGCTTTGTGTAAATTTATTACCTCTCTTTCCCCTTCCACGGTTAAACAACTCTGCTATGCTTCTTATTTGGTTCATTAATAATGAGAATTGGTATTAATACTTTAAATGGTGAAGGGTTACTGATGCATCTACCACATGTATCAATGTTATCTGGAATTACTACACCACAAACATTACAGTAATGCTTAGTTAAAAAATTGATTTTTTTATTGCATTCACTACATAAATCATAACTTTTATCAATTATACGTTCACAACTTACGCATACGTTTGGAAATATGAGATCTGTAGCTTTTTTTAATAAGAGAAGATTCATGAATTAAATATGTTAGGTATACCTTTTAAAATGCTCCTCATAACCTAATTATGAAGAAATAGTCGATACTTGATCCAATAAATATGTTTTAAGATACTTGCCTGTAACGCTTTTTGGAGTCTGTGCAACTTTTTCTGGAGTTCCTACAGCAACCACTTCTCCACCTTTTACTCCACCCTCTGGACCAATATCTATTATGTAATCAGCAGTTTTTATAACATGTAAATTGTGCTCAATAACTATAACAGTATTTCCTAAATCAACTAGCCTATGGAGTATTTTTAGTAAATTATTTACATCTTCAAAATGTAACCCAGTTGTTGGCTCATCGAGAATATACAATGTTTTCCCGGTAAATCGCTTTGATAGTTCCTTAGACAGCTTTATTCGTTGTGCTTCACCCCCGGACAACGTTGTTGACGACTGTCCAAGCGTTATATAGCCAAGCCCTACTTCCTGTAAAGAAATCAACTTTTCCTTTATCATTGGAAGATTTTCAAAAAAGTCACATGCTTGATCTATTGTCATATCAAGCACATCAGAAATTGATTTTCCCTTGTAAGTAACTTCCAATGTTTCTCGGTTATACCTCTGTCCTCTACATTGCTCACATTTCACATAAACGTCCGGTAGGAAATGCATCTCGATCTTTAAATGCCCATCACCTTTACAAGCTTCACATCTTCCTCCCTTGGTATTAAATGAAAATCGGCCTATATTGTAACCTCGTGCCTTCGACTCTGGGAGACCTGCAAACCAATTTCTGATGTGAGTAAACATACCAACATATGTTGCTGGATTTGATGCTGGGGTCCTACCAATTGGCGATTGATCAACTTCTATAATTTTATCTATATACTCAAGGCCTTCTATTTTGTCGCATTGACCATGCCTTGCAGATGAATGATTTATCTTGTGTGCTGAGTATTTATATAATGTTTCTATCACTAAACTTGATTTCCCTCCTCCTGATATTCCAGTAACACAAATAAAATTCCCTATAGGAAATTCAACATTTATATTTTTTAAGTTGTTCTCACAAGCATTAACTACCTTTATGAACTGAGTTGTTTGCTTTCTTCTTTTTGAAATTGAAATTTCCTTCTTTCCACTTAAATACTGTCCTGTTATGCTCTCTGAATTTTTTTGTAACTGATCTGGTGTTCCTTCTGCAACGATTTTTCCTCCATTCACGCCAGCTCCAGGACCAATATCAATCACATAATCAGCAGCCATTATTGTGTCTTCATCATGTTCAACAACAATCACAGTATTACCCATGTCTCTCAGATTTTTAAGTGTGGCAATTAATCGATCATTATCACATTGATGAAGGCCAATTGAGGGTTCGTCAAGTACGTATAGCACTCCTGTTAAACCAGAACCAATTTGCGAAGCAAGCCTGATCCTCTGGCTTTCGCCACCAGAGAGAGTGCTAGATTCACGGTCAAGTGTAAGGTAATTTAGCCCTACATTCTTTAAAAATGTCAGCCTTTTGATTATTTCGTTTAATATTTTATTTGAAATTTGCCTTTGTTGTTCTGTAAGTTTATCTGATAAATTTCCAAACCACTCAAGGGATTCATCGATGCTGAGCCTTGATATTTCACCTATATGTTTTTCGTCAATTTTCACTGTAAGTGCTTCTTTTCTCAATCTGTAGCCAGCACATTCTTTGCAGTCAGTAACAGAACAATACCTATCAATAAGTGATGCATCGTAATCCATCTGGCGTTCTAGGATACTGACCAAACCTTGAAATTTCATTTCTCTAGAGCCAAAGAGTATTAAATCCTTCACTTCTTGGTCTATATTCTTCCACGGAACATCAAGGCTAAATTTGCAATTTTCAGCCAGTGATAGAATTGCATTTTTTAGCAATCCATAGTTTGTATGCACTTGACGGAACATTGATCCAATTGGCTTTAAAGCACCTTCAGATATCGAGAGCGTTTCGTCTGGCACTATTAGCTTTGCATCAACACTTAGTTTTTTACCGAGCCCACTGCATGAACTGCATGCACCGTAGGGGCTGTTAAAAGAAAACAATCTTGGCTCTATTTCTTCAAGAGTAAAGCCAGACTCAGGACATGCAAAATTCTCTGAGAAAGTTAAAGTTTGACCATTTTTATACTCGGAATTGTGGTTGTCAGGTAAGTTCACTATTTCTGCATACATTAAGCCATGGCCCAGCCTCAATGCTGATTCTATACTGCCTGGTAGTCGATTTCCTATATCATCTGACATGGAGATTCTATCTGCAATAACAAAAATATCATGTTTCTTGTTTTTGTCGAGTTTAGGCAAGTCATCTATATTGTATGTTTCACCATCTATTTTTAGTCTCACGTAACCCTGCTTTTTAATTTCCAATATCTCTTTGAAGTGCTCTCCTTTTCTGCCACGCACAATAGGAGCAAGTATATATATTTTAGTTTCTAAAGGTAATGCTATAATAGTATCTACAATTTGAGATACAGCCTGTTTCGTTATTGGCAACCCAGTTACAGGCGAATAAGGTATTCCCACTCGTGCATATATCAAACGTACATAATCGTAAATTTCAGTAACGGTTCCAACAGTTGATCTTGGATTTTTTGAGATCGACTTTTGATTAATTGATATTGCAGGAGAGAGGCCTGTGATTGACTCAACATCTGGTTTATCTTGAATATTAAGAAATTGACGTGCATAAGCCGATAGACTTTCGACGTATCGGCGTTGGCCTTCTGCATAAATCGTATCGAATGCGAGGCTAGACTTACCAGAACCACTTAGTCCAGTTATAACAACTAACTTATTTTTTGGTATATTGACATCAATACCCTGCAAATTATGCTCTCTTGCACCTTTAACTCTGATCATACTTCATGTACCTTTGACCATTACAGCCTAAAAATACATAAACTTACAACAACTTGCTACTAATTTTTTTAACTATTACGGAAAACGAGATAGCACAACTAGTGCAAAACATTTTGCCACACAACTATATAAACATCTGTTTTCGCCAAGTTAGTTCGTACAACAAATGGTGTCATAAAAGTATGTTTTCTACAATCTCATCAAAAACATGCTTACCAATTTTTGGAAACAGCAAATTTTATTTTATATAAAATATAGAATTTTGATAAATTTAACTTTTTTGTGAGATTATGCAGCGATAAAAATAAATTTAGAGGGAAAGGTTATGGCAATAAAGAAGCAGAAGTTTTTTGAAATAATAAATGAGGTAGGTGAAAGTGGAGGTTTGGATGAAGATAATTTACTTGAAAGAATAAAGAATGAGTTAAAAGGAAAAGATGAAGGAGAGTACAACAAGTTTAGTAAAAATTTTAGTAAAGAACATCAATTTATACCAATTCTCATTATTAATGAACCAAATAAGAAGCATAGCAGAGTTGTTTAACCGTGGAAGGGGAAAGAGAGGTAATAAATTTACACAAAGCGCATTCAAGCAGAACAATTGTATTGTAGATTTTATTGCGTAAAATGTTCTGTTTTATATATAACCAAAACCTCTCAACAGGATTGAGTTCAGGTGAGTATGGTGGTAGGTATATAATTTCGATATTTTTAGGTGCCTTTAAATTTTTTGACTTATGCCAACTAGCGCAATCCATCACGAGAAAAGCCTTTCGTATTCCTAAATATTGCGACATCTGTTCAAGGAATATATTTATACAATCAGTGTTGACGTTTGGTGCAAATAAGCTAAAATTCTCTCCATTTCTGGGATTAACTGTACTATAGAGATAAAAATTTTCCCTACCTAATTTTACCTTAACCTGTGTCCTACTGCCTTTTTTAAACCACCCATGTCCAACTTTTGAATGTGTACCAAACCGTGATCATCGAAGAAAAATAGCTCTTTTTCAGAATGCATGACAATAGTTTCATTGAGGTTTTTTTTTAAACTCCTCTTGCTTGTTTTTATCTTGTTCACTATGAACTGGTCTTAGTGTGATACCAAATTCCATTACTAATCGAACAAATAAGAAACATTACAAACTCGTTTAATAGTAGCACTGGAAATACTGACAATAAAATTACACAGAACATCTTCAAGTAAGCCTATGGTATCGTAGACTCTGTTGCGTAAAGTATTGTGTTTGATATATTGCCACAACCTCTCAACAGGATTCAGTTCTCACTTTTACCCACAACTTTGAGAGGTCATTATGCGAAGCATAACCATGCTTTCCCTGAGGTTTTCATAACCACGCCATAGAGTCATAGTTCCTGGTAAATTATCACTTTTTCTATTCATAAATCCACCTAATTTTCCTAACCAAATAATAGCTTGTTTTATGTTTGGAGGTTCTTCTGGCAATTTGGCTACTTTATGCTCACGTATGTAAAGGGTTTTCCACTCTTCATTACTTAAAACCTTAGTACAAACCTCCATAGGATTCGATAAAGCGATTTTTGTTAAATATAAAATATTAAATGCAATAATGCTCTTTATAGCGATTAATTTCTCTAATCTTTCTTTTGTAGCTAAACGAGAGCTTTCTACCTTACATCCTGATTTTAAAATCCTAAAATACTCCTCGATTTTCCATCTTAGCTTATACCAATTTATCCTTTCTATAGCATCTAAAGTGCTATTAACTGGTACATTAGTCAGCAAAGTCCAATCAATAGCTTCTACTCTTTCAGGAGGATTTGTTTCTTTGGCACTTACTACATATATAGCGATTTTATCACTTATTTTATGCTCTGTATCTTTCGATCCATAAATGTAAGGAGATCTGATAGGTATATAGCCTTTCATATACCTGACTTCAATGTTAGCTTTTCTTGAGATCTGGTATTTATTTTCAGCAACATTCAAGACAATTTCCTTTTTTACAGGCAGTTGAGTTATACGTGTTTGCAAATCCGTTTTTCCCCCTTCAATACAGATGAATTTCCTATTAGTTCGGTTGCGGATTACATAAAAACTGTCCAATGATTCAACAGTCCATAAAAACTTAAAAATATCTGCTTCCCTATCACCAATAGTAACAAGCTGTACACCTTCTGCGAGGTTATTTAGGGTTTCTTTTAGTGCCGCTATCCACTTATAGCTTTCTTTCTCCTTTATAGCAGTACGGTATTTCCTGTTTGCTTTTTCTTGGGCTGTTTCTTCCCTGATAGAACGTGCCCAACACTGTTGAGAAGATAGCCCTAAAGGTAATCCGTCTTTGTTAACCATTAAGTTACTGTGCAATAACAAACCCTTTTTATATTTTGTATAGGCTTTAGAAATACTACCTAGACCCTTAGTCTTTATATGAGAGTCAAAATCCAAATAACTTGTATCTTGAACTGAAAATACCAGCTCATTTCCTTTTATCCTTTCCATAGTTTCTTTATAATGGGAAGAATAAATTTCCTTAGCTTCAAGCTTCTCATTGCTAAATAATCTGTATGCACCTTTAGCTTCTTTCCATCCTACACAGCTTTGACTAATTGACCCAGACGCCTTATTCTCTATTAAATAGCTTGTTTTAATAAGTCTTGTATTAAGCCTTACATCTCCCAGATTAACATGTCTCAACTCTTTTTCTAGCCATTTATCTCCTAAGCCATCAGCACATTGTACATTTCTATTTACTTCACACATTTTTACCTCATCTTAAGTATATTTTTCTCTATCTTACTTGCTTTTTATACTTGTGGGTAAAAGTGAGGATTCAGTTCTGGTGAATAAGGAGGCAAGTATATAATGGTAATGTTTTTCTGAATTTTCAAACTTTTTGATCTATGCCAGCCTGCACAATCCATTACAAGAAAGGCTTTTTTCGTGCCTAAATCTTTCGACATCTGCTCCAGAAATATATTCATACAATCAGTGTTTACATATGGAGCAAGTAGGCTAATTTTCTTACCACTTCTTGGATTTACCGCACTGTAGATATAGAAATTTTGTCTACCAATTTTCATTTAACCTGCGTTCTGACCCCTTTTTTAAACCATCCGTGTCCGATTTTTGAATGAGTTCCAAATCGTGATTCATCAAAAAAATACCTCCTTTTCAGGGTGGGAATTGACTATTTTATTGAAGTATTTTTTAAACTCTTCTTGCTTGTTTTTATCTTGTTTATGGTGAATTGGCCTCGGTGTTATATAAGAAAACTTCATCCTTTGTATCTCACGATGCACTGTTGATTTGCTAATGTTTAGGCCAAATTCCTCTGAGATTTTTATTTGCACTTCCTTAATAGTAATATTTGGATTTCTTTCTACCCATATTTCAATTTGCTCACGTTGATTTTTGTTTAATTTGCTTTTTCTTCGCCGCTGAGAAGGGGAAAATAATTTTTCTACTCTACCAAATTTTAGATGCTTTATCCATTCAGTCAAAGCAGTCCTTGAAATTTTACATATTCTTGCCACAGCGCTTATACTACTTTCTTTTCCTGCTATCACCGCTTGTAACTTTTTTGAAACATATGCGTTATTTCTGACCTTTTTTAACATTTCTTTCGCCAAATTTACAACTTTTTCGTCTAACAGTTTTGACCTTAATGCCATTATACCTCTCTATTTTATCTACTCTAGTATCACTTCTTTCCCATTATTGTCTATCTGTTCTTTACATAGTGGGAATTGGCATGATATATGAGAATTTCATTCTTTGCATATTACGATGTATTGCGGATTTTCTGATATTCAAACCAAATCTTTCTTGGATTCTTATTCTCATTTCTCTAATAACGCTAATTCTGGATTAAAGAGAGAATAGAAAAGTCAGGAGAGTAGGGTAAACTCAACAAATAGAAAAAAATAGATGAGGTTACCCATGGAAGATATAACAAAACTGTTTTGTCTGGTCGATGATTTTTGCAGAGATATAGAGAAAAATTTTGCAGATAAACTACTGCCAAACGGTAAAAACCCACAAGAGTGCCAGAAATTACACATTCGGAAATTATCACAATAATCCTCCTGTATCAGCAATCTCCCTGTGAAAATTTTAAGGCTTTCTACCTGCATTACCTAACATTGCTCTACAAACAGAGTTTTCGAAGTTGCCTTCATACACTAGGTTTGTTGCTCTAAAGTCCAGGGTTTTGTGGCATTTAGCCATGCTATTACAGTGCCTTTGCGGATGGTCAGAACTTACTGGAATCTCATACATAGATACAACTCCTATTGCAGTTTGCCATGCAAAAAGAATATCAAGAAATAAGGTTTTTGCTGGAATTGCAAAATTAAGCAAGAGTACATATGGCTGGTTTTTCGGCTTTAAACTACATTTGATAATTAACGAGAAAGGTGAAATTCAAGCTTTTACGCTTACAAGAGGTAATGTTGACGATAGAGAGCCTGTAGCAAACCTAACTAAGAAATTAACCGGTCTTTTGTTTGGTGATAAAGGCTATATTAAAAAAGAGCTTTTCCAAGAGTTGTTTAACCGCGGTTTGAAACTTGTTACCAAGGTGAAAAAGGGGATGAAAAACGCATTAATTTCACTACATGAAAAGATTTTGCTGAGAAAAAGGTCGATCATTGAGACGATTTTTGGCTACCTCAAAAGTAGACTTGAAATTGAACATACTCGCCATAGATCTCCCGTTAATTTCTTGGTTCACATCTTTTCTACTCTCATTTCCTATTCCTTGAAATCCAAAAAGCCTTCCATTTCCTATACTTTCTTCCTTCCTTAATCCAGAATTAGCGTTCGAAGAATATGTTACAAAGAATCCAGATCATACTCTGGCAGAGATGAAACAAAGTCTTGGATTTGGAATAAATTCAATTTGGTATAGACTAAAACAGCTAAAAATTACTTTTAAAAAAAAGTCACACTATATCAAGAGCGCAATCAAGAAGATAGGCAGCAATTTATTGATAAAATCTCAAAAATAGACCATTCCAGCATCTTATATATAGATGAAGCAGGAGTTGATAATAAGTTATACCGAGAATATGGACGTGTTCCAAGAGGAAAGAAAATTTATGCAGATATTCCAGCGAGAGAGAATCGGTATAGTAGCCGGGTGGATTGGAATGAGATTTATTGCACCAATGACTTTCAAAGGTGGGTGTGACAAAGAGGTATTCAATATATGGTTGGAGAAACCTAAATTGCCACTTGGCACAACCATAGTTATGGATAATGCTACATTTCATAAGACCACTAAAACAAAATCATTAATAGAGTCTTTTGGCTGTCATGTGCTGTATCTTCCAACATATTCACCAGATTTGAATCCTCACTTTTACCCACAAGTATAAAAAGCAAGTAAGATAGAGAAAAATATACTTAAGATGAGGTAAAAATGTGTGAAGTAAATAGAAATGTACAATGTGCTGATGGCTTAGGAGATAAATGGCTAGAAAAAGAGTTGAGACATGTTAATCTGGGAGATGTAAGACTTAATACAAGACTTATTAAAACAAGCTATTTAATAGAGAATAAGGCGTCTGGGTCAATTAGTCAAAGCTGTGTAGGATGGAAAGAAGCTAAAGGTGCATACAGATTATTTAGCAATGAGAAGCTTGAAGCTAAGGAAATTTATTCTTCCCATTATAAAGAAACTATGGAAAGGATAAAAGGAAATGAGCTGGTATTTTCAGTTCAAGATACAAGTTATTTGGATTTTGACTCTCATATAAAGACTAAGGGTCTAGGTAGTATTTCTAAAGCCTATACAAAATATAAAAAGGGTTTGTTATTGCACAGTAACTTAATGGTTAACAAAGACGGATTACCTTTAGGGCTATCTTCTCAACAGTGTTGGGCACGTTCTATCAGGGAAGAAACAGCCCAAGAAAAAGCAAACAGGAAATACCGTACTGCTATAAAGGAGAAAGAAAGCTATAAGTGGATAGCGGCACTAAAAGAAACCCTAAATAACCTCGCAGAAGGTGTACAGCTTGTTACTATTGGTGATAGGGAAGCAGATATTTTTAAGTTTTTATGGACTGTTGAATCATTGGACAGTTTTTATGTAATCCGCAACCGAACTAATAGGAAATTCATCTGTATTGAAGGGGGAAAAACGGATTTGCAAACACGTATAACTCAACTGCCTGTAAAAAAGGAAATTGTCTTGAATGTTGCTGAAAATAAATACCAGATCTCAAGAAAAGCTAACATTGAAGTCAGGTATATGAAAGGCTATATACCTATCAGATCTCCTTACATTTATGGATCGAAAGATACAGAGCATAAAATAAGTGATAAAATCGCTATATATGTAGTAAGTGCCAAAGAAACAAATCCTCCTGAAAGAGTAGAAGCTATTGATTGGACTTTGCTGACTAATGTACCAGTTAATAGCACTTTAGATGCTATAGAAAGGATAAATTGGTATAAGCTAAGATGGAAAATCGAGGAGTATTTTAGGATTTTAAAATCAGGATGTAAGGTAGAAAGCTCTCGTTTAGCTACAAAAGAAAGATTAGAGAAATTAATCGCTATAAAGAGCATTATTGCATTTAATATTTTATATTTAACAAAAATCGCTTTATCGAATCCTATGGAGGTTTGTACTAAGGTTTTAAGTAATGAAGAGTGGAAAACCCTTTACATACGTGAGCATAAAGTAGCCAAATTGCCAGAAGAACCTCCAAACATAAAACAAGCTATTATTTGGTTAGGAAAATTAGGTGGATTTATGAATAGAAAAAGTGATAATTTACCAGGAACTATGACTCTATGGCGTGGTTATGAAAACCTCAGGGAAAGCATGGTTATGCTTCGCATAATGACCTCTCAAAGTTGTGGGTAAAAGTGAGATTTGAATCCCATAGAACACTGTTGGCATACCATCAAAAGCCGCCTCAGACCTCTAATGTATAAATGTACAGACTTACAACTTTTGGTTGGTAATACCATAATGGAAATTTATCATTCATTTTAGAAAATACTATAGCTGCTCCGTCGTTATTTATTTCAGAGCAGAAAGAAGTATCAAATGCAGCCTCAGACTCTAGACCGCTGTCGTCACTACTAACACTTTCATCAATAGGAGTCTGTTTACCGCTATATGTAACACTTCCTCTTTGCGGTGACTCGAGTTTTTCTACAATACTCTTAACGCTAATTCTGGATTAAGGAAGGAAGAAAGTATAGGAAATGGAAGGCTTTTTGGATTTCAAGGAATAGGAAATGAGAGTAGAAAAGATGTGAACCAAGAAATTAACGGGAGATCTATGGCGAGTATGTTCAATTTCAAGTCTACTTTTGAGGTAGCCAAAAATCGTCTCAATGATCGACCTTTTTCTCAGCAAAATCTTTTCATGTAGTGAAATTAATGCGTTTTTCATCCCCTTTTTCACCTTGGTAACAAGTTTCAAACCGCGGTTAAACAACTCTTGGAAAAGCTCTTTTTTAATATAGCCTTTATCACCAAACAAAAGACCGGTTAATTTCTTAGTTAGGTTTGCTACAGGCTCTCTATCGTCAACATTACCTCTTGTAAGCGTAAAAGCTTGAATTTCACCTTTCTCGTTAATTATCAAATGTAGTTTAAAGCCGAAAAACCAGCCATATGTACTCTTGCTTAATTTTGCAATTCCAGCAAAAACCTTATTTCTTGATATTCTTTTTGCATGGCAAACTGCAATAGGAGTTGTATCTATGTATGAGATTCCAGTAAGTTCTGACCATCCGCAAAGGCACTGTAATAGCATGGCTAAATGCCACAAAACCCTGGGCTTTAGAGCAACAAACCTAGTGTATGAAGGCAACTTCGAAAACTCTGTTTGTAGAGCAATGTTAGGTAATGCAGGTAGAAAGCCTTAAAATTTTCACAGGGAGATTGCTGATACAGGAGGATTATTGTGATAATTTCCGAATGTGTAATTTCTGGCACTCTTGTGGGTTTTTACCGTTTGGCAGTAGTTTATCTGCAAAATTTTTCTCTATATCTCTGCAAAAATCATCGACCAGACAAAACAGTTTTGTTATATCTTCCATGGGTAACCTCATCTATTTTTTTCTATTTGTTGAGTTTACCCTACTCTCCTGACTTTTCTATTCTCTTTTTAATCCAGAATTAGCGTTAAAAAAGCCTTTCTTGTAATGGATTGTGCAGGCTGGCATAGATCAAAAAGTTTGAAAATTCAGAAAAACATTACCATTATATACTTGCCTCCTTATTCACCAGAACTGAATCCTGTTGAGAGGTTGTGGCAATATATCAAACACAATACTTTACGCAACAGAGTCTACGATACCATAGGCTTACTTGAAGATGTTCTGTGTAATTTTATTGTCAGTATTTCCAGTGCTACTATTAAACGAGTTTGTAATGTTTCTTATTTGTTCGATTAGTAATGGAATTTGGTATGACATATCAAGATTAGCTATTAAATGATATCTAGTTAGAAGCTTTGCTATCTCCGTATGGCCATTTACAATAGCATATGTTAGGGCAGAGAATTGACCTTTACGTTTCACATTTAAATCAGCTCCATTTGCTATTAGAAGTTGTACTACCTCAAGATGACCATGGGCAGCAGCATGAATTAGAGCAGTTATGTTTCCCGGAGATTCTGCATTAACATTTGCTCCCTCTTCTATCAAGTATTGTAATATCTCTAGTTGACCATTGTCAGCAGCCCATATTAAAGCAGTTCTCCCATAATCATCATCTATTGTATTAATAATTGCTCCACCCTGTATAGCCTGCTGAACAAAATCTAGCTGTCCTTTTTTAGCAGCATCAATTAGCTGCGCATTTAGCTGTTTTTGTGATGGCATATACCCCTCCTAAAATAAATATACAATTTAAAGCTATTTTAGCCACTATTCAAGTTTTAATGGCTAAAATTGATTGAATCACTTTTTAGTGTTTTTTTATGGTTGTTTGAGTCTAGCAAAGATGAGTCTATATCACAATCTAGTAATTCTCCTACTACACTTAGTAAACCAGCTGTACAACCAGCTATTTTGATCTGGATGAGAGGAGATATAATTTATAACCACTCCCCTATCCTTTCTAGTTGTTTGTAGATGTTAAATCTCAGGAATTTATCAAAATAAGGAGAGGCAATGAAGGGAGTAGTATCTCTTAAATAATTAGATAAGAAATCTGGTAGAATATTCTGAAATTCATGCATTTTTTGTCTATAATCTTTCAAAGCAATAACCTTTATTTTATCATAATCAAGTTTCCAATAAGCAAGCTCCGAGACTTCTTTTTTTGTTGTGTATTCCACTGCTAAAGCTTGTAAAATTAATTGTGGGAAAAATCCTGACATAACTTCCTCATTGGAAGGTGGTGAACCAAGTTTATAGTCTATAATTGCTACTTGCCCACCTGGTAGATACTCAACTCTATCACATTTTGCTGTCAATAAAATTTCTTCTGTCATTCGAGTATCTGACCAGCTCTTATTACACAATTGTCTGGTGTGTTCATTTGCAATCAAATTTTCTGGATCCAAGTAGTCAAGCACTGGGATGACACCCTTATTCTTAGTGGAAGTTGTACAGCATCCGCGCAGTTGTGTGTCACGCGCTGGAATATGAAATATCGGATAGGAAAAGCTCTTCTCCAACTCAACTTGATTGTTTCCAGTCCTATCAAACTCAACAAAAGATTGAATTATCCTCTGCAACCTTACCCACCACATATTTGAAAAGTGGAATCTACTAGACGAGAATGTTTCTCGTGCAATACTCATTGGTAACTTTTTGTTGCGTAAATATCTTGCAAGAATGTTATGTACCATAGTGCCAAATTCCAATATCGATGGCTTAAAATTCAAGTCTCTTAATTGTTTAAGGCTCAGTACATATTCAACGTAAAACGAATAAGGATTGCGAATTAGCTTTTCTATTGCACTGCAAGATATCACTTGCATTTTTGCTTGCCTCACTTCAGTTTTAGGTTTTGGCATAGGCTGAGTACATGGAACAATACACTCAGGTGTATTTAATATTCTTAGCCAATCGCGGTAAGGATATTTTGGTCTTTGCAACAGAATCTCCAAACGGTGCAATAGAATTGATCTTCTATCACTCATTAGCCTTGTAATATAAACCTTGCAGGCACCAAATAAATTGCGCAAAGTATACAAAAAGTATCCTTGCTCTTCTTGCACAGAAGGAAGATTGAATTTTTCTCTATTCAGTGCATTCAAAAACGGATTCTGAAAATTTGGTGTATCATTAAATCCAGCAAGTATTACAACTTTATTATGATATAAGCTAAATTTATCAAAGTTATTTTCTGGAGAAAAAAACTTCCTTTTTAAAAATAATATCAGGATTTGACTATATAACTCTAAGGAACACTCAATTGCTATACCGTTACATGCATTTGAGAAATCGCGAGTAAAATTACCTATTTCACCATTTAGCTCCAGAAAATTCACATTGGAAAGCACATTAACACACTGTAAATGAGCTGCTAATATAGCAGAAATAGGATGATTTATAAGATTAAGTAAAAGATTAAATATAGTTTCTAATCTACTGATAATAATTAATATATCTTCTTTATATCTTAGCTTTTTACAAGTACTAATAGCGTTGATAATATCCTTAAGACCATTTATATCAAAGCTACGCAATACTTCTATCTCAAACTCAGATAAAATACGAGTGTACTCTTCTTGAGCGTAACCAAAAGTCACTAGCCTATGTTTAAGAAGAGAAAGCAATGCCACACCCTTCCATTTTGAGTTCAAAATCTCAATACTATAAAGCAGAAGCGTCACATAAGAATAGTTTTCCGATATGGGGCACACCATACGAACTGCAAGTAATTTATCAAAAACAAACAAAGAAACGTTTTCATAACCTTCATTCTCTATAATTAGTGACGTCACCTGTGCTTCTTCCTCTCTGGAATCACAAGTGATGACTTCAATATTGCCAATATATCCATTACTAACTTTACTTAGATCAGCAGTTGTATCAAAGACATAATCTAGCTCAGAACTGCCTGTCATCCCAGCCCTCTGATTTTTAGTGTACGAACATTGTAATTTGCAGGTAATTTGAGTAGTAGATGATGTCATTCCAGTGCTTGACACTGGAATCCAGTTTCTATTGTACAGCCAACTGGTGCACTCATTTAAAGTTAAGTTTTCTGGATCCGAGTGTCTGGGCACTGGGATGACATCAGAACACACTTCTGGCAGAAAACTTACATCCTCTCTTCCTATACTTAAATAATCGAGCAGATCTTTCAGGCAATATTGATAATGTTTTTTATCAAGTGATTGCCAATCTTTCTCTTTAATTTTCAAATTCAGATTAGGTAAAATTATCTTTCCAAATGGCAGGTCGTATACAGCTTTAATCAACAACTTATAAATCTCCTCCTTTCCAATTCCAATAAAGATCATATGCTGATCTTTCTTCAGGGAGTTTATCATATTGTTTATGTAGTCACTCTTATGCTTTAGTATATCTACTACTCCTAAATTTTTTAAAGTGTTACTCCAAGTTTTGATAAGTAAATTTATGAAATTCTCCATTTTCTTCGAATGTTCATCAAGCTGATAACAATCCGCTATTTGGGTATATTGAAGTAATGACGGCAAACTGTAAACTAGATCGATTGGAAAACTATCATTGTGTTTTTTATTCCACTCCAATATAAATTGAATGAGTAGCAGCGTTCTCTTTGTCGGGTTAATAACTTTAACTCTATCAAGATTTAATATTAAATCTTCTTCATCAATGTTTTCTAGTGAAACTATCTCTGGCAAAATTATAGTTCTGTAATTCTTGAATGCACTCAGCAATGCTATAACATCCCTCTTGCAGGGAAGTATGATCTTTATCTCGGGAATTTTTTCTCTTTCATATTCAGAAAATATGTGCTGAACCAGCACATCAAAAAGGGACTCATTCACATTAACAGTAAAAACTCTTCCCACTAACAGTAACAATTAATACAACACTTTTATTGTATAGAAATTATTTAAAATATAAATGTGCTCACAGTTTCTTATGCTATGATATATTAAAGTCTTTCACAATATTACATGGCAAACATCAGAATAGAAGTTTTTAATAAATGTGAACAAGTTAGCCGCAGAAGGGTAGTTAATGTTTACTTGATTTACATAAGCAAAGAATTACCATCAAAATTACATGAAGAAATTTGTGGGCTATTTTATAATAAAGCCATACAAGACTGCCGTTATTATTCCTACAATGAAAACCTTGAAGAAGTTCAATATAACTTCATAGAATCACAAGCAAAGTGGGGCTTGGAGATAAGCTTTTTACCTGGCATGACCGATAACGTAGGAAACACGGCAAAACAAATTGTTAGAGAATATCTAATGAGCAAACGCCACATTGATGAAAGTGTTTCTATCAAGGCAAGAAGTTCAAAATTGATTCTAAGTCAAGGAGGTTTTCCAACCGAAGATGACATAAAACAGGAATTCAATCCTATTACTGAATATTGCACACTTTTCTATAAAGAAAACGGCAATTGCCATTGGAAGTATTACAGTAAACAAAATACCCCAGTTGGTGTCATTACAGCGAGTGACCAGGAAAAAAAAGAATGGATTCCAGTGTCAAGCACTGGGATGACACCAGGTAATAATGGAGCAAAATCTGTCAAACTCAATGTAAGTGACCAAGAGCTTGAAAAAATCAGCAGAGATGGAATCGATGGTAATGGCACTTTAGGGCTCTCGCTGGCAGCAATGAAAGCTATAAAGGATTACTTTAAAAAACTCGGTAGAAATCCATATGATATTGAACTTGAGTCTCTGTCACAGACTTGGTCTGAACATTGTAAACACAATATTTTTTGCTCCCCTATTGATGAAATAAAAGACGGTCTATATGCTCATTATATTAAGCGTGCAACGCGTGAGATAAATTCTAACATATGCGTGTCAGTTTTCTCCGACAACGCAGGAGGAATAATTTTTGATGACGATTACTTGATTGTAGATAAAGTTGAAACTCACAATAGTCCTTCAGCTCTCGATCCGTTCGGTGGAGCAATGACTGGAGTGCTTGGAGTTAACCGAGATATAGTCGGTTTTGGCAAAGGTGCAGAACCTATCATGAATACTTATTACTTTTGCTTTGCCAAAGAATCAAAAGGCAAACTTTATAGAGATAAAGAGCGTACTGATAAAATCTTACCACTAAAATATATAATGAAAGAAGTGATTCACGGTGTTAATGTTGCTGGTAATTGCTCCGGTATTCCAACGCAACTTGGATCAGTATACTTTGACGATAGATTCTGTGGAAAGCCATTAGTTTTTGTTGGAAGCATCGGAATTATTCCACGGAATATAAATAATGCACCTTCACACATAAAAGAACCCAAAAATGGTGATAAAATCGTAATTATTGGTGGAAGAGTTGGAAGGGACGGAATTCACGGTGCAACTTTTTCTTCAGAGGCATTGTCGGGAAACAGTCCTTCAACAATTGTGCAAATTGGTGACCCTATAACACAAAAAAAATTATCCAACGCCGTCGTAGAAGCAAGAGATCTTGGTCTTTATAATGCAATAACGGATAATGGAGCAGGAGGTCTATCATCGTCCATTGGTGAAATGGGAAAAGACGGATTTGAAGTTGATTTGAGCAAGGTTCTCCTTAAAAACGATGGTATGGCTCCGTGGGAAATATGGATATCAGAATCACAAGAGAGAATGACCTTAGCAGTGCCAGAAGAAAATCTTCCTGCGTTTAAGCAAATCATGAAAACACATGATGTGGAGGTCTGTGTAATTGGAGAATTCAACAAAAGTGGCAAAGCCGTTGTTAAATGTCCCCCAGGAGAAGTAATAATGGACATCGAAACTGAATTTCTGCATGACGGTAATCCCAAAGTGCATTTACAGACGAAACCGTGGTCTAAGGAGTCTGCTGTATCCTTTCCTGTCATCCCAGTGCTTGACACTGGGATCCAGCAGGTAAAGCCTGCAAACATTTTACGCCAAAACCCATACGATGGTGGAGCTGAGCGCGAAATGGATTCCAGTCTCAGCTACTTGCATGACACCTTTGAACTAAAAGAAATGCTAAGCAGACCAAACATACGCAGCAAAGAGTTTATAGTGGTGCAATATGACCATGAGGTTCAAGGATCGTCAATACTGAAACCACTGCAAGGCAAGGGAAGAGTGTGCAGCGAAGCTGTTGTCTCGAGGCCAGTCCTTTCTTCAAACAAAGGTGTTGTAAAATCGCAGGGATTTGGCTCAAGTTATGGAGAAATTGACACTTATCACATGGCAGCATGTGCGATTGACACTGCCATACGCAACTACGTAGCTGCAGGAGGAAATATAAATCATCTAGCGTTGCTCGATAATTTTTGCTGGTGTGATGCTTATAATCCAGAAAGATTGTGGCAACTAAAGAGAGCTGCAGAGGCTTGTTACAACTTTGCAACTGCATTTAAAACACCATTCATATCCGGAAAAGACAGTATGTTCAATGACTTCAAGGGATATGATGAAAATGGCGAGAAAGTGATAATCTCTGCACCACCTTCATTACTAATCTCAGCAATTGGAATTATAGAAAATATTGAAAATGCGGTATCGCTTGATGTGAAAATGCCAGGGGACTTGATATATGTGCTTGGTACAACCCACGATGAGCTTGGTAGATCTGAATATCAGTTATATAGTGGAATAGATAATAACAACGTGCCAAAAGTTAATGCAAAGAGCGCTAGGAAGTTGTATGAACGTTACAACCAGGCAATAAAAGATGGCATAATTGTCTCTGCAATTGCACCAAACTTAGGCGGCTTAATTATTGCTTTGGCAAAATCGCTAATTGCAGGAGACCTTGGTGCTGAAATTGATCTTTCACTAGTACCAATAGGAAAAACACAAAATACAGACATAATAAACAAGATAATAATGTTTTCTGAATCGCAAAGTAGAATATTAGTAACCATTGCCCCGCAAAATCAGCGGAAGTTTGAAGAATTGTTTAAAGGTATAGTTTTTTCATGTATTGGAAAAGTGACAGAGGAGAAAGCTCTCAATATAAAGGATATTATAAGAATAGATTTGAAAGACTTAGGTACTAGTTTAAATAACTTTTGATTACGCTAGACAAATTTTTCATTATGTGTAATGTCTGATTAAAATAAATGCATATTATTAAATTTGGGTAGGTGATTACGTCCATTTTATCAATACTCTTGCTTATCAGTCTTTCTTTACTTAACACTTCAAATAAATTAATGATATGTGCTGCCTTACTTGTGGGAGCTACTTTAGTTGTAAACTCAATGGTTGAGTTTTATGGTAGAAGCAAAGCTACTTACAGCTTAATAGTGTGTACAGTGATATGCTGTCTTTTTAAATTGCAAAATTTTAGTTTTATGATACTGGTTCTATATACTGCAATTTTAATCTCTCTTCTCTCAAGCATAGTTGTTTTTGAAGAATTAAAGTCGAAATTGAATTTTCATATGGCAAATTTCATCACTTTAATTATAGCATCGGTCATTGATAGTACGATTATTTGTGTTGGACTACTATACAAAATTTCTGCAGGTAAATGCCTATCAATATATATATTAAAGATTTAATTTTCAAGTTTTCCTATGCATCGATATTGAGTATCTGCTTGTTTGTAGGAATGTATTTATTCTCCTTGGCAAGCAAGAAGTATTTTAAGGTTTCTGCATAACCCGTCTTCTGATATAGCCAAAATAGTTTAGATTTAACTATAAACGCTAATTCTGGATTAAGGAAGGAAGAAAGTATAGGAAATGGAAGGCTTTTTGGATTTCAAGGAATAGGAAATGAGAGTAGAAAAGATGTGAACCAAGAAATTAACGGGAGATCTATGGCGAGTATGTTCAATTTCAAGTCTACTTTTGAGGTAGCCAAAAATCGTCTCAATGATCGACCTTTTTCTCAGCAAAATCTTTTCATGTAGTGAAATTAATGTGTTTTTCATCCCCTTTTTCACCTTGGTAACAAGTTTCAAACCGCGGTTAAACAACTCTTGGAAAAGCTCTTTTTTAATATAGCCTTTATCACCAAACAAAAGACCGGTTAATTTCTTAGTTAGGTTTGCTACAGGCTCTCTATCGTCAACATTACCTCTTGTAAGCGTAAAAGCTTGAATTTCACCTTTCTCGTTAATTATCAAATGTAGTTTAAAGCCGAAAAACCAGCCATATGTACTCTTGCTTAATTTTGCAATTCCAGCAAAAACCTTATTTCTTGATATTCTTTTTGCATGGCAAACTGCAATAGGAGTTGTATCTATGTATGAGATTCCAGTAAGTTCTGACCATCCGCAAAGGCACTGTAATAGCATGGCTAAATGCCACAAAACCCTGGACTTTAGAGCAACAAACCTAGTGTATGAAGGCAACTTCGAAAACTCTGTTTGTAGAGCAATGTTAGGTAATGCAGGTAGAAAGCCTTAAAATTTTCACAGGGAGATTGCTGATACAGGAGGATTATTGTGATAATTTCCGAATGTGTAATTTTTGGCACTCTTGTGGGTTTTTTACCGTTTGGCAGTAGTTTATCTGCAAAATTTTTCTCTATATCTCTGCAAAAATCATCGACCAGACAAAACAGTTTTGTTATATCTTCCATGGGTAACCTCATCTATTTTTTTCTATTTGTTGAGTTTACCCTACTCTCCTGACTTTTCTATTCTCTTTTTAATCCAGAATTAGCGTTATAGAGATAAAAATTTTCCCTACCTAATTTTACCTTAACCTGTGTCCTACTGCCTTTTTTAAACCACCCATGTCCAACTTTCGAATGTGTACCAAACCGTGATTCATCGAAGAAAAATAGTTCTTTTTCAGAATGCATGACAATAGTTTCATTGAGGTTTTTTTTTAAACTCCTCTTGCTTGTTTTTATCTTGTCCACTATGAACTGGTCTTGGTGTGATATATGAGAATTTCATTCTTTGCATATTACGATGTATTGCGGATTTGCTGATATTCAAACCAAATCTTTCTTGGATTCTTATTCTCATTTCTCTAATAGTAATATTGGGGTTTTCCTCTATCCACAACTCAATTCGTTCAAGTTGACTTTGGTTCAATATAGTTTTTCTACGGCGTTGAGGTGGAGCAAATAATTTTTCTTCTCTTCCAAATTTTATGTGCTTTATCCATGTAGTAATTGCCTTTCTCGAAATGCAACATATTTTTGCTACAGCTGTTATACTGTGCTTTTTTGCTGCAATTACAGCATTTAGTTTTTTTGCAACATACGCATTATTTCTTACTCTCTTCAGCATCTCTTTTGCTGATTTCACCACTTTTTCATCCAATAATTTTGATCTTAATGCCATCTAAACCTCGCTATTTTACTTACTTCAGTATGGCTTTTTTCCATTATTTTCTATTCGTTGCTTGTATAGCGGGAATTGGTATAAGCAAAATATTATTAGAATGTTAATTCATCAAATTGAAATCAATCACAATCACTTGTATATAGTATTTCGCATAAAAAGTCTTGCAAATTTTGATCAAAATAGCCATAATAGAATTATACAATGTTGTACTAGCAGTCAAAACGAGCAGTTGCTAATAAAATTTACTGTAAGTATACAACAGATGCGTGCTAGCCATTTCGGTATCTTAATTGCTACCATATAGCGAGATAACAGTAAACCCAGAGCTATTGTAGACATAAGTTTTAGATATATGGTATTTGAAGTAATAAATGCAATAAAAAATAATTTGTTAGCATGCTTTCCAACAGAGACAGTATATGCTCTTTCTTGTAATGCGCTAGGTAACGAATCTATAGAAAAAATATATCGAATAAAAAAGCGTTCTCAAAACAAGCCGCTCTCTGTATTTGTTAGTAATATTGATAGTTTGATAAATATAGCAAAGGTAAAGGAAGAGTATATCGATTTAATAAACTATTTTTCTCCTGGACCAATGACCTATATTTTACCACTTCAAGATAACAGTATATTACCAAATGAGTTCTTTAAAGATAGTATAGGCATAAGAATTCCTGATCATCCTATTGCGATTTCAATATTAAATGAACTGAAAACTCCAGTAGTTGCAACTAGTATTAACATTTCAGGAGAAAAAAGTATATGCAAAGCAAGAGATATACCTCAGTCTATTAAGCAACACTTATCTGCAGTAATTGAAGATGATGAATTAGTTTCTGGTATAGAATCTACTATTATTGACTTAACTAGAGACAAGATTAAGGTTTTAAGAAAAGGTAAAATTTCATTACAAACAATAAATAACGAATTTCCAAACTAAGATCTATAGGAGAAAGAATGAAAAAGGTGATAGGCCACAACCAAGCAAAAAAAAAGATAGTGAACAACTTGTCTGTTCAATCTTGGCTGATCTGTGGTAAAAAAGGTATAGGAAAAGCAACATTCGCAAAATCCTTTTCTAATTGGTTTCTTATAAAAAATTACGATGAAGTAGCATTGGACTTACACATTATTGAAGGTGATACAATAGGAGTGGAAAAGGTGAGAGAAATGAAAAACTTTTTGCACTTAAGCCCCATTCAATCAGAATATAAAATAGCTATAATAGATAGCTTAGAGTCAATGACTAATAATGCTAAAAATGCAATATTAAAAATATTAGAGGAGCCGCCACAAAATTCTAAAATACTTATAATTAGCCATAAACCATATGATATACAAACCACCATCCGGTGTAGGTGCTTTCAGCTGAATTTACTTCCGTTAACTTACGATGAAACAAAGCAGGTTGTTTCATCTCAGTGTAAATTCGACGATAAAGTATTTAGTGAGATCATTACTTTGTTTCCTGGAACTCCGGGAGTAATAATAAATGCAATAAAAAGTGGTGCTTATGAGTCACATAAGCATTTTTATACATTTTTCCGTAATCTAAATAATTCTGATATAGTTAATAAAATAATTAATAGTGAGATTGAGCTAGAACTAGCATCACATATAATTCAAACCTCCATTTTAGAAAGTATAAAGAAAGAAGTAAATAATGTTGAAATTCTACTAAGTCAATGGAAAGAAATAGATGAACTTTTCGTTGCTGCAAAGCAATTTCGCTTAGATAAAAAGCATGTTTTAGCTAATATAGTTAACATCATGACACAAAAATGTAATACTTTTAACATAAATTTATGATAAAATTCTGCTAATTTAATACTGAAAGTATATAACTTGAATGATAATAAATTAACTGTATGGCAATCAATAGAAGTTTTAACAAACACTATACTGAACATGCAAAAAGAATTGAGTTTAATCAAGAATACATCTTTAGATCAAGACGTCACTTTAGAAAAAGGGAAGGAGCTATCAAGTGGCATCTATGAGGCAAATTTTAAGCTAAACAAGTCAATCAATATAGCTACTTTGCCAAAAATTGGCTATTATATGCTCAGTAGTGAGCTTGTTGTACGTAATCATATTACGAAAGAGGAAGTAAAGATTCCTAGAGATTTTCATTATCTTAAAGTTATTAAACTCAATCATGATGACTATAAACTAACGTTTTGTAATTTTTTGGGTAATGAGTTTTTTGAATATAAAAAGTATGATCCACAATATTCTGATCTTTCAGATGAATATAAATTCGTGGATTTTGGTAGTGTAAAAAAGACTAATAATCTAAAATTTAAGGAGTATGTTGGTCATGCACCTAAATTTTGCTGTAGGAGGTCTTATTGAGCCTGGATCTGAAAACCATGTAATTGATCTATTTGAGCTAGTCAGAGACGGTAAAGGCAGAAAAGTGGGAACCCTTGCTGATGAATTTGGTTATTTTGATGATCAAAATAAATTACACTACTATAATTATCACAAAAGTGCAGAAAGTAATACTTATGATCCCGAAAGCTTCAGTGTAAAAATGATAAATTTAGATGTGAAGAAAATTGATAAATTTCATCTTATTGCAGAACAAGGTGATATAATCATTCATACTATTTTGGAAAATTTAGACATATTTTAAAGTTTTTTTAGAGTTATTATAATTAGGTTATGGAAGTTGAATCAGTAAAAAACAAAAGTTATTTCAGGAAAGCAGTAGAATGGTATTGCCACAGATACCTGTTCTGCGTTGTAGAAAGATCTTGGATGGCGTTAATAACGTTACTTCTCTTAGTATGTTTATTTTTATCATTACTAAACATATACCTATTACTTCCTGTTAAAAAAGATTTAAATTTTGTGAAGTACACGAACCACACAGAAGATGAGTTTTCTACAATACATAAACTTAGTTTTAGTAAAAAAGAAGATGAATACACTTCCATAGCAAGGTACTTGGTAAGTCAATACGTTGAAGCATACGAGTCCTCTCAGATCGTTGAATCAAAGTATCAAGAAAATTTTATAAAAAACAATTCTATATATAAAATCTATCAAGACTTTCAGGAAAAAGTAAACAATGAAGCTGTTTCATCCACAAAAAAAATTACCAACACAAACGTAACAACACTATCTATTGACCGATCGATCAAGGACTTAGTTAAATTTGCTGGAAATGCCACTGTACTTTTTGCAGCTGAGCAAAATAAGAAAATGAAAGACTATGCTGTGGAGGTTAGCTTTACTTTATCAAACATGAAAGCAACTCTAACTGGTATAATACCATTTAAATTTATTGTTAACGGCTATAAATACAGCTGATTACATTTAAAAAATTACTTGGTAGTTAAAAAAAATAACTAAAGTGCATACAGCAGTAACAACTGGAGGTAAAATTAGAAGCATTGGTGTCTTTTTAATAAAATAATTTCTAGAAGGTTTTAAGAAAAAGGCATTGTAAATTATCGGTAAGAAGTATAGAGCGTTGAGTATAGTACTGACAATTAACACCAGAGCTACAAATACAGAAAGTGTTACATTACTAGAGTTAAAAACAGCTTGAAAAATGAAAAATTTGCTCCAAAAAGTCGGAGCAGGTGGTACCCCTATCATGGACAATGCACCTATAGTAAATGCTATCATACTAATTGGCATACTACGTCCTATACCGTGAATTCTATCTATGTATTTCTCACCTGTTTTCGTTATTATTGCTCCAGCAGCGAAAAATAAAGTGATTTTTGCAAATGCGTGGCAAACTAATTGAAAAATTGCAATCCTCATGCTAAATTCACTAAAAATTGAAGCGAACAATATAATATATGACAACTGAGAGATAGTAGAATAAGCAAGCAATTTCTTTAATTCCTTTTGCTTTAATGCAATTAACGATGCAGTAATAATAGTAAATCCAGCAGCGTACGGAAGCCATCCTCCAGCAAACCAACTTTGCTGTGCAAAACGTTGCATATTATCGATGCCAAAAGTGTATAATATAACTTTGATGATGATGAACACTCCTGATTTCACAACAGCAACAGCATGTAGTAGTGCGCTTACAGGAGTTGGTGCAACCATTGCTTTTGGCAACCAAAAATGCATTGGCATTAATGCAGCTTTTCCTATTCCATAAATCAGCATAGCAAAACACACTGCAATAAAAATTATGAACGAAGTATCAAACTTGAATATTCCACCTCTTACAAAGTCTAAAGTATGGAATTCATTATATAAGAGACCTATTGCAGGAAAAAATAACACTAAAGAAGAGAAAAATAGTAAACCAAAGTAATAGCGTCCTGCAATTACTGATTCATTTGTTGAGTTGTGAGTAATCAGAGGGTATGTACTAATAGTTAGAAGCTCGTAAAAGACAAATGTAGTGAGCAAATCTCCAGAAAAAGCAATAAACATTGCACAGCTAATCGCTATTGAAAAAAAGCATAGAAAACTCGAGTAGTTACTATCAGCATAGTTATTTCGCATATAACATATTGCATATATACTGGTTAGTACCCACAAAAATGATATTAATAAACTGAATATTGCTCCACTAGACTCTAACTTTAAACTAATATGCAAATTATTACCAAAGTCCATGAGAATAAATTGAGAATGATCACCATACACCAAATATAAAGTGCATAGAGATGTATACGCAAATAGAAGCATAGAAGAAACAACAGTAATGCTACTGTTCACTCTGGGCCATTTACTAGTAAAAGAAATAGCTAATGCACTTAAAAGTGGGATCAACGCAGTAATTAACAAATAATTCTCAGTAATAAAAAGTGGCAAGGAAAGAGATATTAAAACAAAATCCATTAAGTAATTCATCTTTCTGTTTAGGTAAAGCTAAAATTATATTCAAGTTATAGAGAATTTGCTATTTTTTAGTTGTATATCGGAAGTGTTAAATAAACCATACGCATCAAGTTAAGAAAAAGTGGCGTAAGGAAGAAAGGAAATAAGAAAAAACTATTTTATATATTAAGTAATAAGGTTAGTAATTTATAGATCTTTCTAAAAAATCATCTTATCCTAGATAAGAATTTCCTAAAAAAAATAAATGTAACAAATAAAATGCCAATCTTAAATATTGCTATGTTTCACGATAGCTTCTTAATTTGGCACGTATGGTTTGTTAAACACTTCCAGAATTACTCAAAACCGCTACAGACTATATCTTTCTGTATAATCTTTAAATGCACCTCTATTGGAGTCAAAATGTAGCTTCACACTGCCAATTGGCCCGTTTCTTTGTTTTGCAATGATCAGCTCTGCAATATTTCTAATTTTCTCCATTTTCTCTTGCCACTCTCGATGTTTATTACTTCCTTCATTTGGTTGCTTTCTTAATTCATAATATTCTTCTCTATAGAGGAACATTACTATATCTGCATCCTGCTCTATGCTTCCTGAATCACGTAAATCAGAAAGTTGTGGTTTTTTATCATCCCTTTGCTCAACAGAACGAGAGAGCTGTGATAGTGCAACAATGGGAATATTTAGTTCCTTTGCAATTGCTTTTAAACCCTGCGTCACTTCTGAGATTTCTTGCACTCTATTTTCACTACTCCTTTTTGTTGTTCCTCGAATTAATTGCAGATAATCTATAAATACCACCTCCACATTGTATAGTTGATATAGCAGTCGTATTCTGGTACGAAGGGCACTAATTGATAGAGCAGGAGTATCGTCTATTATGAAAGGTAATTCTGATAGATCTGTACTAGCATTAATGAATTCATGTAATTCAAAATCACTAATTCTCCCAGTCAGTGCCTTATAATAACCAATGCCTGAATCTATAGTAATCAATCTTGCGGTTAATTGCTCTGCTGACATTTCAAGTGAGAAAAAAGCTACGTAGTGTTGTTTATCTGTTCTTTTTTGCAAAATCTTACAAGCGTTAAGTGCGATGTTCAGTGCCAATGCTGTCTTTCCCATTGAGGGCCTTGCAGCTATAATTAACAGATCAGATTTCTGCAAACCACCAAGAAGCTGGTTTAGATCTTGAAGTCCGGTTGTAATACCTAGAGCCTCTGGGTTATTCTTCAGCTTGCTGATCTTCTCAACCACATCTTTAATTGAACTTGCAAGCTTTATATATGTCTTATCACCTTGCTTTTTTACTGCTAAGTTGAACAATTTTGTCATTGCCTGCTCAATTTGTAACTGTGCAGGATTTTCAATGTCGTAGTTGTAACTATCGTCAACTATCTCCTGCCCGAGCTTGATTAAGCATCTCCTTAAATAAGTATCACGGATTATTCTGGTCAAGCTATAGATATCAAGCGCAATGCTTGCCTTTGCTGCAAGTTTTGCTAGGTACTCAACTCCACCACATTCGGCAAATGCTTTATCATTTTCAAAAAACATCTTAAGGCTTAGTTCATTGGCAACTATGCCGTGTTTTCTGGTTTTAGATATCTGGGTAAAAATGCTTTGATGTAGTGGATCATAAAAATTGTCTGCTGCAATTATATCTTCAACTGCATCACAAATTCTATTATCACGAATCATTGCACCAATGAGCATTTGCTCTGCTTCTAAATTGTGTGGCAATTTACATATTTCTTCTCTTGAATCAATAAGATTAGCTAATTCATTCATTTTAAGTTTTCAGAGTAATGATTGATTATTGTAGAATATTCAGTCCTTACTTAAAAGATAAAAAATTTGACTAATCTTGTGTTGCTTATAGCATTAAAGTAGGCCCCTGTGGTGGAATGGTAGACACGGCAGACTCAAAATCTGTTGCTTGCAAAAGCATGCTGGTTCAAGTCCGGCCAGGGGCACTCAAACATTGGAAAATGCATATATGTTACATAAATTTTTTAATCGTTTATTTTCCATTCTTTCTTCTATAAATGCTATTCAAAAAGTGAAAAAGGATGATAATGGAATATGCTATGTAACAGGACTTAGACGCTATTTGTCAGTACTGCTTGATTTAATCATCATCGTTTTATTTTTGCAGTTTTGCGGTCAGGCCTTAAATCAACTCTTCATGAGCTCGGAGAGCAGTAAAATATTAGGCCAAATTGCTGCAAAATATCAAATGCAGGTGCCACTATCTGCAGAGGAAACAGCAATGCAGAGTAAACTAATCAAGTTATTAATTCTAAATCAAATAGTTCAATTCATTATGCTTTTTAGTTATGTGGCATATATGTGGATAAGGTTTGGTGCTACACCTGGAAAGTTATTACTTGGGCTTAGAGTTGTGAGTGCACAAACTTTTGAAAAATTGACTCTAAAACAAGCAATAAAGAGGTTTTTTTCCTTTATATTGTCAACAGCACCACTATTCTTGGGTTTTATATGGGCAAACTTCGACAAACGCTGCCAAACTTGGCACGATAAGATCGCAGACACAGTGGTTGTCATAAATAAGAGTCTTAAGCGTGATAAAATGAACTAAATTCGTTAAAAATAAGAAAATTTTAATAACTTTATTGATTCATTTTAATATATCATTAATTAATGATATATTAAAATGAAATAGTAGGTAAAAATATGCCAAGTATTACTCATGGTCAAAGTATGGATTCTATTAGCGATAGTATTGTACATATTGGTGGTAATGAAATAAGAGAATGCGCAATTGAGGCGCTAGAACCATTTAAGAACGAATTAGAAGCTCAAAGTTTTGACCTTAATGGGCTAGGAACTTCTGACCTAGTTAAAGCATGGAAGAAGATAGAAGATTTTAAAGATGCTTATACCAATTCTCATTATTAATGAACCAAATAAGAAGCATAGCAGAGTTGTTTAACCGTGGAAGGGGAAAGAGAGGTAATAAATTTACACAAAGCGCATTCAAGCAGAACAATTGTATCGTAGATTTTATTGCGTAAAATGTTCTGTTTTATATATAACCAAAACCTCTCAACAGGATTGAGTTCTCACTTTTACCCACAAGTATAAAAAGCAAGTAAGATAGAGAAAAATATACTTAAGATGAGGTAAAAATGTGTGAAGTAAATAGAAATGTACAATGTGCTGATGGCTTAGGAGATAAATGGCTAGAAAAAGAGTTGAGACATGTTAATCTGGGAGATGTAAGACTTAATACAAGACTTATTAAAACAAGCTATTTAATAGAGAATAAGGCGTCTGGGTCAATTAGTCAAAGCTGTGTAGGATGGAAAGAAGCTAAAGGTGCATACAGATTATTTAGCAATGAGAAGCTTGAAGCTAAGGAAATTTATTCTTCCCATTATAAAGAAACTATGGAAAGGATAAAAGGAAATGAGCTGGTATTTTCAGTTCAAGATACAAGTTATTTGGATTTTGACTCTCATATAAAGACTAAGGGTCTAGGTAGTATTTCTAAAGCCTATACAAAATATAAAAAGGGTTTGTTATTGCACAGTAACTTAATGGTTAACAAAGACGGATTACCTTTAGGGCTATCTTCTCAACAGTGTTGGGCACGTTCTATCAGGGAAGAAACAGCCCAAGAAAAAGCAAACAGGAAATACCGTACTGCTATAAAGGAGAAAGAAAGCTATAAGTGGATAGCGGCACTAAAAGAAACCCTAAATAACCTCGCAGAAGGTGTACAGCTTGTTACTATTGGTGATAGGGAAGCAGATATTTTTAAGTTTTTATGGACTGTTGAATCATTGGACAGTTTTTATGTAATCCGCAACCGAACTAATAGGAAATTCATCTGTATTGAAGGGGGAAAAACGGATTTGCAAACACGTATAACTCAACTGCCTGTAAAAAAGGAAATTGTCTTGAATGTTGCTGAAAATAAATACCAGATCTCAAGAAAAGCTAACATTGAAGTCAGGTATATGAAAGGCTATATACCTATCAGATCTCCTTACATTTATGGATCGAAAGATACAGAGCATAAAATAAGTGATAAAATCGCTATATATGTAGTAAGTGCCAAAGAAACAAATCCTCCTGAAAGAGTAGAAGCTATTGATTGGACTTTGCTGACTAATGTACCAGTTAATAGCACTTTAGATGCTATAGAAAGGATAAATTGGTATAAGCTAAGATGGAAAATCGAGGAGTATTTTAGGATTTTAAAATCAGGATGTAAGGTAGAAAGCTCTCGTTTAGCTACAAAAGAAAGATTAGAGAAATTAATCGCTATAAAGAGCATTATTGCATTTAATATTTTATATTTAACAAAAATCGCTTTATCGAATCCTATGGAGGTTTGTACTAAGGTTTTAAGTAATGAAGAGTGGAAAACCCTTTACATACGTGAGCATAAAGTAGCCAAATTGCCAGAAGAACCTCCAAACATAAAACAAGCTATTATTTGGTTAGGAAAATTAGGTGGATTTATGAATAGAAAAAGTGATAATTTACCAGGAACTATGACTCTATGGCGTGGTTATGAAAACCTCAGGGAAAGCATGGTTATGCTTCGCATAATGACCTCTCAAAGTTGTGGGTAAAAGTGAGGATTGAGTTCAGGTGAGTATGGTGGTAGGTATATAATTTCGATATTTTTAGGTGCCTTTAAATTTTTTGACTTATGCCAACTAGCGCAATCCATCAAGAGAAAAGCCTTTCGTATTCCTAAATATTGCGACATCTGTTCAAGGAATATATTTATACAATCAGTGTTGACGTTTGGTGCAAATAAGCTAAAATTCTCTCCATTTCTGGGATTAACTGTACTATAGAGATAAAAATTTTCCCTACCTAATTTTACCTTAACCTGTGTCCTACTGCCTTTTTTAAACCACCCATGTCCAACTTTTGAATGTGTACCAAACCGTGATTCATCGAAGAAAAATAGCTCTTTTTCAGAATGCATGACAATAGTTTCATTGAGGTTTTTTTTAAACTCCTCTTGCTTGTTTTTATCTTGTCCACTATGAACTGGTCTTGGTGTGATATATGAGAATTTCATTCTTTGCATATTACGATGTATTGCGGATTTTCTGATATTCAAACCAAATCTTTCTTGGATTCTTATTCTCATTTCTCTAATAACGCTAATTCTGGATTAAAGAGAGAATAGAAAAGTCAGGAGAGTAGGGTAAACTCAACAAATAGAAAAAAATAGATGAGGTTACCCATGGAAGATATAACAAAACTGTTTTGTCTGGTCGATGATTTTTGCAGAGATATAGAGAAAAATTTTGCAGATAAACTACTGCCAAACGGTAAAAACCCACAAGAGTGCCAGAAATTACACATTCGGAAATTATCACAATAATCCTCCTGTATCAGCAATCTCCCTGTGAAAATTTTAAGGCTTTCTACCTGCATTACCTAACATTGCTCTACAAACAGAGTTTTCGAAGTTGCCTTCATACACTAGGTTTGTTGCTCTAAAGTCCAGGGTTTTGTGGCATTTAGCCATGCTATTACAGTGCCTTTGCGGATGGTCAGAACTTACTGGAATCTCATACATAGATACAACTCCTATTGCAGTTTGCCATGCAAAAAGAATATCAAGAAATAAGGTTTTTGCTGGAATTGCAAAATTAAGCAAGAGTACATATGGCTGGTTTTTCGGCTTTAAACTACATTTGATAATTAACGAGAAAGGTGAAATTCAAGCTTTTACGCTTACAAGAGGTAATGTTGACGATAGAGAGCCTGTAGCAAACCTAACTAAGAAATTAACCGGTCTTTTGTTTGGTGATAAAGGCTATATTAAAAAAGAGCTTTTCCAAGAGTTGTTTAACCGCGGTTTGAAACTTGTTACCAAGGTGAAAAAGGGGATGAAAAACGCATTAATTTCACTACATGAAAAGATTTTGCTGAGAAAAAGGTCGATCATTGAGACGATTTTTGGCTACCTCAAAAATAGACTTGAAATTGAACATACTCGCCATAGATCTCCTGTTAATTTCTTGGTTCACATCTTTTCTACTCTCATTTCCTATTCCTTGAAATCCAAAAAGCCTTCCATTTCCTATACTTTCTTCCTTCCTTAATCCAGAATTAGCGTTAATAGTAATATTGGGGTTTTCCTCTATCCACAACTCAATTCGTTCAAGTTGACTTTGGTTCAATATAGTTTTTCTACGGCGTTGAGGTGGAGCAAATAATTTTTCTTCTCTTCCAAATTTTATGTGCTTTATCCATGTAGTAATTGCCTTTCTCGAAATGCAACATATTTTTGCTACAGCTGTTATACTGTGCTTTTTTGCTGCAATTACAGCATTTAGTTTTTTTTTGCAACATACGCATTATTTCTTACTCTCTTCAGCATCTCTTTTGCTGATTTCACCACTTTTTCATCCAATAATTTTGATCTTAATGCCATCTAAACCTCGCTATTTTACTTACTTCAGTATGGCTTTTTTCCATTATTTTCTATTCGTTGCTTGTATAGCGGGAATTGGTATAACATCTTCTCCAACCATATATTGAATACCTCTTTGTCACACCCACCTTTGAAAGTCATTGGTGCAATAAATCTCATTCCAATCCACCCGGCTACTATGCTGATTCTCTCTCGCTGGAATATCTGCATAAATTTTCTTTCCTCTTGGAGCACGTCCATATTCTCGGTATAACTTATTATCAACTCCTGCTTCATCTATATATAAGATGCTGGAATGGTCTATTTTTGAGATTTTATCAATAAATTGCTGCCTATCTTCTTGATTGCGCTCTTGATATAGTGTGACTTTTTTTTAAAGTAATTTTTAGCTGTTTTAGTCTATACCAAATTGAATTTATTCCAAATCCAAGATTTTGTTTCATCTCTGCCAGAGTATGATCTGGATTCTTTGTAACATATTCTTCGAGTATTTTTGGGTCTATTTTTCGAATAAAGCTACCGTTTTTAGATGGCTTTAGGCTTTCACCAGCAGCTTTCTTTTTTAACCAGCGGTACAGCGTTGCTATTCCTATCTCCATGAGCTCTGCTATCTCAACCTTTGTCTTCCCTTTTTCTATCATCAATACTGCCTTTTCCCTTAAATCCACACTATATGCCATTATAACTCAAATACTTTATTATACCTTTATCATTTACTTTAGGAAATGCTATAGTTAGCAGTTTGCTTTTTTCCTTCAAATCAGGATCAGAGTTTATTATATCTTCTATGTCTTGCCTAACTTGCTCTAATTGTTTTTTTGCAAATTCTATCTGTTTTTCTATATATTCCCTGGCTTTTCCTGTAACCTTATGCAAACGACACTTATTTGCGTGAACTTCATCGTTTAGATTGCGCTCAATTGCTCTTAGCTCTTTTAGTTCTTCTTGCTTTTGTGAAACTATGTATTCTATTACTTCGTCATTTTTTGTGATAAATTCAGCATATTTTTCTAGTAATTTTGCATCTAATTTATCTGTTTTTGCAAAGTGGTTGCAGGCTTTTGCAAATGCATATACCCGATTTGGGTGAGCTCTGTGAACAGCTATTTTATATTCCCGTAACAACTTTATGACAAGTTTTTTATAACCACCTGTTGATTCTACTACACATAACCTAACAAATACGTTAACTATTTTTGACTTTATAAACTCAGATATAGCTCTTTCTACATTTTCTATACGCTGATGTTTATTATTAATTGAGATATCAAGTGTTTCTTTTGAAACATCAATACCAATGAAAACTGTTCTAGCCATTTTTGTACCTATAAATATAATCAAATAATAATGTAAATGTTGTACAGGATTGTGATTCGATCTTTTTGATCCCCCTACCGTTCGTACTCCATTTTTTAAAGCAAGGAGTGTACTGAGATGCCTACGATTTCTATCAATCAATCCAATTGACAGTATCACTCCTTGCTCATTATAGCCTTGCGGCTTTGATTTAATATACAATCCAGTCCTTTTATACAAAAAACGTTGTAAAGTGTTTACCAACTTAATGCCCAATCTGGATCCCAGTGCCAAGCACTGGGATGACAAGAAGGAGAGTACTGGGATGACACCTTTTTATCCAAATAGTTTTATTGATGATATTAAAGATTGCACTATAATGAAAGTTTAAGCTAGCGTTTTTAAGGTGAATAAAGAGCTAATAAGTGAAATACCTTTACTTGAAGATAAGGCAGTTTCTGAGATTGAAAATGCTGCTTCTTTGCAGGATTTAGAAAAAGTTAGGTTGTCATACTTGGGGAGAAAGGGTGTAGTAAAAGCTTATTTCGATGACTTAAAGAATATAGATGATGCAGGAGAAAAACGCGACCTAGGTGCAGTGATTAATGTTTTACGCAATAAGATAGACCAGCTTATAACAAGCAAAGAAAATGAACTAAAAGATAAAGAAGTTAAGTTAAAACTGCAAAATGAAGCAGTTGATATCACACTGCCTGTCAGACCAGAAAGAATTGGCAAGATTCATCCACTGAGCAAAGTTATAAGTGAAGTAAAGCTCATTTTTGCACATATGGGCTTCAAAGCAGTTGATGGTCCTGATATTGAAGATGAATTTCACGTGTTTGATGCGCTAAATACTCCAAGTCATCATCCTGCGCGAGAGGAGCAAGATACTTTCTACTTAAAGAATAAAATAAACGATAAAAGAATGGTGCTGCGCACTCATACCTCATCTGTGCAGATTAGAACTATGGAAAAGACAAAAACTTTTCCAATTAAAATAGTGGCTGCAGGTAGGGTATACAGAAATGACTTTGATGCAACTCACACTCCTATGTTTCATCAGATAGAAGGGCTTTATGTTAATGAAAATGTCAATATGGGCCAATTAAAATTTACTATTCATCGCTTCCTTAGTAAATTTTTCGGAGATAAAGGTCTAAAAATACGCTTTCGTAATAGTTTTTTTCCTTTTACTGAGCCTTCTGCAGAAGTGGACATAAGTTATAAAGATAGTAAATGGATTGAAGTGCTTGGGTGCGGTATGGTACACCCAAATGTCTTTAAAAATGTTGGAATAGACCATACTAAATACAGTGGCTTTGCATTTGGGATTGGTATAGAAAGGCTAGCAATGCTGAAATATCAAATTAGTGATCTAAGGAGCTTTTACGACAATAGAGTTAGTTGGCTCAACCATTATGGTTTTCATTTTTCGTCTTTAAGATAAGTGACAAATAAATCTTATACATTTGTTGTACTTGCTGCTGGGCATGGTAAACGAATGAATTCAAGCTTGCCTAAGGTTCTGCACAAAATAGGTAATTTCTCCATGCTTGAGCACGTCATTTACAATGCAAAGCAGCTGAATCCTGAAAAAATAGTTATTGTAGTCGATTTGCCTTTAACTCAAAGGATGAAATGCTTTGAGGGTATAAAATTAATTACACAAGAGTCAACGCTCGGTACAGGGGATGCAGTCAAAATTGCAATGAGAAACCTGAAAGAATTGTCAGATATAGTTGTTGTGCAGTATGGGGATACTCCGCTGATAAAAAGCAGCACAATAACTAAAATGATAAGCTGCTTAGGAGAGAGCAATGCTTTAGTTTGTCTTGGGTTTAAAACTAATAACAAAGGATACGGTAGACTAATTATTGAGAACGGTTCCCTAAGAGAAATCGTAGAAGCACAAAATGGTAGAAATAATGATGAGGAATTTCTTGCTAATGCCGGAATAATGGTTGCACGTGAAAAGAATCTACGTGAATTGGTGGAGAAAATAGAGTGTAATAACCAAGCTCATGAATATTACTTGACCGATATCGTTGCCATTGCAGTAAAGAGTAATTTAAATGTCGGCTATGTTATTGCTGATGAGGAGGAGGCAACTGGCATAAATAATAGGAATGACCTTGCAACGGCCGAGTTTTACTTTCAAGAAGAAAAAAGAAAGTTTTTCACTAACTCTGGAGTAACGCTTGTTGCTCCAGAGACTGTTTTCTTCTCTCTTGATACGCAAATTGGTATGGATTCGATTGTTTACCCATACGTTTTTTTTGGTCCTGGAGTAAAAATAGAACCTGGTGTTAGGGTTGGTCCATTTGCCAAATGTGAAAATACAACAATAGGTGATGGTGCAATCATAGGTAATTTTGTTGAAACAAAAGCAAGTGATATAGGTATAAATACTAAGATAAAGCATTTAAGTTATATAGGAAATACTCAGGTAGGGCAGGGCAGTAACATAGGCGCAGGTACCGTTATTTGTAATTATGATGGAAAAAAAAAACATAAAACAAATATTGGAAGCAATTGTTTTATTGGTGCCAATAGTTCATTAATTGCACCGCTTAATGTGCATGATGACTCTGTAATTGCAGCAGGTAGCGTTGTAGTCAAAGATGTGCCAAAGGGAAGTCTGGCAATTGCAAGAGAAAGGCAAATAACAAAAAAAATAAAATAACTTCAATTTTTTACTTGCAATTTATACTATTTTTAATATTTATATGCTTATATATGCATATATTAATCTTTGGAGGATAAAAATGAAAAAGTTACTTACTTTGTTGGCTTGCTGTTCTTTGTCAGCACCGTCTTTTGGAGTTGATTGGGTTAAAGATAGAACCTACACCTCTTCGTCGTATGGCATGCTTGGTATTAATTATGATCTTGGCTATCACTGTACAGATAGCATTAAAATTTCATTTGGTCCTGCAGTTAAACTTGTTATGAGTGAAGGGATTTTAGACGCGGGACTTATGGCAAAGCTTCATTATCATTATAAATTTGAAAATACAGATATTACTCCTTATGTTACTTTTGGTGTAGGAGGAGTTGCTAAAATTCCTCTTTCAGAAAATCAAGGGCCAGACGTAGAAGAATTTTTTTCTTATCAAATAGGTTCTGGTATTAATCTTCCACTTTCAAAGGTTATAGCAACAAAAGAACCTAAAGAATTAGTGTATATAGATGAGTCTGGCATTGATAACACTGAACCTATGGGTATTGCCAGAAAGGACAGCGGTTTTTTATGCCCTAAAATCTGGGAAGAAAACTCAACGAATTAGCATGGTTGCAGCCTTGAGTGGAAGAAAAATAATTGCTCCGTTAACCTTTGAAGGCCACTGCAATATGGATATCTTTAATAAATGGTTTGAGCAGTTTCTGACACCGATTTTGGAACCTGGACAAACTGTTATCCTTGATAATGCTACTTTTCATAAGTCTAATAAGATTTGCTAAAGGAGTTGGTGCAGAAATTTTATATCTTCCTCCATATTCTCCAGATTTTAACAAAATTGAACATTATTGGTTTGCTATAAAAAACAGAACCAGGAAAAACATTCCTTTATTCAAATCTTTTCGTCATGCTGTCGATTCTCCTTTCTTATGACCTTTTTGGACTATTATGGGAAGGGCTATATTTATACCAATTCCCGCTATACAAGCAACGAATAGAAAATAATGGAAAAAAGCCATACTGAAGTAAGTAAAATAGCGAGGTTTAGATGGCATTAAGATCAAAATTATTGGATGAAAAAGTGGTGAAATCAGCAAAAGAGATGCTGAAGAGAGTAAGAAATAATGCGTATGTTGCAAAAAAACTAAATGCTGTAATTGCAGCAAAAAAGCACAGTATAACAGCTGTAGCAAAAATATGTTGCATTTCGAGAAAGGCAATTACTACATGGATAAAGCACATAAAATTTGGAAGAGAAGAAAAATTATTTGCTCCACCTCAACGCCGTAGAAAAACTATATTGAACCAAAGTCAACTTGAACGAATTGAGTTGTGGATAGAGGAAAACCCCAATATTACTATTAGAGAAATGAGAATAAGAATCCAAGAAAGATTTGGTTTGAATATCAGCAAATCCGCAATACATCGTAATATGCAAAGAATGAAATTCTCATATATCACACCAAGACCAGTTCATAGTGGACAAGATAAAAACAAGCAAGAGGAGTTTAAAAAAAAACCTCAATGAAACTATTGTCATGCATTCTGAAAAAGAGCTATTTTTCTTCGATGAATCACGGTTTGGTACACATTCGAAAGTTGGACATGGGTGGTTTAAAAAAGGCAGTAGGACACAGGTTAAGGTAAAATTAGGTAGGGAAAATTTTTATCTCTATAGTGCAGTTAATCCCAGAAATGGAGAGAATTTTAGCTTATTTGCACCAAACGTCAACACTGATTGTATAAATATATTCCTTGAACAGATGTCGCAATATTTAGGAATACGAAAGGCTTTTCTCGTGATGGATTGCGCTAGTTGGCATAAGTCAAAAAATTTAAAGGCACCTAAAAATATCGAAATTATATACCTACCACCATACTCACCTGAACTCAATCCTGTTGAGAGGTTTTGGTTATATATAAAACAGAACATTTTACGCAATAAAATCTACGATACAATTGTTCTGCTTGAATGCGCTTTGTGTAAATTTATTACCTCTCTTTCCCCTTCCACGGTTAAACAACTCTGCTATGCTTCTTATTTGGTTCATTAATAATGAGAATTGGTATTATAACGCAAATACCGCACTTAATAATGTTAAAGTTAGTCAAATCGAGAATGATCCTAGTCATTCTTTAGTTTAGTTGTAGAGTAGCTGCCTGAGTATTAATTTAAATATTCTTTATTGCTAGTTATTATACCATCACTTTAATTTGGTTGTGTTTTACTAAAAAAACTTTAGATTTATTTTGTAATCGATACTCAAATATAATGACACAATCTTGGAATTTATTGCAGAAAGGCCAAAAGGAAGGCTATAAAATTGCGTATACTAATGCTCGTATTATTGACCCGGAAACTAAACTTGATATAAAAGGTTCATTGTTAACTGAAGGGGATAAAATTGTTGATTTTAGCGAATCATTACTTTCAACAAGTGGAGTTGATGAAACAATAGACTGTAAAGGGCTTATTCTAATGCCAGGACTTATTGACATTCACGTGCATTTTCGTGAACCAGGTCAAGAGCATAAAGAAACTATACATACGGGTAGCAAATCTGCAGCTGTAGGGGGCGTTACAACTGTAGTTTGCCAGCCAAACACTGTTCCAGCGATTGATAGTGTTGTCTTGGCTAAATATTTGAAATATAGAGCACTTGAAACTTCACATGTGAATGTTGAATTTTATGCCAAAATTACCACTTCGAAAGAAAAATTAACTGAAATGGAGCTTTTAAAGGAAGCAGGTGCGGTTGGGTTCACCGATGATGGTATGCCAGTTATGAATCCAATGATTATGAGACAGGCACTGCTTTATTCAAGTATGCTTGGTGTTCCTATTGCTCAACATGCAGAAGACTTAAATCTATCTGCTGGTGGCGCAATTAATGAGGGTAAGATTTCTGAAGAATTGGGAGTAAAAGGAATCTTGAGTGCATCAGAATCGGTTATGGTAACTCGTGATATACTACTAATGAAGGACATAGAAAATGTACACTACCATATTTTACATGTCTCTTCAAAAGATTCACTTGATGCTATTAAACGAGCAAAAGATTTGGGGTTAAATGTTACATGTGAAGTAACTCCTCATCACTTTACTTTAACTGAAGATATAGTAAAGCAACATGGAGCAATCGCAAAAATGAATCCGCCACTTCGTACAGAGGAAGATCGTTTAGCTATGATTGAAGGTTTCAAGACAGGTGTGATTGATTGTATTGCAACCGATCATGCTCCGCATGATCTTAGTTCTAAAGATTTGCCACTTGAAAATGCTGCATTTGGTATTGTTGGCCTTGAAACAATGCTGCCCATTTCACTTGAACTATATCACAGTGGACAAATGGGTCTACTTGATGTGCTTGCAAAATTGACATATAAGCCTGCAGATATCATACATGTGCCACGTGGCCGCATACAGAAAAACCTTGCAGCGGACTTAATTTTAGTTGATTTGGATCATGAATGGAAAATTAAAGTTGACAACTTTGCTAGTAAATCAAAAAATTCCCCTTTCGATGGACGCAAAGTGAAAGGGCGCGTAATACGTACCGTTGTGTCTGGCAAAACTGTATATTTACAGAAGGATTAGTTATCATACAGTTGCGTTCTCAATTTCAATCAATTGTAAATATTCAATATAAGTGGTAAAATATAGCCAATGAATAAAAAATATATGCTAATTAGTACGACATCGGAGCTGGAGAATGCATGTGAAGAATTGATGGCAAAAGATCCAAAATTTATAGCAGTGGACACAGAGTTTATTAGAAACAATTTAACCTGCTATCCTAGATTATCACTAATTCAAATTTCTTACGGAGAGAAGAGTTTTATTGTAGATGTGTTAGTACCGGGAATTGACTTATCGCTTATTAAGAAAATAATGCTGAATCGAGAAATAACCAAAGTTTTTCATAGTTGTCGGCAAGACATAGAATCCTTACTCACCGTGCTTAAATGTGTTCCTACTCCCATTTTTGATACCCAAGTTGCTGCTATGTTTTGTCATTATTATCACGACTTTATTGGTTATTCAAAAGTAGTAGAGCAATATCAGGGGGTAGCGCTGGATAAAATTAAAGCTAAAAATTCAGACTGGTTAAAACGGCCATTATCTGAGGATCAATTAGATTATGCAGTAAATGACGTGATACACCTATATGACCTACACCAAATATTGTGCAATAAACTTGAAGAAAATAATAGGATAGGCTGGTTTCAAGAAGAGATGGAATCAATAGTTGATGTTAATAAGTATTTGCATAATCCAAAAGATGCATGGAAGAGGATTAAATTTAATTATGAAGCAAATCCAAGGTTGATGTTAACTGTTAAAGCAGTTAGTGAGTGGCAAGAGACCTTAGCACAGCGTTACAATATAAATCGTAATAAGGTAGTCAATAATGCCGTAATAACTGGTTTAATTGAAAAAAACGTGGAACATATTGATGACATTTTAGATGACCTTAAGAGAAACACAAAAAATATAAAAGAGGAAGATTTATTAGAGTTTATAGATATTTTCAATGAGAATGAGAAGGAATTTGTGCAGCAAAATTATACTCTGTCAGATAATTATGATAAATCTGTATTTGATATACTCTCGATTATTTTGGAGAGCAAATGTAAGGAAAATAACATATCAAGAAAGTTAATTTCATCAAAAGCTGAGTTAGCTGGCTCAATATCTGGGCAGATAGATAAACTATTCAAGGGATGGAGATATGATTTTTTCGGCAGATCAGTAGAATCGTTTTTGAATGCAGGCTCAAGGTTTGAAATTTTAATGGTAAAATCTGCTGATAGTATAGCTAAAATTCGGAGTAATCTTGTGGAGAATAACCGTATCACGTGTTGAGGTCTAACGAGTTTATTATATCTTTCACTTGAGAAAGAACATTTGCGCTGGTATCGATGATAAAGTCGCTCATTTGCTTTTTTTCTTCAATAGGTAGCTGAATACTAGACATTAGATCCAGCTTTTTTTTATCCATATTACGCTCACTAATCCTTTGAGCTTGTACAGCGCTATCTGCATGGATAAAGACAATAAAAAAATCGCAATATAAACGTAATCTAGTTTCCAGCAGGAGTGGAATGTCTAGAACTAGAAACTTTCCGTTGTTTTCTTTCTCCTGAGCAATAAAAATTTCTAATTCATTTCGCACAGCGGAATGCACTAAAGACTGAAATTGCTTCCAATTTTCATCATAAGCTAAAAAATATTTAGATAATACTGTTCTATCTATTTTTCCATTTACTATCACCCCAGGAAATTTTTCTTCTGCGTAACTTATTATGTTTTTGTTTACTTTATAAAGCTGGTGTACGACAGAGTCAGCATCAAACAAAGCGGCACCAAATTCTTTAAAGCAATTGGCTACAAAGCTCTTTCCGACTGCAATTCCACCTGTTAGACCTATTATCATATATCAAAGACTTCTTAAAAAGAATATGTGTCGTAGCTGTTATGTCTACTTAAAACTGAATTTGTGTGCATTAAAAGAAAAGCTATTATTTTTTTAGCAATTAAGTAAAATAGAGTGAAAGATTAAGAGGAAATTTTGAAAAATAAGATAAAAAAGATAGCAATTTCAGGGAAGGAAGTATGGCCAATCATCGAGGGCGGCAAAGGCATTGCAGTAAGTGATGGAAGGTCAAGCGGAGCATTTGCTGCAGCGAATGCTGTTGGTACGTTTTCTGGTGCAAATGCTAAACTTATCGATGACAATGGCGAGCTGGTACCACTAATTTATAAAGGTAAAACAAGAAATGAAAAGCACGAAGAGTTAATTAAGTATAGTATTGAGGCTGGAGTTAGTCAAGCAAAAATAGCGAATGAAATATCAAAGGGCCGTGGAAGAATACATATGAACGTGCTTTGGGAAATGGGAGCAGCAGAACAAGTCCTTCATGGCATATTAGAAAAAGCAAAAGGCTTAGTTCATGGCATCACTTGCGGTGCTGGTATGCCTTACAGGCTTGGAGAAATTGCAGGTAAATATCAAGTTTATTACTACCCTATTATCTCATCGGCGCGCGCTTTTAAAGCGTTGTGGAAACGTGCTTACCAAAAAATATCTTCTTTTTTACTTGGTGGAGTAGTATATGAGGATCCGTGGCTTGCTGGTGGTCACAATGGACTCAGTAATAGTGAAGATCCAGAATTATCACAGGCTCCATTTGAAAGAGTTGCAGAGCTTAGGTCTTTCATGAACGAAATTGGTCTTGCTGAAACGCCAATTGTGATGGCAGGGGGAGTGTGGCATTTAAAGGATTGGGAACATTGGTTTGAAAATTCACAAATCGGACCAATAGCTTTTCAATTTGGTACTCGTCCGCTTTTGACGAAAGAAAGCCCGATTTCTACAGAGTGGAAAAAGAAATTACTCGCTTTAGAAGAAGGTGACGTATTTTTAAACAAATTTAGTCCGACAGGATTTTACTCATCTGCAGTAAGAAATAGCTTCATACGTGAGCTACAGGAACGGCATTCACGTCAAATAAAATTTTCAGAAAGTATAAGCGGAGAATTTAATAATGAATTTGCAATGGGCAGCAGAGGTAGAAAGATTTACTTCACTGCACAAGACAAAGAGCTAGCAAATGCATGGATTAAAGCAGGGTATACAGAGGTAATGAAAACTCCAGATACAACTGTTATTTTTGTGACACCAGGTAAATTTGAGGAGATAAGGCAAGATCAAATTAATTGCATGGGATGTTTAAGCCATTGTTTGTTTAGCAATTGGAAAGATCACGGTGACCATTCAACAGGACAAAAACCAGATCCAAGGAGTTTCTGTATACAAAAGACACTGCAAAACATTGTACATGACGGCAATGTTGAAAATGAACTCATGTTTTCTGGACACAATGTGTACAGATTTAAGCAAGACCCATTTTATGAGAATGGCTACGTACCGACAGTAAAAGAACTGGTGGGAAGGATATTAACTGGGTATTAGGTTATGGCTGAATTGACAGGTAAACTTTACTTTGTTATAATAAATGTTTATTAATTTAATCTTAATTCTCTGGGAGAATTTTTATGGATAGTAGTGTTTTAAAAAGGTATGCACTTGCCTATATAAAAAAAACTGGCAGTAACGATAATGTTGAAGAGTTTTTACAGCATACACTGAATTCGACTTGGAATGAGCAAGAGTTCGACAGAATGTATGGAGAGTTTACACATAGCATTCCAACTCGTAGGCACAGTACAGAACGTGATAATGGAAGTAGCAGGCAACAACCTACGGGACCTCAGGTTACACACGTACATGTACACAATAATAGAGGTTTAGATTTTTGGGATTATTTTCTACTGCGTAGCCTATTTAGTGGTAATACTACAGTGATAAATAACCTTGGTTCCGGTAGCAGTAACCAGCCAAACAGAGAAGATAAGAAAAAAGACTCAGAAGACAGCATGAAATTATTAGCTTTAGGGATAGTAGCTGTAGTTGCGTGTGTTGCTTTCCATGCTTTAATGTGTGTTTGGTACAACAGCAGCGAAAAAACGGCTAGAAAGTCAGAAAAAATAGATTATCTAGATAGTCAACTTAAAATGTTCAGAAATATAGAATTTGCAGTTGGTGCAATTTCTTTAGCAGCTTTGGTAGGTTGCGCTATTAACCCAGTCTTACCAGTTTGGGGTTTAGTCATTCTTGGCATTAATTCTCTCGTGTGTCTTGCTGGTGGTGTGGCTTTTCATATGAAACATGAGAAAGAGTCAGAAAATATTAAGAAGGCTGAAGAAGCAGTAGATAGCTATCTTGGACAAAGTCATAATTATAGAAATTCTTCTCATTATGATGCACCACCTCCTTACTCTCCTCAAGATCCTAATACTGCTCCAAGCGCTCCTCCTCAAGGTGTATTTAATAATCCTTACCCGGAGCAATGTGTTGGAGGTTATAGACAGCAAACTGATTACTCTAAAGCGTAAATCACTTACAAGGATACCGCTGCAAAACGCAGCGGTATAATGGTTTTTAGATTGTTTGTGTTATATTGATTTTTATTACTAGTGCAGATACGATAAAGCTTTAAACAGTACAAAATGGAGCAATTTGAGAGCTTTTACGTCACTACGCCAATATATTACGTAAACGACAAGCCACATATCGGCCACGCATATACTTCCCTTATCTGTGATATTACAGCTAGATTTATGAAATTAGCTGGAAAGAACGTCAAATTTACTACTGGTACAGATGAACATGGACAGAAAATTGAAAAAGCGGCTAAGGTAAAGGGAATAGAGCCAAAAGAATTTACAGATGAAATAAGTGTTACGTTCAGAAAATTGGCTGAGCTAATGAACTTTGATTATGATGATTTTATTCGCACCACAGAAGAACGTCATGAAAAAGCAGTTATAGCTCTATGGAATAGGCTTGAAGAGAGAGGGCAAATATATCTGGATTCTTACTCAGGTTGGTATTCAGTTCGTGACGAAGCATTTTATCAGGAATCAGAGTTGATAGATGGCAGAGCACCAACAGGCGCTGAAGTTCAGTGGATAAAAGAAGAGAGCTACTTTTTTCGTTTGTCAAGTTGGCAAAATAAATTACTAGAGTTATACGAAAATCAGCCGAATTTCATCTTTCCTGAGAGCAGAAAAAACGAGGTGGTATCGTTTGTAAAATCAGGACTTACTGACCTTTCGATTTCTCGTACTAGTTTTAATTGGGGAATAAAAGTACCAGGGAATGACAAGCACGTAATTTATGTTTGGATAGATGCACTCACTAACTATCTCACGTCAATAGGCTTTCCTAATATAGAAGATAAGGAATATAAGAAGTTTTGGACAAACTCCTTCAACGTTCATGTGATCGGTAAAGACATACTGCGTTTTCACGCTGTATACTGGCCAGCTATTCTTCTTGCATCAGATTTACCACTGCCAAAGCAAGTTGCAGTTCATGGTTGGTGGCTAAACGAGGGGGAAAAAATATCCAAATCCCTTGGTAACGTTATAGATCCAATTGATCTTGCAGAAGAGTTTGGTGTTGATCAACTACGCTATTTTCTCCTTCGGGAAGCAAGTTTCGGTCAAGATGGTAATTTCAGTAAGAAGAACATGATCAGCCGCATAAACTCAGAGCTGGCAAACAATATAGGCAATTTAGTGCAAAGAACAATTTCATTTCTGCACAAGCAATGCTTTGGAGTTGTACCAGTGGTCGATCGCAATTTGCTTAAAGATGATGAGAGTTTACCAAATTGCAAAGCCATAATTGATCAAGTAATGGATCATCTATCAAAGTATGAATTTAACCAGATTATACTCCTGATTATCAATATCTCTTCCAAGGCCAATGCTTACATAGATAGAAGTGCACCTTGGACATTAAGTAAAACCGATAGAGAGCATATGAATTTAGTAATTTACAAACTACTCGAATACATCAGAATAATTGGTATTTTATTGCAGCCAATTGTTCCCAGATCAGCAGAAACGATACTCGATCAGTTGCAAATTCCAAAAGAACAACGCGATTTAAAATTTCTGTGCAATGCGTGCGTAAGCTCAGGCACTACAGTGCCTAAACCTACGCCGATTTTTTTAAGGGTGAATATTTAAAGAACCCTTAGTAAACCAGGCTGAATTGGTCGTTGTGTAGTTAACTTGCTTATACCAATTCCCGCTATACAAGCAACGAATAGAAAATAATGGAAAAAAGCCATACTGAAGTAAGTAAAATAGCGAGGTTTAGATGGCATTAAGATCAAAATTATTGGATGAAAAAGTGGTGAAATCAGCAAAAGAGATGCTGAAGAGAGTAAGAAATAATGCGTATGTTGCAAAAAAACTAAATGCTGTAATTGCAGCAAAAAAGCACAGTATAACAGCTGTAGCAAAAATATGTTGCATTTCGAGAAAGGCAATTACTACATGGATAAAGCACATAAAATTTGGAAGAGAAGAAAAATTATTTGCTCCACCTCAACGCCGTAGAAAAACTATATTGAACCAAAGTCAACTTGAACGAATTGAGTTGTGGATAGAGGAAAACCCCAATATTACTATTAGAGAAATGAGAATAAGAATCCAAGAAAGATTTGGTTTGAATATCAGCAAATCCGCAATACATCGTAATATGCAAAGAATGAAATTCTCATATATCACACCAAGACCAGTTCATAGTGGACAAGATAAAAACAAGCAAGAGGAGTTTAAAAAAAACCTCAATGAAACTATTGTCATGCATTCTGAAAAAGAGCTATTTTTCTTCGATGAATCACGGTTTGGTACACATTCAAAAGTTGGACATGGGTGGTTTAAAAAAGGCAGTAGGACACAGGTTAAGGTAAAATTAGGTAGGGAAAATTTTTATCTCTATAGTACAGTTAATCCCAGAAATGGAGAGAATTTTAGCTTATTTGCACCAAACGTCAACACTGATTGTATAAATATATTCCTTGAACAGATGTCGCAATATTTAGGAATACGAAAGGCTTTTCTCTTGATGGATTGCGCTAGTTGGCATAAGTCAAAAAATTTAAAGGCACCTAAAAATATCGAAATTATATACCTACCACCATACTCACCTGAACTCAATCCTGTTGAGAGGTTTTGGTTATATATAAAACAGAACATTTTACGCAATAAAATCTACGATACAATTGTTCTGCTTGAATGCGCTTTGTGTAAATTTATTACCTCTTTTTCCCCTTCCACGGTTAAACAACTCTGCTATGCTTCTTATTTGGTTCATTAATAATGAGAATTGGTATTAGAAGGTTTTTTATTATCCTGTGGAGGTGTCCAATTCTTTAAACCTTCGAGTGGTAAAGGAGGTGGTGGCGGAGCTGATGATGGTGTGTTATTATTAGTAAGCATTTTTCTTCCTCATTATTAATATTATATTAATAATGATTAAATTATTAGTACTTATCAATAATTTATGAGTAAATTAATATTAAGATAATAAAATAAAAAGGAAAGAGAGAGGAGCAGTCTTCTAAGAAGAAATAGAAGCTGTCTTAAACCTCAAGTCATCACTTTGTTACCACAGCACATCATCGATGTTTTGGTATAGAGTAATCAGAATCATAAAAATAGCTTAGTGTTAGCTATTTTTATGATAACCTCTCTTAAACAATTGATATTTTACAGTGTTTTTGGTAAAATAATAGCTTAAGGCTTAGAATAAAAGTTTATGAGTGAAGCACAGGGTCCAAATATTGCAGAATGGCAGGCACAGCAGCAACACCAGGAAGCCGCTAGTGAGAAAAGTGGTTTAGGTCTTGGTCATAGTGACTCTGTTGCAACAATTGTGGATGGAATGAAGTGGATGTTCAACTTTCATGAAGGAGCAATTGCTGCTTATAATAATGTATTCGAAGGTTTGGTAAGTGGTAGCAGTCTAGTAACGTTATTTGGGAAATCAGGTAATATGTTTGGCATAAAATTTCTTGAAAGCCTTGCTGAATATTTTTCAGGTGGTGGTGGAGAAGATATGCCATCAGAAGGAATGGGTATGGACTACGGTGATGAGGGGCATCGTCCGGATGATTATCCCCACTCTAACAATGAAATAGCTCAAAGTGCTGATACTTGTGATGAAAAATAGATCAGCAAATTTTCAATCAACAACAGCTAAAGACCTTTCTGCAACGTTGATTTCTCTTATATCTGTAACTTCGTCATTCTGATTAAACGAAATTTGCAGAGACTTACTACTGTACTTCCTTTTTCCCAAGAAGTTAGCTTGTTTAATTTTATATGAGACATAGTACCAAACATTTTCGTCGAACTTTGATACTAGTGTTGGCGATCCTAAAGTATGAACCACTTTTTCTCTATCATCACCTACTTGTATTTTGCTCCACAGTTCAATATTAATGCCAGGAACTCCGTGATTGTGAATAGTGTGAGTGCAGCTCACTGTAAATAATAAAATAAAAGATATTAATACTCGCATTTCGTCAATTAATTATTTGAAATCATAATACACTGATAAACTATCTGTCGTCAAATTTCAAAAAAGTTAAATTGACTGATTCTCAATATCATTTAATATAATATTTACTTCAGAATAACTAGGTACATTATGTCATTGCTAGAAGCAGATCCAATATACAAGCCTTTTAATTATCCTTGGGCATATGATGCATGGTTGCAGCAACAAAGGATACACTGGATACCTGAAGAAGTTCCGCTTGCTGATGATGTGAAAGATTGGAAAACCAAACTTTCGAATGTAGAGAAAAATTTATTGACCCAGATTTTTAGGTTTTTTACTCAAGCAGATATTGAAGTAAATAACTGCTATATGAGGCATTATTCAAATATATTTAAGCCAACAGAAATATGTATGATGCTTGCAAGCTTTTCCAATATGGAGACTATACACATTGCAGCCTATTCATACCTTCTAGATACGATTGGCATGCCAGAAAGTGAATATCAAGCATTCTTAAAATATGATGCTATGAGAAAGAAGTATGAATATATGTTAGAATTTGAGGAAAGTAAAAAGCACGATAAAAAACATGTTGCTAAAACTTTAGCAGTATTTGGTGCCTTCACTGAAGGATTGCAGTTATTTGCATCATTTGCAATTTTGCTCAATTTTCAACGGTTTGGAAAAATGAAAGGTATGGGGCAAATAATTGCTTGGTCAGCACGTGACGAAACCTTGCACACCAATTCAATTATCAATTTGTTCAATACGTTTATTAAAGAGAATAATGAAATTTGGAATGACGAGTTTAAAGAAGAATTATATTCTGCATGTCGCACTATTGTTGAACTTGAAGATGAATTTATAAGTCTTGCTTTTGATTTAGGAGATGTTGAAGGGCTATCTGCAGAGGAAGTGCGCAATTATATACGTTACATAGCAAACAGAAGGTTAACGCAATTAGGTCTTAAATCTATATATAATGTTAAAGATAACCCTATTCCTTGGCTTGATGAAATACTAAATGGCGTGGAACATACAAATTTCTTTGAAAATAGAGTAACAGAGTATAGCCGTGCAGCAACTCAAGGCACTTGGGAGGAAGCTTTTGCTAAAAACGATACAAAAAGTGAATAGCAGTAACTTCGGTTCTGTCGCATTTGTAGGGAAGTAGAAAGAAGAATGATATAATTGTCTAAAAATAAAGCAAAGATGTTTCGTATCAATCAAAAATTATTGCCATCCTTCAAAGGATTTAGCTTTTCAGCGATGTTATCTGTATACATGAAATGTCGATTCTCTTTGAGCTATCGAGATTTGGAAGAAATTATGAGTATAAGGGGAGCAAAAATTGACCATGCTACGTTACAAAGTGGGTTATCACCACTGATAGACTAGGCAGTAAGGAAAAGAAAGAAGCAGGTTGGTAGTAGTTGGAGAGACCTACATTAAATTAAACGGTAAATGGGTTTATTTATATAGAGCACTATTGGTAATACTGTAGACTTCCTCTTGTGTGTTAGTAGAGACAAGTCTGCAGCACTTGCATTCTTTCGTAAAGCCTTCAGGAGTAACTATCTTCCCGAGAAAATTGTCATTGATAAAAGCGGCAGTAATACTGCTGCTCTTGATGATTTGAATGCAGAAATTTCTGAAGATTATAGAATCACAGTTCTTCAAATAAAATATCTAATACCAATTCCCGCTATACAAACGCTAATTCTGGATTAAAAAGAGAATAGAAAAGTCAGGAGAGTAGGGTAAACTCAACAAATAGAAAAAAATAGATGAGGTTACCCATGGAAGATATAACAAAACTGTTTTGTCTGGTCGATGATTTTTGCAGAGATATAGAGAAAAATTTTGCAGATAAACTACTGCCAAACGGTAAAAACCCACAAGAGTGCCAGAAATTACACATTCGGAAATTATCACAATAATCCTCCTGTATCAGCAATCTCCCTGTGAAAATTTTAAGGCTTTCTACCTGCATTACCTAACATTGCTCTACAAACAGAGTTTTCGAAGTTGCCTTCATACACTAGGTTTGTTGCTCTAAAGCCCAGGGTTTTGTGGCATTTAGCCATGCTATTACAGTGCCTTTGCGGATGGTCAGAACTTACTGGAATCTCATACATAGATACAACTCCTATTGCAGTTTGCCATGCAAAAAGAATATCAAGAAATAAGGTTTTTGCTGGAATTGCAAAATTAAGCAAGAGTACATATGGCTGGTTTTTCGGCTTTAAACTACATTTGATAATTAACGAGAAAGGTGAAATTCAAGCTTTTACGCTTACAAGAGGTAATGTTGACGATAGAGAGCCTGTAGCAAACCTAACTAAGAAATTAACCGGTCTTTTGTTTGGTGATAAAGGCTATATTAAAAAAGAGCTTTTCCAAGAGTTGTTTAACCGCGGTTTGAAACTTGTTACCAAGGTGAAAAAGGGGATGAAAAACGCATTAATTTCACTACATGAAAAGATTTTGCTGAGAAAAAGGTCGATCATTGAGACGATTTTTGGCTACCTCAAAAATAGACTTGAAATTGAACATACTCGCCATAGATCTCCCGTTAATTTCTTGGTTCACATCTTTTCTACTCTCATTTCCTATTCCTTGAAATCCAAAAAGCCTTCCATTTCCTATACTTTCTTCCTTCCTTAATCCAGAATTAGCGTTATTAGTCTACTATCTTCATTCCCACAATATTATACCCTGAATCAACATGTAAAATTTCTCCAGTTGTACCACTACTCAGGTCGCTTAATAAGTATAGTGCTGCCTTGCCAACATCTTCTATTGTAACATTGCGTCTCAGTGGAGAATTACTTCTATTCCATTCCGATATGGAGTGAAAATCGCTTATTCCAGAAGATGCTAAAGTTCTGATTGGACCAGCAGAAATTGCATTTACTCTGATGTTCTTTGGCCCAAGATCACATGCTATATATTTTACACTTGCTTCAAGTGCTGCTTTACATAAACCCATCACATTATAATTTGGCATAACTTTTTCAGCACCATAGTAAGATAAAGTAAGTAAACTACCACCATTTAACATCATTTTTTCCGCTCTTTGCGCTAAAGCAGTAAAAGAATAGCACGATATATGCATTGCATTAATAAAGTTGTTTAGTGAAGTATTGACATATTTACCATTTAGCTCATTTTTATCGGAGAATGCTATTGCATGTACCAAAAAATCAATAGCACCCCACTTCTCCTTTATTTCCTTAAAAGCATTATCTATAGTTTCCTCATTTGAAACATTACAGTGCAATATTAACTCTACATTTAATTCACTTGCTATTGGTAATAATTTCTCTTTTATTGTTTCATTTTGATAAGTAATTGCAAGCTCAGCTCCGTGCTCTGAGAGAGTCTTTGCTATACCATATGCTATTGACCTCTTATTTATTATTCCGGTTATTAACCCTTTTTTACCCTGCAATATCATGGAAATTATTTGCCTTTTTTATAATTTGAAATATTAACTAGGCAAAGTCAATTATGTTTTAACTGTAGCTAACGTATAAAAATTACTTCCGCATATTTCCAACCTCATTATAATTACAATTAGAGATATTTTAAGAGCTCAAAATCTATCTTTAGTCTGCAGACTTTTTAATCAAACTTATTAAAAATATATTCTTCAGTGTATATCTGTCGTATATGCACTGCATTTTTTTCTAACTTTTTTTTTTACACAGGAGGATTTTATGTCCAGAATTCCAGATACTTGACCTTTACTTTAAAACCAACTGGCGCCTATGGTTTTTATAAAAAGATTACAGGAAATAAAAATACTCTAGAGAACATGAAATAAGGATACTGAAATATAAGCTGCCTACATTTGCAAGCAGCTCATAAAGTCTTCTTATTTACTTACTCCTTGAGCAGAAGAAAGTTGTTTTGATATAGTCACACTTTCGATACTTGTTGAAGGATTCTGTGAAACTTTTACTATTTCAGAACCTTCTTTACGTAAGTAGGATAGTGCATCATACAAGGACTTCGCTTCGTATTGTTTTCCTACTTTTACTTCTTTATGTGCAGCTATTTGCTCCCAAGTGATATCATTGCTTTCAATAAGCTTGATAGAACCGTCATCACTAATATTAATTTTCATTTTACATTCTTTTTCTTCATCGTACCAATTCAAAGTCATGTTATATGAGCCATTAGCTACTTCATAAATTCTTACTCCATGCTCATCAACTCGTCCACGCATTCATCTTTTTTCATCTCCAGGTAGCAACAATGTAACCGCCGTTATCCTATTGCTTTCAAAAAAATCATTAGTTTTAATATTATTAATGTTTATTTTTCCTTTATTATCATTCAGCACAATTCTTGCAGTCAACATAGTTCTAATTGGACTTCTCACTCTAAGCTGTACAGATTCTACATCACTGTTTTCTATGTGTTGAGCAATTTCTTGCTTAGTTTCATCAATAATCTTGCCTTTTAGATATTTACCGTGATTTTCATTTTCTGAATTATAAGGAGAGCTATCAGCAAGAATTCGCCTTTTTGACTCTTCATCATCATAATCTAAATATTCAATTTTGCGGTCATGCTTGGTACCTAAAAATGGATGATCATCTGCTCTCACCCTATTATTCGGAGGAAAATTGAAAGTCCTATTCGGTTTATCACTCGATACTGATTCAGATATACCTTGAACAGCTTCAAAACTTTTTTTTAAAAGAATTAGTTAACATTATATACCCCCTTATTCTATAAATAGTCTTATCTTAGAATGTTTTTAACATATGTCAAATAAAAGTTTGATATATTTGACATAAAAGCGTTTTAAATAATAAGAGCAAAATGGACAAATCTATTTCGTGAGTAACCAAAAACCGTTTTGTATTCATTCAGATAAGGAAAAATAGCAGATAGTGTCATGCAAGTAGCTGACACCCTTTTGGTGGACCACACACACAACTTTACAAACATTGCAATATGGCACATAGTAAATGATGTCATTCTATAACGCAAGACCTATACTCACCCAACCTAATGCATTACTTGCAATTTGGATCCCAGTGTCAGCTACTTGGGTAACACCAAATGGGCTACTCGCATTTTTTAGGCCTAAATCACAATGCTCGTACAGTAAGCACTGACCATTTTTCGTATAAGTTACCTTTATAAACAAATGTTTGTACAGCTGTAACACCCACCTTGCAAACTTCAGAAAAACTTACTTGTCGTTTTTTAATCTGTTTAAATTTCCAAAACCAATCTATTTGGATCTTCTATGTAATTTTTGATTTTAACAAGGAAAGTAACTGCTCCTTTGCCATCAACTATTCTGTGGTCGTAAGAGAGGGAAATGTACATCATAGGTCTGATTTCAATTGAGCTACTCACAGCAACTGGCCTATTTTGTATTGAGTGCATGCCAAGTATTCCAGATTGCGGAGGGTTTATTATCGGAGTAGAAAGAAGTGAACCATATACACCACCGTTTGAGATAGTAAATGTTGCACCTTCCATTTCCGATACTTGCAGCTTACCTTCTCGTGCTTTTTTGCCAAGAGCAACTAAAGTTAGTTCAATTTCAGCAAATGACATTTGATCAGCATCACGAATAACTGGTACAACAAGACCTTTATCAGTGCCAACAGCAACACCTATGTCATAGTAATTTTTATATACAATTTCATCACCTGAAATCTCAGCGTTAATCTCACGAATTTCTTTTAGTGCTTGTACTGCTGCCTTTATAAAAAACGACATGAAACCCAGTTTTATTCCATATTTCTTTTCAAAAGTTTCTTTATACTTTGCCCTCAGATCCATGACGTTTTTCATGTCAATTTCATTGAACGTGGTCAGTATTGCAGCAGTATTTTGCGATGCTTTCAAACGAGCAGCTATTACTTGCCTTATTTTGCTCATTTTCACTCGCTCTTCTCTTCTCTCTCCACTTACTACACTTTTTGGAGATTCATATTGTTTTACCGAAGGTTGTTCAGCTTTACTCATATGGTCTATCACATCCGCTTTAGTTATTCTACCTTCCATGCCAGTTCCTTTTACATTTTCTGCACTAATTGCATTTTCTTCCATAATTTTACGAGCTGAAGGGGCATCTTTTTTATCAGGGCCTTCGCCTTTATCTTCTTTTTTCACTTCTTCTACTTCTCCTGCAGCAAGTTTTGCGAGTAATTGATCAGGGCTAATTATATCATCTTCTTTCACAAAAAATTCAGTTATTTGTCCTGAAGCTTCTGCAGTTAGTTCTAGCGCCGTTTTATCAGTTTCAATTTCAAAGATCAAGTCATCTACCTTTACTGCTTCGCCGATATTTTTCTTTATTTTTACTATACCTTCCGTAACTGATTCACCACCAAGAGTTTTTGGCGCTCTGATTTCTATAATTTTGCTCATAAAATAACTTCTATATAAAACTTTCTATAAATTTATACATGAAAAGAAACATAAATAAACTAATAAATTCATTAGGCCTTATGCTTGATTCTTTCCTCCTAATACATGCAAAATTAAAATACTAATACCAATTCCCGCTATACAAGCAACGAATAGAAAATAATGGAAAAAAGCCATACTGAAGTAAGTAAAATAGCGAGGTTTAGATGGCATTAAGATCAAAATTATTGGATGAAAAAGTGGTGAAATCAGCAAAAGAGATGCTGAAGAGAGTAAGAAATAATGCGTATGTTGCAAAAAAACTAAATGCTGTAATTGCAGCAAAAAAGCACAGTATAACAGCTGTAGCAAAAATATGTTACATTTCGAGAAAGGCAATTACTACATGGATAAAGCACATAAAATTTGGAAGAGAAGAAAAATTATTTGCTCCACCTCAACGCCGTAGAAAAACTATATTGAACCAAAGTCAACTTGAACGAATTGAGTTGTGGATAGAAGAAAACCTATTAGAGAAATGAGAATAAGAATCCAAGAAAGATTTGGTTTGAATATCAGCAAATCCGCAATACATCGTAATATGCAAAGAATGAAATTCTCATATATCACACCAAGACCAGTTCATAGTGGACAAGATAAAAACAAGCAAGAGGAGTTTAAAAAAAAACCTCAATGAAACTATTGTCATGCATTCTGAAAAAGAGCTATTTTTCTTCGATGAATCACGGTTTGGTACACATTCGAAAGTTGGACATGGGTGGTTTAAAAAAGGCAGTAGGACACAGGTTAAGGTAAAATTAGGTAGGGAAAATTTTTATCTCTATAGTGCAGTTAATCCCAGAAATGGAGAGAATTTTAGCTTATTTGCACCAAACGTCAACACTGATTGTATAAATATATTCCTTGAACAGATGTCGCAATATTTAGGAATACGAAAGGCTTTTCTCGTGATGGATTGCGCTAGTTGGCATAAGTCAAAAAATTTAAAGGCACCTAAAAATATCGAAATTATATACCTACCACCATACTCACCTGAACTCAATCCTGTTGAGAGGTTTTGGTTATATATAAAACAGAACATTTTACGCAATAAAATCTACGATACAATTGTTCTGCTTGAATGCGCTTTGTGTAAATTTATTACCTCTCTTTCCCCTTCCACGGTTAAACAACTCTGCTATGCTTCTTATTTGGTTCATTAATAATGAGAATTGGTATAAGTAAATTGAAATAAGATTATGGATTTTGATAAGGCAGGCAATGCAGAAGACTTATATAACGAAAAACTTCAACTGATATGTAAGACTTATAACAGAGAATTACTATCAAATCAAAGAGTTGTTGATTGCATCAATTCAATGGATTACAGTAAGCTTAAAATCTTATGCAAGTATCATAATAAGTTTAGTCACAAAGGTATTGAAGAATTACTATTAGATGAGAGCATTGTTAATCACATCAACGATTATGATGATGAAATGTTTAGGTCCATGCTAAATAATGCACCTGCGGAGCACAATATTCTAGAAATACTAAAAGGTGGAAAGATTTGCAATATCAACAATGAATTCGAAAGTAGTGATAGTGAGGAGAAAGAAGAAGATTATGGATATTATGATTACGAGGAAGATGAAAAAAATGATCCGAATAACTTCGCTAAAGAAGCACTGGGAAATAAAGGAATTAATGAAAAACATGTTGATGATGTTCAGTTTTGCAACGATGCAGATGTGGGAATACCACTAGAAAATCAAAATGCTATTAGGAATATCCGTTTTATTCAGTGGATGATAGTTGAGAGTGATGGTAAGCTTAGTGAGCAAAATGTTACAGAATTACTAAAAGATTCGAGTTCTATTGATCGAATTAACTCTCTTGATGATCAAAAGCTTCAACTTATACCCAAGAGTGATAAGTTTAGTGGTGAAAATATTATAGAGTTATTAGGAAATCAAAGAGTTGTTGAATACCTCTATTTTTTTGATTATGAAAAATTTGAACTCATTCATAATAGTGATAAGTTTAATAGTAGCAAGTATGCTAGTAGCAGTCACAAGGTTATAAGGTTGCTAGAAAATCAAGAGCTTGTTAAGCACATCAACTTTATTGACTATGAAAAACTTCAATTCATACTTTGTAATGATAAGTTTCTTCTTAGCGATATTATAATACTACTAAAAAATCAGGAGGTTGTTGAGAATATCATTTCTTTTAACATTGAAAAATTTCGACTCATATTTTATAGTGACAAGCTTAACTGTGTAGATACAATAGAATTACTAGAAAATCAGAAAATTGTTGATTGCATCGATTCGATTGCTCTTAAGAAATTAGAACTCATACTTAATAATGGGAATTTTAGTTTTGAAGATATTATAAAAACACTAAAAGATCAAAAAATTGTCGATTGCATCAATTCAATTGCTCCTGAGAAATTAGAACTCATATTTAATAAGTTTAGTTCTCAAGATATTATAAAAGTACTAGAAGATCAAGATGTTGTTAAGGGCATCAATTCTGTTACCACTAAAGAGCTAAAAGCAATAACAGATAATGTTACTGGTAAGGTATTTGTCAATATATTTAAAAATTTTAAACCTAGCGTAAAGTCGACTTTGAGGCTTGCTATACTCCTGCGTAAAGCTGGTAAAATTACAGATATTAATATCGATTACTTGAACAACAAGGAACGTATTTACGAAGATATAATTAAATATGTTCCCCAAGAGCTGGACATAAATATAGAGTCACTTATACCACTCCCTACATTTAAAAGATATACTGAATGCAAAGAACCTGTGTCAAAATTATATAATTTATCTTTAGAGCAGGTTATTGAGAATATCAATCCACATAAAAGAGCTAGGTATTTCTAATAACACCAAATTCATTTATTTATAATAATTTTACTATATCGTAAAACCATCTATATCAGACTATTTTTACTATATTTTCTTGGTAAAATCACTGGCAGCTGACACCGAGGTTGAGAAAATTTTTGTAATATAGACTATCAATGATTTTTCAGTAATAATATAGTTTTAGGTGGATATAGTGAACGTTTCATACAGAGATATAGACATTAAGCTAACTAGAACAGGTTGAATTCAAATGTTGAATCTAGAATCTCTGCCAAAACATCTAGCAATTATTATGGATGGTAATGGTAGGTGGGCAAACAATCAAGGAAGGGTAAAAATTGATGGCTATAGAAAAGGCAGTGAGGTTGCATTTGATATTGCTAAGCATTGCACAGTCCTGGCCATACCTTACTTAACTTTGTATGCATTTTCCATGGAAAATTGGCTCAGACCTGAAAACGAAACAGACTACCTATTTGATTTATTTTACTCCGCTTTAACTAATGAAGACAAAATCAATTTCATTTGCAATTGTAACATTAAGTTAAATTTTATTGGCAATTTAAGTCTATTGCCCAGTAAAATATTCGATCAAATCAAAAAAGCAGAAGAAGTGACACATAAGAACGATGGTCTATTACTCACTGTTGCAGTTAGTTATGGAGCAAAGCAGGAAATTATACATGCTATCAACAACGTCATAAAAGGAAATATTGATTGCGTATTGGAAGAGGAATTTGAAAAATTTCTGTATACTAAAGATTTGCCAAAATTGGATTTATTAATTCGCACTGGTGGCGAAAAAAGGTTAAGCAATTTTTTATTATGGCAAGCAGCTTATGCTGAATTGTATTTTTGTGATACTTTGTGGCCCGATTTTTCTTGTCAAGATTTGACCAAAGCACTAGAAGATTATACGAAAAGAGAAAAAAAATATGGTAGATAATAACTTTATGGTTAGAATATTGTCCTCAATAGTAATATTACTCATATTTTCTTTTGCTACATATTTCAGTGATTTATCATTTTATCTACTAATTTTTTCAATTGCAGTTTTATCTTCTTTTGAATGGTATAATCTAACTCAGGGCAATAGAATCTTATACATTTTCGCATTACTATTAATCGCACTACCAAATGCCTCGCTAATATGCCTATATAATCTACCACAGGGAAAATATGCATTAGTATGGCTTATCTTAACTATTTGGAGCATCGATATTGCTGCCTATTTTTTCGGCAAAAATTTTGGTAAAACTAGAATTTGTCCAATCATTAGCCCTGGGAAAACTTGGTTAGGACTTTTTGGTGCAGTCTTAGCTGGAATAGTGTGTACAATTTTTGGCTCAATATTTTTGAGTTTATTTCCAATTTTTTATTCTCCAATAATTGGTTTGATAGTTGCTATTCTAGCCCAACTTGGAGATTTCACTGAGTCACTCATCAAAAGAGTTTACAATGTTAAAGATAGTGGAGGTATTATACCAGGCCATGGAGGAGTACTCGACCGTATGGATAGTTTCATTTTTACTGCCCCTCTCATTGCTATTTACATAAGCTAAAAAAATGAAGTACTATTAACCTTTGGTTCTTTCCTTCTTGCTTATTACTTTCACCTCAACAGATTGAAATTCTTCGGCACTCACTATTTCATCCATTGACTTATTACAATAAGGACAATACATTTCTCCTTCTTTGTGTAAGTATACTATTGGATGACCAGAACCATCATCATTCTCATCACCACGGCAGCAAACTATTACATTATTATCCCTCACTTTTAACATGTCTCTCCTTTAGCTTACAATATTTTACACATCTAACATACTCGTTTGGAAATAAAAAAGACAACAAATACTTATTCTCCATTTTCTACCCTATTTAGATTAATCAATTCACTTTGGACACTTTTTGACACAAAGTTGCTCACATCTCCTCCTAATCTCGCTATTTCCTTTACAAAACTTGATGAGATAAATTGAGTATCCTCAGATGCAGGAAGAAATATAGTTTCGATTTCAGGAAAGAGCTTATAATTTACCCAACTCATTTGAAACTCGTAATCAAAATCCGATACTGCTCTCAGTCCTCTAATAATAACAGAAGCATTTTGCTCTTTGGCAAACTTCACTAGCAACCCATTAAAGGATATAATATCTGCATCAATTCCTGCTCCTTTCACTTCATTTTTAGCCATGCTTGTGCGCAGGCTTATGTCAAAATTAGTATATTTATTAACATTCTCTGCAACACCAATTATCAACTTATCGACTAGCTTACATGCTCTTTTTATTATGTCAAGGTGCCCAAAAGTTATGGGGTCAAATGTACCAGGATAAATTCCTATTTTGTTACTAATGTTCATTCTTTGTTTCTACACTTCAAAAACTTTTGATGGACATGATAACGTTTTTTATCTAAAAATGAAAGTACGTAGTTGGCCTGATAGCTCAGTTGGTAGAGCAAAGGACTGAAAATCCTTGTGTCGCTGGTTCGATTCCTGCTCAGGCCACATTCTTTTTCTTAATGTTCTATAATATATTATTATATTAATATAATTATCTAGGAAATAATGTATAAATGTTACAATAGAATATTTAATATACTATTAATTACATTTCTACTATTAAGTAATATCGCTTATAGTGAAAAAGTAAACAAAGAATTACCTGCTTTGACAGTGGAAAATGCAGTAAATTATAATATAATTGTTGGTTTATTGCAAACAGATGAATCTCAAAATCTCTATGAGATATTCAATAGTTTTGGGGTTAAAACTATATTCATTGACTACGACAAAATAATTAATCTAAAAGAAATCCAAGAAGAGTTCGCAAAACAAGATGAAATATTGGCAAAAAAGCTGATACTAGATCGAATAAAAGTTGAAGTTGCAAAATTTATCAAAGAGCAAAAGATAAACAGAATATTTATTTCAGATAACTTTCATTCAGCTCTTAACCCTTACCGCCAGCTTGTGAATGAAGCAATTGTAAAAATAGTAGATGACAATCCTACAATTCATTTGCTTGCCATATGCGGTGGTTTACAAGACATTATGCATGCAAAAGAAATTGAAATAACAAATGTTGTTAATGATGAGAAGAATCATTTAAAATCAGCATCCTATCCACAAAAAGAGAATATACCTCTTCAGCAGATAAAAATTGTTCCAGGTAGTAGTTTGGAAAAAGTGGTAGCTAGATTTTTACTACCTAATCAAAATGGCTGGTTTTCAACTTATTTTCCGAATGCTCATTCAGGTACAGTAAGTAATACTACAGAGAATAGAAGAAGGCTAGAGCTACTTGGATATAAAATTGCAGCGTTTGCCGATGACGGATTAATAGAAGCTATCGAAGATAAGCATAGTAATATTTACTTTCAAAGTCATCTAGAAGCCCTTGTTGTCAAATCAGATAAAAACTCTCGTTTGTCAAGCCAAAAGGTACGTCAGGTTTCAACACTAGTTGCTATAGCGATTATAAATGATTTTCTTCATCGCGGTTAATGCTAAAATAAGGAGAATCATTTAATGTAATGCCAGTACTCTTTCTTCTTGTCATTCCAGTGCGTGATGCTGGAATCCAGTTTTTCGTTTCATCAAATTTAGCATAACTCAAGTTTGCTTATAAATTTTTCTGGATGCCAGTGTCTGGGCACTGGCATGACATTATGGAATTTGAGCTCTAGTGTCAACTACTCTAATAACACCTGATTATGATGAAAGAAATCTAATGATTTATATAAACCCCATAGCATGTCGAACGAAGCTTTTTTTAAGAAAATCTGAATTTTCAACTACCATTAAACCAAGATTTCTCAGAACTTGAGCGCAAAGTATTCTGTTGGAAAATATTCTATTTAGTCCATCAGTTGCAAGTGCCATAGTAAAATTGTCAAAGTATCTGTCATATGAAATTTTCTTCAATAGATAATTACTGCCAACATCAATGCCAGAGGATTTTGCAGCGGTTATTTGTCTAATAACACTCTCTACATCTCTCATTCCAAGGTTAAGTCCTTGACCTGCAACCGGGTGGATTGAATGTGCTGCATCGCCAATCAGCAAAATCCTGCTTTTATGCAGCTTTCTTGCAAAAGAAAAACTCAAAGGATAGAATCTTCTTTCACCCTCTAATTCAATTTCTCCCAAATAAGAACCAAATCTTTTTTTGAGTTCTATGACAAATTCCTCTTCGGATAAGCTCATCAGCATTTTTGAAATTTCGCATTTTTCTGTCCAAACTATTGAAGAAGTATAGCCACCTTTCATTGGCAAAATTGCAAATGGACCACCAGGAAAAAACCGCTCTACAGCTAAGTTTTGGTGATATAATTCATGTTTTACATTAAATACCATGCTATTTTGTTTATAATCAAATTTTATCATTGGTATAGAAAACAACTCTGGCAACCTAGAGTTTTTACCTTCAGCACAGATAAATAGTGATGATATCAATTTTTGATCATTATCAAGAGTAACTTCCATGTATCCTTCGTCACAAGAGATTGTTTTATAGGAACGTGGAGAATATATATTGAGTTTATGCAAAAAATTGTTATTGATTGCATTCCATATAATAGCGCTCTTGATTACATAGCCCATTGGCTCTTCACCAACCATTTTATGGTCATAATGCACAGTAAATGGACTATCTCCATCTAATATGCATATATCAAGTATTGGTTCAGTTTCGCCTTCTAAGAGCCGCCAAATCCCTAATTTTTCTAGTATTTTTTTTGATCCTTGAGAAATGGCAAATGCTCGATTATCATCAACTGCACGTGGTAAACTATTTTTCTCAATTACGGCTACAGATACAGAGTCATTACTCAGGCCAATAGCAGTAATAAGACCAATTAGCCCACTACCTGAAATGATTACATCGTAATTCATTTTATTAACCTAAAATTATATTATACCCATTTTGAAAATAGTTTAAACGAACTTTGTAGACACTGAACTTCTCATTACTATCTTAGTTATAACCAAAATAGTAATAAAATATTAATTATTTTACACTAAATTAGGTCTAATTTTATTAAAGGAGCTAGATTATGACTACAGATTGCAAAAAAGAATTACTAAATTGCATTAGCAAGTACAGAGAAGAACTTGCAGAAAATAAAGCAGCAATTAGACAAACTTTAACTAGCGATAAAATTAATATAAGCGATTACTTTTATAAACGCTAATTCTGGATTAAGGAAGGAAGAAAGTATAGGAAATGGAAGGCTTTTTGGATTTCAAGGAATAGGAAATGAGAGTAGAAAAGATGTGAACCAAGAAATTAACGGGAGATCTATGGCGAGTATGTTCAATTTCAAGTCTATTTTTGAGGTAGCCAAAAATCGTCTCAATGATCGACCTTTTTCTCAGCAAAATCTTTTCATGTAGTGAAATTAATGCGTTTTTCATCCCCTTTTTCACCTTGGTAACAAGTTTCAAACCGCGGTTAAACAACTCTTGGAAAAGCTCTTTTTTAATATAGCCTTTATCACCAAACAAAAGACCGGTTAATTTCTTAGTTAGGTTTGCTACAGGCTCTCTATCGTCAACATTACCTCTTGTAAGCGTAAAAGCTTGAATTTCACCTTTCTCGTTAATTATCAAATGTAGTTTAAAGCCGAAAAACCAGCCATATGTACTCTTGCTTAATTTTGCAATTCCAGCAAAAACCTTATTTCTTGATATTCTTTTTGCATGGCAAACTGCAATAGGAGTTGTATCTATGTATGAGATTCCAGTAAGTTCTGACCATCCGCAAAGGCACTGTAATAGCATGGCTAAATGCCACAAAACCCTGGGCTTTAGAGCAACAAACCTAGTGTATGAAGGCAACTTCGAAAACTCTGTTTGTAGAGCAATGTTAGGTAATGCAGGTAGAAAGCCTTAAAATTTTCACAGGGAGATTGCTGATACAGGAGGATTATTGTGATAATTTCCGAATGTGTAATTTCTGGCACTCTTGTGGGTTTTTACCGTTTGGCAGTAGTTTATCTGCAAAATTTTTCTCTATATCTCTGCAAAAATCATCGACCAGACAAAACAGTTTTGTTATATCTTCCATGGGTAACCTCATCTATTTTTTTCTATTTGTTGAGTTTACCCTACTCTCCTGACTTTTCTATTCTCTTTTTAATCCAGAATTAGCGTTATAAGGGTGATAAAATCTGTAACAAAGAGCTGTTTAACATAGGAAGTGAGTGTCAAGATACAAAATATGGTAGTCGACAAGAATATACGTATGATGAGTGGAAGGAAAAAATTGAAAAACCTCATGCTAAAGATTTGCTAAAGATGTTACAAAATGAAATCAAAGGTAAAATATTAAAAAGTTTTGAAGATTATGAAAAATATCATAAAAATTCTACTGAAGCTATAAAAAGAGAATTAGACATAGATTCAAAATTAAAGGCAATACTCAAAGAAAAGCAACAACCAGAAACTGATGAAACTCGAGCATATTATGACGTTATACGAGGTTTATATGAAAATGGAGACATGCGCTCTCAACTAAAGTGCAATGATCTTGATTGTTTTAATAGAACAATAGAAGATAATCTATCTCAAAAACAATCCGAGCTAGCTGCTATAAAGGATGACTTTTTGGATAATACACAAAATATTTTTCAACATATTCAAGTTGAAGATAGTATTTTTTAGAGAAATAAGATTATGCTATTTTTTTAATGAAATTTCTTAAGTGGTAGATTATTTTTTACAGCTACAGCTGAGGTAGCTGTCACTACCTGAAATGTAACAAATAAAATACCAATCTTAAATATTGCTATATTTCACGATAGTTTCTCAATTTGACGCGCATGCTTTGGAACATTCTCATTTGTCAAATAGTTTCTGTCATGCTACACAATCTGTAATGCAGGTTTTAACTTACTTTTACGCAATATTGATCATTCTTGAAAAGCAATCTAACATTTTCTATTCCTTGATTACGAAGCTTTGATGCAGCTGATTTAGCTACCTGAGCGTTTACAAAAAATGCCACATATCCCTTACTTTCTGCATTGTTTTGTTTTGGGTGACGTTTCTGCATTTCTTTTTCATATTGCCTTTTGTAATGAGGAGTATTTTGTATCAATTGTTCTGACCTCTTTCTTAAGTACTCGACTTTTACCTTCGCAAGCCCAGACTTATGAAGTCCTAAAACTTGTGCTGCTTTTTCTGACAAGTCTATTATTCTACCTTCAACAAATGGCCCTCTATCATTAACTCTTATAACAAGCTTTCTTCCATTTTCTAAATTAGTAACACGAACAAAGCAGGGTAGGGGCAAGGTCTTATGTGCTGCAGAAATCAAGTGACGATTAAACACTTCACCATTAGCTGTAATTGTGCCATGATCTTCTATTCCATACCACGATGCTATTCCTACTTCCTCATAACAGCTACAGTATTTTGGGTGGTAGGTGATACCATTTATTGTATAGCTATTGCCAATTTTATAATGACCTGCGGTGTGATTACGCCTATTGCTAAAACTACAACTACTCATCAAAACGAATATTAGACATAGAAAGGCTAGTTTTTTTATCATTGTACTTAGTGAAATGGTTCGATACCATGAGGATTTTAAATTATACTATAATAAATTTAGTAATAAGTAAACGTCTACTGCCAAATATGCACAGCACTAAAAAAGAAGTAATACATATAATCGGTATAGGTGGAATTGGAATGAGCGCAATTGCTGAAATTCTTCATAATTCCAGTTATAAAGTTCAAGGCAGTGATACGCGATCAAACGACAATATAGATAGGTTACAAAAATTAGGTATAGAGGTCTATATTGGTCACGATGCAAGTAGTATTAGACAAGCTCAAATAGTTGTACATTCTTCCGCAATAAAACCTGATAATGTGGAGCTAGTTGCAGCAAGAAATAACAATAAAACCGTTTTGCATAGGTCAGACATGCTGGTTAAAATTATGAAAGGTAAATATGTGATAGCAGTTTCAGGTTCAAGTGGCAAGACGACGACGACAGCTATGATTGCTTCCATTTTTGATCATTCTGGTGCTGACGCCACTGTAATTGTTGGAGGAATATTAAATTCCTATCAGAGTAATGCAAAACTTGGCAAAAGTGACATTTTCTTAATTGAGGCTGATGAATCTGATGGAACTATGTTAAAAATTCCTGCAGATATTGCTGTTGTAACAAGTATTAATGACGACCATATAGACCATTACGGTACATTTAACGAAATCAAAAATGCATTTTCTCGATTTGTAAACAACGCGGATTTTGCGGTTTTACCTGATTCTGTAAGCGTCAATTATGATGAGAATAATTCTATAACGTTTGGGTTTGGGAATGATAAGATTAGAGCCAGCAACGTCAAACAACACAATAATAGCATAGAATTTGATGTATTGATTAGTATAAACGAAAATAACTGGATTCCATTGTCAACTACTCAAATAGTTGATAGGGATGGGATAAAAGCAGCTCTTGATTCGTCACTTCAATGCTTGAAACGGGACTCTCGTTTCAATGTTGAACAAAATACTATAGAACTCAAGAAGACAATCCCTAGAAAATCTCTACATCCCAAAAAAGTAAATCGTACTAATGCTATTTGAACGAACTATAGTATTTCCTAAAGTAAATGATAAAGGTATAATAAAGTATTTGAGTTATAATGGCATATAGTGTGGATTTAAGGGAAAAGGCAGTATTGATGATAGAAAAAGGGAAGACAAAGGTTGAGATAGCAGAGCTCATGGAGATAGGAATAGCAACGCTGTACCGCTGGTTAAAAAAGAAAGCTGCTGGTGAAAGCCTAAAGCCATCTAAAAACGGTAGCTTTATTCGAAAAATAGACCCAAAAATACTCGAAGAATATGTTACAAAGAATCCAGATCATACTCTGGCAGAGATGAAACAAAATCTTGGATTTGGAATAAATTCAATTTGGTATAGACTAAAACAGGTAAAAATTACTTTAAAAAAAAGTCACACTATATCAAGAGCGCAATCAAGAAGATAGGCAGCAATTTATTGATAAAATCTCAGAAATAGACCATTCCAGCATCTTATACCAAATTCCATTACTAATCGAACAAATAAGAAACATTACAAACTCGTTTAATAGTAGCACTGGAAATACTGACAATAAAATTACACAGAACATCTTCAAGTAAGCCTATGGTATCGTAGACTCTGTTGCGTAAAGTATTGTGTTTGATATATTGCCACAACCTCTCAACAGGATTCAGTTCTGGTGAATAAGGAGGCGAGTATATAATGGTAATGTTTTTCTGAATTTTCAAACTTTTTGATCTATGCCAGCCTGCACAATCCATTACAAGAAAGGCTTTTTTCGTGCCTAAATCTTTCGACATCTGCTCCAGAAATATATTCATACAATCAGTGTTTACATATGGAGCAAGTAGGCTAATTTTCTTACCACTTCTTGGATTTACCGCACTGTAGATATAGAAATTTTGTCTACCAATTTTCATTTAACCTGCGTTCTGACCCCTTTTTTAAACCATCCGTGTCCGATTTTTGAATGAGTTCCAAATCGTGATTCATCAAAAAAATACCTCCTTTTCAGGGTGGGAATTGACTATTTTATTGAAGTATTTTTTAAACTCTTCTTGCTTGTTTTTATCTTGTTTATGGTGAATTGGCCTCGGTGTTATATAAGAAAACTTCATCCTTTGTATCTCACGATGCACTGTTGATTTGCTAATGTTTAGGCCAAATTCCTCTGAGATTTTTATTTGCACTTCCTTAATAGTAATATTTGGATTTCTTTCTACCCATATTTCAATTTGCTCACGTTGATTTTTGTTTAATTTGCTTTTTCTTCGCCGCTGAGAAGGGGAAAATAATTTTTCTACTCTACCAAATTTTAGATGCTTTATCCATTCAGTCAAAGCAGTCCTTGAAATTTTACATATTCTTGCCACAGCGCTTATACTACTTTCTTTTCCTGCTATCACCGCTTGTAACTTTTTTGAAACATATGCGTTATTTCTGACCTTTTTTAACATTTCTTTCGCCAAATTTACAACTTTTTCGTCTAACAGTTTTGACCTTAATGCCATTTATACCTCTCTATTTTATCTACTCTAGTATCACTTCTTTCCCATTATTGTCTATCTGTTCTTTACATAGTGGGAATTGGTATAAGATGCTGGAATGGTCTATTTTTGAGATTTTATCAATAAATTGCTGCCTATCTTCTTGATTGCGCTCTTGATATAGTGTGACTTTTTTTTAAAGTAATTTTTAGCTGTTTTAGTCTATACCAAATTGAATTTATTCCAAATCCAAGATTTTGTTTCATCTCTGCCAGAGTATGATCTGGATTCTTTGTAACATATTCTTCGAGTATTTTTGGGTCTATTTTTCGAATAAAGCTACCGTTTTTAGATGGCTTTAGGCTTTCACCAGCAGCTTTCTTTTTTAACCAGCGGTACAGCGTTGCTATTCCTATCTCCATGAGCTCTGCTATCTCAACCTTTGTCTTCCCTTTTTCTATCATCAATACTGCCTTTTCCCTTAAATCCACACTATATGCCATTATAACTCAAATACTTTATTATACCTTTATCATTTACTTTAGGAAATACTATAGTGAGAAAGACCCAAGAGATGAAACAAAGTATTGCAACACTTGCATAGTTGCCACGCCACCCAACAATTTTGTTGATGAAACTGCCTAATACTGGTGCAATTGCTATGAGAACTGTGATAATAGAATTCATGATTCCAATAAATTTTACTGCTTCGTTGCCTTTATAGCTGTCTGCAATAATTGCAAACACAACTACAGATGTGCTAACACCAATGCCTTGAATAAAGCGAGAGATTAAAAGCCAAGAAACTGACAGCGCAAAAACACAGCCAACAGCACCGATGAGTAGCAAAGTGTTGCCTATGATCATCATCCTTCTTCTGCCATAGCATTTAGACAATGGACCAAAAAATAACCCTCCTATGCAAACGCCTAAAAAATTATAAGCAATAGTTAATTGAATTGTGCCTTCCGGTACGTTAAAATAGCGTACTATATCAGGAAAACTAGGTACAGAAATATCAATTTCAATGAACTTAGCAATTAGAGATAGAATTAATAAAAACGGTAGTAACACTTAAAATCTTTAATTAATGAATAAAAATATCACATTTAAAGCGTTGAAAGAAGAACATTTTTCACTATTATTAAAATGGGTAGAAATGCCCCATATAAAGAAGTGGTGGGATACGGATATAAATTGGACACCAGAGTTAATTGAGAAAAAATATAGCAACTACGTTAAAGGATTCAAACGTTTGAAATTTAAGACACAAATTATTGAAAAACCAATGCACGCATTCATTATTAATTGTGATGGAGTTGATATTGGTTATATTCAATATTACAACAAACATGATTTCCCACCTAAACAGATCTATAACACTTTAGAACTTCCAGAAAGTTGTGCTGCTATAGACTGGTATATCGGAGAGCTGAATTATGTAGGTAAAGGAGTTGGTTCACAAGCTTTGAATATATTTTTAAACAAATTTGTCTTTAAAGTTTATGAGAATGCCTTTGTCGACCCAGGTATAGCAAATGTTTGTGCAATCCGTGTTTACGAAAAAGTTGTCTTTAAAAAAATTATGGAAAGTAATAGTGCGATTTTAATGATTAAGGCAAGAATTCCTGAGAACCATTCAAGATGAGTGTTTTTTCAACAATCTACCTAAATTACTAAAAGTGGCTTATAAAAATATACAAGGAGCTTTATACAAACTTAACATAATTTAATCATAAAAATATCGTTATTAAGTCCTATATAAGAACAAATTTTGGCACTCAGTGAATCTTTTTTAACTAACTATGAACTTGATTAATTGGAAAATAAATTTTACTTGCTTTTACAATACCTTAAAATCTAATATCACTTTATCAGCAAAGATATCACAATAGGCTAGTATGTTCTTCACTCTTTTCCTCAAAATATTACCTATTTACATTACAATACTTATTGGTTACTTAGCAGGAAGATATCTTAAAATTGATAGAAATACTATATCTCAAATACTCTTTTATATAGCTAATCCAATAGTGATTTTATACGGAGTATCTCATACAGAAGTTAATTTAAAAGTAATTTCTCTGCCGATTTTGATATGGTTTATAGGTAGTACTATGTCCTTATCAGTGTATTATCTTTCTTCTTTTTTATTTAAGGACAACACGAGAAACATATTAGCGTTTAGCTCGGGCAGCACAAGCATGGGTTATTTTGGTCTACCGATTGCCATGGCTTTATTTGATGAAGATTCAGTGTCTGTGTATGTTGTCTGTTACATAGGAATGGCACTATTTGAAAATAGCTTGGGATTTTATATAGCTGCAAATGGTATCTATACTGCAAAAGAATGCATATTAAAGTTACTCAAACTTCCTTCATTATATGCGATGATTCTAGGCTTCTTTTTAAGTATATATGATATACAAATACCCACTTTTTTGACAGATGTTATGATAAATATCAGAAGTACATTTATCACATTAGGAATGGTGCTGCTTGGAATAAGTATTGCACAAATTACAAATTTTAAAGTAGATTGGAAGCTTGCTTTGACCACTATTGTAGCAAAGTACATATTCTGGCCGTTATTTGTTTTGGGAATTGTCTTACTAGACAAGCATGTTACAGGTATATATGATGAAAGCATCTATAAAGCACTGATGTTACTGGCTATTATTCCAATTTCTGGATCCAGTATAATACTTGCTAATATTTTAAATTACCAACCAGATAAAGCTACTTTATTGCTCCTAATTAGTACTGCAGTGGGACTATTTTATGTTCCACTTATAATATCATTATTTTTTACTAAACTTGTCCCTTTTTAATCAAAAATTTAAGCGCTAGGCCTATTCACAAAACTTGAATTTAGACTAGACTTCTTGGATAATCATAAAAGAAACTAATCCTTTTTTTCCTCTCCTTTCTTATTTTTTTACACAGAATAGGAAGTTATCAATTGATGGAATTTTCGCAATAATGTCAATAGCAGTAAGATTTCCTACACCTTTTAGCAGGTCTATAGTTGAATTTGGATGTTCTATGAGCAGCAACAAATAAATGTAACTTACCTTTTTCTATATGATGCTATTAACCGAATAGGTATTCGTTTGACATTTCCATATCTTTGTTATCATTAGTAATACTAAAGGGAAAACTAAACTTAATAAGATTTGGAAGCATATTGTTGTTCTATGATTCACGTAATGCTGCTATGCCTTCGTTGCAGACGTTGTCATAAAGTAAATTAAATTCTTTAATATTTGAAAAACTACTACCCCTTAGCGCACTCATTAATATTATTCCACTTTCAACATCAATATCATTAGAAATTAAATCAAGTTTAATAAGATTTGGAAAGTTACCATTCTTTAACAATTTAGTGATTGCTATTGAGCCTTCTGCGCCAATAATGCTAGAAGTTAATTTACACTCAGTAATATTTGGAAGATTAATATTCTCTAATGCTTCATTTAAAACTTCTCCGCACTGAGCATCAATATAACAATTAGATAAAGTCAAGCTTGTAATATTTTGCTTTTTCTGTAAAAAGTTTACTAGCTTTTCCATATATACAAACGCTAATTCTGGATTAAGGAAGGAAGAAAGTATAGGAAATGGAAGGCTTTTTGGATTTCAAGGAATAGGAAATGAGAGTAGAAAAGATGTGAACCAAGAAATTAACGGGAGATCTATGGCGAGTATGTTCAATTTCAAGTCTATTTTTGAGGTAGCCAAAAATCGTCTCAATGATCGACCTTTTTCTCAGCAAAATCTTTTCATGTAGTGAAATTAATGCGTTTTTCATCCCCTTTTTCACCTTGGTAACAAGTTTCAAACCGCGGTTAAACAACTCTTGGAAAAGCTCTTTTTTAATATAGCCTTTATCACCAAACAAAAGACCGGTTAATTTCTTAGTTAGGTTTGCTACAGGCTCTCTATCGTCAACATTACCTCTTGTAAGCGTAAAAGCTTGAATTTCACCTTTCTCGTTAATTATCAAATGTAGTTTAAAGCCGAAAAACCAGCCATATGTACTCTTGCTTAATTTTGCAATTCCAGCAAAAACCTTATTTCTTGATATTCTTTTTGCATGGCAAACTGCAATAGGAGTTGTATCTATGTATGAGATTCCAGTAAGTTCTGACCATCCGCAAAGGCACTGTAATAGCATGGCTAAATGCCACAAAACCCTGGGCTTTAGAGCAACAAACCTAGTGTATGAAGGCAACTTCGAAAACTCTGTTTGTAGAGCAATGTTAGGTAATGCAGGTAGAAAGCCTTAAAATTTTCACAGGGAGATTGCTGATACAGGAGGATTATTGTGATAATTTCCGAATGTGTAATTTCTGGCACTCTTGTGGGTTTTTTACCGTTTGGCAGTAGTTTATCTGCAAAATTTTTCTCTATATCTCTGCAAAAATCATCGACCAGACAAAACAGTTTTGTTATATCTTCCATGGGTAACCTCATCTATTTTTTTTCTATTTGTTGAGTTTACCCTACTCTCCTGACTTTTCTATTCTCTTTTTAATCCAGAATTAGCGTTACATATAGATTATTTAACTCTAAGGTGTTACTATTAACATATTGATTAGAGTCAACTTCCATGGTTTCTGTAAGTTATAGAGCTACTAATTATAGCATAAATTTAAATAATTGTCAACCTTATGAACAACTAACTTTACTTCTTTTTAACCTGATACCTATGCTTTGTTTCAAATTTCCATCAAAAAGTAACATTACCCCCTCCAGTCAACCTTTCTGCTTCATTTCGTGAAATCAATGCCTCAATAAATTCATCTAGTTCACCTTCTTTTATAATCTGTTCTAGTCGATGTGAAGTGAGATTAATTCTATGATCTGTTATTCTTGATTGTGGAAAGTTATAAGTTCTTATACGTTCAGAGCGATCTCCAGAACCAATTTGGCTTTTCCTCATTGTTGACCTTTCCATTTCTTTTTTTTGTCTTTCAATTTCGTATAGCCTTGCTCTCAAGACTTTGAGGGCTTTAGCCTTATTTTTGTGCTGCGATTTTTCATCTTGCTGTATTACAACTATCCCTGTTGGCAAGTGGGTGACCCTTACTGCGCTGTCAGTTGTATTCACTGATTGCCCTCCAGGACCACTGGATCTATAAACATCTATGCGTAAATCTTTTTCTTCTATTTTAAAGTCAACCTCTTCTACTTCAGGTAATATTGCAACAGTAGCTGCGGAAGTGTGCAATCTTCCTGAGGATTCAGTTTCTGGCACTCTTTGTACTCTGTGCACCCCTGACTCAAATTTCAGTCTTGCAAAAACTTCTGTTCCATTAATGAGTGCAGAAGCTTCCTTATAGCCACCTATACCTGTATTAGAAATACTTATTGGCTCAAACTTCCAATTTCTTCTTTCTGCATATTTTTGATACATACGAAATAACATCGCTGCAAATAATGCTGCTTCTTCTCCGCCTGTGCCTGCTCTAATTTCTAATATTGCATTTCTTGAGTCATCTTCATCTTTGGGTAATAATGCCAACTTTAGTTTTGCTTTTACTTTCGGTAATAGTATCTTTTGCTTCTCAAGAAGTTCTTCTTTTGCTAACTCTTTTATATCACCATCGCTGTTCTCATCTTTCATGATTTCTTCTAAATCTGAAATTTCCTCTTTTAATATATTATATTCATCGATTATCTCGATAATTGGTCTGAGTTCAGAGTATTCCTTTGAAAAACTAACGAATTCTTTTTGACTCAAATTTGTAGGGTTTTCCAGATTTCTCTCTACATCAGAAAACTTTTTTTTTAAGTCTTGTAAATTATTCTCTATATCCATACAGTACAGGTCTAGTTTTCAGCTGTTTAAGTAAGTAATATATACTGAAATAAAAAATTTCTTATATCAAGCAATAACACTATAATTGTCTCGAATATTTCTACCCAATACCAATTCCCGCTATACAAGCAACGAATAGAAAATAATGGAAAAAAGCCATACTGAAGTAAGTAAAATAGCGAGGTTTAGATGGCATTAAGATCAAAATTATTGGATGAAAAAGTGGTGAAATCAGCAAAAGAGATGCTGAAGAGAGTAAGAAATAATGCGTATGTTGCAAAAAAACTAAATGCTGTAATTGCAGCAAAAAAGCACAGTATAACAGCTGTAGCAAAAATATGTTGCATTTCGAGAAAGGCAATTACTACATGGATAAAGCACATAAAATTTGGAAGAGAAGAAAAATTATTTGCTCCACCTCAACGCCGTAGAAAAACTATATTGAACCAAAGTCAACTTGAACGAATTGAGTTGTGGATAGAGGAAAACCCCAATATTACTATTAGAGAAATGAGAATAAGAATCCAAGAAAGATTTGGTTTGAATATCAGCAAATCCGCAATACATCGTAATATGCAAAGAATGAAATTCTCATATATCACACCAAGACCAGTTCATAGTGGACAAGATAAAAACAAGCAAGAGGAGTTTAAAAAAAAACCTCAATGAAACTATTGTCATGCATTCTGAAAAAGAGCTATTTTTCTTCGATGAATCACGGTTTGGTACACATTCGAAAGTTGGACATGGGTGGTTTAAAAAAGGCAGTAGGACACAGGTTAAGGTAAAATTAGGTAGGGAAAATTTTTATCTCTATAGTACAGTTAATCCCAGAAATGGAGAGAATTTTAGCTTATTTGCACCAAACGTCAACACTGATTGTATAAATATATTCCTTGAACAGATGTCGCAATATTTAGGAATACGAAAGGCTTTTCTCGTGATGGATTGCGCTAGTTGGCATAAGTCAAAAAATTTAAAGGCACCTAAAAATATCGAAATTATATACCTACCACCATACTCACCTGAACTCAATCCTGTTGAGAGGTTTTGGTTATATATAAAACAGAACATTTTACGCAATAAAATCTACGATACAATTGTTCTGCTTGAATGCGCTTTGTGTAAATTTATTACCTCTTTTTCCCCTTCCACGGTTAAACAACTCTGCTATGCTTCTTATTTGGTTCATTAATAATGAGAATTGGTATAACATCTTCTCCAACCATATATTGAATACCTCTTTGTCACACCCACCTTTGAAAGTCATTGGTGCAATAAATCTCATTCCAATCCACCCGGCTACTATGCTGATTCTCTCTCGCTGGAATATCTGCATAAATTTTCTTTCCTCTTGGAGCACGTCCATATTCTCGGTATAACTTATTATCAACTCCTGCTTCATCTATATATAAGATGCTGGAATGGTCTATTTTTGAGATTTTATCAATAAATTGCTGCCTATCTTCTTGATTGCGCTCTTGATATAGTGTGACTTTTTTTTAAAGTAATTTTTAGCTGTTTTAGTCTATACCAAATTGAATTTATTCCAAATCCAAGATTTTGTTTCATCTCTGCCAGAGTATGATCTGGATTCTTTGTAACATATTCTTCGAGTATTTTTGGGTCTATTTTTCGAATAAAGCTACCGTTTTTAGATGGCTTTAGGCTTTCACCAGCAGCTTTCTTTTTTAACCAGCGGTACAGCGTTGCTATTCCTATCTCCATGAGCTCTGCTATCTCAACCTTTGTCTTCCCTTTTTCTATCATCAATACTGCCTTTTCCCTTAAATCCACACTATATGCCATTATAACTCAAATACTTTATTATACCTTTATCATTTACTTTAGGAAATACTATAATAAGTGGGTATCATGAAAATCCAGTCTTTTCATGCAAAAAACAATGATGTCATTCCAGCGCGTGACCAGTTCTGATTGACTAATCAGTCTTCTGGATCCCAGTATCAAGTACTAGGATGACAAGAGTAAAGAGGAAACTGGGATGACATTATGAAGGCCTAGCAATTTATGAAGGTGTCATTCCAGCGCGTGACCAGTTCTGATTGCCTGGTCAGTCCTCTTGGTTTCAGTGTTAGGCTACTCGAATAACAGGTGTTACTGAAATAACACCGATGGGCCACTGGAAGGATAAGAGGCTACTTGAATGAAAAGAAAGGGAGTGCACATTTCTTTGAACAGATAGGTTAAATTAGGTTGAAGTTTTAGCAGCAGCAAGTCTGTTAAAATCTTCTTCAGCGTGGTATGATGACCGAGTTAGTGGGCTTGATGCAACTACCAAAAAGCCTTTGGAATAAGCAATATATTTATAATGCTCAAACTCTTCTGGGGTAACATATCTATCAATCTTTGCATGTTTTGGAGTTGGTTGCAAATATTGACCAATTGTAATGAAATCAACTTCGGCGCTACGTAAATCATCCATGACCTGAAATATTTCTTCCTTTGTTTCTCCGAGACCAACCATAAGCCCTGACTTCGTGAAAAGCTTAGAATTGATCTGTTTCACCATCTTTAGCAAATACAGTGAATGAAAATAACGAGCTCTTGGCCTTATTTTTGCATACAGTTTTGGTACTGTTTCGATATTGTGGTTATAAACATCAGGTGATGCAACAGCTATTGCTTCAAACGCTCCTTTCTTATTTAAAAAATCAGGAGTAAGAATCTCTATTGTTGTTTCCGAAGTTATCTTTCTAATTTCTTCTATACACCTTATAAACTGATTTGCACCACCATCTGCTAAATCATCGCGGTCAACAGAGGTAATGACAACATGCTTTAAATTTAACTTTTTTATCGCTTTTGCTAAATTTTCTGGTTCATGAGGATCGAGCTTATCAGGAATGCCAGTTGCAACGTTGCAAAACGCACAAGCACGAGTACAAACAGAACCGAGAATCATCACAGTAGCATGACGTTTATTCCAACATTCACCAATATTTGGACACGCAGCTTCTTCGCATACTGTATGTAAGTTATGTAGCTTAACAGTGTTTAAGGTTTCATTGAATATTTTACCAGCTGGAGCTTTTGCTCTGAGCCATATAGGCTTACTATGCATCTGAAACAGCTAATTCTACCTCTTGTTTTGCTAAAACTTTCTTTAATCTTCTTTTTATCTTTTGTGCTTCTTTACTTAGTTTAATTGTTTTTGTATTGAGCAAGAAAGCATCAAGATCACCTTTATAATCTATAGTTCTTAAAGTTCTTGTCGCTATACGAAAGCTAAACTTTTTTTTTAATATATTACTCGTTAATGTAACCTTATGTAAATTTAAGAGAAAGGTACGCTTTGTTTTACGATTTGAATGCGATACCTTATTACCAAAAGACTTTTTTCTATTTGTTAACTCACAAATTCTACTCACTTCAATATACCAACTTATCCTATGTAACTAGGTTAACCTGATATAGTTAAATAGTCAACTCCCTTGCTTGATTTTTATACCGTATACTGCTTTATAGCCAAAAAAAACTGTAATTTTTTCTATTACAAGAGAAACCATATGCTGCATTTCTAATGCTTTACTGCCATTTGTTACTAACAGATACAGCACACCAGAGTTTACGTTTTGTGCGTATGAGATCTTTTGTGGTTTTGTACATTCTGCTAATTCCTCTCCAACTATACTTTTCCAGTTTAAAATAAGACGTATTTCATTTTTGCTGATCTTATTTTTCATGCATTTTAATGCATAGTTTTCTATTGTAGATTTTAATTTCTTTGGCCCGCTATATTTAAGCATAGTTTTCTATTAATCAGATTTTGTCATATTCACAACATAGTGTGATGGATATTGTTTATAAGCTCCAGTAATTGCATCGACAGCAAAACCAGGTAACCATAGTAGATTCAATAAGGTAACGCTATTAAAACTTTCACCTACCATCACATTTAATTTTTTATAATCTTCTTTTTTTGCAATCAACAAACAATGATCCCGAACCTCGATGAATAACCACTGTTCCAGGGTTAGATGTGAGAGAATGATTCGTTCCAGATGGGTCACGTATGACACATTTGACTTTTTCTACTAAGTTATCGTTATCATCTACTACTTTCATTTTAATCTCTTGTGTAGAACCCGAAAGAATTGTTGCAAAACAACCGGTTAATAACACAATTGTAGACAACATTAAACAAATGTTTAGTAACCTAGAAGATATACAATATTGGTATATTTTAAATATAACAACCTCACAAATCAAATTTTATTATCCGGTAGGTTTAACATATCCTGGAGTTATGTCAGTTCCAGTAGTGCTAGCTTGGATTGTAGCTGATTTACAATAACTACACCTCCAGCTTCACACATAAAAGCAGTATTTGTATATTTTTGCCTAACTTGTAATCATTTTTAATTGTAATTTATTAAATTATTATGAAGCTAATTAAAATTCGAGTAAAGTATAGTATTTCCAAGAAGATTATCTTTTTACTGTATGCAGTAATTTTCTTATAGCTATCTGTTTTTTAAGATCTTTCTGCAATCCAAGCTGCTTGAATGGCCTCTAATATTTTTTCATTACAATACTTTTCATCATCATCAAACTCTTCTAAATCCAAGACTTTTCTTTTAAGTTCAGTGAATCTAACACTAATTATATCTTCATTTGGAAATTTCTCTTCTAGAGCTTCTGCAATATCTTCTATATCAAGCCATTTCATACTTTTTTAATAAATTAAACTGGTGCCCATGGGGAGACTTGAACTCCCAAGGTCGCAAAACCCACGGATTTTAAGTCCGCTGCGTCTACCGATTCCGCCACACGGGCCTTATGTTGTTCACCTAGAGTAAAATTCTACTACTAAATTGACTTCCATGTCTGCTGAATATGGGACTTCGGAATATTGAGGCGCTCTCAAATACTTCACTGAAAGTGCTTTGCTATCTGCCTCTAAATAATCTGGAGCCTTACGTTCTTGCTTTTGTTCAGCCTCTATTAATATAGGAATTTTTGCTGCTCTTTCCCTTATTTTTACTATATCACCAGGCTTCACTCTATAACTTGATATGTTAACCACCTTATCATTAACTGTAACATGTTTATGAGATATAAGCTGTTTTGCCGAGTAAATTGTTGGCACAAAACCAGAGTGATATAAAACAGAGCTTAACCTTGATTCTAAGGCACCAATAAAATTATCAGCCGTATAACCCTTTCTTTTGTAGGCATCTAAAAATGTACGTCTAAGCTGCTTACTTGAAATTGCATAGTAGAACTTAAATTTTTTATGTGCAGCAAACTGCTTACCAAAATCAGATAACTTCCTAAATCCAAGAATACCATGCTGACCTGGAGGGTATTTTCTTTTATTGACCGAATCTTTTGCTCTACCACATAAGTTTACACCAAGCCTGCGACTGATTCTATACTTTCTATTGATAACAGTTGTCATACAAAAATTCTCACAATCTAACTATAAATTATTAATGATTTTAACATTAAGTGTCAACTTGTTTTTGCCACTATGATATAGTATACTTCACCTTTAAGTTTTCCTATTAATACATGAATCATTTACTACTAAAATCCATGGCAAATGCTGTCCGCTTTTTATCAATTGATGCAGTACAAAAAGCAAATTCTGGACATCCAGGTATGCCACTTGGCATGGCAGATGTTGCTACTGTATTATTTGCTAAATACCTAAACCATAACCCTGATGATTCTCAATGGATCAGTAGAGATCGTTTCGTCCTATCAAATGGTCACGGTTCAATGTTGCAATACTCTATATTATATCTGACAGGCTACATTAGTATAGATGAACTAAAAAACTTCAGGCAACTTACATCAAAAACTCCAGGTCACCCAGAATTTGGCTTAACTTCTGGTATAGAAGCAACAACAGGCCCGCTTGGTCAAGGATTTGCCACTGCTGTTGGCATGGCACTTGCTGAATCGATTCTTGAAAAGCAGTTTGAAATCAGTCACTACACTTATGTAATGCTAGGAGATGGCTGTCTTATGGAAGGTATAAGCCATGAAGCAGCGTCCCTTGCTGGGCATCTTAAATTAAATAAGCTGATAGCACTTTTTGACGACAATGACATCTCTATAGACGGCTCTACTAGCCTCTCTTGTTCTGATGATGTAGAAAAGCGTTTTTTAGCGTATGGATGGAATGTTGACAAAATCGATGGGCATGACTTTGATTCCATATCCCTTGCAATAGAACAGGCACAAAAGTCTGATAAACCTACACTAATCTGTTGCAAAACTATTATCGGAAAATTTTCGAGCCGTGCTGGCACATCTTCTGCTCATAGTGGTGCCTTTACAGAGGAAGATGCAAAACAGATGAGAGAAAAATTAAATTGGGACTATGAACAATTTCATGTACCAGAAGATGTGAGAAACGCTTGGATAGAAACAGTTAAGAGGGCAAAGCAAAACTATACATCCTTGATCAATGAAGAACTACAAAGAAGACTTGAGAAACGTTTGCCAGACAATATCGAAAATGACTTAGCTAACCTGAAGAAACAAATATGTGAGCTAATGCCAAAAGAAGCGACTAGGTCTTCTTTCGGCAGAGTAATGGAACTATTGACTAAGTCAATGCCAGAACTAATTGGTGGCTCTGCTGATCTTACCGGCTCAAATTGTACTAAATATAAGCACATGCAGGCAATAGATAGTAATAATTATGATGGTTCTTATGTCCACTATGGAGTAAGAGAGCATGCTATGGCAGTTTGTATGAATGGTATGGCTCTTCATGGTGGAATTATTCCTTATGGTGGAACTTTTTTAGTATTTTCCGATTACTGCCGCCCTGCTATACGTCTTTCAGCTTTGATGAAACAGCAGGTTATATATGTAATGACTCATGACTCAATTGGAGTAGGGGAGGATGGTCCAACTCACCAGCCAATAGAGCATTTAGCTTCTCTGAGAGCTATACCAAATCTGTATGTTTTTAGGCCAGCAGATGCAATTGAAACTTTGGAGTGCATTAGCATTGCACTTAAAAAAAAAGAGTCACCTGCACTATTTGCGCTTTCAAGGCAAAATATTAATTACATGCACTCTTATACTGACCAATTGGCCAACCTATCAAAATTTGGTGCATATATACTATGCGAATATTCAGGGAAGCTAGAAGTGACGATATTTGCTACCGGATCTGAAGTTGAAATTGCAGTTGAGGCAAGAGAAAAATTACAGGAAAAAGGTGTGGGTACAAGGGTCATTTCTATGCCGTGTTGGAGGCTTTTTGACGAGCAAAGTGATGAATATAAAGGGGTAATATTAAATAATGACAGCATCAAAGTTGCAATTGAAGCTGGAAGTGAAGTAGGTTGGCATAAATATGTAGGCTCAAACGGTATATTTATTGGCATGAAAAATTTTGGAGAATCAGCACCTTATGAAGCTCTTTATAAGCATTTTAATATTAGCGCTGATTATGTAGTAAAATGTGTTTGTGAAAACGCTTTTTATCATTCCACTGCCCATAAAATTACTTAATGAACTCAGCCAGTACCGTTATTATGATAAGAAAGCTAGTGAAATGTTGCGAGTAACTTTTCCGTTTCTATGATCCACTTGGCGGCAAGAATAAAGTTTTAATCATTCCATGGTTTCTGTATAATTTTCAAAACTTAATTGATATATGAAGGTAATAATAGGTAGCACTAGTAAACAATTAGGAGATTCAATAGCAAGTGGGCTAAATGCTCAGCTATTCCCCAATCAGGTGTCAAGATTTGCTGATGGTGAGGTAAATGTAGAAGTAGCAAATGATCTACGTGATCAAGAAGTATACGTAGTACAATCTATTTCTTCCCCTGTAAATGATAACCTTATGGAGCTTCTGCTTACAATTAATGCAGCAAAGAGATCTGGAGCCAAGAGAATAACAGCTATTATTCCTTATTATGGATACAGTAGGCAGGATAGGGTTATTAAAAACAATAATATGCAATCTGCTTTAAGTGCTAAATTAACTGCAAATCTTATTCAAACAGCCGGTGCAAACAGTGTTGCTGCTATTGATTTGCATTCAAGTCAAATTGAAGGTTTTTTTGATATACCAGTTACTAATCTAAGCTGTTTTGAAGTATTTGTTAACTCTATATACAAGGAAAACTTGGCAATAGTTGCGCCTGATGTTGGAGCAATTGGCAGAGCTCGTGCTTTTGCAAAGATTTTAGAGGAAAAACACAAGTTGGATAATGATATTGTTGTAGTAGATAAATATAGAGAAAAAGCAGGTACATCTGAGGTAATGAATGTAATCGGAGAAGTTGCAAACAAAAATTGCGTCATTGTTGATGATATAGTTGACTCTGGCGGAACATTATGTAATGCAGCTCTTGCTTTAAAAAACCGAGGAGCAAAGTCTGTAGTTTCGTGCATTACACATGGAATACTTTCAGGAAATGCAGTTGAGAAAATCTCTTCCTCTTCTCTGGATAAATTAGTAATTACGGACACCATATTTCACAAATTCGAAAAAAATGATAAGATAGAGGTTGTTTCAATTGCAAATATTTTAATTTGCTTTACGCAAGGAGGTAAAAGTGCCAGCTAGATCAACAGAAGATGTTATCACTTCGTTAATAGAATTTGCAAATAAGAGAAAAATAACAATTACTAAAGAAGAAATGCTTAAAACTGCACAGCTTGTGAGGATTAAGTTATCCGATGATGAGATTCAATACTACTCAAAAGAACTAACAATGCTGGATTGGATACATGATACTTTGTTGAAAGTTAATACTGAAGGTGTTTCTCCTATGCGTTATGGAACTATAGATAAGGATATTCATGTACGCGATGATATTATAAATTCTCAAAACATTAAAGAAGAAATATTATCCAATACAAAATCAGAGCATGGGTATTTCGTAGTACCGAAGGTTATAAACGATTAAGATAAAGCAAGATTTATAACGATTTTATAGATCTACTTTCAGAAATAAGACCAATCTGGTAAAGAAGCATTCGTTGGAGTAAAAACCATTTTTTGATTTTTCTTTACTAAATCTACTAAATATAATTTAGAGTTGCTTGGTGATTCTGCGTTAGTAAAGATAATTTCTCTGCCATTTGGTAGCCATGCCGGAGATTCAATTTTATGTCCCTCTGAAAGCAAGCGCTCTTCTTTGCCATCTGGCTTCATAACTCCTATGTAAAATTTTCCTGACTGAATTTTTGTAAAAGCTATCAGATCTCCTTTTGGCGACCAAACAGGTGTAGCATATCTTCCATTTCCAAAACTAATTCTCTTGGGTTTTTTGCTTTTTTTAGTGAAATCTATGATATATAGTTGCTGACTTCCACTTATATCAGAACTAAAAACCATGTACTTTTGATCTGGAGACAAAGAGGGAGAAGTACTTATAGCTGAACCTTTAGTAATTTTTTTTGTTCGTTTACTACTTAAGTCTAGAGATAATATATTTGTTTCACCACTCAATGAGTGGGAAATAAGAAGAGATTTACCATCAGGAGAAAATCTTGGTGCAGAAATAACTCCTTCAAATGCGCTGATTATTGATTCAGTGTTATCTTTTAAATTTTTTAATATTATATAACTTTTACCATTTGTGTATGATATATAAACAATACCCTTTCCATTTGGTGAAAATCTTGGTGTTGACACAAATTTCTCACCATTTGTTAAGTACTTTATATTACTTCCATCTTGATTCATCACAGCAATTTTACGGACGGATTTGTAATTGCTATCTTTTTCTTCAGCGATATATGTAATTTTTGTATTGAAATGCCCTTTCTCACCAATCAATCTATCATGTATCAGATCTGAAACAAGATGACTAATTTTCCTCCAGTCTTTTGCTAGAAAAACAACCGACTGAGTAAGTAATTCTCTGTTTGTAAAGCTGTCAGATAAACGAAAAGATAGCTCTAAATTTCTGTTTGATACTTCACTTAAACTTACTGTGACTACAGTATCGCTTTTCCAAGACTCAACTTTCGTGTTACGTTTCACATTAAATAAGCCACAATTAGATAGATTTGTTTCAATTACTTTTGTGATGCTTTCACTTAGCTCACTTTCCACTTCTGTCTTGCATGCACATTTAGATACAACAAGATCAATATTACCAATATTGCTTTTTTTTATATCAACATATAAAACAGCTTTTGTGGAATAAGGAATAAATAACGAAATAAATAACACCAGTTGAACGAATAGCTTCATTAGATTTCTTGCATTACCTCCTGTCATCTCAGCAAATAGCTTACTTTTGAAGTTAAACTGCATGACAGTAGAGTAAATCAATTTCTGCAGTACTTGACACTGGAATCCAGAAATTTGACTGCAAGTAAGTGCACTGAGGTGGCAAGCATAAAAGTAGCTGTTTTATTCTAAAATAAACGTCTTTGACAAGGTTGCATGAAAAACTGGATTCCAGTGTCAGAGCACTGGGATGACACTCTACTGGTGGAGATTGCTCTAAAACTACAATGTTTGCCTGGGCGTTGAGATGGCACCCTTCTGGTAGATTCAAATCACAATGTTTGTATAGTTGTGTGATCTGACACTGATTTTTTTTTATGGATTCCAGTATTGCATGCTGAAATAACATCAAAGAATACATTGTTAACTTCTTACTCAAATAATGGTTAATAAAAAGAGGTATATTTCTATACCTGTTCTATTTGGACTTCAATTATAGGTCTTTTTAGTAAATATTCCTTTAAGATACTAAATATTGAACTTTCAATCTTATTTCTTATTTTTTTTATCGGTTGTGGACTAAATGCTGACTCAACCTTCTCTATGATCTTTTGCATAATGGCTGCATCTTCTTGCGCTTCGAAAACACCAGGTGCAAATACTTTTGGCTTAGCGAGCAATTTGTTTTTCTTATTCACAATTGCTGTTACTACAATAACCCCAGCATCTCTCATTCTCTCACGCATCTTTATAACGCTGCATTCTGGATGGCGTAGCAACGCACCATCAATACCAAAGTAGTCAACATCAATTGAACTAACTTTTTCTCCATTCTCCAAATTAACAATATCACCTGGTGCAATCATTATTGCTTTTTTCACACCGCACTCTTTAGCGAACTTTACATGTGCATCCGTATGAATATACTCACCATGAACTGGAATAGCTATCTTAGGTTTTATCAAAGAATACATTTCCCTTAGCTCTGCTTTTACTGGATGTCCGGAAGCATGAACATTCTCTGTTTTTTCAGTAATAACTTCCACTCCCATCTCAATAAAGGCATTGAGCATGTTATGTGCACGAGTTTCATTGCCAGGAATGATTTTTGATGAAAAGATCATGGTATCACCTTGCTGCATTTTAAATGCTTGATGACTCTTATTAGCAAGCCTTGAGGTTGCTGCCAGTGGCTCACCTTGACAACCTGTGCAAAGTAGCACCAGCTTTTCCCTTGGAAAATTTACTGCCTCCTTTGCTTCTAGAAACTCAGGAGAATCAGTTAAATAACCACTATCCTGAGCAACTTTCACTATTCTCCATAAAGATCTGCCAAGTAAAACCACTTTTCTATTTAGTGCTTGTGCAGCTTTAGCGATAGTCTCAATTCGCGCCACATTTGAGGCAAATAGCGATACAGCAATCAATTTTTTAGACCGGTTTATTATATTGTAAATATTATCATAAATTTCACTTTCTGATTCAGGGTCGTGTTTGCTCAGTATGTTTGTTGAATCACAAATTGCTGCAAGTAGATCACCTTTATCGCCAATTTCTTTTAAACGCTCTATATTAGAAATTAATCCAACAACAGGTTTTGGGTCAAATTTCCAGTCTCCGGTATGGAGTGCACTACCCATTTCAGTGCTAATTAATATTGAATTTGCTTCAGGAACTGAATGAGTTACATTTATAAACTCAACGGTAAAAGAACCCAAATTTATGCTGCCATTTATGTCCACCTCTTTCAAAGGCACTATACCTTCCAATCGAAATTCTTTCAATTTTTCTTTGAGAAAGTTAACCGTAAACTTTGTTGTATATATGGGACATTCTAACTCTTCCCACAGATGAGGCACTGCACCACAGTGATCTTCATGTGCATGTGTAATTATTATTCCAAGCAAATCTTTTTTTCTTTGAGCAATAAAATCTACATCAGCAATGAGTAGCTCAACACCTGGCATAGTTTCATCTGCAAAACCGATACCAAGGTCGATCATAATCCACTTGCCTTGATAATGATATAGGCTAACGTTCATCCCAATTCTTCCTACTCCTCCAAGAGGAAGAAATAAAAACTCATTTTTGTTTATGTTCATTAATTTTAAATTATTAAAATGCGAGGATAGCAAAACTTCGACCTTAAATAAAGGAATTTATCACTTTTGCATAACTTAAAAAAATCTTTTCACTAAAAGAGAAGGCTTTCAAATTGGTAAAAAGAATTAAGTGTAGACAGCTACCTCTTTATATCATTTAGCAAATTTCTCATTTTTTTTTTACTTTTCCAAAGAATCCTTCAGATTTCTGCTCTACACTTTCATGTTCCCCTTCCTCAAGCGCTTTTAATAGCTCAATCTGCTTTTGGGTTAAATTCTTTGGATTTAAAGTCTCAACTATTACCTGTACGTATAAATCACCACGAGCATGTGAGTTCATATATGGCATACCCTTTTCCCTACAACGTAGTTTGGTACCAGTTTGAGTGCCTTCAGGGACCTTTACTTTTATTTTAGCTCCATCAATTGATTGAATATCGATTTCACCACCAAGTACTGCTAGTGTCATTCTTATGGGCACTTTACAGTGTAAATCTGCTCTATTGCGAGTGAAGATCTGATGAGTAGCTATTTTTACACATACGTATAAATCTCCGCTTTTTCCACCTCTTGCTCCAGCTTCTCCTTTACCACTGACCCTTACCTTAGCTCCTTCTTCTATGCCTTTTGGAATTGAAACGGAGATATTTACTTCATCTCTTTTACGTCCACTTCCACCGCATTTCTTACATTTATTTTGTATTATTTCTCCTTCCCCATAGCATGTAGTACACGTTCTTTCAATGGTAAAAAAGCCCTGTTGAGTTCTAATTCTACCGCTTCCCTGGCATGTGTTGCACTGAACTGGTTTGATTGCTCCTTCGCTACCTGTGCCTTGGCATGTATTACATTTTATATTTGTCACATAATGTATAGGTGCTTGTATTCCTTTAAATGCATCTTCCAAGGTAATTTTAAGGTCGTAGCGCAGATCTGCTCCAGATACTCCTGTTGTACTTCTTTTTGTTCTTGACCTACTTGTACTGCCGCCGAATCCTGCACCAAAAAAATCGTTAAATATATCGCTAAAATCCCCTCCAGCTTGGCTGAAATCAAATCCACCGGAAGCACCATCGTGACCATAACGATCATAACCTGCTCTTTTTTCAGAGTCAGATAGAACTTCATATGCAGCTGTTACTTCTTTAAATTTTTCCTCTGCTTCCTTATTACCAGGATTTCTGTCGGGATGATATCTTAATGCTAGTTTTTTATATGCTTTTTTTATCTCGTCAGTACTAGCATTTCTGCTCACTTCTAGCAGATCATAGTAGTCTTTTTTGTTCATATATAATAGCTCAGTATTTTACCTTTAAAGATAGGTATTACATATATGAATTTCAAGTATGACTTCTATTTCCTATAAAATATGGTGCACCCTGAGCGACTTGAACGCCCGACCTTTTGATCCGTAGTCAAATGCTCTAATCCAACTGAGCTAAGGGTGCTTGCACAAAGCTGACTTTAACAGATTTTATAGCTTATTTCAATTGGTTTAGCTAAAAATAAAACTCTTATCATGTATGAAACCTGTAAGAAATTGTACTAGCTCTCTTAAAACGCTAATTCTGGATTAAAAAGAGAATAGAAAAGTCAGGAGAGTAGGGTAAACTCAACAAATAGAAAAAAATAGATGAGGTTACCCATGGAAGATATAACAAAACTGTTTTGTCTGGTCGATGATTTTTGCAGAGATATAGAGAAAAATTTTGCAGATAAACTACTGCCAAACGGTAAAAACCCACAAGAGTGCCAGAAATTACACATTCGGAAATTATCACAATAATCCTCCTGTATCAGCAATCTCCCTGTGAAAATTTTAAGGCTTTCTACCTGCATTACCTAACATTGCTCTACAAACAGAGTTTTCGAAGTTGCCTTCATACACTAGGTTTGTTGCTCTAAAGCCCAGGGTTTTGTGGCATTTAGCCACGCTATTACAGTGCCTTTGCGGATGGTCAGAACTTACTGGAATCTCATACATAGATACAACTCCTATTGCAGTTTGCCATGCAAAAAGAATATCAAGAAATAAGGTTTTTGCTGGAATTGCAAAATTAAGCAAGAGTACATATGGCTGGTTTTTCGGCTTTAAACTACATTTGATAATTAACGAGAAAGGTGAAATTCAAGCTTTTACGCTTACAAGAGGTAATGTTGACGATAGAGAGCCTGTAGCAAACCTAACTAAGAAATTAACCGGTCTTTTGTTTGGTGATAAAGGCTATATTAAAAAAGAGCTTTTCCAAGAGTTGTTTAACCGCGGTTTGAAACTTGTTACCAAGGTGAAAAAGGGGATGAAAAACGCATTAATTTCACTACATGAAAAGATTTTGCTGAGAAAAAGGTCGATCATTGAGACGATTTTTGGCTACCTCAAAAATAGACTTGAAATTGAACATACTCGCCATAGATCTCCCGTTAATTTCTTGGTTCACATCCTTTCTACTCTCATTTCCTATTCCTTGAAATCCAAAAAGCCTTCCATTTCCTATACTTTCTTCCTTCCTTAATCCAGAATTAGCGTTTAAAGCATATAATACAACCAGTGTATTAGGCCACTATGTAAAAATGATTAACATAGAAGCTTTATCGTCAAAATATTATTTACTTATTAGCTTAAAATACGTAACAATATAAAAATGAAAAATAGCCGATTAGCGGTAGTATTCGATTGGGATAATACCTTAGTTGATACTCAAGATAATATTTCTAATGCCATTAAGCATACTTTAGATTTGATGGGATCTGGCAGTAAGGTTGTTGATAGAAATTCTCATGAATCAAGAAAGAGCTACATGGTCAATTTGTTCGGTGATCAGTGGAAAAAAGCGAATCAGATATATCAAAAATACCTAGATAATGCATTGTTACAAAATATTACTCTGAATGAAGGAGTAGAGAAAATGCTGAAGACACTCAAAAGCCACAATATTTACCTAGCAATAGTGAGCAATAAGAAAAATACTAATTTACGTCAAGAAGTTGCCTATTTTAAACTAGATTCTTACTTTGAAAGAATAGTTGGCTCATGTGATACTGCAGAAGATAAGCCATCTGCAACTCCACTGCTATTTGCACTGGAGGAGAGTACGTTACCTATAAATAGAGAAAATGTGTTTTTTGTTGGTGATAGCATCACAGACATTCTATGTGCACAAAATGCCAATTGCTTACCTATTATGTACGGCCAATCAATAAGCGGTTATGAAGATTTGTTATATTTTCAACATTTTAATAAACTTACAGAATTCATAGTAAAGTATTTGAAAGATAGGTGGTAATGACAGAGATCGCTAGTGTAGAAAGGCGCTTTTGCGCATATTTAATAGATATGGCAATTTTATTAATACCAGCCTTACTAATTGTGTTGTTATTAGGGGATTTTCCATTAATTTTACACCTGTCATACATGTGTATAAATTGTGGTTACTTTACATATTTTATATCTTCAACAGCTCAAGCAACTCCTGGTCAACAGTTAATGAATATATATACTATCACTTTAGATAGTTCTAAAATAGGTTTGAGCTTAGCATTTGATCGCACTATCTCTCAGTTTTTCCTTCCTATGCTAAATAATTCAATTATCACCTTTATCAAACTTTTTCAAACATCAGTAAATGCTTTAAGTACACTAGAAGTGATTATAGTGATGCTTACCTTCAGTTGGTATTTAGTTGCTTGCTTCTCTCAGAGGAAACAGGCATTTCATGATGTGCTATTTGATACGATTGTTGTGAGAAAAATGAATTGATGTTGCCTTGATTGTTATGTAGATTACATTGGTATATTAGCTAAAGAAAGGTTATGAATAAAGAAATAGTAGAACATTTAAATAAATTACTTACAAATGAGCTGACTTCTGTACGCCAGTATCTTTTGCATTCTGCGATTCTTAAAAATAGCGGAATCAATAAACTTGCAGAAAAGATGAGAAAGGAGCTTAATGAAGAACTTGAGCATGCAAATAGGCTGGCAGAAAGAATTTTACTGCTTAAGGGCATGCCAAATTTTCAAGATATAAATAAAATCTCAAAGTATGAAGGAAAGTTCACAAAAGATACAATGCAGAAAATCTTAGAAGATAATTCTAACTTAGAAGAAGAAGGTATTAAGGGCATCAAAGAGGCAATTTCCGTTGCTGAAAAAGAAAAGGATTTCGTGAGTGTAATGTTATTAGAAGGACTACTGAAAAATGAGGAAGAGCACTTACATTGGATCAAAGAACAGATTGACCTTATTGAGCTTATGGGTATTGAAAATTACTTGAGAACACAAATATAGAGTGTTAAGAAAAATAGTATTTATTTTCATTATACCTTTTTTACTTCTTTTTTCACTCGGGTTATGGCAGTTATTTAGATTGAGCTGGAAGAATAATATTATCAAAAATATGGATCTTCCAGTTATTCATCTACTGCCTAGTGATAATCTTTCAAAGTTTAACTACAGAAACGTTAAAATCGACGGAATTTTAAGTGATATAGAACTATATGTTTTCGCAGGTCAACGTGGCTATCATGTGCTGTCTCCTATGTTGCTTATCAATGGACATTACATGTTAATAAATAAAGGAATAGTCAGAGAAAAAAAAGAAGAAAAAGCAAAAATTGAAAAAGTAGCTGCTGATGGCGTTTTGTATTGTGATGGTAGCAAAAATTGGTTTATCAAAAATGATATTGCTTCAAATACATGGTTTACCCTAAGTACAGAAGAGATCTCCAATGAACTAGGTATTAAGCTAGAGAAATGTATATTGTGGCAAGATAATTTTGGTGGCAAATTGACTATACAGCCAATAAAGCATCTTGAATACGCAATTACTTGGTTTGCACTTTCCTTGATTTGGCTCATTATGTGCGTATTTTACTATAGGCAAAATATATATAAGTCATAGAGATACAGTGTGGAAAAAGAAAAGCTACAAATAGAAAAAATGCAACAAAGTGAAAGAAAATACTTATTAAAAGGGTTAGTGATATGTCAGTGTTGCAAATCCGTTTATTATGGAATGAGTAATGCTAAGGGAGGAAGAAGTTACTATCGTTGTCCTGGAAAACGTTTTGGTGAATGTAACAGCAAATCAATACGCGCGGATATACTAGAAGAGGTAGTATGGGAAGAAGTTAAGATGGTAAGAGAGCACATAACGAAGGAAAAGTGTGATTTATCAGAGGCAGATTGGGAGACTAAACTTAATATAATTAGAAAATTAGTTCAACGCATTGAAATTGATGATGATAATGTACATATAGTGTTTCAATTAAAAGAACTCTCTCTCGAAGGACAAAAAGAAGATATTCAACCTTGTACCAGAATTATAAAGAATGTAGTGCTATCAAATGCAATAGGAATGCATAAAGTTAGCAACGCCCTGGCTGCAATATCAGCTGCAGTGAAACTTGGAATTAGTGATGAAGAGATTAAAAAAGGTCTTTTGGAATTTAAAGGAGTAGCAAGGAGATTTTCTTTAATTGCCAATATTAAAGGTGTTAAGTTAATTGAGGATTATGCTCACCACCCAAATGAAATACAGGCAACCCTGGCAGCAGCACGTTCGATTGCTAAAAGAAAGGTAATAGGAATTATCGAGCCGCTTCGTTTTGCTCGTATTCGTAATTTTTTTGATGAGTTCGTACGAATTTTCATGATGTTTGATTATGTAATTCTCACTCCTGTCCATCCTCCAGAAGATAAGCCTATTCCTGGCTGTGGAATTGATGATATACAAAAAGCCTTGATCAGTAATGGGTTTAATGATGTGAAGATTATGAATGATGCTTTACTCATTTCACATTTTATTAGTAATTCGACAAGTTCAGGAGATATAGTATTATTTATTGGTGCTGGTAGTAATATAGCTAAACTAGCGAAAGAAACTGCAAAGCTGCTGCTAGTAAAATAAACTTAAGCATTGGTGATTTATATGATAAAATTGTGTAGTAAAACTGGATCCCAGTGTCTAGGCAAACAACTGTACAGAAATTGTGATATGGGGATAGCTTCCATTAAGAATGGTGTCATCCCAGTGCCCAGACACTGGGATCCAGAAGACTTAACTTTAAATAAGTGGCTGTATAATAAAAACTGGATTCCAGTGTCAAGCACTGGAATGACACCATCTGCTACTCAAATTATCTGTTTATCTGTAGGTTGCAATGTTCGTACACTGAAATGTTACAGCGCTGGGGTGACATTTCCCGAACGTGAACACAATTGTGAATCTAGTGGAGGTTTAGTATGATGAAAAAGACGATCAGCAGTGTATTTGCAAGAGAAATTTTAGATAGCAGGGGTTACCCAACAATTGAGGTAGCAATAGAACTATGTGATGGAGCAACAGGTAGAGCCGCTGTCCCTTCTGGGGCTTCGACCGGTAAACTAGAAGCATTGGAGCTGAGAGATCAAGATGAAAAAAGGTATTGTGGTAAAGGAGTGCTGAAAGCTGTTCAATCTGTGAGTGGAGTGATAGCAAATAAAATCATTGGCATGGATGCAGCAAACCAGAGTGCAATTGATAAAGTTTTAATTGAACTAGATGGAACAAAAAATAAATCTAAACTTGGAGCAAATGCAACTTTGGGTGTGTCTCTTGCTGTTGCAAAAGCAGCAGCAAACAGCTTTAAAATGCCGTTATATAAGTATTTGGGAGTAGGGGAAGAGCAGATGCCAGTTCCGCTAATTAACGTCATTAATGGTGGAGTACATGCAGATAATAAACTCGATTTTCAAGAATTTATGATTCTTCCGGTTGGTGCTGAAACTTTCAGTGAAGCAATCAGAATATCTGCAGAGGTATTTCATAACTTGCGCAGCATTCTTAAGAAAAAAGGTTATAGCACAAACGTAGGAGATGAAGGTGGTTTTGCACCAAACATTGGAAGCACTGAAGAAGCTCTTAATTTGATAATTCAGGCTGTTGAATCTGCTGGTTATTCGATGAAAAATCACTTTGCACTGGGTCTTGATGTTGCTTCATCTACTTTTTATGAAAATAGAGTTTACAAATTTGAAAACAGAGAACTCACTTCAGAGGAATTGGTTCAGTATTATTTTGACCTTGTAGGCAAATATCCAATAATTTCTATAGAAGATGCAATGGATGAAGACGACTATGAAGGTTGGAAATTACTTACTGCAAAATTGGGAAGTAAAATTCAATTAGTCGGGGATGATTTATTTGTTACAAATTGTGAACTAATAAGTAAGGGAATAGAGGAAAAAATGGCAAATTCTGTACTAATTAAACCAAATCAAATAGGAACGCTTGCGGAAACTTTTGCTGCTATTGAAATGGCAAAATCAAATGGCTATAGGGCTATTATTTCGCATCGCTCAGGTGAAACAGAAGATACAACGATATCCCACATAGCGGTTGCATCGAATTGTGGGCAAATAAAGACTGGCTCGCTGTCGCGTTCTGATAGGCTTGCAAAGTATAATGAATTGATGAGAATAGAAAGTTCATTAGGAGAGAATGCTAAATATTATCGCGGGTTAGCATGGATTTCATAGACGAAGTTAAATTATATTTAAAAGCAGGTGATGGTGGCGATGGCTGCGCTAGTTTTCGTCGAGAAAAATTCGTTGAATTTGGTGGCCCAAACGGTGGTAATGGGGGCAGGGGAGGAGACATAATTTTCGTCAGTGATGCAAATCTCAACACTTTGCTTAATTTTCGTTGTCGAAGACATATTAAAGCGAGTAGTGGAAAAAGTGGTACGAGTAGAGATAAATCTGGCACAGCAGGAAAAGATATTATACTTAAAGTTCCAGTTGGCACACAAATAATCGATGAAGAAAGTGAGGAAATAATAGTAGATCTTGATAAACCTGACATGGAATTTCAAGTAGTGAAAGGTGGAAAAGGTGGGCTTGGAAATACTAACTTTAAATCTGCTACTAATAGGGCACCAAGACATTTTACTCATGGTCAGCCTGGCGAAGAAAGAAATATAATATTGAAGCTAAAAGTTTTATCTGATGTTGGCATTATTGGTATGCCAAATGCAGGTAAATCTAAATTTTTAACCCGCTGCTCAAATTCTGATACGAAAGTAGGCGATTATGAATTTACTACTATAAGACCACATTTAGGTGTAGCAAAAGTAGATTATAGCGAAATTGTGATAGCAGATATTCCTGGAATAATCGCTGATGCTCATCTTGGAGTTGGGCTCGGACACAAATTTTTAAGGCACATAGAAAGGTGCAAAATTTTACTGCATTTAATTGATGTAACTCACGATGACATTATTTCAGCTTATAATTGTACACATAATGAACTGAAGCTTTACAATAGTGACCTTATCAAGAAGGAAGAAACTGTCGTGTTAAACAAATGCGACTTATTGGAGGAAGCAGAAATTCTTGAGAAGAAGAATCATTTAGCCAATTCTCTTGATAGAGAAGTACTGTGTTTATCAATCGACGATGATTTACAGCCCATTCTGAGGTTATTGAGTGAGAAAATGAAAAAAAGCGACCCTAAAAAAATTGATGTGTATGATCCTTTTAAGACATAGATTCAGTATACAGATGGCTAATCTAATAATTGCAGTTTTAAATTATATTAATACCTATAGCATAGTAGTCATTACATAGAATGTTTTCGTCCTCATATCTTGCTTTAATGCTATAATTAGTATTTATTCTTAAAAATCGGAGAACATTATGAGTAACACGTCGATATTACAAAAAATACTATATAGGATTGATAATGATGACAAAATAAGCGCATCTAACATAATTGAAAAATTAAAAAGTGAGCTGCAGCAGCATGTTAATATGTACAATACATGGGAAGAAAGTGGATTTGACATAAATGCTAATTCATTTGATGGAAGTAACTTATACCAATTCCCACTATGTAAAGAACAGATAGACAATAATGGGAAAGAAGTGATACTAGAGTAGATAAAATAGAGAGGTATAAATGGCATTAAGGTCAAAACTGTTAGACGAAAAAGTTGTAAATTTGGCGAAAGAAATGTTAAAAAAGGTCAGAAATAACGCATATGTTTCAAAAAAGTTACAAGCGGTGATAGCAGGAAAAGAAAGTAGTATAAGCGCTGTGGCAAGAATATGTAAAATTTCAAGGACTGCTTTGACTGAATGGATAAAGCATCTAAAATTTGGTAGAGTAGAAAAATTATTTTCCCCTTCTCAGCGGCGAAGAAAAAGCAAATTAAACAAAAATCAACGTGAGCAAATTGAAATATGGGTAGAAAGAAATCCAAATATTACTATTAAGGAAGTGCAAATAAAAATCTCAGAGGAATTTGGCCTAAACATTAGCAAATCAACAGTGCATCGTGAGATACAAAGGATGAAGTTTTCTTATATAACACCGAGGCCAATTCACCATAAACAAGATAAAAACAAGCAAGAAGAGTTTAAAAAATACTTCAATAAAATAGTCAATTCCCACCCTGAAAAGGAGGTATTTTTTTGATGAATCACGATTTGGAACTCATTCAAAAATCGGACACGGATGGTTTAAAAAAGGGGTCAGAACGCAGGTTAAATGAAAATTGGTAGACAAAATTTCTATATCTACAGTGCGGTAAATCCAAGAAGTGGTAAGAAAATTAGCCTACTTGCTCCATATGTAAACACTGATTGTATGAATATATTTCTGGAGCAGATGTCGAAAGATTTAGGCACGAAAAAAGCCTTTCTTGTAATGGATTGTGCAGGCTGGCATAGATCAAAAAGTTTGAAAATTCAGAAAAACATTACCATTATATACTTGCCTCCTTATTCACCAGAACTGAATCCTGTTGAGAGGTTGTGGCAATATATCAAACACAATACTTTACGCAACAGAGTCTACGATACCATAGGCTTACTTGAAGATGTTCTGTGTAATTTTATTGTCAGTATTTCCAGTGCTACTATTAAACGAGTTTGTAATGTTTCTTATTTGTTCGATTAGTAATGTAATTTGGTATTACTATGTTTAGCATCTGGAAGTGGCTGTGTAAAAGTAGTAGAGTTTCTTATAGAGAAGGATGCAAATGTTAATATACAAGATAATGAAGGAAAGACTCCTTTGGATTATGCTATTTCTAGTGGAAGGGAAGAAGTAATAGAAATTCTTACAGGAAAAATTCTTTTATCTGATGAAGGACTGACATCACAGATGTCATCAGAACAAGAAGTAGAGATTGATTCACAAGATCAATACGAAACTCTTCCTTCATATCCGTTTTTTTCTAACAAATAGAAAGTTAGAAAGTACACTGAATTGATTTAATTCTTGAGGAGAAAAACTAATTTATAGTCTAGTTACACAGGCAATTTTCCACAGTTGTCTGCATTTTTTGTTCCACAACTTATCTTTTTTTCGGCTTGTGCCATTCCTCACACTGTCTCTTGCTTTCTTGAACTCAGAAATTCAATAGCTACAAAAGCATTTGAGTAGTTTTTTGTTAAGAATTAGGCATAGAATCCCCCATATTTATTAATAAAGAACAGAAAAAATGTAACGCACATACGACAGAGATTAAGCATATGTGTGCACCCATTTGCGCTGAAGAAGATACCCTACATTCTTTACTGAGTTTGATTATTTGATAAAAAAGTCTGCAGACGAAGATAGATTTTGAGCTCTAAAAATATCCCTACTTTGATTATACTAAGATTAGATAAATAGGCGAAGTAATTTTTATATTAATTTTTTAGCTTACAACAGATTTTACGTTCAACAACTTGACATTTATTCAATACTACTGTACAATAAAGATGTGCATTTTTTGTACTATGGCAATAAAATTACCTTGTAATAGGTGTATTGGACCCGAGGGCAGTACTCGGCGCCTCCACCATATTTTTTGATTGATACGGGGGCGAGTAAGGATCGACATACATAGTAAAGATGGTACCTTTGCTCGGTTAGATACCACCGCTAAGAGTTCACAATTTAGATGCAAACGATAACTTTGCTGCTGAAGACAATGTTGCATTAGCTGCTTAATTTAGGCACTATAACTTCATTGCTATAAGCACGGTTTAGGGAACGCCGGGTAACAGAAGTTCCCCCCAAACATGTAAGGGTTATATGGATAAAACAGATTATCAGAAGTCGCTTAGTTATGCTAAATTTCAAGTTATCAAAAAGGCTTTGAATACTATATTAGATAATGTTTTTACTCCTCACTTAGAGATACTGTTTTTTACGCGCTTTAATGGTGTTGTCATACCAGACTACTTGAAAGAATCATATCCTACTCAAATGCTTATTATATTACAGCACCAATTTTATAGCCTAAAAGTTCTTGAGGATAAGTTTAGCGTCAGTTTGAGCTTTCGTGGAAAACAAGAACAAGTCACTGTACCGTTTTTTGCTATTAGTGAGTTTTATGATAAAATTTCAGGAGATACTTTAGTCTTTAGCGTTGATTCTGATAAAGAATATGAAAGTGAGAAATGTGCTGAAAAGTCATCAAATGGTAGTATTATATCTATAGATCAACTTTACGATAAGTAGTTACTTCATTTTATAAATAAAAAATATTGTATCTGTTCAGGATATCGACAAGACCATAGAGTAAAAGTGAGTTTATAACAGATGGTATCATTTGACTAGCTGACATTGGCTTTCACATAAAAAACGTTGTAAAGCCCTTTCATGTTTACCAACTTAGTGCCAATCTGGATCCCAGTGTCTGGGCACTGGAATGACAACAAAGGGACTACTTGAGCAGAGGCTATTTAGGTAACAATAGGTGGACAAGAAAAGAAGCGCTGGTTTCATACGTACCTGAACACTTATCCTGCATGTAATAAACATGATCAAAAAGCTATTCATACAGTACACATCTCTCCGTTAATTTATCAATAAGTTTTTTATCCACGTGGAATCAAAGATTACAATATCTTATTAAATTTTAATAAAAATCTTTAATATTTTATGTCATACCTAATATATTATTAAAATATTAGGTAGCAGTAATGTCAACATATATAAAAGAGTACGTCAACGATATTTGTGGATCGCAAATATCAAAAATTCATCTTCTTAAGGAAGACAAGGTCAGAGTCTTTTTCAAAAATGATAATGGAAAAACTTTTGATCGAACTTTCTCAAAAAGAGATATTGCAGAATTTTTAAACCAAACTATTGAAACTGAAGACTTTGTTATCACGCAAGATATAGAGAATAGCATTGCTTGTAATATAAAAGGAATTTATAAAGACAGCAAAGGGAAATATCACTACACAGAAATAATATCATATACTCAGGTAAAGTTGGCTTATGAAGAATATACACAAAAATTTAAGAGAGAAGATGGTATCAAATTAGGATTAAATCAACATATTTCCACAGCCATAGGGAATATGCCAATATTGAGTGGATGGTATAAAAAAATTCTAGGCTTTAATCCTAGAAACGGATTATGTAACCCATTAAGTAACTTAATTGTTTCTATGAAGCTAGAAAGTAGAGAAGACTTTTTAAGCTTTTTTAATAGACTAAATAACAAAATAACCGAGCAAGATATTATAGATTACCTTAATGGCAAGGAAGAAAAAGAACGGCAGTTACATTTGATACTAGTTCTATCGGAGTGCTTACCTATTTTATGTTTTTATGATTCTAAAAAGAGTAAAAATTTTGTTTTCTCTGACAACATCTTGCTAAATAAACAAAAATTTTTCTTTGATCCTAAAACGAAAAAAACAAGCTTCCATTTCTCAAGAGAAACTTGAGCATGCATTAGATAACACAAAATCAGAGCATTATATAATGTTTAGCTGCCGCCGCAGTTATTATTATAAAGATGAAAAGCTCAGTAAAGATGGGCATGCTATGCTAATACATAAGGGAGAAAATAGTAGGTACATATTTTTTGACGCTAATATTGGAGTGGTTGGTTTTTGTTCTAAAACAGGCATTGCGCAATTAGAACTAAATGATGTGCTTGATTTGATAAACCTTGCCATCTGGTATTATTCAGCCAGTGGATATTTTAGAGAGCAAGTTCCACATAGCTGTGACACATTAATTTTGCTTCGAGATGTAACATTGGCGCTGCAGGAAGTTGAAGAATTTTACAGTAGAGGGAATCCAAGGGAGCAAATAGTGGACATCTCTATTGATAAACAGACTAATCAGTTATTGTTTACACCTATTTCAGCATAAAAATTATTGTGGGGCTTGATTTTATACATATCACTACACATAATAGACTTTAGTATAAATTAGTAATATGCATCCAATCATATACTTACTTAACTTGTTACTTGATCTTTACAGCTTCGTTCTAATATGCTCAGTTGCTCTCGATTTATTGATTAAATTGAATGTAGTTAACATGTATAATGAGATTGTAAGCAGCATAATGCAAACTTTAAACAGACTCACTTATCCTCCACTAAAGGTTATCAGAAGGTATATACAACCATTCAATGGATTAGATTTATCCGTAATGCTATTGATAATAGCAATTCACTTTGTAAAATATACAATTACTTATTACTTTAAATAGATGTTAAAAAAACAGCTAAAATCAGCGATATACTTGTCACTATTAATGTATATATATATATCGGTTTTTAGCTATAATTATAAAGATCCATCCTTAAATACAGCTACAAATCAGGAAGTAACAAATTTGGGCGGAGTAGTAGGTTCATATTTAGCTGATATATTGGTTCAATTTCTTGGACTCGCTAGTATTACAATAGCTACAACCATAGTTTACTTTTTAATTTTCAGAGCATCATTGCTGAAAATTATCTACCTAACGTTAATCAATATAGCAATATATGCTATATTGTCGCAACTTTCGCTTGGCATTACTGCTAGATACATGCACGGTGGAATAGTCGGTAATGCTCTAATTGACCACTGCCCGTTTTACATATTCACAGTAGTAGCATCAATAGGTATTGTAGGATTGATTGGTTGGAAGAGAACGGTTTATTCTTTGCTTTTCCTATGTAAAAAAATATTTTCCCTTTTTACAAAGGTTCTGTTTCTCAGGTTACGTAAAACTACTGATTATTCAATAGCACCATTAGTAGTAGAGGAAAAATATATAACCACTAAACAACAACCGAAAGAAAGAAAGAAAAAAGCTGCCGAAGAAATTGTTAAACCACCTTCTAGCGAGTTTGAGTTTCCAAGCATTCACTTACTTTCCAAAGCAGAAGAATCTTTGCAGAGAAAACAGTTGAATGCATTAGAGAGCAATAAGAATTTATCTCTGCTCGAGCAGGTTCTAAGTGATTTTGGCGTGCAAGGAAAAATTATTAGTGTATGTTATGGACCGGTTGTGACTTTATACAAACTTGAACCACAAGCAGGTACAAAATCTGCAAGAGTGATTGGTCTTGCAGATGATATTGCACGTTCAATGAGTGCACTCTCTGCACGTATTTCAATAATTCGTGGACAAAATGCCATGGGGATAGAATTGCCGAATAAAGAGCGAGAGATTGTGATGCTACGTGATTTACTTGAATCGCCAGAATACCAAAATGCAAACTTAAATCTTCCAATTGCGCTTGGCAAGGAAATAAGCGGAAAACCTGTTATTGCAGATCTGACTAAAATGCCCCACTTGCTTGTTGCCGGGACTACGGGGTCAGGAAAATCAGTTGCGATTAACACGATGATTCTATCGCTCGTTTATCGATTAAGTCCTGATGAATGCAAGATGATAATGATCGACCCCAAAATGCTCGAGCTTTCAATATATGATGCAATACCACATCTAATAACGCCAGTGGTAACAGAGCCAAAAAAAGCTGTTATTGCTCTTAAGTGGATAGTGAAAGAGATGGAAAATCGCTATCGCATGATGTCATATTTAAATGTGCGCAATGTAATAAACTATAATCAAAAAATTACAGAAGCGATGAATAGCGGAATAGAGTTGGAGCGCGTTGTACAGATTGGCTTTAACTCAACAACGGGTAAACCTTTATTTGAAAAAATACCACTTAAAATGGAGACATTTCCGTATATTGTGGTGATCGTAGATGAAATGGCAGATTTAATGCTTGTTGCTGGCAAAGATATAGAATGCTCTATTCAACGTTTAGCTCAGATGGCTCGTGCTGCAGGAATACACATCATAATGGCAACGCAACGTCCGTCTGTAGATGTGATAACAGGTGTGATAAAAGCAAACTTTCCAACGAGAATTAGTTTTGCTGTTACTTCTAAGATAGATAGCCGTACAATACTTGGTGAACAAGGGGCTGAACAATTGCTCGGTATGGGTGATATGCTCTATATGGCTTCTGGTGGTAAGATTATTCGAGTTCACGGTCCATTTGTAAGTGATGATGAGGTGCAAAATATAGTTGATCATCTGAAAACGCAAGGTGAGCCAAACTACATGGAGGAAATCACTCAAGAAGATGAAAATTCTTTCGCGGAATCAGAAGGTGAAACAGAAGATGAAGAGAACGATATATACAAGCAAGCAGTGGCCATCATTCAGAGAGATCAAAAGGTTTCAACTAGTTACATTCAAAGGCAACTTAGAATAGGCTATAACAGAGCTGCAAATATTGTTGAAAGAATGGAGAAAGAAGGTATCGTCAGTGCTCCGAGTTACTCAGGAAAGAGAGAGATATTGGTAGAATAACCCTTAACTTAAACCAAAGAAAGTTATTTTAAGATGAATAGACCTCTTGCATAACTGGAATTCAAAAGTTTCAGCGCATGACCAGATATTTCTTATTGGATCCCAGTTGTATAGTGTTTAATACTAAATTAACTACTAAAAACGTACAATAGTAATATATTAATTAGCTAGGGGGTTAAAAATGGGTATAACCAAATTTGTATTCGGTTTTGATAAATCAGATGTGAAAGCATTGCAGGAAAGTCAAAAGATAGATGCTGAAAAGTTTCAAGAAGTATTTAGCGTATTAAAAGAATGGCAAGAAGCTCAAAAGATAGATGCTAAACAGTTTGAAGAGGTATTTAGTGCATTAAAAGAGTGGCAAGAAGCTCAAAAGATAGATGTTGAGCAGTTTGAAAAAGTTTTTGGTGTATTAGAAGACAAGATTGGTACTGAGCAGTTTCAAGCTATGCAAGAGCACTTAAGCGGCTTGCAAGAAAAATTTACAGGCTTAGAAGAAAAAGTAGAAACATTTGCAGACATGGTAGGGGGACAAGAACAAGCAATACTAACTTGTGCCATAGTCAGTGCTGTTGCTGCAATAGCTGTAACTAGTTTTGTTGCATTCTGTATCTATCAGGGAGTTAAGCTTGATAAAGAGAAGAAAAACGACTTGTCTCAAGATATGCCAAGCGGAAAGTTTAATAATGTGAATGATACCGCAAAACTGAATAATAACTTACGGCAAGGAAGAGTGTAATGCTCTTCTTGAAAGGGTGTTACGTAAAATTTGTAACACCTTAAATTTCCTTTAGATTATGTAGGTTTTGGTAGTAAATTTTTTAGAAAGATGTTTGTATTATAAAGTTGGTAGAGATTCTGATTTACTTGAAGTTTGTTAATTGGTATCTTTTAAAGTACAATATTCACTATAGTATGCTTAAGATCTTTTCTAAAATTTTATTTATATTAATACTTTTGGTTTCTAGTTTCTTTACTGTACATAATGTTGAAGCGAAGTCTAAGGTAAAGTTCAGTAAGAGGTACATACCTCCTGGTAACCCTGGTGGTGCAAACTTTCATGCAGACGAGGATTTTGCTGAGTCATATAAACTGTATGAGAAGCGTAGGGGGCTCCTCAAGAAAAAAAAGTTACAAGATCTAGCTATAAATAAAGAAGATCTAATCAAAAAATTAAAAGAAAAAAAAATTGCTAGCCTTGATAACGAGCCAAACAACGTGGGAGCTTGCATAGTTGAAGATGGGGAGGATGCTATGATCAATCAGCATGGTATTAATCTTGCACGTTTAAAGGGTGCTGTATTTATAGATCAAGAGCCAGTTTCTCAGTATGAAAGTAAGCAGCATAAAAAAAGTGAACAACAAAAAGGGAAAAAAGTTACTTCAACACGAGAAAAAAAAGTTTCCCCTATAAATGTTACTATAAAAGAAACTCCATCAAGAAGAACGTGCTCTCATGATTCTATTACTGATCTAAATAGAACACCACAGCATAGTTTAAATGGTTCAAGTTCATTTGGTAGTGTAGTTGACACAGTAAAATAGTGTCACGATTAATAATATGCTAGATAGAGACCTGACATTGAGTGATGATGCATATGAGTCATCGCCGGTTTCCAGGCATAAAACTCATACTGTAAAAGTTGGACAAGTGAAGATAGGTGGAAATAATCCTATAGTTGTTCAATCCATGGCACTTGGTGCACATATAGATTCTGACAACATAAAAAGCAGTGCTCAGAAATATGCAAAAGAAGTAATAGAACTAGCGCATGCAGGTTCAGAGTTGGTGCGAATTGCTTTGAACTCAGAGGAAGTAGCAAAAGCAATACCTTATATAGTAGAGGAAATAAATAAAGAAGGCTTTGATGGTAAGATATTAGTAGGCTGTGGACAATATGAGCTCTACAGGCTGATTCAGGATTATCCAGACAACATTAAAATTCTGGGTAAAATTAGGATAAATCCAGGTAATATAGGCTTTGGTGATAAACGTGATGAAAAATTTGAAAAAATTATAGAATATGCAATAACGCATGATCTTCCTGTCAGAATTGGAGTAAATTGGGGTAGTCTTGATAAGTACCTTTCACAAAAATTAATGGATGAAAACTCCTTGTCTAGTAATCCAAAAACTTCTGATGTTATATTACGTAAGACGCTTGTAATGTCTGCTCTTGGTAGTGCAAAAAAAGCTGAAAAGATTGGCCTTAATGCAGAGAAAATAATCATTTCATGTAAAGTCAGTAGAGTGCAGGATTTAATTTTGGTTTATACGGCACTTGCAAAATCTTCCAATTATGCGCTGCATTTGGGTTTAACCGAAGCTGGTATGGGTAACAAAGGCGTAGTAAATACCACAGCAGGGCTTACTTATTTATTGCAAAATGGTATTGGAGATACTATCCGGGCTTCTTTAACTCAGCGCCCTGGTGAATCACGCACTAATGAGGTGGTAGTATGTCAGGAAATACTGCAGTCTATAGGTTTGCGCTACTTTAACCCTCAGGTGAGTTCATGTCCTGGTTGTGGACGCACAAGTAGCGATCGTTTTCGTATATTAACTAAGGAAGTAAATAGCTACATAAAAACTCATATGCCGGTATGGAAGAAAAAGAATCCTGGTATAGAATATATGAAAGTTGCTGTTATGGGATGCATAGTAAATGGTCCTGGAGAGAGCAAACATGCAAATCTGGGGATCAGCCTGCCTGGATACGGAGAAAAACCTGTTTCAGCAGTCTACAAAGACGGCAAATATTTCAAAACTTTACAAGGTGATAATATTTTTGAAGAATTTAAGGAAATTATTAGTGATTATGTGGAGAAGCATTACACATAAGCCTTTCACAAGTTTGTATTTAGACTACATTCTGTAAATTAAATGCAAAAATGGTGTCTATTGAGTGGATGTCAAATTAGACAATAAAGAACGCCAATTTAAAAACTATAGTATTTTCTAAAATGAATAATAAATTACCATTATGGTATTACCAACCAAAAGTTGTAAGTCTGTACATTTATACATCAGAGGTCTGAGGCGGCTTTTGATGGTATGCCAACAGTGTTCTATGGGATTCAAATCTCACTTTTACCCACAAGTATAAAAAGCAAGTAAGATAGAGAAAAATATACTTAAGATGAGGTAAAAATGTGTGAAGTAAATAGAAATGTACAATGTGCTGATGGCTTAGGAGATAAATGGCTAGAAAAAGAGTTGAGACATGTTAATCTGGGAGATGTAAGACTTAATACAAGACTTATTAAAACAAGCTATTTAATAGAGAATAAGGCGTCTGGGTCAATTAGTCAAAGCTGTGTAGGATGGAAAGAAGCTAAAGGTGCATACAGATTATTTAGCAATGAGAAGCTTGAAGCTAAGGAAATTTATTCTTCCCATTATAAAGAAACTATGGAAAGGATAAAAGGAAATGAGCTGGTATTTTCAGTTCAAGATACAAGTTATTTGGATTTTGACTCTCATATAAAGACTAAGGGTCTAGGTAGTATTTCTAAAGCCTATACAAAATATAAAAAGGGTTTGTTATTGCACAGTAACTTAATGGTTAACAAAGACGGATTACCTTTAGGGCTATCTTCTCAACAGTGTTGGGCACGTTCTATCAGGGAAGAAACAGCCCAAGAAAAAGCAAACAGGAAATACCGTACTGCTATAAAGGAGAAAGAAAGCTATAAGTGGATAGCGGCACTAAAAGAAACCCTAAATAACCTCGCAGAAGGTGTACAGCTTGTTACTATTGGTGATAGGGAAGCAGATATTTTTAAGTTTTTATGGACTGTTGAATCATTGGACAGTTTTTATGTAATCCGCAACCGAACTAATAGGAAATTCATCTGTATTGAAGGGGGAAAAACGGATTTGCAAACACGTATAACTCAACTGCCTGTAAAAAAGGAAATTGTCTTGAATGTTGCTGAAAATAAATACCAGATCTCAAGAAAAGCTAACATTGAAGTCAGGTATATGAAAGGCTATATACCTATCAGATCTCCTTACATTTATGGATCGAAAGATACAGAGCATAAAATAAGTGATAAAATCGCTATATATGTAGTAAGTGCCAAAGAAACAAATCCTCCTGAAAGAGTAGAAGCTATTGATTGGACTTTGCTGACTAATGTACCAGTTAATAGCACTTTAGATGCTATAGAAAGGATAAATTGGTATAAGCTAAGATGGAAAATCGAGGAGTATTTTAGGATTTTAAAATCAGGATGTAAGGTAGAAAGCTCTCGTTTAGCTACAAAAGAAAGATTAGAGAAATTAATCGCTATAAAGAGCATTATTGCATTTAATATTTTATATTTAACAAAAATCGCTTTATCGAATCCTATGGAGGTTTGTACTAAGGTTTTAAGTAATGAAGAGTGGAAAACCCTTTACATACGTGAGCATAAAGTAGCCAAATTGCCAGAAGAACCTCCAAACATAAAACAAGCTATTATTTGGTTAGGAAAATTAGGTGGATTTATGAATAGAAAAAGTGATAATTTACCAGGAACTATGACTCTATGGCGTGGTTATGAAAACCTCAGGGAAAGCATGGTTATGCTTCGCATAATGACCTCTCAAAGTTGTGGGTAAAAGTGAGGATTCAAATCTGGTGAATATGTTGGAAGATACAGCACATGACAGCCAAAAGACTCTATTAATGATTTTGTTTTAGTGGTCTTATGAAATGTAGCATTATCCATAACTATGGTTGTGCCAAGTGGCAATTTAGGTTTCTCCAACCATATATTGAATACCTCTTTGTCACACCCACCTTTGAAAGTCATTGGTGCAATAAATCTCATTCCAATCCACCCGGCTACTATACCGATTCTCTCTCGCTGGAATATCTGCATAAATTTTCTTTCCTCTTGGAGCACGTCCATATTCTCGGTATAACTTATTATCAACTCCTGCTTCATCTATATATAAGATGCTGGAATGATCTATTTTTGAGATTTTATCAATAAATTGCTGCCTATCTTCTTGATTGCGCTCTTGATATAGTGTGACTTTTTTTTAAAGTAATTTTTAGCTGTTTTAGTCTATACCAAATTGAATTTATTCCAAATCCAAGATTTTGTTTCATCTCTGCCAGAGTATGATCTGGATTCTTTGTAACATATTCTTCGAGTATTTTTGGGTCTATTTTTCGAATAAAGCTACCGTTTTTAGATGGCTTTAGGCTTTCATTAGGCTTTCACCAGCAGCTTTCTTTTTTAACCAGCGGTACAGCGTTGCTATTCCTATCTCCATGAGCTCTGCTATCTCAACCTTTGTCTTCCCTTTTTCTATCATCAATACTGCCTTTTCCCTTAAATCCACACTATATGCCATTATAACTCAAATACTTTATTATACCTTTATCATTTACTTTAGGAAATACTATAATATTGCCCCAGCATCTCTGACTGAGTTTTGCCACCTTGCTCATTTGCAAATTCGGCAAATGCATTCCAGTCGGTAATTTTATGCCACGCTTCCAGGCTTTTTTGACTGAAAATCTCCCGTTTTCTCACGTCTTTTCTTCCACTCATATAAAGTTGTTTTTCCGATCTTAAATCTCTTGGTAACAGTTTCTCCACTCTCTCCTTCATCCAATGCTTCCATTACCTTTTTTCTTAAGTCATAACTATTTGCTACTGGCATCCTTACCTTCCACTACTATCAATCCATATCTTACTCTTTTTGGACTATTATGAGAAGGGCTATAACTAGTAAGTTTTTTCAATCCTGCTCCACAGCAAATTTTAATGCTATGTGAGTAGTTATAGTGCTGTTAACAATTAAAATGACAAAAACTAAGATGGTGATTAGTAGTGTATAAATATTCAAGGATAAATTTTCAAATTGAGTTAGCAATTTGAAATATACAAAAGTTGGCATTATCATTGGCAAAACAAGAATTTGCGACACTCCTGATGCTAAGTTATTTCGACCAATCATCAATGCATTTCCAGTAGCTGAAATATTAATGATTATCAGCGTATTAAATAATAAAGACACTCCAACTGCTATTGAATGTTCAATATTATTGCCTAGAATTGCAAAGCTGAACATGAAAGAAATCACTGAAATCGGTAACCCAAATAACAACCAGTGAGCGAAGATTTTATAAGCAACTATCAGCCTAGAAGAGAGTGGCTGTAAAAAGATTTGCTCTAATATTCCATCATGATAATCAGATGTAAATAAATTATTTGTAGAGATCTGCAAAACAAATGTAGTACATATCCATGTTAATGTTAATATGACTTCTTGTTTACTGTTGTTTTCAAGTGTATATGAAGATAAACTTAACATTATAATAAAAATACATACTATATAAGTAAGATTATTATCATTTATTACTAATTTTTTTACCAAACTAATCATACCAGGATTTTAAATGTTTATTATAAATTATAGTGTTTACTTTGAGGGTAGTATAATTTTTTGTGTTTACAAGTTATATAAGTTTTAATATATTTTATTGATAATGCTATGGAAAAATTAATAAAAATAAAGTTACCGGAAGATTACGTTCCTTCAGAAAATGAAGAATATATGAACGTAAAACAACTGGAATACTTTAGCTTAAAGTTACAATCAATACTCTCTGAACTGGAGAAACAAGATCTAGAAGATAGTAGTATTTATTCTGATAGTGAAAATGGAGAATTAATTAAGCGCCGAAAAGATAGAAAAGAAAAAATTAAGGAGGCGTTGGAAAAAATAAAATTAGGCATTTATGGTTACTGCGATGGAACGGGAGAAGAAATAGGAGTCGAAAGACTTAAAGCTAATCCGCTTGCTATGTATTGTATTGAAGAACAAGAGAGAATAGAAAAAGAAAAGAACGTGTATAACATTAATGATTAGAACTTGTTCGGGAATTCAAGCATATTTCTCTCCTTAACATAACTCTACTCATAGCCAGATATATGAAATTTTCAGTGAATAAATCTTATTCTTTCGATAGTCTTCTATTCCTAAAGCAAAAGTCCTTTCTACAACCCACCTTCTTGGCTGCGCTTTAAACCCCTCATTGGTATAGTATTTCCTAAAGTAAATGATAAAGGTATAATAAAGTATTTGAGTTATAATGGCATATAGTGTGGATTTAAGGGAAAAGGCAGTATTGATGATAGAAAAAGGGAAGACAAAGGTTGAGATAGCAGAGCTCATGGAGATAGGAATAGCAACGCTGTACCGCTGGTTAAAAAAGAAAGCTGCTGGTGAAAGCCTAAAGCCATCTAAAAACGGTAGCTTTATTCGAAAAATAGACCCAAAAATACTCGAAGAATATGTTACAAAGAATCCAGATCATACTCTGGCAGAGATGAAACAAAATCTTGGATTTGGAATAAATTCAATTTGGTATAGACTAAAACAGGTAAAAATTACTTTAAAAAAAAGTCACACTATATCAAGAGCGCAATCAAGAAGATAGGCAGCAATTTATTGATAAAATCTCAAAAATAGACCATTCCAGCATCTTATATATAGATGAAGCAGGAGTTGATAATAAGTTATACCGAGAATATGGACGTGCTCCAAACGCTAATTCTGGATTAAAAAGAGAATAGAAAAGTCAGGAGAGTAGGGTAAACTCAACAAATAGAAAAAAATAGATGAGGTTACCCATGGAAGATATAACAAAACTGTTTTGTCTGGTCGATGATTTTTGCAGAGATATAGAGAAAAATTTTGCAGATAAACTACTGCCAAACGGTAAAAACCCACAAGAGTGCCAGAAATTATACATTCGGAAATTATCACAATAATCCTCCTGTATCAGCAATCTCCCTGTGAAAATTTTAAGGCTTTCTACCTGCATTACCTAACATTGCTCTACAAACGCTAATTCTGGATTAAAAAGAGAATAGAAAAGTCAGGAGAGTAGGGTAAACTCAACAAATAGAAAAAAATAGATGAGGTTACCCATGGAAGATATAACAAAACTGTTTTGTCTGGTCGATGATTTTTGCAGAGATATAGAGAAAAATTTTGCAGATAAACTACTGCCAAACGGTAAAAACCCACAAGAGTGCCAGAAATTACACATTCGGAAATTATCACAATAATCCTCCTGTATCAGCAATCTCCCTGTGAAAATTTTAAGGCTTTCTACCTGCATTACCTAACATTGCTCTACAAACAGAGTTTTCGAAGTTGCCTTCATACACTAGGTTTGTTGCTCTAAAGCCCAGGGTTTTGTGGCATTTAGCCATGCTATTACAGTGCCTTTGCGGATGGTCAGAACTTACTGGAATCTCATACATAGATACAACTCCTATTGCAGTTTGCCATGCAAAAAGAATATCAAGAAATAAGGTTTTTGCTGGAATTGCAAAATTAAGCAAGAGTACATATGGCTGGTTTTTCGGCTTTAAACTACATTTGATAATTAACGAGAAAGGTGAAATTCAAGCTTTTACGCTTACAAGAGGTAATGTTGACGATAGAGAGCCTGTAGCAAACCTAACTAAGAAATTAACCGGTCTTTTGTTTGGTGATAAAGGCTATATTAAAAAAGAGCTTTTCCAAGAGTTGTTTAACCGCGGTTTGAAACTTGTTACCAAGGTGAAAAAGGGGATGAAAAACGCATTAATTTCACTACATGAAAAGATTTTGCTGAGAAAAAGGTCGATCATTGAGACGATTTTTGGCTACCTCAAAAATAGACTTGAAATTGAACATACTCGCCATAGATCTCCCGTTAATTTCTTGGTTCACATCTTTTCTACTCTCATTTCCTATTCCTTGAAATCCAAAAAGCCTTCCATTTCCTATACTTTCTTCCTTCCTTAATCCAGAATTAGCGTTCCAAGAGGAAAGAAAATTTATGCAGATATTCCAGCGAGAGAGAATCGGTATAGTAGCCGGGTGGATTGGAATGAGATTTATTGCACCAATGACTTTCAAAGGTGGGTGTGACAAAGAGGTATTCAATATATGGTTGGAGAAACCTAAATTGCCACTTGGCACAACCATAGTTATGGATAATGCTACATTTCATAAGACCACTAAAACAAAATCATTAATAGAGTCTTTTGGCTGTCATGTGCTGTATCTTCCAACATATTCACCAGATTTGAATCCTCACTTTTACCCACAACTTTGAGAGGTCATTATGCGAAGCATAACCATGCTTTCCCTGAGGTTTTCATAACCACGCCATAGAGTCATAGTTCCTGGTAAATTATCACTTTTTCTATTCATAAATCCACCTAATTTTCCTAACCAAATAATAGCTTGTTTTATGTTTGGAGGTTCTTCTGGCAATTTGGCTACTTTATGCTCACGTATGTAAAGGGTTTTCCACTCTTCATTACTTAAAACCTTAGTACAAACCTCCATAGGATTCGATAAAGCGATTTTTGTTAAATATAAAATATTAAATGCAATAATGCTCTTTATAGCGATTAATTTCTCTAATCTTTCTTTTGTAGCTAAACGAGAGCTTTCTACCTTACATCCTGATTTTAAAATCCTAAAATACTCCTCGATTTTCCATCTTAGCTTATACCAATTTATCCTTTCTATAGCATCTAAAGTGCTATTAACTGGTACATTAGTCAGCAAAGTCCAATCAATAGCTTCTACTCTTTCAGGAGGATTTGTTTCTTTGGCACTTACTACATATATAGCGATTTTATCACTTATTTTATGCTCTGTATCTTTCGATCCATAAATGTAAGGAGATCTGATAGGTATATAGCCTTTCATATACCTGACTTCAATGTTAGCTTTTCTTGAGATCTGGTATTTATTTTCAGCAACATTCAAGACAATTTCCTTTTTTACAGGCAGTTGAGTTATACGTGTTTGCAAATCCGTTTTTCCCCCTTCAATACAGATGAATTTCCTATTAGTTCGGTTGCGGATTACATAAAAACTGTCCAATGATTCAACAGTCCATAAAAACTTAAAAATATCTGCTTCCCTATCACCAATAGTAACAAGCTGTACACCTTCTGCGAGGTTATTTAGGGTTTCTTTTAGTGCCGCTATCCACTTATAGCTTTCTTTCTCCTTTATAGCAGTACGGTATTTCCTGTTTGCTTTTTCTTGGGCTGTTTCTTCCCTGATAGAACGTGCCCAACACTGTTGAGAAGATAGCCCTAAAGGTAATCCGTCTTTGTTAACCATTAAGTTACTGTGCAATAACAAACCCTTTTTATATTTTGTATAGGCTTTAGAAATACTACCTAGACCCTTAGTCTTTATATGAGAGTCAAAATCCAAATAACTTGTATCTTGAACTGAAAATACCAGCTCATTTCCTTTTATCCTTTCCATAGTTTCTTTATAATGGGAAGAATAAATTTCCCTAGCTTCAAGCTTCTCATTGCTAAATAATCTGTATGCACCTTTAGCTTCTTTCCATCCTACACAGCTTTGACTAATTGACCCAGACGCCTTATTCTCTATTAAATAGCTTGTTTTAATAAGTCTTGTATTAAGTCTTACATCTCCCAGATTAACATGTCTCAACTCTTTTTCTAGCCATTTATCTCCTAAGCCATCAGCACATTGTACATTTCTATTTACTTCACACATTTTTACCTCATCTTAAGTATATTTTTCTCTATCTTACTTGCTTTTTATACTTGTGGGTAAAAGTGAGATTTGAATCCCATAGAACACTGTTGGCATACCATCAAAAGCCGCCTCAGACCTCTGATGTATAAATGTACAGACTTACAACTTTTGGTTGGTAATACCATAATGGTAATTTATCATTCATTTTAGAAAATACTATAGTAGACAAAAAATTCATCGAGCACTTAAAAATATAGGATTCACAAGAAAAAAAAGACCTACGGATATAAAGAAAGAAATGAAGAAAAGCGAGCTCAATTTTCAAAGGTTATAGCAACAAAAGAACCTAAAGAATTAGTGTATATAGATGAGTCTGGCATTGATAACACTGAACCTATGGGTATTGCCAGAAAGGACAGCGGTTTTTTATGCCCTAAAATCTGGGAAGAAAACTCAACGAATTAGCATGGTTGCAGCCTTGAGTGGAAGAAAAATAATTGCTCCGTTAACCTTTGAAGGCCACTGCAATATGGATATCTTTAATAAATGGTTTGAGCAGTTTCTGACACCGATTTTGGAACCTGGACAAACTGTTATCCTTGATAATGCTACTTTTCATAAGTCTAATAAGATTTGCTAAAGGAGTTGGTGCAGAAATTTTATATCTTCCTCCATATTCTCCAGATTTTAACAAAATTGAACATTATTGGTTTGCTATAAAAAACAGAACCAGGAAAAACATTCCTTTATTCAAATCTTTTCGTCATGCTGTCGATTCTCCTTTCTTATGACCTTTTTGGACTATTATGGGAAGGGCTATATTTATACCAATTCCCGCTATACAAGCAACGAATAGAAAATAATGGAAAAAAGCCATACTGAAGTAAGTAAAATAGCGAGGTTTAGATGGCATTAAGATCAAAATTATTGGATGAAAAAGTGGTGAAATCAGCAAAAGAGATGCTGAAGAGAGTAAGAAATAATGCGTATGTTGCAAAAAAACTAAATGCTGTAATTGCAGCAAAAAAGCACAGTATAACAGCTGTAGCAAAAATATGTTGCATTTCGAGAAAGGCAATTACTACATGGATAAAGCACATAAAATTTGGAAGAGAAGAAAAATTATTTGCTCCACCTCAACGCCGTAGAAAAACTATATTGAACCAAAGTCAACTTGAACGAATTGAGTTGTGGATAGAGGAAAACCCCAATATTACTATTAGAGAAATGAGAATAAGAATCCAAGAAAGATTTGGTTTGAATATCAGCAAATCCGCAATACATCGTAATATGCAAAGAATGAAATTCTCATATATCACACCAAGACCAGTTCATAGTGGACAAGATAAAAACAAGCAAGAGGAGTTTAAAAAAAACCTCAATGAAACTATTGTCATGCATTCTGAAAAAGAGCTATTTTTCTTCGATGAATCACGGTTTGGTACACATTCAAAAGTTGGACATGGGTGGTTTAAAAAAGGCAGTAGGACACAGGTTAAGGTAAAATTAGGTAGGGAAAATTTTTATCTCTATAGTACAGTTAATCCCAGAAATGGAGAGAATTTTAGCTTATTTGCACCAAACGTCAACACTGATTGTATAAATATATTCCTTGAACAGATGTCGCAATATTTAGGAATACGAAAGGCTTTTCTCTTGATGGATTGCGCTAGTTGGCATAAGTCAAAAAATTTAAAGGCACCTAAAAATATCGAAATTATATACCTACCACCATACTCACCTGAACTCAATCCTGTTGAGAGGTTTTGGTTATATATAAAACAGAACATTTTACGCAATAAAATCTACGATACAATTGTTCTGCTTGAATGCGCTTTGTGTAAATTTATTACCTCTCTTTCCCCTTCCACGGTTAAACAACTCTGCTATGCTTCTTATTTAGTTCATTAATAATGAGAATTGGTATTAGGTTTGCTACAGGCTCTCTATCGTCAACATTACCTCTTGTAAGCGTAAAAGCTTGAATTTCACCTTTCTCGTTAATTATCAAATGTAGTTTAAAGCCGAAAAACCAGCCATATGTACTCTTGCTTAATTTTGCAATTCCAGCAAAAACCTTATTTCTTGATATTCTTTTTGCATGGCAAACTGCAATAGGAGTTGTATCTATGTATGAGATTCCAGTAAGTTCTGACCATCCGCAAAGGCACTGTAATAGCATGGCTAAATGCCACAAAACCCTGGGCTTTAGAGCAACAAACCTAGTGTATGAAGGCAACTTCGAAAACTCTGATTTGTAGAGCAATGTTAGGTAATGCAGGTAGAAAGCCTTAAAATTTTCACAGGGAGATTGCTGATACAGGAGGATTATTGTGATAATTTCCGAATGTGTAATTTCTGGCACTCTTGTGGGTTTTTACCGTTTGGCAGTAGTTTATCTGCAAAATTTTTCTCTATATCTCTGCAAAAATCATCGACCAGACAAAACAGTTTTGTTATATCTTCCATGGGTAACCTCATCTATTTTTTTCTATTTGTTGAGTTTACCCTACTCTCCTGACTTTTCTATTCTCTTTTTAATCCAGAATTAGCGTCTTTACGGCTTTTGAGCAAATTTCTTCACTTGGAATTGACAACTCCCTATTCATTGCTAGCGTCAGGCATTGAGTTTTACAAGCTTGTTCTAAGTGATACGTATAAAACATTGCTTCTTGTATAGTCTGACCACATGTTATAGATCCATGATTGCGCATTAACATCACAAAATTTTCTTTCAAATCAGCTATTAATCTTTTTCCTTCTGTATCATCAAGTGCTAGGGAATTATAATCATGGTAAGATACCTTATTATAAAAGTGCAGCGCCCACTGACTTATTGGGAGTAATCCATCCTTGAGAGAAAAAACTGCTACAATAGAAGGTGTATGTAGATGAAAAATTGCTTGAATATCTTTCCTTGCTTGATAAATGAAGCCATGGATTACATAGCCAGTTTTATTATATTGATATTCTTTGCCTTCAATTATATTCCCATCAAACGATACTTTCATCAATGAACTTTCATCTACTTCATAAAAACGTATACCAAACGGATAAACATAAAATGACTTTTTATCTTCAGAACGTACAGAGAGATGAGTATACGTATGATCATCTAATTTAAGATAAGATAAAATTTGATAGGCGTTAACTATAGTATTTTCTAAAATGAATGATAAATTACCATTATGGTATTACCAACCAAAAGTTGTAAGTCTGTACATTTATACATCAGAGGTCTGAGGCGGCTTTTGATGGTATGCCAACAGTGTTCTATGGGATTCAAATCTCACTTTTACCCACAAGTATAAAAAGCAAGTAAGATAGAGAAAAATATACTTAAGATGAGGTAAAAATGTGTGAAGTAAATAGAAATGTACAATGTGCTGATGGCTTAGGAGATAAATGGCTAGAAAAAGAGTTGAGACATGTTAATCTGGGAGATGTAAGACTTAATACAAGACTTATTAAAACAAGCTATTTAATAGAGAATAAGGCGTCTGGGTCAATTAGTCAAAGCTGTGTAGGATGGAAAGAAGCTAAAGGTGCATACAGATTATTTAGCAATGAGAAGCTTGAAGCTAAGGAAATTTATTCTTCCCATTATAAAGAAACTATGGAAAGGATAAAAGGAAATGAGCTGGTATTTTCAGTTCAAGATACAAGTTATTTGGATTTTGACTCTCATATAAAGACTAAGGGTCTAGGTAGTATTTCTAAAGCCTATACAAAATATAAAAAGGGTTTGTTATTGCACAGTAACTTAATGGTTAACAAAGACGGATTACCTTTAGGGCTATCTTCTCAACAGTGTTGGGCACGTTCTATCAGGGAAGAAACAGCCCAAGAAAAAGCAAACAGGAAATACCGTACTGCTATAAAGGAGAAAGAAAGCTATAAGTGGATAGCGGCACTAAAAGAAACCCTAAATAACCTCGCAGAAGGTGTACAGCTTGTTACTATTGGTGATAGGGAAGCAGATATTTTTAAGTTTTTATGGACTGTTGAATCATTGGACAGTTTTTATGTAATCCGCAACCGAACTAATAGGAAATTCATCTGTATTGAAGGGGGAAAAACGGATTTGCAAACACGTATAACTCAACTGCCTGTAAAAAAGGAAATTGTCTTGAATGTTGCTGAAAATAAATACCAGATCTCAAGAAAAGCTAACATTGAAGTCAGGTATATGAAAGGCTATATACCTATCAGATCTCCTTACATTTATGGATCGAAAGATACAGAGCATAAAATAAGTGATAAAATCGCTATATATGTAGTAAGTGCCAAAGAAACAAATCCTCCTGAAAGAGTAGAAGCTATTGATTGGACTTTGCTGACTAATGTACCAGTTAATAGCACTTTAGATGCTATAGAAAGGATAAATTGGTATAAGCTAAGATGGAAAATCGAGGAGTATTTTAGGATTTTAAAATCAGGATGTAAGGTAGAAAGCTCTCGTTTAGCTACAAAAGAAAGATTAGAGAAATTAATCGCTATAAAGAGCATTATTGCATTTAATATTTTATATTTAACAAAAATCGCTTTATCGAATCCTATGGAGGTTTGTACTAAGGTTTTAAGTAATGAAGAGTGGAAAACCCTTTACATACGTGAGCATAAAGTAGCCAAATTGCCAGAAGAACCTCCAAACATAAAACAAGCTATTATTTGGTTAGGAAAATTAGGTGGATTTATGAATAGAAAAAGTGATAATTTACCAGGAACTATGACTCTATGGCGTGGTTATGAAAACCTCAGGGAAAGCATGGTTATGCTTCGCATAATGACCTCTCAAAGTTGTGGGTAAAAGTGAGGATTCAAATCTGGTGAATATGTTGGAAGATACAGCACATGACAGCCAAAAGACTCTATTAATGATTTTGTTTTAGTGGTCTTATGAAATGTAGCATTATCCATAACTATGGTTGTGCCAAGTGGCAATTTAGGTTTCTCCAACCATATATTGAATACCTCTTTGTCACACCCACCTTTGAAAGTCATTGGTGCAATAAATCTCATTCCAATCCACCCGGCTACTATACCGATTCTCTCTCGCTGGAATATCTGCATAAATTTTCTTTCCTCTTGGAGCACGTCCATATTCTCGGTATAACTTATACCAATTCTCATTATTAATGAACCAAATAAGAAGCATAGCAGAGTTGTTTAACCGTGGAAGGGGAAAGAGAGGTAATAAATTTACACAAAGCGCATTCAAGCAGAACAATTGTATCGTAGATTTTATTGCGTAAAATGTTCTGTTTTATATATAACCAAAACCTCTCAACAGGATTGAGTTCAGGTGAGTATGGTGGTAGGTATATAATTTCGATATTTTTAGGTGCCTTCCATTTCTGGGATTAACTGCACTATAGAGATAAAAATTTTCCCTACCTAATTTTACCTTAACCTGTGTCCTACTGCCTTTTTTAAACCACCCATGTCCAACTTTTGAATGTGTACCAAACCGTGATTCATCGAAGAAAAATAGCTCTTTTTCAGAATGCATGACAATAGTTTCATTGAGGTTTTTTTTTAAACTCCTCTTGCTTGTTTTTATCTTGTCCACTATGAACTGGTCTTGGTGTGATATATGAGAATTTCATTCTTTGCATATTACGATGTATTGCGGATTTGCTGATATTCAAACCAAATCTTTCTTGGATTCTTATTCTCATTTCTCTAATAGTAATATTGGGGTTTTCCTCTATCCACAACTCAATTCGTTCAAGTTGACTTTGGTTCAATATAGTTTTTCTACGGCGTTGAGGTGGAGCAAATAATTTTTCTTCTCTTCCAAATTTTATGTGCTTTATCCATGTAGTAATTGCCTTTCTCGAAATGCAACATATTTTTGCTACAGCTGTTATACTGTGCTTTTTTGCTGCAATTACAGCATTTAGTTTTTTTGCAACATACGCATTATTTCTTACTCTCTTCAGCATCTCTTTTGCTGATTTCACCACTTTTTCATCCAATAATTTTGATCTTAATGCCATCTAAACCTCGCTATTTTACTTACTTCAGTATGGCTTTTTTTTCCATTATTTTCTATTCGTTGCTTGTATAGCGGGAATTGGTATAAGCACTTTTACTTGCCTTAGGTGATTAGAGTTTACATTTCTAGATTACATAATATTTTAACTATAAAAGCGACTTTTTATGTAATATTTCATATGTTTTAAAGCCTTGTTTTTATGTTATTATAATTGTAGGTTTTAATATTAAAAATAATATGATAAACGTTGACATAAAAAAACAGCTAACAAAATTTTTCATATATATCACTGGTCTTCCAGGAAGTGGTAAACTTTCTACAGCGATAGTATTATCTAGTATGATAAATGCAGTAATTGTAAGTGGACTTGAATATAATCAAACTTCCAAAGAAGCTCGAGATAGAATATATAACACTACACATGTTATGTTTCAGGCAATAGAAGCCTATCCTATTGACTCAAAAAATTATATATTTGTTGATGAATTAATTGAAAATAATGATTACAACATAAGAATATATAACTCAGTAGTAGAACTTAGTAAAAAAATGAGCACAAAAATCCTCCCTATAGTACTTAGGTGCAATCCATCGATATTACAAGAGCGTACTATATCAAAAAAGCAAAGAAAAAATAGGAAGGTTACTAATATAAATAGTATTAAATTCAGGGAGGAAGATTTATTTGTACCACAAAATGCTATAGAGGTAGAAAATTCAAATATGAGTATAAAAGAAGTAGCAGAAGAAATAGTAAGTCAAATGTACAAACTTGGCCAAATTAATAGTGTTTACGCAATAGGCAACGATTTCATATACTGAGGCTCATTTAAATATAGAGCCTCAACTCCATTTAATTTTTGTTTATTTTTTAGTCTATAACGGACTAATAGCCCTGCATGGCTAGCATCCAACTTTGGTAAACTGCAATCCATATATGTAATGCAGTCCGTTTCAGGCTGGAGTTCACTTACTACAGCGGGATTTGATAGCGGTAAAAAATTGAAATCAAATAACTGCGTATAAAACTTTTGATCATCTTCGATTATAGCTTTAATATTTTTTTTGCTATTTGCACAAAGTAGCGATATTGCATATGCTTGAGCTTCCAGCGCACTAACACCATATAACGGCTTATTTGTAGCAAGATTTATACCTTGTGCAGTTGATATACCAACTCTGATTCCAGTAAAACTTCCTGGTCCAACTATCACTGCTAAATGGTCTATTTTATCGTAGCTGTAATTATGCTTATCAAACAAAGTATTCAGTATTTGAAAAAATGATTCTGCATGACTATTGTTTGCAGAATTGCGTTCTACAAAACAATTACCATCGTAATCAATTACTGCTATTGAACTACCAGCACCTACAGTATTAATTGCTAGAATGGACATCACTTAAGCTTATCATAGAGCTTTGTAAACATCATAGTGAACGCACCGTTACCCATAACATTTGCTGAAGTTATTATTGGGTCAAACACTATATACAATGCTGTAATTAATGAAAGCATCTCTGGGGAGAATTTAAGATACTTCTCAAGAACGGGCAACATTACCATAATCCCTCCCGCTGGAACTGCAACAATAGCAAATTTAAATAACAGAAAGTAGAGAAGGAAAGTCACATAGTCTGTTGCAGACAATGCACCACCAAAAGTCATTATCATTGATAGTATTATAATAAAAAAGCAATCACCTACTAAATGAAAGCTAGCAGTTATTGGCACAACAGACGATGCTATATCATGCTGCTTTACATTTTTTTTGCTTCCTTCAAGAGTAAGCGGCATAGCTATATTACTAGACATTGTGCTCATTGCAGTAATAAATGCTGGTATCATATTACCTATACTAGCTATCCAGCTTCTGATCTTGAACGAATTTGCTGCTCCATATAAGAGAAAAACATAAAGGTAGGTTGCAGATGATATAATAATAAAAATTATTGAGTAATCCTTAAATATTATGGGTAAAACCTGATCATGTTCCATTTTGAAAGCAAGACCAAGTACAAACATTGGAATAATTGGCGTCAAAAATGTCTTCAAAATAAAGAGAGTTAAATCTAACATTTTGTTCGAGAGCTCTTTGCTTTTTTTTGGTAATATTGTGGACACTAATATGCTTAACACAAATCCACAAGCAAGGGCATAAAAATTAGAAAGCAATGCAGGTATCCTAAATGACCATAAAGGAACAATTGTTTCTTCATATGTTATATCTTGTATTGAATAAGTGTTTTGTGTGATGAAATGCCCAACAGAATAAGCTATTAAACTTGAAGCTAGATTCGACAAGAAAATCGTTATAATAAGTAACAATATAAACTTTATAGCCGACTGCTTAAGATTGTTAACACTACTAAAGATTAATGCAAAAACAATAAAAGGCATTATAAATAGTAAGATCTCTTTTATACTAAGGCTTATTGAATACAAGAAGGTTTTCACTTCCATTGGAACTAGATGACCAAAAAATACAACCGAAGTGATAACAGCAAGTAAGGTTAGTAATTGTAGCATATTCTAATATAGCGACATCCTATGGAAATACATATGATAAATTAGCTGCTAAGTAAAGTAAAACTGCCTAAAATATTTGCATTACCTTCTAGTACTTGAATGAGATTTCAAATTACAACGTTTCCACAAAGTATATAGTTAACATCCACACCTTTGGTCAAGTTCCATTCACGCTTTATTACATTATATTCCATACCAGCCATGTTTTGCAGTATTACGTTGTTTTCCCTTAGATGATTTGCAATTTCTGATGGCTTGAGAAATTTATTCCAACTATGTGTGCCTTTTGGCAGCCAGTTTAATATGTACTCTGCGCCGACTATTGCAAGACAGAAGGATTTAATAGTTCTATTTATCGTCGATATAAAAATTAGCCCTTCTGGCTTCAACAGCTCTATTGCTTTTTTCATGAAAAACTCTAAATTATCGACATGTTCAACCACTTCCATCAACAAAACCACGTCATGCTTCTTGTCATTGCTTAGCTCTTCAATGCTAGTGTGTGTGTATTCTATATTTAACCCTACTTTCTTCGCATGCGACTGTGCCACTTTTATGTTTTCCTCACATACATCTATTCCTGCAACGCTAATACCAATACGCGCCATTGACTCTGACAAAATGCCACCACCACAACCAACATCGAGCAATGATAGTTCTTTTAAATCGCATTTTTTAAATTCTTTTATTTTCTCAACGATGTATGATACTCTCACAGGATTCATCATGTGCAATGGCTTGAATTTGCCATTCTCATTCCACCATTCACCTGCTATTTTAGCGAATTTTGATATTTCATCTTCGTTATAAGTTTTTGTGGTTTTTTTCTTGCTAATATTGCTAAGTTTATCAAGGCGTTCTTTATGTCTACTTTCTTTTGAAAATTCTGTTTCGAGGAATTGTTTGACTATGTCTTTTGCTAATCCACTCGCAGTAAACCCTGCACCAAGACAAAGTATATTCGCGTTGCCATGCTCGCGAGCTAATTTTGCGATCTCAACACTATTACATAAAGCAGCGTAGATTCCTTCAAAACGATTTGCCACAGTACTCATGCCCAAACCTGTACCGCAAATTAATATTCCATAATTTGCTTTTTTGTTTGTTATATCTTCTACAACTTCAGCAGCATAGTCAGGGTAGTCTACACTCTTTTGTTCAGCAGTGCAGCCACGGTCTATCACTGTATAATCTAAAGTTTCCAAGTAAGCCTTTATTTCTGATTTTAGTTCATAACCTGCGTGGTCTGAAGCAACTGATATCACATCTGACATATAAGAAATTGCAACTTAAGGGTATTTATATGGGTAATTTATTTTGAGCTTTTTGTCAAGCTCTCCTGATCTTTCTGAATAAATTTCGAGTCAGATATGCATAAATTCTATATAATTTTTATCCTACCACTACTCATTCGGTAAAATGGATCATATAGATATTATAAAGTCAAAATTATTGTTGTCCGACATAGTAGGAAAAAAAGTTAGGTTAATAAAAAGAGGAGATAGTTTTGTTGGACTCTGCCCATTTCATAACGAAAAAACTCCATCTTTTTCGGTCAGCAATGTTAAGGGCTTATATTACTGTTTCGGTTGCTCAGCTCATGGTGATGCGTTTGAATTTATTTCACAAACTGAGGGCTTAAGTTTTAAGGAAGCGTTGGAAAATTTGGCATCTGTTGTAGGTGTTGAGTTACCCAAAAACCTCAGCTTTGCTAAAGAAAATGACAAACTGTTTTCAGCACTGAATTTAGCTGCCAGTTGGTTCGCGCAGAAAAATCGAGGTGTTATGGCTTATTTAAGGCAGCGCAAGATCTCACTCAAAATCATAGATAAATTTAGAATAGGTTATGCACCAAGTTCTGGCTTGAAGGAATATTTGAACTCCTCTGGTATTAAAGACGAGATTTTGATCGATGTTGGGTTAATAAATAAGAATTCTCGTGATTATTTCTATGATCGGCTGATATTTCCTATACACAACATCACGGGCAAAGTTATTGGTTTTGGCGGACGTGCGCTGAACTCTGAGCAACAGCCGAAGTATCTAAACAGCCCAGAGAGTCAGCTCTTTAAGAAAAGAGAAAATTTATATGGATTAAACTTTGCTTTGAGTGAAATACGCAAAAAACAGCATCTATTTGTTGTTGAAGGATATATGGATGTAATAGCACTACATCAAGCGGGAATTAGCAATACAGTTGCTCCGCTTGGTACCGCAATTTCTGCAGAGCAGATAAAAAATCTATGGAAATTTGCTAAAGAAATTTCCATCTGTATGGATGGCGATAGTGCCGGACGTCATGCTGCTATTCGAATTGCAGAACTTGTTCTACCGATACTGGAGCCTGGATACACATTGAAGTTCGTGACTTTGCCAAACAATAAGGACCCATACGATATATGCAATGAGCTAGAATATAAGACAGAAGACGTACTCTCTGCTTTTAACCACTCAACAGAACTGCACTCTGAATATTTATGGCATCACATAATTGGTAGCAATTTGCAAAATTATGAAAAATTTGCTCCGGAAAAATATTCAATTCTTGAGCACAAGTTCATGAAATATGTCAATGCTATCGGTAACAGCAGTATTAGAAGGTATTATAGAGATTATTTTTACAATAAGGTCAGTGAATTAAGAAGAAACTTTAAAAAGCTGATTTTTAATAGCAAAGCAACAAAAGGTGAGTATCTTTACAATAAATCTCCAGAGCTAATTGAAGCAGAGCAAAATCAGGCCATAATTTTGCGTATAGCCGTAGAATTTCCTGAAATCTTGAACCGTCCTATATTTTTTGAGCAATTTTCTCATTTCGAATTTACTAATGAGATGAAAAAATTACAACAGTGCGTAATTAATATGGTAACTAATGAGAGCAACTTTAATAAAGAAATTCTGCTACAGGAGTCTAGTGTTATAAAGTTTATATTTGAAAAAACTAGCGTACTAAATAGTCAATTAAGTGAGAAGAGATCGGCAGAAAGTGTCTGGAATAACATAGTATTACGGAAAGAATTAAATGTATTACAAGAAGAAAAAATTAAAGCAAGGCTGGGCGGTAATTTTGACTTAGAGGAAAGGCTAATAGAACAAATAAAGCAAATAGAGGATAGTATACAAGAAATGCAAATGGAATTTATTCAAAAGTAGATGGCTTAAGATGTTCAAAATTATTAGAAAAACACTGTATTAGTAGTTGCTTAAAATAGCTTATTCTAGTATATTTCTGGTTTGTTCAACTGCGATAAGTGTTTTCATTTCTTCCTCTTATTATCTTTCTAGCCTTATACCTTGGAAGTGGTATTTATTTTTCTTTTATCGGACTTGGTAATCCTCTTCATCAAATTTCACCGTTAGTTTGCTTATTACCAGCATTATTTTTTGCTGTTCTATTCAATAAAAACAAAATTCAACATAGTATTGATACTCTTATAAAAGGTATGGGTAATAAAACTACTCTTACCGTATGTTTGATTTTTCTATTTGCTGGAGCATTTTCTACTGTTACTGAATCGCTTGGTAGTATAAATGTTATTACTAACTTAACTATTCGATTTCTTCCAGCAAGATTATTACTTCCTGGAATGTTTTTACTTTCTACTTTTATTTCAAGTGCAATCGGCACATCAATCGGAGTTATTGCACTTATAACACCAATAGCTGTTAATTTAGCACAAAATGGAGCTTTTGATTGTGCAGTGGGTGTTGGAGCTGTGATAGGTGGGTCTATGTTTGGCAGCAACCTTTCAATGATATCTGACACTACTATTGCTGCTACTTCTTCACAAGGAGCTTCAGTAAAGGATAAAATAAAACTCACTTTCAAGACAGGATCTGTTACAGGTCTTATAATACTTATTTATCTAGTAATAATTTCAAATAGTACAGAAGTTGTTTCTATCTCAAGTCTGAATTATTTATCCATAGTCAAAATTATCCCTTATATATCTTTAATAATTATGGGTTTATTTGAAATAAACACTCTAGTAACATTAGCTATTAATATGGTTATTGCTGGGATATTAGGAATAGCTTTTTTTGATTATTCTCTTATTGAATATTCTCGTGACATATATAGGGGTTTTTATAAGATGAATGAAGTAATGATATTTATTCTCTTCAGTAGTGGATTAAGCCACTTAATGTACGAATACAGTCAGAAAAAGATAGATATATTCACCGATAAGGTGAATATGACAAAAACTCAAGCTGAATTTATGATTGCGGGAATATCATCTCTGTTTACTATTTTAGTTTCCAGCAATGTTGTTGCTATTTTATTAACTAGTAATATTGCGAAAAGACTTGCACAAAGATATAACATTGCACCACACCGTAGTGCGTATTTATTAGAAATATTTACTTCTATCACAAAAAGTATCTTACCTTATGGTTCTCACGTATTACTAGCAAGCAGCATTGCCTCTCTGTCACCTATCATCGTACTAACAAAAGTATATTATTGTTTTGTTTTTGCAGCAGTTGCAATAAGTGAAATAGTGATTAATGGCAGACGTCATGCGGTTGTAGCTCCTCAATTACCATAAACAACTCTTTAAATTTTCACTTAATTTGTTGATAAATTGATAAATATTATAATATTTGCTAAAATACTTATATAGTACCAATTCTTTTAAAGACATAGTATTACTAATGTTATAAAAAATGTATCAAAATAGTGGAGAAAAAAAATGCCTGATTATTATGAAATATTAGGAGTAAAAAGAGATGCTACTCATGGTGAGATAAAAAAGCATATCGCGAATTGGTACTTAAGTTTCATCCAGATAAATTGCATCTATCATCGTCGGAAGAAGATCGACAAGTTCCATTTGAAGAGGGATCGACAAAATTCAATCAAATACAAGCAGCATACGAAGTGTTATCTGACCCAAGAAAAAAAGCCGGTACGATAGAGGAAAGTATGAGGATGGGGATTGTAGTGATGAACTGGAGTTGTTGCGGGAAGAGATGAGTAAACTTAAACAAGAAGAGAAAAGAGAAAAATTTTTTAATGAAATATGTATTATGTATTGTTCGAAAAGTCAAAAATTAATCGAAGAGAAAATAGAAAGGCTAAACAAGAGTTTAAAAGAAATAGGCAAGATGGGCAAAGCAAGAACCAACTGAATCCGAATATGTAAGAACTATTCTGGGATTGTTGTTAAATATCCAGTCAAATGAGTATGAAGAGTGTGATGATATAATAAAGAAAGTTACAATTGATGCTGGTGACATTACATTTCTAGTGCAAATTGCTATTATGTACGATCGTGTGGCATTTTTCAAGCTCTTTGAAGGAAGGATAGAAATATCACGAAATGAAATCTTAAGCTATGCTTATGAATACCAATCTGAAGAGTTTTTGGATTATTTTTTTAATAAGTACTTAGATAAATTAGATATCAACTATAAAGATAAAGAAGGAAATACAGCTTTACATCATACATTAAAATGGTTGGATTTGGGTAAATCGAAATACCAAGGTTTTGTCAAGTCACTTCTTAGTAAAGGTGCAAGGCTTGATGTTAAAAATAGCAAAGATGAAACTCCATTTGATCTCTTGGTCAATTATGCTACATACTTCTCTCGTAAGGAAAAAGTAGTAGAAAAATTAAATAATCTTTCGGTGGTGCTTAGTGGTTGTAAAACCGATGAGCTAAAGAAGCTAGAAGGTACTTCTGCGTTGAATGAACTAGTAGATACTATTGTTAGATATAAGCATAAAAAAGCTCTAGATCTTCTAGTTGAAAATAACATAAAGATTTCAAGTACTATTTTAGAAGGTATTGTTAAACATAATTGGAAAAAAGAGATTTTTGATTGCTTTTTACATAGAAAGAAATATAATTTTCAGGATGAAAATGGGAATACACCTCTACATCATGCTTTAAGAAACTTACAGCCCTATACGTCAATGCTTCGCAAAGTTGAATCACTTGTGAGTGCAGGTGCGAGATTTGATGTTAACAATGACCAAGGTGAAACTCCGTTTGATCTCTTGGTTGAGTATGTTTAGAAGGGGTTTTATGGTCAAGCGTCAAGGTTAAGTTATGCTTGGAAGTTGTTTAACAAATGTGAAAATAAAGATGTACTAAGAGAGCTAAAATATAAAGATGGTACTCCTGGATTAGATAAACTAAATGAGCTTCGTATTAAGTGCCGTAATACTTCTATCATAGTTGCTTCTACGTTAGCAGTAGTAGGAGTTGCTTTAGAAGTAGCTATTGCAGTCTACTCAGGAATGTTAGCGTTAGGGATAGGAATTGGAGTTTGTTGTCTTGTTGTTGCTGCAATCACATACCATTGTAATAGTCCTGCAAATTTATTGAAAGATAGCAATGCTGAAGTTGCAATCAATCAAATGGCATTAGTAAAATTATAACTTAAGATCAGAAGAAATGGCAGATCAAGTTTAATAATGTTAATTCAGTAATATATTTAGTAAAATCTAAAACTAAGAAAATTCTATACTTGCAACTCTGTGAGATGCTGGTGGTATCTATCTTACTTTCTTGATAGGAATACAGATTACAAGAGATAGGCGATGGAATTTCAAAGAGTTTGCAAATAATAGTTATTATTTGTAGAATATAGAAAAGTTAATAGAGATTTTAATAGTATGCCATCCGTTACTTTTATTTTACCTGATGGAAGTAAGAAAAGCTATGAAGCTGCAGAAGGAGAAACTCTGCTTAATTTAGCCCACAGAAGTGATCCAGATCTGCTTGAAGGTGCATGTGAAGGCTCTCTTGCTTGTTCTACATGCCATGTGATTGTTGATTCAAAATTTTATGATGTTGTAGAAACACATAACCCTATATCTGATGAGGAAAATGATATGCTGGACCTAGCTTTCGGTTTAACAGAGACATCGAGGCTTGGATGCCAAATAAAAATCACAAAAGATATTGACGGTTTGTGCGTAACCGTGCCCAGAGGTACAAGAAATATATCATCAGATAAATAAGAGGATAATGCGTAAAATTTTTATCTATATTCTTATCTCCTTACCTTTGTTTATTCCTCTAGCTTATAGTGGTTTTTGGTATTTTTCTGCATTTAAGGTAAAAAGTCTTTTAACTGATTACATTAATGACGAAAAAGTTGATATTTCACATGATTTTAAGGGGTTTCCTTTTAACCTAGTTTTTCGTGTAACGAATCCAAAATTTTCTAATGAGCAATTAACTGTTTCATCTGAAGCTTTAATGATAAAAAACAGATTATTTGATAAGTCAGTATATATCTATATACCAAGCAATAAGGTAAACATTGCTGTCCGTAGTGATGAGAAAAAGAATATAAAGTGTCACACACACGTGAGTAGCCACTTTGTTGTTAAACTAAATGATTTACTATCTTCATTAAAATTCAACAGAAATAGCACTGTAATAGACTATATAGATACATTTCGTTACGAAGATTATGGATTAAAATGTGATGTTTTAGAAAATCAGCAAAGTGTTATAACTGAAGTGAATGATAAAAGTAATTACATTCAATTTCACTTTGATAAAGAACTGAATGAAAATACTAAACTAGAATTTGATTTTTATACTTACCGTTATAAACATACTGCAAGTCCTGAAAATTACCTTAGTGTCGACGCTAAATTAGATTATGAATTTGTAAACCATATTTCAGCTTCTAAGATTAATTTCAACATAGAAAAATTTTTGATTGAGAGTAATAACTTTTCTATTGCTGCGAATGGTGGAGTAAGTAATTACAATTTAGTTACATCTTCATTTGAAGATAAAATCAATGTAGCCATATCAAATTATAAAGAATTAATTTCGTTTGTGACTAATGATTCAAAGACTGCAGATAAATTGGAAAAATCAATATCTTCCTTATCAGAAAAAATCACTAATAACGACATTCAATTTTCAATAAAGTACGACAATAATGTAGGTTCAGGCTTTATTGGAAAATTATCCACTACTGATTTTATCACTCAATTCACCAAGAATGAGAATAGTAATTAGCTTACTTTTTACATTGATATTCCATTTAAGCATAAATGCTTTTACTTTGGATGATAAACTAAGAGACGAAAGCATGGAAGAGCGAGCAAGTAGCTTATTTGCAGTAATAAAGTGTCCAGTATGCTCTGGTGAATTATTATCCGAATCTGAGTCTCAAGTTGCATATGGTATGCGTAAGACAATTCGCAAGAAGATCAGTGATGGATATACTAACGAGCAAATAGTTTCAGAGTTAAAAAATTCTTATGGAGATTCAATTATCATTGAACCACCTGTAAAATCTAGTACCTACATTTTATGGTTTACTCCTTTTATAATTCTTCTTATTGGATGTTTTCTAGTACGAAAATCAGTTCAGAAAATAGATAAAGTAGTAAAAAGATAACTATAGAGTAAAAGTGAGTTTACAACAAATGCAAGTAGCTACTATACGAACATTTGAGTTTAGATCAAGGATTGTAAGGTTAAATCTTCCATCCAAATAACCACGCACTCTACCTGCTTATCTGGGTAGACTTCTTGCACTAAGGTTTTATAGATCAACATTTGCTTTTTTATTTCATTTGATGAGGAAATAGAAACGTTATGGTGTGATTTATAGTCAATTATGATTGCTTTGTCTTCTGTTATGCACAGTCTGTCTAGCCGCACTAATACTGGTTTTCCGTCAATTGTTCCACTAAGTGGAATTTCTGATTTGCCCTCCAAGTCGAACAGGTAATCATATTTTTCATTAAAGGTTAATATTTTGCTGTAAATTTCATCCTTATCTTCACTAGTGTTTATGCTATCAAGATATTTCCTAACCCAATTTTTTCTCCTGTCTTTTTCTATCTTGGGCATATATTGCAATATACTGTGAATTATTAAGCCTCTTGCATAGCTGTCTGTCGTCCCAATGCTCCTTTTTGTCATTCCAGCATTCTCATCTGTCATCCCAGTACTTGACACTGGCTTTTTTTCTCCAGGTTCCAGCGTCACGTGCTGCAATGACATTGATAGGTTTGATGGAGGTGAAATCACTGAAACATCAAAATAATCACGTTTTTTATAAATAGAAGGGTAGTTTGCATTCATGCATAGCACTTCAACTTTTTCTTTAAATATCGGCTGTAAGTATAGTTTTTTCCTCTCATATAATGCTCCATATTGAATAACTAGATCATACAAAGAGCCCTTTTGCACTGGCTCTTTGCCTAAAATGTATAACTCATCTTCAGCACGCGTAAGTGCCACGTACAGCAAACGCAAATATTCGTTATAATCCTCTAGTTTTTTCTCTCTTTTTACTTGATTACAATAAGCATTACTATTTTTGCCACACCAAAATGGTGCTTCCGTTGCATCAAACAAAATATTTTCGCTGTTTCTTGGTACCGTATTTGTGTCAACTAAAAACACTATTGGAGCTTGTAGACCTTTTGATTTATGAATTGTCATTATTCGTACAGCATTGAGTTTTGATTGCATATCGTTTTTAATCTCAGGATTATTTTCTTTGATCCACTGAACAAATGCTTGAAGAGATGGGTGCTCAAATTGCAATACGAGGTTCATAAATTCGTCTAGAATCTCGAAGCACTCAAGACCTAGCCTTGCAGCAAATTTCTTCCTGCCTGTGCGCAATATATGAGTGAATAGTGTAAGGGGGGATTTTGTCTGAGATAAATTAATTAGATAGTTTAATTCATTAGAGATAATCTCCTGATAATCTTGAAGTTTTTCCCACAACGACTGTTCTTTACGATCGTATGCAATATTGAATAAATCATCCTCAGTGAAGTTAAATAGCGGTGATTTTAAAACATTTGCAAGAGCAAGATCATTTGCCTGGAGGAGCAAAAATTCGGCTAAAGCTATTAAGTCCTGGACAGCTATGTAATCCATAATTCTAAAATAATCTCGGCCTATAACTGGTACATTTACTTTTTTTAGTTCACTTATTATGTAGTCAACTAGCGCATTTCGTTGCCGTACCAAAATCATAATGTCCCTTGGTTCTATATGGCGATCTTTGGCGACTAAAATCCGCCCTTCGTTTAACCAATTGTGAATTCTTTGGGCTATTGCCTGAGCAAGTAATCGATCCTTTACTACATAATCTTTCCTCTGTGTTAAATGAGTTTGTAAGGCTTGCTGCTCTTCCTCTTCATATCCTGGCAGTAACGGCCAAATTTCAATGTATCCTTGATCGTTTTCTCTATATGGAATATGTTTTATCTTGTTATCATTGAAAGATATTTCTTCACGAAAATTGTTAAATATTCTGTCTACAAGCATCAAAACTTCTGGAGTTGAGCGAAATGACTTTTCAAGTTGACATGATACCCAATCTCTGCCACCGGTTTTCGTGTGAAAATATTGCTGCATGTAATTAAATAGATGGGGATTTGCTCCTTGAAATCTGTAAATGGATTGTTTTACATCCCCAACAACGAATAAAGTTCTCTTTTCGTCACCACCGGTAAAAAATTCATTGCAGAGATTTGTTATAATTTTCCATTGACTGATACTATTGTCTTGCGCCTCATCAACAAGAATGTGGTCTATTTTTTGATCTAGATTAAACAATATCCAATCTTTATAGCCTGGATTGCTAAGGAGATTTGTTGCTAAATTGATGATATCATCATAATCAAGCAGTGCATTCTTTGATTTTTCACTATTATATAGATCAACATATACTTTAAATATACTAAGTAAATTACTGGTTCTTGCGAATATTTGATAAGAATTTATGTCCTTTACATGGGTAAACAATGCATTTTGAATGCTTTCTATCATTTGCTCTACGTCTTCAAATTTTTCCAAAGCACCCTTTGTTATAATGGATGATATGCTCTTTTTTTCGTACGATTCTGATTTGAGAAATACTTTAGCTAAGTTCTCTATCTTGTTGTCATCCCAGTGCTTGACACTGGGATCCATATTTCTTTTTTTTTGGGTCCCAGTGTCAAGCACTGGGATGACAACATTTGGTACGGACGATTTTCTGCTATTACACCAATCATAAAGTATCGCACTGTAACTCTGATCTCTTTTGCTGCCCTCACTTAATATTTTAGCTAATCTTTTTATCTGCTCAATCGTTTCACTCTGTAAATCGTGAATCTTATCTGGGGCACTTAGTTTATCTTTGATATACCCTAAATTATTTTCTAGAGCTGATCTCTTTATACATAAGGTATAGAGCAAATCACTCAGCTTGTTTTCATCAAATTCAGCTGCAATGATATTTATATCGTCCTGCACAGTTTCATTATGAAGCGTTTTTTCAAATATGATGGAATGCAATTCTTTACATTCGCTCAACGTACAATTTGGAGCGATACCAGCTTCTGTAGGAAAGCTGGAGATTAATTTGTAACAAAAGGCGTGTATAGTTTGAATATTAAGACCAAGATTTTCCAGTTCAGAAAAAAGCCTTCTTGCTCTTGTTAAATAATCTTTATTTTCTCTGGTCACACACTGGGCTAATTGTTCTAAATCTGCGACCAATATACCCTCTGGATATATTGCCCACTTACTAAGTGTACTGTAAATGCGATCCTCCATTTCATTTGCTGCAGCATTGGTGAATGTTAAGCAGAGAATATTTCTCTTATTCTCTAATAGAAGTCTTAATACTCTGTCTATTAAGATCTTTGTTTTACCTGTACCAGCTGATGCACTTACCCATACAGAGAAGTTAGGATTTATGGCATTTGATCTCATTAGGAGTGTATAAAGTTTGACTGAAGTGGCATTTCAAGTATAGTAAATAAGATAGTGTTAGTGAAGATATACAGATGGAAAGTTTTTGTGTAAAGGCTCCTGCAAAGATCAATCTCTTTTTACATATTATAAATAGAGAAGAAAGAGGGTATCATTTAATTGAAAGTTTGGTTGTCTTTGCTAAACTTTCTAATTTTTTAGAGATAAAAGTAGGAGAAAAAAACTTTAGATCTGATAACTCTACAGTTGAATTTGTAAATTCTGAGTTTAGAATAAATTATCGATATAATACTATAACGAGAGCAGTGAGTCTACTGCTTAGGCATGCTCCTGTACGCACTAAAGTCACTGTGAAGGTTGTAAAAAATGTACCAATTGCTGCGGGATTTGGTAGTGGTTCCTCAGATGCTGGAGCTGTGATACGCATGCTGGGAGAGCTTTGGAACATTGATAGGCAATTTTTAAATGATATAGCTTTAAGCGTTGGTGCTGATGTACCTGCAAGTATAGATAGTAAGCCAGTTTTTGTCAGAGGTGTTGGTGAAGAATTATGCCCCATTAAACAATGCTCTTTACCCACAAGTCTGGTACTTGTGAAACCGAAAAAAAAGTTTTTGAATACATCAGAAGTATTTTCCAAGTATAAAGAGGATTTCTCTCAGCCAATTAAGTGGAGTGATAACACTGAGGAGAATTTGTTAGAGCTTCTTAAAGAGACAAAAAATGACCTGCAAGAAGCAGCAATAAGTCTTGTACCTGAAATTCAGAATGTAATATCAACACTAGAGTCACAAGAAGGCTCTATACTTTCTCGTATGTCAGGTAGTGGTGTAGGGTGTTTTGGAATGTTTGATAGTGAAGAAAGTGCAAAAGCTGCAGCGACAAATATCAAAAAGGAATATCCAGAATGGTGGGTGTGCGACACGGAATTAATGGTTTGATTTATGCCCTTAATTTCCAAGAAGAAAAATCTTATAGATGGTTACAGGGAAGAAAGATTTTGGGTAAATAATCAAGAATATCATGGCTCAATTATAATTTTTCCTGAAAAGGTGATTAAATTGAAAGAAAGTGATATAAATAACAAGGAGTATTTTAAATCTTTTTTAACAGAGGAAATAGAGATTTTGATAATAGGTACTGGTAAGATACGCGATTGTTCAATGAAGTCTTATCTTATGGAGCAAAAGAATTTAAATTTTGAATTTATGACGACGGGTTCTGCATGCAGAACCCATAACGTTTTAATATCTGAAGATAGATTTGTTGTCAGTTATCTGATAGCATGTTAGAGATATTTACACAGAGTTTTTTTATAAACAGTCTAATTGCGGTAATTATGATTAGCCTAGTCACAGGAGCTCTAGGGTCATTTATGATATGGCAAAGGTTATCGTATTTGGGTGATAGTTTGTCCCATTCCTCATTGCTTGGTATTGCACTTGCTTTGATCTTTAATATCAGCCCATCGGTAAGTATAATGCTCATTGCAATTATGTTTGCTATACTACTTTCTCTTAATTTTAATAAATTATACTCTGCTGATACGATATTGAACATAGTTACCAATGTAGTTTTATCATCGAGTTTAATACTTATGTCTTTTCTTCCGTCAGGTAATAATAGTATTATTAGCTCACTTTTTGGTGACATATTAATGATTGACCAAAGTAATATAATATCAATTTTTCTAACCTCTGTAATAGTTACTTTGATATTAATATTTAGATGGCGCTATTGGCTGATGATTTCGATTAATCAAGATTTGGCAACAGTTGAGAAAGTAAATGTTAATTTTGTTAGGCTAGAATTTTTGATTATACTCGCTATCTTTATTGCAATTTCTGCTCAATTAATAGGAATATTACTCATTGCTGCATTTTTGTTAATACCTGCTGCATCAGCAAGACTCATTTCAAAAACTCCAATGCAAATGATTATTGTTGCAACAGTTTTTTCTGTGATTTCTGGAGTATCAGGTTTGATATTATCTGCAAGTTTTGACTTATTAACTGGACCTGCAATTATACTTATCGCAGCTGTGTATTTAATCATTGCTTATTTTATAAGATTGGTGTTAAGTAGATCGACTTAATTTTGGTCTCGGAAGTTCATAATTCATTAACAAATGAGTGTAACTATCTGAGCGTAAAGTAGTTTTTGCTACGTTGTTCTTATGTGCTAATTGTTAATTTGTGGAGTGAAAGATATGGCCGAAGGATTTTTTTCTAGATATATAGGACAGCCTATAAAAAATTTTTATAATTATGTTACGGGAAAGAAAGAAGTGTCTGATGATATGCAGAATACAGCAAATCAAGAAAGCTCAGAATTGTTGGAAACTGATGTGCAATCAAATGATGTACCACCAAATAGTGATAATATAATATAGATGGCATGAGAATCACGCCATCTAAAGTTAAAAAATTCCTTGAGAAACCCGATACTTTAAGTGGTGTATTAATTCATGGGAGTGACAATAGTAAGGTCGATATTTTTGTACAGGAAATAATTGCCAACTTGAATGAGTATTCAGTTCAGGTGATGGATTTTGCAGTAGTGAATAAGTCGCCTGGCTTGTTATTTTCCGAGTTCGCAAACATTTCGATGTTTACTAAAAAAAGGTTAGTTAAGCTGATAAATGTCAGTGGAAGTATATCTAAAGAGTTAAGAAACATATTGGATCATAATATAGGCGATCATTATATAGTAATGATAGCAAATGATCTTCCATATAGTTCTACAACTAAAAGTTATATGGAAAGCTCAAAAATTTTCGGTGTCATTACCTGCTATAAGGACAGCGGTAGTAATCTTTGTGATATTATATCAAGTTACTTGAAACAAAATGATATAGAGTGCACAAGTGAGATAATCTACCACTTGCAGTCTTATTTTAATCATAGCAAACTGCCTATATATTCAGAGCTTGAAAAATTAGTTTTATATCTAGGAAAAAGAAAAGATCTTAAACTTGCTGATATAGATCTATGCTTTTCAACCTCCGGCAATGATTATGTTACACTTGATAATCTGTGCTCTGCAATAGTGAGTAAAGACATGGGACAATTCATCAAAATTTCCGATGTATTGATATTACAAGAGAATTTTTCACCGATAGCATTAATCCGTATTATATCAAATTATTTTCTACGGCTAGAAAGCGTTTTGCTGTTAATACAAAATGGAATGAATGAACAAGCTGCAATTGACCAGCTGAGTCCTCCATTGTTCTTCAAACAATTGCAGAGTTTTAAATCTCATTTGAAAAGTTTGCAACTTTCAGAACTTAAGAAGATCTTAGAAAATTTGATGAGCTTGGAAGTGACTTGTAAAAGAACTGACTTGGACCATAAAATGATCTTTCAGCATGAGATTAACTATTGGTGTTATTCGTTCAGCAGAGTAGTAAAATAAGGTAGACGAGAAAAAACAACTAAATGTTGTCATGAAAGTAGCTGACACTGGGATCCAGAAATATGGGATATGTATAGAAGTTATTTTAAAATACAACGTTTTGGCGAGATTATGGATTCCAGTGTTAGCTACTTGAATGACAGGAGCAGAAACTGGAATGACAAGAAATCTAATATTTTCACATTTCCTGAACAATGCTTATTGGTGTCATTCAAAATACATTCGGTGCATTTAAACCTTTTGTATAATTCTTTGGCTTTCTTCTAACCTTGCAATAATGCTCCCTCTACCGATAAAAATTAATAATTTAGCGAGTTCTGGACCTGTTTCTGTTCCTGTTAAAGCGAGGCGCAACTGCATAAATAGATCTTTTGCCTTTATATCAATTGTCTGTCGAATATTTTTAACCCACTCTGATAATGTGTTTTCATTACAATCACCTTGAGGTAATGTGCTTAGCGCTATTTTTATAAACTCTCTATTAAGAACCACGGGTTCTATACCAAATTTGCATATTTTCCACCATTTGTCCACTTCAGAAAACTTTTCTATATTACTCCTTATAAAATACCAAAACTCTGAGCCAATTTGACTTAAACGATCTTGCACCATTTCAAATGGCATTTGTTGTAGCACTTTGCTATTTAGCTTATACATTTCACTCAAGCTGAATTGTAAAGATGCTGAACTAAATTTTTTGATATCAAATGAGTCAATTAAAGACTGCATATCAATATAAGCTTCTATCGGATCAGATGTTCCAAGCTTTGCTAAATAGCTAGTTAGCGCCATTGATTCAATCTCATCTTCTCTTATGGACTTAATATCCAGCCCGCCTTTCCGTTTCGATATTTTGCTATCATCAAAGTGTAGTAGGGGAAGGTGGGCAAAGATAGGAATTTTCGCTTTTAATGCTTGAATCATTTGAATCTGAACTGCGGTATTAGTTACATGATCTTCCCCACGTACAACATGGGTTGCATTAAAGTCAATGTCATCAATAACGGAAGGTAGCATGTACGTATAAATTCCATCTTCTCTTTTTACTACAGGATCGCTGATATGAATTGTTGCAATATTTATTTCGCCTTTAACTTCATCATTCCATTTTACAGTTTTATTTCTATCCAATTTAAATCTGAAATGTGGTTTTCGTCCTTCTTGCTCATAACGAATTTTCTCTTGCTCAGTTAAAAGCAACGCACCTTTATTGTAAATAGGGGGAAGTCCTTGTTTTAACTGCAATTTTCGTTTAGCCTCTAATTCTTCTCTTGTTTCATAACATGCATAAATATGACCTTCTTTCATTAACTGTAAGAACACCTCGTTATAGCGCTCAAAACGCTCTGATTGCTTAAAACTTGAATTCCAATTTATGCCAATCCATTTTAGGTCTTCTATGATATTATCTATATATTTGATATCTGAACGCTCAAGATCAGTATCATCAAAACGTAGTAAAAATTTTCCATTTTGATTACGTGTGTACATCCAACAAATGAGTGCAATGCGTATGTTTCCTACATGTAGGTAGCCAGTTGGGCTTGGAGCGAATCTTGTTAGCATTTAAATGATTACTTTAGTTTATTTTCATTTTATATAAATGTACTGCTAAAGCAAGATTCTTCTTCTTTGTCTTGGTGTTATAGTATTTCCTAAAGTAAATGATAAAGGTATAATAAAGTATTTGAGTTATAATGGCATATAGTGTGGATTTAAGGGAAAAGGCAGTATTGATGATAGAAAAAGGGAAGACAAAGGTTGAGATAGCAGAGCTCATGGAGATAGGAATAGCAACGCTGTACCGCTGGTTAAAAAAGAAAGCTGCTGGTGAAAGCCTAATGAAAGCCTAAAGCCATCTAAAAACGGTAGCTTTATTCGAAAAATAGACCCAAAAATACTCGAAGAATATGTTACAAAGAATCCAGATCATACTCTGGCAGAGATGAAACAAAATCTTGGATTTGGAATAAATTCAATTTGGTATAGACTAAAACAGCTAAAAATTACTTTAAAAAAAAGTCACACTATATCAAGAGCGCAATCAAGAAGATAGGCAGCAATTTATTGATAAAATCTCAAAAATAGATCATTCCAGCATCTTATATATAGATGAAGCAGGAGTTGATAATAAGTTATACCGAGAATATGGACGTGCTCCAAGAGGAAAGAAAATTTATGCAGATATTCCAGCGAGAGAGAATCGGTATAGTAGCCGGGTGGATTGGAATGAGATTTATTGCACCAATGACTTTCAAAGGTGGGTGTGACAAAGAGGTATTCAATATATGGTTGGAGAAACCTAAATTGCCACTTGGCACAACCATAGTTATGGATAATGCTACATTTCATAAGACCACTAAAACAAAATCATTAATAGAGTCTTTTGGCTGTCATGTGCTGTATCTTCCAACATATTCACCAGATTTGAATCCTCACTTTTACCCACAACTTTGAGAGGTCATTATGCGAAGCATAACCATGCTTTCCCTGAGGTTTTCATAACCACGCCATAGAGTCATAGTTCCTGGTAAATTATCACTTTTTCTATTCATAAATCCACCTAATTTTCCTAACCAAATAATAGCTTGTTTTATGTTTGGAGGTTCTTCTGGCAATTTGGCTACTTTATGCTCACGTATGTAAAGGGTTTTCCACTCTTCATTACTTAAAACCTTAGTACAAACCTCCATAGGATTCGATAAAGCGATTTTTGTTAAATATAAAATATTAAATGCAATAATGCTCTTTATAGCGATTAATTTCTCTAATCTTTCTTTTGTAGCTAAACGAGAGCTTTCTACCTTACATCCTGATTTTAAAATCCTAAAATACTCCTCGATTTTCCATCTTAGCTTATACCAATTTATCCTTTCTATAGCATCTAAAGTGCTATTAACTGGTACATTAGTCAGCAAAGTCCAATCAATAGCTTCTACTCTTTCAGGAGGATTTGTTTCTTTGGCACTTACTACATATATAGCGATTTTATCACTTATTTTATGCTCTGTATCTTTCGATCCATAAATGTAAGGAGATCTGATAGGTATATAGCCTTTCATATACCTGACTTCAATGTTAGCTTTTCTTGAGATCTGGTATTTATTTTCAGCAACATTCAAGACAATTTCCTTTTTTACAGGCAGTTGAGTTATACGTGTTTGCAAATCCGTTTTTCCCCCTTCAATACAGATGAATTTCCTATTAGTTCGGTTGCGGATTACATAAAAACTGTCCAATGATTCAACAGTCCATAAAAACTTAAAAATATCTGCTTCCCTATCACCAATAGTAACAAGCTGTACACCTTCTGCGAGGTTATTTAGGGTTTCTTTTAGTGCCGCTATCCACTTATAGCTTTCTTTCTCCTTTATAGCAGTACGGTATTTCCTGTTTGCTTTTTCTTGGGCTGTTTCTTCCCTGATAGAACGTGCCCAACACTGTTGAGAAGATAGCCCTAAAGGTAATCCGTCTTTGTTAACCATTAAGTTACTGTGCAATAACAAACCCTTTTTATATTTTGTATAGGCTTTAGAAATACTACCTAGACCCTTAGTCTTTATATGAGAGTCAAAATCCAAATAACTTGTATCTTGAACTGAAAATACCAGCTCATTTCCTTTTATCCTTTCCATAGTTTCTTTATAATGGGAAGAATAAATTTCCTTAGCTTCAAGCTTCTCATTGCTAAATAATCTGTATGCACCTTTAGCTTCTTTCCATCCTACACAGCTTTGACTAATTGACCCAGACGCCTTATTCTCTATTAAATAGCTTGTTTTAATAAGTCTTGTATTAAGTCTTACATCTCCCAGATTAACATGTCTCAACTCTTTTTCTAGCCATTTATCTCCTAAGCCATCAGCACATTGTACATTTCTATTTACTTCACACATTTTTACCTCATCTTAAGTATATTTTTCTCTATCTTACTTGCTTTTTATACTTGTGGGTAAAAGTGAGATTTGAATCCCATAGAACACTGTTGGCATACCATCAAAAGCCGCCTCAGACCTCTGATGTATAAATGTACAGACTTACAACTTTTGGTTGGTAATACCATAATGGTAATTTATCATTCATTTTAGAAAATACTATAATTGTCTTTTCTCGTCTACCTTATTTTATCACTCTGCTGAACAGATACCTTTACTTTTTATGATTTCATTGGCAAGAATACGGCTTTCAAAATCGATACTTGTTATGTCGGATAGTGAGTTAATATCAGAGTACTTGTCAAAGTTTTCTATTGTTGATTTTACTACCTCTGCTACTTCTAAAAAGCCGATTCGTGACTTCAAAAATTCGTTAACAGCTACCTCATTTGCAGCGTTCAAAACAATACTATTTGTATGTGGAGAAGAGGAATTTAACACTTCCATACTGAGCTTTAGTGCAGGAAAACGTTTATGATCTGGTTCTTGAAAAGTCAATTTTTTTTGTTTTGTTAAATCTAATTTATGATTTAAAGTTGATCTTTCTGGCCAAGACAAAGCATATGCAATGGGAATTTCCATATCAGTTTCTGCAAGCACAGCAAAGCTAAACCCATCCTGGTAAACTACAACTCCATGTACTATCGATTCAGGATGCACTACTGCTTCAATTCTATTTGGGCTAATTTTAAACAAATGATGTGCTTCTATTATTTCTAGTGCTTTATTCATCATTGTTGCACTATCAACTGAGATTTTCTTTCCCATTTTCCAAGTAGGGTGACTTAGTGCCTGATTTACTGTAATATTTTTTAATTGTTCAAGGCTATAATTTAAAAATGGTCCACCAGAGGCAGTGAGTATAATCTTTTCTACACATTTATCATCATTTTGCAAAACTTGAAAAATTGCGTTGTGTTCAGAGTCGATGGGAATTATTTGTATGCTCCTTTCTTTAGCTTTTTCAAGCAGTAACTTGCCACCACAAACAATGCTTTCTTTATTTGCTAGGGCAATAACTTTAGTACCACTTTCTATAACCTTTATAACTGGCTCAAGGCCTGCGATGCCAACTATTGCAATAACTGAGAGATCAACAGGTAGAGAAGCAACATTTGCTAGACCTGGAGCGCCAACTTCTACTTTGATGTTTGTACCAAGTAGATCTTCTTTTAAATCTTTGTAGAACCTTTCATCAGAAATGGCAGCATATTTTGCATTAAGCAGTTTTGCTTGGTGTGCTAGTAGAGCAAAGTTAGAATTGGCACTTAGTGCTTCCACCTGATATTCTTCCTTTCTCTTTGAGAGCAAATCTACAGTCTTTTTTCCAATGCTTCCTGTTGATCCTAAAACTGAAACTTTTTTCACTAATTACAATAAAATCTTCTTAGTTATTTAGTAACCAAGCTCATGATCATCACCAACAGATGGTGAAGGACCAGGTGAAAAAGATTGGCCATGATGATCACCTGCATCATGCATATCATGCAAACCATCAGCACTTTGAGCTATTTCATTGTTAGAGTGGGGATAATCATCCGGACGATGCCCCTCATCACCGTAGTCCATACCCATTCCTTCTGATGGCATATCTTCTCCACCACCACCTGAAAAATATTCAGCAAGGCTTTCAAGAAATTTTATGCCAAACATATTACCTGATTTCCCAAATAACGTTACTAGACTGCTACCACTTACCAAACCTTCGAATACATTATTATAAGCAGCAATTGCTCCTTCATGAAAGTTGAACATCCACTTCATTCCATCCACAATTGTTGCAACAGAGTCACTATGACCAAGACCTAAACCACTTTTCTCACTAGCGGCTTCCTGGTGTTGCTGCTGTGCCTGCCATTCTGCAATATTTGGACCCTGTGCTTCACTCATAAACTTTTATTCTAAGCCTTAAGCTATTATTTTACCAAAAACACTGTAAAATATCAATTGTTTAAGAGAGGTTATCATAAAAATAGCTAACACTAAGCTATTTTTATGATTCTGATTACTCTATACCAAAACATCGATGATGTGCTGTGGTAACAAAGTGATGACTTGAGGTTTAAGACAGCTTCTATTTCTTCTTAGAAGACTGCTCCTCTCTCTTTCCTTTTTATTTTATTATCTTAATATTAATTTACTCATAAATTATTGATAAGTACTAATAATTTAATCATTATTAATATAATATTAATAATGAGGAAGAAAAATGCTTACTAATAATAACACACCATCATCAGCTCCGCCACCACCCCCACCTCTACCACCTGCAGATTGGGGAGAAAATTGGAAGCCAGCGAAAAATAACGATAAAAATGAAAACACTCTTGACGCTAATTCTGGATTAAAAAGAAAATAGAAAAGTCAGGAGAGTAGGGTAAACTCAACAAATAGAAAAAAATAGATGAGGTTACCCATGGAAGATATAACAAAACTGTTTTGTCTGGTCGATGATTTTTGCAGAGATATAGAGAAAAATTTTGCAGATAAACTACTGCCAAACGGTAAAAACCCACAAGAGTGCCAGAAATTACACATTCGGAAATTATCACAATAATCCTCTGTATCAGCAATCTCCCTGTGAAAATTTTAAGGCTTTCTACCTGCATTACCTAACATTGCTCTACAAATCAGAGTTTTCGAAGTTGCCTTCATACACTAGGTTTGTTGCTCTAAAGCCCAGGGTTTTGTGGCATTTAGCCATGCTATTACAGTGCCTTTGCGGATGGTCAGAACTTACTGGAATCTCATACATAGATACAACTCCTATTGCAGTTTGCCATGCAAAAAGAATATCAAGAAATAAGGTTTTTGCTGGAATTGCAAAATTAAGCAAGAGTACATATGGCTGGTTTTTCGGCTTTAAACTACATTTGATAATTAACGAGAAAGGTGAAATTCAAGCTTTTACGCTTACAAGAGGTAATGTTGACGATAGAGAGCCTGTAGCAAACCTAACTAAGAAATTAACCGGTCTTTTGTTTGGTGATAAAGGCTATATTAAAAAAGAGCTTTTCCAAGAGTTGTTTAACCGCGGTTTGAAACTTGTTACCAAGGTGAAAAAGGGGATGAAAAACGCATTAATTTCACTACATGAAAAGATTTTGCTGAGAAAAAGGTCGATCATTGAGACGATTTTTGGCTACCTCAAAAATAGACTTGAAATTGAACATACTCGCCATAGATCTCCCGTTAATTTCTTGGTTCACATCTTTTCTACTCTCATTTCCTATTCCTTGAAATCCAAAAAGCCTTCCATTTCCTATACTTTCTTCCTTCCTTAATCCAGAATTAGCGTTAAAAGAATAGAATGAAATATCAGGCAATATCCTCTATAATTAAACTTTTAAGATGGAAAAATGACAATTCGTGTAGGAATTAATGGTCTTGGTAGAATAGGCAGAAGTGTATTGCGTGCTATTTTTGAAGTAGAAAACTATAGCGAGCAAATAGAAGTTGTGGCGGTAAATGGGTCACTCAGTGCTGAGCAGCATGCACATTTGATTAAATATGACTCTGTTCATGGCAAATTTAACGGCGATATTGATTTTAACGAGTCTGAAAATTGGCTATCTATAAATAGCAGGAAATTTTCTTTATATAGAGAACGTAGCCCTGAAAATATTCCTTGGAATGTTGATGTAGTACTTGAATGCACTGGTGCATTCAACAAGCGTGCGGAAGCAGCAAAGCATAATGCAGAAAGAGTAATTGTCTCTGCTCCAGTTTCAGATGCTGACGTAACTATAGTTTACGGCGTAAATAACGATATGCTAAAAAAGGAGCATAAAGTGATCTCAGCAGGTTCTTGTACTACAAACTGTCTGGCTTCGATTGTACACATTTTACACTCCAATTTAGGTATAAAAAGCGGTTTTATGACCACTATACATGCCTATACGAATGATCAAAATATTCTTGATGGCAACCATAGAGACTTACGCAGGGCAAGAGCTTGTGGCCTTTCTATGGTGCCAACTACAACTGGAGCAGCAAAAACAATTGGTTCTGTTATTCCTCAGTTAAAGGGTAAGCTAGATGGTACTGCTATTAGAGTTCCGGTTAGCAACGTTTCTATGGTTGATTTTAAATTTACGACTGATAAGAAGGTAACAGCTGGAGAAATAAATGAAATGTTTAAGAATTCAGCAAATCATGTGCTTTCCGTATGTAACGAGCCTTTAGTTTCAATAGACTTTGTCCATAACCCTTATAGTGCAATTGTGGATTTAGCTGGTACATATGTCACAGGTGATATCTGTAGAGTTGCAGCGTGGTACGATAATGAATGGGCTTTTTCACTGAGAATGTTAGATATAGCTTTATTGTAAAGTATGAACGAAAACTCACAAAAATATGCTTCATTTTATGAGCACTTTGCGGAACTTAGAAAAAGGGTTATTTTTTGCTTTCTATTTTTTTGTGTTACCTTCGGGTTTTGTTACTACTTTAAAGAAAATATATACCGCTTTTTACTTGCACCTTTAATAGAAGTTACAAAAGATAGCAATGATTTTTCTCTAATCTATACAGACTTAACAGAAGCGTTTTTTGTATATCTCAGGGTTGCAATAATGAGTGCACTGTTGTTTTCTTTTCCTGTGTTTGCATGGCAATTCTATATGTTTCTAGCACCTGGCTTATATAAAAGAGAAAGGGCAGTGTTATTGCCATACTTAATTGCAACACCGGTTTTGTTTGTAACGGGAGCTGCTGTAGTTTACTACTACATATTTCCCCTAGCCTGGAAATTTTTTATTGCTTTTGAACATAGCGGTAAATCTTTCGGTATACCAATAGAGTTTATGCCATCAGTTAGTGAATATTTAGACCTTGTTCTTCAATTCATGTTTGCGTTTGGTACTGCATTTCAAATTCCAGTCATACTAACCTTAATGGTGAGAGTAGGGCTAATCACTGCACAAAGTTTGTCAAATAAACGGAGAATTGCGATAGTGGTAATTTTCATTATTGCTGCAATCTTAACTCCACCTGATGTACTAAGCCAAGTAGGGCTTGCAATTCCAATGTTGGTATTATATGAGCTGTCTATTCTGATATGTAGATATATTGAGAAGAAAGCAAAGGATTGAATTAAGAATATTATTTATAAACAAAGAATGAGCACCGGAGCGCTTTTTCTTGTTTGAGTGTTTTTGGCACCACAGCATTTTATTAATTTATTTACTTATTTGCTTAAATATATAATAATTAAAGTATATTATTATTTTTAATAGGAGAATTTTATATGCCAAGGTATGAAGAGTTAAACGAAGAACAACAAGGATGATATGATTATTTAATTTCTGAAATAGAAAAAGGGAAAGAGGATAACATTACTCATATTCTCAAAAATTTAGAAAAAGAAGGGGTATTAGAAAAAGCACTTACTATTGCGAGTATAACTAAAGAGTTACGAGATTGTGAAAATCATACTCTAACACCTTTTGCCTATGCTATGGGTTTTAGTAACCAGAAAGTTATTAAAAATATTTTAGATGTAATTAAAGATAAAGCGATATTAGAAGCAGTACTTATACCAATTCCCGCTATACAAGCAACGAATAGAAAATAATGGAAAAAAGCCATACTGAAGTAAGTAAAATAGCGAGGTTTAGATGGCATTAAGATCAAAATTATTGGATGAAAAAGTGGTGAAATCAGCAAAAGAGATGCTGAAGAGAGTAAGAAATAATGCGTATGTTGCAAAAAAACTAAATGCTGTAATTGCAGCAAAAAAGCACAGTATAACAGCTGTAGCAAAAATATGTTGCATTTCGAGAAAGGCAATTACTACATGGATAAAGCACATAAAATTTGGAAGAGAAGAAAAATTATTTGCTCCACCTCAACGCCGTAGAAAAACTATATTGAACCAAAGTCAACTTGAACGAATTGAGTTGTGGATAGAGGAAAACCCCAATATTACTATTAGAGAAATGAGAATAAGAATCCAAGAAAGATTTGGTTTGAATATCAGAAAATCCGCAATACATCGTAATATGCAAAGAATGAAATTCTCATATATCACACCAAGACCAGTTCATAGTGGACAAGATAAAAACAAGCAAGAGGAGTTTAAAAAAAAACCTCAATGAAACTATTGTCATGCATTCTGAAAAAGAGCTATTTTTCTTCGATGAATCACGGTTTGGTACACATTCGAAAGTTGGACATGGGTGGTTTAAAAAAGGCAGTAGGACACAGGTTAAGGTAAAATTAGGTAGGGAAAATTTTTATCTCTATAGTACAGTTAATCCCAGAAATGGAGAGAATTTTAGCTTATTTGCACCAAACGTCAACACTGATTGTATAAATATATTCCTTGAACAGATGTCGCAATATTTAGGAATACGAAAGGCTTTTCTCTTGATGGATTGCGCTAGTTGGCATAAGTCAAAAAATTTAAAGGCACCTAAAAATATCGAAATTATATACCTACCACCATACTCACCTGAACTCAATCCTGTTGAGAGGTTTTGGTTATATATAAAACAGAACATTTTACGCAATAAAATCTACGATACAATTGTTCTGCTTGAATGCGCTTTGTGTAAATTTATTACCTCTCTTTCCCCTTCCACGGTTAAACAACTCTGCTATGCTTCTTATTTGGTTCATTAATAATGAGAATTGGTATAAGCATATTGCCTAGCGAATTCACTCTTACCTATCCCCCCAAGACCACTAATAGTAGCAACCTGAGATATAATTGCTGGCCTGACCGTACTCCTTTGTAGTGCATCATGTAAGGCTTTTAATTCACTATTTCTTCCAGTAAAAAATGCAACTGGCTCTATTATTTTAAACCAAATAGGCTCCTCTACCCGCTTGTTATCCTGTGTCGTTACAGCCACATATATTTTATGTAGTGTTTTACTATCCTTATGTTGTTGTTCTATTACTTTATCAATTCTTTCATTCTTTTCTTTTACTCCTTGTTCTATCTTACCTAAAGTACTAGCCCACAGCTCAACTTCTCGAAAAAGTTCTTCTCCTTCTTTGTACGAAAGAGGACGCGCTTTTATATCTTTTACCCAGTCTGATATTTTTTTAGAAGATTATTACAAAAGATTTGATTGTCACCAATATAGTCGAACTTTTTGTTCAACCTACTACTCAACTTACCTAGCAATAATTTTCTTAGCTGAACTTCATGGGGTAAGTTAACGACGAACACCAGTTCATTTAAAAAGTCCTCTATCTCTTTATTGCTGACTTCCTTGCCTATCTCACGCTTTATAAAATCCATATTTTGTTTCAAGTATTGAGCAACACTACCACCTGAATCACTAATTCTATATCTTGCACTATCACCTATATCCAGAAACTCATCTTTTGTGTCTATCCTTACAAATGAAAGTTCTTTTCCTTTATTTTCTCCACTTAATATTGCTCTTAGGTTTCTTACTTCGTGTTGTATTGAATATGGTGAATCAAGATCCATATTCGTAGCAAAAAGAAAATGCTTTATTCCATCACTAAACTTTGCACTATTTTTGATTTTTAAATAGGCAAGGAAAAGTTTTAAAATACTAAACTTACCACTTTTTGTTAATAAGCTACTTACACTGATTTTTTTAGTTCCATTTTGGTTGTGCTTAACTTGTATAAACTTATGTACTATATCTTTATTTTGCTCATGCCAAACAACAATGTCATCAAAACCTTGAGCTGACTCTAACTCTGTGTCTATGGAGAAAGAACATTCTTTACCCATCTTAGACATGAGAGATGTTATATCCATCTCATGCATTAGAGATATTACGATCAATAACTCTTGAAAGGCAATACCATGGTAAATGCGTTTGAAACCCCAAGTAGAATCATCTTCTAGATACATTACCCCTGTTTTTACCCTAATCTTTCACTCAAAACCAAGTTTACGACATCAGGGCTGGCTTTTCCCTTGGTAAGTTTCATGACTTCGCCGACAAAGAATCCGTATAGTTTTGTTTTACCGCTTTTGTATTCTTGAACTTTATCTTGGTTGCTATTGATGATTGTGTCGATAACTTCTGCTATTTGACCTCTATCGGTTATTTGTTTTAGGTCCTGCTCTTCTATGATGAGAGATGCCGGTTTGCCAGTTTCAAACATAATATCAAAAACTTGCTTGCCGAGCTTAGCAGAGATCGTTCCATCAACGATAAAGTCAAGGAGCTCGGATAAAGCATCTGCTTTAATTGGAGAGCTAACAATATCAATATTTGTTTTATTTAAACGACCGAAAAGCTCGACGGTTAACCAGGTAACTGCAATCTTTGAATCATGCTTTTTTGCTAATTTTTCAAAATAATCGGCAATTTCTTTATCAGAAGTGATAACGTCTGCATCATATTCATTGATACCTAATTCCTCTATGTATCGAAGTTTTTTTTGATCTGGCAACTCGGGTAAAGATGATTTAATAGAATCAATTTTGTCTTGGCTTATTTCAACAGGTAGTAAATCAGGTTCAGGGAAATATCTATAGTCACTTGAATCTTCTTTGCTTCTCATCACTTTTGTTTTTCCTAAAGTGACATCAAACAATAAGGTATCTTGACTTATTTCTCCTCCGCTTTCCAAAATTTTGATCTGCCTTTGTGCTTCATAATCTATAGCTTGTACAATATAACGTATTGAATTTAAGTTTTTTATTTCACAACGAGTGCCAAATATGCTACTACCCTTTGGGCGAACAGAAACATTTGCATCACAGCGAAGTGACCCCTTTTCCATATCACCATCACATGAACCGATGTAACGCAAAATCTGCCTCAATTTTTTCATGAATTCTGCAGCTTCTGCAGATGAACGGAGATCTGGCTCTGAAACAATTTCCATTAAAGCAACGCCTGCACGATTTAAATCTATGTAAGTTTTGCTTTCTTCATGAATACTCTTTCCTGCATCTTGCTCTAAGTGAATTCTTGCGATTCTTATTTCTTTTTCATTATTTTTGATAAAAACTTTGCCATTTTTAACTATTGGCTCAAAGAACTGGGTTATTTGATAACCTTGTGGTAAATCGGGATAAAAATAATTTTTCCGGTCAAAGTAAGAGCATTTATTAATTTCTGCAGAAATTGCAAGTCCGGTGCATATTGCTTGCTCTATGCAGCTATAATTTAATACTGGTAGTGTACCTGGCATTGCTGCATCAACTAGAGAAACTTGAGTATTGTGCTCAGTGCCAAATTCCGTTAGTGAACTAGAAAATAGCTTTTTCTTAGAAGAAACCTGAGCGTGTACCTCAAGTCCAATTACTGTCTCCCAGTTTTCTTTTGTCATGTATTTTATTCAATAAATAACTTTATATTCTGCAAACTAGCACAAAAAGTCAAATAAAACTCATTTAACCTATGATCCAAGAGCGGTATATATCAATAATATAAGAGTTACTACAGTTTCTATTGACTAGGCTATTATATAGTAAAGTTAAGTGCTGCCAAAAAATATCTATGGTAGGCCAAAACATAATTTTGATGGCAACTGATTAGCTAACAAATTTATAAACATCAGTATATAGTTCATCAATGCCTGGCTCTTTACTATTTTTAGCAAAATCTTCTGACTTTTTTACTAAATCTCGTATTTCCTTATCAATAGCTTTGCATTCTTCATCAGAAGCGATTTTATTGTCTGTTATGTACTGCTTTAGGGTGCTTATAGGATCATGATTTTGCTTCATATCTTCAACTTCTTCTTTTGAGCGATAAGTAGCAGGATCTGACATTGAATGGCCACGATATCGATATGTCTTCATTTCAAGCAAGAGAGGTCCTTTTCCCCCACGTACGTGCTCAGTTATTTCACTTGTTAACTCATAGACAGAGAAAAAATCCATTCCATCAACTTGTTTTCCAGGAATACCAAAACTCTCTCCTCTTTTATATAGTTCAGTTACTAAAGTTGATCTTTGTACAGAAGTTCCCATTGCGTATTCGTTATTTTCTATGATATAAACCACAGGTAACTTCCACAAAGATGCCATATTAAATGATTCATATACTTGTCCTTGATTTGCAGCACCGTCACCAAAATATGTGAATACAACGTTATCTTTTTTCTTGTATTTATTAGCAAATGCTATTCCTGTGCCAATTGGGACTTGTGCACCTACTATTCCATGTCCACCAAAGAAATTTTTTTCAACATCAAATATGTGCATGGAGCCACCTTTGCCTTTTGAACACCCTGTTTCTTTGCCGGTTAGTTCTTCCATCACAACATTCGGATCAGAATTACATGCAAGCATTAAGCCATGGTCTCTATAGCTTGTGATAAAAGCATCACCAGGTTTTGATGCAGCTTGAGTCCCAACTGCAATTGCTTCTTGCCCTATTGATAAGTGACAGAATCCGCCTATTAATCCCATTCCGTATAATTGTCCTGCTTTTTCCTCAAATCTGCGTATGAGAAGCATTTTTCTGTAGAATCCAATCACCTGTTCTTTAGTGAAATTTTCTGCTTTCATATTGACTTTCTTTTATTAAATTGAGATCATACCAGAAATTTTTAACATTTTATAATACTATCTATATGGGCTACTATCACTGGCTTGAAGCTTTTCACGTTATCTCTGTAATTATGTGGGTGGCAGGTATGCTCTATTTGCCAAGGCTTTATGTTTATCATGCATCTGTAAAACCAGGGTCAGAAAATGACAGCTTACTTCAAATAATGGAGAAGAGACTCCTTAGATATATCGTAAACCCTGCAATGCTTTTCTCCCTTAGTTTTGGAATTATGCTAATGATTATTAGGGAAGCATATCGCGAAGGGTGGTTTCATGTAAAAGCGCTAGCATTATTCTTAATGTTTGCTATTCATGTCCTACTTGCAAAGCATAGGAAAAATTTTGCAGTGGGCTTGAATAAGAAAACTCACGTTTATTTTCGTATTTTAAACGAAGCAGTAACAGTGTTAATAATAATTATAGTTATTATGGTTGTTGTAAAACCTTTTTGATTTTCTAGCCTAATGATGAACCATTGAATGGAGTATAAGAATTGTTACTAAATAGTTTATTCTGATGTTCCGTAGTCTAAGTAAAGTACTTAAGGTATAGATTCTTTGTTTTTGTGTGTTATCCTGGTTAACAAGAATTCGCAGTAGTATTATAATGAGTAAGTTAAAAAAGCTTAGTGCTGGACTTTCTTTGACAGGCCTAGTTGGTAGTGATGATATAGATATGCAAAGGGCAGGAAATAGAAAGAAGAAATATCAATTTTTGGATAAGACGTTCGCATGGATTGATGCGATGATAAATTTTATTTTGAAACGTGAGAGTAATAGCGTAAATGAAGTCCTAAAAGTCACATGGGGACCACTATTTTTTGGTTTAGTGGTGATATTCATCTTTTTTGGAATAGGTGGTATTTGGTCAGCTATAGCTCCAATTGACGGAGCAGTGCATGCAAGTGGAGAAGTTATTGTCTCTTCAAATAGAAAAATAGTGCAACACTTGGGTGGGGGGATAATAAGCAAAATTTTAGTAAAAGAAGGTCAAGCAGTTAAAAAAGATGAGCCTTTAGTTTTATTAAGTGATGTTAACGAAAAGGCAAATTTGAGTATAATTAAAGAAAAACTCTTATCACTTTTGGCAACTGAAGCAAGACTTATTGCAATCAGGGGAGACTTAGATACGCTAGAATTTTCTGATGAGGTTAAAAGATTATCTAACGATGAACTTGTAAATAAAGCGATAAAGAATCAGGTAAAGTTGTTCAACTCTCAGAGAAAGAGTATATTAGGAAAAACTGACATACTGCAACAACGTATAAAGCAGTTAAATGATGAATTAGCAGGGCTAAATTTTCAACTAAATGCAGCCCATAAGCAATATGACTTGATAACTGAGGAGTTAGAAACAAAAAGACAATTACTTGATAGTGGCCATATAAGCAAACCACACATTTTAGCTTTAGAAAAACAGTTTGCTGAAATTGAGGGTAGAGTTGGACATTACCGTTCTGCAATATCTCAAGTACAGCAAAAGATTGGAGAAAATGAGTTAGAGATTATAAATGTGAAGAATGATGCTCAAGAAAGAGCAAATGCTGAGCTTAAGGAAGTTAATACATCTATTGCAGACTTAAAAGAGAGGCTGATGGTTGCTGAAGATTCGTTAGCACGTACAATAATTAAATCACCTCAAGATGGTATAGTTACAGATATAAGATACCACACTGAAGGTGGTGTTATACAATCTGGAGTCCCAATCCTGAGTATAGTACCATCAGATGATGATCTAATAATAGATGCTAAAGTTCTAACCAGAAACATAGAAGAGATACTGTCAGCAAAAAAGAAAGATAGCAATATAGTCTCTATCGACGGACTAGAAGGGCTGAAAGTTAAAGTAAGGCTGAGCGCTTATAGTGCACGTCGCTTAAGTTTAATTAACGGTATAGTAAACCATATTTCCCCTGATGCTCTTGATGATCCAAGGATGGGGCGTTATTATTCAGTGCGAGTGGTGATACCAAAATCAGAACTTGCTCAATTTAAAAACGTATACCTATATCCTGGTATGCCAGTAGAAGTATATATAGTTACTCAATCTCGCACTCTTTTATCGTTCTTGTTTACACCTATAATTGCAACATTCGATAGATCTTTCATAGAGAGATAATTTATTTGGCTTTTCTAGAAAATTTGTTTACAGAGTTTGATATGCAAAAAAAAATTTACACACAAGTAGTGTATTATTTTATAATTATTTTCTATAATATGTAAATCTTTGATTTAAGATGCAAATGCTAACGTAAACATTAAAGGTTAATTAGTAAACTCAGCTGTATAATAGAATTAAAGGAATCAGTAAGATTTTTACCTCAATGAATTATAAATAGGCAAACTTACTTAAAGTTTAATAGTGTCTGTTACTGCTTTTAGGTGTGAGGCTAGAGGGTTATTAGCAATAACAGACACTATTAAACTTATTATAGAACTTCCTTAAAGTAAATACTTAACTTAAAATAATATAATATTTTAACTTAAAGTAGATTCATGTAAATGCTTTTTCCTCAAGTTAGTATCGTATTATTATATTTATTAAATGCTAAAAAAACATTAATCATCATTTACTTTTGATTCAATATTTAGCAAAACACTTGTGTAAATTCTATAATCTCTGTTTGCATAGTAAGTGTATATATATTATTATACAGTTAGTTTTACAGCAAAAAATATGGTGAAGTTATTTGCATTATTGATAATGTTTTACTCAAATATATCAGTTGCTTCTGCTCCTACTTCTTGGCAATTTGGATTTCCTGCTCCTGCAACTGAGATAATGGAGGTTATAGTTAAGTCACATTCGTTTGTAATGAGTGTAATGATTGCAATTATGCTTTTTGTATGGGCCCTGCTTGCTTATGTAGTATTTCGCTTTCGTAAGGGCAAAGTGAAAAATGTCAGTAAAATAACTCATAATATCTTTGTAGAAATTATCTGGTTTGTTATACCAACGATTATTGTTGGGGTATTGGCTTTTAAAAATGCTGAATTAATTAAACTACAGGAGAAAGTGCCAAAAGCTGACATAACACTAAAAGTTATTGGTCATCAATGGTATTGGAGTTACCAGTACCCAGAATATCAAGGTATTTCATTTGACAGCTATATAAAAGGAAAAGAAGACTTTACCGAAAGAGATTTAAAACTGTTCTCTGTTGATAATGACGTTATTTTACCTATTAATACTAATATTCGTTTGCAAGTGACAGCAGGAGATGTAATACATAGCTGGGGAATACCTGCTTTTGGTATAAAAATTGATGCAATACCAGGTAGGCTGAATGAAGCATGGTTTAACGTTACAAAGCCCGGTATTTATTATGGGCAATGTTATGAACTATGTGGTCAAGGTCATGGATTTATGCCAATTGTTGTTGAAGCAGTGAGTAAAGAAGATTTTAATAAGTGGATTGAAGATAAAAAATTAGTAAGTTAAGTTTGGAGTATAGATATGAGTGATGTACCAAAAGGTATAAGACGTTGGCTGTTTTCTACTAATCACAAAGATATAGGGACACTATACATTATTTTTTCCATATTAGCTGGAATTATTGGTGGATTATTATCGGTAATTATTCGTACTCAGCTAATGCACATTAATATACTTAACAATAATTACCAGCTATATAACGTAATGATTACAGGGCATGCGGTAATAATGGTGTTTTTTATGATAATGCCAGCATTAATGGGAGGATTTGGTAATTGGTTCGTACCTCTCATGATTGGTTCACCAGATATGGCATTTCCTCGTATGAATAATTTAAGTTTTTGGTTATTAGTATCATCTTTTATTCTGCTCATTCTCTCGGTGTTTGCTGGCGAAGGTCCTGGGACAGGATGGACTTTATACCCACCTCTATCGCAAATCATGTCTCACCCAAGTGCAGGAGTTGATCTTGCTATACTTGCACTTCATGTTGCTGGTATGTCATCAATTGTTGGGGCGATCAACTTTATAGTCACTATATTCAATATGCGTGCAAAAGGCATGTCACTCACTAAAATGCCACTATTTGTTTGGTCTGTTTTACTAACGTCATTTATGTTAATTGTTGCCTTACCGATACTTGCTGGTGCTATAACTATGCTGCTCACTGATCGTAATATAGGTACCTCCTTTTTTGATCCTGCTGGTGGTGGTGATCCTGTGTTATTTCAACATCTGTTTTGGTTTTTTGGTCATCCCGAAGTTTACATAATTATTTTTCCTGCATTTGGTATCATCAGTCAGATTGTGTCAACTTTTTCTCATAGGCCAGTATTTGGTTATATGGGAATGGTTTATGCTATGATAGGAATAGCAACGTTTGGCTTCATGGTTTGGGCTCACCATATGTTTACTGTTGGGCTTAGCGAGGATGCTGCTATATTTTTTAGCACTAGCACAATTTTCATTGGTGTTATAACTGGTGTAAAAGTCTTTAGTTGGATTGCAACTATGTGGGGTGGAGCGATTGAATTGAAGACACCAATGCTATTTGCATTAGGTTTTATTTTCATGTTTGTTGGAGGTGGTATAACAGGGATAATTCTTTCTCACGGTGGAATAGATAAGCTTTTGCACGATACCTATTATGTCGTTGCTCACTTTCACTATGTCATGTCGCTTGCTGCATTATTTGGAGCTTTCGCCGGTTTTTATTATTGGATAGGCAAAATGTCAGGTAAGCAATATAACGAGTGTTTAGGCAAGATACACTTTTGGCTCACTTTTATTAGCACCAATGTCACTTTCTTACCCCAGCATTTCCTGGGATTAGCAGGTATGCCAAGGCGTATACCTGATTATCCCGACGCGTTTATCCCTTGGAATTATATATCCTCAATTGGCTCATATATGTCCTTTGTTTCAGTTATGTTTTTTGTATTTATAGTTATACATCTCTTTAAGTGGGGCAAAAAAACTGGAGATAATCCTTGGGGGGGTGATACCTTAGAGTGGACGGTATCTTCACCACCACCTTTTCATACTTTCGAAAAGCCACCAGTGGTAAAATAAAGTGTATATAAGTGCTTTGTTAAACGTTGAATCGACAATATTGGACTTTTGGCATTTGCTGAAGCCAAGGATAATGTACCTTGTAGTGTTTACTGCAATTGCTGGAATGGTTGCTGCACCAGGTAGCATTCATCCTTTCCTTGCACTAATATCTCTTATGTGCATTGCTCTTGGTTCAGGATCTGCAGGTGCAATAAATATGTGGTATGACAGAGATATAGACTTGGTTATGGAGAGGACAAAAAATCGTCCTATACCTTCAGGTAGAGTTTTTGCAGAAAGCGCGCTTGAGTTTGGCATAACTATTGGAATATTGTCAGTATTTATCATGGCAATAGCAGTAAATTATATTTCTGCTGCTTTACTTGCAGTTAGCATATTATTTTACGTTTTCGTATATACAATTTGGCTAAAAAGGCGTACTCCGCAGAATATCGTTATCGGTGGTGCAGCAGGTGCTTTTCCTCCAATGATTGGCTGGGCGGTTGTAACTGACTCTGTAAGTTGGGAAAGTTTTATTCTATTTTTAATAATTTTTATGTGGACTCCACCACATTTTTGGGCTCTATCTTTAAATAGATCTGAGGACTATGTAAAAGCATCGATACCAATGTTTAATGTTATCCATGGACCGAAAAAGACAAGAAAACATATATTAATTTATAGTATATTGTTGGTATTAACTAGCTTACTCCCAGCACTATTTTTGAAAAAGTCATTATTCTACCTCAGTATGGCAATTATTGAAGGTTGCGTTTTTATTTGGTTTGCCATATCAGTTATAAGGCTTAAGAATCATAGCTCGCAGAAAAAAATGTTTTCTTACTCAATTTCTTATCTATTTTCTCTATTTGCTAGTATTATTTTTTGTTCTATTGACTTATTTTAACTATGAAAGAACATAAAAACTATCTTTTACTTTCTCTTCTAATAATGCTCGTTGTAGCACTTTTTTTTATTTCCATAATAAAGTTTAAAGATGTGGCTTAAATTGCCTCTATATCTATAAAAATAGTATTTTCATAGAGGTAACGGTATACTTTCATTCATTCACTACAGTAAAGATGAATAAAAAGGAAGTGACAATATATACAGATGGAGCATGCCTTGGTAACCCTGGTTTAGGGGGATGGGCAGCAATCATATTATTTCAAAATCATAGAAAGAACATCTGTGGTAGAGAAGAAAATACTACAAATAATAAAATGGAGTTAACAGCAGTGATCAATGGACTGAAGGTATTAAAATTTCCTTGTAATATTAGTTTGTATACGGATAGCCTCTATGTTAAATACGGTATAACAGAATGGATAAATAAGTGGAAAATGAACGGCTGGAAGACAAGTAATAAGAAGTCAGTAAAAAATATAGAATTATGGAAAGAATTAGATAATGCTGCTTTGCAACACGAAATTAATTGGAATTGGGTGAAAGCGCATAATGGTGACAAATACAATGAGGAAGCTGATATTCTAGCAAGAAAAGCAATAATCAATGCTTAAAAAAATTACTATATTATTTTCTATAATTTTATTATTTATATCCTGCTTCTTTATCTTTTTTAAAGGTGAGGGACCTCTAGAAATCAATATTAGTTATATTAATTTCTACATAAAGAAAAAAATATCAAAAATATTCGCCAATTCGGATGTCAGCATGGAGAGTACTTCGGTTATTTGGCATCAAGATGGCAAGCTAGTCATTACAGATTTAAAAATAACAAGTCCTGATTTTACAATAGAAGTTCCTGAGCTTTTCGTACACTTTAAGTTAAGTTCCAAAAAGTTCTCTCAGGTTTTAGCTGATAATGTACACATATATATCAAGAGGGAGGAGAGCAAAGAGATAACATCTGTAATGACAGAGAAGATGAGTAGTACAAAAAATCTGCTAAAGACAATAAGAAAATTTTTTTTCTACTTCAATGCAGACTCAAGGATTAAAATTACTAACATCGCTATCAATAAAAGCATGGAAGGTGAATTTTTTATTGATAAAGTATATGTAGGGAAGGGGGAAGATTTCAATGTTTTGGATATTCGTGTCCATACAAAAGAAGGTAAAGGGTTTCTAGATGATTTATCCATTACGATAAAAAACCGTAATAATTTACTAAATTTCTATGGAACATTCTATAACCTAAAGTTGGGGCTATTTAACGAATTTTCCACACTAGTTAAAAGTCACAATTTGGACAAAGAAATAGGATTCAAAGGAAACTTTTCAATTAGAATTAATGGAAAGGATGAAGTTGTGGACGGAAACATATACGTGTTAAATACAGAGAGTCACTCAGGTAAAAACTTAGCCTTGACTAATGTAAATGTAAATTTGACATATAGTGATGAAATCATTAGCATAAAAAACTTTCATTTTAAGTTAAATGATACTTACCTTTCTTTGATTGGCAAAATGAACTTTGGCACAAATCATGCTTTGCTTAGAGTTAATATTAGTAAACTTGTTGCAAAAGATTTATGTACTTATGTACCAGATGGTCTAGTGAACAATGAATTTAGAAAGTGGTATTGTAATAATATTGATGGGAATATTATAAATACAATTATAAGTTTTAACGGTAAAATCGATAGTTTAATAAATGATGATCTGTCAGGTATTGTAATTGTTGCTGATATAGAAAATGGCAGCGTTCAATTTGATGAGGATTTTGAACGAGTAGAGAACTTGAACGGTGAGTTAACTATCAAGGATAACAATCTCAAAATTATTGTAAATAGCGCTAAGTTCCAGAATTTCAATATTGATGGTGGCGAAATTGAGATGCAATCTCTCAATAAAGAGGATTCTGTTCTCACAATTAATGGTCAGGCTGTAAGTGATGCTTATGGGTTATATGAACCTATAAAATTTAAGCTGGATGATATGATGAAGATTGCAAGGGACAGTATAGGTGGAATAGCAAAATCTGTATTCAGTTTTCACATTTTTAATTTAAATGCTGATGATAAAAAAGTAGATTTTTTAGCCAAATTTCATTCTGAAATTGATAATTTTGTCGCGTATAATGGCAGTCTTGGTAAATATGAGATTAAGCTTGATTTCGGCGGAGATTTTATTGATTTAAATGGCAGTGGTATGGTAAATAATACACAGCTGCTATTTGACCTCAAAAGTAGCAATAAAAATGAAAATTTTGCCTGGAGTTTGACTGGAGATTTGCCTGCTCAAATACTTAATTTCGGTGATGGCTATATCAATGCAAATATAGAGTCAGTAATGTATAAAGACAAAACAGGGTATGTTAATGGTAATATAGATTTATCAGAGCTCGAGTTGCGTTCAAGCTACTTAGGGTGGAAAAACCATTTTGAAGATCACAATGAAGTTTTATTTTCTACAAGGCTAAAAGGAGTAGGTAAGTTACTAATAGATAAACTAGATGTTGTAGTAAATGATCTAGACATAAAATTTAGCGGAAGAGTAGAAAATGGAAATCTATATTTAAATTCTAGCAACTTTAAATTACCTGATAATAATTTTAGTATAGAAATTGAATCAGGTAAGGAGAAAAATTCCATAACTATTCACGGTGAGAAAATCAACTTAAGTGATGTGTTAGGTTTACTTGACAAAGATAGTAATCGATTAAATAACAAAATAGAAGTTACTATGAATGTTGATAATATAATTATGAAAGAAGGAATTATCATAAAAGATGCTAAGCTAAATGTAACTTGTGCTAAAGGTGATTGTAGTGGAAGTCAATTCACAGGACAGTTTTTAGAAGATAACAGTAATATACTAGTAGAACATAGTGAAATAGGGCTTGAAATATATTCGGATAATTCAGGTATGCTTTTGCGTTCTTTAGGTATTGGTAAATCAGTTAAAAATGGCAAATTATCTCTTTATCTATCTTCTAAGAGAGAAAATGGAGAACATTATGGTATGTTATCTATCAGCAATTTCTATATCAAAGATGCTCCGCTGCTTACCACTTTATTATCAATGTCTTCACTGCCTGGTATTGTAAATGCTATAAAGAACGAAGGTGTACATTTTTATAAGTGTAATGCACCTTTTTCATATAAAGATGGCACTGTTGAAATTGAAGAATCTTGGTTTGAAGGAGAGGAACTAGGCATTAGCACTAGTGGTACGCTCGATATTAAGGGTTATAAATTCCAGGTTGAAGGACAAGTAATACCGGCATACTCAATTAACAAATCTTTGTTGAAAATCCCTATAATCGGAAAACTTCTGACTGGTGGAAAGAGTAGGGGGATTATTTCAATAGACTACAAAGCAAATGGTGATGATAAAAACAACAACGTATCTGTTAATCCTATCTCTTCGCTAACCCCAAGCTTACTTAAGAGGTTATTAGGAGTATTTGATCGTATTATGACAAAAACTAATAAAAGCATTTTAAAAGGTAGTTTGAAGAAGAAATTTAGCTCAATATGACCAGAAGAAAAGTTGTTTATTGATGTTTAGTTAGATGGTAAACGTTAGATACAACAAACAGAGGAAGTTAGATAAAATAATTAAGGGAACAAGAATATAAAGGTTTAACTTGAAGTAACCGGATAAAATCTGAGTCACACTTCCAAGTGCTGGTACCCACGAAAGCAATGCAACTGCACAAATCAGTAGGTGCCTTACAATTTTTGGTGTTTTGTCTTCATTCTCTAATTTGTGATGTGATCTTCTGATAAAAATTGTTATTCTACCTAAATACCAGTTAGCTATTCCACCAAGAGTGGATCCTAATACTCCAAAAAGTAATATAAGTAGTTGATCGTAGTTTGACCTAAAGCATAACATAGTGTAAAGTACAAAACCTTGATGTATGGGTAAGATAAGCGATGATACTAGGCTATCTATAAACAATAGGAGATAATTTTCCATACCAAGTTGTTGTACCATCTTCGTTGTCAGAAATTGTAACCCCCATTTGTTCCAATTGCTCTCTTATTTTGTCTGCAGTATCATAATCTTTATTTTGTTTTGCTACTTTTCTTAAGTCTATCAACCTTTCTATTTCTTGATGACTCACACCACTTGCAAACCACTCTTGATAACTTGACTCAAGAATACCAATGAACCTTGCGCTTTTAACAAACTTCTTAGTTAATTTGAGCTTCTCATATTCATTACTTGTCTTATTGATTTCTGTAGCCATTTCATGCAATATGGCTACAGCTTCAGGAATGTTTAAATCGTTTTTCAAAGCCTCTATAAAATCTTTAGAGACTTCTGTATCACTTTCCTCAATACATGTACTACGTAATAACCGATAAAACTTGTTTAAAGTTTCTTGCGACTCAGAGATAACATTTTCTGTCCAATCAAGTGGTTTTCTGTAGTGAGTTTTAAGCAGCGCATAACGTATTACTTCACCCTTTATTCCACTATCTAACAAATCCCTTACTTTGACTATATTAAATAAGGATTTGCTCATTTTCTCTTCATTTACCGTAAGAAACCCGTTGTGTACCCAATATTTTGCAAACGTTGACTCAGCAAATGCAGATTTACTCTGTGCAATTTCATTCTCATGATGAGGAAATTGCAAGTCTATACCCCCACCGTGAATGTCAAAATCTTTGCCAAGGTAAGCATATGACATTGCTGAACATTCTATATGCCACCCTGGTCTTCCCTCTCCCCATGGACTATTCCAGTGACTTGAAAGTTTATAGTCAGTTTCGTTTGCAGGTTTCCAAAGTACGAAGTCTCCTGGGTGTTTTTTATTTTCACCAACTTCAACTCTACTACCGTAGTTTAATTCATCAATTTTTTTTCCTGATAAAACGCCGTATTCAGGGTAAGATTCTACACTAAAATATACATGTTTATTGGATTCATAAGCATGACCAGCTTGAAGCAAAGACTCAATTAACTTGATAATGTTATCTATGTTTTCCGTTGCTTTTGGTTCATATGTTGGTTCTGCACAATTTATGCTTTCCATGTCTTCATGAAAAGTTTTAGTGTAATATTTGCTAATACTTTCTATATTACTATTTTTCTCATTTGCTGCATTGATTATCTTGTCATCGATGTCGGTTATATTACGTACATAAGTAACTTTTCCATAACAAAATTTAAGCAGTCGAAATAATACATCGTAAACAACAATAGAACGTGCGTTACCTATATGTGCTGTATCATATACTGTTGGCCCACAAACGTACATTTTTATATGATCTTTATCGATCGGTGTAAAGGGCTCTTTTTTTTTTGTTAAAGTGTTGTAAAGCTTAACCATATACAAAGCTTTTTAGAAAAGAAAATGCTCCAAATATAAGCTGTGGTCCTTTAACTATTACGACAAGAGTAAGTAATAACCCACACAATGATACTAATACTCCCATTATAGAGAGAAATCCATCTTTGCTCATGATACCCAGTGAAATGAGAGTTGTACCAATTGCAGGAATGAAGTTAGTTAAAGGAAGTGGGATTGCTATCGATAATGCACAAAGCAGCATTATAAATGCTAAAATATTTTCACCAGGACCACGAAAAATGAAAGACATTCTTGGTTTCATGAACTTTTCTATTTTTTTTAATGTAGGTGAAGTTTTCTCTACCACGAGAGCTAGTGTTGAACGTTGAAAAGATTTCCTTTCTAGCCAATTAGGCATCCAAGGAGAATCAAACCCAAATAGAAGCTGCAGTGAAAATAAGATTAAAGGTATAGAAAGAATGGTTGTATAGCCAGGTGGAACAGGTATAGGTACTGATAGCGGTAAAGAGAAGATGATTATTAAAATACCAAAACCACGCTCATGTAAAGCTGTTTTAATATCAAATAATGTTACTTTATCATTATCGTTATTATTAGTATCTGCAACCTCTTTTAGAATATCAGAGGCCAATTTTTTATCTTCAGTCAATTTCACACTTTTTTCCATAGTTACCCTTTAATAACAATATAACTTCTAACTAACATAGTTATTGCTATATTTCAATATCGATTATTCATTTCATGCTGTACTTCATTCTTTTATTAAAGTGTTGTAAAGCTTTGAAGTTATAAGGCTTTTAAGAAGAGAAAGTGTTCCGGCTATAAGTTTTGGTCCTTTAACTATTACAATAAGGGTAACCAATAACGCACAGAATGAAACTAACACTCCTAACGTAGATAAAAATCCATCTTTACCCATAATGCCGAGTGAAATAAGAGTTATACCAATTGCAGGAAGGAAGTGAGTAAAAGGTAATGGAAGAGCTATTATTATTGCACAAAGCAACATCATAAAAGCTAGAATCTTTTCACCCGGACCAAGAAAAATAAAAGACATTCTTGGTTTCATGAACTTTTCTATTTTTTTTAATATAGGTGAAGTTTTCTCTACCACGAGAGCTAGTGTTGAACGTTGAAAAGATTTCCTTTCTAGCCAATTAGGCATCTACCGTCTTATACCAAATTCCATTACTAATCGAACAAATAAGAAACATTACAAACTCGTTTAATAGTAGCACTGGAAATACTGACAATAAAATTACACAGAACATCTTCAAGTAAGCCTATGGTATCGTAGACTCTGTTGCGTAAAGTATTGTGTTTGATATATTGCCACAACCTCTCAACAGGATTCAGTTCTCACTTTTACCCACAACTTTGAGAGGTCATTATGCGAAGCATAACCATGCTTTCCCTGAGGTTTTCATAACCACGCCATAGAGTCATAGTTCCTGGTAAATTATCACTTTTTCTATTCATAAATCCACCTAATTTTCCTAACCAAATAATAGCTTGTTTTATGTTTGGAGGTTCTTCTGGCAATTTGGCTACTTTATGCTCACGTATGTAAAGGGTTTTCCACTCTTCATTACTTAAAACCTTAGTACAAACCTCCATAGGATTCGATAAAGCGATTTTTGTTAAATATAAAATATTAAATGCAATAATGCTCTTTATAGCGATTAATTTCTCTAATCTTTCTTTTGTAGCTAAACGAGAGCTTTCTACCTTACATCCTGATTTTAAAATCCTAAAATACTCCTCGATTTTCCATCTTAGCTTATACCAATTTATCCTTTCTATAGCATCTAAAGTGCTATTAACTGGTACATTAGTCAGCAAAGTCCAATCAATAGCTTCTACTCTTTCAGGAGGATTTGTTTCTTTGGCACTTACTACATATATAGCGATTTTATCACTTATTTTATGCTCTGTATCTTTCGATCCATAAATGTAAGGAGATCTGATAGGTATATAGCCTTTCATATACCTGACTTCAATGTTAGCTTTTCTTGAGATCTGGTATTTATTTTCAGCAACATTCAAGACAATTTCCTTTTTTACAGGCAGTTGAGTTATACGTGTTTGCAAATCCGTTTTTCCCCCTTCAATACAGATGAATTTCCTATTAGTTCGGTTGCGGATTACATAAAAACTGTCCAATGATTCAACAGTCCATAAAAACTTAAAAATATCTGCTTCCCTATCACCAATAGTAACAAGCTGTACACCTTCTGCGAGGTTATTTAGGGTTTCTTTTAGTGCCGCTATCCACTTATAGCTTTCTTTCTCCTTTATAGCAGTACGGTATTTCCTGTTTGCTTTTTCTTGGGCTGTTTCTTCCCTGATAGAACGTGCCCAACACTGTTGAGAAGATAGCCCTAAAGGTAATCCGTCTTTGTTAACCATTAAGTTACTGTGCAATAACAAACCCTTTTTATATTTTGTATAGGCTTTAGAAATACTACCTAGACCCTTAGTCTTTATATGAGAGTCAAAATCCAAATAACTTGTATCTTGAACTGAAAATACCAGCTCATTTCCTTTTATCCTTTCCATAGTTTCTTTATAATGGGAAGAATAAATTTCCTTAGCTTCAAGCTTCTCATTGCTAAATAATCTGTATGCACCTTTAGCTTCTTTCCATCCTACACAGCTTTGACTAATTGACCCAGACGCCTTATTCTCTATTAAATAGCTTGTTTTAATAAGTCTTGTATTAAGCCTTACATCTCCCAGATTAACATGTCTCAACTCTTTTTCTAGCCATTTATCTCCTAAGCCATCAGCACATTGTACATTTCTATTTACTTCACACATTTTTACCTCATCTTAAGTATATTTTTCTCTATCTTACTTGCTTTTTATACTTGTGGGTAAAAGTGAGGATTCAGTTCTGGTGAATAAGGAGGCAAGTATATAATGGTAATGTTTTTCTGAATTTTCAAACTTTTTGATCTATGCCAGCCTGCACAATCCATTACAAGAAAGGCTTTTTTCGTGCCTAAATCTTTCGACATCTGCTCCAGAAATATATTCATACAATCAGTGTTTACATATGGAGCAAGTAGGCTAATTTTCTTACCACTTCTTGGATTTACCGCACTGTAGATATAGAAATTTTGTCTACCAATTTTCATTTAACCTGCGTTCTGACCCCTTTTTTAAACCATCCGTGTCCGATTTTTGAATGAGTTCCAAATCGTGATTCATCAAAAAAATACCTCCTTTTCAGGGTGGGAATTGACTATTTTATTGAAGTATTTTTTAAACTCTTCTTGCTTGTTTTTATCTTGTTTATGGTGAATTGGCCTCGGTGTTATATAAGAAAACTTCATCCTTTGTATCTCACGATGCACTGTTGATTTGCTAATGTTTAGGCCAAATTCCTCTGAGATTTTTATTTGCACTTCCTTAATAGTAATATTTGGATTTCTTTCTACCCATATTTCAATTTGCTCACGTTGATTTTTGTTTAATTTGCTTTTTCTTCGCCGCTGAGAAGGGGAAAATAATTTTTCTACTCTACCAAATTTTAGATGCTTTATCCATTCAGTCAAAGCAGTCCTTAAAATTTTACATATTCTTGCCACAGCGCTTATACTACTTTCTTTTCCTGCTATCACCGCTTGTAACTTTTTTGAAACATATGCGTTATTTCTGACCTTTTTTAACATTTCTTTCGCCAAATTTACAACTTTTTCGTCTAACAGTTTTGACCTTAATGCCATTTATACCTCTCTATTTTATCTACTCTAGTATCACTTCTTTCCCATTATTGTCTATCTGTTCTTTACATAGTGGGAATTGGTATCAGTTCATGATATGTTCTATCCAGTTTTATCATCAACATTGACTAAATTAGCAGTGTTTTTCCCTCTGTTACTCTGGCCCGATACAATCGGTAAATTTATGCAGTGCATACCAATTACAATAATTCTAACTTTAACTGGATTGCTAATTATGGCTTTGGTTTTTATACCAACACTTGGTGCAATATTTGGTAAACCTTCAATAACTTCAAAAAAAGAAATAATAATACCAATTCTCATTATTAATGAACCAAATAAGAAGCATAGCAGAGTTGTTTAACCGTGGAAGGGGAAAGAGAGGTAATAAATTTACACAAAGCGCATTCAAGCAGAACAATTGTATTGTAGATTTTATTGCGTAAAATGTTCTGTTTTATATATAACCAAAACCTCTCAACAGGATTGAGTTCAGGTGAGTATGGTGGTAGGTATATAATTTCGATATTTTTAGGTGCCTTCCATTTCTGGGATTAACTGCACTATAGAGATAAAAATTTTCCCTACCTAATTTTACCTTAACCTGTGTCCTACTGCCTTTTTTAAACCACCCATGTCCAACTTTTGAATGTGTACCAAACCGTGATTCATCGAAGAAAAATAGTTCTTTTTCAGAATGCATGACAATAGTTTCATTGAGGTTTTTTTTTAAACTCCTCTTGCTTGTTTTTATCTTGTCCACTATGAACTGGTCTTGGTGTGATATATGAGAATTTCATTCTTTGCATATTACGATGTATTGCGGATTTGCTGATATTCAAACCAAATCTTTCTTGGATTCTTATTCTCATTTCTCTAATAGTAATATTGATAACGCTAATTCTGGATTAAGGAAGGAAGAAAGTATAGGAAATGGAAGGCTTTTTGGATTTCAAGGAATAGGAAATGAGAGTAGAAAAGATGTGAACCAAGAAATTAACGGGAGATCTATGGCGAGTATGTTCAATTTCAAGTCTATTTTTGAGGTAGCCAAAAATCGTCTCAATGATCGACCTTTTTCTCAGCAAAATCTTTTCATGTAGTGAAATTAATGCGTTTTTCATCCCCTTTTTCACCTTGGTAACAAGTTTCAAACCGCGGTTAAACAACTCTTGGAAAAGCTCTTTTTTAATATAGCCTTTATCACCAAACAAAAGACCGGTTAATTTCTTAGTTAGGTTTGCTACAGGCTCTCTATCGTCAACATTACCTCTTGTAAGCGTAAAAGCTTGAATTTCACCTTTCTCGTTAATTATCAAATGTAGTTTAAAGCCGAAAAACCAGCCATATGTACTCTTGCTTAATTTTGCAATTCCAGCAAAAACCTTATTTCTTGATATTCTTTTTGCATGGCAAACTGCAATAGGAGTTGTATCTATGTATGAGATTCCAGTAAGTTCTGACCATCCGCAAAGGCACTGTAATAGCATGGCTAAATGCCACAAAACCCTGGACTTTAGAGCAACAAACCTAGTGTATGAAGGCAACTTCGAAAACTCTGATTTGTAGAGCAATGTTAGGTAATGCAGGTAGAAAGCCTTAAAATTTTCACAGGGAGATTGCTGATACAGGAGGATTATTGTGATAATTTCCGAATGTGTAATTTCTGGCACTCTTGTGGGTTTTTTACCGTTTGGCAGTAGTTTATCTGCAAAATTTTTCTCTATATCTCTGCAAAAATCATCGACCAGACAAAACAGTTTTGTTATATCTTCCATGGGTAACCTCATCTATTTTTTTCTATTTGTTGAGTTTACCCTACTCTCCTGACTTTTCTATTCTCTTTTTAATCCAGAATTAGCGTTTTAAAAAAGGCAGTAGGACACAGGTTAAGGTAAAATTAGGTAGGAAAATTTTTATCTCTATAGTGCAGTTAATCCCAGAAATGGAGAGAATTTTAGCTTATTTGCACCAAACGTCAACACTGATTGTATAAATATATTCCTTGAACAGATGTCGCAATATTTAGGAATACGAAAGGCTTTTCTCGTGATGGATTGCGCTAGTTGGCATAAGTCAAAAAATTTAAAGGCACCTAAAAATATCGAAATTATATACCTACCACCATACTCACCTGAACTCAATCCTGTTGAGAGGTTTTGGTTATATATAAAACAGAACATTTTACGCAATAAAATCTACGATACAATTGTTCTGCTTGAATGCGCTTTGTGTAAATTTATTACCTCTCTTTCCCCTTCCACGGTTAAACAACTCTGCTATGCTTCTTATTTGGTTCATTAATAATGAGAATTAGTATAAGAAATTAACCGGTCTTTTGTTTGGTGATAAAGGCTATATTAAAAAAGAGCTTTTCCAAGAGTTGTTTAACCGCGGTTTGAAACTTGTTACCAAGGTGAAAAAGGGGATGAAAAACGCATTAATTTCACTACATGAAAAGATTTTGCTGAGAAAAAGGTCGATCATTGAGACGATTTTTGGCTACCTCAAAAATAGACTTGAAATTGAACATACTCGCCATAGATCTCCCGTTAATTTCTTGGTTCACATCTTTTCTACTCTCATTTCCTATTCCTTGAAATCCAAAAAGCCTTCCATTTCCTATACTTTCTTCCTTCCTTAATCCAGAATTAGCGTTAATAGTAATATTGGGGTTTTCCTCTATCCACAACTCAATTCGTTCAAGTTGACTTTGGTTCAATATAGTTTTTCTACGGCGTTGAGGTGGAGCAAATAATTTTTCTTCTCTTCCAAATTTTATGTGCTTTATCCATGTAGTAATTGCCTTTCTCGAAATGCAACATATTTTTGCTACAGCTGTTATACTGTGCTTTTTTGCTGCAATTACAGCATTTAGTTTTTTTGCAACATACGCATTATTTCTTACTCTCTTCAGCATCTCTTTTGCTGATTTCACCACTTTTTCATCCAATAATTTTGATCTTAATGCCATCTAAACCTCGCTATTTTACTTACTTCAGTATGGCTTTTTTCCATTATTTTCTATTCGTTGCTTGTATAGCGGGAATTGGTATTAGTAGTGTAGCTAATGATACTATATCAAAATATCTAAGTTTACATCTTCAGAGTTTTGAAATAATTTTTTCCGCTTTCTGTTTACCACTATTACCCTTGTACCTTTTATGTTTTACTATGGAATAGAAACTTTTAAAACAAGTCAAATATCTACTCAAATAACCAGGGGTGGATTGTTGTTTTGTGGAATGACCTTATGGACTTACGGGTTGACTGTTTTCCCCATAGTAACTGCAACGATTATAAGTTTTTCTATACCATTATTTGTTATACTTCTTGCAATCCCTTTGCTAAACGAAAATATAATTTGGCAAAGATGGATAGTAACTGTTATTGGCTTTGTTGGTATTGCTATTACTACCAAAGCTATAGTGAAGATTTTAATCCTAAAATCTTATTTTTATTGTATCTGCATTGATCTTTGCTATATTAGATATACTTAATAAGAAACTTGTAATAAAAGAGTCAGTAATAAGTATGTCATTTTATTCAGCTCTAACGACAACTATTTTTTCTACTCCACCTTTGTTATTTTATTGGCATATGCCTTCCTTGTTGGAATTAGTATTACTGCTGATTTTGGGAATTAATTCAAATCTAATTTTGCTCTTTATGTTAAAAGCTTTTACTCTTACTGATGCTACTGCACTTGCACCTTATAGATACATAGAGCTAATAATTTCTGCAATAGTAACATACGTTATATTTAATGAATTACCTGATAAAAGTGCTTTATATGGTACTTTGATATTAATACCATCAACCTTATTTATAGCTTATTCGGAAGGTAAGGCAATTAAGAAAAATAATGTAACAACAAAAGTTTATAATTGTTAATGGTATTTATTCTAGATGCTAAGCTATATTTTTAAGGTGATAATAAAATGCACATAACTATTATAGGAGTAGGGTATGTAGGCTTAGTATCTGGTACAATGTTATCAGAACAGGGCCATAAAGTTGATTGCATTGACATAAATACTAAGAAAATTGAACTTTTGAAATCAGGGAAAATTCCCTTATATGAACCTGGATTAGCAGATTATTTAGAGAATAATATAAAGTCACAAAGGATAAGATTTTTCGATTCGTATTTTCAAACAAATCCCAATACAGAAGTAGTATTTATAACTGTAGATACTCCATCAGACTCCCTAGGAAATGCAAATTTAAAGAATGTATATAATGCAGTAAGTGAAGTTTCTGAGAGAGTTAATCAAGATTGCTTAATAGTGATAAAGTCAACTGTTCCTCCTGGTACTGCAGAAAATATATATAATTATTTATCTAATAAGGGCTATAACTTTGATTTGGGGGTTAATCCAGAGTTTCTCAAGCAAGGCTCTGCAGTATTAGATTTTTTATACCCAGATAGGATAATAATAGGAGTAAAAACTAAGCTAGCTAGGGCAAAACTAGAAGTTATATATAAATCATTTATAGATAAGAATATTCCGTTAATAGTCACTGATACAGTTACTGCTGAAATGATTAAATATGCTTCTAATGCTTTTCTAGCAACAAAGGTTGCTTTTATCAATGAGATGGCAGGTTTATGTGAGCTATTAGGAGCAGACATTGACCTTTTAGCTAACAGTATGGGAATGGACCATAGAATAGGTAAGGAATTTCTCAAAGCTGGTCCAGGATTTGGAGGATCATGTTTTCCTAAAGATTTGTCAGCTTTAATAAGGCTTGCTGAAGATCACAATGTCAAGCTACAAATTTTAAATTCAGTTAAGGAATCTAACTATAATCATATAACAAACATTGCTAAAAAGGTAGAATATGTATTAAATGGAGTCCAAAATAAAAAAATAGCAATATGGGGGCTAACTTTTAAGTCTGGTACTGATGATGTAAGAAATAGCCCAGCTATAGATATTGCACAATTGTTAGCGAATAACAAGGCTAAAATTACTGCATATGACCCAATGGGGATGGATAATGCTAGGCAAGTTCTAAAGGATATAGAATACGCGGACAATGCTATAGGGGCTGCAAGGGACGCGGAAGCCTTGTTATTGTTAACGGAGTGGAAAGAATTTAAAAATCAAGATTTTGCAAGTTTAAAGAGTATTATGGCTGCACCTAATGTTTTTGATTTCCGTAATTTATTAGATAGCGAGCTATTACTAAGATATGGTTACCATGTTTATTCCTTGGGTAAAAAGTCTATCTACAAAGTTTAACTGTTGAGAAATTTTTTTTACACCGCTTTACTTAGTTTTTTTAGATCTTTGCTTGATAGTATGGAAAAGCAAACGAGTGCAACAACAGAGCAGATGGAAAAAAATGAAAACATAATACTGTTACCACAGTGCTTAACAAGTACTCCTAAGAGCACGCATGAAAATATTGAACTTGCAATATACCCAAATAATCCTGTTAAGCTTACAATTGCACATACATTATTTTGTGGAGCAATTTCTACAGCTATAACACCTGTCAGTACTTGCACTCCAAATATAAAGAATCCTGATAAGATTGCACCAAGGTTCATAAGAATTATGTTTTGACCAAAGTTCATTGCAATAAAAGTGAGTGCTATACCCAACATATAAAGTGATGCCAGCAAGCTTCTATTTTGAAAGAAGTACATATCACTAATTCTTCCTGTGATTAAAGTTCCAAGGATTCCACCTAAATCATATACGCCTGTTATTAGTGAGGATTGTACAAGAGAAATTTGTAATTTATTCTTTAAAATTATAGGAAACCAAAAGAAGATTCCCATTTTTATAATATAAGCACAAAAAGTAGCACAACATAGAAACCATATGGAACTTGTTACCTTGATACCTATTTGAGATTTCTGCACCTTATAATAGGTAGTAAAGTTGGCACTTTCTTTGTAATATGCCTTTAATATTATATAAATTCCAAAAAGTAAGCATAAGAAACCAGAGTACAAAAATGCACTTTTTGCATCATATATTTTAATTATACTTGGTAATACAATTAAAGTAATACAAGAACCAAGTTGCTGAGATGCGCTCATAACTCCCCATGATGATGCAATTGAAGAGATGCTAGAGTTTGTAACTATAAACTTGGTAATAGCTGGCCAACCTAACCCTTGTGTCCAAGCTAATAATATTAATGTTAACAGTAATAAAGTTAGATTATTATATGATAAAGTTATACCAATGGTTAATAATCCAGTTGCAATATTGCATAGCCCAAACATAAATAATGGATTATTTTTGGAGTCCATGATTATTCCATTAACAAATTTTGATACTCCATAAAAAAAAGAAAAGCAGGCAAAAAAATAGCTTAATTTTACATGGTCAGTATCTATTAACAGTGGTAGAGCAATTGGTATACTTTGTCTTGATAAATAAAGCAGCATATATCCACAGAAGAATAGTAAATATTGAAAGAAGACAAATTTCACACCTATTCCCAAATAGCTCTATGCAGATGCTAGAATAATACTATATTGGTATAATATTGTTTGACAAGAAGTTTGCAAACAATTAGTGCAGAAAATTACTTAGTATCTTTCTTATAGCAGATACAGTAGTATTAATATCTTCATAGCTTATATCTCTATGTGTTATAGCTCTGATTTTACCTTTGATGTTAGCCATTCTAATTCCATAATTTGTCATTAGTACGTTTATTAATTCTTGAGTAGATATACAATTAGTACGTAATGAAAAATACGCTATATTAGTTTTATACAGGTCGATATCAATTATAACTTGATCTATGGAGTCTAGGCCTTCTATAAGGTGCTGCATTTTTTTATGATCTTCTTCTAAAGAATTTACATTATTACGTAGAGCATATAAACATGCAGCTGAAATAATGCCAGCTTGGTGCATACCTCCGCCAATTTGAAACTTATAGTACCAAGCTTTTTCAATAAACTCTTCACTTCCAAGCAATATTGCGCCCATTGGAGCACCTAATCCTTTACTAAAATCAATAAATACCGAATCAAAATAACTTGCATACTCCTTTGGAGATATTTTAGTATGAGCACAAGCGTTGAACAGTCTTGCTCCATCTAAATGAGTGAATACGTCATTCTCTTTGCAGAGACTTGAGATCTCTTGAATATATTCTAAAGGCCACACAGCTCCACCACCAAAATTTGTCGTTTGTTCGATAGAAACAAGCCCAACTCTCGGAATATTTCTTAAACTAGGACGAGTAATAAACTCAACAATTTGTTCTCCAGTAAATATTCCTCTCGTACCTTTGATGGGCAAAGGAGTGGCATGTGCCTGGGCTGCGATCAAGCCAGATTGTACTATGAGTGGATGTGAAGTTTCATCAAGCAGCAAGTAATCACCAGGTCTTTGAATGTGTACTTTATAAGCAATTACATTGGACATCGTTCCTGAAATCAAAAAGATTCCTGCAGGTTTACCTAATATTTTACATGCGGTTGCCACTAATTCGTTCACAGTTGGATCTTCACATGCAGCTTCGTTTCCAACTTTTGCTTTAGCCATCGCTTCCCTCATTTTAGCTGAAGGGTCAGTGTTTGAATCGCTAAAGAAATCTATTTTTACTCTCATATTAAATTTAACACAACCTCCTTTATAATTTCAGCAGCTTTCATGATGTCTGTTTCCTTTGTGCCAAGATGGGTAACTGCTCTTATATGAGACTCGAGCCAAGGAAAAAGCAATAAACCATAAGCTTGGCACTTACTCAAGAAAACCTCATTAGTTACATTTAGTGCTTTTATACTAAAGCTTACTATATTAGTTTCTGGATAAGGTAGTACCAGTTTTATATGTGGAATTTCTTTAATCTTATCTGCAAGTAATTTAGCGAGCTTATTATCTTCTTTAAGCCTAGAGATATTATTCTGTAGTACGTATTTTGCTGCATTAGCACAATACCCTATCTGATGATAACCACTACCTAGCCAAACCTGTAGCTTTTTAGCCCTTTCAATTATCTCTCTTTTACCCATAAGCATTGAACCAAAAGGAGCGCCAAGTCCTTTAGTAAAAGAAAAGCTCATTGTATCCACATATTTAGCATAATCTGCTAAAGCAATATTTGTTTCGATATGAGCATTAAATATTCTTGCACCGTCTAAATGAAGATTTACATTGTGAGCTTTTAAAAAGTGATATAACTCGACTTGTTTTTCAAAAGGATAAATTTTACCATTAAACCCATTTATACTATTTTCTATAGAAACAAGACTCACCTGAGCAAAAATTTTATACCTCGGCTTAGAATTAATAGCATATTCTACTTCATCAACATCTAAGATTCCGCTATTATTTCTAATACAATTAAATACGATATTATTTACTTTTGCATTGCCTGCACTATCGAAAAAATTAATGTGATAATTATAATTAGTTATTAGTTCATCACCAGGACTTGTTTGACTGGCAATGGCTAATCTATTTGCAAGCATACCGCTGGTTACAAATAATGCTTCTTCTACTTTGAATAATTGTTTGCAATATTCTGATAAGTCATTACAGCTTTTGTCTTCACCATAAGCAAAATCTCCAACTGTTGCATTACTTATTGCATGTATAACGTTGGAGCTCTGCAGAGTTGTAGTGTCACTTCTCAGATCAATAATTTTTTCCATCTTATTTCTTGCCATTCAAACAACCAATTTGAGCATTCCAAAGTTCCTTGTAAAGACCTTGCTTAGAAACTAATTCAGCGTGTTTACCATCTTGGACAATTTTTCCTTTGTTAAATACTAGAATTCGGTCCATGTGTAAAAGTGTAGAAATACGGTGTGCTATAGTAATCGTAGTTTTATTTTTCATCAATTTGAATAAATTCATTTTAATTGTTTTTTCTGTTATAGAATCTAACTGACTAGTTGGTTCATCGAGAAATAATATTGGAGCGTTTTTTAAAAATGCCCTTGCTATTATTATTCTTTGTCTTTCTCCTCCAGATAGCTTGATGCCTTTTTCTCCAACTGTAGTTCCATATTGATCTGGTAGAGTCATAATGAAATCGTGAATACCAGCCAGCTTTGCAGCTCTCATTATTTCTTCGATAGTAGATTGAAGTTTACCATATATGATGTTTGCTAAAATAGTATCATGAAATAACAATGGGTCTTGAGGTATTACAGATATTTGTTGCCTCAAAGAACTCTGTGTAACTTCTGATACTATTTGATTATCAATCTGTATATTACCTTTTTTAACATCAAATAGCCTTAGAATTAAGTTTATAAAAGTAGATTTACCACCTCCAGAATAACCAACTAGACCTACCTTTTCGCAAGGATTAATGGTAACTGAGAAATCTTGAAATAATGGCTCCTGACCTTCATAAGAAAAAGAAACATTGTTAAACGTTATTCTTCCACTTAATAAATTTAATTCTTTAGCATTTTCCTTATCTTGAATTTCTGGTACGGTAGTCAAGATTGGCAATGCATCTGAAACTTTGCCGAAATGAGTAGAAAATTGGGTAAGATTCCTAGTTAGATGGTTAAGAAACTCTATAATCGATATATTAATTCCAAGTACAAGAACAATATCTCCTATTGCGATTTTGTTCAATTGATAATCATGAATTAAAAAATACAAGTTTACTGCTTGGAGTATATCAAATGAATAGCCGTATATAAACCAAAGCCAAAAGTATGCCCATTGTAATTTTCTCTCTGCAACAGTTCTTTTCTTGCATATTTGAAAAAATTTGTGTCTCTCATGTGCTTGCTGAGAAAATAACCTTACTGATATAACATTTAAAATACTATCTGCTATACTAGCTATTACCTGTGAATTTTGTTTAGAGTAATTATCAGCTAATTCAGTAAGCACACGAAAGCTGAAAATCGAGAATAAAATAAAAATGCTTACCCAAGTGAATGTAGCGATTGCAAACTTTATGTTTACTAATGATAAGGTATAAATAGCTAAGACTAATGCTATACTGTAACCGAAAAAACAATCTATAAGCAATCTTATTAACTCTATCACACTATCCATTAAGCTACTGATCTTATGTACTAAGCTTCCAGATAAATTGTTCTGATAATAGGAATGGTCTTGTTGGAGTAGCCTACAAAAAGATATATCAGCTATCTTTTGACGCATTAAGGTAAACATTTGAATGTCAACAAAATAGCCATAGAATCTAAAAGCAGTAGTGATAAGTAATGCCATACCAAGATAAGCGCTTACAGGTAATAAAAGATTTTCAATTACATTACCTTCCTGATATTTTACAGCTGTATCTAGAATATTTTTTACTAAATACTTTCTAAAAGACAAATCAACAGCTACCACCAGGGCAACTAAAGACATTATAAGTACATTAAGTTTAAATTTAGATGCTATATTCAAGATGAACATCAATACACATTTGAAGCTATCAACTCTACTTCTGTTCATTTATAATGCTAGCTCCACTACGTTGACTTTTTTATTGAGAAATACAAGTAGTGAAAACCATAAATTTTTGTATATTTTTCCTGAGATGTCTCCAGCATCATGTAGTGCTGATGCTCGATTCAGAATAAGTAGCTTATATAAATCTCGCTTAGCCTCAGTAGTGTCGATCTCAGAAATATTTGTAGTTGTGTCTGTAATAAAGGCTAACCAGCTCTTGATAAGTTCTTCCATGTTTTGTACTTTTATACTTTCCTGGTAGCAAAATAATGACAAGCATTCTCTCAGTATAGATTCTGTTAACCCACCACAATTGAGTATACCAAAAACTGAAGGCTGAGGTTTTGGCACATAGGGAAGATCTTGATCTTTTACAATCCACCTTGTTACATAAGCAAATCTATCTTTAGCATCTGTATTCTTATCACTACCATGCCATAACCGTGAATCAAAAACTATCGCATCTCCTGCTGAAATAGGTAGTGACTTAATTTTGTAATTTTCCCGATTACTTGAGTACTGATCAAAAAAATATGGGTACCAAAAATCAACTAAAGGCTGTATTTCCCATTTATGACTGTTTTCTATAATTTGCAGTGCACCTGAAGTTTCACTTACATTATTCAAAGCTAACCAAACAGAAAAGTGGTAAGGATCATTGAAACTATAGGAGATGTCTTGATGGAAGGGAACTGCATCTATTAAATCAGCAGTTTTACATATAACATTTGATTTTTTCTGCAGTATCTGACACTGAAGTGACTTTTCAAGGTAATTTTTAATAATTTCATCTAATGCTTGAGAGATAATTCTAGTTACTTGAGATGACGTGCCCCATCTGCCGGTACAGTTTAAGTAGTCAGAAGTTGAAACACTTAGTTCTTGGGATAGCTTTGATATCTTATTTGTTATATTACTTAAAGACTGAGTTATTAGCTCTAAAGGAACCAGATTTTTGATAATAAAAAAACCATTTTTTTGTAATGTTTCCATATGATTAACACCTGACATCAATAACTGATAAGTAATCTGTTAAAGGTATAACAGCAAAAATTTTGAATCCTTTTACTTGTTTGAGTATTTTTTCCCAATTGCTTAATGTTCTTAGTTTACCTCCTGTTTCAACCATTACATTAATATCTACAGAGCCTCCATCTGGAGAGCGGTAATCTAAAATAGTTTCTATCAATAAAATACGAGATATTCCTTTGACCAATTTTAAATAAGATAATACTTTATCATCATCATAATGCTGTAGAAAGCGGCAAAAGACACCTAATTCATAATTTGTAGCTGATAGTTCTTCCTGAGTTATAAGTTTGACTTTTAAATTTTCTACTAACTGTCTTGGCACTTTATGTTCGTTATATAGGCCTATGGAACCTTTATTGTGTATATCAGAATAAGCAAGAAATAAAGAGTGTACACCAAATAGCAATATATTCTTAGCACCATCTATATTAATCCTAGAATTAAACTCTTTAGTATCAAACCTAGAATATCCTAGCAATGCTTGGTAAAACGCTATTTTCTTATCTTCTGATGATTCTCTTTCCTTAAAAGATTCAAATGAAGAGATTGACTTCTGTTTTAGTATATCGGCAATATTTAACCAATTCTTTTCAGCGGCAACTCTTGCCCACATTGTTGCTGCTTTTGGCAAAAATGGTATTTCCTTAAAACACTTACCTTTTGATGATAGTTTCCATAAGTCCTCGTCCTTATCATAATCAATAAACCCTATTTCCCACAACGCCCTTAACAGCCTTTCTAGATTTGGTACGATAATGTTTAACTTTTTAGATAAAAACGGCACAGTTGCAGGTAAAATATTTAACAAATCAAGTTCAATAGCAACGCTTGTTAGGTAAGTTTTCCAAAAGGCTGAAAGTTCTGCAGAAATCCTATGCACTTGAGATTCTTTACCTAAATCAAAAATACTAAACTTTACATTTCCGGTAATATCGATTTGTCCTAACACACCTTCAAAAGTTTCAACTTTTGCCATCCCATTATAGAATGCTTCTACCATTTTAAATCTCTGCTGGTAAACAGGATCACCATTAATATCTATATGAAACCAACCATGTTGATCTTCTGCAATAGAATAACCTTTATGAAAAACATTAAGTTTTTTATACCATTTATTATGTACTAACTTTCCATGATGATTAATATGTGTAGCTTTACCATCCTTATAGACTACAGCGATACCATCCTTAAAATCTCCAACATAATCATATTCCTCCTGATAAATCCTGTTGCCATTTAAATTAATATGAAAACATTTATCATGTCTTCTAACTACACAAGCATCTTCCTGATAATTTCCAATCCATTGATAAGACTGTTTGTATACTCTACATCCAAATGAATCAATATGGTAACACCCTGTATCATCTTCTACGGCTGCTCTATTAAAGTAGAATCCAAAAGTTTTTAGAAATCTATTATGATAAACTGCTTCTCCTCTTACATTGATATGATAAGCACCTGTCTGATCATAAACCGGTGCAAGACCGGGCTCATGAAATTTACCAACCTTTATAAACCTATTTTCATACAAAGGATTTCCTAGTAATTCGTGAAAGCTCTCACACGGTGAAATTTTAATAGATCTAAGATTATCTTTGATTAATTGATCAAAGGTTTTCTCATGTTGCATGTTTTGCATAATTTGTAATTTAAATAATTCTTTTGTAAGCTTAGGTACTCACTACTCTGCCATATTTCCTCGAGTTTAACCTCATTAACATTACCAAAATTTCCTAATGTCTTACGGAATTCATCTGGAGCACAGCAAGGACTAAACTTTCCTTCATTGTTTATCCATGCTTCTTTACCTAAAAATGGGCATTGACCACCTGGAGCCAAATCCTTAATACCTTCTTGAGAAAGAATTGTAAAATTTTCTAATTTTATCTTTTTACCATTTGGTAATAGCATATTATCTCTAAGCTCATATAACCTTCTCACCTCTGTATTCCATCTACTAATTGCTAACTCATCTCTTCTCATAGATAGATCCTTAATTTCATCAAAATGTGCCCAAAGATGATGTCCTTTAACTCTATCTATGCCATTTTTTATGGCCATCTTAACTATGTCATAGAGTTCATGTAAATTACTTTCCAAAAATGTTAATTGTAAAGTAACGGTACACCTTTCACCTGTATCGCTAAAGTATTTATCTCTAACTTCAAGGAAAGTTTTTAAATTTTCTGTCACTACTTCCCATTTTGAACCTTTCATGATTCTTTCATGAGTTTCTTTAGTTGCCCCATTCCAGGAAATCTTAACATCAGATAAAATTGGTACCAATAGTTCAGCCCATTTTCTAGCTCCTTTAATGGGAAAAGAACCATTGGTTGTGAGGTTAAGCTTAAGGCCGAACTCATGGCACAAATTGATTATTTCATCAAAGCTTTTATACATTAAAGGCTCACCCATAGTAGAAGGAATGATTTCCCTTAAAGGTGTGCCAGCTGCTTCCTTAATTACTTTTCTGATAGTTTCTATCGACAGTATCTTAGGTTTTATTCCTTTAGCTTTCTTCTCTTCTTTAACTTTGCTGTATGGTGAAAAACATTCGCACATTATACAAGCAAAATTGCAGTAATCTGGATTAGTATCAAAAGTAATTCTCCAAGGACCAGGTTTCAAAGCTACTGATTTGCCTTTCTTTTCAATAGCATTACGGTAAATCTTGTTAAGTTTCTCAGTATGCTCACCTATAGAAGGTATATTTCCATTTTCAGTATAAGGATAGCCTTTTTGGGTAAGTTTATTATATAACTCCTGATCTGTAGATAGGACTTGCATTTTTTCTGACAAACTACTTGCATCTCTGTGCTTAAATAATAGTCCATCTCTTACATATTCTGCCATGCCACCATAATCGGCTGTTATAACTGGTATTCTAAGTTGCTGTGCTTCATGTATTACTAACGGTGAATTTTCACCCCAAATTGAAGGAACGACTATTGCATCGACTTTATTAAATACGTCAGTAACTATATTCTTATTATCATAACTTCCCATCCATTCTATTCTTTCTTTAACAACAGGTGAAAACTGATCGGCAATCGCTTTTAAAGCTTTAGTTTCTTCTCTTGCTGCTCCCCAAATTCTAAGTTTTGCTTTAGATGATAAGTGAGAAAAAGCTTTCAATAATAGATCAACACCTTTTTCGGGAGTATGAGTACCAATATAACCGAAAATAAACTCTTTTTCTTGTACTCTATTTCTCTTCTTAAGACGATTGAGATCAAAACCATAATCAAGATAAGAAATTTTGTTTATCGGAACATTAAAATCCTGAGTAAATTTGTCCATCAAGAATTTCGATGGGGAAATAAAGTAATCTATATAGTCTATTATTTTCCTTGTGTGCTTCATTCTAGTTGCAACCCATTGTTCCCAATAATTTATGTCTGAATTCAGGAATTCTTCATCTCCTGTAAAATATCCCTTGTAACATTGGGTTGCACATTTTTGATCATTTTGTCCATCACAAAGCTGTAATAAATCTTCAGAATTACGTTGAATAAACCTTCCTCTTGGACACATTAACCAAAAGTCATGTAGCGTAAAAATTGTAGGTATATTTTCTTTAAAAGCAATTTCTGGTAAAGTAATTGATAGATGATTAAGATGACCAAAATGTATAAGATCTGGCTGAAAGTTATCTATTATTCTTTTAAATTTTACATTTACTTCTTCATTGATAAATTTATAACGATATTTAGCTGTAGGTATATTAATTAAATGCAGTAAAATCCGGGAATCACTACGATCTAGGACTGTAGTGTAATAAAAATTAGGTAAAAAGCTATTTTCATACCTAGTAAATACTTGTACCTCATTGTTATTTGCTAGTTCATGAGCAAGAGTTTGGCTATAAACCTCTGAACCAGCACTATAATAAGGAGGGTAACCATGAATAACTTTTAATATTTTCATATATTACCATATCTATATTGTTAGGATATTCTTGTGTATTGTTTTGTAGACTTTTTATAAATTTACTTAATCCTACTTCTAATGAATGTTTTGGAGACCAACCAAGTAGCTCTTTAGCTCTAGTAAAATCACCATGGAACTTAGTTACATCAAAATTTCTTGGAGGATAAAAATCAATTCTAGAATCACTTTTCGTGACTTTTAATATTGTTTTTGCTAAGTTTTCTAAAGTACATGGGCTATTAGTAGTAAGATGAATAGCAGGAAGGGAAGATTTTTCGCTTTGTAAATATTTAACAGTTAAGCATATACCCTCTATAACATCATCCAAATAGGTAAAATCAAAAACACATTCTTTACCTTCTATTTTAATTGGATCACCTCTTAATGCATTAATACAGAGTGCAGGAATCACTCTACTGTTATGATCTAGTAAACCACCGTATACATTTGAAAAGCGTAATATTGCTACATTAAAATCTTTTGAACTTGTTATTTGTTCCTCAATAAATGCTTTACCTTTGGCATAATTATTTATTGGATCGATACTAGCAGATTCTGTAACCGGCAGTTTCTTCTGCTCTCCATAGACTTCCCTACTACTTGCATATATAAACCACGGTTTATTTGAAAGTGACTTACATAACCCTAAAAACTGCATTGTACCATCAACATTAATTTTTTTACACAGTTCAGGATAAAGTTCACCATGTATAACTCGAGAAATTGCAGCCAGATGAATAATTCCTGTACACTTAGCAAGTAGTGGTACTATATCTTCTGAAAAAAAACTGAGTGGATTGTTGTGAAACCTAATATCACAGCTTATTACTTCATGGCCCTGGTTTTCTAACTTTTTCACCAAGGTTGACCCTATCAAACCTGCAGCACCTGTTATTAATATCCCCATGTATACCCTCTCACTACAACTAGGAAAATTTGTCGTACCAATTATCTTACAAGTAAGAATCAAAAGGTATTATAAAACCAGTATAAAACAAATGTCAACTTAAATTAATGAATAAAAAATGTAATTATGAAAGAAAAGTTGGCTGCCTTCTTTCTTGAAAATAGTGTTCGGCTTTAATCAAATCCTCCTTATTATTTACTCCCATTGCTTCTCTTTCATCAGAAACTACATAACCTACACTCAAGTTATTGTTTGCTGCAATGGGCACTATATCATTAAGACAATATTCATTGGTCGAATTATTAAATTTTATTTCTTTTACTAAGGTAAAGAGATCTTTAGGATATGAAGCTATTATTCCAGAGTTTGCAAGAAGCATTTTATCTCCATTTTTTAGGATTTTTTGAACATTGCCGTAATTATCAATTACTAATCTTCCATATTGTTCATCTTGACTATTGAATCCAAGAAGAACTAAATTATTATACTTTAAACAATCAGTCATTTTCATAACTGTATCGCTAGATATAAAAGGGGTGTCTCCATACTGTATTAAAACTATGTCTTGATCAGATAACTCCTCCAGATTTTCTAGAGCAATTTTAACTGCAGTGCCAGTGCCTGTAATATCTTCTTGAATTATTAGTTTTATATTGTATTGATCGATTATACTTTTGAGAGTATCAAAGTTTTCTAAATCTTTTAGAAGGGAGTTGTTAACAACAATTGATAAGCTTTTTAGACTCAGCGATTTTGCATTAGAAATTATATGTTCTAAAAGAGTAAGATTTCCCACTTGGTGCAACGCTTTTGAATATTCAGAATTCATTCTACTGCTCTTTCCTGCTGCTAATATTATCAAAATTTTACTCATACATAACTCAGGAATTGATTAGGTAGTGAGTTAATTTACAATTAGTAAGATGTAAAGTCCACTGTAATTTTTATATATTTTCTAGATCTTGGCACCCTCATTAGAGTTTCATTTAAGAGAGCTATAACTTTAAACTCTTTACTCGATTTTCTACGCTGACATCTTGTAAACTCTGATCTGGACTTTTTAATATTTCTAATAATCTACTTGCAAGGTTTGAGTGTTTATTGATTACTGCAACCTGGACTAATGACTTGCCTTGATCATCACGAGCATTTGTTACAGCTACGCGCTCATCGGGTTTTATTGCTTTCAGCTTACTGATAATTTCAACATTACCATTTTTTGCATTCTCAAACAGCTCTTCTACTAATTTCAATAGGTTAGTAATATTTTGGTCTCGAGAAAGATCAAGTGGTGCTTTACCTTCTTTATTCTTGATGTTATAAATTGCACCATGTCTTAATAAAGATTTTACAACTTCCAAGGAGCCACCTTTAGCTGCAACATGAAGTGATGTAGTACCACTAGAAGTAGTTTTAGCATTAACAAAGTCATTTAATTTATCACGACTGATATGTTGTAACAGAACCTCAACAATTTCTTTGTAACATTTGGAAGTAGCAGTGTGTAATGGTGTATTACCTTTATTAGTAACTTGACTAACATTAGCTCCATTTGTTAGTAAGATGTTTACTATATCTATGTGTCCATTGCTAACAGCGTAATGCAACGGTGTTCTTCCATCAATATCTTTATCGTTGGCATCAGCTCCATCTTTTAACAGACGCTGAACAGTTCGTATATCACCTTTACTAGCAGCAATGTTGATATCTTTCTGCAGATGCTGGAGAACCTCTGATGCTTCGCTACCCTCAAGCTTAAATCTAAAATTAATCATCTCTATCTTTTTTAAAATATCTAAAACACTCGGATGACTTGGTCCAAAAACAGCTTTTCTTTGATCTAAACTTTCTCTGTAGACTTTAAGTGCGCTGATCCATTTCCCTTGAGCAAAAAGTACATTTGCTATGTTGTATTGAGTATTCAAGGTTTCTGGGTGATTTTGTTGTAAAGCTTTTTTCTGGATATTTAAAACCTCTTGAAAAGCTTTCAAGGCTTCATGATGTTTATTTTGATTGAAGAGTACCCCAGCAATGTTATGTAACGTTCTCAAGGTATCAGCATGATTAATACCTAAAATTATTTTCTTCTTTTCAAAAACCTCTTTATAGATTTTTAAGGACTCTTCGTATTTACCTTGGTTAGCTAGTACCATTGCTATATTATTTTTGGCACTCACAGTGGCTAGATCATGTGTACCTAGTGTTTCTTTCCTCTTTTCAAAAACTGCCCTATTGATATTTAACGCTTCTTCATATTTTCCCTGTTTATCTAATACTAATGCCATGTGAAACTGAGTATTTAAGGTATCTGAATGATTTGACCCTAGTATTTCCTTTTGTCTCTGATAGACTTCTTGATAAATATTAAAAGCTTCTTCATCTTTCCCCTTTCTATGCAGCACTAAAGCGATTGTACTTCTTGTACTTAAAGTATCCTTATCGTTTAAACCCAGCATTTCTTTTTGTTTCTGAAAAATCTCTTCAAGCATATTTAAAGCTTCTTGGTAAATTCCTTGCTTATATAGCACTTTGGCTATATATGTCTGAATATCTAAAGTACCAGGATTGTCTGGTCCTAGTATTTCTTTTCTTCTTTCAAATGCGCCTCTGAAAATACTTAAGGCTTTTTGGTAATTGCCTTGATTCAAGAGCACTAAAGCCGTATCAATCTGAGCGGATACGTCACTTTGCGATATCTGCTTCAACTGCTCGACTTTTGAAAAGTTACTATGTACTGCAGCAACTACTAACGTTTTGTTCTCTCTATTACGAGCACTCATCACTGCTTTTACTGTATCAATATCCTTTATCTTATTTAGGTCATTAATAACTTGAGCATTACCATCTTTAACCTTTTTAAATGATTCACTGACTAGTTTAAATAAGCTAGTTATACTTTTATCCACAGTAAAACCTGATGGTGTTTTCCCACTGTCAGAGACAGCATTGTATACTGCACCATTAGACAATAGGGCCTTTACAACTTTTAAGTGAGAGAACTTAGCAGCATAATGCAGAGGAGTAAACCCCTTGTTACCAACCACATTAGGATTAGCTTTATTTTGTAATAGAATATTGACAACTCCATCATAGCCCTTCCATGCAGCATAATATAATGGTGTTACACTATCAGCATTTTTGGCATTAACAAACGCTCCTGCTTGAATGTGATTCTCAACCTCTGAAGAGCTATTACGTTTTACAGCCTCAAATAATTTCTCAGTTGATGCTAATAGATTGATAACGTCTTTATCGTTAGTCATTTCTAATGGTCTTCTACAAAGCTTGTCAACAGCGTTATAAACTGCACCATTTTTTAATAAAACTTCAATAACGTCTTTATAATCAAAATTAGCAGCAATATGCATAGGGGTTAAGCCATTAGTATCTTTAGTATTAACGTCAGCACCTTGTGCTATCAAATACTTTACAACTTCTAACCGACCTTTCATTGCAGCATAGTGTAGTAATGTCTGGTTAGCTGCACCAAGCTCATTAATACTCAACCCCTTGCTAAGGAAAAACTCTACCGTATTTTTATAACCTTCTCTAGCTGCAATGTGTATAGGCTTTGATCCAGAGGCATTTTTAGCATTAATATTAGACCCTTCATCTACTAGACATTTTACCATTTCCAAGTTACTTTCCTGTGAAGCAATGTGCAGTATAGTCCAATCATCATTGCCTTTAGCATTCATATCTACTTTTTTATACTGCAGTAACGTTTTAACCACTTGCAAATGACCATGTGACACTGCTAATTCTAAAGATGTTCTACTCTTATTGTCTTTAACATTAATTTTTGCTCCATTACTTAATAGGACTTCAACAACATTATCATGGCCGTGTCCTGCAGCTATATGTAGCGGAGCACCTTCAACATTTACAATGTTAACATTAGCCCTATTTGCTATCAAAGTTTCAGCAATTTCCCCATGACCTCCTTGTGCTGCAAGATATAACGGTGTTGTACCATTAATAGTCATAGCATCAACATTAGCTCCTTTTGTTATCAGAGCATTTACTATCTCCTTATCACCTCTTTTAGCAGCCAAATGCAATAGTGTAGTATTTTCAGGACCTTTTGTGTTAACATAAGCTTTATTTCTTAGCAAAATCTCTACAATATCTCTGTAGCCAGCAAGAACTGCGAGTAATAAAGGTTCACCACCTTCTACATTAACACTAGCTCCATTTGCTATAAGAACTTCGACGATTTCCTTATGATTATATTTAGTAGCAGAAAGCAATGGTGTTAGGTTATTGCTCTTAACATTAACATTGGCTCCATTTGCTACCAGAATCTCAACGATTTCCTTATGACCTGCTTCCACAGCTACATGTAATGGTGTACTGCCTGCAATACCTTCCGCGTTAACTTTAGCTTTATTTTTTATTAAAAGATTAACAACGTCTTTATGGTCTTCTACAACAGCTGCATGTAACGGTGTAAGACCATAATTAGCTTTAGCATTTACTTCAGCTTTATTTTTTATTAGGAAAACAACAGCATCTCCACGGCCATTTAGAGCAGCTGAATGTAATGGTGTCATACCATCATTAGTTCTAGCATCGACTTCAGCTTTATTTTTTATCAAGAGATCAATAACATCTTTGCTACCGTTCATAGCAGCTGCATGTAATGGTGTACTACCCTTAATGTCTTGAGCTCTAACTTCAGCTTTATTTCTTATTAGGAGTTCAATAATATCTTTGTGACCTTTCAGAGCAGCTACATGTAATGGTGTTAGATTATTATTGGCTTTATCATTGATTTCTACTCCATTTTTTATTAAAAGCTCAGCAACTGCCTTATGACCACTCTCTGCTGCATAGTGTAATGGCGTAGCATTATTTTTATCTTTAGCGCGAATGTTAACCCCATGCTCAAGAAGAGCAACAACTATCTTCAAGTGGCCACTCTGCACTGCAAAATGTAGTGGGGTTATACCTTCCACAGTGGCAATACTAGCATTTGCCTTATTTGTCAGTAAAGCCTTAACAATTTTCTCATGTCCATCTTTTGCTGCGTAGTGCAAAGGTGTGTTATTATAGGTTTTGTCAACAACATTAACATTAGCTCCATGCTTCAATAAAATATTAGCTATCTTTTCATGACCGTTTTCTATTGCATAGTGTAATGGTGTACAACCATTTATGACACTAGCATTAACATTTGCCCCTTCCAGAATTAAAGCGTTTACTATTTCCAGACGGCCATTAAACGCTGCTGCATGTAATGGTGTCCAATCTCTGTCATTTCTAGCATTAACGTCTGCCTTATTTTGAAGTAAGAAATTAACTAACTCCAGGTGACCACTTTCTGCAGCTTCATGCAATGGAGTAAAGCCACCCATGGCCTCATTAATATCAACATTCGTATCTTTTTCTAGTAGAACCTTAGCAACATTAACATGATTATTTCTTATTGCATAATATAAAGGTGAAAGACCACTCATATCTTGAGTAACAGTACTGGCTTTATTTTTTAATAAAACCTCAACAGTATCCTTGTGACCATTTTGGGCTGCAATGTGTAGTGGTGTTTTGCCATGATTATCTGCATCATCAACATATAAACCAGCTTCCCCTACAAAAAACTTCACAATATTTTTTCTTCCATGTGCAGCAGCGATCTGTAGTGGGCTTTGACCATTAATATCTTTAACATTAACGTCTAAATTTTGATTAAGAACAAATTTTACAATTTTAAGACTAGGTCCCTTAGCAGCAAAATGTAATGTAGTCCATAAGTTAATACTTCTAGCATTGATGTCTGCTCCTTTTTTGAGATAACTCTTTAAGTCTTCGAGATTCCCTTCTTCCAATGCGACAAACATTCTTTCCTGATTAGTAATAGTAATAAGACCTTGATCGTATTTATCCTTCAATTTGGAAGGATCGTCTCTCACTAACTTGCCAACTTTTTTCTTACTTTTCATTATGTTTTCTGAAGTAAGTTTTTTAGCGTTTAAGATAACTGCTATTGAGGGATCAGATAACAATACATCAACCAAGGCATTATCGTGTGCTAAGTGATTACGCAAACATTTTCCAGTTAGTAAAGGAGTATTCTCATCTAAGAAAAGTAAATTGTTTTCTAGATAATTCTTTGAGGTGCCTAAGATTGACATTATATCCAGAACAAGCATTTCTACTACTGCTTGCAATTTCTTATTCCTCTTATAGGAAGGGAGTTTTTCAATTAATTTACCACTCAATGCGTTATTCCTTAAAATACTTTTCAGTTCAGATAGCTTCAGTGCAAGTTGGTTATTATATTTTTCTTCTGTTATATTGTAAGTCTTCTTTTGTTTGTATGCAGGAATAAAAGAACCTTTCTCATTCAACTTTTCTCTTAATTCCTCAATCCATTTGATATCACCTGTTCCAAATTCAGCAATATAAAAAATTTCGCAAGTTAATCTATTTACTTCATCAAGGTTGTCTTCTTGTATTCTTGACTTAACACTATGAGAAATCTTCTTCGATAGCTCAGCAATCTCTTTAAGGCTGTGAGATTCTATTCGGGGAACAATATTCTCTAATGTTTTATTAGCACGAAATTTCATTCCCCTAATAACGTTATGGTCAATCTTATTATCACTAAAGCCAATACTTAAACTCTTTAATAATGCAAACCCTGTAATATAATCAGTTCTGATATTTTCTGATTGAGTTCCTGCACAATTGATTATGTTATTAATTTTATTAAACAGCTCTTGCTCGTGACTTGTCTTTTCAGTTACACTATTGCTTAGTTCTGCAATGAGCTTTTTAAGCTTTTCGTGTTCCATTGTTACAAAGTTTCCTGAGGTTATTTCATCTAATTTAGCGTTGCTAAACGCTTCGGTGACTTCTTTTATCTCATCCAAGTTCTCACTATTAATAATTTTTCTTAGAAGTATTCTGACAGTTTTAATTTTGTTGTCATAAAGAATACTAGTAATCACATCACCAACTTTCTTAGTGTCATTTTGAACACCAATAAAAAAATTAACATCTGTATTTTCCTCAATCTCTGTTCTTTTAGAGAGTGAATAAGCATGTGATAGTGAGTTACGTAAATCTATAATGACTTCTCTTGTGTTCTTTGGTAATGATAGTAGAAGAAGCTCGCTTGCAGTGCTAGATAACTTGGGAGATTCTAGAGTGTTTTTTAAATATTCACCAATAACCTGTAAAACCTTTGTAATAATTAACTGTCCTTCCCTTTCTTTAGGATTAGCTGATAATGCCAACTTTATATAATCACTTATTTTCTCTAAAGAATGAATATCCCTAATTTGTTGATAATCGCTATACAACTCTCCAAATTGAGGATAATTGCTAACGATCTCTGCAACAACCCTCTCACGTTTTAACTTCGGGAGATCAGCAAATTTACCAATGTCCACACCTTCCATAATATCTTTTTCTTCTTTAAGTTTCTTTGCAAAATTTTCCAAGTGGTCTAGTATTTTACTTTTATTCAATGTGGCATTATAGAATAGATTCATTTCCTGTCGTTTTATGTGAGAAGAAACAAAACTGATCAAACAAAATTCCATTTCTTCCCAAGGAAGTCTATCGTAGGTTGATTTCAACTGCCGCTTTAATATATGAATATTTTGTGCAATAAATTTTGCTATGAATAAAAACTTTTCATCTACTTTTTCTGTGTTTGAATACTCTGCCTCTAACAGGCTAATATTTTGAAGTACTAACTCAATCCGCTCTCTTATGTTATTAAGATAACTCTTCACATTCTGATCTTGTCCAGAAGCACTAGAGAAAAAACGGAGGTTTATCAACTTATTTTCAACAAAAATTTCTATCTCTTCTGACAAGAATACGTTCTTTAGTTTTAATTCCTCATAAGCTCGTGAAAGAATTTCATCTAATTCCCTGAAATGAACAGCAAAATAATTACCTGGCCATTTATTAATGAGTGTATCAAGAAGTTCAACATTACCTGAACGTATAGCATAATAAAACGCATTATGGCATGTTTCATCCTCATCATCTGGTAATATAGTAGTTTCTCTGATGCCAACAGATAAATTACTGAGAATTTTACTATTATTGCCAAGTAGGTATTCTAAAATCTTTACCTTATTGTGTTTACAAGCTAAGATAACTAAGTTAGTACTCTTAACAGGATTGTTAGCATTATCATAATAGTCTCTCAAAGTTACTTGATCTTCTGCATCAGTTATGTAATCAATAAAATTGCTTAATTTTTTTAAGCTGTCGACATTACCATCTGATATTGCCTCTTCGAGTTCAGTTAAAACCAGGAGATAAAGTTCTTCAGCTTTTGCTTTTCTGCGGTAGAGCTTTTTATATTCTCTAATAAACTCCTCTTTTGATGTGTAAGAACGTGATAAAAACTGTCTATCTTCTTGATAAAAACTGGTTTGTTGTTTAGGTACATGCATAAACCCTCTCTGAGATATATTTACACCAGCATTAGAATAGCAAAGTTTACTTAATATGGCAAAAATTAAAATAGCATCTTTTGTTAATAAAATATTTTTGAGAGAATATCTACTAATCCTGCAATTTCAGGACGAAAAGCCTTCACAACATTTGATTTTGGGTGTGGGAAATGTGTTGGTTGTTTAAATTTTTAGTAACACCTACTAATAATAACCCGTTTGAAAACAACAAAGAGAAATGATGATCAACTTACATAAAAAAGCACTAAGTTTAGTGTTTTGGCATTATAGCAATCTCTTATGTATCACCTCTCTGGAACCATACGACTAATTGTTGTTCATAAAAAACTCTAGTACTGACAAAAAATGTATTTATTCTAATCTTGCACGTTTGGTATCATTACTTATAGAAGTTTCATAAAGTCTTGTACCAGGCTCTACGAGATTATTTAAGGAACTTAAAGATTGAAAAGTACGTTTATTGGAATCATCAAACGCTACTATAAAGTTTAACAAGTTATCATTAGATAGATATTCAGTTATATTATATGTAGAATCATGATCCAGAATAATTTTCTTTTCTTTGGCATCTTGATCTGCCACATCTAATTTAGTATAAAATTGTATCTTACTTAACTTATTTAACAAATCTGCTCTTTCTAAAAAAGGTTTTACCTTATCTAATATGATATCATTATATATAGGATAGCGTATGGAATAATCAATTTTTGCTAGTCTTACAGATAATTGATTATTATATAGTACATGTATGTTAAAATTATTTATAACATATTCATATAGTGGAAGGCTATCTTTTATTTCATCTGTTTTCATTTGAAGAATTTCACAAACACAGTCATCTAGATAACTTGATAATTTACTGTAATTACAGCCTCCTTTATAAGGAGATAAGTCAATAATTTTTCCGTAATCCTTATTGAAGTTCCTTACTAAAGTAAATTTAATCAACAATTTAGCGCATGCTAGATCACTTACAGCGTTATCTAAAGATGTGGAACAATTATCATAAAGCCGTCGTTCACGATTTCTTATATTAATATCAGCTCCATATTCTAATAGTTCTTTAACTACTTCCAGATTTTTACCACTTTTTTTTACAGCATGGTTCAGTGCAGTATTGCCTTTACGGTTTGTTGCATTTACATCAGCACCATGTTTCAGAAGTTCTCTAACTAATTCTAATTCCTTCCCCAGTGTTATAGCAGAATGTAGTGGAGTTTCACTATACATGTTTCTTGAATTGACTTCGGCACCACCTAACAAAAGCTCTTTAGTAATTTCTACACTACTAGTAGTATGAAGTAACGTATCTCTATTCCTTTCTACTCTAAGGTTAGCATTAGCACCTGCAGACAAAAGAGCTTTAACTTTTTCTAAGTTTCGTTCATAGACTGCTTTTTCTAATTCTTTGTTAATATTATTATTTAGCATATTTTTAAAATCCTCCTAAATTTCACTATTTTGTAACAAAATTTTTGTATATTTTCTAGATCTTGGCACCCTCATTAGAGTTTCATTTAAGAGAGCTATAACTTTAAACTCTTTACTCGATTTTCTACGCTGACATCTTGTAAACTCTGATCTGGACTTTTTAATATTTCTAATAATCTACTTGCAAGGTTTGAGTGTTTATTGATTACTGCAACCTGGACTAATGACTTGCCTTGATCATCACGAGCATTTGTTACAGCTACGCGCTCATCGGGTTTTATTGCTCTCAGCTTACTGATAATTTCAACATTACCATTTTTTGCATTCTCAAACAGCTCTTCTACTAATTTCAATAGGTTATACCAATTCCCGCTATACAAGCAACGAATAGAAAATAATGGAAAAAAGCCATACTGAAGTAAGTAAAATAGCGAGGTTTAGATGGCATTAAGATCAAAATTATTGGATGAAAAAGTGGTGAAATCAGCAAAAGAGATGCTGAAGAGAGTAAGAAATAATGCGTATGTTGCAAAAAAACTAAATGCTGTAATTGCAGCAAAAAAGCACAGTATAACAGCTGTAGCAAAAATATGTTGCATTTCGAGAAAGGCAATTACTACATGGATAAAGCACATAAAATTTGGAAGAGAAGAAAAATTATTTGCTCCACCTCAACGCCGTAGAAAAACTATATTGAACCAAAGTCAACTTGAACGAATTGAGTTGTGGATAGAGGAAAACCCCAATATTACTATTAGAGAAATGAGAATAAGAATCCAAGAAAGATTTGGTTTGAATATCAGCAAATCCGCAATACATCGTAATATGCAAAGAATGAAATTCTCATATATCACACCAAGACCAGTTCATAGTGGACAAGATAAAAACAAGCAAGAGGAGTTTAAAAAAAACCTCAATGAAACTATTGTCATGCATTCTGAAAAAGAGCTATTTTTCTTCGATGAATCACGGTTTGGTACACATTCAAAAGTTGGACATGGGTGGTTTAAAAAAGGCAGTAGGACACAGGTTAAGGTAAAATTAGGTAGGGAAAATTTTTATCTCTATAGTGCAGTTAATCCCAGAAATGGAAGGCACCTAAAAATATCGAAATTATATACCTACCACCATACTCACCTGAACTCAATCCTGTTGAGAGGTTTTGGTTATATATAAAACAGAACATTTTACGCAATAAAATCTACGATACAATTGTTCTGCTTGAATGCGCTTTGTGTAAATTTATTACCTCTCTTTCCCCTTCCACGGTTAAACAACTCTGCTATGCTTCTTATTTAGTTCATTAATAATGAGAATTGGTATTAGGAATCAAAAATATTGATCACTCAAGAACTAAAGCCAATTCTCCGCAAACTAATGGCATATGCGAGAGATTCCATAAGACTATGCAAGATGAGTGTTACAATATTATTTTTCGCAAGAAAATCTACAATTCTTTGGAAGATCTGCAGATAGATGTTGATCATTGGTTGCGTTCTTATAATGAGACAAGGCCTCATTCAGGCAAATATTGCTATAGCAAAACGCCTACTCAGACTTTTCTTAATAGCAAACACATTGCTTTTCAGAAAAATATTAGTAGCATGAAACAAGAGAATGATATTAGTTTTAACTACCTCAATTCTTCTGTCAGTTAATTCTTATCTGTCAGATTAAGTTGTGTCTAATACAGTTACAGGAAAAAGAAGCTAATCTAACTGAGAGGAAAAAACTTATAATCGAATTGAAAAGAAAAATAGACAGTGATAAATATGAGGAATTATATAAGGAAGTAGAGAAATTATTCAAAGAAAAAGAGGAGTTATCTAAGGAAATAGACAAATTACGTGAAGAGAAACATATACTATATATGAAAAAAGAAGAATTACATAAAAGAAAAGAAGAACTTTGTGTGAAATTAGATGAATTACAATGTAAATTTAAAGAAATTGATCAGAAAAATAAAAACTTATCTCAAGAGTTAAAAAGGAAATTTGAAGAGCTAGATAAAGCAGACGGTTTAATTAAAAATCAATCTTTTGAGTTAGACAGAATAAGACAAGATTGTAATAACGAAGTGAAAAATTTAAGAAATTCACTTTTAGAGCGAGACAGTCAAATAAAACAACTTCAATATGTGATAGATAAGATAGAAGAATCGATAAGAGAAAATGAAACAATTAAAGATTATAGCAAAAAAAATAATATTAGGGGAGACTCAGAAAATAAAATTTATATTAGGGCAGCTTGTGCAATTCAAGCCAATGAAAGGTTCCAAAACATCGGAGGAAACGTCTGATTCTTTACAGGAAGATCTTGGATATGCCAGTCGTTCACCCACTCCGACCAGATTATCGTGTTCAGTGTCTGTACAAAGCATTGCAAGTGGACCAATCCCTGAATATGGATTGTAAAATGCAACAATTACTCTTATTATAAAAAAAAATTATACAAGATAATGAACCCAATAATATGCGCACTGGATACACAAGATTTGAATGAAGCCATATCTTGGGCTAATGGTCTGCGTGATAAGGTTGGCATGGTAAAACTTGGGTTAGAATTTTTTGCTGCACATGGTCCTTCTGGAGTGAGAGAAGTTGCAAAATGCAATGTACCAATTTTTTTAGATCTAAAATTGTATGATATTCCAAACACTGTAGCTAGAACAGTTGAAGCAATAAAAGCTCTAGATGTTGAAATGCTAACATTGCATATCAGTGGTGGAACAAAAATGCTTAAAGAAGCACTAAGTATAGTGCAAGGAAAGAAAATAAAGCTAATTGGAGTAACAGCACTAACTAGTATGGGCAATGAAGATCTGAGTGAACTCGGAGTAGCAAGGAAAGCAAAATCACAGGTAATTTTGCTAGCAAAGCTTGCAAAAAAGATTGGACTACATGGAGTAGTTTGCTCTGCACTAGAAGCTCAAGAAGTGCGCCAAGAATGTGGTAAAGACTTTAAAATTATTACTCCAGGAATCCGTATGAATCGAGGTCATGATGATCAAAAAAGGACAGCAACACCAAAAGAAGCAATAAATTCAGGAGCTGATTATATCGTAATTGGCAGACCAATTACAAAAAGCGGCAATCCCGCAAGTAGTGCAGAATTAATATTGAAATCCCTTACTGATTGAAGCAGGAGAGCGGCAAGGTAGATAAGGTACCATAGAATAAAAGCAACAAACGGTATGTATCCGTTCAGCAGGGTGGCAAAACAAGGTAGACGAGAAAAGATAACTAAATGGGTGTCATCCTAGTGCTTGACCATTTTTCTTTTTTTCTGGATTCCAGCGTCACGCGCTGGAATGACAGGGCTGTGAGTGTCATCGAAGTAGCCGATACAGGCCTTTTTCTTCTGTCATCCCAGTGCCCTGACACTGGGATCCAGTTAAATTTACAGGTATAAAAGTAATCAACGTTTCTGGTGATGATAGAAAAATGGATCCCAGCACAGGATACCATTTATTGTTTTGGCAAATTTGTACAGCTACATACTTTATTTGCACATTCTTCTGAACAGATACGCAGCGAAAAAAAATGCTTGACACAAAAAAAATGGATGCTGTATAGTACTGACAATTAAGTATAGTATTTAGGGTGGTGTAATACTACACTGCTTTTTTTACTTCAACAAGTAATCAGTATCATTTTTCTCTCGTTACCAAGCACCTTACGGTTATTTGTATCTACCATGAAGCCAATGCTGGAATCCAGAAAAAGATCGGTAAATGGCAGGCGCGAGCATTATACGTATACAGTTGTATGAACGTTGTTTACCATGAGGGCGCCTCCCAGCACTGGGATCCATATTGTAAACAAGCGTTTGAGTTATACTAAGCTGCCATTCACCGGTCTTTTTTCTGAATGCAGTTTGCATAACAACGAAAAGGTACTGGGATTAAAGATTACCTTCAAATTACAATACTATTCTAATTTTATTTTTAAAGGAGGCTATTATGTCACTTACTGATATTGCTCACCGTGTTAATGAACTCGCTTCATCATGGGAGCAATTTAAATTAATAAATGATCGCAAACTAAAAGAAATCGAAAGCAAAGGACCTGATACCAAATTCCATTACTAATCGAACAAATAAGAAACATTACAAACTCGTTTAATAGTAGCACTGGAAATACTGACAATAAAATTACACAGAACATCTTCAAGTAAGCCTATGGTATCGTAGACTCTGTTGCGTAAAGTATTGTGTTTGATATATTGCCACAACCTCTCAACAGGATTCAGTTCTGGTGAATAAGGAGGCAAGTATATAATGGTAATGTTTTTCTGAATTTTCAAACTTTTTGATCTATGCCAGCCTGCACAATCCATTACAAGAAAGGCTTTTTTCGTGCCTAAATCTTTCGACATCTGCTCCAGAAATATATTCATACAATCAGTGTTTACATATGGAGCAAGTAGGCTAATTTTCTTACCACTTCTTGGATTTACCGCACTGTAGATATAGAAATTTTGTCTACCAATTTTCATTTAACCTGCGTTCTGACCCCTTTTTTAAACCATCCGTGTCCGATTTTTGAATGAGTTCCAAATCGTGATTCATCAAAAAAATACCTCCTTTTCAGGGTGGGAATTGACTATTTTATTGAAGTATTTTTTAAACTCTTCTTGCTTGTTTTTATCTTGTTTATGGTGAATTGGCCTCGGTGTTATATAAGAAAACTTCATCCTTTGTATCTCACGATGCACTGTTGATTTGCTAATGTTTAGGCCAAATTCCTCTGAGATTTTTATTTGCACTTCCTTAATAGTAATATTTGGATTTCTTTCTACCCATATTTCAATTTGCTCACGTTGATTTTTGTTTAATTTGCTTTTTCTTCGCCGCTGAGAAGGGGAAAATAATTTTTCTACTCTACCAAATTTTAGATGCTTTATCCATTCAGTCAAAGCAGTCCTTGAAATTTTACATATTCTTGCCACAGCGCTTATACTACTTTCTTTTCCTGCTATCACCGCTTGTAACTTTTTTGAAACATATGCGTTATTTCTGACCTTTTTTAACATTTCTTTCGCCAAATTTACAACTTTTTCGTCTAACAGTTTTGACCTTAATGCCATTTATACCTCTCTATTTTATCTACTCTAGTATCACTTCTTTCCCATTATTGTCTATCTGTTCTTTACATAGTGGGAATTGGTATAACATCATTGGCAGTAACAAGAGAATCTTCTACTATCAACATTTTTAATGGAAACTTAGAACTACGTCTTGCAGATGATATTCAACAAAATCTAGAGGATTATAAGCATCCAAGAAACAAAGGTAAATATCGTATGAAAATACACTGCAATAAAAATGATTTTAATATTAATTTTAGTAAAAGAGATAACGATGATGGTTCCGTATCTCTAATTATTAATATGCTACAAAAAGATAAACGCGAACTTTATCAGGTAGCGCAAATGAAAAAGTTCTTGGGCTTCAAGAAGGGGTCAACATTTGTTGTAATAGATTCTATTGAAAGTTTTAAAGCGCGTGGCGTACCAAGCTCAGAAACTACTAGTCTGGAAGCAAAGAACGCTAACTGTAATAAATCTCTATTAGTTAATGCACATAAAGAAAAAGATGAGCATAATACTGATGCTAGTAATAAGATAATACAACAAGAGGTTAATAATGAGGATAATGAACAAGAGAGGTTTTATGATGCAGAAGAGGAATTAGATGATGATTTTCATGATGCACGAGAGGAGGACTTTTGTAATGTGTTAAAGGCACAACCTCGCTCAATAACTGGAGAACCAGAAGCACAAATACATTATATCTCTAATCCGAGCAAAGTAGGAAACGGTTATTATTAAAACAAACCCTTCATAAAAGAGCATCTTCTTTGTTGCTCTTTTTTTCTTTATAAGTTTTATTCATACGGAAAATTGACAAATTATAATCTGTATCTTCCTCGTATCTATTTTTAATAGATTCATCGATGTATAGCTATAGTTTTATCAGTGTAAGGCTAAATATGCTAAGCTTATAAAGATGACAAAGCTTCAAAAAAAGCCTAACATAGTGGAAAAAGCTTTATGAAAATCAGAGTTGGAGTAATAGGCTGCTTAGGCAGAATGGGTAAGAAAATACTCAATGAATTAATTACGAATACCAAAGTGGAAATAGCAGGTGCTGTTGCTCGCTTGGGCAGTGAGTATATAGGCTTAGATATTGGGCCTATTGTAGGCAATAATTGCAATTTAGGAATCAAAGTTACAAGTTCTATTAGTGAGGTATTTGAATCGTCCGATGTTGTAATAGATTTTACAACTAAAGAATGTATGCTAGACTGCCTTAAGGCGGCCGTGAAATTTAAAAAACCGCTAGTCAGTGGCACAACTGGAATAGAAGGTCTAAATTTAAAAGAATATGCTGCTAAAGTTCCAATATTATGGTCAGCAAATATGAGTATAGGAGTTAATGTGTTGCTGAAATTGGTAAAAGAAGCTGCCAAGCTTTTAGGTAATGAGTATGACGTTGAAATTTGGGAAATGCATCACAATTTAAAAAAGGATTCACCATCTGGAACAGCTATAGAGTTTGGTAAAGCAGTTGCTAACGCTGCAAAAGTGGATTTTGAGCTCAATCAATATTCACATAATAATTCAAATATAAGAGGGAAAGGAGGAATAGGCTTTGCAGTATCTCGTGGAGGTGGAGTAATAGGAGATCACAGTGTCATGTTTGTCAATTCCGATGAACGAGTAGAATTAAATCACAAGGCAATTGATCGTACAACGTTTGCTAGAGGGGCGGTTCAAGCAGCAATATGGTTGTGCGAGAATAAACAGGAAATACCAGGACTTTATTCAATGCAGGATTTAGTATGAGCGATAAATACGCTTTCGTTAAAAATTTAAATCTTTGGTATGGCTCTAAACAAGTTTTATTCGATATAAATTTGAATATTTGCAAAAAGAAAGTCATAACTTTTATCGGACCTTCTGGGTGCGGTAAATCGACATTTTTGCGTTGTTTTAATCGTATGAATGATTACGTACCTGGATGTAGAGCGACTGGTGAACTGGTAATCGATGGGCTGGGTAATATATATTCACGTGATATGGATGTTGTATTGCTCAGAGCAAAAGTTGGTATGGTATTTCAAAAACCCAATCCTTTTCCAAAGTCAATATATGATAATGTTGCTTATGGCCCTAAATTGCATGGCATGGTAAAAAATAAGCAAAAATTGAATGAAATAGTAGAAAGTAGTTTAACTAAGGTTGGTTTATGGGAAGAGTTGAAAGATAGATTGCAAGATAGTGCACTAAATTTATCTGGTGGCCAGCAACAAAGATTATGCATTGCTCGTGCAATTGCAGTAAAGCCAACTATTTTATTAATGGATGAACCATGCTCTGCTCTTGATCCAATGGCAACCAATGCAATCGAAAATCTTATACAAGAATTGAAATTGAGGTTCACCATAATTATGGTAACTCATTCGATGAAGCAAGCTAAAAAATTAGCTGACAGCATAGTTTTCTTTTGCAATGGCAAGATTGTTGAATTCGGAAGTACTCAAGAAATCTTTGAAAATGCTCAGTCTCCTTTAACGAAGGAGTATATTCTGGATCATTAGCTTAATAATTGATATTTTAATTTTTTCTATGTATGATTTTATCAAGTTTGTTGTGATAGGGGGTTAAAATGTTTAGTACAAGTGAAGCAATAAAAAAGTTGTTTAAAGCTATTGAATTTCAAAATGCTAGTGGTGAAAGAATAACACCTGAGGAAGCTTGGAATCATTTTCAACAAGCATTGAAAGAAGGAGCGAATGTTAATGCTTTTGAAGATGGAATGACACCTTTGATGTGCATTATTTCAGCTTTTGTTACTAGTAATAACGAGGAACATCAATATTTAGAGCTTATGGCTAAGTTGCTTGTACAGCATAAAAAATTGATGTAAATATTAAAAGCAAGCAAGCTGTTATGGAGAGAAGACCAAAGGAACATGATGGTTATCCAGTTTACGAATTTGAGGAGAGAGAAGTAGTAGATAGGAGTCCATATCTTCGCTGCATATACCTTGACAATTCACAACCTGTTAATGAAGGATTTATACCTCAAAATTATGCTCGTGCAGAGGAGGAAATTGAGACCGGCAAGAAGAAAAAATACAGCTTTACACATTGCTTGCGAGATGGGAAGTATAGATATAGTAAAAATATTACTCACACATCCAAAGATCAAAACTAATATTAAAAACTATGAAAACAAAAGTCCAAGAGATTGTATTGCAGGATATGTTAAGAAAATAATAGAACCAGAGTTCATAAAGATAGAAGCAGTTGCTCAAGAAAGGAAACAAACTAATTATGCTTATGCTTTTTTGTTATCTGGAGTATTTGCTGTTGGTCTATGTTTCGTAGTTGACAACCCAGTTCCACTTGCTGCAACTTCGTTGCTTTTTTTTGCAATAGGATGTGGTTTCCTGTATAGAGCAAATACAGTTATTAATGATGTAAGCTTCTCTCAAGTTATTGTGAACGAACGTGCTAGTGATTTATCTGTTCAGGTCATACCAAATTACATTACTAATCGAACAAATAAGAAACATTACAAACTCGTTTAATAGTAGCACTGGAAATACTGACAATAAAATTACACAGAACATCTTCAAGTAAGCCTATGGTATCGTAGACTCTGTTGCGTAAAGTATTGTGTTTGATATATTGCCACAACCTCTCAACAGGATTCAGTTCTGGTGAATAAGGAGGCAAGTATATAATGGTAATGTTTTTCTGAATTTTCAAACTTTTTGATCTATGCCAGCCTGCACAATCCATTACAAGAAAGGCTTTTTTCGTGCCTAAATCTTTCGACATCTGCTCCAAAAATATATTCATACAATCAGTGTTTACATATGGAGCAAGTAGGCTAATTTTCTTACCACTTCTTGGATTTACCGCACTGTAGATATAGAAATTTTGTCTACCAATTTTCATTTAACCTGCGTTCTGACCCCTTTTTTAAACCATCCGTGTCCGATTTTTGAATGAGTTCCAAATCGTGATTCATCAAAAAAATACCTCCTTTTCAGGGTGGGAATTGACTATTTTATTGAAGTATTTTTTAAACTCTTCTTGCTTGTTTTTATCTTGTTTATGGTGAATTGGCCTCGGTGTTATATAAGAAAACTTCATCCTTTGTATCTCACGATGCACTGTTGATTTGCTAATGTTTAGGCCAAATTCCTCTGAGATTTTTATTTGCACTTCCTTAATAGTAATATTTGGATTTCTTTCTACCCATATTTCAATTTGCTCACGTTGATTTTTGTTTAATTTGCTTTTTCTTCGCCGCTGAGAAGGGGAAAATAATTTTTCTACTCTACCAAATTTTATGTGCTTTATCCATTCAGTCAAAGCAGTCCTTGAAATTTTACATATTCTTGCCACAGCGCTTATACTACTTTCTTTTCCTGCTATCACCGCTTGTAACTTTTTTGAAACACATGCGTTATTTCTGACCTTTTTTAACATTTCTTTCGCCAAATTTACAACTTTTTCGTCTAACAGTTTTGACCTTAATGCCATTTATACCTCTCTATTTTATCTACTCTAGTATCACTTCTTTCCCATTATTGTCTATCTGTTCTTTACATAGTGGGAATTGGTATGAGAATTTCATTCTTTGCATATTACGATGTATTGCGGATTTGCTGATATTCAAACCAAATCTTTCTTGGATTCTTATTCTCATTTCTCTAATAGTAATATTGGGGTTTTCTTCTATCCACAACTCAATTCGTTCAAGTTGACTTTGGTTCAATATAGTTTTTCTACGGCGTTGAGGTGGAGCAAATAATTTTTCTTCTCTTCCAAATTTTATGTGCTTTATCCATGTAGTAATTGCCTTTCTCGAAATGCAACATATTTTTGCTACAGCTGTTATACTGTGCTTTTTTGCTGCAATTACAGCATTTAGTTTTTTTGCAACATACGCATTATTTCTTACTCTCTTCAGCATCTCTTTTGCTGATTTCACCACTTTTTCATCCAATAATTTTGACCTTAATACCATTTATACCTCTCTATTTTATCTACTCTAGTATGGCTTTTTTTTCCATTATTTTTTATTCGTTGCTTGTATAGCGGGAATTGGTATTACTTATACCAATTCCCGCTATGTAAAGAACAGATAGACAATAATGGGAAAGAAGTGATACTAGAGTAGATAAAATAGAGAGGTATAAATGGTATTAAGGTCAAAACTGTTAGACGAAAAAGTTGTAAATTTGGCGAAAGAAATGTTAAAAAAGGTCAGAAATAACGCATATGTTTCAAAAAAGTTACAAGCGGTGATAGCAGGAAAAGAAAGTAGTATAAGCGCTGTGGCAAGAATATGTAAAATTTCAAGGACTGCTTTGACTGAATGGATAAAGCATCTAAAATTTGGTAGAGTAGAAAAATTATTTTCCCCTTCTCAGCGGCGAAGAAAAAGCAAATTAAACAAAAATCAACGTGAGCAAATTGAAATATGGGTAGAAAGAAATCCAAATATTACTATTAAGGAAGTGCAAATAAAAATCTCAGAGGAATTTGGCCTAAACATTAGCAAATCAACAGTGCATCGTGAGATACAAAGGATGAAGTTTTCTTATATAACACCGAGGCCAATTCACCATAAACAAGATAAAAACAAGCAAGAAGAGTTTAAAAAATACTTCAATAAAATAGTCAATTCCCACCCTGAAAAGGAGGTATTTTTTTGATGAATCACGATTTGGAACTCATTCAAAAATCGGACACGGATGGTTTAAAAAAGGGGTCAGAACGCAGGTTAAATGAAAATTGGTAGACAAAATTTCTATATCTACAGTGCGGTAAATCCAAGAAGTGGTAAGAAAATTAGCCTACTTGCTCCATATGTAAACACTGATTGTATGAATATATTTCTGGAGCAGATGTCGAAAGATTTAGGCACGAAAAAAGCCTTTCTTGTAATGGATTGTGCAGGCTGGCATAGATCAAAAAGTTTGAAAATTCAGAAAAACATTACCATTATATACTTGCCTCCTTATTCACCAGAACTGAATCCTGTTGAGAGGTTGTGGCAATATATCAAACACAATACTTTACGCAACAGAGTCTACGATACCATAGGCTTACTTGAAGATGTTCTGTGTAATTTTATTGTCAGTATTTCCAGTGCTACTATTAAACGAGTTTGTAATGTTTCTTATTTGTTCGATTAGTAATGGAATTTGGTATTAGATCTATATTTCAATAAAACATTACAATTAGTATGCATGATCCATTTAAAAGTGAGGATTATAAAAAAATCTTGATTCTCTGATCAAAGCTATAAATCTAGGAAATCCAGAGGAACAATGTTATAAAACAGTAACAGATCTGTCTCATGCTTTAGAGGGTTTTACAGATAAGGCAGAAGATGTAGCTAGGCTTGTTATACGTGATGACTTGAATAATTGTGTAAAGAAGGTAAATAAAAAGCCATTAATTCTTAGGATATTCAATAGAATATTAGGAAGAGATGTTTCGATTAGGAATATAAGAATTTTATAAAAGATAAATTGCCTCCTTCAACTGCTAGAACAGCAATCGAATATACAGATGTTATTCAAAAAATTTCAGATTTAGAGCGAATAGAAAGAAGTCAAGATAAATATAGGTCATATGGAATAAATTTAGAAAATAGACAGCAAAAGAAAAATCTCTTATATGAGCGAGAAGATTCAGGTTATGGAGGTTCATTAAACGAAGATCCTGAGTATGAAGAAATATCAAATTATCAAGAGGAAAAAAGTAAATCTTTAACAAAAGATTTGCGTAATCTACAATCAATTAAAGAGGAGCCGATTTATGCAACAATTCCTAAAGAACATATAGAAGCAAAAAGAGAACATAAGAAGAAACAACAACTTCAATCTCTTGCACCACCAAAACCACCAAGAGTACCACCAGTACCAGAGAAAATGTTTACTGCCAATCAAAAAATTAGACAAGAACCGAAAAAAGATAAACCTGCAGTACCACCAAAGCCTAAAGATTTAGGCGAAAAAGTAAGCACAGAGCAAAAAATAGTAGTGGAAAAATCAGCTGAGAGTAACCCTATACTACCACTAAAATCTGAAAATCAAGATGGTAAAGAATCAGCAAAAAAAGCTGATGGACCAAAAGTACTAGTAGTTGCTATGAAAAAAGAAGTGACTCGCGAGAGTAGTAAAGTAAAGGCATTAAAAGAAAGATTTGAGCGAAATCAAGTAAAGAACGTGTTGCCTGCTGAAAACAAAACTGCTTCAGTAACACAAACGGATATCAGTGTGAAGAGAAAACAATCTCGTTCATTTCCAGTAGGGAATAAAAAATCTTCGATCAACCATCTTGCCAGCAAAAATTTACCTTCCACGAATGTAAGTGTAAAAGAAATGGTTAAAAATTTGAAGGGAGAAAAGGTGAAAGATAGTAATATTTGGGTATTTCCCTACTCATGAAAATTAGCTCTTATCATAACATTTTTACAGCCATAAGAGGAAGTTTTTATAAAATTGGGGCTAAAGAAAACTTGCATGTAAATGTATCAAGGTATAAAATTATAAATATTAAGAATGAATAGGTTAGTTATGAATCTTGTAACAAAATCCGCTATCGATTTTACTGCTTCGGCTGTTCTTGCTAGTGGAAAAATAGTTGATGATTTCTGTTTAAGTAAACATATAAAGGATAAGTATGCTGTCCTTTTTTTCTATCCACTTGATTTTACTTTTGTCTGTCCAACTGAGTTGATATCATTTAGCAACAAAATAGAGGATTTTTCAAAACGTGATGTTGAAGTGATAGGAATAAGTATAGATTCAAAATTTTCACATTATAAATGGCGAAACACTCCAGTTAATGATGGTGGTATTGGAGAGGTTAGCTACACTTTAGTGTCTGATATCAAAAAGTCTATATCAAGAGACTATGGGGTCTTATATGATGACTCAATTGCACTAAGAGCAACTTTTGTTATTGATGATAAGTTTATTGTACGTCATCAATCGATAAATGATTTTCCTTTAGGGCGTAATATCGATGAGTTTATTAGAATTATTGATGCAATAAAACATAATGAAGAGCATGGTGAAGTATGTCCAGCAGGGTGGAAAAAAGGTAAGCCAGCAATGCAGGCAAGCGATGAAGGAGTGGCTGATTATCTAAACTCATACAGTGCAGAATTATAAATTGAGTACAAAAGTTCTTATTATTGGATCTGGAGCAGCGGGTTATGCTGCTGCTATATATGCAGCACGTGCAAATTTAGAGCCAATTGTAGTAACAGGAATGCAACCTGGTGGTCAGCTTACAATTACTACGGATGTTGAAAACTATCCAGGTTTTATTTCTATACAAGGTCCAGAACTCATGGAACAAAAGAGGTTGCATGCAGAAAAGGTGGGGGCAAGGATAATAGATGACGAAATAAAAAGCGTTGAACAACTTGAGGATTCTAATGAGTATAGATTTAGATCTTGTGGTAATGCTAGTGACTACTATTCGAATGCAATTATAATCGCAGCTGGTGCGCAAGCGAAGTGGCTTGGCCTGGAGAGTGAAAAGAAATTTCAAGGTTACGGAGTTTCGGCATGCGCAACTTGTGATGGTGCATTTTTTAGAAATAAAGTTGTAGCTGTTGTTGGTGGTGGAAATACTGCTGTTGAAGAAGCAATATTTTTAACTCGATTTGCTAAGGAAGTTATACTGATACACAGGCGTGATAAGTTAAGAGCAGAGAAAGTAATGCAAGACAGGCTCTTTAAAAATGATAAGATAAAGGTAATATGGAATCATACCGTAGAGCAGATTCTTGGAGAAGAAAATCCTAAGAAAGTTACTGGCATTACAATTAAATCGACAGACATCAATAAAACCCAGGAATTGAAAGTAGATGGAGTGTTCATTGCAATTGGGCATGCACCAAATACAGGTATTTTTAAGGGCTTTGTTGAAATGGACCAGCAAGGTTATATAATTACGAAACCTGGAACAACTCTAACCAGTAGGGCAGGGGTGTTTGCTGCTGGTGATGTTCAAGATAAGGTATATCGCCAGGCAGTAGTTGCAGCAGGTACAGGGTGCATGGCTGCACTTGATGCAGAAAAATTTTTGGAATCATAATTAGTTCTAAAATTTTTAACTAAATTACTTGCAATTTTCTTTGTTTTTTTATAATTATGTTAATAAATTATAGATTGAGGAGAATTTAGTATGTTTTCGGCAAATAATGTAGCTTTTGAAAGAAGGTTTGTTAATGGACGAACTAAAAATCAAATAACTTCAGGACAGCTCAGTGCATCAACAGAAAAGTTATTTAAAGCTATTGATGATGAAAATCTAGGAGATTTTGAGCGAGCTCTGGAAGAAGGTGCGGATGTTAATGCGTTTAATGAAGAAGGCATGACACCTTTGATATCTATAATTGATGATTTATCTGCAGGCTCTGAAACAGAAGAAGAAAAAGAATATCAGAGTATGATTAGGTTACTTCTACTTCACCGAAGCATAGATGTTAATATTCAAGAAAAAGGTGATGGCAATACAGCTTTGCATCTAGCAATGTCCTTTCAACAAAGGAAAGTGTTACAACTCTTACTAAGTCATCCGAGAATAAGTATGTATCTAAAAAATAAAAGATTTCAAAATCCTGGGGAATTTGCTAAAAAACATCGTGCTGGGCATTTGATCATAGAAATACAAAAAGCACAAACAGGAAAACAATTATTGAATGCTCTTGCTAATGGAAATTTCCATGAAGCAAAAAGACTATTAAATAAAGAATTCAACCCTAATTGCTGGAAAAGAAATTCCAATGGAGAAATAGAAACGCTGCTTAGCCTGATTATCAAATCATGTTTACAAGGAATAACAGAGGAAAATAAAAAAGAAGTACTGACTAAACTTTTAGAACATAAAGACCTAGATTTTAATCAAATAAAACCGATACCAGCTATAGAGCAAAATCCATGGGTGAAGCAAATAATTGAGAAAGTTATGAAAGAGCGATTAACTGATGCTGTTAATAGAAAAGATTTGGATGATATAAAAAAATTAGTAGAAGATAATTGCTTTATGAATGATCAAATTGTTATTGAGTTGCTTAAAAGTTTTAATCCTGTCAGAGAATATCTAAATGGAAAATTCCCTGCAACTGTGGAACAGTCTTCAGCAAATGTACATAATGTTGCCCCGGAAATAAACGACGATTTGATTGCTCAAGAATTGCAGCAGCTCGAAAACCTTAGAAATGAGCTTGAAAGAACAAAGGCTCAACTTACAGAAAAAGAGCAAGAGCTGAATAGGGTCGTAAGTGAAAGAACAAGAGACACTGATAAAATTTCACAGTTAGAAAGGGATTTAAGGCAAGAGAGATTAGAACTTCAAGCTCAAAATCAAGACTTAAAGAAAAAAAACAGAAAACTTTCAGAAGCAAGCATTTATAATAGAAGGCAAAGTAACTATGCCTCTGCCTCTTTTGTGTTATCTGGAGCGTTTGCTATTGGTGCATGTTTAACAATATCGAATTTAGAAATATGTATTTCACTTGCTGTAGCTGCACTTGCTTTCATTGCAATTGGGTGCTACTGTTCATATAAAGCAAGTACAGTACTGAGTGATGTGACAAGCACTGAATTTGGTAATGTTGTCAGTTTAAGATAGAGTTAAGGTTTTTACTTCTTCTCTAAACTCTACTGAAAGTTTTATACATCCTAAAAATACCTTGACAATTCGAGTGAATGTGAACCTGAGTGGTTTCAAGACTTGAATAGTTGTTGTAAACTTGCTTTTATTATCTTTTAGTTCAAGAAATTAAAAATTTAACGATTAGAATTATAATTACAGACCACAATAAAAAATAGATTTTTCCATTTGATCTATTTTTAACTTGTAATTTTTTGTCAGCTATTAGGTTTAATTTTTCTATAAGGCTAAATATCCCTTGGATTGTTTTGATGGGATAAGAGCTTTTAATTTTTTCCCTATACCCTATTTTACTTTCATGTTGACTGTTTATCCATGTTTCAACTACTTTCCACATATTGATTTCTGGATAGACTTTTCTACATGTTCCTTCTAATAAAATTATAGTTTTCTGCAGCAATAGCAATTGTGTTTGAACTTTCATATCAAAATCACCAGTTATTTTTAGTAGCTGAGTAAGTAATCGAGCAAATGAAATCTTCTGTATAGGCTGTCCAACAATGGGCTCACCTATTGCTCTGCAAGCTGTAACAAAATTTCTATGCTGTGATGGAACATAACCGGCTCTAAAGTGCATTTTTGCAACGTGATCATAATCCCTATTTAAAAAGCCTTTGAGTATCTCTATAACGTAATAGCATGTCTCACGATCTATTCTACCCATGATTCCACAATCCAGGGCAATAATATTGTTATTACTATCGATCATTAAATTTCCAGGATGCATATCAGCATGAAAAAAGCAATCCCTATACACCTGATTACAAAACGATTCTATAAGATTGATAGCTATTTGCTTGCGGTTATTCAGCTTTTCAACTTCGTATATTGGTATAGCTTCCATCCATTCTAATGTTAAAACCTTTTTTGAAGTTCTACTCCAATCTATTTCAGGTACGTAGAAACCTCTGTCATGTTTAGTATTTTCCTTCAGTTCCGAAGAGTGGGCAGCCTCAAAGCGTAGATCTAACTCTAATCGGCAAATTTCAGCAAAAGTTTTGACTAATTCAACTGGCTTCAGCCTTTTTGATTGTTCACTAAATTTTTCTGCAATTTCTGCAAGCCAAGAAAGCATTTTTATATCCCTTGAGAATGTTTTCTCAATATTTGGCCTCAAAACCTTTACAGCAACTTTCTTACCCTCAATTGTAACTGCTCTATGCACCTGAGAAATTGATGCTGCTGCAATTGGCTTTTCAGAAAAACTTGAAAAAATGTCGCTTAATTTACAATTAAACTCACTTTCTATAGTTTTAACTGCTATTTTATACGAAAATGATGGCAATCTATCACATATCAATAGCAAGTTATTTGTTATGTCCTCATTTAAAATATCAGTGCGTGATGAAATGGATTGCCCAAATTTAATGAACACCGGACCTAATCTTTCAAGAGCACGCTTTAGTTTATGACCTTGTATTTTATTTATTGATTTTTTTGATGGTGGAAGTAAATAAGGTAACACATTGTAGCGTGTTAGCACTGTAGTTATTTGCAGAAGACGTAGAATATTTTGAATCATTTCGCTGCGTAACTGCCAAATATTTCATTTATCTCCATAATTTCATCAGGTTTACCTTGATAATAGATAGTATTATTTATGCAAATTATGTAATCTGAGGATGGTAGAGCAGAGTTAAGGTCATGAGAAGTCATGAGAATCGACACTGATCGTTCTTTTGCGATTTTATTTATAATATCATAAAATTTAGCTCGTGCGTTAATATCCATTGCACTGACTGGCTCATCTAAAATGATCAAATCAGATTCTGAAATTAAACAGCGTGCAAGCAGCAGTAATTGTGTTTGTCCTGCAGAGATTTCTAATACTTGATTTTTTAGGATGTTACCGATACCAACCAATTCTATTGCTTCTGTAACAATGGGTTGATTTTTCTTCAATTTCTTCGAGGAGCTATTGAAAAGGAAAGACTCAACTGTTATTGGCATCAAATTACCAATACTAAAATTTTGTGGCATATAGCTAATTTTTATATTGTCAGCAAATACAATACTGCCAATAAAACCTTTATTTATACCAGCAACTGCTTTCACTAAAGAGGTTTTACCTCCGCCATTTGGACCAAGTATTGTAACTATATCTCCTCTTTTTACTGATATGTTGACATTATCAAGAACTTTTTTATTACCGTATGAAAGAGTAAGGTTTTCTATTTTTAGAATGCAGTTATTGACACTACTTAATTTTTTGGCAAAAATTAACTTCTTCTCAACATTTATATGAGACATTTACTATTTTTTTTTCTATTACTTTTATTTACATTATACTACAATAGTGCCTTTTCATCCAATTTAAAAATTGTAGCTACAATCAAACCTATACACTCACTTGTAGCTTCTGTTACAGATGGAATTTCAAAGCCAGAACTACTAATGTACGAAGTAGTGTCTGAACATAACTACATGCTCAGGCCTTCAGACGCAAGTAAATTAGAATCTAGCAATATTATATTTTATATCGATGATTCTTTGGAAATATTCATTAAAACTTTCGCTAAAGAAAATAAGAAGTTAATACCGCTATCAAGTGCAATCGATCTACTTCCTGCTCGACCACATTCGTTTTCTAGTCACATTCAAGATGAAAAAGATTTGCATATTTGGCTGAGTCCTGAAAATGCAAAAAGTATGATACTTTCTATCAGTGCAACATTATCTAATATAGATAAAGAAAATGCCTATCGATACAATACTAACGCAGAGGAGGCTATAAGAAAGATAGACCAAGAAGTAGAAAAAATTACGAAAGAATTGGATGAGTTAAAAAATCAAAAATACATAGTTACTCACGATGCTTATCAATATTTCGAAAAATATTTTGATTTAAGTTACCCAAGCGCCATTCTTTCTATAGAAGAAGATTCTTACATAGGTATGAAGAGTTTAATGAAATTAAAAAAGGTAATGAAAGAGGAAAACGTTAAATGTATTGTTTCTCATTCACGAGAGGATAGCATAAAGCCTAATGTCTTTTCTAGTGACGTAAAAATGGTGATTCTTGATCCTATTGGATCAGATGTAGAGCCTGGAAAGGATGCATATCTAGATATAATCAGCAGCATTGCACAAAATTTCAAGTCTTGTTTCACTGAGTAATGAGTTCTTTTATCTATTCAGATAGCATTGCAAACTTAGTGCTTTCTATTCCAATCACAACTATACCGACATTATCTACCAGAAGTATATCATCCCAGTCTGGGATTCAGTTAAGTTGGTAAGCATAAAAATATCATGTTAAAGCACAACGTTCTTGATGAGATTAGGGCAAGCCAATGTCAGCTACTTGAATGACACCATTTGCTATGCCCTCAAAAATGAATGCTCGTACAGCTGTGTGCCAGCTACTTGCATCTGCTATTTTTACTCATAATTATCTTGCCTGAACGAACTTAAATTCAAGTAGTTAATCATAGAAATAATCGAGAAAAAAAGAAGATAACCAATATCTTCTTTTAAAAAGACATTGAATTGTAATTGTCTATTTCATCTGATATAAGCGATAATTTTATGCTCTCAAAACGGAGATCACTTGCAATATCTGTTAACTGTTCACTAAGTGTTACTTTTTCTGATGAATGGTGTTTAGGAGCTTTTAATTTTCTATTAACGCTAATTCTGGATTAAAAAGAGAATAGAAAAGTCAGGAGAGTAGGGTAAACTCAACAAATAGAAAAAAATAGATGAGGTTACCCATGGAAGATATAACAAAACTGTTTTGTCTGGTCGATGATTTTTGCAGAGATATAGAGAAAAATTTTGCAGATAAACTACTGCCAAACGGTAAAAACCCACAAGAGTGCCAGAAATTACACATTCGGAAATTATCACAATAATCCTCCTGTATCAGCAATCTCCCTGTGAAAATTTTAAGGCTTTCTACCTGCATTACCTAACATTGCTCTACAAACAGAGTTTTCGAAGTTGCCTTCATACACTAGGTTTGTTGCTCTAAAGCCCAGGGTTTTGTGGCATTTAGCCATGCTATTACAGTGCCTTTGCGGATGGTCAGAACTTACTGGAATCTCATACATAGATACAACTCCTATTGCAGTTTGCCATGCAAAAAGAATATCAAGAAATAAGGTTTTTGCTGGAATTGCAAAATTAAGCAAGAGTACATATGGCTGGTTTTTCGGCTTTAAACTACATTTGATAATTAACGAGAAAGGTGAAATTCAAGCTTTTACGCTTACAAGAGGTAATGTTGACGATAGAGAGCCTGTAGCAAACCTAACTAAGAAATTAACCGGTCTTTTGTTTGGTGATAAAGGCTATATTAAAAAAGAGCTTTTCCAAGAGTTGTTTAACCGCGGTTTGAAACTTGTTACCAAGGTGAAAAAGGGGATGAAAAACGCATTAATTTCACTACATGAAAAGATTTTGCTGAGAAAAAGGTCGATCATTGAGACGATTTTTGGCTACCTCAAAAATAGACTTGAAATTGAACATACTCGCCATAGATCTCCCGTTAATTTCTTGGTTCACATCTTTTCTACTCTCATTTCCTATTCCTTGAAATCCAAAAAGCCTTCCATTTCCTATACTTTCTTCCTTCCTTAATCCAGAATTAGCGTTATTACAGTCAGCCTTACACCAAGATCTATTAATTTTTGTCAATAAATCATTACCCTCGTATTTATTTTCACACTGTCTGTGGCACAAATTAAGTAAATCAACACCATGCAATGTCAGCAATGTCAATGAAGCAGAATCTTGTGTAAATTTTACCATAATATAATCCTTAATCTTATTATATCTATATTAATATATAAATGTGAATATTATACTAATATAGTTACTTTTTATGGCAAGTGGTTTTTGGTTATTTTCTAAACTTTCTTTATAAAAACCATAGGCGCCTATTGGTTTTTAGCTAAAGTAAAGATCAAGTATCTGGAATTCTGGACATAAAATCCTCCTGTGTAAAAAAGATTAGAAAAAAAGTGCGGCGCACATACGACAGAGATTAAGTATGTGTGTGCACCCACGTACGCTGAAGAAGATACGCCACACTTTTTAATGAATTTAATGAAAAAAGTCTGCAGATAAAGATAGATTTTGAGCTCTTAAAATATCTTTTACTATGGTTATAGTAAGATTTAAAATATGCGCAAGCAATTTTTTGCTGTACAAGTTTAACAAAAGAATTCAAAAGTTTGTGAACAACCTCTAAGTGTATGGTCCCAGAGTGTGATGGTATATAGACTATCTGGATCATTTAAAGTGTCAGATCAAGTCCCATTTAAGCAATAAAACCAGATCAGGACAAAAACGCTACCACTTTCAGCCCTTATTCAGGTGGCTCAATTCCCGGTAACTTATATAAGTTACCGTAATCTTTCAAAACCTCAAACAGACTTTCTCTAATGCAAAACAGTATAACTAGTGAGCAACAAGCTACACTCCTTTTAGCTGTAAGCTTTGCATGATAATATACTTACTTTAATTTTTCTTCTTTAAATAATACGTGTCTTCTGACCACTGGGTCATACTTTCTAAACTCGAGCTTCTTGGGAAGGTTCTTAGGGTTACGTTTTTTTACACAAAAATAGCCTGTTAGTTTCTCTTCTCCAGTCTTTGTTGTTTTAGTTGCAGTGCTAACTAGCTTGACAAGCAAAGAAGCATTTTTTTTCGCCATAATTGTTAGTGACATAATAAACTCTATGCAAGTTTATTACGCAAAACACTGAAAGTCAACCCAATAATGCAGATCGCAAAATTCTTGACAATCAATAATATATTAAGTAGTATAAGAACATTTCAGAATGAAAAGTAGACGGTAAATAAGTGGTGAGTGATGGCAAAAGGTTATTGTTGATAGAAAGTACTACCTGTTCTAACGAGGTAAGGGTTGCCCTACTAGTTAATGGTAGGGTTGTAGAGTTTGAGCAAGAATTCAAGGAAAAAAAACAATTGAGAGGTAATATATACGTTGCTTATGTAAAGCGTATAGAGCCTGCTTTGCAGGCCGTGTTCATTGAGTATGGAAAAAATAAGCAAGGTTTTTTGTCTTTTTCTGAGATATCTCTAAATTACTTTAATATTCCAGAAAAAGAGAAGGAAATTTTCCCTAATGAAGACTATTCGAGCGGTGTGGACTGTTCAAATGATAATTGCACAGAAGAAGGCCTAGATTCTACAGCTAGTAATGAATCCAGCAGTGGTTTTGTGAGGGAGGTACCTTTACATAGAAAATATAAGTTACAAGATGTGATTTCAGTAAATCAAAAGTTATTGGTTCAATTAACTAAAGAAGAACGAGGAAATAAAGGAGCTTCATTTACAACATACGTAACTTTGGTCGGTAGATACTGTGTTTTCATGCCCAATTCCATAAGTAGGGGTGGAGTATCTCGCAGAATTGAAGATACCAACGTTAGAAAACAGTTAAAGGATATATTAAATTCAATAAATTTACCAAAAGGTTCAGGTTTAATAGTAAGAACTGTTGGTGCAGGAAAAAGTAAGAAAGAAATTGAGCAAGATTACAATAATTTGACCTTATTATGGCAAAATATCCAGCAAAACTTCTCTTCTTTAAATGTTCCATCATTAATTTACAACGAAGCAGATGTAGTTATGAGATCTGTACGTGACTTTTGTAATAATGATACAGAAATTATAGTATCTGATAGAGAAGTTTATGAAGCGGTAAGAAAATACACTAAAAATGTGTTACAAGGAAAATTACGTCCTAGGTTATATAGAGGCTCTGTTCCAATCTTGACTTACTATCGAGTCGAAGATCAAATTTCTGAATTATATGGCAATAGAGTAGAATTACCATCTGGTGGGTCTTTGGTGATAACCTTAACTGAGGCATTTGTTTCAATAGACGTAAATTCAGGGAAAATGACAGGAGAAGATAACATAGAAGAAACAGCTTATAGAACTAATATGGAGGCATTATCTGAAATATCAAGGCAAGCGAATCTCAGGGGCTTATCAGGGTTAATAGTCGTTGATTTTATTGACATGTTGAAACTTGAGTATTGCAAAAATGTTGAATTTGCTATCAAGCAGGCGTTTAAAGATGATAGAGCTAAAGTTCAATTTAGCTTTATCAATGACTTTGGTTTAATGGTCTTTTCAAGACAAAGAATTAAACCAAATGTACAGGAAATTAATACTACAGAGTGCTTACGCTGTAAAGGTATTGGAAGAGTGAAATCAAACGAAGTGGTTGTTGCATCGATACTAAGGGATTTGCAACATATTGCTAGTAAAAATCAAAATAAGTCCTTTGATTTAATAGCACGCAGTGCAGTTATAGCGCACATTTTTAATAATAAGCGTGATATGGTTTCTACAATCGAAAAAGAGTTCAATATTACGTTAAATGTTAGTATTGATAATAGTTTAGATGCAGATACATTTATTTTAAAGCAAGGAGACCATATTAATTTTAATGATTATAAGCCATTGCAGAATTCTGGATGTCAAGTTGTGAATAGCAGGGATAAAGAAGCTGGTAGTTCAGATAAACTACCGGGCAACTTTTGGTTAACTAAATGGCTTTCGCGCCTTTTGGGCTCTAACAACTAAACGGGACTTGTAATTAACGAGTTTTATACTTATATATTTTACATCAGATAATATTTAAAAGGGAGTATTCATTATGGGAAGAGCAATAGGTATAGATCTCGGAACAACAAATTCTTGTGTTGCAATAATGCAAGGCAAGGATGCAAAAGTAATCGAGAATAAAGAAGGAGCAAGAACTACTCCGTCTATAGTTGCGTTTACTTTGTCTGGAGAAAGGTTGATTGGTGCTCCAGCAAAAAGGCAAGCAACTACCAATGCAAATAATACTTTTTTTGCAACTAAGAGATTGATAGGTCGCCAATATAGCGATCCTGAAATGAAGAATCTAGGTGTACCGTATAAGGTATTTGCAGCAAAAAATGGTGATGCATGGGTTAAAACAACTGATAGTAAAGAATACTCTCCTAGTCAAATTGGTGCATTTATACTACAAAACCTGAAAGAAGCAGCTGAGGCTTATCTTGGGGAAGAAGTAAAGGATGCTGTGATAACAGTGCCGGCGTACTTCAATGATTCTCAACGTCAAGCAACAAAAGATGCAGGAAAAATTGCTGGATTAAATGTTCTCAGAATAATTAACGAACCAACTGCTGCAGCACTTGCTTATGGTCTTGATAAAAAGCACGGGCACACAATAGTAGTGTATGATCTTGGTGGTGGTACATTTGATGTTTCAGTTCTTGAAATAGGTGACGGAGTTTTTGAAGTAAAGGCTACAAATGGTGATACTCACCTTGGAGGGGAAGACTTCGATAATGCAGTAGTAAATTATTTACTGGCTGAATTCAAGAAAAGTAATGGCATTGATTTGAAAAACGATCCAATGGCTATGCAAAGAATCAAAGAAGCTGCAGAAAAAGCAAAGGTAGAATTATCAAGTGCAATGGAAACAGAAGTAAATCTACCGTTTGTTACAGCTGATGCAAGTGGCCCAAAACACTTAAATATGAAGCTAACAAGAGCAAAGCTTGAAAGTTTAGTGAATGATTTAATTGAAAGGACTATAATTCCTTGCAAAAAAGCTCTTGAAGATGCTGGTTTGTCTGCTAGTCAAATTGGTGAAGTAGTTCTTGTTGGTGGCATGACTCGTATGCCAAAAGTCATAGAGAAAGTTAAAGAATTCTTTGGCAAAGATCCACACAGAGGGGTTAACCCTGATGAAGTTGTAGCAATTGGAGCTGCAATACAGGCGGGAATCATTCAAGGTGATGTAAGAGATGTGTTACTACTTGACGTAACTCCACTTTCTCTTGGTATTGAAACTCTAGGGGGAGTGTTCACTCCACTTATTGAACGTAATACTACTATTCCTACTAAAAAATCTCAGGTATTTTCAACTGCAGATGATAACCAAACAGCTGTTACAATTAAGGTGCATCAAGGTGAAAGAAAATTGGCGGTTGATAATAAACTGCTTGGTCAGTTTAGTTTAGAAGGAATACCACCTGCTCCTCGCGGGGTTCCTCAAATTGAGGTGACATTTGATATAGATGCAAATGGAATAGCGCATGTTTCTGCAAAGGATAAAGCTACTGGAAAAGAGCAAAAAATACGTATTCAGTCTTCAGGTGGTTTATCGGAGGATGAAATAAATCGGATGGTGAGAGAAGCTGAGGAAAAAGCACAAGAAGATGAAAAGCGTAAGAAATTTATTGAAGTGAAGAATCAAGCGGATAGTTTAGTTCATTCTACAGAAAAATCTCTGACAGAATATGGTGATAAAATTTCTCCAGAAGATAAATCTGCTATTGAAAATGCAGTTAATGAGTTAAAGGAAGTGAGTAAATCTGACAACACTGATGATGCTGATTCAATGCAACAGAAAGTTACTAACCTCTCTCAGTTATCTATGAAACTTGGAGAAGCTATGTATAAGGAATCTCAACAACAACGAGGTGGAGAAAGCTCATCCACAACAAATAATGAGGAAGAAAAAGTAGTAGATTCTGATTATCAAGACATGGATAATAAAGAAGAGAATAAGTAATTCGATTGTCATCCCAGTGCCCAGATACTGTGGGATGACAAGAGGAGCGTATTGTTGCTTAAGGGAACTATTGTGGATATTATTAAGACAATAGAGGAAAAATTACGCGATTCAATAGGTGTAATTGATATCGATGTTATCGATGAATCAGCAAGGCATGTAGATCATTATTTTGCTTCTTCTTCGACACTACCTTCACATATCAAATTAGTATTAATATCTAACGACTTTTCTGGAATGAGCTCTTTGAAGAGGCATAAATTGATCTATGAATTATTAAAGAGTGAAATAGAACGAGTACATGCGATTTCTCTTAACTTATATACGCAAAGTGAATATAATTTAAAAAATAAATAGTAGAAACGTGAGAGGAGAGTCTTTATTGGTTAAAGCAGGAAGAAAATTTAATGATTATAAAGGATCGATGAACCCACCAATTTATCATTCTTCTACTATATTATTTCCTACTTACAAGGATTACTTAAGTGCAGCGAATGGGGAGAGTATATATGATGTGATCAATGATGGTGTTGCAAGGGATTACAGCTATAGTAATGTTGGTACGCCTACTGTTCATTATTTTTCAAATGCACTGGCTGAAATTGAGGGTAGGGGGCAAGCACTCATCTACCCTTCTGGATTATTTGCACTTACTTTTGCTATTTTGACTTTCACTAAAGCAGGTTCGCATGTTCTGATACAAGATAATAGTTATTATAGGCTAAAGAGATTTGCCGAAAATGAACTACCAAAAAGAGGAGTAGAAGTAACTTTTTATGATCCGACACAGGATATAACTGATTTAGTTCAGAGTAACACTTCACTCATCATGATTGAGACGCCTGGTTCTATAACGTTTGAGATTTCGAATGTAGAGCATATAGTGAAAGTTGCTAAAGAACGTGGAATTGTAACCGTTTGTGACAATTCATGGGCCACTCCTTTGTTGTTTAAGCCGCTTGATTATGGAATTGATATTGCACTATATGCGGTGACAAAGTATCTAGCCGGTCACTCAGATTTAGTGATGGGAGCTATGGTTGCTGAAGGTAAAATTTTTAAATTGCTTTATGAGAGCTATAAAAATTACGGAGTAACCATTCAATCGCATGACTGTTACCTTGCACACAGGGGACTTAGAACACTGCAAACACGCATGAGGAAACATCAAAGTACAGCAATGCAAGTGGCAAAGTGGCTGGAAAAACATCCAAAAATCAAAAGAGTTTTGTATCCAGCACTTCCCTCCCATCCTCAACATGAATTATGGAAAAGTTATTTCAAAGGGGCAAGTAGTATATTTAGTATAGCACTAGATAGAGAATATTCATGTGAGAAACTAAGCTGCATGGTTGATCACATGAAAATTTTTGGCATCGGTGCTTCTTGGGGAGGATGTGACAGTTTGATATTACCAATAGAACATAGATCTATGTCAAGATCTGTAATGAATTCAGATTATGGTGGAAGTTTTGTGCGAATATTTTGCGGACTAGAAGATCCTGAAGATTTGATTTTTGACTTGAATACTGCATTAATAAGACTGCCATGTTCAAGTGTTAAAGATGATTGTGAGACTGAAAGAGCTACTGCATAACATTGTAAATGCTGACTTTGATATTGAAATCAAAGGCGTCACGTGTAACCCTAGTAGGGTTAAAGAAGGTTACCTTTTTGTTTGTATATCAGAAAGGAGTAAAGAACACGCAACATGTCTTCCTACTGGATGTGTACACAACTGTGTAGACGTTGTAATACAAGGGGCCAAGAAAGATGTCATCCCAGTGCTCAGACACTGGGATCCAGAAAATTTAATTGTAAACAAGCATACTAGACAATTGTATAATGAAAACTGGATTCCAGTGTCCGCTACTCGAATGACAAGTACTCCAAGTTTTGCAGTGCTTTACCACTCGGACCCTCAAGGAATATACAGTGAAATAGTCAGCAGGTTTTATCAATTCAAACAACCTAAATATATTGCTGCTGTAACTGGTACGAATGGTAAAACTTCAGTAGTGGAGTTTTGTCGCCAGATTTGGCAAGATAATGCAGCGTCTATAGGAACACTGGGAACATGTGTCAATAATAATAAAAAAGATAATAGCCTTACAACGCCAAGTGCAGATGATCTTTATTCCACATTGCGTGACATAAATAATAAGAACGTAGAACACTTAGCATTAGAAGCTTCAAGCCATGGAATCGATCAATACAGAATCCATGGACTTAGGCTCAATGCTGCAGCTTTTACTAATTTCTCTCAAGATCATTTGGACTATCACAAAAGTATCGATGAGTATTTTGAGGCCAAGAAAAGGTTGTTTGATGAGGTATTGCCAAAAGAAAAAACAGCGATTTTAAATGCAGATATAGGCGAATATGGAGAGTTGCTCAACATAGCTGAAAAGCGTGGCAACAAAGTTATAACCTATGGAAAAAAAAACTCTGACATTACTTTATTAAAGCAGATACCCACTGCCAATGGTCAATACCTAACAATTCAAATTGGTGATGAAATTTATAACGCATTTTTTCCGATTTTTGGGCAATTTCAAGCATATAATTTGTTGTGTGCAATCGGTATAGTTATTTCATCTGGTATGGACTATCAAAGAATGTGTATAGATAAACTCGCTTCTCCACCTGGAAGAATGGAAAAAGTGAACACTTTTGCATTTGTCGATTACGCTCATACTCCAAGTGCACTCAAACAAGCTCTGTTGTCTTTAAAATGGCACTTCAATAAAAAGATAGTTCTAGTGTTCGGTTGTGGCGGGAATCGCGATCAAACAAAACGTGCAGAAATGGGTAAAATAGCACAAATGCTTGCAGGTAAAGTTATAGTCACAGATGACAATCCGCGTGATGAAGATCCGGGGAAAATTCGTCACGATATTTTGTTACATTGCCCTGATGCAGTGGAGATAGGAGATAGAAAACAAGCTATAGAGAAAGGTATAAATATAGCACATGATGAAAATATGATTCTGCTAGTTGCAGGAAAAGGACATGAAAGATTCCAAATAATAGAAGGCCAATCCCTTGAATTTAATGATGTTGAAGTTATTAGAGAGGGCCAAAAATTTGCTACTGCTGTTTTGCTCTCTCCTTCATCCAACGCCTGAATGGCTTTTTTCCTTAAGTCATAACTGTACGCTGCTGGCATTTTTACCTTCTTGTTATACTAAATCACTATCTTATCTTGTTCCTACTATTATGAGAAGAACTATACAAGGATATGAAAGTGGAGATTGTGGTTACAAGATTAGTGAGAGAATATAGAAAAATTGAGGATGAAATATTGCGTGATATAGTTCATTTAGTGATAAAGGCTCTTACAGGTATAGTAGCGCTTCATAAGTAAGAATATTTTTACAAAGAATTTAATAATCACAATTTAGGCAATGATGAAAGTTCTTTAAGAAAAAAGTTTAATACTATCAAGAAAAGTTTGCATAGGCATAGCAATATAATACATAATAATCAAAATATTCCAAATTCTGTCAATTTGCTTGCATAGTCAATTACTTCAGAACTTGGGAACTGGTTTTTAAACCAAGTGTACTGGCGTTTTGCGTAGTGTCTTGTGTTTGTTTGAGCAATCTGTATTGCTTCGTCTAAAGTAATCTCCCCTTTTAAGTATCTTATAATTTCTGGTACTCCATGTGCTTTCATAGCTGGCAAATGTGGAGATGGGTTCATGCTAAGTAGGTTTTTTACTTCATCAATTGCTCCATTTTCAACCATTTCAATAAAACGAGAATTTATTTTTCGGTATATATCCTCACGTTTAGGTAGAATTGTATATACCTTAAAATTATTGAACAAAGGAGGCTGTCTATTTTCTTGCCATACAAAGATTGTCTTGCCAGTTTCAGTGATAACTTCAAGTGCTCTTGAGAGGCGATGTGAGTCATTAATAAATATTTTACCTTGAATCCTTGGATCTTTGCTTAGCACTAATTTGTAGAATTCCTCTTTACTTAAATTTTTTCTAAGTTCATTTACGTTTTCTCTCACTTCCTGGCTTATTTGTGGAATCGATGATAATCCCTTGATTAAGCTGCTAATGTAAAGCCCACTTCCTCCAGTGATGATCGGTATTCGTGAATTTTTCAGCGCGTTGTTAACTTCCCTATTTAAATCCTCTAGCCATAAACCTACGGAATAATTTTCTTTTGCTGAAACATAACCGTATAGCCTATAAAATTCTTTCTGCTTTGGTGGTTGAGCAGTAATTACGGGAATCTCTTTGTATACCTGCTTTGAGTCACAGTTTATTATGCTAATGTTTTTATGCTTTTTTATCAAGTTATCGCATAATTCTGATTTACCTGAGGCTGTAATTCCTGTAATAATTACTATATTATCTTTCATTTATATTAATTTAACTAACCTATGATAGGGTGTAGTAAAAATTTAGATTCTACAATCTAAAATTTGGAGACTTTTATGGCAGAAAATGATAACGATAACTCATTTACTAAGCGTTTTACAAATAGGACTTCTAATGAGACAAGAGGAGGTTTTTCCAGTAAGTATTCATCTCAAAATACCAAAGAACATGCACTAGGAGCAAAAGGAAAAATTTCTGAATTGGCAAACAAAAAAGCTGAAGCCAAGGAAGCTTTTTCTGAAAGTGGCGGCATAAAGAGTAAAAGCAGAACTATCAATGAAAGATCCTTTGCTGATGCAACAAGAAGAAGTAGATCAGATCTCATATATCTAGTTCGTGGTAAAGATCGAGGAAGATCAGCTTGGCACTATGTATTAGTTGATAAAGATAAAAGAGAAATGTTTCTGGCAAAAAGTAGAACTGGCTCTATAGATGTTGCAGATTATGGAGAGATTTTATATTCAGGATGGGGAGATGATCCACCACAGACGATAGTCGATAAAATCAATGAGGAGTTCGGATTGTAGTAAATCTGTTGTAAAAGCAACAAGGACAACATTGCAAATTTAGAGTTCAAAAGGGTTATTCCTCGAGAACTACTGCGTCAGAAAGCTGGCGTTGAATTTGTATATAATGTTGACCTTGGAGGTTTTTATGAGTAATAGTGAGAGAAAAGAAAAATTGGAAACTCGCATTTTATCAAGTAGAGGCAGGTCTTTACTTGACCATGAGCTACTGGAACGTACTCTATCTGAATGTGAAGAAGGAAGAGAAGTGGCCAAAAAGCTAATAGAGCTCTTTAGTAGTTTAGGAAGGGTAACTAACGCTGACTTTCATGAGCTAAAAAATGTTACAGGAATGAATGATGGAGCAATAGCAAGTATCTTTTGTCTGAAAGAGATTTTCGATAGGATACTGAAAGGTAAGTTAAAAAAGCTGTCGATTCTTGATAACAGAGAAGAGCTACTAAAATACTTTAAAACAGCAATAGGGCAGTCACGAAAGGAAAGCTTGCGAGTAATATACTTAGATCGAAGTGGTCATTTGATATACGAGTATATTCAAGACTGTGGAACTATAGACAGAGTACCTCTATATGTGAGAGAAATAATCAAACAGGGATTACTGATCGATGCATCATCTATTGCAATTTCACATAATCATCCAAGTGGAGATACAGAACCATCAAAGGAGGATGAGGATAACACACTTACATTAGCTGCAACCTGCGAAAATGTAGGAATGAAATTAATAGATCACATAATCGTAACACAGAAGAGCCACTTTAGTTTTTATGACAGTGGTTTATTATAATCTGTAGACCGGAAGGAAAGTTCTCCAACTTTCCTTCTTTTTTCTACTTCATAAATTAAAAAATTCAATATAAGCTTGAGCAGCTAAAATTAGTAATGAAAGGTGGAATTAGGCAAAAAAATAAAAGAGCTTAGATTATACTGTGGTTTAACACAAACTGAGTTGGGAAAGAAAATAGGCGTTTCGTATAGACAAATACAAAGGTACGAAAATAGTTCAAACCAAATTTTGGCCAGTAGGCTATACGACTTAGCAAAAGCACTATCGATTAATGTGGCTGATTTTTTTACTGATGTCCATGTCGACTCACATGAAACTTATGATGAAGAAATACTAAAATTAGTCAAAGGATATAATGAAATTAAAAGCAAAAGGTTACGTAGCGTAGTTTATATATTGGTAAAATCTTTTTCTCAAAGTTACAATGAGAGTTAGTATTGCTTCAATACCTCAGTTAATATACTAATAAATGATTGTACAAGATGAACAACATCCTATTGATAAACAAATAGGTGAAAGAATAAGGAAGAGAAGGTTAATATGCGGTTTTAGCCAAAGAGACTTAGGAAAAAAGCTCGGAATTTCATTTCAGCATATACAAGGATATGAAACTGGAGAGGTAAGGCTTGTAATTGATAGATTGTATAATTTGGCAGAAGCTTTGTCCGTTGATATGTCATATTTTTTTACCAAAGCTTCTGAAGACTTATACGATAAGGCCTTTTGTAGCGATGTGGGTAGTGAAGAAATATCAAGGCTAGTGAGGGAATACAGGAAAATTAAGGATGAAACGTTGCGTGATATTGTGCATTCAGTGATAAAAGCGCTTGCCAATAAATAATATTGCCTGAATATATTTTCAATCCACTTCTACAAGCAATGCTATAGTATTTCCTAAAGTAAATGATAAAGGTATAATAAAGTATTTGAGTTATAATGGCATATGGTGTGGATTTAAGGGAAAAGGCAGTATTGATGATAGAAAAAGGGAAGGCAAAGGTTGAGATAGCAGAGCTCATGGAGATAGGAATAGCAACGCTGTACCGCTGGTTAAAAAAGAAAGCTGCTGGTGAAAGCCTAAAGCCATCTAAAAACGGTAGCTTTATTCGAAAAATAGACCCAAAAATACTCGAAGAATATGTTACAAAGAATCCAGATCATACTCTGGCAGAGATGAAACAAAATCTTGGATTTGGAATAAATTCAATTTGGTATAGACTAAAACAGCTAAAAATTACTTTAAAAAAAAGTCACACTATATCAAGAGCGCAATCAAGAAGATAGGCAGCAATTTATTGATAAAATCTCAAAAATAGACCATTCCAGCATCTTATACCAATTCCCACTATGTAAAGAACAGATAGACAATAATGGGAAAGAAGTGATACTAGAGTAGATAAAATAGAGAGGTATAATGGCATTAAGGTCAAAACTGTTAGACGAAAAAGTTGTAAATTTGGCGAAAGAAATGTTAAAAAAGGTCAGAAATAACGCATATGTTTCAAAAAAGTTACAAGCGGTGATAGCAGGAAAAGAAAGTAGTATAAGCGCTGTGGCAAGAATATGTAAAATTTCAAGGACTGCTTTGACTGAATGGATAAAGCATCTAAAATTTGGTAGAGTAGAAAAATTATTTTCCCCTTCTCAGCGGCGAAGAAAAAGCAAATTAAACAAAAATCAACGTGAGCAAATTGAAATATGGGTAGAAAGAAATCCAAATATTACTATTAAGGAAGTGCAAATAAAAATCTCAGAGGAATTTGGCCTAAACATTAGCAAATCAACAGTGCATCGTGAGATACAAAGGATGAAGTTTTCTTATATAACACCGAGGCCAATTCACCATAAACAAGATAAAAACAAGCAAGAAGAGTTTAAAAAATACTTCAATAAAATAGTCAATTCCCACCCTGAAAAGGAGGTATTTTTTTGATGAATCACGATTTGGAACTCATTCAAAAATCGGACACGGATGGTTTAAAAAAGGGGTCAGAACGCAGGTTAAATGAAAATTGGTAGACAAAATTTCTATATCTACAGTGCGGTAAATCCAAGAAGTGGTAAGAAAATTAGCCTACTTGCTCCATATGTAAACACTGATTGTATGAATATATTTCTGGAGCAGATGTCGAAAGATTTAGGCACGAAAAAAGCCTTTCTTGTAATGGATTGTGCAGGCTGGCATAGATCAAAAAGTTTGAAAATTCAGAAAAACATTACCATTATATACTTGCCTCCTTATTCACCAGAACTGAATCCTCACTTTTACCCACAACTTTGAGAGGTCATTATGCGAAGCATAACCATGCTTTCCCTGAGGTTTTCATAACCACGCCATAGAGTCATAGTTCCTGGTAAATTATCACTTTTTCTATTCATAAATCCACCTAATTTTCCTAACCAAATAATAGCTTGTTTTATGTTTGGAGGTTCTTCTGGCAATTTGGCTACTTTATGCTCACGTATGTAAAGGGTTTTCCACTCTTCATTACTTAAAACCTTAGTACAAACCTCCATAGGATTCGATAAAGCGATTTTTGTTAAATATAAAATATTAAATGCAATAATGCTCTTTATAGCGATTAATTTCTCTAATCTTTCTTTTGTAGCTAAACGAGAGCTTTCTACCTTACATCCTGATTTTAAAATCCTAAAATACTCCTCGATTTTCCATCTTAGCTTATACCAATTTATCCTTTCTATAGCATCTAAAGTGCTATTAACTGGTATATTAGTCAGCAAAGTCCAATCAATAGCTTCTACTCTTTCAGGAGGATTTGTTTCTTTGGCACTTACTACATATATAGCGATTTTATCACTTATTTTATGCTCTGTATCTTTCGATCCATAAATGTAAGGAGATCTGATAGGTATATAGCCTTTCATATACCTGACTTCAATGTTAGCTTTTCTTGAGATCTGGTATTTATTTTCAGCAACATTCAAGACAATTTCCTTTTTTACAGGCAGTTGAGTTATACGTGTTTGCAAATCCGTTTTTCCCCCTTCAATACAGATGAATTTCCTATTAGTTCGGTTGCGGATTACATAAAAACTGTCCAATGATTCAACAGTCCATAAAAACTTAAAAATATCTGCTTCCCTATCACCAATAGTAACAAGCTGTACACCTTCTGCGAGGTTATTTAGGGTTTCTTTTAGTGCCGCTATCCACTTATAGCTTTCTTTCTCCTTTATAGCAGTACGGTATTTCCTGTTTGCTTTTTCTTGGGCTGTTTCTTCCCTGATAGAACGTGCCCAACACTGTTGAGAAGATAGCCCTAAAGGTAATCCGTCTTTGTTAACCATTAAGTTACTGTGCAATAACAAACCCTTTTTATATTTTGTATAGGCTTTAGAAATACTACCTAGACCCTTAGTCTTTATATGAGAGTCAAAATCCAAATAACTTGTATCTTGAACTGAAAATACCAGCTCATTTCCTTTTATCCTTTCCATAGTTTCTTTATAATGGGAAGAATAAATTTCCTTAGCTTCAAGCTTCTCATTGCTAAATAATCTGTATGCACCTTTAGCTTCTTTCCATCCTACACAGCTTTGACTAATTGACCCAGACGCCTTATTCTCTATTAAATAGCTTGTTTTAATAAGTCTTGTATTAAGCCTTACATCTCCCAGATTAACATGTCTCAACTCTTTTTCTAGCCATTTATCTCCTAAGCCATCAGCACATTGTACATTTCTATTTACTTCACACATTTTTACCTCATCTTAAGTATATTTTTCTCTATCTTACTTGCTTTTTATACTTGTGGGTAAAAGTGAGAACTCAATCCTGTTGAGAGGTTGTGGCAATATATCAAACACAATACTTTACGCAACAGAGTCTACGATACCATAGGCTTACTTGAAGATGTTCTGTGTAGTTTTATTGTCAGTATTTCCAGTGCTACTATTAAACGAGTTTGTAATGTTTCTTATTTGTTCGATTAGTAATGGAATTTGGTATAAGATATGATGACGGTGCAACTTTTTTTAGTATTTTGTGTTTTTGAACTCAATTTCAGAAAATACGGCTTTAGGTTCAATATTATCGCTGAATCTTACTTTTAACGCTAATTCTGGATTAAAGAGAGAATAGAAAAGTCAGGAGAGTAGGGTAAACTCAACAAATAGAAAAAAAATAGATGAGGTTACCCATGGAAGATATAACAAAACTGTTTTGTCTGGTCGATGATTTTTGCAGAGATATAGAGAAAAATTTTGCAGATAAACTACTGCCAAACGGTAAAAACCCACAAGAGTGACAGAAATTACACATTCGAAAATTATCACAATAATCCTCCTGTATCAGCAATCTCCCTGTGAAAATTTTAAGGCTTTCTACCTGCATTACCTAACATTGCTCTACAAACGCTAATTCTGGATTAAAAAGAGAATAGAAAAGTCAGGAGAGTAGGGTAAACTCAACAAATAGAAAAAAATAGATGAGGTTACCCATGGAAGATATAACAAAACTGTTTTGTCTGGTCGATGATTTTTGCAGAGATATAGAGAAAAATTTTGCAGATAAACTACTGCCAAACGGTAAAAACCCACAAGAGTGCCAGAAATTACACATTCGGAAATTATCACAATAATCCTCCTGTATCAGCAATCTCCCTGTGAAAATTTTAAGGCTTTCTACCTGCATTACCTAACATTGCTCTACAAACAGAGTTTTCGAAGTTGCCTTCATACACTAGGTTTGTTGCTCTAAAGCCCAGGGTTTTGTGGCATTTAGCCATGCTATTACAGTGCCTTTGCGGATGGTCAGAACTTACTGGAATCTCATACATAGATACAACTCCTATTGCAGTTTGCCATGCAAAAAGAATATCAAGAAATAAGGTTTTTGCTGGAATTGCAAAATTAAGCAAGAGTACATATGGCTGGTTTTTCGGCTTTAAACTACATTTGATAATTAACGAGAAAGGTGAAATTCAAGCTTTTACGCTTACAAGAGGTAATGTTGACGATAGAGAGCCTGTAGCAAACCTAACTAAGAAATTAACCGGTCTTTTGTTTGGTGATAAAGGCTATATTAAAAAAGAGCTTTTCCAAGAGTTGTTTAACCGCGGTTTGAAACTTGTTACCAAGGTGAAAAAGGGGATGAAAAACGCATTAATTTCACTACATGAAAAGATTTTGCTGAGAAAAAGGTCGATCATTGAGACGATTTTTGGCTACCTCAAAAATAGACTTGAAATTGAACATACTCGCCATAGATCTCCCGTTAATTTCTTGGTTCACATCTTTTCTACTCTCATTTCCTATTCCTTGAAATCCAAAAAGCCTTCCATTTCCTATACTTTCTTCCTTCCTTAATCCAGAATTAGCGTCAGGATTGTGATTCGATCTTTTTGATCCCCCTACCGTTCGTACTCCATTTTTTAAAGCAAGGAGTGTACTGAGATGCCTACGATTTCTATTAATCAATCCAATTGACAGTATCACTCCTTGCTCATTATAGCCTTGCGGCTTTGATTTAATATACAATCCAAGGAGAATCAAACCCAAATAGAAGCTGCAGTGAAAATAAGATTAAAGGTATAGAAAGAATGGTTGTATAGCCAGGTGGAACAGGTATAGGTACTGATAGCGGTAAAGAGAAGATGATTATTAAAATACCAAAACCGCGCTCATGTAAAGCTGTTTTGATGTCGAACAATGTTACTTTATCACTATCGTTGTTATTGGTATCTGCAACCTCTTTTAGAATATCAGAGGCCAATTTTTTTTCTTCAGTCAATTTCTCACTTTTTTCCACGATTAACCTTTAATAACATTCTAACTAACATAATTATTACTGTACTTCAATCATACCTCTTCAATTCTTTAGCCTTGTTTAAACAAATGACACGCACTTTAGTGCGTGTCACGAAACATAAGGAAGCTAACGATCTGGTTCATTAGATGATAGTTTCTCTGAATCCTTAAGTTCTTGTTTAAGGTTTTTAATGCCTTTGCCTAAATCACCCATAACTTGTGGTAACCTACCTGCACCAAATAGAACTAAGATTATTATTAAGACTAGAAACAGCTGCCATGGACCTAAACTCATTTGTACCTCCGTTGAAAATATTAACTTTTAGGTATTAAAACTTGACTGAAGCCAAGTGATACATAAATTATATCACTTTTATTAAATTATAAATCAAGAGTTTTTAATTATCTTATAATAGTTTTAGCCTAACATTAAGTTTAGTTTAGCTGTAGAGTAAAAGGAAGCTCACTAAAAAATTTTGCTAACGTATCATCTTTAGGTCTGTGGTATATGTAGCTAGGAACTCCTGATTGAATAATTTTACCATTTTTCATCACGTAAATAAAATCTGCAACTTTCAACGCTTCTTGCGGATCATGAGTTACCATGAGTACAGGAATATTTTTGCTTCTAAAAAGTGACAATATATGGTGCCTTATTCGATATTTGAGCAGTATATCTAAATTAGAAAATGGTTCATCGAGCAAAACAACATCAGGATTTTGCGCCATTACTCTTGCTATTGCAACTAATTGTTGCTGTCCTCCTGATAAAGCATGAGGGTACATGTTTTCATATTTTTCTATATTAAATAGCTTTAAGATTTCCAATGCAGTAAGGTATTTTTCTTTTTTAGAAGTACTGCAAATAGCAAAAGTTATATTTTCTATTACTGTTTTATGAGGAAATAATGCAGAATGCTGAAAAATCAATCCGATATTTCTACGCTCTATAGCAATTGACACTTTGTTACTTGCAACTAATTTATCATTTATAACAATGGTTCCAGATTTTGGATTTTCTATTCCTGCGATTAATTTTAGAATTGTTGACTTGCCACAGCCAGAATGACCTAGTAAACAGGCAACACTTCCTTTCTTCACTTGAATGTTGATGTTGCTTAAAGCAAAGCCATCTTGATTACTATAAAAGTAACTAATATTGTTAACTAGCATTAATCTTTCAATTGGAATCGTATTATTAAATATAACAGTATTACATTCAAGAAATACAGAAATATTTTTTATTATTGTGAATTAATTGTACAGGGTGCCTAGAAAAATGCGAGACTTTTTGCTATAATTTTGCATAAATAGCAGAAGACATGGGACTATAGCTCAGTAGGATAGAGCGTTGGATTCCTAATCCGAAGGCCGTGCGTTCGAATCGCACTAGTCCCACTTAATTTTGATAAAGTGGTTTAACAATCAAGAAATTATAATTGGTTTGAAAAGTGATTCTAGGAGCTAGATTGCATGGTTTCTCAAACTTGAATTTACAGGTTCAACCTTATTTTCTCTCATTTCGCTGTAACTTGGAAGTGTAAAATTTTTTACATGTAATCCAGTTACCATTACAACTAAAATAGCTAGGACACTGCAAACTAATGCACCAGCTAAAGATGGAACCGTCACAGCAGCAGCAACAAACAATCCTGCAATAACAACTCCAATAACATCACTCCTTAATGAGGTGTAAAAACTCTCCTTACTTTTTTTGTATTTAGTTTCTTTTTCATGTGGTGGAGAAAATTGAGCCTCTACAAAGCCGTTAGCTTTCTTATCATTATTTGGTGTGACAGTTGGGCCAGTCCTTGTTGATACAGGTGCTTCATTTTTGTTATTATTACCATTAGTACTAACTGGAGGCGCTGTTGCTACAGGTCTATTATCAATGTTCCCATTACTTCTGCAAGGCTTTGCTCTATTTTCTTCTACATTAGTTGTTTCTGATGTAATAAAGTTTAAAAGCACATAAATAATTTCTTCTTGTGTATTATTCATAGCCAAATCTAAAGCTGCTTGTCTGCTTTCATCATTTACATAACCTAAAAATGCTTCAACTTCTTGAACATTACCTTGGATAATAGCAAGACGCAGAGCGTTAAATTTTTCTTCTTCATTAAATTTGCCACTATCCAAAAGTATCTTTATAATATCAGTTTGTTTATTTATTGCAGCTGTACCCAACACAGTTTTGGAAGCAGTATCTTTAAAATCGATTCCGATATTTAAATTTGTGAGTAACTCAACAGTCTTTAAAAATATACTACGATCTTCGGTAATATAAGGTCCTTCTGAACGGACAGCATAATAAAGCAAGGTCCAACCATCTTGGTTTGTTATTTTTATATCTATTTTCTCTTTTTTAAGCTCATTACTAAACTCCTCAGCAGTTATATTAGAATTATTAGTTACAATTTTCCTTATCTTATTGTATGACATAGAAAATTGATCATCTTCATTTTTGTTGCTAAGTTCTGCTCTATCTTCTTCTACATTAGGTGTATTTTGCTCTTCCTTTTCCTTATTTTCATCAGCAGTTACTTGTTCTTGCTCAGGAAGCTTGAATCCATTTTTAAGGAAAAATTCCCTAACACGTAGGTAGTCATTTTCATATGCAAGTTTTAAAAGTAAATCTCCTAATGAATTGTTCCCTTCGCATTTACTTTGCAAATCAATGTCTTTAAATTTAGTCTTTCTTCCTAACCTATTTTGCAAGCTTTCAAGGGTGATTTTATTGTTGTACCTATTATCATTAATTAAAAAGCTATCTGCATCTAGACATAACTCTCTGGTGTCCTCCTTACTGTACAGCATAATTAAACCTACTATTACGATGTTTTATTATATCGATTCCATCAAAATTAGTCAAGTAATCTTGCAGTCTCAAATGGCATGATATATATTGATTTATGATTCTCGAGTAAATGATGGAAGATTTAGCCTATAAGTTAGTGAAAGTAACCGAAGCTGCAGCACTTGCTGCATATAAATTGGCAGGCCTTGGTAATGAAAAAAAGGCCGATCAGGTTGCAGTTGATGCAATGCGTACGGTGCTAAACTCAATGGAAATAAATGGTACAATTGTGATTGGGGAAGGGGAGAGGGACGAAGCACCGATGCTATATATCGGAGAAAAAGTTGGCACAGGAAGTGGCCCTGAGATTGACATCGCTGTTGATCCACTTGAAGGCACTACGATTTGCGCTCATTATAAACAAGGGGCAATGTCTGTTCTTGCTGCAACGAAAAAAGGTAATTTTTTACACGCACCTGATGTTTATATGGAAAAAATAGCGGTGGGAAAAAATCTCCCAGAGGGTGTAGTCTCACTAAAAAATAGGATTGAGAAGAATCTGGATAATTTAGCCAAGGCAAAAGGATGTAAAGCAAGTGATCTTATAGTAACTGTACTTAAACGTGAAAGACATGATGAATTAATAGCAAAAATTAGGAAGCTAGGAGCAAAAGTGAAATTAATAGATGACGGTGATGTTGCAGCCATATTTTCGCTAATAAATGGCAATCACGATATGTATATCGGCACAGGAGGAGCTCCAGAAGGAGTGCTTGCAGCAGCAGCGCTAAGCTCAATCGGTGGGCAGATAGAAGGAAGATTAATATTTGACACGGATCAATTAAAAGAAAGAGCAAAAAATTTGAATATCACTGACCCAGAAAAAATCTACACCGTGAAAGACATGGCAAGAAGTGAATCAGTGTTCATTGCAACTGGAGTAACAAATGGAGAGTTTGTGGATGGAGTAAAGTTTGGCCAAGATATTTGTCTGACTAATTCATTAATAATATTGCCTGGTAAAGTAATAAAAATACAAACAAAATCAATATCTTAAACATTTGTCATATGCTGATTATAAAATTTTTATAGAAGGAAGATACTTATAATCGTCTTAAAAGATGAATTTACATATTAATTTTAGCTTTACAACATTTGGCATTAAGTTATAGTTAAATAGTAATACTAAGAGGTGCTTAATGTTTAGTTCACTAACTAATTTTTTTACTAATACATCTAAAAAGAAAAGTTCTCAATCTGAAGAAAATAATCATTCTTTCTCTAACAGCACAGAAAGTTTATTAGTCCAATCTACTAAAAAAAGTCCTCAACTTGATGATCAAAGTAGAACTGACGCGTCTCCTCAAACAAATCTTCAATTTAGTGAGGATGATGTAAAAAACGTGCTCCAAGACTTCGAAAAATTGGATTTTAAGAACAGTAATGAGTGTTTTAACGAAATAGCAGAAGATTATGGAAGGAGGAAAAAAAGTGACCTTTTTAACTACGTAATATTGAATAAGCGAAAATACATAACAGATATATTAGACCAGAGGCTTGCCCACAAAGATCAAGAAAATTTTAGGAAGAAATTTAGTGAATATCTTCTTAAAATAAATGAGAAAATGAATTATGGGAAAGAATTTCAAAATAAACTTCAATTTTTTGAAGATAGGGTAGAAAAAGTATTATCAGATTTTAGAAAATTGAATTTTGGCCTTAAGGATAATTTGTGTAAAGATGATAAGGATAACGTAAATTATAATAAAGGCTGGCCTGCAGATCCATTTGATAAAATAGCGAATTATTATCGATGGAATAAGAACATTTTCCTTTTTAATTATGTGGTATTAAGTAAGCAAAAAGAAATAATAAGTATATTGAATGAAAAGTCTATTCCTGAAGACAAGCAAAAGAATTTTAAAAAGAGGTTGGGTAGATATCTTCTTCGAGTCGAAGAAGGGATGAGTAACGGACAGGAATTTCTCAAAACTGATAGTGCAGTTGCTTTTTTTGATGGATGTTATGTGCCATGCGCATATGCAAAGCGTTCTCTTAATCATTATGATCATCTTAGTATTAATATTTCTAAGCCTGGGTGTAGCTTAGAAATCAGCCGTCTTTTCACTGACAAAATTGAAGGGATGGAAAGAAATAAAAATGAGGTAAAGATAGTAGAAATACACAGTAACGATAAAAGAATAGTAACGGTTGAGAAGAATGATAATGGAAAAAGAAATTACTATTTTGCAGAAGATGCAACATGCGATATGAAAATTAGGTGGAGTACAGAAGATGAGAAAGGTAATTCTGTTAACTGCTTTATTAGTTTAAATGTAAATCCTAGTGAAATTGAGATTGGTCAGGCAACTATTAATGGTAAAGATGTTGAACTAGACGGAATTTTGAAATTAGCTGAGCAAAGCGAAGATGTGCTTATAGAAGGTAAAGCTTTACATGAATTTTTAGAAGGATATCTGGAGCAAGATGTGCAATCACAGGAAGAGATAATAAAGAGATGTGATGAAACTCCTGGAACTAAAATTGATAATTTGGAGATAGGGCAGTTCTCTTTCTCTCCTTTATCTGAAGAGGAGATAGAGGAAGAAGAGAGAAGAGAATATAAAAATTCACGGGCTGCATCAGGAAGGTGCTAGACTAATTAGACATTAAACCTAAAGTGCATTATATCGCCATCTTGCACGATATAATCTCTGCCTTCGAAGCGAATTTTCCCTGCATCTTTGCAAGCTGATTCGCTTCCATATTTTATATAGTCTTCAAAGCTTATGGTTTCTGCTTTTATAAAGCCCTTTTCAAAATCAGTGTGAATTACACCTGCTGCTTTGTCAGCTGTTGATCCTATCTTTATTGGCCATGCACGTGCTTCTTTGGGTCCCACAGTAAAAAAAGTTATCATACTTAGCACTTCATACATAATACGTGCTACTCCATCAAGTCCTGATTCTTGCAAGCCAAATTCTAATAAAAAATTCTGTTTTTCCTCTTCACTATCAAGATTTGCAATATCTGCTTCAAGTTTCGCTGAAATACAATAAAATTTGCTTTTATTTTCTTCCGCCATTTTTTCCACCCTTTTAGATAGTTCATTACCAGTTATGATATTCGTATCTTCAACATTGCATACATACATAACAGGCTTTGTTGTTAGCAATTGAAGCAACTTCATCTCATCTTCATCGATATTTTCCAAGCTTCTTGCCGGTTTGCCTAATTTTAAAGTAGCTAATACCTCTTGCATTAATTCAAGTTGTCTCTTTAGCTCTTTATCACCTTGCTTTGCTTTCTTTTCCAATTGAGGAAGCCTTTTTTCTATGCTATCAATATCAGCTAGAATTAACTCCATTTCCACTATTTCAGCATCTGATATTGGATCTATTTCACTGTTTACATGGCTGATATCGTCATCCGTAAAGCACCTGAGCAGATGAACAATGGCATCAACTTCTCTGATATGACTCAAAAATTTATTTCCTAGTCCTTCACCCTTGCTCGCACCCTTAACCAAGCCGGCAATATCGACAACTTCCAGTTGATTGTAGATTATTTTCCCTGAGTGAGCAATCGCGGCAATTTGTTTCAAACGCTGATCTCGTATTGGCACTTTGCCAACATTTGGCTCGATTGTGCAAAAAGGATAATTTGCAGCTTCAGCTGCACTTGACTCTGTAAGTGCATTAAATAAAGTTGATTTTCCTATATTTGGTAACCCAACTATACCACAGTTAAAGCTCATATTTGCTATTTAAAGCCTTAATTGTTGCATAATTAAAAAATTTTTGCTATACCTAATTAGTTACTTATTAATAAGTTAGTTGATATAATAACATATAGCTTGAATTAAAGTAGAAATTATGGTTGGGCTTAGAAAACGGAAATTACCAAATGGTTTTGACAGTATTGAAAATGCTAAAGGACGCAAGACTTCAGAGAGTAATGTAGAAAAAGAACCTTCTAATAACCAAGTAGTTAAATATGATACTGCAGGTGATGGCAATTGCTTTTTTCATGCAGTGTTTGGTGATAACAGTTCTGGTACATATAAAGCTGAAAGAGCGCAAGATATGAGAATGGAATGGCACAAATTTTTAAGTCGATTTACGTCTTTGGATGATCCAAGTATGCCAGCTCCTTTAAAGGATCAGCTAGAAAAGGTTTTTAATATGTTTTTTAATAAGCCAGGGGATTTAACTGGCAAGTCTGATAAAATAAAGGGTCTGGTTAAGCAAACAAATAGGAAAATTAAAAATGCTGAAGGTAATGTGAAGAGGTTAGTAAGTAGAGCTGTTAGCAAATTTAATATATCGCATAATCAAGCTGTGCTTAATCTAAGTGAATATGCAGAGGCTCTTGATGGCATTGGTGAGAGTGACTATAATGCCGAATATAACAGTGATTTCATTACACGCTCATTTCTTAATGAATCTAAACTTTACCAAGCTTACCTTAAGGCAATAGAAAGACCAAATTATTTTATTTTCATTGAAGAAGTTCAGGTATTAGCTTCTTTAGCTAATATTGAAATTAATGTCCATTGTGAAGTGGATGGTAGAGAGGAACAACAAAAATTTGAACCAAATCCTGAAATGATAAACAATGATCAACTAAATGAGTTCTTGAATCGTGAGAGTTATAAATTAAATGACGAGTTATGGGGTAGTAAAGAGAGAGAAACAATATATCTTGAAGGAAATCATTACTCTAGAGCTAAGACTAAGGAAATTCAAGAACAAGAAGACTTCCTATTAGCAAAACGGTTTCAGATAGATGAGATTTTAGAATATTGTAATATTCCAAAAAACATTTCTGAGAGAGCAAAAGTTGAGAAGAGATTTGATGAGTTATTGGCAAAAAATGCTGATGGAAAAATTGGTGATATTATAGGGCAGTGCATTAATGATGTACAACAACGTATAAAATGTCTTGAGGAGCCAGTCTTATCAAGAAGGTGCAGTGTGGAAAAAGTACATGTAGAAAAAACATTTTATCAACAACACGTACCACAACCTGTAAAATAAGTCTTCATAGTCTATAATACTTCTATAGGGGGCATTCTATAATAAAAGCCATGCTCATTTTAACGGTTCTGTCGCATTTGTAGGGAAGTAGAAAGAAGAATGATATAATTGTCTAAAAATAAAGCAAAGATGTTTCGTATCAATCAAAAATTATTGCCATCCTTCAAAGGATTTAGCTTTTCAGCGATGTTATCTGTATACATGAAATGTCGATTCTCTTTGAGCTATCGAGATTTGGAAGAAATTATGAGTATAAGGGGAGCAAAAATTGACCATGCTACGTTACAAAGTGGGTTATCACCACTGATAGACTAGGCAGTAAGGAAAAGAAAGAAGCAGGTTGGTAGTAGTTGGAGAGACCTACATTAAATTAAACGGTAAATGGGTTTATTTATATAGAGCACTATTGGTAATACTGTAGACTTCCTCTTGTGTGTTAGTAGAGACAAGTCTGCAGCACTTGCATTCTTTCGTAAAGCCTTCAGGAGTAACTATCTTCCCGAGAAAATTGTCATTGATAAAAGCGGCAGTAATACTGCTGCTCTTGATGATTTGAATGCAGAAATTTCTGAAGATTATAGAATCACAGTTCTTCAAATAAAATATCTTATACCAAATTCCATTACTAATCGAACAAATAAGAAACATTACAAACTCGTTTAATAGTAGCACTGGAAATACTGACAATAAAATTACACAGAACATCTTCAAGTAAGCCTATGGTATCGTAGACTCTGTTGCGTAAAGTATTGTGTTTGATATTTGGATTTCTTTCTACCCATATTTCAATTTGCTCACGTTGATTTTTGTTTAATTTGCTTTTTCTTCGCCGCTGAGAAGGGGAAAATAATTTTTCTACTCTACCAAATTTTAGATGCTTTATCCATTCAGTCAAAGCAGTCCTTGAAATTTTACATATTCTTGCCACAGCGCTTATACTACTTTCTTTTCCTGCTATCACCGCTTGTAACTTTTTGAAACATATGCGTTATTTCTGACCTTTTTTAACATTTCTTTCGCCAAATTTACAACTTTTTCGTCTAACAGTTTTGACCTTAATGCCATTATACCTCTCTATTTTATCTACTCTAGTATCACTTCTTTCCCATTATTGTCTATCTGTTCTTTACATAGTGGGAATTGGTATAAATAATATTGTTGAGAGGTTTATCAAGAAGCGAATAAAGCCTATGCTTAGTTTTAAAAATTTTCATTCCGCAAAGATTACTATTACAGGTATAGAAAATATTCGCATGATTCAGAAAAAACAAATTATCGGAGCTAGTGACAATGTTTCTACTTTTGAGAATTTTGCTATGTTAATGGCTCTATAACTCCTATAATCCCAGCTTTAATGATCTTCTTTTCTATGGTTTATAGATGCGACAGAACCAGATAGGTTGCTGTGTAAAAATTTGGGAAATGTTTTTGTTAGTATTGAAAATTACATAATGTGTATTATGGAAAATATAAGAAACACAAGCTTTCAGCAAGAGAAAATGCAATTTTTGCTCTTCTCAAACAGCATAAAAAAGTGCCTGTTGAACCTTCAGATTAATGCTCAAAAATATTCAATTGATACTTTAAAAGTATTACTTTAATAATACCTAAAGTATCACTTCAAAAGCACTTAAAAATTTTATCTTTTAGGAAAATTTTTCCAAGACTACCCCCTTATTGGCTTTTGTTAGAAAAGTATTAAAATTATAACTAAATATGTAATCTTTTATATGATTGTATTAGCTTGGCTCCCTTAATGGTTGTTTCTTTTTTTTTAAATATTAAAATAAATATAACTTTTTAGAGTTATCCACAGTTCTTTTGCTTTCAATTATATATATTAGTATTTGGAGATCATATTTATTATAGATCTCCAAAGTACTCAGAAATGTAAAATTATATACTCTACTAGGTTATCAACTTAGTTATTAACAATTCTGTGAATAACTTAAACAAGAAAAAGAGGCTTTTGCACGAGTTTATGGTTACACCTATTATCAGATCTAGGTACCCTGAATAGGATTAAGGGTACCTAACGAAGTAAAAAATTTGGAGAAAAAGGAAGAAGAAACTTCTTCGCTCTACTTAATTAAACTGATATACCTGTCGCTGTATTAGTTTCTTGTTTTACAGTGTCAAACCCTTTTGTCGTATAAACGGTACCTATACAACTCTTAGGCTTTAAAACATCGTACGTAATAGCACCAATCGTAGCTCCAACTAATAATGCAGCGACTAAAGCTATACCAATTATAGTCGGCAATGCCGTTAATGCGGCACCAGTACCAAAATACAATCCTAACCCAACTGCCAATGTAGTTATAGCACCACCAATAGCACCAAATTTCATTCCTTTCTTAGCTGCATTTTTCCTTAACTCACGGTTATCTCCAAAATCTAGTGTCCTTTCCATTCCCCTTAACGTTATTGTATTGAGCTCTTGTTCCAATTCGATTATCCTGATTTCTTCTAGAAAATTTTTATATTTACTTTTCTCTTGATCATCTTCCAGTTTCCCCATCTCTCTTTCTAAAGCACCTTTAATCATATTACGATCTGAATCTTCAGGTAAAGCTTTCCAAAACTCTTTTAATCCAAATTTGTCTTTGATTAAATCTAAAAATTCAGTTATATTAACTGAAGATTTCACAATAATATCAACCATTCTATAATCTTCGCGAATACCATTATCCGATTCTACAAAGCCAAGATCGATACTTAAAAATTCTTTTAATATATTTCTCTTTTTAACCATATCGAAAACGGCTGATTCGCAAATTTTATTCTTACCAAGAAGATCGAATAAAAGGCTAACTCTTGTATAAGAAGAATCTTCGTCTCCTTTTTCGCCTCTATATAATTTAAAAACAGCAAAAAGATCTTCTGTTTTAGCTTCTTCAAGTATTTGAACTATATCCTTAGTTCCGGTTCCTTTTATTACAAGCTCTAGATCATTGCATAAAGTTTTTTGTTCTTCTGTTATAGCACTTCTCATAATAGTCCAAAAAAGGTAAGATATGGATTTATAGTAGTGATGGTAAGCATGCCAGCAGCATATATAGCCCTTCCCATAATAGTCCAAAAAAATCATAAGAAGGAAGAATCGACAGCATGACGAAAAGATGTGAATAGAGGAATGTTTTTCCTAATTCTGTTTTTTATAGCAAACCAATTATGCTCAATTTTGTTAAAATCTGGAGAATAAGGAGGTAGATATAAAATTTCTGCACCAACTCCTTTAGCAAGTTCAGTAATCTTATTAGACTTATGAAAAGTAGCATTATCAAGGATAACAGTTTGTCCAGGTTTCAAAATCGGTGTCAGAAACTGCTCAAACCATTTATTAAAGATATCCATATTGCAGTGGCCTTCAAAGGTTAACGGAGCAATTATTTTTCTTCCACTTAAGGCTGCAACCATGCTGATTCGCTGAGTTTTCTTGCCAGATTTTAGGGCATAAAACCGCTGTCCTTTCTGACAATATCCATAAGGGTAGTCTTCACTGCTATCAATGCCAGACTCATCTATATACACTAATTCTTTAAGTTCTTTTGTCGCTATAACCTTTGCAAATTGAGATCGCTTTTCCTCATTTCTTTCTTTGTATCCATAGGTCTTTTTTTCTTGTGAATCCTATATTTTAAGTGCTCGATGAATTGTTTGTCTACTAATATTGCCCCAAAGCCTAGCCATCTCTGACTGAGTTTTGCCACCTTGCTCATTTGCAAATTCGGCAAATGCATTCCAGTCGGTAATTTTATGGTTATAGCCCATGCTTCCAGGCTTTTTTGACTGAAAATCTCACGTTTTCTCACGTCTTTTCTTCCACTCATATAAAGTTGTTTTTCCGATCTTAAATCTCTTGGCAACAGTTTCTCCACTCTCTCCTTCATCCAACGCTTCCATTACCCTTTTCCTTAAGTCATAACTATATGCTACTGGCATCCTTACCTTCACTACTATAAATCTATATCTTACCTTTTTTGGACTATTATGAGAAGTGCTATAGTTGCTCCATTAACCTTTGAAGGCCACTGTAATATGGATGTTTTTAATGGATGGTTTGAGCAATTTTTGACACCAATCTTGGAACCTGGACAAACTGTCATTCTTGACAATGCTACTTTTCATAAGTCTGATAAGATTATCGAGCTTGCTAAAGGAGTTGGTGCAGAAATTTTGTATCTGCCTCCATATTCTCCAGATTTCAACAAAATTGAGCATTATTGGTTTGCTATAAAAAACAGAGCCAGGAAAAACATTCCTCTATTCGAATCCTTTCGTCGTGCTGTTGATTCTGCCTTCCTATGACCTGTTCGGACTATTATGAGAAATGCTATAACGCCATATCAAACTCTCCTACTAAAAATAATAATATACTTTAGTTATGATATATTTAAATAATAAAGTCAATAATTTAACTAAATATCACAAACACTTAAACAAGAAAAAGGGGCTTTTACTCGAATAGATATTTTATAACGTCTTAATGCTAACTCCACTGACATATAAATTTGCGTGGCTTTTTCCAGTATCAAGCAATGCAAGTCCAATATTGTCGACACTAGAGCGTAGTTCTCCTACTTCTTCATTATGTTCACTGATTACTTTAGTGCCAATATTTGGAAGTACATTTTTTCCCTCAACAAGGTAAAGTTTCCTTCTGAATCTTTCTTGTCTGCTCATTCGATTTACAACTTCCTGACCTATATAGCACCCTTTATTAAAGCTTATACCATTTATCTTATCGATTAAATATTGCAGCGGAAATGATGAATTTTGCACCATATCTTTTGCTCCATCTGGGACAAGGTTTTTAATTCTAACTTTTTCATACTGAATAAAATCTCCAACCGGTTCTTTTATTTCATCTTTATGTATGATCCTCATTCCTAGCAGCTTGTGCCTTGGATCTTGAAAAATAACTTGTGACTTACTACTACACTTCGCCAACTTAGCATCAAACAAAACTCCAACCTTATATACTGAACTGATGTCTTTAATCCTCACTCTAAGGTAAGTTTTGAGCAAGTCTAATTTTTCAATTATTTGCTGTAGATGGGTATTTTCACACTCCAAATAAATATATTTATCATGCTCAATGAGGAAAAAATCGTACAGATATTTTCCCTGAGGGTTGAGTAATAAAGAGTAAATTGCCTGCTGGCTACTTAGTTTATTAATATCATTTGTTATAACACCCTGAAGAAAATCTCTCGTATCTGGTCCGTATAAAGATATTAGACTACGGTTTGCTAGCGGTATATAACCCATAAAACTTCTGTTCAAACCTTAAATTATACACTTTTACTAACTCCAACCCTTGAAATGTAACCTTTAGATGACTACATAGAATTGTAGGTTAATCTATTAATGAGGAAACATAAATGTCAAGTGTAAATTTGAATGTATTAGATGATAACGTGCTAATAAAGCCTATTACTGAAGAAAAACAAGGTGGAATTGTACTACCATCAAGTGCTGAAAAGAAGCCTACTAAAGGTGAAGTTATAGCAATTGGTGGTGGTTCACGCAACTCAAGCGGAGAGCGTATACCTTTAACTGTAAAAACTGGTGATAAGGTTTTCTACAGGCAGTGGGCTGGCACAGAAGTAGAGCATGATAATGAAAAGTATGTCGTGATGAAGGAGTCAGACCTACTTGCTGTTATCAAGTAGGTATCCCTATTTTACTAAACTAATACGCTATATAGTGCATTATGTATTTTAATATTCTAAATTTTTTATTAATTTAAGGAGTGATAAAAATGGCTAACATAATAGTATCAGGCGAACAGTTGCAAGAAGCCTTTCGTGAAGTTGCAGCAATGGTTGACTCAACGGTGGGAGCAACTGCAGGGCCTAGGGGAAATACAATAGGAATTAGCAAGCCATATGGTGGACCAGAGGTCACAAAGGATGGCTATAAGGTAATGAAAGGTATAAAGCCTGAAAAACCATTACACTCTGCGATAGTAAGCACCATTGCTCAAAGTGCTTCTCAGTGTAATGACAAAGTTGGTGATGGTACCACAACATGCTCAATACTGACTAGCAATATGATAATGGAAGCTTCAAAGTCAATTGCAGCTGGAAATGATCGTATTTGTATCAAAAATGGAATACAGAAGGCAAAGGATGTGATATTAAAGGAAATTACATCAATGTCTCGCACAATTTCTTTGGAGAAAATGGATGAAGTTGCACAAGTTGCAATAATTTCTGCAAATGGTGATAAAGATATTGGTAATAGCATTGCTGATGCTGTTAAAAAGGTTGGAAAAGAAGGCGTCATCACTGTTGAAGAGAGTAAGGGTTCAAAAGAATTAGAGGTTGAACTTACAACTGGTATGCAGTTTGACCGTGGTTATCTCTCTCCATACTTTGTTACAAATAATGAAAAGATGAGCGTGGAGCTTGATGATCCATATTTGCTGATTACAGAAAAAAAACTTAATATTATTCAACCTTTACTTCCTATTCTTGAGGCTATTTTTAAGTCTGGCAAACCTCTGTTTATCATTGCAGAAGATGTTGAAGGTGAAGCATTAAGCACTTTAGTGATCAACAAATTACGTGGTCTAAAAGTTGCTGCAGTAAAAGCTCCAGGTTTTGGTGATAGGAGAAAGGAGATGCTCGAAGATATAGCAGCTTTAACAGGTGCTAAGTATGTCATAAAAGATGAGCTTGGAATCAAGATGGAAGATTTGACTCTTGAAGATCTTGGTACTGCTAAAAATGTTAAAATCACTAAAGACAATACCACAATTGTTAGTGAAGACAGCGACTGTGACAAACAAAACAGAGTAAATGCTAGAATTAACCAGATTAAATCTCAGATTGAAACTTCAACCTCTGATTATGACAAAGAAAAGCTAAGAGAGCGTTTAGCAAAATTATCAGGCGGCGTTGCTGTACTCAAAGTTGGTGGAGCAACTGAAGTAGAGGTAAAAGAACGTAGAGATAGAGTAGAAGATGCACTTCATGCAACAAGAGCTGCAATTGAAGAAGGGATAGTTCCAGGTGGAGGAGTTGCACTTCTTTACGCTGCATCTGCTCTTGATAAGCTAAAAGCTTCAAGCGATGAAGAGCAAATAGGTATCAACATTGTCAAAAAAGTTCTCAGTGCTCCAATCAAAAGATTGGTTAAAAATGCTGGTCTTGAATCTGCTGTTATAATTGACTATTTGATTAAGCAGAATGATAAAGAGCTTATATACAACGTTGAGGCTATGAACTACGCTAATGCATCAACAGCTGGTGTAATTGATCCGGCAAAAGTAGTTCGTATTGCTTTTGAGACGGCAGTGTCTGTAGCAAGCGCACTTATTACTACTGAATCTATGATAGTTGATCTACCAAACAAAGAAGAAAATGCTTCATCACCTATGGGTGCAGGAGCAATGGGCGGAATGGGTGGATTCTAAGTAAACAAGAGCCTTGGAGCAACTTGCTCCAAGGTATCTTTCTAGTTCTAAAAAGTCTTACATTTATAAAGGAAATAAGTTTGTGATTTTCTATGCAAAGCCACTACTATTTATATTTGTTACGTCTCTTTAATATTATAACTGCTTAAAAATAAAAAAATAATATATGAAAGTTATAATTGCTAGTATATTACTATTAATATAATATTATATTAACAAATGATTTATATAATATTTTTATTGTAATAGATAGAACTTAAATTATTTTCTTCATAAATAGAGTATTTATGAAAATACGTATATACTCAATCCTACTTTTACTTTTTTCTTGCACTCAATTGTGCGCTGAAGAAGAAGTTGCAAAATTTGATCTGCTCATTGGTAAGGTAAATAAAGCAAACCTTACCATTGAAGGCGCAATAAAGGTTACAATAAAACCAGGTTGGCATATATATTACAAAGACCCTGGAGATTTCGGCCTTCCTACTTCCTTTGACTGTCAGGGTAACATATCAAATATAGATATTCATTGGCCTACTCCCAAGGAACATGAAGATAAAGTTGGGGAAGTTACATTTGTTAGTAACATATATGAAGATATGGTGTTATTTCCCCTTAAAACTAATATCATTTCAAATAAAGAATACGTTGATATTAACTTTCATATAAAGTACGCAATATGTAAAGATAGGTGTATCCCTAAAAATGCCGAGATAAAAACCAGTCAACCACTAAAGGATTTTATAGATTCTGATATCAATAAACTCATAAATGAGTGGTATGAAAAATAGAGCTCCCAGCGAGCAAGTGATAGTTATACGATAGCTTAAAAATGTTATTCCTGTCCCTGAATTTTCCAATAAAGATCTTTCCAAAAATTTCGATCATTAAGCCTTTTGGGGCCCAAAAAGCTTCATTTCAATTAATAACGAAAACTATAACTGCGAAAGAGCTGCTTGCTTAACTCCTGTAGTAATTTGTATGCTTTCCACACTTGTTGAAGGATAAAATCCTCTTATTGTTTCAGAGCCTTCTCGCCTTAAATATGACAATGCTTCATATAAAGGCTTCGCTTCATATTGTCTCCCTACTTTTACTTCTTTATATGCAGCTACTTGCTCCCAAGTAACACCATTGCTTTTAATAAACTCTACAGAACCATTATCACTAATGCTAATTTTCATTTCACACTCTTCTCCTTTATCATACCAATTTAAAGTCATATAATATGAGCCGTTAGCTACTTCATAAATTCTTGTTCCATTCTCATCAACTCTGCAGCGTATTCCTCTTGTTTCACACTTGCTTTGACTAGGCAGTAATAATGTAATTCCATCTACACCATATTTTCTGCATATATCACTATTTAAAACATCAACCACATTTATTGATTTTGTAGGATCGCCAAGCATAATTCTGAGTGCAGGCTTAATCTTACCTTTCTTTCTACTTTCTTTAATTCCTATATATTCTAAAGTATTGTCTTTTATACTTTCCTTTACATCTTTTGCAATTTTCTGAGCAATTGCACCTACGACATTTTTGCTATCGTACTTATTGGCATGTTTATATTCATACCTGCCATTAACCTCATATCTATACTTTTCCTGCCCTTCTTCATTGGGAAGTACAGTAGAAAAGTGTTTAAACCACTTTTCATCATCATCAATACTAACTTCTTCGTTCTTATCTTCAGTATCCATAGATACTTTACTATCTGGGCTCAGATTTTTAAAAAAATTATCTTTTAAGCGCAAATAAAAACGATTACTTTTATCAAAATAATCCTGATTATTAACTGCTTTTGGATTATCTACCACCATATTACCTCCACACATTAGCTATATAGAGGTATATATCAGTGTTGACCTTCTAGGTCAACACTAAACAATAACGAAAACTACAGTTGTTTCTTTTCACCTGCTAAAGATTGTGCTTGTGCTCCATCTACACTTGTTGAAGGTTGCTTCTCAATATGTGTGATTTAGATATTCTCGTGCTTCATCACTATATTTAATGCTCTTGTAGCTTAAACTTCTTATCAACACCTTGCCTAAATGAAAATATTCCTCTTTCTTGGAAAAATCTTGGAAAAATTTGTTATATTTACCTTGGTTACTGACTCTCATTTTTTATGATATATTTATCCTTAAGCGGTTAAATGGCTATTTTATAATGAATTTTGTCAGTAATCGCTAGTTTTTCTCCTGCTATGCAACAAAGCCCTCTGGCATCCAGATTAGACACTAAGTTGATAAGTATAAAAGCAGCTAACCTTATGTAAAAACACAATATTCCAGTGTTAAGCACTGGAATGACATTGTATGAACATTGTACCATATTACAATCAGTTGTGATTGGTATGACAAGATTAAGAGGTGCTAGAATAATGAAACCGAAGTCATACATAGAAAATAGGTTGGGTATTTTCAACTTTTGCTATATACTCAAGTAAAATCTCTCTTTTACAGATGGATACAGTAAAGTTTGTTTTCTTACTGCCAACAATACTACTCATACTAGTTGCTGGTGTTTACCTATCGGTTAAACTAAAATGGTTACAGGTGTTTAGACTACCGTATGCCGTTTCACTTATTGGAGCTAAAAGAGGAGAAAATAAATTTTCTTCTATAGCCGCCCTGTTTACAATCTTAGGAGGAAATTTAGGAGTAGGAAACGTTTCAGGCACTGCTGTTGCTCTAAAAACCGGAGGACCAGGATCCATTTTATGGATGGTAATAATTATTGTTGTTACTTCTGTGATAAAATATGTTACTTGTTACCTAAGTATAAAAACCAGAAAAGAAAAAAATGGACGATTTATAGGTGGACCTGTAGCCTACATGACTGATGCATTTAATTCTAGAAAAGCTACAGTTGTGTTTCTAGTTATTATGATGATGGTTTCAATAACAGTTGGTAACCTTGTTCAGGTAAATTCTCTATCAATACCACTCAGCATGGTAGATATACCTGTAGTCATTGGCGCCATTGTAATGGCCATAATATTTTTTGTTGTTGCAGCTCTCAGCTTAAAAAAAATTAAAATTTTTATATCGGCTATGATACCGATAATGACGGTAAGTTACCTCACACTTTGCGGTATCATATTATTTAAGTTTAGTGAAAATATTCTTCCTTCTCTAAAACTAATAACAAGCAATTTTTTTACAACTAGTAGCTTTAACTCTGGCTTATCTTTAGGTTTAATTTTAGAAATGTTGACTATTATTCAAGTAGGAACCCTGCGAGGTATTTTTGCAACAGATATAGGACTTGGCCTCGAAGGAATTGTACACTCCTCGATTACTCCTAAAAAAAATAACAATAAATTTATCATTGAACAGAGTCTAATCACAATAATATCTCCTTTTATAGTTGCACTCATAGTGTTCATTACAGCAATGGTACTGCTTGTCACAGATTCTTGGATTACTGATTTAGAGAGCACTAACATGTGCATTTTTGCTTTTAGAAAAGCTATGAATTGGCCCTATACTGACTATTTAATTATGGCTATAATGTTTTGTTTTGCCTTTACTACTATCTTCACTTGGTTTTTTTGTTCAAAACAAACAATACGCTATGTATCTATGGATAATAAATACACTAAAATCTGGACTGTAGTTTTTACCTTAATCATTCCATTTGGTGCAATCGGTGGAGTTAAGTTACTCTGGGATATCGCTGATATTTCAATTGCTGCTTTGCTACTCATAAACATACTTGCTATACTCAAGCTCACTTCTCAAGATCCAGAAGTATTTACTATGAGTAGCAAATACTTGAAGTTGCAAAAACAGAGCTAAAGCAATATTTTAAGTTGTCATCCCAGTCTGGAATCCAGCCTTTCATGAACTTCATCAAAAATTTTATGTTTTAACATAATACTTTTATGCTCACTAACTGAGTGCTACTGGATCCCAGTATCAGCTACTCAAATGACATACTTTTTGGTGAAAATTACTCTTATATTACAACGTTTGTAGTTATGAATTTGACTATAGGATCAAGTCTAGAAAAATCTAGATTCCAGACTAGGATGACAACTTAAATTGCTTGATGTGAACATAAAATAGCTCATGTCATCACGTTAGCAATACAACTTCTTTAATAAAAACTAAATCAATTCCCGTAATAATTGTACTAGCTAAGGCTAAAAGGCAGAGGGTTATTAGTGAGGGAAAATATGAATACTCAAAGCACACAACAATATCATGAATTCATTCGAGGATTTTTTACTTTATTCGATGAAATAAAAAAGGAAGACGACCCAATTTATAATTCCAGAGTTGGTTTTAATGCAGTAAAGTTTCTAATAAAGCACCCCATCTGGAATTTGGAGACAGATGAAGACAAAAATAAAGCTTATGAAGTTATTCTTCCAGAGCAGAACAAGATAAAGAAAGCTAAACAAAAGCTTGAAAGTGAAGTTAAAGCAAGGTTAAAAGAGTATGTTGATGATATCGCAGGAGTTTCAATATATGGCGATCACGCAAGTATTACACTGGGAGATGACAAAAAAGAGTTTAAAATCAGCGAGTTTTTAAATAGTGACCTTTGTCAGAAGAAAGGAATTTTGGGATTTTCAACGCTGCATAGTGATGGAAAGAGCGGAATGCACGGTTTTGTTGCCGAAGAAGGAGAGAAAAGAATAAGGCATTATGTTGTAACCGATGGTTCATATGAAATGACTTTGAATTGGCATGACAAAAATGGAAAAAAATGTACTATCAAAATCAAGATTGATAAAGATGGTGTAGATCTCACTGAACGTAATGGTGTTACTGAGGAACAATTAAAAGCAAACACAGATGTAAAAATAGGTGGCTTATTCCTATATCAAATACAATTCAAGGAGAAAGGACAAGAACAAGAGAATCAACAATCATCTGAAACTTTCATAGAAAATGATATTAGTAAAGGTGTTGGCGTTCAAGCTACTCAAGATCAAGAAGTTGAGTTTAAGCATGCAACGACTAGCACTACAAATTCTAATAACGCATCTGCTAAAAAGATTCCACCGTCACTGCCAACTAGAACTAGTTCATTACCTAATAATCAGCAAAAAGGTGAGTATCAGCCAATACGGATTAATAGTGGAAATAACTACAATTCTCCATATTCTGATCATTCAAACAGTACTGCTTTCACCAAATCTGTAAGCCAAAATCAAAACGATAGGCAATCTACATTTACTACGTTTGGATATACTGCATCTGGAAGCCGAAGATCAGATGAAAGTAAGCAAATATCTAATAATCGGCAAAAAGGTGCAATTTTTGATCCTACAACTACTGAAAGCGCTGCAGCAGCACAAGACGTTGCATTCAAAAAAGTTAAAGGTGCATTTAAGTATGAAAGCGCTAAAGAATCAAGCAATACTGGAAATAAGCAACCACTAAATGGTGTAGCTTCGATTCTTGCATGGAAAGCAGAAAATGAGTTATTACGTAGTGAAAGTGAGTATGGTGAAGAATTTTCTTACTTCGAAGATGGTTGGAGCGATAACGAAGATGAGTATATAACGCTTTCAAAGCCTCAATCAGATTATAAACGAGAAAAAGATTATCTTAGCACTAAGGAAAACGAAGAAAGAGGAAACGATAAACAAAAAGAAACCGAACAAGAAAATGAATCGCTAGAATACAGCTCAACAGACATAAAAACAAACGATTCGGGCTATTCATCTCCAACTCACTCTAATCATGAAAAATCTCGAGTAAATTCCGGACAGTTAAAAGCGAGCCTAATGAATGTTGAACAAAGAGATGATACCCTACTTACGGAATTTACCAGTAAGTTGGATAAAGAAACTCAGAAGTTCCCACTAAAACCGGTGGATCAGAAAGAAATGAGCGAACAAATCAAAGAACATTTATTAGCAACTGGATTGCTAAAAGACAATGCAGCGGAGAAAGAAATAAACGACTCAGGTTACTCATCTCCAACTTACACTAGTAACTATAATTTTCAGGTCAATTCTGAGCAATTAGAGAAGAAATTAGAAACCATTGAACCAAAAGATACAGTGGAAAAATTGAATAAAGGATTGAGAGAACCTTCACACCAGGCTACTAAAGATTTATTCTCAGAAAGTATGTTGAAAGAAATAAAAGAAGGTAAAAAATATGACCCTGTACGTAAGTTATTAGAAAGAAAAGTGGCAGAACAAGAAGCAGAACAAGAAAATGATAATACTAATCTGATTATAGACAAAAATAGCGAACTATATAAATTGCTAGAAAAAGATGCAGCACAACTGAAAGCTGGAATAGTAGAAGAGGAAAGAAAAGATACTTTAACAGAACGCAATGATAGTCCTGATCGCAATAGAATTGCATTAGCAAATAGAAATAGAATCTGGGCTAAACTTATTGCTGAAGAAAAACAAAAAAAGGACAATGGTATTAGTATAGGTTAAAGTAATTACTTAGCAAGCAATGGGTTTCATGTAATGGTAACCCTATTACAGAAGAGTATGAGCCACGTAAAAATAATACAAACATTCCTGCAAGACCTTGTATGTTGCACCCCCCTGCCCTGTTTTTCCACTCTTCTGATGCTAAATAATATTTAATCTCTTGTTCGCTGAGACGCTTAAATTTCACTATTGTAACTACAGTCCTAATATGCTGTTTAGATTGATCAGGAATTAATAAACACACACTGGTGTATACTCTATGCCTTCTTCCTGATAACAAGCGAACGCATTTTTCTGCTTGTTCAACGTTTTCAGCTTTGAGCAATATCCTTCTACCACAAGCAACAACTGTATCCACACCAAGCACAAAGTAATTTGGATTTGCACTTTGTATTTTCTCGGCTTTACTTTTTGCCATACGGATTGAGTAATCTTTTGGCAGCTCTTTCTTCAAAGGCGATTCATCTATATCTGCTGGCAAAACCAAACCTGGCTTAATATTTATTTGTTTGAGTAAGGCTACTCGCCTTTCTGATGATGAAGCAAGAATAAGATTATCTAGAGATTGTTCTATCACTTTAGCCTTTTTATTATCCTACCCTTTCTTGCATTCCTATCATAAATACTCATCTCAACTAACACTCTATCGCCTATAATAATACGTATTTTACTTCTTCTCACTCTTCCTGATACATGACAGATAATCTCATGTTCATTGTCCAGCTTCACTCTAAATTCTGCTGCAGGTAGTAAAGCAGTTACTGCCCCTTCCACTTCAAAAAGTGTTTTTGATTTGTCTTCTTTTATCATTGTCGTATTATAATTTAATAATCTTTTTCAGTCTACTATAGATTTTAAATTATTATCAATACAAGAGATTTTTGTGAGTATTCCTCTTGCAACTTATCTCTATATAATACGAGAGGAAAGCAAGTTACCTACTTTTCTACTCTCTGCCACCTTCTCAACAGAACTTATAGAACTTATGTTAGAAGATAAATCATTATCACAACTTTCCCCATCGCTATCAAGTCCACTATCAAAACTTGAAGATCTGGATAACTCTGTCTTCTTTTGTGAGGCACTATTAGGCTCACTAAAAACGTTTCCTGCTAGAGTATAAAATTGATGATTGAAGCTTCTTTGTTCAATAGAACTCATGTTAGAAGATAAACCATTATCACTACCATATCCGACATCAGAGCTTGAAGATCCGAGTAACGTCATCTTTTCTTCCAGTGGAACACAAGACTCATTATTAGTCTCATTAAAAATATTTCTTGTTGGAGTATAAAATTGATTATTTAGGCTTCTTTGTTCATCAGCATGAATTTTTTCTCCCAGTCCATCAGCTATTTCTACAACTTTATCATCCCATTCATTCTCACACTCTAGTTTGCTTCTTAACTCTTCAACTTCCCATGCTAGTTTGTATATCCCTTGTTCATAAGATTCCAGTTGTGCTTTATGCTCATCTTTCAACTCTTGCACTTGAAGTTTTAAATTGCTTATATACTGCTCCTTTTCCTTCATTATGTGTGCTGCTTCTTTTAATTTGTCTTCTAACTCCTTCTTTTCTGTATTAACATCTTTTAGCTTACCCTCTAGCTTTCCTTTTGCTTCACATACATTTTTAAGTTCTTGTGCTTTCTCTTGTAACTCTGCTAACACACTTGCTAACTTTTCATTTTTTTTGTGCCAGTTCAGTTTGCAATTCTGTGTTTTTCGCTCTTCTTTTCCAAAACTGTTTTGTAAATCAGTTATTTGTTGTGAAGCAACTTCTGGTTGAGTTTCAGTGTGCTGTAAATTGACTTCCAATGCATTGCTATTAATAGAAGGAGAAGAAGGAAGGCTATTATCAGCATCAACTTTATGATCTAACTTCCCCTCTGGTTCCTTACCTTGATAAGCCACCATAGATTCATTGTAAAAATTAATAGGAGTAGCCCTATCCTCTTCTAGTGATTCCATTACAGCATCATATAAGGAGAGACCTTGAATATATAATTCATCGTTTTGCTTTATTAATTCTAGAATCTCCTTCGATGACACAAAATCTTCACCATCAAATTTTAGTACTTCAGTTATGCCATCACTACTCACATTCATAATCATGGTACACATTCCGGATCCATGCTTTACAGGCCAAGTGCTTGTCATTTCATAACATGCACCTTCTTTAAATTTATAATATCTTTTCTTATCTTTTTGATGAGCGTGTATTTCATGTTTTTTATTGCAATAGATATTCAGTTCTTTAATATCTTTCTCTTGCTGTAAAACTTCACTAATCTTTGTTGGCTCACTCTTATCGTAATTAATAAGGTTAATATTCAAAACTCTATGATCGTTACCAGTTTCTGTGTAATAAGCTTGAAGCTCTACGTCTTTCCTCTCAAAATATTTACTTGCAGCTTTTTTTCCCTGCTCTGCCAATTCTATGCATTTATTTATATCTTCCTCAAAGCTCTTATTAGCAGACTCTGTTACTGCTTTATCTATGTACGTTTGTTTGAAATCTCTATCGTTTATTAGGTTATAAAAACTCCACTCATCCCCAAAAGCCCTCTGCACATAAGTGAAATTCTTTTTTTCCTTTAGTTTTCTTAAGAACCACACCTTTTCTTTAAGATTTTTCAGTTGAAAGCTTATCCTTGCCTTTACACTAGAGTTTTCTGCGGGAATACTAACTTCTTCTAATTCTTTAAATAATTTATTATCTTTTATAATTGAGTAGCAAAACTTCACAATAGCAGAATTTGCAAACGAAGGATCTTTTTTTATACCTTCATCAAGAATTTCTTTAAAATGTGCAAATTGAGGTAGAACATAAAAATTTATTATTTCTTTTTCTGATCTCGTTTTGTTAGCATGAGAGATATTATCTAATTGTGAATATAACTCTTTGAATGTATGGTAGATAAGTGTAGAGTAATAAACTTCCCTATTCAGTGAAGTTGGTCCTATACAAAAATGCTTTTCAAATTGATCACCTATTTTTCCTGCATCTACTGCTTTATCTCCCTTAGTCAAACCTGCAATCATAATACGCCTCCTTTAACTATGTTTATATTATAACAATCAACATGTATTTAAGAAAAATCACACTGCTCACTGTACGTTTACGCTGCTACTTTGCATAATAGATTGCTTGAAGTCACACAAGTATCGTTTTTTATTGGATAAAAGTTAACAAGACGTTTTCATAGATTTTTAATCTCAATAACATCCTCTCTTTTTGGACTGGTTGAAATTAGATGAATTGGTACACCTATTAATTCTTCTATTTTTCTCACATATTTCATCAAATTTGCAGGTAATTCCTTAACTGACCTTTTGCCTTGAGTTTTCTCTTTCCAACCAGGAAATTCTTCATATATTGGCTCTAATTCTTTTTGTATTGAATGTGATGCGGGTAAATAATCATACATCTTTCCGCCATACTTATAACCAGTGCCTATTTTAATAGTATCAAAAGAATCAAGAATATCTAATTTGGTTAATACAGTGCTTGAAACTCCAGAGAGTTGTACGGCCTGGCGCACTAAAACTGCGTCAAACCATCCGCAGCGCCTTCTTCTATTGCTTACTGTTCCAAGTTCCTTACCTATAGAAAATAAGCTGTCTCCAATCTCGTTATTTTGTTCAGTAGGAAATGGACCATTACCCACTCTTGTTGTATACGCTTTTGCTACACCAATAATGTGAGCATTGTAGGATAATCCTGAGCCTGTTATCGCTTGCGATGCTACGGTATTACTTGAAGTAACAAAAGGGTAAGTTCCGTGGTCGATATCTAAAAATGCGCCTTGAGCGCCTTCAAATATTATTTTCTTACCTTCTTTCATAAAATCATTTAGTATCTTCCACACAGGTTTTTTATATAAAAGAATTTTTTCTGAAATCTCTTGAATTTCCTTTAATATTTCTTCTTTTTTAACTACCTGGTAGTTAAGTCCTTTTCTGATAGCATTATGGTAACTCAGGAGAGCATCCACTCTTTGATTGAGCTCATCTGTGTTTTCTAAGTCACAAAGGCGTATAGCTCTCCTGCCAACTTTATCTTCATAACATGGCCCTATCCCTTTGTTTGTTGTACCAATTTTGTGATTTCCGTTTAAATCTTCAAATAGCTTTTCCTTGTCCTTATGTACGCTAAGTATTAATGGACAGCTTTCGGATACCATCAAGTTGTTATAGTTTATGTCCATTCCTTTAACTTTCAATGACTCTATTTCTGAGACTAGAGCATGTGAATCAAGAGCAACACCGTTTCCTATAATAGATATTTTGTCCGCTCTCAAAACAGCAGAGGGCAGTAAATTTAATTTATAAACCTCATCATTTATTACTATAGTGTGCCCTGCATTATTTCCTCCCTGAAATCTCACAACTACATCTGCATTCTCAGAAAGATAATCTACTATTTTACCCTTGCCTTCGTCACCCCATTGCAGACCAACAATTACAATATTATTCATCACTATTTTCTAGATTAATACGTAAATATTAATGCAGCATGCTACAAATGAAAAGAGAAATCTACGCCTTTCCTATATCCCTAAAATAAAGAAATAGACTATCGACTTTTTTATATATTAAAAAATTATTCATCATTATATGGTACAACTTACAGCATATTTATAGTAAGGTGTTAATTATGAAAGAGGCAAAGAAGAGTCCGGTAGTTAGATTAAAGACCACAGCTAAAGAGTTCGATTTTAATAAATTAAGAGCAGATCAAGCTAATAAATTAGCAAATTCTGGTGAAACAATGTTCTTAGATTTTCAAAGGATGAATTTTATTATTAACGAAAAAGAAATAGATAAAAATTTTATTATTGCACTTAAGGAAGGAGCTAAAGATTATAAAAATGAGATTTTTAACCGTGATAATTTTGATAATCTCTCTGAAGAAGGTAAAGCTTTTATGGAACCAGTACTTAGGGAGCTTGATCAAGATAGACTATCTGAAGTTTGGGAAAATCATTGTAATAGCCCTACAGTTGCTGATGAGAAAAAAATTGATGAATATAGAAAGGAATTTGAGAGATTTTATAACGCAGGGAGAAGCTCTTATCATCTATTCTCCAAAAAAGATTACCGTGCATTAGCAAAGGAAATTTTCAAGGAAATGTTCAGGTACGCTGGGGCAGAAGTTCCAAGTAATGCTATTTTAGAAGAGCTAGTCACCAATTGTAATCAAGCAGGGTATGAAGCTGGTATATTTAATGAATCTCATGCAGCACTCAGTAGTTGTAGCTTGATTCCACATAGTCCTAAAAAAGCGCTAAACATTTACTGCACTGATCACAACCACATAAAAGTGAAGTCTGATATGGCAATGCCTATAACCACGCTTAACAATCCGAAAGAGAAAATATGTGACCTATCCAGCTCATTAGAATTCACACTTGAATCTCAAGATAGCAAAAATGGTATAATATATAAAGAAGGTAAGTTATCACTTACTATTCCTGAAGAGCTAAAAAACTATAAAGATAATGGCAAGAGCTTGTTTGACATTATTAAAGAATATTTTCAGAAATTCTGTGCAGAACTAGGATTTAAATATGAGACAAAAATACAAATAGAGCATGACTTAGGTACTCAAATCAAAGTAAATAACTATTTAGATGGTACGATATCAACCATAGGATCAGATGCAAATAAAGAATTTATTAATCTTTTAAGCAAAAACCTCAGAGAGAAGTTATTGGAATCAGGAGTTGCTCTAGGAGGTGAAGATGTTGATGATATTATTGAAGTCAGAGTATCTGCAGTTATGGATCTACTGCGTGATTATACTAAATTGGAAGATAATAAAGAAAACAGAGAGTTATTAATAAGTGAAGTAGCAGATAATTTAGGGCTTTCCACTCAAGATAAAACAGCATCAGAAGTATTGATGGAATTAAACTCTTTACCTTCTTCGATAAAAGATCAGGCTAATCATAATCAAGTGCAGTTTGTTGTAAATATTTTTACCAATTTAATTGTTGAAGGAAAAAGCGAAGTATACAAAGAAAAAAATGCAATTAATGCAATTGATGCAATTCATCAGAAGATAGATAAGGCAATTGTTGAGCAAGAAAAAAGAGCAACCAACAAACAAGATATAGAGAATGATAAATGGACAGATAAAATAAAAAAACAGAGATTATCTATGGAATCACATGGGCACTTGCATTAAAGATACTGTGTACAGAGGCGTAGTATGCTCAATTTTCGCCTTTCATTTAAAGCACTCAAATTGACCAAACACACTCAATCCAAAGCGTTTGTAGATTCGATATCTTGAGTAACTTGACGCAGAGAGAATTGTATACCTTAGTCAACTTTTCTAGCGGTATCCATAAGGTAAATCATTATTTGAGTGTTACACCCAAGCCCTCTTTATTTTCCTCTGTTATCAAGCTAAAAATACCATTTGGTTTCATTATGTATACGAAACCATTATGCTTGCAAGAAAAAAAACCCTAAAAAACTGGAAAAGAGAACAGGAATTTGACATAAGCTATTCCCAAATTTTCAATGTTCATATGGTTATAAGCAGTACAGCTATTAATCATCCATTATTGATATACCTGAATTATTCTCAGTAAATAAATCAAGTATAATGTTAGGTACTCTACCGTCAACTATGTGAACAACCCCTGCACATTCTTCTACCATTTTAATATATGACATAAGCCTTTCAACAAATTTTTCTCCTTTAATTTTTCCACAATCAATCGATTCTTTTAAATTTTTAATCAAGACTCTTCCATTGCCAACTTTGTTTATTTCTTCATCTGTATCACTCAAGATTATCATTTTAGATGCGTAAACTGCAAGTGCAATTGCATTTGCAGTGCTATCAGTATCAATATGATATGTTTCTCCATTTTTTCCATAACCGATAGGTGCAATAACTGGTATAGAATCTGATTCTTCAATAAAGAATAATATATCAGGATTGATTTCAGTTGGTCTACCGATAAATCCCATGTCTAGTATTTTTTCAATATTATTTAATCTATTTTCCCTAAGCGTAGTGCTTATCTTTTCAGCTTTTATGAGGTTGCCATCTTTTCCACATAGTCCAATAGCTGAACCACCAGCAGCATTTATATGCTGAACAATTTTTTTATTAATTGAACCACACAGTGCCATTTCAATGATTTTCATAGTGCTTTTGTCTGTAAGTCTGACACCATTTATAAACTTATCATTCATATCTAGCATTTTTAACACTAAGTTAATTTCATATTCTCCGTCATGAACTACCACCGGATTTATACCAAGCTGTTTCAACAGAACAACATTATGCGCAAAAGCACTAAGCAGCGTTTCATCTGAGATTATTACACTGCTGCATTTGATGATAAAAGTTTCGCCTACAAATTTAGGTATGTTAGACAGAACTTCAAATAATATTTCTGTTTTTTCCTTCAATGGCATCTTACCATTTAAAGATTCATCACTTTTCATTTTTTTATCTTGTAAATTTGAAAAACTCATCTCTTACCTTGGTGATTTTATGCTTAACACGAATGCTTATTTGATGAATTGATACATGTTCATTATTAACCCACTTTTGAGTATTTTCTAGAATAGCATTTAGACTTTCCTGATTCACTTTATCTATTTTTGTTAGCACAATATTAAAGTTAATATTATTACATATTAACCAATAAACAAAGTCTTTGTCTATTTCTTTTAATCCTACCTTGCTATCTATAAGCACAAACACTCTTTTTAGATTTCTCCTGTGAATTAGATAGTACTCAATTAGGTTTAAGTATTGTACTGCTTCTTCCTTGCTTGCACAAGAATAGCCATAACCCGGTAGGTCGACAATCCTAAACTTATCATTGTACATAGAGTAAAAATTTATTTGTCTAGTGCATCCAGGTTTAGAAGAAACTCTTGCAGCTTTTTTGCTGTTTATCAGCAAGTTGATTAAACTTGATTTTCCTACGTTTGATCTACCAGCAAATGCAATCTCTGGAGCCGACTCATCTGGTAATGATTTTTTGTCTGAAGCTCCAAATATGAAGCTGCAGATTGATGTTATCTGTTTTGCCATTGTACTTATACCAATTCTCATTATTAATGAACCAAATAAGAAGCATAGCAGAGTTGTTTAACCGTGGAAACGCTAATTCTGGATTAAGGAAGGAAGAAAGTATAGGAAATGGAAGGCTTTTTGGATTTCAAGGAATAGGAAATGAGAGTAGAAAAGATGTGAACCAAGAAATTAACGGGAGATCTATGGCGAGTATGTTCAATTTCAAGTCTATTTTTGAGGTAGCCAAAAATCGTCTCAATGATCGACCTTTTTCTCAGCAAAATCTTTTCATGTAGTGAAATTAATGCGTTTTTCATCCCCTTTTTCACCTTGGTAACAAGTTTCAAACCGCGGTTAAACAACTCTTGGAAAAGCTCTTTTTTAATATAGCCTTTATCACCAAACAAAAGACCGGTTAATTTCTTAGTTAGGTTTGCTACAGGCTCTCTATCGTCAACATTACCTCTTGTAAGCGTAAAAGCTTGAATTTCACCTTTCTCGTTAATTATCAAATGTAGTTTAAAGCCGAAAAACCAGCCATATGTACTCTTGCTTAATTTTGCAATTCCAGCAAAAACCTTATTTCTTGATATTCTTTTTGCATGGCAAACTGCAATAGGAGTTGTATCTATGTATGAGATTCCAGTAAGTTCTGACCATCCGCAAAGGCACTGTAATAGCATGGCTAAATGCCACAAAACCCTGGACTTTAGAGCAACAAACCTAGTGTATGAAGGCAACTTCGAAAACTCTGTTTGTAGAGCAATGTTAGGTAATGCAGGTAGAAAGCCTTAAAATTTTCACAGGGAGATTGCTGATACAGGAGGATTATTGTGATAATTTCCGAATGTGTAATTTTTGGCACTCTTGTGGGTTTTTTACCGTTTGGCAGTAGTTTATCTGCAAAATTTTTCTCTATATCTCTGCAAAAATCATCGACCAGACAAAACAGTTTTGTTATATCTTCCATGGGTAACCTCATCTATTTTTTTCTATTTGTTGAGTTTACCCTACTCTCCTGACTTTTCTATTCTCTTTTTAATCCAGAATTAGCGTTATAGAGATAAAAATTTTCCCTACCTAATTTTACCTTAACCTGTGTCCTACTGCCTTTTTTAAACCACCCATGTCCAACTTTTGAATGTGTACCAAACCGTGATTCATCGAAGAAAAATAGCTCTTTTTCAGAATGCATGACAATAGTTTCATTGAGGTTTTTTTTAAACTCCTCTTGCTTGTTTTTATCTTGTCCACTATGAACTGGTCTTGGTGTGATATATGAGAATTTCATTCTTTGCATATTACGATGTATTGCGGATTTGCTGATATTCAAACCAAATCTTTCTTGGATTCTTATTCTCATTTCTCTAATAGTAATATTGGGGTTTTCCTCTATCCACAACTCAATTCGTTCAAGTTGACTTTGGTTCAATATAGTTTTTCTACGGCGTTGAGGTGGAGCAAATAATTTTTCTTCTCTTCCAAATTTTATGTGCTTTATCCATGTAGTAATTGCCTTTCTCGAAATGCAACATATTTTTGCTACAGCTGTTATACTGTGCTTTTTTGCTGCAATTGCAGCATTTAGTTTTTTTGCAACATACGCATTATTTCTTACTCTCTTCAGCATCTCTTTTGCTGATTTCACCACTTTTTCATCCAATAATTTTGATCTTAATGCCATCTAAACCTCGCTATTTTACTTACTTCAGTATGGCTTTTTTTCCATTATTTTCTATTCGTTGCTTGTATAGCGGGAATTGGTATAAGATGCTGGAATGGTCTATTTTTGAGATTTTATCAATAAATTGCTGCCTATCTTCTTGATTGCGCTCTTGATATAGTGTGACTTTTTTTTAAAGTAATTTTTAGCTGTTTTAGTCTATACCAAATTGAATTTATTCCAAATCCAAGATTTTGTTTCATCTCTGCCAGAGTATGATCTGGATTCTTTGTAACATATTCTTCGAGTATTTTTGGGTCTATTTTTCGAATAAAGCTACCGTTTTTAGATGGCTTTAGGCTTTCACCAGCAGCTTTCTTTTTTAACCAGCGGTACAGCGTTGCTATTCCTATCTCCATGAGCTCTGCTATCTCAACCTTTGTCTTCCCTTTTTCTATCATCAATACTGCCTTTTCCCTTAAATCCACACTATATGCCATTATAACTCAAATACTTTATTATACCTTTATCATTTACTTTAGGAAATACTATACTTCATCAAACATTCAGGGATTAGCTAGATAACTAGAGTAGGCTCTTAGCATAAAGTATTAGCTCCTCCTTTGTTAAAGTGTAGGAGCTGTCTTCCCAGTGTTGTCGTAGCAATTCCAAGTTTCTACCTAAATTTTTTCCCGGTTGATGACCTATAGTTATTAAATCATCACCAGATAAAGGAAATTTTGGAATATTGAATATATGAGCAAATAAAATATACTCATCAACATTTATTCCAGACTCAATACCACAAATCTTCATTAAGTCACAATATAATTCCTTACCAAATAAAGATATATATTTCTTTTGCTCTTTTTCTGAAAGCTCTGTTTCGATATTGTTTGATAATAAAAATAATATTTTTTTCTTTTGCTTATTTGAAAGACGTAAAAACTTACTCACTTCTTCCCCAAGACTAATCCTATCTTCAGCAGTCCTAATAAGCAACGCTAATTTTGTTAGTGCATCGATTGTGGGATCTAGGAAAGGCGTATGGACATACGCTGAGGGTTTTGTAGGAGGTTTAGTGTTGATAAGAAGTGGTGAAGATAAAATTTCGCATTTTACTTCTTTTGGAATAATTTTTTGTAAAACATCAGATTTTTGCATGCTCTTAAGTGTTGGAGCAGGATCATTGCATTCCAAGAGTTTAAATATTTCTTCTCTTATCCTCTCTCCAGAGAGGTTTTGAATCATGTGTGAATGCTTTTTGCACACATCCAATATTTCATCACTTAAATCTCCTATGCATATTTTAGCGTGAAAACGAAACGCTCTTAAAATACGTAGATAGTCTTCCTTAATCCTATCTTCAGCGTTGCCTATGAAGTTTAACTTTCGCGCTTTTAAATCTTCAATTCCACCAAAGTAGTCGTATATATGGCCATATTTGTCTTCATAAAGAGCATTAAACGTAAAGTCGCGCCTTGAAGCATCAGCTTGCCAATCATTAGTAAATTCTACCTTCGCATGTCTACCGTCACACTTTACATCATGCCTTAGCGTTGTAATCTCAAAGGATCTTTTATTTAAAATCGCAGTAATAGTTCCATGTTTTAAGCCAGTTGGAATAGTTTTTATATTACGGAGTTTTAACGCTTTAACTGCTTGATTAGGCAGCAGATTAGTAGCAAGATCAATGTCGTGAATTTCACGCTGCAAAATTGAATCTCTAACACATCCACCAACAAGTCTTGCCTCACCACCAAATTTCTCTATGGCCTCAATAATTACACTAGTTTCGTGATCAATTTGCATTTAGGTTACACATACTGAAAATCATGTTACAAAAAATGCGAAACTTTTGCAAAAGTCCTCATATAAAAATATATAGGCAGGAGAGTGGTAAAATAAGAGGGTAAAGTGATAGAGTAAGTCTACAACAAATCCAGTGCCTAGAAACTTATAAGTATAAAAGTAATACAACGTTTCTTATAAAAAGCTAGATTCCAGCGTCACGCGCTGGAATGACATCTTTCTACAGACAATAGCCTTCTCTTGTCATCCCAGTACCTGCTCAAGTAACTGACACTAGTTCCCTTTATGATGGTGTTATTCGAGTAGCTGACACTGGCATCCAGATTTTTATCAGGAACGTTGATTACTCTTTATTCTTCGCCCTTCCTGCACGTTTACGTTCATTTGGATCGAGGAACTTCTTACGCAAACGTATAGATTTTGGAGTTACTTCTACTAATTCATCATCGTCTATATATGCTATCATATCCTCCAGTGTCATTATTTTTGGTGGAGTAAGCTTTATAGCTTCATCGCTACCTGAAGCTCTTACGTTTGTTAATTGCTTACCTTTAAGTACATTTATTTCTAAATCATTGTCACGACTATGCTGACCGACGATCATGCCACAATATACTTTATCCTGTGGCTTAATAAACATAATTCCCCTATCTTGCAGATTGAAAATTGCATACGCTACTGCTTCGCCTTTGTCTGTTGAAATTAAAACCCCATTACGCCTTCCGGAAATTGAACCTTTATGTGGAGCATAACTGTGAAATAAACGGTTGATTATACCAGTGCCGCGAGAATCAGTTAAAAATTCTCCTTGATAGCCAATTAATCCCCTTGATGGCACTAAAAATGTCAACCTAGTTCTGCCACTACCAGAAGGTCTCATGTCAGTTACTTCACCTTTTCGAAAGCTAAGTTTTTCCATGATGATTCCACTATACTCATCATCTACATCAATTACTACTTCCTCTATAGGTTCAAGTTTTTTGCCATCTTCTTCTTTAAACAGCACTCGAGGCCGTGAAACTGAAAGTTCAAAACCTTCCCTTCTCATATTTTCAATCAGTACCCCAAGCTGCAACTCACCACGTCCACCTACTTCAAATGCTTCACCACTTGGAGCCAAAGTTACAGTAATTGCAACGTTTGTTTCTGCTTCTGCATATAAACGATCTTTTATAACAGTTGAGGTAAGTTTTGTTCCCTCTTGCCCAGCAAAAGGTGAGTCATTAACGCTTATAGTAATCGCCATTGTTGGCGGGTCAACTGGAGTTGAGCTGATCGCAGTTGTAACTTCTGGTGCTGCTATAGTGTCTGAAACTGAAGCTTTCTCAAGTCCTGCAATGGCAATGATATCACCAGCTACAGCTTGCTCTACTGGAACGCGTTTTAAGCCAGAAAATGAGAGTAACTTAGTTAATCTCCCTCGCTCAACCACTTGACCATCAAGATCAATTACCTTAAGATCTGAGTTAACTTGCGCGATTCCTTGGTAGATCTTTCCTGTCAATATTCTGCCAAGAAATTTATCAGATTCAAGTAAAGTAACTAGCATAGCAAAAGGTGCATTTTGATCATAAACGGAAGGTTTTATGTAATCTATCACCGTTGAAAATAATGGGCTTAAATCTTTTCTCTCATCAGATAGCTCCTTAGCACACCAACCATTTCTACCTGAAGCATAGAGTACTGGAAAATCTAGTTGCTCGTTGGTTGCATCAAGGTTAAAAAATAACTCATATATTTCATTTAGTACTTCATCAATTCTGCTGTCTGGTCGATCAACCTTATTGATTATCACAATCGGTTTTAAATTCGCCTTTAGTACTTTTGACAACACAAACTTAGTCTGTGGCATTGGACCTTCTGCAGCATCAACCAGTAGTAATACACCATCTGCCATGCAGAGCACCCTTTCCACTTCTCCACCAAAATCCGCATGTCCTGGTGTATCAATGATATTGATTTTCTCATCACCCCACATTATTGACGTACATTTTGCAAGTATTGTAATCCCACGTTCACGTTCTTGATCACCACTATCCATCACTCGTTCTTGAACTTCTTGATTCTCACGAAACGTGCCACTTTGTTTTAACATGTTATCAAGTAAAGTAGTTTTTCCGTGGTCAACGTGTGCAATTATTGCAATATTGCGGATCGATTTAAATTCACTCATTTCTTATCATTTCAAATTTAATTTAATAACAAGTATACGTATAATATATTTAGAGTAAATAACTAAAGCCGTGCTTTCAGAACGCTAATTCTGGATTAAAAAGAGAATAGAAAAGCCAGGAGAGTAGGGTAAACTCAACAAATAGAAAAAAATAGATGAGGTTACCCATGGAAGATATAACAAAACTGTTTTGTCTGGTCGATGATTTTTGCAGAGATATAGAGAAAAATTTTGCAGATAAACTACTGCCAAACGGTAAAAAACCCACAAGAGTGCCAGAAATTACACATTCGGAAATTATCACAATAATCCTCCTGTATCAGCAATCTCCCTGTGAAAATTTTAAGGCTTTCTACCTGCATTACCTAACATTGCTCTACAAATCAGAGTTTTCGAAGTTGCCTTCATACACTAGGTTTGTTGCTCTAAAGCCCAGGGTTTTGTGGCATTTAGCCATGCTATTACAGTGCCTTTGCGGATGGTCATACCAATTCCCGCTATACAAGCAACGAATAGAAAATAATGGAAAAAAGCCATACTGAAGTAAGTAAAATAGCGAGGTTTAGATGGCATTAAGATCAAAATTATTGGATGAAAAAGTGGTGAAATCAGCAAAAGAGATGCTGAAGAGAGTAAGAAATAATGCGTATGTTGCAAAAAAACTAAATGCTGTAATTGCAGCAAAAAAGCACAGTATAACAGCTGTAGCAAAAATATGTTGCATTTCGAGAAAGGCAATTACTACATGGATAAAGCACATAAAATTTGGAAGAGAAGAAAAATTATTTGCTCCACCTCAACGCCGTAGAAAAACTATATTGAACCAAAGTCAACTTGAACGAATTGAGTTGTGGATAGAGGAAAACCCCAATATTACTATTAGAGAAATGAGAATAAGAATCCGAGAAAGATTTGGTTTGAATATCAGCAAATCCGCAATACATCGTAATATGCAAAGAATGAAATTCTCATATATCACACCAAGACCAGTTCATAGTGGACAAGATAAAAACAAGCAAGAGGAGTTTAAAAAAAAACCTCAATGAAACTATTGTCATGCATTCTGAAAAAGAGCTATTTTTCTTCGATGAATCACGGTTTGGTACACATTCAAAAGTTGGACATGGGTGGTTTAAAAAAGGCAGTAGGACACAGGTTAAGGTAAAATTAGGTAGGGAAAATTTTTATCTCTATAGTGCAGTTAATCCCAGAAATGGAGAGAATTTTAGCTTATTTGCACCAAACGTCAACACTGATTGTATAAATATATTCCTTGAACAGATGTCGTAATATTTAGGAATACGAAAGGCTTTTCTCTTGATGGATTGCGCTAGTTGGCATAAGTCAAAAAATTTAAAGGCACCTAAAAATATCGAAATTATATACCTACCACCATACTCACCTGAACTCAATCCTGTTGAGAGGTTTTGGTTATATATAAAACAGAACATTTTACGCAATAAAATCTACGATACAATTGTTCTGCTTGAATGCGCTTTGTGTAAATTTATTACCTCTCTTTCCCCTTCCACGGTTAAACAACTCTGCTATGCTTCTTATTTGGTTCATTAATAATGAGAATTGCTATAAGTTATATACATAACAATCTGTGCAATGAAAAATATAACTTGATATTGTGGTTCCCTGTTTTTCAGTGTGCAGGAATTTTAACCTATTTCTCATTAAATTTTGAACCAAGCTGTGCTTTCACTATATCTATTTTTCTCTTGCTTTCACCTATACTAATTCTGATTGCAATATTATACAGGAAATACGCAATATTATGCATTTCTTTAATTGCAGTGCTCATAACGCTAATTCTGGATTAAAAAGAGAATAGAAAAGTCAGGAGAGTAGGGTAAACTCAACAAATAGAAAAAAATAGATGAGGTTACCCATGGAAGATATAACAAAACTGTTTTGTCTGGTCGATGATTTTTGCAGAGATATAGAGAAAAATTTTGCAGATAAACTACTGCCAAACGGTAAAAAACCCACAAGAGTGCCAGAAATTACACATTCGGAAATTATCACAATAATCCTCCTGTATCAGCAATCTCCCTGTGAAAATTTTAAGGCTTTCTACCTGCATTACCTAACATTGCTCTACAAATCAGAGTTTTCGAAGTTGCCTTCATACACTAGGTTTGTTGCTCTAAAGTCCAGGGTTTTGTGGCATTTAGCCATGCTATTACAGTGCCTTTGCGGATGGTCAGAACTTACTGGAATCTCATACATAGATACAACTCCTATTGCAGTTTGCCATGCAAAAAGAATATCAAGAAATAAGGTTTTTGCTGGAATTGCAAAATTAAGCAAGAGTACATATGGCTGGTTTTTCGGCTTTAAACTACATTTGATAATTAACGAGAAAGGTGAAATTCAAGCTTTTACGCTTACAAGAGGTAATGTTGACGATAGAGAGCCTGTAGCAAACCTAACTAAGAAATTAACCGGTCTTTTGTTTGGTGATAAAGGCTATATTAAAAAAGAGCTTTTCCAAGAGTTGTTTAACCGCGGTTTGAAACTTGTTACCAAGGTGAAAAAGGGGATGAAAAACGCATTAATTTCACTACATGAAAAGATTTTGCTGAGAAAAAGGTCGATCATTGAGACGATTTTTGGCTACCTCAAAAGTAGACTTGAAATTGAACATACTCGCCATAGATCTCCCGTTAATTTCTTGGTTCACATCTTTTCTACTCTCATTTCCTATTCCTTGAAACCCAAAAAGCCTTCCATTTCCTATACTTTCTTCCTTCCTTAATCCAGAATTAGCGTTCAGAGTATTTTAGGCAGATCATGGAACTCTAACAAAAAGGTTTCATGTTCGCCGTACTTTGTAGCAACTATAGTATTTTCTAAAATGAATGATAAATTACCATTATGGTATTACCAACCAAAAGTTGTAAGTCTGTACATTTATACATCAGAGGTCTGAGGCGGCTTTTGATGGTATGCCAACAGTGTTCTATGGGATTCAAATCTCACTTTTACCCACAAGTATAAAAAGCAAGTAAGATAGAGAAAAATATACTTAAGATGAGGTAAAAATGTGTGAAGTAAATAGAAATGTACAATGTGCTGATGGCTTAGGAGATAAATGGCTAGAAAAAGAGTTGAGACATGTTAATCTGGGAGATGTAAGGCTTAATACAAGACTTATTAAAACAAGCTATTTAATAGAGAATAAGGCGTCTGGGTCAATTAGTCAAAGCTGTGTAGGATGGAAAGAAGCTAAAGGTGCATACAGATTATTTAGCAATGAGAAGCTTGAAGCTAAGGAAATTTATTCTTCCCATTATAAAGAAACTATGGAAAGGATAAAAGGAAATGAGCTGGTATTTTCAGTTCAAGATACAAGTTATTTGGATTTTGACTCTCATATAAAGACTAAGGGTCTAGGTAGTATTTCTAAAGCCTATACAAAATATAAAAAGGGTTTGTTATTGCACAGTAACTTAATGGTTAACAAAGACGGATTACCTTTAGGGCTATCTTCTCAACAGTGTTGGGCACGTTCTATCAGGGAAGAAACAGCCCAAGAAAAAGCAAACAGGAAATACCGTACTGCTATAAAGGAGAAAGAAAGCTATAAGTGGATAGCGGCACTAAAAGAAACCCTAAATAACCTCGCAGAAGGTGTACAGCTTGTTACTATTGGTGATAGGGAAGCAGATATTTTTAAGTTTTTATGGACTGTTGAATCATTGGACAGTTTTTATGTAATCCGCAACCGAACTAATAGGAAATTCATCTGTATTGAAGGGGGAAAAACGGATTTGCAAACACGTATAACTCAACTGCCTGTAAAAAAGGAAATTGTCTTGAATGTTGCTGAAAATAAATACCAGATCTCAAGAAAAGCTAACATTGAAGTCAGGTATATGAAAGGCTATATACCTATCAGATCTCCTTACATTTATGGATCGAAAGATACAGAGCATAAAATAAGTGATAAAATCGCTATATATGTAGTAAGTGCCAAAGAAACAAATCCTCCTGAAAGAGTAGAAGCTATTGATTGGACTTTGCTGACTAATGTACCAGTTAATAGCACTTTAGATGCTATAGAAAGGATAAATTGGTATAAGCTAAGATGGAAAATCGAGGAGTATTTTAGGATTTTAAAATCAGGATGTAAGGTAGAAAGCTCTCGTTTAGCTACAAAAGAAAGATTAGAGAAATTAATCGCTATAAAGAGCATTATTGCATTTAATATTTTATATTTAACAAAAATCGCTTTATCGAATCCTATGGAGGTTTGTACTAAGGTTTTAAGTAATGAAGAGTGGAAAACCCTTTACATACGTGAGCATAAAGTAGCCAAATTGCCAGAAGAACCTCCAAACATAAAACAAGCTATTATTTGGTTAGGAAAATTAGGTGGATTTATGAATAGAAAAAGTGATAATTTACCAGGAACTATGACTCTATGGCGTGGTTATGAAAACCTCAGGGAAAGCATGGTTATGCTTCGCATAATGACCTCTCAAAGTTGTGGGTAAAAGTGAGGATTCAAATCTGGTGAATATGTTGGAAGATACAGCACATGACAGCCAAAAGACTCTATTAATGATTTTGTTTTAGTGGTCTTATGAAATGTAGCATTATCCATAACTATGGTTGTGCCAAGTGGCAATTTAGGTTTCTCCAACCATATATTGAATACCTCTTTGTCACACCCACCTTTGAAAGTCATTGGTGCAATAAATCTCATTCCAATCCACCCGGCTACTATACCGATTCTCTCTCGCTGGAATATCTGCATAAATTTTCTTTCCTCTTGGAGCACGTCCATATTCTCGGTATAACTTATACCAATTCTCATTATTAATGAACCAAATAAGAAGCATAGCAGAGTTGTTTAACCGTGGAAGGGGAAAGAGAGGTAATAAATTTACACAAAGCGCATTCAAGCAGAACAATTGTATCGTAGATTTTATTGCGTAAAATGTTCTGTTTTATATATAACCAAAACCTCTCAACAGGATTGAGTTCAGGTGAGTATGGTGGTAGGTATATAATTTCGATATTTTTAGGTGCCTTCCATTTCTGGGATTAACTGCACTATAGAGATAAAAATTTTCCCTACCTAATTTTACCTTAACCTGTGTCCTACTGCCTTTTTTAAACCACCCATGTCCAACTTTTGAATGTGTACCAAACCGTGATTCATCGAAGAAAAATAGCTCTTTTTCAGAATGCATGACAATAGTTTCATTGAGGTTTTTTTTTAAACTCCTCTTGCTTGTTTTTATCTTGTCCACTATGAACTGGTCTTGGTGTGATATATGAGAATTTCATTCTTTGCATATTACGATGTATTGCGGATTTTCTGATATTCAAACCAAATCTTTCTTGGATTCTTATTCTCATTTCTCTAATAACGCTAATTCTGGATTAAGGAAGGAAGAAAGTATAGGAAATGGAAGGCTTTTTGGATTTCAAGGAATAGGAAATGAGAGTAGAAAAGATGTGAACCAAGAAATTAACGGGAGATCTATGGCGAGTATGTTCAATTTCAAGTCTATTTTTGAGGTAGCCAAAAATCGTCTCAATGATCGACCTTTTTCTCAGCAAAATCTTTTCATGTAGTGAAATTAATGCGTTTTTCATCCCCTTTTTCACCTTGGTAACAAGTTTCAAACCGCGGTTAAACAACTCTTGGAAAAGCTCTTTTTTAATATAGCCTTTATCACCAAACAAAAGACCGGTTAATTTCTTAGTTAGGTTTGCTACAGGCTCTCTATCGTCAACATTACCTCTTGTAAGCGTAAAAGCTTGAATTTCACCTTTCTCGTTAATTATCAAATGTAGTTTAAAGCCGAAAAACCAGCCATATGTACTCTTGCTTAATTTTGCAATTCCAGCAAAAACCTTATTTCTTGATATTCTTTTTGCATGGCAAACTGCAATAGGAGTTGTATCTATGTATGAGATTCCAGTAAGTTCTGACCATCCGCAAAGGCACTGTAATAGCATGGCTAAATGCCACAAAACCCTGGGCTTTAGAGCAACAAACCTAGTGTATGAAGGCAACTTCGAAAACTCTGTTTGTAGAGCAATGTTAGGTAATGCAGGTAGAAAGCCTTAAAATTTTCACAGGGAGATTGCTGATACAGGAGGATTATTGTGATAATTTCCGAATGTGTAATTTCTGGCACTCTTGTGGGTTTTTTACCGTTTGGCAGTAGTTTGTCTGCAAAATTTTTCTCTATATCTCTGCAAAAATCATCGACCAGACAAAACAGTTTTGTTATATCTTCCATGGGTAACCTCATCTATTTTTTTCTATTTGTTGAGTTTACCCTACTCTCCTGACTTTTCTATTCTCTTTTTAATCCAGAATTAGCGTTAATAGTAATATTGGGGTTTTCCTCTATCCACAACTCAATTCGTTCAAGTTGACTTTGGTTCAATATAGTTTTTCTACGGCGTTGAGGTGGAGCAAATAATTTTTCTTCTCTTCCAAATTTTATGTGCTTTATCCATGTAGTAATTGCCTTTCTCGAAATGCAACATATTTTTGCTACAGCTGTTATACTGTGCTTTTTTGCTGCAATTACAGCATTTAGTTTTTTTGCAACATACGCATTATTTCTTACTCTCTTCAGCATCTCTTTTGCTGATTTCACCACTTTTTCATCCAATAATTTTGATCTTAATGCCCATCTAAACCTCGCTATTTTACTTACTTCAGTATGGCTTTTTTCCATTATTTTCTATTCGTTGCTTGTATAGCGGGAATTGGTATAAGATGCTGGAATGATCTATTTTTGAGATTTTATCAATAAATTGCTGCCTATCTTCTTGATTGCGCTCTTGATATAGTGTGACTTTTTTTTAAAAGTAATTTTTAGCTGTTTTAGTCTATACCAAATTGAATTTATTCCAAATCCAAGACTTTGTTTCATCTCTGCCAGAGTATGATCTGGATTCTTTGTAACATATTCTTCGAGTATTTTTGGGTCTATTTTTCGAATAAAGCTACCGTTTTTAGATGGCTTTAGGCTTTCACCAGCAGCTTTCTTTTTTAACCAGCGGTACAGCGTTGCTATTCCTATCTCCATGAGCTCTGCTATCTCAACCTTTGTCTTCCCTTTTTCTATCATCAATACTGCCTTTTCCCTTAAATCCACACTATATGCCATTATAACTCAAATACTTTATTATACCTTTATCATTTACTTTAGGAAATACTATAAATGGTCAAGTAGCCCCATTTCATACTCCTGTCATCCTAGTAGCTGACACTGGGATCCAGAAAAATTTACAAGTAAACTGAGCTTATGCTAAATTCAATGAGATTAAATGAAAACCAGCATCAAGTGCTGGAATGACACCTTATACCAATTCCCACTATGTAAAGAACAGATAGACAATAATGGGAAAGAAGTGATACTAGAGTAGATAAAATAGAGAGGTATAAATGGCATTAAGGTCAAAACTGTTAGACGAAAAAGTTGTAAATTTGGCGAAAGAAATGTTAAAAAAGGTCAGAAATAACGCATATGTTTCAAAAAAGTTACAAGCGGTGATAGCAGGAAAAGAAAGTAGTATAAGCGCTGTGGCAAGAATATGTAAAATTTCAAGGACTGCTTTGACTGAATGGATAAAGCATCTAAAATTTGGTAGAGTAGAAAAATTATTTTCCCCTTCTCAGCGGCGAAGAAAAAGCAAATTAAACAAAAATCAACGTGAGCAAATTGAAATATGGGTAGAAAGAAATCCAAATATTACTATTAAGGAAGTGCAAATAAAAATCTCAGAGGAATTTGGCCTAAACATTAGCAAATCAACAGTGCATCGTGAGATACAAAGGATGAAGTTTTCTTATATAACACCGAGGCCAATTCACCATAAACAAGATAAAAACAAGCAAGAAGAGTTTAAAAAATACTTCAATAAAATAGTCAATTCCCACCCTGAAAAGGAGGTATTTTTTTGATGAATCACGATTTGGAACTCATTCAAAAATCGGACACGGATGGTTTAAAAAAGGGGTCAGAACGCAGGTTAAATGAAAATTGGTAGACAAAATTTCTATATCTACAGTGCGGTAAATCCAAGAAGTGGTAAGAAAATTAGCCTACTTGCTCCATATGTAAACACTGATTGTATGAATATATTTCTGGAGCAGATGTCGAAAGATTTAGGCACGAAAAAAGCCTTTCTTGTAATGGATTGTGCAGGCTGGCATAGATCAAAAAGTTTGAAAATTCAGAAAAACATTACCATTATATACTTGCCTCCTTATTCACCAGAACTGAATCCTGTTGAGAGGTTGTGGCAATATATCAAACACAATACTTTACGCAACAGAGTCTACGATACCATAGGCTTACTTGAAGATGTTCTGTGTAATTTTATTGTCAGTATTTCCAGTGCTACTATTAAACGAGTTTGTAATGTTTCTTATTTGTTCGATTAGTAATGGAATTTGGTATGAATTGATTTATTCTTTTCTTTTATCTTACCGAGCAAAAACAAAAACCTTTGAATGAAGTCATGATAATCATCTTTTTGCTCTTCAATTTTATTATTATATGAATTACCTAATCATTATTACCTCACAACTAAATAATTAGTATAGTAATACGAATGCTAAGTTACATTAATCAATAAACTTACAGTAAATTTTCCATTCTCAGTTATAAGTTGTGCTTCTGTACCCTCAACCCATTCTATCACTTCAGCATTGCAAACTGACTGCAAATCATGCTGAGCAGAATAATTTAACTCATCCTCTTTTACACTCGCTTTTATCATCAACTTTTGTATAAGATGCTTAACTGATACGTTATTATCTGCTTTTATTTTTCTCACAAGGTTTAATATCTGCACGAAATTATCTCCCATTTCCTCAGAATACTTATCATAGGTAAGTTCTTCCTTGTTAGGCCAATTACTTTTATTGTGAACGGAGTTATAACTATACAACTGATGATATATTTCCTCTGTAATGTATGGCAAAAATGGTGCAAATAACCTCAAAATAATATTGAGTACATATGCCAAACTCTGTTTCGCACTCATGTTTGCCTCGCTGTCCAATGCATCTCCATATGCACGTTTTTTAACTAACTCTAAGTAATTATCACAAAAATCTTTCCAAAAAAATTCTTCTATTGCGCTCAAAGCTTCGCAGTATTCAAACTGTAATAGGTTGTTCGTCGTTTTTTCTATCACTTTATATAATTTGGACAATATCCACTTATCCATCGTCTCACTGATGGAATTTATGCTCAATGCTTGATGTTTTTCCATAAACATGGAAACAAATTTGCTAGCATTCCAAAGTTTCGTAACAAGTCGTTTGCCAATTTTGAAGATATTTTCAGAGTAGACTGTATCAACTCCAAGTCTTGAGTTTGCTGCCCAATAGCGTACTACGTCAGCTCCATAGGTTTCAAGCATTACATGAGGAGTGATGATATTACCTTTTGATTTACTCATCTTTTTTTTATCATCAGCCAAACACCAACCACTAATCATGATATTTTTCCACGGCAGTGAATCTGCATGATAATGTGCCTTCAAAATCGTATAAAAAGCCCAAGTTCTTATTATCTCATGGCTTTGGCTGCGCAGATCTGCAGGAAATATCTTATCATACCGATGGCTTGGTAAACCGAGCTCACTGTTTACTGCCAGTGCACTTAATTGAGGAGTGATCGCACTTGTTGCCCAAGTATCCATCACATCTTGATCTGGAGTAACTTCTTCTTTAATATACCCTTTCGGTAAATCTTTGAGTGGATCTACAGGTAAATCCTTTACTTCAGCTAGAATGATTTTGCCTTCTTCTCCCTTACGTTTTGAATACCAAACTGGAAATGGTACACCAAAATAACGCTGTCTTGAGATGCACCAATCCCAACTTAGCCCTTCTATCCACACCTCTATACGTTTACGCATAGATTCTGGATGCCAATTACATTTACTCACTTTATCTAATACTTGAGTTTTTTGCTCTAAAGTCTTGACAAACCATTGATAAGTAGGTAATATTTCAAGCGGCGCACCAGATCTTTCAGCACATTTAACAGAATGAGAAATGCTAGTGCTTTCTATTAAAAGGCCCTTTTCAGTTAGGATTTCAATAATTCTCTTTCTTGCTTCTTTAACTCTTAGGCCATTTACTTCATCGTAGATTCCAGCGTCACGCGCTGGAGCGTGTGTCTCCTCTAATGGCTGGATTCCAGTGTCAAGCACTGGAATGTCACTCCCCTTTGTCATCCCAGTGCCTTGACACTGGGATCTATTATTACCATACACTGAATCTAGACTTATCCTACCATCCTGATCGATAATAATTTTCATCGGCAGACCATGCTTTTGCTGCCAATATATGTCGAGCTCATCACCAAACGTACAGCACATAACAAGCCCAGTACCTTTATCTATTTTAACTTTATCATCAGCTATTATTGAAACTTTTGCTCCTGTTATTGGCACCACGGCTATTTTTCCAATCAGCTGAGTGTAGCGTGCATCTTCTGGATGGCAAAAAACTGCAACACATGCTGGAAGCAACTCAGGCCGTGTAGTTGCAATCTTAATCTGCTCATTTTCTTCAGTGGAAAAAACTATCGTGTTCAAAAATGACTCAAAGACTTTATCCTCTATTTCTGCTTGTGCAATTGCAGTTTTATCGACTGGGTCCCAAAGAATAGGTTGCATTTTTTTGTATGCATACTCTTTATTATATAGATCAATGAATGACATTTGAGAAAGTGCCACAGCTTCTTTACTAATTGTGTGATACTCTAAATTCCAGTCATAACTAATACCGACTGATTTAAACAATTCCTTGAATTCCTGCTTTGACTTCTCAATAACTTCATGGCACATCTCTATAAACTCTTCTCTGCCAACTTCTTTTGCACGGGTTTTATAGGTCTGCTCAACTAACCTTTCAGTGGGAAGCCCATTATCATCAAACCCAATTGGATAAAATACATCTTTCCCCAGCATACGTTGAAACCTTGCAATAAAGTCCGTATGGCAATAGCTAAATATATGACCAATATGCAACTTTCCAGATATCGTTGGTGGAGGCGTATCTATAGTGAAAGTATTATCCTTTTCACCATTCCATTTATAAACTTTACTCCCTTCCCATAATATGTTGTATTTGTCTTCAATTTCCCTAAAGCTATACTTTTCTTCTAACATAAATATTTCTCAGTTTTAAGCTTTAAGTTAGCACAATTGAGCAAATACAGCAATTTTAATGTCTGCCATTTAATTTAGCCTTGTTATGATACAAATTTTTCTTGATCTTATAATTTTTAATGTATTACATAATAAATTTTTAGTATTGAGGTTTATTATGCTTAACTTTCATAACTTAAAAGAGCTTATAGATATTCTAATACCAATTCTCATTATTAATGAACTAAATAAGAAGCATAGCAGAGTTGTTTAACCGTGGAAGGGGAAAGAGAGGTAATAAATTTACACAAAGCGCATTCAAGCAGAACAATTGTATCGTAGATTTTATTGCGTAAAATGTTCTGTTTTATATATAACCAAAACCTCTCAACAGGATTGAGTTCAGGTGAGTATGGTGGTAGGTATATAATTTCGATATTTTTAGGTGCCTTCCATTTCTGGGATTAACTGCACTATAGAGATAAAAATTTTCCCTACCTAATTTTACCTTAACCTGTGTCCTACTGCCTTTTTTAAACCACCCATGTCCAACTTTCGAATGTGTACCAAACCGTGATTCATCGAAGAAAAATAGCTCTTTTTCAGAATGCATGACAATAGTTTCATTGAGTTTTTTTTTTAAACTCCTCTTGCTTGTTTTTATCTTGTCCACTATGAACTGGTCTTGGTGTGATATATGAGAATTTCATTCTTTGCATATTACGATGTATTGCGGATTTGCTGATATTCAAACCAAATCTTTCTTGGATTCTTATTCTCATTTCTCTAATAGTAATATTGGGGTTTTCCTCTATCCACAACTCAATTCGTTCAAGTTGACTTTGGTTCAATATAGTTTTTCTACGGCGTTGAGGTGGAGCAAATAATTTTTCTTCTCTTCCAAATTTTATGTGCTTTATCCATGTAGTAATTGCCTTTCTCGAAATGCAACATATTTTTGCTACAGCTGTTATACTGTGCTTTTTTGCTGCAATTACAGCATTTAGTTTTTTTGCAACATACGCATTATTTCTTACTCTCTTCAGCATCTCTTTTGCTGATTTCACCACTTTTTCATCCAATAATTTTGATCTTAATGCCATCTAAACCTCGCTATTTTACTTACTTCAGTATGGCTTTTTTCCATTATTTTCTATTCGTTGCTTGTATAGCGGGAATTGGTATTACTACATATATAGCGATTTTATCACTTATTTTATGCTCTGTATCTTTCGATCCATAAATGTAAGGAGATCTGATAGGTATATAGCCTTTCATATACCTGACTTCAATGTTAGCTTTTCTTGAGATCTGGTATTTATTTTCAGCAACATTCAAGACAATTTCCTTTTTTACAGGCAGTTGAGTTATACGTGTTTGCAAATCCGTTTTTCCCCCTTCAATACAGATGAATTTCCTATTAGTTCGGTTGCGGATTACATAAAAACTGTCCAATGATTCAACAGTCCATAAAAACTTAAAAATATCTGCTTCCCTATCACCAATAGTAACAAGCTGTACACCTTCTGCGAGGTTATTTAGGGTTTCTTTTAGTGCCGCTATCCACTTATAGCTTTCTTTCTCCTTTATAGCAGTACGGTATTTCCTGTTTGCTTTTTCTTGGGCTGTTTCTTCCCTGATAGAACGTGCCCAACACTGTTGAGAAGATAGCCCTAAAGGTAATCCGTCTTTGTTAACCATTAAGTTACTGTGCAATAACAAACCCTTTTTATATTTTGTATAGGCTTTAGAAATACTACCTAGACCCTTAGTCTTTATATGAGAGTCAAAATCCAAATAACTTGTATCTTGAACTGAAAATACCAGCTCATTTCCTTTTATCCTTTCCATAGTTTCTTTATAATGGGAAGAATAAATTTCCTTAGCTTCAAGCTTCTCATTGCTAAATAATCTGTATGCACCTTTAGCTTCTTTCCATCCTACACAGCTTTGACTAATTGACCCAGACGCCTTATTCTCTATTAAATAGCTTGTTTTAATAAGTCTTGTATTAAGCCTTACATCTCCCAGATTAACATGTCTCAACTCTTTTTCTAGCCATTTATCTCCTAAGCCATCAGCACATTGTACATTTCTATTTACTTCACACATTTTTACCTCATCTTAAGTATATTTTTCTCTATCTTACTTGCTTTTTATACTTGTGGGTAAAAGTGAGATTTGAATCTGGTGAATATGTTGGAAGATATAGCACATGACAGCCAAAAGACTCTATTTGTGACTTTTTTTTAAAGTAATTTTTAGCTGTTTTAGTCTATACCAAATTGAATTTATTCCAAATCCAAGATTTTGTTTCATCTCTGCCAGAGTATGATCTGGATTCTTTGTAACATATTCTTCGAGTATTTTTGGGTCTATTTTTCGAATAAAGCTACCGTTTTTAGATGGCTTTAGGCTTTCACCAGCAGCTTTCTTTTTTAACCAGCGGTACAGCGTTGCTATTCCTATCTCCATGAGCTCTGCTATCTCAACCTTTGTCTTCCCTTTTTCTATCATCAATACTGCCTTTTCCCTTAAATCCACACCATATGCCATTATAACTCAAATACTTTATTATACCTTTATCATTTACTTTAGGAAATACTATAAATTGGACATGTGGTTAATCGTTGTTATAGCAACAGTATCTGCATTCTTAGCTGGTGATTTAATAATGAAACCTAGCTCTCAAGTAAATGGAACACAAGAACCACAAGGAGTAGCAAATAAGAATTCAGTGTAGCTTGATATACGCTAATTCTGGATTAAAAAGAGAATAGAAAAGTCAGGAGAGTAGGGTAAACTCAACAAATAGAAAAAAATAGATGAGGTTACCCATGGAAGATATAACAAAACTGTTTTGTCTGGTCGATGATTTTTGCAGAGATATAGAGAAAAATTTTGCAGACAAACTACTGCCAAACGGTAAAAAACCCACAAGAGTGCCAGAAATTACACATTCGGAAATTATCACAATAATCCTCCTGTATCAGCAATCTCCCTGTGAAAATTTTAAGGCTTTCTACCTGCATTACCTAACATTGCTCTACAAACAGAGTTTTCGAAGTTGCCTTCATACACTAGGTTTGTTGCTCTAAAGCCCAGGGTTTTGTGGCATTTAGCCATGCTATTACAGTGCCTTTGCGGATGGTCAGAACTTACTGGAATCTCATACATAGATACAACTCCTATTGCAGTTTGCCATGCAAAAAGAATATCAAGAAATAAGGTTTTTGCTGGAATTGCAAAATTAAGCAAGAGTACATATGGCTGGTTTTTCGGCTTTAAACTACATTTGATAATTAACGAGAAAGGTGAAATTCAAGCTTTTACGCTTACAAGAGGTAATGTTGACGATAGAGAGCCTGTAGCAAACCTAACTAAGAACGCTAATTCTGGATTAAAAAGAAAATAGAAAAGTCAGGAGAGTAGGGTAAACTCAACAAATAGAAAAAAATAGATGAGGTTACCCATGGAAGATATAACAAAACTGTTTTGTCTGGTCGATGATTTTTGCAGAGATATAGAGAAAAATTTTGCAGATAAACTACTGCCAAACGGTAAAAACCCACAAGAGTGCCAGAAATTACACATTCGGAAATTATCACAATAATCCTCTGTATCAGCAATCTCCCTGTGAAAATTTTAAGGCTTTCTACCTGCATTACCTAACATTGCTCTACAAATCAGAGTTTTCGAAGTTGCCTTCATACACTAGGTTTGTTGCTCTAAAGCCCAGGGTTTTGTGGCATTTAGCCATGCTATTACAGTGCCTTTGCGGATGGTCAGAACTTACTGGAATCTCATACATAGATACAACTCCTATTGCAGTTTGCCATGCAAAAAGAATATCAAGAAATAAGGTTTTTGCTGGAATTGCAAAATTAAGCAAGAGTACATATGGCTGGTTTTTCGGCTTTAAACTACATTTGATAATTAACGAGAAAGGTGAAATTCAAGCTTTTACGCTTACAAGAGGTAATGTTGACGATAGAGAGCCTGTAGCAAACCTAACTAAGAAATTAACCGGTCTTTTGTTTGGTGATAAAGGCTATATTAAAAAAGAGCTTTTCCAAGAGTTGTTTAACCGCGGTTTGAAACTTGTTACCAAGGTGAAAAAGGGGATGAAAAACGCATTAATTTCACTACATGAAAAGATTTTGCTGAGAAAAAGGTCGATCATTGAGACGATTTTTGGCTACCTCAAAAATAGACTTGAAATTGAACATACTCGCCATAGATCTCCCGTTAATTTCTTGGTTCACATCTTTTCTACTCTCATTTCCTATTCCTTGAAATCCAAAAAGCCTTCCATTTCCTATACTTTCTTCCTTCCTTAATCCAGAATTAGCGTTTGATATAGTTTTTTCATTTCACTGCCTTTCCAAATTTGAAGCAGGTTGTTTGAGCCATAGTACAAAGTAAATATAGTAATTTTACACTAAAATTTTTAGTTTTGTTTCTGTGGGTTAGTTGGTACGAGCCTTGCCTTTAAGAAGATGTAAAATCACAATTATTACGAATAACATTCCACCAATAACTGATATAGCTCCACCCGTAATAAAACAAGCACGTGCCAACATTGATGAAATACTTGGCAGATCTGCAACTTTTCTTAAGGCACCATATCCACCAAGCCAAACAAGTCCAGTAATGTGGAGAAAATGTCCCAAGCTATATGCATAAATCTGTAATCTTACTATGGAGCTTTTTATTTCTTTACAGCCCAATTTTGGTAACAGCCAGTAGATAAAATTCATAAAAGCTATAGTAATACCAACTACAGAACCATGATAATGCGCAGGAATAGTGACATTTCCTTCAATAGTTAGCACTCCAAGCACACCTCCATAAATGAACAATACAAACGAGTGAAGAAGATAATTGCCCTTATCATTGAGCAGAGTTTTTATGTTGCAATACACTAATATTGTTAAAAAGCACGGCAGAACTGCTCCAGCAATTCTCATATGCCAGGTAAAAAACTGTATTAATTCAGCACTATCCGCCGAATAAATAAAGTATATAAACGGCGCACCTACGGTCAAAACTGTGTTTATAAATAGTGGTAAAATGGTAATTTTATTTAGACTAATATAGCGAGCATTCAGTATGATCAAATAAACTAAAAACATTGCTTGAGCAAAGGCAAACTGCAGTAAATGCCCGCCTCCCCAAAAGAGATATTCATAAAATAAATTCTTGTCTGAGTGATATAGACCTGGAGGCATATTTTTATGTGCTAAAACAACACAAAGAAATGATGACACAAGTATAATGACCAGGCCAATTTGTCCGATTGAAAGATATGAGTCTTGTTTATTTGATATGTAGGTTAGAGCTGTATTTATCAATATGCTGGTAATGAAAAGACTGAGTCCAAGTAAAAATAATTTGTTTTGTAATACAGGTATATAGTTACTTTTGATAACTTCAGTATTTGGAACAAATGCAGATATAAACATTAGCAGCATGGAAAGGATTGAGAGAATCCATGAGAAGTTAAACCAATGATTGGTGTTTTTTAAGTTTATGATGAAGAGCAGAGATATTATAGAGCACATCCATACCAAAATTGACAAATTTACGTGTATCACCAGTGCATTATCAAAAATATATTGTGCAGAAGGAATGAGAGAAGAAATAAAAGGCAATCGTAGAAAAATAACAATTATTGACAGCACTCCAGAACAAGCAAGAGCAAGTACTGCCAAGAATATCCATTGCCTGCAAAGTGAAGCGTTATTTTGTATGTTGAGCATTTACTTTTAGGTACTATAGCATAAGATAGTATACATTTTTCAAATTGATATGAGTAGTTCAAATGAATGACATCACAACAATATCTTTCATCCTGAAAATGCTGCCTGTTTCATATTGGAGTAGTATTACTGACAGCATTAGTTTGAGCTATAGATATTTCTTTTAGTCCATACTTGATAAAAGTTATTACAGTAAGAGAATCTTTACATAATGGTATGATATTACGTTAATGCTTTTGATCCACAATTAAGAACATTTTCGTTGTGATTTACGTTTCTAGTATGTATATTAATGAATCTTGTTTTCACTAAATAATGAAAATAATAATTGTCATGATAATGTTATTGTATAGTAACTATACAATGGCAAGCGAACGAATAAGTTTAGTAGATAAAAAATTATCTCAAGGATATGTAGCTCCAATACTTACAGAAAATAGCGTTATTTTACCAGACAAGCACGGTACCTTATATTCCTTTGATATCGATAACCCAAGAGTTATAAATTGGAAATTATACCTCTCAAGTAGGAAAAAAATTGGTAATATGAGTTTATCGAGCTACAAAGAAAATGTTTTCTTTGTAGTGGATAACATTCTACACACAATAGATGCGAAAACAGGGGAGATTCAATGGGAAAAAGAATTAAGAGCTCCGGCAAGAGGGAAAGCAATAGTAATAAACAATAAGTTGGTAGTATTGACTATTGATAACTATCTAAATATATTTGATATAAAAGATGGCAGCCCCATTTGGGCTTATCAAAATGGTATAAATGAAGTTCGAGGTTTATATTCCATCTCACCAGCAGTCTCTAGTGATAAAATAATGGCACCATTTTCAAATGGAGAGTTAATAGCTTTTAATGAAGAAGGTAAAAAACTATGGAGCCAAAAATTAGCTACAAATCTTTTAGACACACAGCTTACAGATGTAACTACTACACCTAGAGTACACGATAATATCTTAATAGCTACGAGCAACTCTTATATTTATAGCATCGACGTAAACTCAGGAAATATTTTATGGTCAAGGCCACTACAAGTAAAAAGTATATCAAACATTGAGTCATATTATAGCCCTCTTATTCCTGCAGAGAAACAAAAAGAAGGCGGAAGAATTTTCATGGTGACTAAAGATAATAAGGTAATTGGCATCGACATACAAAGTGGAAAAACAGTTTGGACATCTGATTTTATAGAGAATGTGCAGTTGTTTGTTCCAATTATGTATGCCCATACGCTTTGGGTAACAAGTAATAAAGGTTCAATATTTGCTTTTCCTGGATCTGAAAGTACAGGAAGGGTAATTAAAATACCTGGTAATGTGTTTCATGCTCCAGTATTTACCCATGGTAAGATGTATGTAACGACTGAAGGAAATGGTGTTTATTCTTTAGAGAATAGGTTTGTTTTTTATGACTGATTATGATTTAATTATTATAGGTGGTGGTCCAGGTGGTTACAAATGCGCTATTGCTGCTGCAAAACTTGGACTCAAAGTTGCTTGTATAGACAAAAATAGCATTTTTGGTGGCACGTGTTTGCGAGTTGGGTGTATACCATCAAAAGCATTACTCCATTCCTCTTATCAGTATGCTAGTGCGAAAAATAATCTATCAAAATTTGGCATAAAAGTTAAGGATGTCAGTCTCGATTTTAGAGAAATGATAGGCTATAAAGACGCTAGAGTTCAGGAACTTGGAAAAGGCATAGAATATCTGTTTAACCTTTACAAAATTACTAACATCAATGGACTTGGAAAAATTACTTCTTTTGATCAAGGCAATCTTGAAGTTTTAGTTGAAGGTAAGGTACTGAAGGCAAAAAATATAGTAATTGCAACTGGTTCTGATGTTAGTTCTCTACCAGGAATTGATATTGATGAGAAAAATATCATTTCATCAACTGGTGCATTGTCTTTAACTGAAGTACCAAAAAAACTTGTTGTAATTGGAGCTGGGGCAATAGGACTTGAAATGTCTTCTGTGTGGAATAGGCTGGGCTCTGAAGTTACTGTAGTAGAGTTTTTTGATAGAATCGCTGCAGCAATGGATGGCGAACTAAGTAAGTCTTTACTTTCTAGTCTACAAAAGCAGGGAATAAAATTTTTACTCAGCACCAAAGTTGAAGAGATAAAACAAAGTAGTAATTCTTTGAGTGTGAAAGTTTGCTCTGTAAAAGATAATCAAACAAACTCTATAGAGGCGGATAAGGTATTGGTTGCAGTAGGACGCAAACCATGCTCTGAGGGTCTTGAAAAAATAGAAAAAGACAGTCGTGGCTTTATTAAAGTCAACAATAGTTATGAAACCAACGTAAAAGGAATATTTGCTATTGGTGATGTGATTGGTGGAGCAATGCTTGCTCACAAAGCTGAGGAAGAAGGGGTGACAGTTGCAGAGATACTAGCAAGGCAATTGCCTCACGTTGATTATGAAATCATACCGTCAGTCATTTACACCCACCCTGCAGTTTCTTCAATCGGTAAAACTGAAGAAGAACTAAAAAGTGCTGGTCGAAAGTATAAAGTTGGTAAATGTCAATTTGCTGCAAACGGTAGAGCAAAAGTCACTGACGATGCTGAGGGATTCGTGAAAGTTCTGACTTGTAGCAAAGCAGATACAATACTCGGTGTACATATCATAGGAGCATACGCTGATACGCTAATCAATGAAGCAGCGGTTGCAATGGCATATGGTGCAGCAGCAGAGGATATATACAGAATTTGTCACTCTCATCCTGATATAAATGAAGCCTTTAGGGATGCGTGCATCGATGCTTTCTTTAAAAAGTAACTGTGGACCTCGGTTCAATCATTGAAAAATGGTACGATTGGCTAAAGTACAACAGGTCTTACTCACCAAATACTTTGGAATCATACATGAGGGACCTCAAGGATCTTATAAGTTTCCTAAACACTCACATTGGTGAAGAAGTAAATGTTGGCGCTTTAGAAAAATTAAGCATACCTGAACTGAGAAGTTGGTTTACCTCTCGTTATGCAAGAGGTGTAAATGCGAGATCTAACACTCGCGCATTGTCAGTAATCAGAAATTTTTTCAAATATATAAAAAACAATTATGAAATAAATAATGAAGCGGTATTTTCTTTATCAAGGCCAATTCAGAGAAGAACTCTACCTAAAGCACTTTCAATATCTAACATAGAAACTCTATTGAAAGAAATGAAATTGCCTGATCTAGGCGAGCCTTGGGTGGTAAAAAGAGAAATTGCAATTGTCGTTCTGCTATATGGTACGGGCTTAAGAATCACTGAAGCACTGAATCTTAAGGTTAGTGATATTAGCAATGAAAGTTTAATAGTAACAGGTAAGGGAGATAAACAAAGGCAGGTATTTATTCTTCCAGTAGTAAAAAAGTGTATACAAAAATATATAAAAGCTTGTCCCCACTTTGACGAAGCGGGACATCTTTTTGTCGGGGTAAGAGGAAAAAAATTGGGAAGAACTTATGTTGCTAATCGTTTGCAAAAAATAAGAAGATTTTTAAACTTACCAGAAATTTTATCTCCACATGCATTTCGACATAGTTTTGCTACTCATTTGCTTCAGGAAGATATTGACATAAGATCAATACAACAGCTGCTTGGCCACTCAAGCCTTGAAACTACTCAAGTTTACACTCACCTAAACTATCAAGATGTCTTCAATATGTATAAAAACTTTCAGAAGAGTTTGAATAAAAAATCGAAATCTTAACTTCGTCTTAAATCGATAATATTGCCGAACTGAGTGCTTGCAACATCATTCAGTACTATACTTGCTTTATATAAGCAATAGTGACCAGCAGAGAAGAAAGCAAAAACGTTTTGCAAAAGGTTATGAATGAAAGAGAATAGACAGCAGAATTTAAATTAGAAGCTATGTCAAGAAACAAGTCAAGCAAATAGCAAAAGAGCTAGGCTCTGTGTACAAAATGTTAGCAGGTCAAATTAATTGAGGACGGGGATTTGTGACTAAAGTTCATGCACTTGTTGACGTGCTGGGAAACCCATTCAAATTTATTTTGACCTCAGGCTAGAGGAACAAAATTACTCAGTTGACTAAAAATGTCTCTAGCTACACTATAAACGCTAATTCTGGATTAAAAAGAGAATAGAAAAGTCAGGAGAGTAGGGTAAACTCAACAAATAGAAAAAAAATAGATGAGGTTACCCATGGAAGATATAACAAAACTGTTTTGTCTGGTCGATGATTTTTGCAGAGATATAGAGAAAAATTTTGCAGATAAACTACTGCCAAACGGTAAAAAACCCACAAGAGTGCCAGAAATTACACATTCGGAAATTATCACAATAATCCTCCTGTATCAGCAATCTCCCTGTGAAAATTTTAAGGCTTTCTACCTGCATTACCTAACATTGCTCTACAAACAGAGTTTTCGAAGTTGCCTTCATACACTAGGTTTGTTGCTCTAAAGCCCAGGGTTTTGTGGCATTTAGCCATGCTATTACAGTGCCTTTGCGGATGGTCAGAACTTACTGGAATCTCATACATAGATACAACTCCTATTGCAGTTTGCCATGCAAAAAGAATATCAAGAAATAAGGTTTTTGCTGGAATTGCAAAATTAAGCAAGAGTACATATGGCTGGTTTTTCGGCTTTAAACTACATTTGATAATTAACGAGAAAGGTGAAATTCAAGCTTTTACGCTTACAAGAGGTAATGTTGACGATAGAGAGCCTGTAGCAAACCTAACTAAGAAATTAACCGGTCTTTTGTTTGGTGATAAAGGCTATATTAAAAAAGAGCTTTTCCAAGAGTTGTTTAACCGCGGTTTGAAACTTGTTACCAAGGTGAAAAAGGGGATGAAAAACGCATTAATTTCACTACATGAAAAGATTTTGCTGAGAAAAAGGTCGATCATTGAGACGATTTTTGGCTACCTCAAAAATAGACTTGAAATTGAACATACTCGCCATAGATCTCCCGTTAATTTCTTGGTTCACATCTTTTCTACTCTCATTTCCTATTCCTTGAAATCCAAAAAGCCTTCCATTTCCTATACTTTCTTCCTTCCTTAATCCAGAATTAGCGTTCTTGGTAGTACTCCATCAAAAACCAGCAATAGCACTCAATTAAAAAGAGGTCTATCTGAGGTTACTAATCCAAATTTGCTTGAAGATTTGAAAAATAAGATAAAACACAGGAAAGAAGAAGAAAAAGAAAATAATGCGAGTGACAAAACTGCAGATAAAGGAAGCAAGAATAGTATTCATGTTAAGAATCCAGAAATCAGAAATAGCGCTCAGTCAAAAGAAGAAGATAATGCGAGTGACAAAACTAAAAATGACAGAAGCAATACTAAACAGGTTGTGCCGAAAAAACCTATGACTAAACAACATAATGGTGTACAGTCTGATAGTGAAAATCAAAAGTCATCTGTAGCAGAACAAAAAAAGGCAACTGCCTTAAAATATTCAATTGCTATTTTGTTATTGTGTACATCCGGTCCTGTAGCTGGAGTATGCACGTATTTCATCATTTCAGCGGTATTAAGTAGTGCTGCAGTGCCAGTGTCTTCTGCAGTTATTGCTTTTGTTTCTGCATCGGTTATGTTGAGCTTAGCTGCATATCTTATCAATTCACACCTTTCTGCAATAAACAGCGAGAAAGGAGTTGATCCTGGTAGAAAACAATCACAAGATTTACAGAAAGCAAAAGGACTTGAACATAGCAATACTCCTACACCATCATTTCCAGTAATGTCTGGAATACCCATTGTACCACTACTACCTCCACCACCTCCTCCATTGCCACAAAATGCTGCACCACTACCATCTCCGCCGCCTCCTCCTCCTACAGCTTCCAAGTATACGGAGAAACCTAAGAATGGTGCACCGAAAAAGGCTAATGAATCTAAGCATGATCGTTCTGATCTGCTTGAACAGATAAGAAAAGGTACGAAGTTAAAACCTATTAATGATGGTGCACCGGAGAAGGCTATTGATTCTGAACAAAACAAGTCATTACCTGCGGGTGCCAAACAAGAAACAAAAGAAGAGTATTTTGCAAGAATTGAGAAGTTGCGAGAAGAGAATAAGCAACGTGCAATGAGGAATGCTCAATGTCATGATTCTGGGATAGCTAATATCCTGAAGAGGAGACCAGCAATAGAATTTTCTAGTAGTGAAAGTGAAGTTTCTGACCACAGTGAAAGTGATGATTGGAGCAATGATAAATCGAAAAAACCGAAAGAGAAAAAGCTGACAAAATCCAGGAAAAAACCTACGCCTTCAAACTCCCAACCAGAAGATGAAAGAGGAAGCAAGAGTCCTGACAGTGGTCATGAATCTGATGATAATGTAAAACCTAAATCCACAACTCCACCACGTTCTACACTAAAGGCAGAGAAGCCACCGATATCGCCTAAGCCTGTTAATTCAAAAACGAAATATGAAGCTTCTCCTGCAGCACAAGCAAATAATGTTGACTCAGTGAATAGTGAGGTGCAAAAACCATTTCAAGTTCAAAGTGTCGTAGATCGAGGTAAGAGAAAGTAGTACACTCTTCTTAAAATAAGTTTACCTACAGGCCTGATTGTATTAAGATTACTTAGTACAATCAGATTTATCAAATGCGTTTATCTCAATATTACCTGCCAACTTTAAAAGAAACCCCGGCTGGTGCTGAAATTATTTCTCATCAATATTTGTTACGTGCGGGCTTAATCAAGCAGACAGCATCTGGAATTTATTCTTGGCTGCCGCTTGGTCTTTTGGTACTTAAAAATATTAAAAATATTATCAGAGATGAAATTGGTGCAATTGAAGTGTTGATGCCTTGTGTGCAGCCAGCAAGTCTTTGGCGAGAGTCAGGACGTTACGATGATTACGGCAAAGAAATGCTACGTATTAAAGATAGGCATGAAAGCGATATGCTTTTTGGTCCAACACATGAGGAGGTGGTAACTGATTTGATTAGAAATACGGTAAAAAGTTACAAAGATTTACCACTTTATTTATATCAAATTCAGTGGAAGTTTCGTGACGAAGTAAGACCTCGTTATGGCGTTATGAGAGGCAGAGAATTTCTGATGAAGGATGCATACAGTTTTGATGTAGATTACGAAGGTGCACTGAATTCATATAATTTGATGTATAAAACTTACATAAAAATCTTCAAACGCATGGGACTTACTCCAATTGGAGTGAGGGCGGATACAGGACCAATTGGAGGAAATTTAAGTCATGAATTTCATATATTGGCAAACACCGGTGAGAGCACTCTATATTATGACAATAAACTTTTTGAATTACTAGAAAGCGAAGATATTGAAAGCCTGAAGAGCATATATGCAGTTGCAGACGATATGCATGATCCTAAAATTTGTCCTATACCGCAAGAACAGTTAAATGTTAGTAAAGGTATTGAAATAGGGCATATTTTTTATTTTGGCGACAAATATTCAAAGCCTATGAAGGCAAGTGTTACTTCTCAAGATGGAAAAAATGTTAACATGCATATGGGTTCGTATGGTATTGGAGTTTCAAGGCTTGTTGGCGCAATAATAGAAGCTTTCCATGATGACAAAGGAATTATCTGGCCAGAGGCAGTAGCTCCTTTTAAAGTTGGTTTGATCAATTTACAAACGAAAGTAACGGAGGCTGCAGATAAAATATACAAAGCTTTGAAAAGCGATGAAGTGCTTTATGATGATACGGACGAAAGTGTAGGAGTGAAATTTGCCAGAATGGATCTGATAGGCTTGCCGTGGCAAATAATTATTGGAAAGAAAGCAGTAACTTCAAATATAGTTGAAGTAAAAAATAGGGCAACTGGAGAGGTAGAGGAAATACAAGTTGAAGAAGCAATAAATCGTTTTAGCGCAAAATGATATACGGTATTGGCACTGACATAGTATATATACCCAGAATATTGAGAATATCACAAAAATACGGGGAAAAATTTCTCAATAAAGTCTATACTAAGAAGGAAATAGAGATAAGCAAAAAATATAATAGCCAAGAAGTAAGAGCAAAATATTTTGCTAAACGCTTTGCTGCAAAGGAAGCTTTTGTTAAAGCGCTAGGCACTGGATTCAGCCAAGGAATTATAATGAAAGATATAGAAATATACAGTACTATCAGGGGAAAACCACATCTTGCTATCACAAAGGATTTCATCTCGAAAGACTACAAGATACACCTTTCTCTAAGTGATGATCAAGATTATGCTACTGCGTTTGTTGTAATTTGCGTTGAGTAGATATTGTTTAGTACATATGATTTCAAAAAAATTTTTGAAATTATACTTTGACCTACACAGATCGACCTTTCTGTGAATCCTGGTTTCTGCTTTCTTCAACTTGTTTTGCAAAAGACGTCTCTTGTGTATTCATATGTTGAAGTGGTTTAGCAATTTCGCGCACAACAGCAGCAACTGCAGTTAAAAACGCCTTGAATAATCCACCTAAAACTCCACCAACTGCTTCTCTACCGTACATACGAGCTTGCTTTTCATTGTCATCAGCAGTTTCCCCTGCCCTCCTTCGTGGATCCATTCTATGAGCAATAACTGAAAACAACACCCCCCTAATTGAAGACTTCACTCGTGCTTTTGCCTTCTGAACATCCCCATCACTTGCTACTTCATGTTTTTCCCTGCTATTCATTAGCTCCTTTTGTTGTTGAAAACTTAAGATCTCTTCCATCAGTTGTTTCTTTCTCTTTTCCAGAACTCTTTTCTTGGACTCTGATTTATCGCGAGTGTGTTTTGTGGTTTCAAGTTCTACATCAATATCCTCAGATGCTGCTTGGCTATATAAGGTTTCTATGAGCCTATCTATACTTCGCTTTACTTGCATAGTCCTTTCGTAACTATCTAAATTATCAACTCCTTCATCAATTTGACTTAAAATATCCTCGAAAGGTTTTAAATACTCTTTGCACTGCTCTTCAAGCTGATTTTCATTCTTCAAATTCCTTTCTCTTCTGTCATCGCTATTCTCTTCAACATTATCATCGCCTTCTTCGAAAAGATCCTCATCGTTCATAATTTTTTTTAATTTATTCCCACTTATTATTATTGTATATGAAAAAATTAAATTAACACTAATGAAAAGTGTTCACAACTTCAGCACTGGCTAAAACTACAGTGAAGCTGTCAAAGGTGGCAGGATCATAATATCTCTCATACAATTCAACCGAACACCTGAGTTTTATCTTCTCCTTAGCATTAAAACTAATCTAATAATCATTATTAGAGTTTAACATTGCAGAATTACGCAATAATTCATCAGCCAATACTGAATTAAAATGCCATTAATTTTTATTGTAATCTTTCTACTTCCAGCACAATCAAACACTTTTCTCCAGCCAAAAGAGGAAATATCTTTCATCTCCTCTTTGTTATTACGCAAAGTAAACCTTAAGTTTCGTATATTATTCAGCACAACAAAATTATTGTCATGACCTTTAATTTTCAGCTGTAATTTGCTCATCGCTACCTCCTTGTATTAAAATATCAAAATTAATTGTTGAATGTAAAACTTCATCGTGCTGATTTATAGCACAATTACTTTCCAAAATGGTCTCACTACTAATGCTCTTTACCACCAAGCCAACATGCTTTATAGCAGCAAGCATGCTGCTTATATGATAAGTATATATGTCGCATGAAAATCTTACTTTTGTAGCAAAATTAGATAGCATATGCAGGTTAACATAATTTACTATGCGCAATCTCAGATAAGGAATAGTAACCTGCTTAGGCAGGTAATCATAGATGTTATAGTATTTTCTAAAATGAATGATAAATTACCATTATGGTATTACCAACCAAAAGTTGTAAGTCTGTACATTTATACATCAGAGGTCTGAGGCGGCTTTTGATGGTATGCCAACAGTGTTCTATGGGATTCAAATCTCACTTTTACCCACAAGTATAAAAAGCAAGTAAGATAGAGAAAAATATACTTAAGATGAGGTAAAAATGTGTGAAGTAAATAGAAATGTACAATGTGCTGATGGCTTAGGAGATAAATGGCTAGAAAAAGAGTTGAGACATGTTAATCTGGGAGATGTAAGGCTTAATACAAGACTTATTAAAACAAGCTATTTAATAGAGAATAAGGCGTCTGGGTCAATTAGTCAAAGCTGTGTAGGATGGAAAGAAGCTAAAGGTGCATACAGATTATTTAGCAATGAGAAGCTTGAAGCTAAGGAAATTTATTCTTCCCATTATAAAGAAACTATGGAAAGGATAAAAGGAAATGAGCTGGTATTTTCAGTTCAAGATACAAGTTATTTGGATTTTGACTCTCATATAAAGACTAAGGGTCTAGGTAGTATTTCTAAAGCCTATACAAAATATAAAAAGGGTTTGTTATTGCACAGTAACTTAATGGTTAACAAAGACGGATTACCTTTAGGGCTATCTTCTCAACAGTGTTGGGCACGTTCTATCAGGGAAGAAACAGCCCAAGAAAAAGCAAACAGGAAATACCGTACTGCTATAAAGGAGAAAGAAAGCTATAAGTGGATAGCGGCACTAAAAGAAACCCTAAATAACCTCGCAGAAGGTGTACAGCTTGTTACTATTGGTGATAGGGAAGCAGATATTTTTAAGTTTTTATGGACTGTTGAATCATTGGACAGTTTTTATGTAATCCGCAACCGAACTAATAGGAAATTCATCTGTATTGAAGGGGGAAAAACGGATTTGCAAACACGTATAACTCAACTGCCTGTAAAAAAGGAAATTGTCTTGAATGTTGCTGAAAATAAATACCAGATCTCAAGAAAAGCTAACATTGAAGTCAGGTATATGAAAGGCTATATACCTATCAGATCTCCTTACATTTATGGATCGAAAGATACAGAGCATAAAATAAGTGATAAAATCGCTATATATGTAGTAAGTGCCAAAGAAACAAATCCTCCTGAAAGAGTAGAAGCTATTGATTGGACTTTGCTGACTAATGTACCAGTTAATAGCACTTTAGATGCTATAGAAAGGATAAATTGGTATAAGCTAAGATGGAAAATCGAGGAGTATTTTAGGATTTTAAAATCAGGATGTAAGGTAGAAAGCTCTCGTTTAGCTACAAAAGAAAGATTAGAGAAATTAATCGCTATAAAGAGCATTATTGCATTTAATATTTTATATTTAACAAAAATCGCTTTATCGAATCCTATGGAGGTTTGTACTAAGGTTTTAAGTAATGAAGAGTGGAAAACCCTTTACATACGTGAGCATAAAGTAGCCAAATTGCCAGAAGAACCTCCAAACATAAAACAAGCTATTATTTGGTTAGGAAAATTAGGTGGATTTATGAATAGAAAAAGTGATAATTTACCAGGAACTATGACTCTATGGCGTGGTTATGAAAACCTCAGGGAAAGCATGGTTATGCTTCGCATAATGACCTCTCAAAGTTGTGGGTAAAAGTGAGGATTCAAATCTGGTGAATATGTTGGAAGATACAGCACATGACAGCCAAAAGACTCTATTAATGATTTTGTTTTAGTGGTCTTATGAAATGTAGCATTATCCATAACTATGGTTGTGCCAAGTGGCAATTTAGGTTTCTCCAACCATATATTGAATACCTCTTTGTCACACCCACCTTTGAAAGTCATTGGTGCAATAAATCTCATTCCAATCCACCCGGCTACTATACCGATTCTCTCTCGCTGGAATATCTGCATAAATTTTCTTTCCTCTTGGAGCACGTCCATATTCTCGGTATAACTTATTATCAACTCCTGCTTCATCTATATATAAGATGCTGGAATGATCTATTTTTGAGATTTTATCAATAAATTGCTGCCTATCTTCTTGATTGCGCTCTTGATATAGTGTGACTTTTTTTTAAAGTAATTTTTAGCTGTTTTAGTCTATACCAAATTGAATTTATTCCAAATCCAAGATTTTGTTTCATCTCTGCCAGAGTATGATCTGGATTCTTTGTAACATATTCTTCGAGTATTTTTGGGTCTATTTTTCGAATAAAGCTACCGTTTTTAGATGGCTTTAGGCTTTCATTAGGCTTTCACCAGCAGCTTTCTTTTTTAACCAGCGGTACAGCGTTGCTATTCCTATCTCCATGAGCTCTGCTATCTCAACCTTTGTCTTCCCTTTTTCTATCATCAATACTGCCTTTTCCCTTAAATCCACACTATATGCCATTATAACTCAAATACTTTATTATACCTTTATCATTTACTTTAGGAAATACTATAACACCCATAATTAATCTCCGATAGCTTTTTACCTCTTGATTTATTAAATTAACATCCGCACCGTTTTCTATTAAGGCCTTAGCTCCTTTGAAATTGCTTTTTGCAATTTGCAGATGAAGTAAGTAACGACCAAGATGATCAGTTGCATTAGGATTTGCACCTTGTTCAATCAAATACCTTGCAATTTTATCATTAAATTTGTGATCATAAGTTGCAGATTGTAGTGGCTCAGGATTTCGCGATAACTCATTTTAGCTATTGATTTATTCATCTGACAGATTGATTTGACTAACTCTAAATCTTTTTTCATAACTGCCTTTCCGACTACAGTGACGAATTTTACACCTTGCTCTATTAGATATTTAGCCATTTTACTATCAATAGCATAACCTAATAAATTTGTACCATTTTGGGAATTAATCTCAGTAACAACATCTTTAATAATAGCGCTGTTTTTCTCAAAAATTGATTTTACTTTTTCTAAGTCATTCTCCTTAACATCTCTAAGAAGCTTTTTTAATACAGAATCTTTCTTCTTATTTTCAGCTAGAATTTTCTCTAGTTCTTCAGGATTCATAAATACACCTCAACACACACAATCAAAAAAATTATATCCAAATCAGAATTGTTTGTAAAGGATCTTTAGATATTATCTTGCCCAAAGGTTAATTTATTTTATAATCTTTCTGTATTCTAGAAATTTCAATTAAATGAACTGCTATAAAACTCACGCGTGTAATGAATTAAGGAAGAATGATGTAGAAAAGGAAGTTACTCTCTCTGGGTGGCTGTACCGTAAACGTGACCATGGTAACATAATCTTTGTTGATTTAAGAGATTTTTATGGAATTACTCAACTGGTATTCAACAATGACAAAGACTTTTTTGATGAAATTTCAAATTTAAAATCGGAAAGTGTGATTACTGTCACAGGAATAGTCAAAGCTAGAACTGAAGACACGGTAAATAGCTCTATTTCCACAGGAGAAATTGAAGTTATAGTTAGTAAATTACAAGTTGAATCGGAAGTTGAGTTCCACTGTGATGAAGAAATAGCAAAAGAAGAAAGGAGTATATTAGCAAGTATCGCCGGTGAGCAAGAATACCCAGAAAACATGAGATTTAAATATCGTTTTCTTGACTTAAGACGTGAAAAAGCCCGTAACAACATTATTCTGCGTTCACAGATCATTTCAGAGCTCAGGAGGCTCATGATAGAGCAAGGATTTTTGGAAATTCAAACTCCAATACTTACTGCTTCATCTCCTGAAGGTGCACGTGACTACTTAGTGCCAAGCAGACTAAATCCTGGTAAATTCTATGCATTACCACAAGCTCCGCAGATTTTTAAGCAGTTGCTTATGGTTTCGGGGTTTGATAAATATTTTCAAATTGCACCTTGTTTTCGTGATGAGGACGCAAGGGCTGACCGTTCTCCTGGGGAGTTTTATCAGCTAGATCTTGAAATGTCTTTTGTAATTCAAGAAGATATATTTCAGGTTATTGAATCTACCTTATATAAAGTATTTGCCAAATTTTCTCGCAAGTCTGTCGATAAAGATTTTCCACGCATTACATACAAAGATGCAATGCTCAAATACGGTTCTGATAAACCAGATCTGCGCAATCCACTATTGATTAGTGATGTAACAGAAATTTTCCGTGATTCAGGGTTCAATATTTTCAAAAGCAACGTTGAGCGTGGTATGGTAGTAAGAGCCATTCCTGCACCTAAAACAGCAGAGGAACCACGCAGCTTTTTTGATAAAAAAATAGAACATGCACAGAAAGAATTCGGTGCTAAAGGTCTTGGATATATAACATTCGATAAAGATGGAATTGCAAAAGGACCAATTGCTAAATTCCTTGATGACAATAGGTTAAATTCCATAAAAGAAATAACAAATATAGAACCTGGAGATAGTGTATTTTTTGCTTCTGATAAGGAAAATGAAGCAGCAATAATTGCAGGGAAAGTGCGTACTCTTTTGGGATCAGAACTGGGTCTTATAGATGATAATATCTTCAAATTCTGCTGGGTCATCGATTTTCCATATTTTGTATATGATGATAAAAGTAAAAAAATAGATTTCTTTCATAATCCATTTTCCATGCCACATGGTGGCTTGAAAGATTTAGAAGAAAAAGATCCGCTGGACATCCTTGCTTACCAATATGATCTTGTTTGCAATGGAATAGAGCTGTCAAGTGGGGCGATTCGTAATAACAAGTTGGATATTATGTATAAGGCTTTTGCCATTGCAGGCTACAGTAAAGAGGAAGTTGATACAAAATTCGGCGCGCTTGTTCGTGCATTCAGATTCGGTGTTCCTCCTCATGGTGGAATAGCACCGGGGGTTGATAGAATGGTTATGCTGCTTGCTGATGAGCCGAACATTCGTGAAGTAATCTGTTTTCCTATGAATCAGCAAGGAGAAGATGTTCTAATGGGTGCTCCTTCTAAAGTGGACAATAAACATTTACGTGAGTTGTCTTTAAATGTTATTGAATAAAAATTTTTATAGCGGAGTGTGGTAAGCTGGAAGTCATGAACGATATTCAAAAAGCAATACTATCAAGCATAATCTGCAATATGATTATATGGTATGAAGCAACTCTGTTTGGAGTTTTAACTCATATAATAAGCAACGTTTTTTTTCCTTCAGAAAATGATTATTTGAGCACAATCAAATTTCTTGGCAGTTTTGCAATTGGCTTTGGATTTAGACCACTTGGTGCGTTTATTTTTGGTTACATTGGAGATAAGCACGGCAGAAGGAAAATTTTGCTGACTTCCGTAATATTAGCTTCGATATCGTCTACTGCAATTGCGGTTATACCAAGCTTTAGAGAAATAGGAATATTTTCTCCTATACTGCTTCTGTTTTGTAGGATAGTACAAGGAATGGCAGCAGGTGGAGAAACAAGTGTTAACTCTGCTTTTTTAATAGAGCATTCAAGCGATAAAAAAAATCTAGGATTCTTAGGGAGCATGAAAGCGTTTAGTGGTGCTCTCGGTTCTATCACATGCTTTGTAATGATAGCTATTTGCAAAAAGTTTACAGGTGAAAATTATGAAATTTGGGGCTGGAGGTTGCCCTTCTATTTCTGCTTCATTATGGGCATAATAGGCTTTTTAACAAGATATATAATGGAAGAGAGTTTAGCATATAAAATTCATGATCAAAATAGAAGCTTATCTGATTCTCCATTTTTAGAATTAATCAAAACCTACAAAAAAGCATTTATATTAGCAATTGGGCTTGGTATCGCTCAAAATGCAATCGTTTATTCGGTAATAATGTTTTATAACATATCTGTAAAAGCGCTTACTCTGTCAGGTATTGATATTAAAAATGTAGTAAGGATTATAGTTGAAATTACATTTGGAACGTCCGCAGTGCTATTTGCAATACTGTCTGATAAAGTTGGAAGAAAAAATGTAATGATTCCTATATTAGTAGCTCTAGCTTGCACTGGTTTGCCGGTACTTTCGCTATTATCAAATGATAACCACTATATTGTCACGCTCTCTTTTCTGTTGATAAGTGTGCCGATAGGTGCATCTTTTGGAATATATAATTCTCTTGCCTGCGAGTTATTTCCAACAAAAGTTAGGTGCACCGGCTTTAGCCTCGCACATAACATATCTGCAGGTATTTTTGGCGGCCTTTCTCCATCGATATGCATGTGGCTTATAGAAAAAACCGAAACAAAACTTGCCGCAGGGATTTACCTTACTGTTTGTGCATTGATTAGCCTAATATCTGTACTTCAAATTAAAGCCAAAGACAAAAAAATTGATTGGTGAAATCGCTTTAGTCAAAAGATAGCGCTTCAATAGATTTTTCGATGTGTTTAGGGACAGGAGCAGTAATAGTGACTTCTTTATTATTTGGCAATTTTAAAGACAAAGAATATGAATGTAGGTGAATCTGATTTGCTACTCCATCAATAAAAGCTTTTTTACCGCCATATTTACCGTCACCAAGAATAGGACAATTTATATGAGCTAAATGTGCACGTAATTGATGAGTTCTGCCAGTAATTGGTTGTAATTTTAAATAAGCAACATTATGTTTTAACCTTGCTATAATTAAAAAATGCGTAGTGGCATTTTGAGGTGAATCTTCATCAACGACTACTTTTTCTTGCCCTGAAATATATTTTTTCACCAACGGATAGTCTATTGTTCCATTATCTTTGCTCGGTATACCAAAAGTTAATGCTAGGTAAGTTTTTTTTATCCTCCGTCCTTTAAATTCTTCCATAAGGTATTTGGCAACGCTGGCATTGCGTGCGAATATTATTACTCCGCTTGTATCCCTATCCAGCCTGTGAACAATTTTAAATATTTCTCTCTCTCTTATTTGGTCAAGTAAATCACTAATGCTAATTTTTACCTTTATGCCGCCTTGAACAATGACCCCTGCGGGTTTGTTTATAGCTAGTATATATTCGTCTTCATATAATATGTTCTCTCTTAGTAGATTCACTAACTTTTCATTATATTTGCAGTCAGAATTAGTGTTCTCAATATAGTCTAAGTATCTTATCATTATAGTTTGCCCAGAGCTTACCCTATCGCTGGATTTTGCCGTGCAATTATCAACCTTGATTAATCCTTTCCTTAAAGACTTCTCAATTGCAGATTGTTTCAAATTGGGAAAAATTCTTCTAATGTACCTATCGAGCCTAGCATTATTGTCTTCTACTAATATGGTTTTGATACCTTCTGACATCTTACTTATAAAAATTTTATTGTGTAAACTAAAATCTAACATACCTAATGTACTTCTCAGTTTCAGCTACTTGCATCGAGTGCTACGTGCTGGAATTTAGAGGATTATTTAACTATTTATAACGGCTTCATATTTTCCTACAGCTGAGTAAAGTGGTAACAATGATAGTTTCTCGATCATAGAGAGGTGAGTATTAGGCTCTTTAGTACTAGGGCCTTGACACGCTTCAGTGTTAGGCCCTAACTTCATACACTCAATGCCGTTAGCTAAAGATGTTACTCTTCTTACATTAACATTTTTAGTGCGATATGACCACCTGCAAGGACTATGTAATATTTGTTCTTTTACTCCATCCATTTCAGCTGAACACGCTTTAGTGTTAGTCTCTAACTGCACACATTTAATGTGGTCAGTTATAAATGCTACTCCTCTTTCATTAAGTTTAGCGTTATACTGTAATTGTTCAATTTGATTAGCTTGATCTCTTATCATACGTTCAAAGCTGATAGATAGATTATGTGATTCTATTTCTCTCAACATATGTGATTCTATGTGTTGCACTGTCATTAATTTTTTGTTTCTGAGTATACTTGATTCTAAGTTAAGCCGCGTAAGTATATCTAGTGCTCTTTGTTCTGCTTCCACTAGAAGATTACTTATGCCTTGATGTTCAGCTAAATCTCTTACAGTTTCACCGCAGTGATCAGGCAATAAAGTACTTGCGCCATAACATAGTAAAGTCATTACTACTATCCAGTGTCTATGTTCGAAAGCATAAGCTAAAGGAGATTGCCCTGAGCTATCCTGTGCATTAACATTTGCTCCATATAAAATTAAGGTCCTTACTACTTCCGCATGGCCACTTTTGGCAGCTTTATGTAAAGCAGTTGATTCTAAATCGTCACGTGCATTAGCATTTATTCCAGATTCTAATAGAGCATGTACCATTAGTGTATCACCATGTCCGGCAGCACAACGTAAAAACTCAGCTACCATCAATTTCATCACATCCTTCCATATTCCAAGTTGTGTTATAGCAGTTACTGCTTCTAGATAATTATATGGACAAATAGAAAGTAATATTTTCTGTGGATCATTTGTCTCAATACTTGCTCCATGGGCTATTAGATAATTCATTACTTTTCTATTGCCTTTTGCGGCAGCACAATTAAAAGGAGTCCATCCCCATGCATCCTTATGGTTAACATTTGCTTCATAGTTTATTAAGAGCTCTACTGCTTCCACATTATCATTCGTAGCAGCAATATGTAAGGGAGATCGCCCAATTAACTTATCCTCTATATCAACACTTGCTCTATATCGTGATGTGGCCTGTAATAGGATCTCTAATATTAATGTATTATTCTTTGCAGCAGCCCAATATAAAGGACTCCATCCAAATACATCTACTATCTCAATATTTTCAACAATATTCTTATCATTTTTTATTATACAATTCACCATTGCTTCATCAACATTTGCAACAGCAATATGTAAAGGAGTAAGTTTAAGCGCTCCATTCTTCTTAACATCTGCTCCATTCTCCATTAAGTACTTTGCTACTTCTTCATGGCCATTATCGGCAGCCTTATATAAAGCAGTCAATCTCGCTAGATCCTCTGCATTAACATCTGCATTATTTTTTACTAAGATTTTTGTTATTTCTATATCGCCATTTACAGCTGGCTGATATAAAGTAGTTCGTTGAGATGAATCCAACTGATTAACATTTGCCCCTTTTTCTATTAGCTTGCGTGCTACTTCTGTGTTCCTATCTTCAACAGCCCAATGTAAAGCAGTCCATTCGGAAAACGGACTTGGTGCATTAATATCGATTCCTTTTACTTTAAGCATAGCATTTATTAAATTGTTCAGCTTAAAATCAATAGCTAAATACAATAACGTGTATGAAAAGCGTTCATGCAAACAATCTACTTTAAACCAATGATTTACATCAAACTTATTTTTCTCCCACTCTCTATACACATTTTTACTTGCTCTCTTTAGTGCCTTTAGTGTCTCTAATATCTTTCCTACATCTAGCATCACTGGTACCTTTTCTGAGATCTTTCGTGCATTTAGCACATCCTCTAGCGCCACTGCTTTTGATTCTTCTGATGTCTCTTGTACACCTAACCTTTTTAGCATTCTTTTTACCATCTGTTGAGCATTTGATACCCTTGACTCCTTTAGTATCTTTTTGCTTCTTCTTTTGTCTGCGGTACATTTACCACCTTTAGTCTCTTTTTTAATGGCTCTTGTGTCTCTTGTACTCTTGGAATCTTGCTTGGTACTTCTAATCCATGCGATATCTCTTCTAACATTCTTAATATTTCTGCTTGCCCTAGTATCTTTACTTCCTTTAATAGCTCTTTTATTCTTTCAATTACATTGTCTTCACTTAAATTTACCTCTTGATCAATTACACCTAATATTAGGTTCCACTGTTCATATGTCATTACCATAGCTTTACCTCATACTATAGAGTATTTTTTGATGCTATATATTATGGTAGAATAGTCAACGCATTTTCCATAGCGTAACTTGAGAGTCTAAAAGGACTGTTATTAACTTACAGAAAACCAAGCTTGCCTGAAATCACTTAATTGATTATAATCATAGCTTTTAAGGCAGTAAAATGACAGCTTTTTTTCCTTTGGTTATTTTTTTAGTCTTATACCTTGGAAGTGGTGTCTATTTTTTCTTTATTGGAATTGATAATCCGCTTCGCCAAGTTTCACCGGTAATTTGCCTACTACCGGCGCTATTTTTTGCTGTTGCATTCAGTGCAGGTAAAATTCAACGTCACATCGATACTGTCATCGAGGGTATGGGCGATAAAAACACCCTTACTATGTGTTTAACTTTTCTATTTTCTGGAGCATTTTCTGTGGTGACTCAATCAATTGGTAGTGCAGATACTGTTGCTGATTTAATTCTCAAATTCCTTCCAGCAAGATTACTACTGCCTGGAGTATTTTTGGCTTCCGCTTTTATATCAACTGCAATTGGTACGTCTATGGGAGTTGTTGTATTAATGGTACCAATAGCTGTTAACTTAGCAAAAAATGGGGCTTTTGGTCTTGAAATAGGAACTGCAACTGTAGTTGGAGGTGCCGTATTTGGTGATAATCTTTCAATGATATCTGACACTACTATTGCATCTGTTTCTTCACAGGGGGCCACGATAAAGGATAAACTTAAAGTGAATTCTAAAGTAGCATTTGTTGCCAGCATTATAACGCTTGTCTATCTGGCAATTATGGCAGATAGTACAAAAATTATTCCTACATCAAATTTAGATTATTTATCAGTAATAAAGATTATTCCTTATATTTCTTTAATAATCATGGGGTTATTTGAAGTTACTACTTTAGTAACAATAACTATAAATATAATTGTTGCTAGTGTATTAGGGATGACTTTTTTTGACTATACTATCATTCAACTCTCTCATGACATATATGACGGTTTCAAAAAAGTAAACGAGATAGTGATATTTGCTCTATTTATTGGCGGATTGAGTCATATAATGTACAAGCAGGGTCAAAAGGCATTACACAAACTTATTGATGAAAGCAATATCACAAAAACTAAAGCTGAATTTGTAATAGCGGGCATAGCATCTATGTTTACTGTTTTAGTTGCTAATAATACCATTGCTATTTTATTAAGTGGCGATATTGCAAAAAGGCTCGCGCAAAAGCATAATATTCCGTCATACCGTAGTGCATACTTGTTAGACATTTTTGCTTGCGTTACAAAAGGCATTTTGCCTTATGGTTCCCAGCTGCTGCTAGCAGGTAGCATTGCTTCTGTCTCACCTATTTCTTTGTTAACACAAGTTTATTACTGCTTTATTTTAGCAGCAGTTACAGTAGGTGAAATAATCATCAATGGCAGACGTTGCGTGGCTACAACTTAATGTACGAAGATTTCTCTTCATATTACATTTTTGTGCCCATAAGAAACGAGTTGCCATTTTCATCAGCTACTTGGATAATAGATATGTTCACAAAATTGTTCCATTTTTCTCAATAGATTTTGGTTTTCTTTTCCCCTTATTAGCAGAGCATAAAACTTAGCTTTTTAATAAATCTCATTTTAACTCCAATACACTAACTATGAAACAATCTATATTGCCATCAAAAACGGAATTTATATTGCCAACTTCATGTCCAGTCCTTAAATCCTTTACCATTTGATATGGATGCATAACATACGATCTGATCTGACTGCCCCAACCTATATCGCATTTCTTGCCATATTCTTCGGCCATTTTCTGTTCTTTTTTTTTCAATTCAATTTGATATAAACGTCCTTTAAGTAGTTTAAGTGCTTCATCTTTATTTTTATGTTGAGAACGACCATTTTGGCATTGAGCTACAACGCCTGTTGGAATATGCGTAATACGTACCGCGCTTTCAGTCTTATTTACATGCTGACCACCTGCTCCAGAAGCACGGTAAGTGTCGATCTTTAAATCCTTTTCATCCACAACAATATCTATTGAATCTTCAATCACTGGAGTTACTCCTACACTTGCAAAACTGGTATGACGTTTACCATTTGCATCAAATGGTGATATTCTAACCAATCTATGAACTCCACTTTCGCTTTTTGCCCACCCGTAAGCTTTTTCTCCGATGATCTTTATTGTTGTAGATTTTATACCAACTGCATCACCATCTAATTTTTCTACAACTTCAACTTTAAAATTGTGATAAATTTCTGCCCATCTTGTATACATGCGCATGAGCATCTCAGTCCAATCATTGCTCTCTGTTCCACCAGCTCCTGAGTGGATTTCTAAAAAGCAGTTATTGTTATCTGCTTCACCAGTAAATAAGGATTCTGTCTCTTTGAGTTTGATTAATTTCTCTAGCTTTACTAACTCACCTTTAACTTCAGAAAAAAATTCTTCATCATTCTCATCAACAGCAGATTTCATCAAGCTGATAGAATCGTTGTAATTGCTTTCTAGCTTTGAAAACGATTCTATTTCATGCTTAATTTTAGAGCGTTCTTTTAAAATCTCTTGTGCTTTTTGATTGTCTTGCCACATATTATCATTCGACGCTTGAGAATCCAGCTCTTCAAGACGCAACTTCAATTTTTCTATGTCAAAGACACCTCCTGATAAGAGAAATACTTTTATTTAAGCCTTGAAAGTATTCAAGGATTTCTGGATGGGTTTTCATTATACTTTAGACTTTAATATATTTATTATCACTAACAATAACAGCAAACAAAATAGAAATTTAACCATATAATAGTTAATTCAAAACAATTCTATTATACTTGAATGTTCAATAAAATCAAGTGTGTATATTTATTAAAAAAATAAGGTAAAGTAATGAATATTAAAACAAGTTCTCATTATGGTTTAGACAAAAAGGCTATTGATGATTTAATAGAGTCTCTCGATAATCAAGAATTAGAGAATGTTCGTAATATTGTAAAAACGATAGATAGCGTTCAGTTAGCTTATTTTTTATCTACTTCGATCAGTGATCACAGGGAGAAATTAGTTAATATCCTCGATCAACATTTGTTAAGTGATGCCTTAGTACATGTAGTACCAGATTTACAAGTAGAGATCATAGAAATATTGGGAATAGAAAATACAGCAAAGTTACTAATGCTTCTTGATATAGAAGACATAGTAGCTATAGTGAAAGATTTAGATAGAAAGTCTATAGAAAATATACTTAACTACTTACCCAATGCAACTCAAAAATTAGTAGAGGAATTGTTATCATACCCAGAAGAAAGTGCAGGAAGGTTGATACATAAAAATATGGTTATAGCTCCATATTATTGGACGATAAATCAGCTAATGGAATTCTTACGCAACTATAAAAAAATACCAGAAACATTTTATCAAATTTTCATCATTAACTCAAAATTAGAACCCATAGGCATTTTCAACTTAAATAAGGTAATATCTCACTCAGGAGAAACAATAATAAAAGAGATAATGAGTCAAGATATAAAAATAATTAAAACTGGAATGGACCAAGAAGAAGTAGCAAGAATATTTAAAGATTACTCTCTATTATCAGCTCCAGTAGTAAATAAGAATGGTAAAATTATAGGTGTAATCCTTATTGAAGATGTAATCAAAATTGTTCAACAAGAAGCAGAAGAGGATGTGCTTAAAATAAGCGGTGTATCTTCTAAATCTGATATAAATGCCCCTATACATAAAACTATAATTAAAAGACTACCTTGGTTACTGTTTAACCTCTTAGCTGCAACAATATGTTCTATAGTAGTTGGCTTTTTCGATAACGTAATACAAAGTTTTATAGTACTGCCAATAATTATGCCAATCATTGCATCGATGAGCGGAAATGCAGGATCCCAAACAGTAACACTAACTATCCGGGCAATCGCAACAAAATATCTAACTGAGCAAAATGCAAAAAGAATACTGATGAAAGAATTTTTAATAGGTCTTATAAACGGGGTGATCTTATCTACTATTTCATTAGTAGTGTTAGCAATAAGGTTTCACAATGTCAAAGTGGAGATGATTTTTGTGGTCTCCATGATTATGATGTCAATTATTGCAACGTTCATCGGAACTTTCATTCCTATAATGCTTCATCGTTTAAGATCCGATCCTGCTGTTTCGTCTTCAATCTTAACATCAGCAACAACTGATATTCTCTCAGCTCTTATATTTTTTGGTCTAGCCACGATCTTTTTATTAAATAGCTGAATCTTGCTATCTAAAAATTGCTTTACAAGCTTTAACTGCCACGTTATCGTGACTCACAGGTGCATTGAAGAAGAAAAATAACAGTCGACAAAGAAATAAAAGTACATGAAGCTGAGCTGCTTTAGTTTTAAAATACAAACTAAAATAAAATGCTCAAACATGTAAAAGAGTTCTTGCTCTGCTAGATCTTTTTAGCTATAATACAGTTTAATGTAATGAATACATAGAATGTGAGTTAGATGCATTGTATTATATACATCATTCGGAAAGCAATCCTGACTTTTTTAAGCAAGTATTTAATTTAGTGAGAAATCAAAAGAAAGACACACTGCTACTCAGCAATCAAAGTTACCTAGGGTTACCGTGAGGTTTCTACAGTAAATTTGTAGAGCATTTTAGTACAGCTGTATAAGAATCAAATGAATTAGATATTAAAACCAATCTTCAGAAAAGAGATTTACGGTAAAATAATCAAGTATGAATATTAAAATATAGGGGGTTTTATGTTAGGTAAAGGAAATAAAGGAGAACAAGTAGCAGATGATCGAATTGATTATGTATAGTATTTTCTAAAATGAATGATAAATTACCATTATGGTATTACCAACCAAAAGTTGTAAGTCTGTACATTTATACATCAGAGGTCTGAGGCGGCTTTTGATGGTATGCCAACAGTGTTCTATGGGATTCAAATCTCACTTTTACCCACAAGTATAAAAAGCAAGTAAGATAGAGAAAAATATACTTAAGATGAGGTAAAAATGTGTGAAGTAAATAGAAATGTACAATGTGCTGATGGCTTAGGAGATAAATGGCTAGAAAAAGAGTTGAGACATGTTAATCTGGGAGATGTAAGGCTTAATACAAGACTTATTAAAACAAGCTATTTAATAGAGAATAAGGCGTCTGGGTCAATTAGTCAAAGCTGTGTAGGATGGAAAGAAGCTAAAGGTGCATACAGATTATTTAGCAATGAGAAGCTTGAAGCTAAGGAAATTTATTCTTCCCATTATAAAGAAACTATGGAAAGGATAAAAGGAAATGAGCTGGTATTTTCAGTTCAAGATACAAGTTATTTGGATTTTGACTCTCATATAAAGACTAAGGGTCTAGGTAGTATTTCTAAAGCCTATACAAAATATAAAAAGGGTTTGTTATTGCACAGTAACTTAATGGTTAACAAAGACGGATTACCTTTAGGGCTATCTTCTCAACAGTGTTGGGCACGTTCTATCAGGGAAGAAACAGCCCAAGAAAAAGCAAACAGGAAATACCGTACTGCTATAAAGGAGAAAGAAAGCTATAAGTGGATAGCGGCACTAAAAGAAACCCTAAATAACCTCGCAGAAGGTGTACAGCTTGTTACTATTGGTGATAGGGAAGCAGATATTTTTAAGTTTTTATGGACTGTTGAATCATTGGACAGTTTTTATGTAATCCGCAACCGAACTAATAGGAAATTCATCTGTATTGAAGGGGGAAAAACGGATTTGCAAACACGTATAACTCAACTGCCTGTAAAAAAGGAAATTGTCTTGAATGTTGCTGAAAATAAATACCAGATCTCAAGAAAAGCTAACATTGAAGTCAGGTATATGAAAGGCTATATACCTATCAGATCTCCTTACATTTATGGATCGAAAGATACAGAGCATAAAATAAGTGATAAAATCGCTATATATGTAGTAAGTGCCAAAGAAACAAATCCTCCTGAAAGAGTAGAAGCTATTGATTGGACTTTGCTGACTAATGTACCAGTTAATAGCACTTTAGATGCTATAGAAAGGATAAATTGGTATAAGCTAAGATGGAAAATCGAGGAGTATTTTAGGATTTTAAAATCAGGATGTAAGGTAGAAAGCTCTCGTTTAGCTACAAAAGAAAGATTAGAGAAATTAATCGCTATAAAGAGCATTATTGCATTTAATATTTTATATTTAACAAAAATCGCTTTATCGAATCCTATGGAGGTTTGTACTAAGGTTTTAAGTAATGAAGAGTGGAAAACCCTTTACATACGTGAGCATAAAGTAGCCAAATTGCCAGAAGAACCTCCAAACATAAAACAAGCTATTATTTGGTTAGGAAAATTAGGTGGATTTATGAATAGAAAAAGTGATAATTTACCAGGAACTATGACTCTATGGCGTGGTTATGAAAACCTCAGGGAAAGCATGGTTATGCTTCGCATAATGACCTCTCAAAGTTGTGGGTAAAAGTGAGATTTGAATCCCATAGAACACTGTTGGCATACCATCAAAAGCCGCCTCAGACCTCTAATGTATAAATGTATAGACTTACAACTTTTGGTTGGTAATACCATAATGGAAATTTATCATTCATTTTAGAAAATACTATAGTAAAAGGTTGGTAATTTGATCTTATAACGTCAATGGGCACACCAGCCTTTATTTTGTATGCATTCAAGCAATGTGTGACTATTACGCAACCTAAAAAAATAATCATACACTGTCTTCCATAGAGGAAAATCTTTTGCTCTACTGGCAAATACCTTTCATTATGTATTGTATAACATTAATAATTGTTCCTATTTGTGCTTTCTTGGCCACAACTTGTGCAACTCTTGGCTCAAGAAATTTCCATTCTTTGTCACTTACATCACCTGGATATATTTTTACTGATCCTATCATATTATCTTCCTGATTTCCTTTCAAGATATGTTCTAAAAAGTAGAATCCGTTCAGCAGCGTGACAAAATAAGATAGAAAAGACAGCCATAGAAATAAATGGTGTCATCCCAATATGATGCTTTCTCTGTCATCTCAGTACTTGACACTGGAATGACACCATTTTTGCTTCGATATTTACACATTAGCCATGCATCTGAACGGATACAAAAGTAGAATTTACAATTCTATCTAAAAGGATACCGAAAAAGAGCAGGAGTCCTATCTGGTAATTATTTTTAAATATGGACATGCATTGATTAGAATCGTCTGGATTGAAATTTTTGTGTTGGTGGTGAAATATGAAGCCTATGGCAAGTAAAGCAATATAAAAGATGTTATTTAATGATGATAGTATACCAGCATACAACCATGCCATTAAGGATATTAAATAAAATCTTTTCAACCAAGATTTTGTTGTATTGCCAAAATATAATGCAGTAGATTTCATTCCTAATTTCTCATCATCTTTTTTATCTTGATGAGCGTATATAGTATCATAACTAAGCGTCCAAAAGACGCATCCTATATAAAATAGCAAGGATTCTATGCTAATCTGGTTTGTTATTGCTGCTGAACCCATGAGTGATCCCATGTTGAAAGTAAACCCTAAAAACAATTGTGGCCACCAAACGTAACGCTTTAGCAAGGGGTAGATAACTATCATGCACATTGAAATTATTCCAAGTATAAGAGTAGTTTTATTGGTTAATAATAAGATTAACAGGGCAATAGACAGTAACAGTGAAAGTAAAGCCAAAGCCTGCTTTATGTTTAATGCACCACTTGCAAGTGGCCTATATTTTGTTCGTTCAACGTGCGCATCTATTTCTCTATCGAAGATATCATTGATTATGCACCCTGCGGGTCTCATTAAAAATGCACCTATAGTAAACAAAACAAGGAGAAAAAGAGCCTGATACGATAGAGAAGTTGAGGCTAAAAGGATGCCGCTTAAGCTAGAAAATAGCACAAGCCATAAACCTGTTAAACTGTGTATTCTCATTAATGAGAAATAATGGTTGAAATACATTAATTAAGTGTGATTATGCAATATTTTGCTTACATTGACAAAATTATCGAATGCTAAATCAGGCTTAAAAACTAACTCAGGTATAAATCGCAAATCAACATAACACAATATAGATTTACGTATTGACCATGCAGATTGGTTCATTTCATTAACAACAGTGCTGATATCATCATTATCATTTTGGATGTTCAATGAAGATAACACAATATATACATCTGCTTTCTTCAAATCTTTGCTTAGCTTTACATCAGATACTACTACTTTTTCATTAAGAACATTACTTTCCATTAAGACTTTTGATATTGCCCTATGTAATACCGATGCTACTTTTAGGTTTCTAATTTCCTTTTTCATATCCAGCTACTATAATTTCCTTTCTTCTTGCACTAATTGATAAGCTTCCAAAATGTCTCCAACTTTAATATCGATATTACCCTCTAGCGATATTCCGCATTCAAAATTTACACCCACTTCTTTAACATCATCTTTAAATCTACGTAGTGCTTTTAACTTTCCTTCATGCACCAATTTGCTGCCACGTACTACCTTAATTAAAGAATCTTTTTTTATAACTCCATCAGTGACATAACATCCGATTATATTACCGGCTTTGGATGCATTAAATATTTGCCTTACAGATGCAGAACCAACACGAACCTCTCGTGTAACAGGCTTTAACATTTTAGTTAGATACATCCTCATGTCTTCAATAAGCTCATATATTATATTGTAAGTATGTATTTCTATACCTCTTTGTTTTGCTAATTCTCTGATTTTTGAATCCACTTTTACATTAAAAGCTAAAATTACTGCGCTTGATGCTTCTGCAAGCAGCACATCTGAATCTGTTACTCCTCCTACTGCTTTGTGTAGAATATTTAATTTCACTTGATCTTTACCAAGCTTATCAATTGAGCTTGATATTGCTTCAATAGAACCAGTGACATCGCACTTTAAAACTACAGATAGTTCTTCTGTTTCACTATCATTACGACTGAATATATCTAAATTATTGTCGTCTAAATCTTCTTTCTTTTTCCTGATTAATTCTAACCTGTATTCAACAATTTCACGAGCCTGCCTTTCAGAGTTTACAACAACAAATTTATCTCCAGCATTTGGTACACCATTTAAACCAGTAACTTCAACTGGAGTAGAAGGTAGTGCCGCTTTTTCTCTTTGACCAAGGTGATTAATCATACTGCGTACTTTGCTGTATGTTGTACCAACTATCAATATGTCACCAATCTTTAATGTTCCTTCTTCAACTATTAATGTAGCTGATATTCCTTTAGCTTTATCTATTTTCGATTCTATCACCCATCCAAGTGCCCGACAATCCTCTATTCCTTCTAGCGTCATTAATTCAGCAATTAATAAAATTGCCTCTTCTAGTTTATCTAAGTTGATTTTCTTTTTTGCTGATACTGGCACAATTATAACATCACCACCAAGTTCTTCGGGGATGAGGTCATACTGAGGCAAACTATTAATTATTCTTTCTACATCGCCAGGTTGTGATTTATCAATTTTATTAATGGCAACTATAATAGAGACATTTGCTGCTTTTGCATGGTTTATTGCTTCAACTGTTTGTTTCATGATTCCATCATCAGCTGCAACTACTATCACAACTATATTAGTAATATTGGCACCACGTGCACGCATTGCAGTAAATGCCTCATGCCCTGGTGTATCAATGAAAGTAATTTTTTGCTTATTTTCTGTCGTTAATTGATAAGCACCTATATGTTGAGTGATGCCACCTGACTCTCTTTCTGCAACATTGGATTCACGAAATGCATCAAGCAATGATGTTTTACCATGATCCACATGTCCCATAAAAGTAACGATAGGTGGTTTTGGTCTTTTAGGTAAGTTTTCTCTGTTGCTTATGAAGAGTAAATTCTTTTCTTTATCAGCATCACTTACTCGTTTAGCCGTATGACTAAATTTTTTTGCTATTTCGCATGCTATATCTGGATCTACTAGATCATCTACTCTGTAGCTCTCCCCAACTTCTTCTTTGAGCATTTTTAGCACACTCTTGCTATCTTCTGCCATACGAATAGATAACTCCCTGATAGTTATTTTGTCTGATATAACAACTTCTCTTGATATATTTTTACCCTTAGTAAACTTTGATTGTTTGCTTCTTATACCAAATTTTTGCTTAAATACAGGGAGGTATTCATTTCTTTCATCTATTGCCTGTGTAATTACTAGCTTAGAATACTTAGAGTATATATCTTTGCTAGCTTTAAAAGACTTTTTATCATTGTTCTCATATTCAATACTATCTTCTTTTTGTTCAACTGAGTTAGTATTACTTAAAACTTCCTTATTTATTTCTTTAGGTACAGAGTGTGATTCATTTTTATCTTCAACTTCTTGATTGCTTTCTTCTTTTTTTATTTTCTCTTCTTGTTCTCTCTGATTCCTTTCTTTCAGCAAAGTAGCATTCTGTACAGCATTAATGCGGGAAATTTGTTCTTTTTCAGTTAAAGAGCCTAATTTACTCTCGTCAAATAAACTATATTCTTCTGCAGAATGAATTTTTCTTCTTTTTTTTACTATTGTAGTACCAGTACTTTGACTATCTAAAGAGTTTAAATTAATGTCTAATTTAAGCTTGCTTAAGCCTTGTAGGGTTAATTTTTTATTACTGATATCTTCATTATTCATATTGTTTTTATATTAATCCAAGCTTTTTACGTGCTTCTATGATTATTAAATCTGCTGTATCTTTTAGATTGTCTTTATTATTAGTTGAGGAAGAGAGTATGCTACAAAACTCATAATTTGATAAATCTGCTATGTCCTCTAAAGTTTTAATATTATGTTTACTAAGAGTAATTTTATTATCTATTGATAAGGCTAAGTTGATTACATCGTCTTCCATACCTAAATTTTTTAGCTCTTCTATTTTTCTATCATTCTCTGCTTTCAGGTAATTATTTGCTCTATTATGAAGTTCATTTGCAATATCTTCATTGAAGCCCTCCATTGAAGCAAGTTCCTTAATTGAAGTGTTAGATATATCTTCTACACTTGAAAAACCTTCTGTTACCAATAATTGGCCCATAATCTCTTCTAAGTTTAAAGCTTCAGCAAATAAAACTGAACATTGACTAAATTCTTTATTTCTTCTTTCTGATTCTTGCTGAGTGCTTAATATCTCAATTTTCCATCCAACAAGCTCTGAAGCTAATCTTACATTCTGACCCTTTTTTCCTATAGCTAAACTCAATTGATCTTCAGCAACTATTAACTCTATACAATTTTCATTTTCGTCAATAATGACCTTTGATACTTCTGCAGGAGTAATGGCTTTAATAACAAATTGACCCAAATCTGATGAGTAATGTATGACGTCGATTTTTTCACCGTTTAATTCGTGTATAATAGTTTTTATTCTATCTCCTTTAACTCCAACGCAAGCACCTACTGGATCGATATTCTTATCAGATGAAAAAACAGCAATTTTAGATCTTGAACCAGCGTCTCTAGCTATACCCTTAATTGTTATCAATCCGTCAGCAACTTCTGGTACTTCTTGATTCAACAATGCTTCTAAAAAGCCTTCATGAGTCCTAGAAAGAATGATTTGACGTCCATCGTCAGAGCGCTTAACAGCCTGTATGTAAGCTTTAACCTTATCGCCTTCACGAAATGACTCACCACCAATTAAGTTTCGTAAAGGGAGGTATGCTCCAATTCCGTTTATGTCTATAATAAGATCTGAATATTCTACTTGTTTAACGATGCCATACCTCATTTCTCCTACCTTATCTTTAAATTCCTCATATTGCTTTTTTAACTCTTCATTTTTGATTATTTCAGAAATCTTTTGCTGGGCAATTCTTGCTGAAACAAGATCAGTGTTAAGAGAAATCAACTCACTAATAGTATCTCCAACTTTTGCATCTTCTTTTATTAACTTAGCTTGTGTCAACTTAATTAAGTCACACTCATTTTCATTTGATTCATCATTAATGACTTTTAATTGTCTATATGAGGTAACTTTGCCTGTGTTTTTATCTATATTAACTACAATTTTACTTTTGCTACCATACTTTTGTTGAGCTACTGCTTCGATAGCACTTTTAAGTGCATTTATTATAATATTAAAATCCAAACCTTTTTGAAGTGAGAGCTCTCCCGCTGTTTTTATTACATCAAGGCTTCCAACTATGTTATTCTTGTTGTTTTTCTGCTTAACACTGCTTTTATGATTAGCAATCATATAAATAAATCCAATCTAATTAGTTATAATTATAGCTTCAACAGGTAAAGAACGCTATCTTAAATGTTAAATGATTGCTAGTTTAAGTCAAGTTTTTTCATGTCTTTGTATGATAAGCAATGCCGGAGTAAAGAATAAAGTTAAGACCGTTGCAGCTAATATTCCACTTGCTATGGTTGCTGAAATATCAACCCACCACTGGCTTGATGGAGCATCATATGTGATTTGTAGCGTAAAAAAACTGATATTTAACCTAGTAATCATCGGTATTAAACCAAGAACTGTAGTTGCAACGGTAAGTAGTATTGGCCTTATGCGAGAAATTGAAGCGTTTATTATACATTGCTTAATGTTATTTTTGCGCACCTTAATTTGCTGATGAAAGGCATCAAGCAATAGTATATTATTATACACTATAATTCCTGCTAAAGCAATTAGCCCCACTCCACACATGACAACTACAAAAACTTTCTGAATAAGAAAGAAAATGAAAAATACACATGTTGTTGATAAAAACACTGCTGTCATTACGATAAATGTATAGTATATGTTGTTAAACTGTGCCACTAGCACCAATATCATCAATGTAATTGCTAATATAAAAGCCTTTAATAAAAATGCTCCTGATTTTTGTTGATCTTCCTTGTCACCTTTGAAATCAATCTTTACTCCTTTACTACAGTCTTGAGTAATCGAATTTTGAATGAACTTAACTCTTTCATCAACAAGATAGCCAGTATCAACGTCAGCAGAGATTATTACTGTGCGTGATCCATCAATCCTACTTATTTTATTTGCTTTTTTTCGGGAACGTATTGCACTATGCCACTCATAGAATATGGTCCATTTGCTGTATTAATAAAAAGGTTATCTATAGTTTCATGTTGCGATTCTTTCTGGGAAAGCGTAGTACAATATCAATTTCTTCATCTGCGTTATTTGGTCTATATTTTCCAATTAATACTCCATTTGTAGCCATCTTTATAAAATCACCGATGGTTGCAACACTTATTCCAGAGCTTGTAGCCTTACTCTTATCAATACTCATATTCCACTCTATTTCAGGTGCTGATCTACTATCTTGAATATTTATAAATCCAGATGAAGGTTGGTCCATAATTTTTAGGATTTTCTCTGCTACTGAATTCAAGTTGGATGCACTTCCGCTTAAGTTAATTTGTATTGGCTTGTCAGCTGATGGTCCTGACTTTTGTTCGTGTGCATCAATTATTACTCCTTTTATGTTTTGCACACTGCTCCTTATATCATTTAGTATTTGCTTAGCTTTGCGCCTGCAGCGCCAATCTACAAGTTCCAATTGAATTTTGGCAATAACGTTGTCTGAAAATTTTCCTGATCGAGCATAAAAAACATAAATTTCTTTTTCAACACCCAAAATACGTTCTTCTACTTTCTTAAGTATCAAATCTCGTTCTTTGGCTGATAAGCTTTCTTTTACTTTAACGCTGATTAAAATGTTATCTGAATCTACATTCGGAAAGAACTTTAATCCAGGACCAAAAGTAAAATATAATATACTAGACAAAAATAAAACAAATACAACAACACGTACAAATTTTTTGGGGCGATCTAAGACTTTCTCTAGCATACGTACATAAGTTCTTATTATAAGCCCAGTATTTTTACCTCACCACTTTCTATAGCACTCATTCTTATACCAATTCCCGCTATACAAGCAACGAATAGAAAATAATGGAAAAAAGCCATACTGAAGTAAGTAAAATAGCGAGGTTTAGATGGCATTAAGATCAAAATTATTGGATGAAAAAGTGGTGAAATCAGCAAAAGAGATGCTGAAGAGAGTAAGAAATAATGCGTATGTTGCAAAAAAACTAAATGCTGTAATTGCAGCAAAAAAGCACAGTATAACAGCTGTAGCAAAAATATGTTGCATTTCGAGAAAGGCAATTACTACATGGATAAAGCACATAAAATTTGGAAGAGAAGAAAAATTATTTGCTCCACCTCAACGCCGTAGAAAAACTATATTGAACCAAAGTCAACTTGAACGAATTGAGTTGTGGATAGAGGAAAACCCCAATATTACTATTAGAGAAATGAGAATAAGAATCCAAGAAAGATTTGGTTTGAATATCAGCAAATCCGCAATACATCGTAATATGCAAAGAATGAAATTCTCATATATCACACCAAGACCAGTTCATAGTGGACAAGATAAAAACAAGCAAGAGGAGTTTAAAAAAAAAACTCAATGAAACTATTGTCATGCATTCTGAAAAAGAGCTATTTTTCTTCGATGAATCACGGTTTGGTACACATTCGAAAGTTGGACATGGGTGGTTTAAAAAAGGCAGTAGGACACAGGTTAAGGTAAAATTAGGTAGGGAAAATTTTTATCTCTATAGTGCAGTTAATCCCAGAAATGGAAGGCACCTAAAAATATCGAAATTATATACCTACCACCATACTCACCTGAACTCAATCCTGTTGAGAGGTTTTGGTTATATATAAAACAGAACATTTTACGCAATAAAATCTACGATACAATTGTTCTGCTTGAATGCGCTTTGTGTAAATTTATTACCTCTCTTTCCCCTTCCACGGTTAAACAACTCTGCTATGCTTCTTATTTGGTTCATTAATAATGAGAATTGGTATTATTATTTCTTTTTTTGAAGTTATTGAAGGTTTACCAAATATTGCACCAAGTGTTGGTATAAAAACCAAAGCCATAATTAGCAATCCAGTTAAAGTTAGAATTATTGTAATTGGTATGCACTGCATAAATTTACCGATTGTATCGGGCCAGAGTAACAGAGGGAAAAACACTGCTAATTTAGTCAATGTTGATGATAAAACTGGATAGAACATATCATGAACTGATACCAATTCCCACTATATAAAGAACAGATAGACAATAATGGGAAAGAAGTGATACTAGAGTAGATAAAATAGAGAGGTATAAATGGCATTAAGGTCAAAACTGTTAGACGAAAAAGTTGTAAATTTGGCGAAAGAAATGTTAAAAAAGGTCAGAAATAACGCATATGTTTCAAAAAAGTTACAAGCGGTGATAGCAGGAAAAGAAAGTAGTATAAGCGCTGTGGCAAGAATATGTAAAATTTTAAGGACTGCTTTGACTGAATGGATAAAGCATCTAAAATTTGGTAGAGTAGAAAAATTATTTTCCCCTTCTCAGCGGCGAAGAAAAAGCAAATTAAACAAAAATCAACGTGAGCAAATTGAAATATGGGTAGAAAGAAATCCAAATATTACTATTAAGGAAGTGCAAATAAAAATCTCAGAGGAATTTGGCCTAAACATTAGCAAATCAACAGTGCATCGTGAGATACAAAGGATGAAGTTTTCTTATATAACACCGAGGCCAATTCACCATAAACAAGATAAAAACAAGCAAGAAGAGTTTAAAAAATACTTCAATAAAATAGTCAATTCCCACCCTGAAAAGGAGGTATTTTTTTGATGAATCACGATTTGGAACTCATTCAAAAATCGGACACGGATGGTTTAAAAAAGGGGTCAGAACGCAGGTTAAAATGAAAATTGGTAGACAAAATTTCTATATCTACAGTGCGGTAAATCCAAGAAGTGGTAAGAAAATTAGCCTACTTGCTCCATATGTAAACACTGATTGTATGAATATATTTCTGGAGCAGATGTCGAAAGATTTAGGCACGAAAAAAGCCTTTCTTGTAATGGATTGTGCAGGCTGGCATAGATCAAAAAGTTTGAAAATTCAGAAAAACATTACCATTATATACTTGCCTCCTTATTCACCAGAACTGAATCCTGTTGAGAGGTTGTGGCAATATATCAAACACAATACTTTACGCAACAGAGTCTACGATACCATAGGCTTACTTGAAGATGTTCTGTGTAGTTTTATTGTCAGTATTTCCAGTGCTACTATTAAACGAGTTTGTAATGTTTCTTATTTGTTCGATTAGTAATGTAATTTGGTATTAGATGTTTGCTATTTATTCTTAAGCTCATTTTAACAGCATTTTGCTTTTTTTAGTATGTAGGGGGTTTCTAGGAATTATCCTACTGAATTCTATGATATTATTTTTTGTAACATTGTTATACATTATAATGCACCCATTTGTCTAGACCATTTTTTTCAAAGTGATCCGATTTTTAAAATGAATATGTTGATAAATACGTCGACACATATTTAAAGTATTTATGAATATATTCATTTACTGTTTGTGATAATAGAGATCAGCAGGAACTTTATAATGTAGAGTCTGATGTCGCCTTCTATAGTTATACCAAGCAACAAAATCGTTTATTATAAGATTCAAATCTCTGATACTATTTGGTCTATAATAATATATAGCTTCTTGCTTTAAAGTTCTCCATAAGCGCTCAACAAATATATTGTCGAAGCAACGTCCTTTATGGTCCATACTGATTTTAATATTAGCACGCTCTAATTCCATAATAAAGTTGTAGCTAGTAAACTGCATCCCTTGATCACTATTAAAAATCTCAGGTTTACCTTGTTTTAGAGCTTCTTTGAGAGTATAAACGCTAATTCTGGATTAAGGAAGGAAGAAAGTATAGGAAATGGAAGGCTTTTTGGATTTCAAGGAATAGGAAATGAGAGTAGAAAAGATGTGAACCAAGAAATTAACGGGAGATCTATGGCGAGTATGTTCAATTTCAAGTCTATTTTTGAGGTAGCCAAAAATCGTCTCAATGATCGACCTTTTTCTCAGCAAAATCTTTTCATGTAGTGAAATTAATGCGTTTTTCATCCCCTTTTTCACCTTGGTAACAAGTTTCAAACCGCGGTTAAACAACTCTTGGAAAAGCTCTTTTTTAATATAGCCTTTATCACCAAACAAAAGACCGGTTAATTTCTTAGTTAGGTTTGCTACAGGCTCTCTATCGTCAACATTACCTCTTGTAAGCGTAAAAGCTTGAATTTCACCTTTCTCGTTAATTATCAAATGTAGTTTAAAGCCGAAAAACCAGCCATATGTACTCTTGCTTAATTTTGCAATTCCAGCAAAAACCTTATTTCTTGATATTCTTTTTGCATGGCAAACTGCAATAGGAGTTGTATCTATGTATGAGATTCCAGTAAGTTCTGACCATCCGCAAAGGCACTGTAATAGCATGGCTAAATGCCACAAAACCCTGGGCTTTAGAGCAACAAACCTAGTGTATGAAGGCAACTTCGAAAACTCTGTTTGTAGAGCAATGTTAGGTAATGCAGGTAGAAAGCCTTAAAATTTTCACAGGGAGATTGCTGATACAGGAGGATTATTGTGATAATTTCCGAATGTGTAATTTCTGGCACTCTTGTGGGTTTTTTACCGTTTGGCAGTAGTTTATCTGCAAAATTTTTCTCTATATCTCTGCAAAAATCATCGACCAGACAAAACAGTTTTGTTATATCTTCCATGGGTAACCTCATCTATTTTTTTTCTATTTGTTGAGTTTACCCTACTCTCCTGACTTTTCTATTCTCTTTTTAATCCAGAATTAGCGTTAAAAGTACGCAGAAACTATCTGCTGCAGACTTGCTATTACGGTATGGGAATGTAAATAATGATGTGAGGAAAGTGCTAGAATGGCCAATTACCTCAAAGGAGTTTAATGGGTTAGGGTTTAACAGGTAGTTGCTATATCAAACTCTCCATCTTATATTGAGGATCAGATGCAATCCCATACACTCTATCTGGCGGAGCAATTTTGTTCTCTATACCAAAAACTATACCTTCAATTATTGCTGTAAGTACTTTTTCAAGGTTACAATCTGCTCCAGGAACGCGGTGCTCTAGGCGGCATCTTTTGGAATCGTTGCCAAAATAGGGGATTCTTATTGCAGCAGTTCTGTTATTCACTCCCCAACTAATCGTCGTTGGAGTATGAATATCTGGGTACTGAAATCTTAAATATGAATCATCATTTGGAGCAAAAAACAACATATGTTTTTTCATCATTGCACATAATCCACCTATGCTGTGAATCAGGTGTTCACTATATTTTTGCTTCTTGCCATAAAATAAGTTATTATTATTTGAATCCATGAGGCTAACATGTACATTTAGTGCGCTGCCTGCTCTATCCAAATAAGGTTTTGCTTTAAAAGAAACATTACCATCGAACTCTTGTGCTGTTCCAATCAGTAATTGTTTTGCCAACTCAAAATGCATAATTAAATTATCAGAGCTCGTATAACAGTCACTTTTTATTTCATATTGGTTTAAAGAACTCTCTTTCTCACAAAAAAATCCAAGAGAAGCTATTTTATTTTTGATGCTATTCAGAAATAAATATTCTTTTTTTATTCCCTCAGTGTAAAACTCCAGTTCAATACCGAATACAGTATTATGACTCAAATTACTTAATATAATCACAAATTTACTTCAATAAATTTATACTAAATAAGCTATATTTATACAAGTACTTTACTTATTTATCAGTAAATTTAATATCTTATTTATACATAATATATTACTATTTTTTAATAACATACTTCTAATCCTCGGTACAAGCGACATTTACAAATTGATTGTTTTTATTTCAAAAAAATGATCAATTTTAGTACTTTTATACTCTTTACAACTTATCAAAAAATCCTCATAATTTTAGGTATGTATTAAGTAGTGTTAGCTTTTTATCTTACAGTAAGCTATTGATTATCTTGCATCTTTCTGATTATTGTTCTTTCTTGGTGTGGTATATGAACTTAACTAACCCTAAGGTTTCTACTATGTTTTTTGATCAGATTATTACAGTAACGGACCACAATGTTACTTGGGAAAAAATCCAAAATTATCTCCATAATCTCTATGGAGAGGCAACATATAACAGCTGGCTGAGTTCACTAAGATTTATCAGCAACAGAAATGGAGAAGTTTTGTTGTCTGTACCAACAAGATTTATAAAGGAGTGGATTACAGTTCACTACATGGAAAAAATATTGTCATTATGGCAAAGCGAAGATCAAAGTGTATGTTCTATTGATATTCAATTAATTGAAGAAAGCAATTCAAATTCTAATACGGTACTAAAAAATAGAGAGGAAAATAATCATAATCTTGGTTCACCACTAGATACCAGATTCACTTTTGATAATTTTGTGGTAGGAAAGTCAAATGAGTTAGCATTTACAGCGGCAAAGCGTGTAGCGGAATCTATAGATCCAATATCAGGAAGCAACCCTTTATTTCTATATGGTGGAGTGGGACTTGGTAAAACACATTTAATGCATGCTATAGCTTGGGACATAGTCAATTCTCCGTCAGCAAAAAGAAAAGTGGTATATTTATCAGCAGAGAAATTTATGTATCAATATATTACGGCGCTGCGGAGCAAAGATATTATGTTATTTAAAGAGCAATTTAGATCAGTAGATGTATTGATGGTAGATGATGTGCAATTTATCAGTGGTAAAGATAGTACACAAGAAGAATTTTTTCACACTTTCAATGCATTGATAGATCAAAATAAACAATTGGTTATATCAGCTGATAGGTCTCCTAGTGATCTTGATGGAGTAGAAGAAAGAATAAAATCACGACTTGGTTGGGGATTAGTTGCAGATATTAATGAAACAACTTTTGAATTAAGACTTGGTATATTGCAGGCGAAAGTGGAACGAATGAATATGTATGTTCCAAAGGATGTCCTAGAATTTTTGGCAAGGAATATAAAATCCAATATAAGAGAACTAGAAGGAGCATTAAATAAGGTTGCTCATACCTCTTTAATTGGAAGAAGCATGACAGTAGAATCAGCTAGTGAGACCCTAATTGATCTTCTTAGGTCAAATCATAGGTCAATCACAATAGAAGAAATACAGAAAAAAATAGCTGAATTTTTCAATATAAAGATTGCAGATATGCAATCTAATAGAAGGCTCCGCAGTCTTGCGAGGCCGAGACAAATAGCTATGTATTTCGCAAAGAAGTTTACGCAAAAAAGTTTACCAGATATTGGAAGAAATTTTGGTGGTAGAGATCATGCTACTGTTATACACGCAGTCAAACAAGTGGAAAATTTCATAAGAACTGACCCAAAATTTGCTGATGAAATCAATCGATTAAAAAAGATGTTTAAGTAGCACTTTATTAATGACAACCAGGCTGTTTTCATTTTTTTGATCAAATATCTTTTTCAAGTAGATTAAGTAAATCAAAGATCATTATTAGTATAAGCTAAGAGAAAATAGCTAGTCGATTGCTTAAAAAGTATATAAAATCACAATTTAAGTAGGAAATATGGCAATTAGACTTATTCCAGATAATCTTGATATAAGATTTAGTAAATATAGAAATTTGACAGCACTTGTTAGCGTTATTCTTATCATTCTTTCAATGCTTACTTTTATGCTGCGTGGAATGAATTTGGGTATAGACTTTACAGGTGGAATTTTGATAGAGATAAAATCTTCAAGCAAGGATGATGCTATTCTCGGTATATTAAAAGAGAGTGGATTCACGATACAGAGTTCAAAAGCTGGTGATAACTTAGTTGTGCGGTTTAAAGATGAGGGAGATGAAGATAAAATTAAAAAGGTTAAAAGTATATTAGAAAGCAAATTAGGTAATTTAGTAACTTATCGTAAAATAGATTATGTTGGTCCACAAATAGGCTCAACGCAGATATTTGAAGGGATATCAGCCATATTAATTGCAATTATTGGAATATTTTTTTATGTTTGGCTTAGATTTAACTGGCAGTGTGGACTTGGTGGAATAATGGCACTGATCCATGATGTGATTTTAACTCTTGGCTTTATCAGCTTAACGAGTATTGAGTTTAATATTTCATCAGTTGCAGCTCTACTTACCGTGATTGGCTATTCAATCAATAATTCAGTGGTTATATACGATCGGATTCGAGAGTATAAAAAAAATAGAAAAGATGTAGAAATGGATGAAATAGTTGATGCTAGCATTAATTCTACACTATTTCGTACTATGTTAACTTCAGGTACTACTCTTCTTGCTGCTCTTCCTTTAGTGCTGATTTGTACAGGTGTCGTCAGAGACTTCTGCTTAATCATTTCTTTTGGCATTGCAATCGGCACCTGTTCCGCAATATTTATCTCTGCTCCTATATTGACCTGCAGAGCGTTCATAAGTAGAGTATAGGACGTTTAACTACGATATAATATTAGCTTATTATCCCTAATAGTGAAATGAAAATATCTCAAAAAGCTCATACCAAGTAATGAATGGGACATAGAGTGAGTATTAACACTAGCGTGTACATCATTAATTAAAAAATTTCCTATTTTAACTTGAGGGATGTGAACAACACCAGCTTTTATTTGACCTTTTGCAGTTTCATATATTTTAAAGTCTTGAATGTTTTGTAAGTTAATACCAGCATGTAACGCATCTTTTTGCGATAGAACAATATCAGTTGCTCCGGTATCAAGCAAAAACGTTATAGTACGATCATTGACTTGAGCTTGAATATAAAAGTGTCCATCGTATGACTTTGTAAATTCAATACTTCCGCCATTTTGAACCCTTCCTTTGTACGGTAGAAAAGTGCTCAGAAACCTATTGCTTAGTTTATCCCCTTGTGAATCAATAAACATTGCAGTAATGACTATTATCAGTAGCCAAATAACTAGATTTTTTGCTGCATTCATATTATTAAAATTTGAAGCCATAAGAGTAAATTTTTAAGATTAGCGTTAAAAGCTATTATTAAAAATAAGTAAATTTTATTGTTTTAGTACAATATTTAATATATACTTTAAGGAGGTATGTTCGATTTAATTTCATGTCAGAAGCAAAAAATTTAATTTTAGCAACAATTCTTTCTATATTGATTATAGTATTATGGCATATTATGTATGATAATTTTCTTAACACGAGCCAAAGCCAACCATCGATTGAAAATATTGAACATATCGAATCTTCTAACGACCTTGCTCCTATGATATACCAAAATCGTTCTGAAATTATTAGGTCTACTAGAGAACAGAGAGTTAATTTAACCAATAACATGCTTGAAGGATCAATTTCTCTGAAAGGTGCAAGGTTTGATGACTTAATCCTAACTAACTACCACTTAGAACCGAGTTCTTCTTCTCCACAAGTGGTGTTACTGTCACCTGCAGAATCAAAAGATGTATATTTCGCAGAATTTGGGTGGCTCGATCCGAATGAAAAGATTAAAGTTCCAGATTCTAAAACAGTGTGGCAAGCAGATAAACTCAATCAAAAAGAGGTCAATTTATTTTGGGATAATGAAAATGGCATTTTATTTAGAATGAAAATTAGCCTTGACGATAACTACATGTTTAAAGTTGAGCAAATTATTGAAAACAATACAAAAGATAATGTAGTTTTAGTTCCCTATGGTAAAATCAATCGTAAGCGTGATAATATTAACGAATCCTATTGGATATCACATGAAGGAGTACTAGGTGCATTTAACAATAAGCTAGAGGAGTGGACATATAAGGATATTTCTAAGAAGCGTTTAATAAAGGCAAGCACGAGTGAAAAAAATTGGTTTGGTTTTGCTGATAAATACTGGCTTACAGCCATCATACCTGAGAAATCAGATAAAATAAATGTGAGCATTAAACACACGAATGTTAATAACATTGATAAGTTTCAAGCAGATTTTGTTAGACCTTACACACACATACTCCCTGGTACAAGTACTTCTACTCTGAACTACTTTTTTGCTGGGGCAAAGAAATTGAATTTACTTGATTCTTATAAAGACACTCTCAATATACCTTTGTTTGATAAGGCTGTAGATTTTGGTGTTCTTTATTTTATAACCAAGCCGGTGTTTTTACTGCTTGAATATTTTAACTTTGTTTTGAAAAATTTTGGCTTAGCAATATTATTGCTAACTTTAGTAATCAAACTTTTGATGCTTCCCTTATCTAATAGATCATATATTTCGATGTTCAAGGTGAAAAGCCTGCAGCCTGAATTAACTCGTATAAAAGAGTTGTATAAAAATAACAGCTTAAAGCAGCACAAAGAGACAATTGCGTTGTTCAAGAGAAACAATGTAAATCCAATTTCGAGCATTTTCCCTATGCTCATACAAATACCAGTATTTTTTGCTCTGTATAAAGTATTATTTGTTACTATAGAGATGAGACACGCCCCTTTTTATTTATGGATTAAGGATCTTTCAGCTTCTGATCCAACAAACATTTTTACATTATTTGGGTTGTTTAATTATAACTTTCCTATTTCTATAGGCATTTTACCTATAATTTTCGGCGCTACCATGATAATTCAGCAGAAGCTAAGTGAGAACGATCAAACCAGTAAAGATGATATTCAAGTAAATGTTATGAAGTTTTTACCTTACATTTCTGTCTTTATTTTTTCTTCTTTTCCTGCCGGCCTGGTAATATATTGGATATTTAGTAATATTATAACTCTGGTTCAACAATCATTAATAAAGTTACTTTTAACAAGAAAAGTAGGAATGAATGTCGAAAATACTAATAGTTAATTCAGTTTATTATACTGAAATAGCAAACCTTTTGCTTGAGGGTGCAACTGATAAATTCAAAGGAAATAATATTGGTTACGAGATAATTAAAGCGCCTGGTACGTTTGAGGTACCAGCTGCAATTCTTTTTGCGGTCAAAGGCAAGAATACTAATTATGATGGTTATTTAGCTCTTGGATGTGTAATTCGTGGTGAAACTGATCATTATAAATACGTTTGTAAAGGAGTAATCGAAGGCTTAAATGCAATTGTTATGCATCATGCAATACCTCTTGGTATGGGAATAATCACAGCAGATAGTAAAGATAAAGCACTAATTAGAGCTGACAAAAATAAAAAGAACGTTGGTGGCCATGCAGCCTCAACTGTTTTGCATATGATAGATCTACACAATAAATTAAAATAATGGAGGAAAAACCAGTAGATAAAAAGTGGCGCATAAAAAGAAGTACGGCAAGATTTCTTGCTGTACAAATTGCTTATTCAAATATTTTTGTAAGTTACAACAAAAGCACTTTTAAATTGGAAAATTGTGAGCTTAAGGACTACATAAGTACGTTGAAAGATATATTTGGATGTGAAGAATTTGAACATCAGTTCTTAGAAAACTTGTTATGTAAGGTTATAAAAAGCAGTGAAGAATATGATAAAATAATAGAGTCTTATTTACACCCAAGCTGGTCACTTTCACGATTAAATCTTATAAGCTTATCTATTTTGCGTATTGCGGTATGTGAGTTAATTGATTTTGATACACCAGCACCAATTGTTATTAATGAATATACTAACATTGCATCTGATTTACTTGATGCTCCAAACAAAATTGGCTTTATTAATGGGTTGTTAGATAAGGTAAAGGATGCAGTCAGACTAAATAAAAATCCTTAGTAACTTCTCGTAAGGTATTCGGTTTGGTAAGTATGGATTTTGCGTTATAGAATGAAACACTTTTGGTAAAGAAAACTGGATCCCAGTGTCAAGCACTGGGATGACACCACTTTTGCTTCGATATTTACACATTAGTCATGCATCTGAACGGATACTTTGAGACAGCTTCTATAATAAGCTTAAGTAACCTAACACTAAAAAGTGAAGGGCAGACTTATTTAGTCTGCCTCTTTTATACTTGATCTTTTAATGATCTTCCTTCCTCTTGTCGTTGTTCAGCTTCTGGTGATTTAACAGTTGAGCTTGGCACAAATTCGATGGTTATACCAATTCTCATTATTAATGAACCAAATAAGAAGCATAGCAGAGTTGTTTAACCGTGGAAGGGGAAAGAGAGGTAATAAATTTACACAAAGCGCATTCAAGCAGAACGATTGTATCGTAGATTTTATTGCGCAAAATGTTCTGTTTTATATATAACCAAAACCTCTCAACAGGATTGAGTTCAGGTGAGTATGGTGGTAGGTATATAATTTCGATATTTTTAACGCTAATTCTGGATTAAAAAGAAAATAGAAAAGTCAGGAGAGTAGGGTAAACTCAACAAATAGAAAAAAAATAGATGAGGTTACCCATGGAAGATATAACAAAACTGTTTTGTCTGGTCGATGATTTTTGCAGAGATATAGAGAAAAATTTTGCAGATAAACTACTGCCAAACGGTAAAAAACCCACAAGAGTGCCAGAAATTACACATTCGGAAATTATCACAATAATCCTCCTGTATCAGCAATCTCCCTGTGAAAATTTTAAGGCTTTCTACCTGCATTACCTAACATTGCTCTACAAATCAGAGTTTTCGAAGTTGCCTTCATACACTAGGTTTGTTGCTCTAAAGTCCAGGGTTTTGTGGCATTTAGCCATGCTATTACAGTGCCTTTGCGGATGGTCAGAACTTACTGGAATCTCATACATAGATACAACTCCTATTGCAGTTTGCCATGCAAAAAGAATATCAAGAAATAAGGTTTTTGCTGGAATTGCAAAATTAAGCAAGAGTACATATGGCTGGTTTTTCGGCTTTAAACTACATTTGATAATTAACGAGAAAGGTGAAATTCAAGCTTTTACGCTTACAAGAGGTAATGTTGACGATAGAGAGCCTGTAGCAAACCTAACTAAGAAATTAACCGGTCTTTTGTTTGGTGATAAAGGCTATATTAAAAAAGAGCTTTTCCAAGAGTTGTTTAACCGCGGTTTGAAACTTGTTACCAAGGTGAAAAAGGGGATGAAAAACGCATTAATTTCACTACATGAAAAGATTTTGCTGAGAAAAAGGTCGATCATTGAGACGATTTTTGGCTACCTCAAAAATAGACTTGAAATTGAACATACTCGCCATAGATCTCCCGTTAATTTCTTGGTTCACATCTTTTCTACTCTCATTTCCTATTCCTTGAAATCCAAAAAGCCTTCCATTTCCTATACTTTCTTCCTTCCTTAATCCAGAATTAGCGTTTGTAGCAGTAATGTAGTAACTGTTACTTCCTAAGCTAAAATCTATACGATACTCATCGGAGATAACACTGCCATCTTGATTCTTATCTTGGTTGTGTTTTTTGATATACTCAAAATCTTCATTTTCTACTTTCATAAATAGATCTCTTTCCTTACTTATAATAACAATGTTCAGAGTTTTAGACTCAGATATTTTATTGTTTTTGATGATGGAATATATTGCTAAACTAACCAGTGCAACAGCAACAAATGCTAAAACACTTATTCCAAGTGGTGTAGCTGCAAAAACTGCAATTGGCGCTAAAATCGAAGTTGAAGACACCCAATACGGTGTTGAAAGTGCTACTGCTGTGCCTATAACATACAGAGAAGTAAGCGCTGCAAGTGAAATGTTTGTTTTGTGACGGTGTTTTTTTTAAATTGACATAATTTCCTCTTAAAATAAGTTAATAATATATTAATATTATATATCAAAAAATCAATACGGTCAACTTACATATAATGAACTACCTACCGCTTGAGCCAAAGCCCCCTTCATTGCGGACGGTTTCTTCTGTGCAGAATTCTTCTCTGTCATCCCAAATTACCTGAGATACAGGAGTGATGAGGATTTGTGCGATTCTATCTCCTCTTTTTATTTCATATGGCTGATTACTTAGATTGATTAGGCAAACTTTAACTTCACCTCGATAATCGGAGTCTATAGTGCCCGGAGAATTTAAGACAGTGATTCCATGTTTTGCAGCAAGCCCAGAACGTGGGCGAACTTGTCCTTCAAAACCGTTTGGTATTGCAATCACAATGCCAGTTGGAATAAGTAACCTTTCAAGTGGATTTAAAATAATAGAGTCGTCCAATGCAGCATAAAGATCCATGCCAGCACTCTGCATAGTTGCATAACAGGGAAGAGGCAAGCTTTTGCCATGTGATAACTTTTTTACTTCTACTTTAATTTTATCTCTTTGCATTTTTATTCACCAGTTATGAAAATTTGATTGTAGCATGTAAATTATGCCTGTAAAAGATAAGAAAATTACTTGACAAATCTTTCAGCTTCCTTACTTTGAAATTCAAAGTGTTTTATTACCTTCAATCTGTTCAGATTAAACGACAAAAGTATTATACAGTTGGCGTCTTATAAATCTTTCCGCTATGTGCACTTTATGCCTTCACAATAATTTCTACCTAATATAAGCTGAAGCGGGCTTATAAAATGTTTAAATACAGTATAGAACGCCAATTTTAGGATGAGAGAGTAACAACTAACTAACGCTTTTGCCTTTTTTTATTAGTAAATTTCTTAACGTTTATATAGAGGGTGTCATTCCAGCACTTGATGCTGGAATCCAGCCTTTCTGCAATCTCATCGAAAACGTTGTACCACCTTTCTATGCTATAGTATTTTCTAAAATGAACGATAAATTTCCATTATGGTATTACCAACCAAAAGTTGTAAGTCTGTACATTTATACATTAGAGGTCTGAGGCGGCTTTTGATGGTATGCCAACAGTATTCTATGGGATTCAAATCTCACTTTTACCCACAACTTTGAGAGGTCATTATGCGAAGCATAACCATGCTTTCCCTGAGGTTTTCATAACCACGCCATAGAGTCATAGTTCCTGGTAAATTATCACTTTTTCTATTCATAAATCCACCTAATTTTCCTAACCAAATAATAGCTTGTTTTATGTTTGGAGGTTCTTCTGGCAATTTGGCTACTTTATGCTCACGTATGTAAAGGGTTTTCCACTCTTCATTACTTAAAACCTTAGTACAAACCTCCATAGGATTCGATAAAGCGATTTTTGTTAAATATAAAATATTAAATGCAATAATGCTCTTTATAGCGATTAATTTCTCTAATCTTTCTTTTGTAGCTAAACGAGAGCTTTCTACCTTACATCCTGATTTTAAAATCCTAAAATACTCCTCGATTTTCCATCTTAGCTTATACCAATTTATCCTTTCTATAGCATCTAAAGTGCTATTAACTGGTACATTAGTCAGCAAAGTCCAATCAATAGCTTCTACTCTTTCAGGAGGATTTGTTTCTTTGGCACTTACTACATATATAGCGATTTTATCACTTATTTTATGCTCTGTATCTTTCGATCCATAAATGTAAGGAGATCTGATAGGTATATAGCCTTTCATATACCTGACTTCAATGTTAGCTTTTCTTGAGATCTGGTATTTATTTTCAGCAACATTCAAGACAATTTCCTTTTTTACAGGCAGTTGAGTTATACGTGTTTGCAAATCCGTTTTTCCCCCTTCAATACAGATGAATTTCCTATTAGTTCGGTTGCGGATTACATAAAAACTGTCCAATGATTCAACAGTCCATAAAAACTTAAAAATATCTGCTTCCCTATCACCAATAGTAACAAGCTGTACACCTTCTGCGAGGTTATTTAGGGTTTCTTTTAGTGCCGCTATCCACTTATAGCTTTCTTTCTCCTTTATAGCAGTACGGTATTTCCTGTTTGCTTTTTCTTGGGCTGTTTCTTCCCTGATAGAACGTGCCCAACACTGTTGAGAAGATAGCCCTAAAGGTAATCCGTCTTTGTTAACCATTAAGTTACTGTGCAATAACAAACCCTTTTTATATTTTGTATAGGCTTTAGAAATACTACCTAGACCCTTAGTCTTTATATGAGAGTCAAAATCCAAATAACTTGTATCTTGAACTGAAAATACCAGCTCATTTCCTTTTATCCTTTCCATAGTTTCTTTATAATGGGAAGAATAAATTTCCTTAGCTTCAAGCTTCTCATTGCTAAATAATCTGTATGCACCTTTAGCTTCTTTCCATCCTACACAGCTTTGACTAATTGACCCAGACGCCTTATTCTCTATTAAATAGCTTGTTTTAATAAGTCTTGTATTAAGCCTTACATCTCCCAGATTAACATGTCTCAACTCTTTTTCTAGCCATTTATCTCCTAAGCCATCAGCACATTGTACATTTCTATTTACTTCACACATTTTTACCTCATCTTAAGTATATTTTTCTCTATCTTACTTGCTTTTTATACTTGTGGGTAAAAGTGAGATTTGAATCCCATAGAACACTGTTGGCATACCATCAAAAGCCGCCTCAGACCTCTAATGTATAAATGTACAGACTTACAACTTTTGGTTGGTAATACCATAATGGTAATTTATTATTCATTTTAGAAAATACTATAGTGAGTTGAAGGGTGAAACTGCGTTGAGTTTTGCAATTAGAAAATATTACGAATATAAAGGCATAGACGATCAAAAATCTGATGAAACCTTAAAATTTATAAGTTATTTAATAGAACAAAAAGCAAACTTAAATATCAAAAATTGTAATGAGATGGTCCCTTTAGATATTGCTATATTTCATAATTCTCCAAAGAGAGTAGAATTATTGATAAAAGCTGGTGCTGATCTTAATGTTGGAAGGGAAAAAGCAGAAGGTGTTTTAAAGTATGCAATTACTGAAGGGCATATAGATATAGGGAAAGCTACAATTCGATATATTTTGGAACATAACTCACGGTCAAATAAACTAGATCTTCTTAATAATCAAGAAGAGTTATCAGTCTACTGGGACGAATATAAAGCTCAAGTTAAAGAACTTCATGATATAGTGGAAGATAGAATTGACTTGACTGGTGACGGCTCTACCCGTCCTATAATGAGAACGGTGAGTGGCTTTTTAGATCATGAAAGTAGAAAAAATCTAGTAAAATCATCATTCATATCTAGTGCTGAGGCACCAGAAAATTTTTGTCCGAGAAAGCTGGCTGTTATAAGTGTAGCTGCAATAACCTGTGCTTTAGCGATATACTTTCTTGCTCCATTAATAATGGGTTCCTCTATTGGGGTTGGCACTCAATTGGCATTAGGAGCTGTAGGTGCAGTTGTAGGTGGTGGAATTGGAATCTTGACCAATGTGGCAATAGATCAATGCTACGTTAATTTAGCTGCTCAGAAAGCTGACTAAAATTAAAGCGTCATAGATTGCTAAAACTCCATGATTGTGTAGTAATATAATATTACTTTCCTCAAGCCTTTAGCTCCTCAAACACTTCACTTGCTCTATTTAAAACAGAGTCAGGAAAACCAGCAAGTTTTGCTACATGTATTCCATATGACTCATCTGCAATGCCTTCAATTACTTCATGTAAAAAGATGACTTCTCCTTTCCATTCTTTTATTTTCATACAAAAACATTTCACATTTTCTAAGTATTCACCTACTTTAGTTAATTCATGATAATGAGTTGCAAAAATGGCGCGGCACTTATTTACATTGTGAATATGTTCAATCACCGCCTGTGCAATAGATAATCCATCATATACCCCTGTGCCCCTACCAATTTCATCAAGTATCACCAAGGAACGGTCCGTTGCCTGATTTACTATCATTGCTGTTTCGATCATCTCTACCATGAAGGTAGAATAACCAGCTGTTATATTATCTGTTGCACCAACCCTGCTAAATATCTTGTCAATCACTCCTACATGCGCACTCTCTGCTGGCACAAATGACCCCATGTGAGCTAAAACTGCAATGAGAGCATTTTGCCTCAAGAAAGTGCTTTTTCCAGCCATATTAGGACCAGTAATTAGATGTATACCAGCTAAATTGATGCTATTTGCAATGAATTTATCGTTAACTTCAACCACTGGATGTCTTCCGCTACAGATATTGAACTCTTTGCTGTCATCAATGATGGGTTTTACGTAATTATTTTGCACTGCAAGCTCTGCAAACGCGGTTCTAATATCAAGTTTTGCCAAAGCATTTGCAGCAAGAGCAATTTTTTCAGATTCTTTAGCGACTTCACTACACAGTTCACTAAAAATTTTCATTTCTAAGCCGATTGCAGCATCACGTGCCGTAAGAATTTTATTTTCTAGTTCTTTCAACTCATTAGTAGTGTAGCGCATGCTATTTGCTAAGCTTTGTCTATGGATAAATATATCCGAAGTTATTTTGTGATTTGCCGACACTTCAACGTAATAACCGAGTATGTTGTTATGTAATATTTTAAGTGCGGCAATACCAGTTAGGTCGCGATAAGATTCACGGAGTTTGGTTATTAGTTTATTACTATTATTTAATATGTAGGATAACTCAGATAATTCTGAGTTGTATTTTGAGTGAATAAATCCTCCTTCTTTCACGGAACTGAGGTTATTATCAAGTATAGCACTATTTAACAGTTCAAATAGGTCTTTATGATTGCCAAGGCTTTTATGTATTGTGCTTAGTTCACTTTCGTCACTACTTATCACCTGAGTAGTAGACACTGGTTCCTTTTCTCTGGTCAAGCACTGGAATGACATCTGAGAGTTAATTTCTGATTTTTCACTTAAACAATAATTATGCAAGGTAGACAGAAACTCAGACAACTCTAAAGTTTTTCCTAGGCCTATTTTTAATAGGTTCATATCCTTTGGTGAACCACGCCCTAGTATTAAGCGCGATAAAGACCTCTCAATATCTGGAATGTTAGATAATATCTCTCGTATTTTTCTGCGTGGCTCATGATTATTTACAAAAAATTGAGCGGTGCTGAGCCTCAAATTAATTGCCTTAGAGCAAGCAAGGGGTGAAGCGAGCATTTGTTTGAGCAGGCGTCCACCAGAAGCTGTAACTGTGTGATCAATAACTGAAATTAGTGAACCTTTCTTTTCACCAAATTGAGTTGTAAACAACTCAAGATTTCTCCTTGCTGAAGCATCAATAAGCATGAAATTTTGTTGCTTATAGGTTTTTGGGAATTCAAGCCTTGGAATGGAGCCCCTTTGTGTTACTCTGACATATTCAAGCAGTGCACCGCACGCTATGATTTCTACTTTGCTGAAATTTCCTATACTCCCAAGTTCCCTGATTTTATAAAACTCGCATAACGTTCTGTGAGATTTACTATACTCAAAAAAACTCTGTGCGTGTTGTGTAATTGATATTTTATAATTTTTTAAAATCGATCTAATTTTTTCGTCCTCAATGAATTTTTCAGAAATTAATAATTCTCTTGGTGATATACGCAATAAATCACTATCTAGAGCCTTCAAACTTGTTAAAGTGTGAAAAAATTTTCCCGTCGATAATTCAAGCCAACTAATAGCATATTCGTCATTTTGTTCAACTATGGACGCGAGATAATTATTGCTTTTATCCTCCAGTAGCGAATCTTCTATAATTGTACCTGGAGTTACAACTCGTACTACATCACGTTTTACTATGGATTTATAGCCCCTCTTTTTTGCTTCATCAGCAGTTTCTAATTGGTCACAGATTGCTACTTTGAATCCTAAATCTATTAGCTTATGCAGGTAAGATTCACTACTGTGCGCTGGCACTCCACACATTGGTATTTCTTGCCCATTTGAATTGCCCCTCTTGGTTAGCACTATATTCAGCAATTTCGCAGCTTTAATAGCATCATCGAAAAACAACTCATAAAAATCTCCTAGCCTATAAAATAGCAGATGATCCTTGTATTGAGCTTTCAAATTTAAATATTGCTCCATTACAGGGGTATTTTTTTCTCTTATTAAGTTCATAATATTTTAAATATGTTAGCAGCAAACCGCTTACTCTGGTGTTGGTTATTTTATTATGGATCAATAATTTTTTTTAGCTATAGTACAAAAACAAATAGTTTGAGGTAGAATTATGGAATATGAACGGTTGTTAAAAATATTAAGGACAATAAGTGACTTAAATGAGAACAATATAATCGAAAGGGTAAAAGAGGAATTGGAAAAAGAAGATCCAGACACGTACAAAAAGTGGCAAGATAATGGATTTAACATAAATTATACATTCGATGATCAAAGTACATTGTTACATATAGCTGCTAGAAATGATCTTGTAAAGATAGCAGAGCTTTTAATAAAAAAAGGGGGTAATGTTAATACAGCAGATCAAGATGGATGGAATCCTTTACACTTTGCTGTTGCAAGTGGCAGTATAGGAGTGGTAGAGATTCTCATAGCAAACGGGGTTAATGTTAATGTAGCAGATCAAAATGGGTTTACTCCTTTGCATTGTGCTGCTCACAATGCAAATAAAGAGATAGTAGAACTCCTATTAGACAAGGGGGCTAATGTTGATGCAGTAAATCAAAATGGGTGTACTCCTTTGCATTGTGCTACTATCAATGGACATGAAGAAATAGTAGAACTCCTATTAGAGAAAAGGGCTAATGTTGACGTAGCGGATGAATACGGGCGTACTTCGTTATGCTGGGCTATTAGAAATGGCTATTCAGAAATAGCAAGAATTCTACTTGAAAACAAAGCAGATCCTTTATTGGGATATAAAAGTTTTAACACATTAAAGCTTTTAATTGAATGAATAAAAAATGATTTTAAGCACTCTAAGAAAGCAGAAGAAACACAGCAACAAGAAGATGATGAATATGAATTGATTAAATACTCGTTGCTACTTCGCAATGACTGCTCCTTAACGGATGTTGTCGAAAGAAGTGCATTTGGCAAGCTGATATCTACGTGGCTTGTTGACATGTCCAACTTAACAGAGAGTCAGAAGGAGTTGAATAAAAAATTCTTAAGTACTTTTAAAGACTTTCCACATGTTATACCAAATTCCATTACTAATCGAACAAATAAGAAACATTACAAACTCGTTTAATAGTAGCACTGGAAATACTGACAATAAAACTACACAGAACATCTTCAAGTAAGCCTATGGTATCGTAGACTCTGTTGCGTAAAGTATTGTGTTTGATATATTGCCACAACCTCTCAACAGGATTCAGTTCTGGTGAATAAGGAGGCAAGTATATAATGGTAATGTTTTTCTGAATTTTCAAACTTTTTGATCTATGCCAGCCTGCACAATCCATTACAAGAAAGGCTTTTTTCGTGCCTAAATCTTTCGACATCTGCTCCAGAAATATATTCATACAATCAGTGTTTACATATGGAGCAAGTAGGCTAATTTTCTTACCACTTCTTGGATTTACCGCACTGTAGATATAGAAATTTTGTCTACCAATTTTCATTTTAACCTGCGTTCTGACCCCTTTTTTAAACCATCCGTGTCCGATTTTTGAATGAGTTCCAAATCGTGATTCATCAAAAAAATACCTCCTTTTCAGGGTGGGAATTGACTATTTTATTGAAGTATTTTTTAAACTCTTCTTGCTTGTTTTTATCTTGTTTATGGTGAATTGGCCTCGGTGTTATATAAGAAAACTTCATCCTTTGTATCTCACGATGCACTGTTGATTTGCTAATGTTTAGGCCAAATTCCTCTGAGATTTTTATTTGCACTTCCTTAATAGTAATATTTGGATTTCTTTCTACCCATATTTCAATTTGCTCACGTTGATTTTTGTTTAATTTGCTTTTTCTTCGCCGCTGAGAAGGGGAAAATAATTTTTCTACTCTACCAAATTTTAGATGCTTTATCCATTCAGTCAAAGCAGTCCTTGAAATTTTACATATTCTTGCCACAGCGCTTATACTACTTTCTTTTCCTGCTATCACCGCTTGTAACTTTTTTGAAACATATGCGTTATTTCTGACCTTTTTTAACATTTCTTTCGCCAAATTTACAACTTTTTCGTCTAACAGTTTTGACCTTAATGCCATTTATACCTCTCTATTTTATCTACTCTAGTATCACTTCTTTCCCATTATTGTCTATCTGTTCTTTACATAGTGGGAATTGGTATCAGTTCTTCATTAGAAAATATATCTTTATTTCCTGTTGTACAACAGAACACAGAGAAAATTCGCTAGCGAGGTTAGTGTTGCTTAGCTTAAGTTTAAATTGCCAAAAAAATGCAAACTTTATGATACTGAAGGAACTACTTTTTTGGTAGAAGGCAAAGCAGCAAGGAGCGAGCCAAAAGCGATAAGAAAGGATCCTAGCCAGATTATAGACATTCCAGGTTTATAGTGCACTTTAGCTGCGATTTTGCTCTTACTCTTATCAATCTCTCCAATTACAACATAAATATCAGAAAATAAATTGTGGTAGATACTGCTTTCAACATTTTTCTGACCTTCTGCAAGGTAAAATCTATATTCAGGAGTTACATCACCTATTACCTTACTATTAAGCAAATTCCTGATATCCATTGTACCTCTTACTGCATGGAAGTTTTTTTCTTTTATAAATTCAATGTTTCGTAAAGTGACTTTAAATTTATTGATTGTTATGCTGTCTCCTATTCCCAAGTAGTTTTCTTTTTTTTCCTGCCAACCTACTGAGCAGGCTATACCAAGCACAAGGATTGCCAATCCAGCATGAGCAAGCATCATTGCATAGTAGGACTTAGAAACTCTTCTTGCTAATAAAATTGATTCACCAAATATTACCTTAAATAAACAAATTCTTTTACTATATGCTTCTAAAACAAAGATTAATAATGCTATGGAGATGGTAATTGATAGCACAATCATTAGCTCCATGTGAAAGATAAACGGCAAAATAGCTGCAGCACTACAAAATGAAAATCTATATTCACGGAATATTGGCAATAGACTATTTCCCTGCCAACTGCAGTATTGCCCTATCATGGTGAGCACTAGAATAGCTAGTGCAATAGAGTTAAATAAAGAATTGTAATATGGTGCTCCAACTGAAATTAATTCACCGGTTAAATACTCAAGCACTGTAGGGTATAAAGTGCCAACGAACACGATGAAAAAGGCAGTGATAAATAATAGATTGTTCATCAGCATCATCGTAAGGCGTGAAAAGAATCTTCTACCCTCTGTCACTTGAGTAGCAGATTTCTTTTCAGATTCCAATATCGAATACTGGAAAGATGTGTGATTCTTTCTCGTAAACACTACAAATATTACTAAGCTACTGACTGTAATTACACCAAGTAGAGCTAATATATATAGTCCATACCTTGAGTCATCTGCAAACGTGTGCACTGAGGTGAGTATTCCTGAGCGGACTAGAAATGTTCCAGTTACACTCAATATAAAAGTTGTAAGCGTAAGTAAAATAGCGAAATTCCTTAAAGTATTGAAATTTCGTACAACAAGCAACAAATGTGTCAGTGCCACTGCAATTAGCCACGGCATCAAAGAAACGTTTTCCACTGGATCCCAGAACCAAAATCCACCCCAACCGAGTTCACGATATGCCCACCAGCTACCCAAGCTGATGCCCAAAGTGAGCAGCGACCAAGAAATAAGTACCCAAGGCCTGACAATTTTAGCCCAAACATTTCCTTCAGTATTTAAAATTAATCCAGCTATAGAGAGCGAAAAAGGAACGCTAAATCCAAGGTACCCCAAATATAATATCGGTGGATGAATAGCAAGGCCTATATCCTGCAATATCGGATTAAAACCAAGACCATCTGTTTCGATGCCTGGCATTTTAGTGAAGGGGTTTGATTCAAGTAAAGTGAACAGTAAAAAACAAAAGCAAATCAGCCCATGAGTGATAAGAGATATTTTTTTTAATTTACTACCACTAGTTCGTTCTGGTGTCATTCCAGTGCTTGACACTGGAATCCAGTTTTTATTACACTGCCATTTGATGTACTCATTTGCAATTAAATTGTCTGGATCCCAGTTTCTGGGCACTGGGATGACAGAAGGTATATAAATATACATTAGTAATAAATACATGACAAGCACTAAGGTCCAAAGCAACATAGACCCTTCTTTATTTCCCCAAACACCACAAATCTTATAGATCAAAGGTTTTGTTGTGTGTGAGTGGTAATATACGTTTTCAAGTGAGAAATCATTTTTAATGTGGCAGTAGATCAAAATAGCCATTGATGCTGACACACAAAAAAATATGGCAGAGGAGACGAATCGGTAAGAACTAAACGGTAGAAACAAATACGTTAAAGATAACAAACAGGCTACCAACAACAATATATTCCCAAATTCAGGCATAAGATTCATATAATGATACTACTAATAATAAATTGGGAGTTAAAGTTTTAATATAGGAACAAAGTTAATCTTCAATTATATTAATAGTAAGTAAAAATTAAGAATTAAGCTTTTATACTTTATATTATATAACATTAATATTGTGAGGTAATATTATGGGCACAACTAATACCAATTCTCATTATTAATGAACCAAATAAGAAGCATAGCAGAGTTGTTTAACCGTGGAAGGGGAAAGAGAGGTAATAAATTTACACAAAGCGCATTCAAGCAGAACAATTGTATCGTAGATTTTATTGCGTAAAATGTTCTGTTTTATATATAACCAAAACCTCTCAACAGGATTGAGTTCAGGTGAGTATGGTGGTAGGTATATAATTTCGATATTTTTAGGTGCCTTTAAATTTTTTGACTTATGCCAACTAGCGCAATCCATCAAGAGAAAAGCCTTTCGTATTCCTAAATATTGCGACATCTGTTCAAGGAATATATTTATACAATCAGTGTTGACGTTTGGTGCAAATAAGCTAAAATTCTCTCCATTTCTGGGATTAACTGTACTATAGAGATAAAAATTTTCCCTACCTAATTTTACCTTAACCTGTGTCCTACTGCCTTTTTTAAACCACCCATGTCCAACTTTCGAATGTGTACCAAACCGTGATTCATCGAAGAAAAATAGCTCTTTTTCAGAATGCATGACAATAGTTTCATTGAGGTTTTTTTTTAAACTCCTCTTGCTTGTTTTTATCTTGTCCACTATGAACTGGTCTTGGTGTGATATATGAGAATTTCATTCTTTGCATATTACGATGTATTGCGGATTTGCTGATATTCAAACCAAATCTTTCTTGGATTCTTATTCTCATTTCTCTAATAGTAATATTGGGGTTTTCCTCTATCCACAACTCAATTCGTTCAAGTTGACTTTGGTTCAATATAGTTTTTCTACGGCGTTGAGGTGGAGCAAATAATTTTTCTTCATACGCATTATTTCTTACTCTCTTCAGCATCTCTTTTGCTGATTTCACCACTTTTTCATCCAATAATTTTGATCTTAATGCCATTTATACCTCGCTATTTTACTTACTTCAGTATGGCTTTTTTCCATTATTTTCTATTCGTTGCTTGTATAGTGGGAATTGGTATTACTTATACCAATTCCCACTATGTAAAGAACAGATAGACAATAATGGGAAAGAAGTGATACTAGAGTAGATAAAATAGAGAGGTATAAATGGCATTAAGGTCAAAACTGTTAGACGAAAAAGTTGTAAATTTGGCGAAAGAAATGTTAAAAAAGGTCAGAAATAACGCATATGTTTCAAAAAAGTTACAAGCGGTGATAGCAGGAAAAGAAAGTAGTATAAGCGCTGTGGCAAGAATATGTAAAATTTCAAGGACTGCTTTGACTGAATGGATAAAGCATCTAAAATTTGGTAGAGTAGAAAAATTATTTTCCCCTTCTCAGCGGCGAAGAAAAAGCAAATTAAACAAAAATCAACGTGAGCAAATTGAAATATGGGTAGAAAGAAATCCAAATATTACTATTAAGGAAGTGCAAATAAAAATCTCAGAGGAATTTGGCCTAAACATTAGCAAATCAACAGTGCATCGTGAGATACAAAGGATGAAGTTTTCTTATATAACACCGAGGCCAATTCACCATAAACAAGATAAAAACAAGCAAGAAGAGTTTAAAAAATACTTCAATAAAATAGTCAATTCCCACCCTGAAAAGGAGGTATTTTTTTGATGAATCACGATTTGGAACTCATTCAAAAATCGGACACGGATGGTTTAAAAAAGGGGTCAGAACGCAGGTTAAATGAAAATTGGTAGACAAAATTTCTATATCTACAGTGCGGTAAATCCAAGAAGTGGTAAGAAAATTAGCCTACTTGCTCCATATGTAAACACTGATTGTATGAATATATTTCTGGAGCAGATGTCGAAAGATTTAGGCACGAAAAAAGCCTTTCTTGTAATGGATTGTGCAGGCTGGCATAGATCAAAAAGTTTGAAAATTCAGAAAAACATTACCATTATATACTTGCCTCCTTATTCACCAGAACTGAATCCTGTTGAGAGGTTGTGGCAATATATCAAACACAATACTTTACGCAACAGAGTCTACGATACCATAGGCTTACTTGAAGATGTTCTGTGTAATTTTATTGTCAGTATTTCCAGTGCTACTATTAAACGAGTTTGTAATGTTTCTTATTTGTTCGATTAGTAATGGAATTTGGTATTACTTACTTCAGTATGGCTTTTTTTCCATTATTTTCTATTCGTTGCTTGTATAGCGGGAATTGGTATAAGATCAGTGAATTTCTATTCAATATAAAAGGTAAAGTGGCAAAACAACATGCTGAACCAATAATTGAAAAAAATCTCTATACTATTTTAGGATTCAAAGATGTAGAAGATTTAGAACATAAGACAAGTAAGTCTGTTAACAAAAAAATTTGGCAATCATTTGTTGACTGCTTTGCAAAAGAAATAGATTATGCAGCAACTAAGCAAGTTGTAAAAAACGTTGTTTGTAATATTGCCAAAGTGCCCAAGGCAATGCTTTTACTGAAGCTGAAAGCTTAATCTTAAACGAAAAACAAAATAATAAAAAGAGAGAAAGAGCGATTAAAAAAGCTACTAGTATTTTAAAAAAAATCAATCCAGAAAAAGCCTTCAATGAACTTTCAGTAATAAAAAAACAAGCCGAAGATTTTTTACAAACCGATTTTTATAAGGCGCAGAGCAAACCACTGCCAGGATTTGCTACATCTGGTGCGCAGCTTTTTGCGGAAACTTTGAAATATATAGAAACACTAGAAAAATTATCAGAAGTTAAAAAGGAAGATTTAACTAAGAGTTTCCTATTAAATTATATTAGTTCACTGAACAAAAAGTATCCTAAATCACAAGGTAAAAGAGAAGATGCTATACGAATACTATCAAGCGATGAGTTGAAGAATTTTTATAATAAAGGTGTAGAGGAAGGAATACTACAACCGCTGGTATCATATAAAGAATGCAGAAATCTGTATGATAAAATGAGCCAAACAAAGAATGAATGTATAATCAAAAAAGAAGAACATGAGAAAGCAAGCAAGTCAATAACCAGTATAATTAGTGACATAAAAAAATGTAGAGAAGCAGTCCTTAATTGCAAAAATTTTCAGAGCTCCTATATAAAGGAAAAAGCAGAACACCCATTTAGAGGCACCTCATGTCAAAAAATGATTGATATATATCAAGAGAGAATTGCTGGATATCAGGAAAAAATTCGTCAAAACCTAAACCAAATAAGAGCAATATTAAAAGATACGCCGCAAGATGTGGAAGAATTTAAGGAAATAATCAATTGTGTGCGTGAAGCAGAGCAGTATGATGAAATTTTTGATTCGGCTTTAATTTGTTTATCGAACATACAGAATAAGCTAGATATTCAACCAGAAAATCCCCTAACAGAACTCAGAGCTTCACAAATTAACGTTGAAATTGAGCTAACTAGGCTCTGTGAACAAAATATTAGAGTAAGCATGTGAGTGCTTCAACAAAATTCAAAAAACCAATAAAGACCTCATAAGTCTTATCAAAATAGGAGATTTCTAATAGCGGCAAATACCATGTATTTCTTTCAATTTGCCACTATTACGCCACCTAAATCACACATTGTCTTCCAGAAGGAAAATTTTTGTTCCACTGGCAACCACCTCATGTATAGCTTTACTTTCATAATAAGAAAAATGGCAAAAGCAATTTTAGATCTACTCTAATAAAAGCCTATTTTCCTTGAAACTAAAATAGCTACTATAATATTTCCCAAAGTAAATGATAAAGGTATAATAAAGTATTTGAGTTATAATGGCATATAGTGTGGATTTAAGGGAAAAGGCAGTATTGATGATAGAAAAAGGGAAGACAAAGGTTGAGATAGCAGAGCTCATGGAGATAGGAATAGCAACGCTGTACCGCTGGTTAAAAAAGAAAGCTGCTGGTGAAAGCCTAATGAAAGCCTAAAGCCATCTAAAAACGGTAGCTTTATTCGAAAAATAGACCCAAAAATACTCGAAGAATATGTTACAAAGAATCCAGATCATACTCTGGCAGAGATGAAACAAAATCTTGGATTTGGAATAAATTCAATTTGGTATAGACTAAAACAGCTAAAAATTACTTTTAAAAAAAAGTCACACTATATCAAGAGCGCAATCAAGAAGATAGGCAGCAATTTATTGATAAAATCTCAAAAATAGACCATTCCAGCATCTTATATATAGATGAAGCAGGAGTTGATAATAAGTTATACCGAGAATATGGACGTGCTCCAAGAGGAAAGAAAATTTATGCAGATATTCCAGCGAGAGAGAATCAGTATAGTAGCCGGGTGGATTGGAATGAGATTTATTGCACCAATGACTTTCAAAGGTGGGTGTGACAAAGAGGTATTCAATATATGGTTGGAGAAACCTAAATTGCCACTTGGCACAACCATAGTTATGGATAATGCTACATTTCATAAGACCACTAAAACAAAATCATTAATAGAGTCTTTTGGCTGTCATGTGCTGTATCTTCCAACATATTCACCAGATTTGAATCCTCACTTTTACCCACAAGTATAAAAAGCAAGTAAGATAGAGAAAAATATACTTAAGATGAGGTAAAAATGTGTGAAGTAAATAGAAATGTACAATGTGCTGATGGCTTAGGAGATAAATGGCTAGAAAAAGAGTTGAGACATGTTAATCTGGGAGATGTAAGGCTTAATACAAGACTTATTAAAACAAGCTATTTAATAGAGAATAAGGCGTCTGGGTCAATTAGTCAAAGCTGTGTAGGATGGAAAGAAGCTAAAGGTGCATACAGATTATTTAGCAATGAGAAGCTTGAAGCTAAGGAAATTTATTCTTCCCATTATAAAGAAACTATGGAAAGGATAAAAGGAAATGAGCTGGTATTTTCAGTTCAAGATACAAGTTATTTGGATTTTGACTCTCATATAAAGACTAAGGGTCTAGGTAGTATTTCTAAAGCCTATACAAAATATAAAAAGGGTTTGTTATTGCACAGTAACTTAATGGTTAACAAAGACGGATTACCTTTAGGGCTATCTTCTCAACAGTGTTGGGCACGTTCTATCAGGGAAGAAACAGCCCAAGAAAAAGCAAACAGGAAATACCGTACTGCTATAAAGGAGAAAGAAAGCTATAAGTGGATAGCGGCACTAAAAGAAACCCTAAATAACCTCGCAGAAGGTGTACAGCTTGTTACTATTGGTGATAGGGAAGCAGATATTTTTAAGTTTTTATGGACTGTTGAATCATTGGACAGTTTTTATGTAATCCGCAACCGAACTAATAGGAAATTCATCTGTATTGAAGGGGGAAAAACGGATTTGCAAACACGTATAACTCAACTGCCTGTAAAAAAGGAAATTGTCTTGAATGTTGCTGAAAATAAATACCAGATCTCAAGAAAAGCTAACATTGAAGTCAGGTATATGAAAGGCTATATACCTATCAGATCTCCTTACATTTATGGATCGAAAGATACAGAGCATAAAATAAGTGATAAAATCGCTATATATGTAGTAAGTGCCAAAGAAACAAATCCTCCTGAAAGAGTAGAAGCTATTGATTGGACTTTGCTGACTAATGTACCAGTTAATAGCACTTTAGATGCTATAGAAAGGATAAATTGGTATAAGCTAAGATGGAAAATCGAGGAGTATTTTAGGATTTTAAAATCAGGATGTAAGGTAGAAAGCTCTCGTTTAGCTACAAAAGAAAGATTAGAGAAATTAATCGCTATAAAGAGCATTATTGCATTTAATATTTTATATTTAACAAAAATCGCTTTATCGAATCCTATGGAGGTTTGTACTAAGGTTTTAAGTAATGAAGAGTGGAAAACCCTTTACACGCTAATTCTGGATTAAAAAGAGAATAGAAAAGTCAGGAGAGTAGGGTAAACTCAACAAATAGAAAAAAAATAGATGAGGTTACCCATGGAAGATATAACAAAACTGTTTTGTCTGGTCGATGATTTTTGCAGAGATATAGAGAAAAATTTTGCAGATAAACTACTGCCAAACGGTAAAAACCCACAAGAGTGCCAGAAATTACACATTCGGAAATTATCACAATAATCCTCCTGTATCAGCAATCTCCCTGTGAAAATTTTAAGGCTTTCTACCTGCATTACCTAACATTGCTCTACAAATCAGAGTTTTCGAAGTTGCCTTCATACACTAGGTTTGTTGCTCTAAAGCCCAGGGTTTTGTGGCATTTAGCCATGCTATTACAGTGCCTTTGCGGATGGTCAGAACTTACTGGAATCTCATACATAGATACAACTCCTATTGCAGTTTGCCATGCAAAAAGAATATCAAGAAATAAGGTTTTTGCTGGAATTGCAAAATTAAGCAAGAGTACATATGGCTGGTTTTTCGGCTTTAAACTACATTTGATAATTAACGAGAAAGGTGAAATTCAAGCTTTTACGCTTACAAGAGGTAATGTTGACGATAGAGAGCCTGTAGCAAACCTAACTAAGAAATTAACCGGTCTTTTGTTTGGTGATAAAGGCTATATTAAAAAAGAGCTTTTCCAAGAGTTGTTTAACCGCGGTTTGAAACTTGTTACCAAGGTGAAAAAGGGGATGAAAAACGCATTAATTTCACTACATGAAAAGATTTTGCTGAGAAAAAGGTCGATCATTGAGACGATTTTTGGCTACCTCAAAAATAGACTTGAAATTGAACATACTCGCCATAGATCTCCCGTTAATTTCTTGGTTCACATCTTTTCTACTCTCATTTCCTATTCCTTGAAATCCAAAAAGCCTTCCATTTCCTATACTTTCTTCCTTCCTTAATCCAGAATTAGCGTTAATAATGTGCTAACGCTTAAAATAAGCGCGTTTTGGCTGAATGTAGAAAAAATAAAAAAGACATGCAGCCGCTATAATTTTTATGTAATTTGCCAATAAATATCTGAGTTTTTTACTGAATTTTTGTTGTTGAACCCGCGCGGATCGAAAACAAGGATAAATACTCTTATTATCATAATAAGGGGGCTGGCGCAGTCTGTCAAGGAAGTTTTATGCGAGAGATCTATTGAAATTCTCGTGCAAAATCATACTATTAATTAGTACACTATAAATTTAAAATTATAAATATGTTAAGCAAATTAGTAACTTTGCTATTAATTTTTATATTTCCTTTTTACTCATACTCATATCACTTTAGAACCAAAGCAAAGCAAGCAATTGTCTTAGATTTAGCTTCAGACTCGTTCATTTTTGAACACAATTCCAGGGAAAAAATGGCCCCATCTTCAATGAGCAAATTGATGACTTTATATGTAGCTTTTGATTATCTAAAAGCTGGAATAATAAAAATGGAAGATAAATTTCGAGTAAGTAGAAAAGCATGGGAAAGGAAAGGCTCTTCTATGTTTTTGAAAGAAGGTCAATTTGTTACGGTAAAAGAACTACTTGAAGGAGTTACAATTGCCTCAGGTAATGATGCATGCATAGCGCTAGCCGAGGGTATTGCAGGATCAGAGGAGAATTTTGTTGCTGAAATGAATGAAGTTGCACAAGATTTAAATCTTAATGATAGTCATTTTGTTAACTCAAGCGGGTGGCCAGATGAAAACCATTTTATGAGCGCAAAAGACTTGGCAACACTGGCAAAAAGGATTTTTACTGATTTTCCTGAATACTATGATCTATTCTCTGAACAATATTTGACATATAACGATATTGTACAAAAAAATAAAAATCTTTTACTTTTCCATGATATTGGAGTTGATGGTCTAAAGACAGGTCATACAAGTGCTGGTGGTTATGGTATTATAGCATCTGCAAAACGGAACGATAGAAGAATTTTTGCTGTCGTGAATGGCTTGGATACCGAGAAAGAGCGAATAGAGGAAGCAAAAAGACTAATACAATATTCCTTAAATCATTTTAATACCAAGAAAATATTTGCTAAGGATAGCGTGGTTGAAGAAATAAATATTGTTTATGGAAAAGATAAAAAAGTGCCCGTTACAGTTGCAAACGATGTTACCATAACTTATAACCGCAGATTACATGATAAAATTAAAGTGCGTATTGAGTATAAAGATATGGTACCCGCACCAATTAAAAAAGGTCAAGAAGTGGGCAAAATTTTTGTAGAAATACCTGGTACTGAGCAACAAACTATACCTGTTTATGCAGCAAATGATGTGCAGAAATTGAGCTGTATAAAAAAAATTTTTAGAAAGTTGTTTTAATCAGCAAGTGTAAGTTAAGGAGACCTGAAATACTAATCTACTTTCAACCTCTCAGCATGTAAACTGCGTGGTAAAGATTCCAACTCTTTTGCAGCAGTGAGTTCTTTATTTTTTGCATGTATACCAAGCTTATTGAATTCTCGGGCAGCAGGAAACACTCTTGCCTCAAGCGAACCAGCAGTTTTATTGTAATGATCAACAGCACTTTTTAAGCTTCTGCGTAAATTATCAAAATTTTCGCCCATTGTGCAGATTCGCTCATATAAAATATGGCCTAGTTCACTTATTTTCTTTGCATTTTCAGCTATCATCTCTTGCTTCCATCCATAGGCTACTGCCCTAAGTAGCGCGATTAAAGTGATTGGTGTTGCAATAATTACTTTTTTTTCTATTCCAATTTCTATCAAAGCTGGTTCACATTCTAGTGCTGCACTGAAAACCCCTTCTCCTGTTAAAAAAAGTACCACAAGCTCTGGCGTATTTTCAAATTGGTTCCAATATTCCTTTCTGCCTAGATCATTTATATGTTTTTTTATTGCCAGAGAATGATTCTTCAATTTTTCCTTTTGTATCTGTAAATCATTTTGCGACATAGCATCCATGTAAGAATCAAGTGGTACTTTAGCATCTATTATTATTTGCTTTCCTGATGGCATTTTTATTATTAAATCAGGACGTAACAAATTGCCCTCATTTTTATCAATTACTGAGGATTGAGTAAAAAAATCGCAATATTCAATCATTCCCGCCATTTCTACCACTCTTTTGAGCTGCATTTCACCCCACTTGCCCCTAATGTGAGGTTTCCTCAGGGCGTTGGCAAGGTTAGAGGTTTGGCTCATTAGCGCTCCAATTTGCTCTCTTAAACCTTCGTAAGCCCCTACCCTCTCCTTCTCTAGCTCACGTATTTCGCTGTCGAATTTTTCTAATTTTTCTTTTATTGGAGTGACAACTTCGTTGATCGTTGCTTGCCTTTTTTTGAAGTCACTTTCTGTTTCTTTTAGCTTACTATCGATTACTTCCTTCGCTAAATTCAGAAAATTATTATTGTTTACCTGCAAAGCATTAAGAGAGAGAGCTTTAAAAGTGTTTGTAAGCCTCTCCTCTGCTTTTGTCAGTAATTCCATCTCTTTTTTCTTTTCCTCACGTTCTTTTTGCAAAATTACTTCAAGTTCTGCGTTCCTTACTTTCAAATTAACTATTTCCTTATTTTTATCTACTGAAGCCTGTTTTGCCTCTTGAAGTTCATGTTCTACTTTAAATAAATTCTTCTCAAGATTCTCACTAAATTTTCTGTTCTTTCTTATAACAATATAGAGAAATAGTAGTAAAAAAAGGAAATTCAATACAAAAGCTATAGAATTGAAAAGCATCAGAACACAGAAAAAACCGCACTCACAATACTATCTAATTTTTTTATATATAAAAAAGAAAAAAGAGCACCTGAAGAGATGCGCTTACTGAAGGGTTTGGTTTGCTAATTAGTAACTGTTTTCTCCTACACTTGGATTAGTAACAGAATGTCTTTTTATTGAAAATCTTATGTAATAGTTATTTTTATAATATCAAATATATTAACAACTCAATTTTACTCTCATTATTACAATACTTACATACCAGTTACTTCACTAAAAACTTAGCTTCAATCCGGCCAAAAGCACATACCCTGAGTTATTATCTTCCACTGCAGGCTCCTTAGTACTAAATCTTACAATATCAAAGTAATATGAGGTACCAACAGCTAATGGATATTCAAGACTGAAAGCCTGTGATGTTAATTCGTTTGTACCTTTGTCTGCAATATCCCTAACACTATTAAAATATGTTAAGCTCACTTTACGAGAATCAGAATGATAAGCAATACCTGCATTTATATAATGCATATTATTTGTTTCAAGACTACGCTTCTCACCAGATTTACCACCATTCCCGTACGACAAAATGCAATCAAGTTCAAAAAGTTTTAGTTTCACACCAAAATTCCAGTGTAGTAATTGATTATGACACTGAAGATCGCTAGAATTTTTATTTGTACAGTCAGTTAAATTTTCCCTTGCAAATTCGCCAGTCAAAGCAGTAGTAAAATTTATTTCATCTGATAGGGCATTTTTATAAGAAAGACCAGCGGCTATTGAATTATTATATTGTAAATTATTTTTACCTGGAACATAACTGAATCCAAGTTGAAAGTTATGAATCTCAGGAGAAATATAGTTTATCATTGGTTGTTTTAACTTCAGCTCTAGTCCATTATAGTCGCTGTAAACATTGGGTTTTACCCAAAATACCTTGTCCTTATCATACCCAGAGTCATCATCTTTTTTTCCATTACCGCGCAGATTTGCATAGTTTGTCCAATGACCATTTATTCCTCCAGCAGCTGTATAAATTTTTGAAGTGTTAATTAACATACTCTGACTAATTAAACTTCCTTTACCATATTCAAATGATCCAAACTTCTGATTCTTTATGATAAAATACCACTTCTCCATTTCTAACTTTTCTATGTCTAGTGCCTTTAAGTTTGCAATACCAGAAACTCCTGCCTTAACATCAAAACCCATTTTAGTATTTGGATAAACTTGCTGTAAATAAAGCAAGCGCAGGTCTGAATAACTTGAGGTCTTGTCTTTGGTAGAGCTAAAAGAATCTTTATTGAAAGCGTAGCCAAATCTTAAATCTACTTTTCCATCTAGTTCTACATAAAACATCTCCTTATCCAGAATTACCCTGGAGTTAGCACTTCCTCCCACAAGTAATGATAAAAATAGTGTGATTAGTAACCTCATAGGTAAGCTTAAATTCTTAATATAAGCTTAACAGAAATAAAAAACAATCCTTATATTGTGTAGAACTTAGATACTATAGTATTTCCTAAAGTAAATGATAAAGGTATAATAAAGTATTTGATACCAATTCCCGCTATACAAGCAACGAATAGAAAATAATGGAAAAAAGCCATACTGAAGTAAGTAAAATAGCGAGGTTTAGATGGCATTAAGATCAAAATTATTGGATGAAAAAGTGGTGAAATCAGCAAAAGAGATGCTGAAGAGAGTAAGAAATAATGCGTATGTTGCAAAAAAACTAAATGCTGTAATTGCAGCAAAAAAGCACAGTATAACAGCTGTAGCAAAAATATGTTGCATTTCGAGAAAGGCAATTACTACATGGATAAAGCACATAAAATTTGGAAGAGAAGAAAAATTATTTGCTCCACCTCAACGCCGTAGAAAAACTATATTGAACCAAAGTCAACTTGAACGAATTGAGTTGTGGATAGAGGAAAACCCCAATATTACTATTAGAGAAATGAGAATAAGAATCCAAGAAAGATTTGGTTTGAATATCAGAAAATCCGCAATACATCGTAATATGCAAAGAATGAAATTCTCATATATCACACCAAGACCAGTTCATAGTGGACAAGATAAAAACAAGCAAGAGGAGTTTAAAAAAAACCTCAATGAAACTATTGTCATGCATTCTGAAAAAGAGCTATTTTTCTTCGATGAATCACGGTTTGGTACACATTCAAAAGTTGGACATGGGTGGTTTAAAAAAGGCAGTAGGACACAGGTTAAGGTAAAATTAGGTAGGGAAAATTTTTATCTCTATAGTACAGTTAATCCCAGAAATGGAGAGAATTTTAGCTTATTTGCACCAAACGTCAACACTGATTGTATAAATATATTCCTTGAACAGATGTCGTAATATTTAGGAATATGAAAGGCTTTTCTCTTGATGGATTGCGCTAGTTGGCATAAGTCAAAAAATTTAAAGTGTGTGATTCATAGAGGTTATTGCAACTAATTTGTCAGATCAAGTCTGAACTTGAAATATCTGTTAAGAGGTTTTGTATTTTTGAAGTGACTTTAACTCTTGGTTATGTTTGTAATTTTGCATGACAAATGTTTCTTTTGATGAAGTATAATTTTTTTGTATTTCACTTAGACAAGGAATTGTTTTTTCCAGTTCTTTATATTTTTCCCAAGGAGTCTTTCCCTGAAGAGAGCTATGAGGACGTTGTTTATTATAATATTCTTCCCAATCCCTAAGCTTGACTTGCAATTCATAATCCTTAATGTTAACGCTACTATAAAATTCATCTAAATCTGTACGCTGCGCTCTTTCTACTTTACCATTTCAATGTGGGGAAAACGGCTTAATTGGACGGAATTTTATTTTCCATTCTTTTAGACACTCTTGCACTTCGTAAGTAAAAAATTCTTGTCCTCTATCGGTTTGAATCCTTTGACAATGAAATGGAGCCCTTTCCCTTAATTGTTTTAAGAAATCCAGAGTATTTTTTGAAGTACGCCTTGAGTATAATGCGATAACTTTATAACGCGTACAATCATCTATAGCAGTATATTGATAAAGCCCCGAGGATATTTTGCAAACATCCATTTGTACACGCTCTCCTGGCACTTTGCAGTTATAACGCTTAATCTGCTTGCGATAGTGGCGTTTAATACGTAAAAGACTTACATCGTGTTTCTTCAAAATTTTGTGTATAGTAGCCAATGCAAAAGAGATATCATGTAAACGCTTCAATTCAGCTTGAATACGTCTTGCTCCTAATTTTCTAGCTTTTCTCAGATGAAGAATGAGCTGCTCATTTGACTCGTTGATTTTTTGTAAGGGTAAAGTTTTAGGCCTGCTACTAAGGTTTGACAATCCCTGTGCACCTAGCTTTTCATAACGTTTGTACCATTTTCGTAAGGTAAAGCGTGAAATGTTATAGTGTTGACACACTTTACCTGCATGACCTAATTTTTTGTATAATTCTATCCAATTCAAACGCAACTTAACTTTGGTATCCATTTACTGATTGCCTCTTGTTGATGAATTTATTCATATTGTTGTAATAAGGTATTTAAACTATCACAAGTCAAAGTTTTTATTTTATCTTACATTTTTGCTGTAATAACCTCTATGAATCACACATCTAAACTATTACATAGTTTCACGCCACCTTTATGCCGGACGCCACCTACCCAGTAAGCAAGTTCTTTGTAGATCTATCCCAGGAGAGATGGGAGCTCCTGGTTTTGACGTCGTTTCAGCCCTTTCGACACTTCATCAGTGGTTCATTTTCATTCGCCTCTCTATTTCGTACATGACACGTATTTGTGCCTTTATCCATAACTCTCACTACCTTGACTCTTTATCAAAGCAGCTTATGGTTGTTTAAAGCCTGCTCTTGCAAGCCGACTGTGAGGGACCTTCCCTCATCTATTGTGCAGCTTAAGCACTTAGTTTGCTCATTTCTGATCTTTCTTTGTGTCTCTACGGCACACCCCATCCTTGGCAAACTAATTTTATTGAAGAATCTTTAAACCCTTTTGTACCAAATTTTAATGAAGCAAAAAATTCTTCTAATTCTTCAAAAGGACAACTATTTTTCTCTAATTTTACTTTTATAATATTGCTTAACATTGTAACTCCACTAACCGTTTTATACATGTAGCTTAAGACTATTTTAATAATTTATCAAGAAAGTTTAATTATTAATTATAATATTTAATAAAATAAATAGACTCTTTTACATTTCATCTGCAAGAATCTTTTCCTTAGTTCGTAAATAAAGATTTTCTGAATCTAATTGCCGCAGGTTACGTTTAGTAATATAATCTCATATTAAATAAAACTTTACCTAAGTTTATGCCAGACTCTACGTTAGTTTTAACAACTATTCTTATACTCTTCATCTTTACGTTGTCACTTTTTTTTATAAAAAGGATATTTGGATCAACGAACAAGAAGATAATAAAATCCTTCAGAAAAATTGCTCAGCAGATTAATGCGCTAGAGCAAGAAATGCAGAGCTTATCTGATGAGGATCTTGCTAGTAAAACTGCGGAATTAAAACAAGAACTGAAAAATGGAAAAACACTAAATGACCTTCTCGTACCTGCATTTGCGGTTGTACGAGAAGCATCACGAAGATTCCTTAACATGAGGCATTTCGACGTTCAGCTAATTGGTGGCATGGTTCTCCATAATGGCATGATATCAGAAATGAAAACAGGAGAAGGAAAGACACTCGTCGCAACTTTAGCTGCATATCTAAATTCTTTAGAAGGAAAAGGTGTGCACATCGTAACTGTTAACGACTATCTTGCAAAACGAGATACAGAGTGGATGAGTAAATTATATAATTCTCTTGGAGTTTCTGTTGCATTTATTACAAACAATTTGACAGACGACGAGAGAAAAAAGGCTTATAGCGCAGATATCGTATACTCAACAAATAATGAACTTGCCTTTGATTATCTACGAGATAATATGAAATTTTCTCAAGAAGATATGGTTCAGAGAGGCTTTAATTACGCGATAGTAGACGAAGTAGACTCTATACTGATTGATGAAGCGCGTACTCCGCTCATTATTTCTGGCCCACTTGAGGAAAATAATCAGATATATAAGCATATCAATAAAATAGTAATCAAATTAGTTGATTCTGACTATGAAGTCGATGAAAAGAGTAGAGCAGTTTTCCTCACTGAAAATGGCATTTCACGAGTGGAGGAATTACTAAAATCGTATAACATCATTCCTGAAAATTCCTCGCTCTATGATACTAGCAATATTATACTGACTCATTATATAGATCAAGCACTTCGTGCACATAAGCTGTTTACTGCTGATAAAGATTATATAGTGAAAAACGGTAAGGTGGTAATTATTGATGAGTTTACTGGGCGCATGATGGAAGGTAGGAGATATTCTGATGGTCTTCACCAGGCATTGGAGGCAAAGGAGAATCTTGAAATTCAGCATGAAAGTCAAACTTTAGCATCAGTCACATTTCAGAACTACTTTCGTATGTACAACAAACTTTCTGGTATGACAGGAACAGCAGTAACAGAGGCAGAGGAGTTTCATGATATATATAGATTAAATGTGGTAAAAATTCCAACTAATGTGTCTGTTAAAAGAATAGATGTTGACGATGAAATTTATGGCACAGAAAAAGAAAAATTTAGTGCTGTATTGAAGTTCATAGAAGAATGCCACAAACGCCTACAACCAGTCCTTGTTGGTACGGTAAGTATTGAAAACTCTGAAAAACTTTCTGCGCTTTTGCAAAGCTATTCTCTTAAGCATTCAGTACTAAATGCTCGTTATCATGAACAAGAAGCGTACATAATAGCGCAAGCTGGAATACCAGCCAGCATTACTATAGCAACAAACATGGCAGGACGTGGAACTGATATTCAGCTTGGTGGAAATGTTGAAATGATTGCAAAAATAGAGCTCGAGAAAATAAAAAATGCTGATGAAAGAGAAAAAAAATATCAAGAAATAGTCGAAAGAGTAAAAAAAGATAAGGAAATTGCTATAAAAGCTGGTGGCTTATGTGTTATCGGAACCGAAAGGCATGAAAGCAGGAGAATAGATGATCAACTGCGTGGCCGTTCTGGTCGTCAGGGTGACCCTGGACTTTCTAAGTTCTTTCTATCACTGGAAGATGATTTAATGAGAATATTTGGCTCTGATAGAATGAGGAATTTTTTACAAAAAGTGGGACTAAAGAACAATGAAGCTATTCATCACCCATGGATTAATAAAGCACTTGAGAAAGCACAGAAGAAAGTTGAAGTTAGAAATTATGATGTGCGGAAGTCTTTGCTAAAGTTTGATGATGTAATTAACAATCAACGTAAGGTTGTTTTTAAGCAGAGAAATCATATTTTAAACAATGAAATCAATGATTTAGTTGAAGTATATAGTGAAGTAAATGAGGATATAATAGAAGGTATAGTACAAAGTGGTTATTACGAAGATTATGTTGAAGATATTGCAAAAGAATTCCACATAAGATACGGGATAACGCTTAATCTAGCAGAGTTTTTGAATAAACAAGAAGCCTTGGATTATATAAATGACAAAATACAAGAATTTTTTACTGAGAAAGAAAAATATTTCAATAGTCAACAAACTACAAATTTGTGGAATACGATAGTGAAACAAGTGATGATCATGACACTTGATCATTTATGGAGGGAGCACCTTTCGGTCTTAGAGAGCCTAAGACAAAGCATAAATTTGCGTGCCATGGGGCAAAAAGACCCACTGAATGAATTTAAACGCGAAGCTTTCTTAATGTTTGAGTCGATGCTTGAAAAGTGGAGGGAGCTTACCATTCACCGCCTAGCGCACTTTAAGTTGCTAGACAATCAAGAAATAGGCAATAGGTCACGCTCTACTAAAAATAGCAGACTTCCAAAAGTTTCAAGAAATGACAAGTGCCCTTGTAACTCTGGAAAAAAATACAAACACTGTCACGGTGCAGTTGCCGTAGTGAATTAGTTGTTGCAAGCACATTATAGCTGCTATAGCTAACCGAAGTCAGATCTGCTCGAGCACTCTGAAAGACAAAATCAATAGCCGAATTAATATTGGGCCAAAAGGTTTGTAGAGACTTTCTTATGGCGTGCTTGATCAGAACTTCTCAATCAGATTCAAATCTCACTTTTACCCACAAATAAAAAAGTGAGTAAAATGGATACCAAATAAATTTGGGATTAAAATTAGTGAAGTAAGTACAAATGTGCAATATAGTGATGGCTTAGGGGATAAATGTCTGGAAAGAGAGTTAAAACACGTTAATTTAGGAGATACAAGACTTAATAAGAGACTTATTAAAACAGGCTATTGTATAGAGGGTAAGGCGTCTGGATCAATTAATCAAAGCTGTAGTGGATGGAAAGAAGCTAAGGGTGCATACAGATTATTTAGCAATGAAAAGCTTAAGGATAAGGAAATTTATTCTTCCCATTACAAAGAAACTATGGAGGGAATGAAAGGAAATCAGTTTGTTTTGTCAGTTCAAGATACAAGTTATTTGGATTTTGACTCTCATATAAAAACCAAGAGGCTAGGTAGTATTTCTAAAACGCTAATTCTGGATTAAAAAGAGAATAGAAAAGTCAGGAGAGTAGGGTAAACTCAACAAATAGAAAAAAATAGATGAGGTTACCCATGGAAGATATAACAAAACTGTTTTGTCTGGTCGATGATTTTTGCAGAGATATAGAGAAAAATTTTGCAGATAAACTACTGCCAAACGGTAAAAACCCACAAGAGTGCCAGAAATTACACATTCGGAAATTATCACAATAATCCTCCTGTATCAGCAATCTCCCTGTGAAAATTTTAAGGCTTTCTACCTGCATTACCTAACATTGCTCTACAAATCAGAGTTTTCGAAGTTGCCTTCATACACTAGGTTTGTTGCTCTAAAGCCCAGGGTTTTGTGGCATTTAGCCATGCTATTACAGTGCCTTTGCGGATGGTCAGAACTTACTGGAATCTCATACATAGATACAACTCCTATTGCAGTTTGCCATGCAAAAAGAATATCAAGAAATAAGGTTTTTGCTGGAATTGCAAAATTAAGCAAGAGTACATATGGCTGGTTTTTCGGCTTTAAACTACATTTGATAATTAACGAGAAAGGTGAAATTCAAGCTTTTACGCTTACAAGAGGTAATGTTGACGATAGAGAGCCTGTAGCAAACCTAACTAAGAAATTAACCGGTCTTTTGTTTGGTGATAAAGGCTATATTAAAAAAGAGCTTTTCCAAGAGTTGTTTAACCGCGGTTTGAAACTTGTTATACCAATTCTCATTATTAATGAACCAAATAAGAAGCATAGCAGAGTTGTTTAACCGTGGAAGGGGAAAGAGAGGTAATAAATTTACACAAAGCGCATTCAAGCAGAACAATTGTATCGTAGATTTTATTGCGTAAAATGTTCTGTTTTATATATAACCAAAACCTCTCAACAGGATTGAGTTCAGGTGAGTATGGTGGTAGGTATATAATTTCGATATTTTTAGGTGCCTTTAAATTTTTTGACTTATGCCAACTAGCGCAATCCATCAAGAGAAAAGCCTTTCGTATTCCTAAATATTGCGACATCTGTTCAAGGAATATATTTATACAATCAGTGTTGACGTTTGGTGCAAATAAGCTAAAATTCTCTCCATTTCTGGGATTAACTGTACTATAGAGATAAAAATTTTCCCTACCTAATTTTACCTTAACCTGTGTCCTACTGCCTTTTTTAAACCACCCATGTCCAACTTTCGAATGTGTACCAAACCGTGATTCATCGAAGAAAAATAGCTCTTTTTCAGAATGCATGACAATAGTTTCATTGAGGTTTTTTTTTAAACTCCTCTTGCTTGTTTTTATCTTGTCCACTATGAACTGGTCTTGGTGTGATATATGAGAATTTCATTCTTTGCATATTACGATGTATTGCGGATTTGCTGATATTCAAACCAAATCTTTCTTGGATTCTTATTCTCATTTCTCTAATAGTAATATTGGGGTTTTCCTCTATCCACAACTCAATTCGTTCAAGTTGACTTTGGTTCAATATAGTTTTTCTACGGCGTTGAGGTGGAGCAAATAATTTTTCTTCTCTTCCAAATTTTATGTGCTTTATCCATGTAGTAATTGCCTTTCTCGAAATGCAACATATTTTTGCTACAGCTGTTATACTGTGCTTTTTTGCTGCAATTACAGCATTTAGTTTTTTTGCAACATACGCATTATTTCTTACTCTCTTCAGCATCTCTTTTGCTGATTTCACCACTTTTTCATCCAATAATTTTGATCTTAATGCCATCTAAACCTCGCTATTTTACTTACTTCAGTATGGCTTTTTTCCATTATTTTCTATTCGTTGCTTGTATAGCGGGAATTGGTATAAGAGAGATCTTTGTGATGTTTCTGTCTTAAAACATTCTACTCCAGATCAAGGCTTTTTGTTTAGTAATGGTTAATGCTTCCTTCTATAATGCAAACCCCATACTCACCCAACCTAATTGATTACTTGCAATCTGGATTTCAGTTTTAAGCTACTCGGATGACAGAGAAAGGGCTACTTGCATGACATGAAAAGGAGCACCGAGCAGATCACTTCTTCACAAGGATCTTATCAGCAACACGCATATCAATTATGCTCCAATTGCTAAAAGTAAAGTCGGTTGTATTTTGCAAGTGGCTTAAATAATCCCATGAGCTATAAGGATTATCTTCAGGCAATTTTACTGTGGCACTGTCATCGAGTATGATATTCCATCTTCTATTGCCTACATAAACACAAGAAGAAATATGATCACTTAATTGAGTTTTCCTCTCTAGTATATATTTAATGAATTTTAGGCTTGATAACGAATTTTGTCCTTTAATTATAACAAGGTTATCTATCTGGTAATCATCTACGATTACTTTACCTTCAGAGTCAATTACTGAAGTTCTGTTATCATCTTTCCAAAGAGCAAAAGGTTTGTGTTCATTTACATCAATGCGTAAGGTGTTGGGTAAAATCCTATAAATTCTTACATGTTTTATCCATTCGCTTACAGATTGTATATTATCTGTTAGTTTTGAGAGTGATACATACATGATAGGTTGTGTTCTATCTACTAAACTTAGAATGTCCTGTTCATTTGTAAATTTGTTTCCAGTAACGGTTACTTTGTCGATTGAAAATCCATTGCTAATTAATAAGTTCGATAAGCGATTGTTACACCAAGTAAAGTAGTAATTGAATCGATTTGTTATTTTGTCAAGTGAACTATAAAGTACTAATGTGAGAAAAAGTGCAGTGATAATAACAAGAGCGCACTTGCGCAAAAAACTTCTTTGGCTTCTAGTAACATTGTTCAACATCGGCTTGATCTCTAATATTCCTGTGGTGTAAACTGTCTTCGACAATAATTTTGACTAATTCATTAAAATCAATTCCTCTTGTCAATTTTGCAATTTCTGGTACTAACGACAATTCAGTAAAGCCAGGATGTGTATTAACCTCAAGCATTTTTAAAGTGTTATTTTGGGGATTATAACGGAAGTCTGAGCGGGAAACAGTTTTACATCCTAAAAATTGATGAACTTTTAACGCGTGTTCCAAGGTTATTCTATATATGTTGTTAGGAATTTCAGCAGGAAATATATGTTCTGCAAATCCATCTGTATACTTTGCTTCATAATCATAGAATTTATTTTTCGGTCGTATTTCCATAGTGCCAATTGCTTCATTCAGTAATACAGCAGTATGTAACTCTATACCCGGTATGTATTCTTCTATGATCATCTTTTCCATTATAGTAGAACTATTATTTTTCAGCTCTAAGTAATCCTCATGTGAGAAAATCATGTGTACTCCAATGCTTGAGCCTTCGTTAATCGGTTTTAAGACGTACGGATAATCAACTTTAATATCATTTTTTAGCACATCTTCTCGACTAATTACATAGCCTCTTGGAGTGTCGATATTAAGAGAATGGAATATATGCTTTGACATCACTTTATTCATAGCAACAGCCGAAGCCATAACTTCTGAGTGTGTATATTTTATACCTAAAATCTCCAGTAAACCTTGAATACAGCCATCTTCACCATAAGGTCCATGTAGAGCAATAAAAGCAAGAGCGGGATTAGTTTTTTTAAGCTTTTGAGCAATGTTGCTATCAACATCTATTTCTATTGCATTATATGAAAGGCTATCAAGCGCCTTCTTTACTGCTTTTCCGCTCATAAGCGATATTTCTCTTTCGCAAGAAAATCCACCACTTAAAATTGCTATATTTGGAACCATAAGCACCCTAATATTTTGCTATATATCATATATAAAAGATACTTTTATCTTCAATAGAAAAAACGCTTTGAAAAATTCCACAGCTGTACAGATATTGAAACTTGCAGATGGTTTCATGCAAACTGGTTCCTTTATGATCAGACACCAGATTGCAAGTAAAACTGGAAGATCTTTTTCAGTAATATTCTTTAAAAATTTAATTTTGTAATCCGCTTGATTTCCACTTTACATCTTTGTAATCAACTGTTTCTACACCTTCAATGTCATATTGATCAGCAACTACAGATAGTTCCATTTCATGATCTATTAAATAGTCTTTCTGCTAATTCTTGAGTGGGCTGCTTAGTAAACTCAACTAGCTTAGCAAAATGCTGTAAGGTTTTTTTACTGAAAGATACATTAGCGTTTGCCGTGAGTTTTACCAAAGTTCATGAGTAATTGTACAATATTTTCCTGAAATTTTCAATAAAGTAAACTTATCTGGAAAGTAATTATGCTGATATAAATATTACAATTTTATTAACACATAAATGCTACCGTGGCGTTAGTTTTTTAATTTAGGAGTATATTATGGTTATACCTACACAAAACTCGAATTCATTAACGTTTCAGGCACGTAACCTATCTCATATTTGCCACAAAAACTGTGAAGAGGCGTTCAATGAAACAGACAAACCTCTATGCAAGGCTAGATGTGACGTTTTCTTTCCAGTGCCTGAACCTCGTTCACAAATTAGTGAGAAATTAATAGATATTGCAAACAATCTCCGTTTTGAGAGTGCACAATTATCGTCTATGGCAGATGAAATAGACGCTTACAATTCAATGTCTATTTAATCAAAAAAATGTAAGTCTATTTTTGTACTCTATGACCCTAAATTTTCATCAAAATAAGCTGTCTTATCCCTTTTTTCTTTATACTCTTCTGCTGTATCTAGGGGTTGCTTTTTAGCTGTAATGTTTGGCCATTTTTGCGAATATTCTACGTTTATATTGTAAAATGATTTAAAGATTTTTTGTTCATTATTCAGTAAGCCTTCATCTAACTCTAGAATATCTTTTATGGAATCATCAGTTACAATTGCATCTACTGGACATTCAGGTATACACACTCCACAATCAATACACCCATCTGGGTTAATCACGAGCATATTTTTACCTTCATAAAAGCAGTCAACGGGACATACTTCCACACAGTCTGTATATTTACATTTTATGCATTTATCTGTAACAAAATGCGTCATAAAACACTGTATATTTACATTATCTTGGGTACACTAAATTGATAAGAAATTCAAGCCTTTTATGAAGATAAATAAATTAAATAACGAAGAATTAGAAATATGGCTAAGCTTGGCTAGAACTGTGGGACCAGTAAAGTTCTTTAGTATACTTAGAGCATGTGGGTCGCTATATGAAGTGCTTAAATATCTTAATAAGTTGACTAACAAGGATTATGGAATTCAAAATGCACGAGAAGAAATTAAGAATGCAGAAAAAATTGGAGCTAAAATAACACCAGCATGTGATCCAGATTACCCTGACATTTTAAGGAATATCTCTGGTTTTCCTCCTGTAATAACTACACTTGGTGATGTATCATTATTAAGTCGTGAGATAATTGCAATAATCGGTGGACGTAATTCTTCAATGAATGGAAGAAATTTTGCCAATAAGTTGGCACTCGATTTAAGCCAAGCTGGTTTCATCATAATTTCTGGGCTTGCAAGAGGGATTGATACTGCAGCAAACAGTGTAATATACAAAAATTACCCCACTATTGCTGTTACAGCAAGCGGAATTGACGTAGTATACCCAAGAGAAAATTTTGATCTATACAAAAAAAATACTGAAAATGGCGGATTAGTAATGACTAAGCTTCCATTTGCTACTAAACCAAAACCTCAGTATTTTCCTCAAAGGAATCGAATTATATCTGGTCTATCGCTGGGTGTTGTAGTGATTGAAGCATCGAAACGTTCTGGCTCTCTAATAACAGCAGATTTTGCTTTAAATCAAGGGAGAGAGGTATTTGCAGTTTCTGGTTTCCCTCTAGATTCACGCTGTAGTGGTAGTAATTATTTAATTAAAAACGGTGCTAAGCTTATCGAATCCGCTGATGACATAATAGAGAGTATTAGGTTTAGTTTACCTCCGCAGCAAAAAAAAACTATTTAATGTTGAGCACTATGCTGTTAACCAAAAACAAGAAAAATTGCAACAGGCAAAATATGTTATAGTTGATCATATTAACTCTGTACCTGTTGATATAGATGAACTTATATTAGCAAGCGGACTTTCTGCCAACATAGCTCTAATGGCTCTTTTAGAACTAGAGTTGGAAAACAAAATAGAGCGTTCTCCGGGGAATAAAATGTCATTAATTTTCTAGATTGCTTTAGTTATAAGTCCACAACCGTACAAACATTATGGTTTGAGTCCACCAAGAAAGATGTCATTCCAGCGTGTGACGCTGGCTTTCCGTAATCTCACTAAAAACGTTGTATTTTTACATAACTTTTATACTTATACCAATTCCCGCTATACAAGCAACGAATAGAAAATAATGGAAAAAAGCCATACTGAAGTAAGTAAAATAGCGAGGTTTAGATGGCATTAAGATCAAAATTATTGGATGAAAAAGTGGTGAAATCAGCAAAAGAGATGCTGAAGAGAGTAAGAAATAATGCGTATGTTGCAAAAAAACTAAATGCTGTAATTGCAGCAAAAAAGCACAGTATAACAGCTGTAGCAAAAATATGTTGCATTTCGAGAAAGGCAATTACTACATGGATAAAGCACATAAAATTTGGAAGAGAAGAAAAATTATTTGCTCCACCTCAACGCCGTAGAAAAACTATATTGAACCAAAGTCAACTTGAACGAATTGAGTTGTGGATAGAGGAAAACCCCAATATTATACCAAATTCCATTACTAATCGAACAAATAAGAAACATTACAAACTCGTTTAATAGTAGCACTGGAAATACTGACAATAAAACTACACAGAACATCTTCAAGTAAGCCTATGGTATCGTAGACTCTGTTGCGTAAAGTATTGTGTTTGATATATTGCCACAACCTCTCAACAGGATTCAGTTCTGGTGAATAAGGAGGCAAGTATATAATGGTAATGTTTTTCTGAATTTTCAAACTTTTTGATCTATGCCAGCCTGCACAATCCATTACAAGAAAGGCTTTTTTCGTGCCTAAATCTTTCGACATCTGCTCCAGAAATATATTCATACAATCAGTGTTTACATATGGAGCAAGTAGGCTAATTTTCTTACCACTTCTTGGATTTACCGCACTGTAGATATAGAAATTTTGTCTACCAATTTTCATTTTAACCTGCGTTCTGACCCCTTTTTTAAACCATCCGTGTCCGATTTTTGAATGAGTTCCAAATCGTGATTCATCAAAAAAATACCTCCTTTTCAGGGTGGGAATTGACTATTTTATTGAAGTATTTTTTAAACTCTTCTTGCTTGTTTTTATCTTGTTTATGGTGAATTGGCCTCGGTGTTATATAAGAAAACTTCATCCTTTGTATCTCACGATGCACTGTTGATTTGCTAATGTTTAGGCCAAATTCCTCTGAGATTTTTATTTGCACTTCCTTAATAGTAATATTTGGATTTCTTTCTACCCATATTTCAATTTGCTCACGTTGATTTTTGTTTAATTTGCTTTTTCTTCGCCGCTGAGAAGGGGAAAATAATTTTTCTACTCTACCAAATTTTAGATGCTTTATCCATTCAGTCAAAGCAGTCCTTGAAATTTTACATATTCTTGCCACAGCGCTTATACTACTTTCTTTTCCTGCTATCACCGCTTGTAACTTTTTTGAAACATATGCGTTATTTCTGACCTTTTTTAACATTTCTTTCGCCAAATTTACAACTTTTTCGTCTAACAGTTTTGACCTTAATGCCATTTATACCTCTCTATTTTATCTACTCTAGTATCACTTCTTTCCCATTATTGTCTATCTGTTCTTTACATAGTGGGAATTGGTATTACTATTAGAGAAATGAGAATAAGAATCCAAGAAAGATTTGGTTTGAATATCAGAAAATCCGCAATACATCGTAATATGCAAAGAATGAAATTCTCATATATCACACCAAGACCAGTTCATAGTGGACAAGATAAAAACAAGCAAGAGGAGTTTAAAAAAAACCTCAATGAAACTATTGTCATGCATTCTGAAAAAGAGCTATTTTTCTTCGATGAATCACGGTTTGGTACACATTCAAAAGTTGGACATGGGTGGTTTAAAAAAGGCAGTAGGACACAGGTTAAGGTAAAATTAGGTAGGGAAAATTTTTATCTCTATAGTACAGTTAATCCCAGAAATGGAGAGAATTTTAGCTTATTTGCACCAAACGTCAACACTGATTGTATAAATATATTCCTTGAACAGATGTCGCAATATTTAGGAATACGAAAGGCTTTTCTCTTGATGGATTGCGCTAGTTGGCATAAGTCAAAAAATTTAAAGGCACCTAAAAATATCGAAATTATATACCTACCACCATACTCACCTGAACTCAATCCTGTTGAGAGGTTTTGGTTATATATAAAACAGAACATTTTACGCAATAAAATCTACAATACAATTGTTCTGCTTGAATGCGCTTTGTGTAAATTTATTACCTCTCTTTCCCCTTCCACGGTTAAACAACTCTGCTATGCTTCTTATTTGGTTCATTAATAATGAGAATTGGTATAACAAGTTTCAAACCGCGGTTAAACAACTCTTGGAAAAGCTCTTTTTTAATATAGCCTTTATCACCAAACAAAAGACCGGTTAATTTCTTAGTTAGGTTTGCTACAGGCTCTCTATCGTCAACATTACCTCTTGTAAGCGTAAAAGCTTGAATTTCACCTTTCTCGTTAATTATCAAATGTAGTTTAAAGCCGAAAAACCAGCCATATGTACTCTTGCTTAATTTTGCAATTCCAGCAAAAACCTTATTTCTTGATATTCTTTTTGCATGGCAAACTGCAATAGGAGTTGTATCTATGTATGAGATTCCAGTAAGTTCTGACCATCCGCAAAGGCACTGTAATAGCATGGCTAAATGCCACAAAACCCTGGGCTTTAGAGCAACAAACCTAGTGTATGAAGGCAACTTCGAAAACTCTGATTTGTAGAGCAATGTTAGGTAATGCAGGTAGAAAGCCTTAAAATTTTCACAGGGAGATTGCTGATACAGGAGGATTATTGTGATAATTTCCGAATGTGTAATTTCTGGCACTCTTGTGGGTTTTTACCGTTTGGCAGTAGTTTATCTGCAAAATTTTTCTCTATATCTCTGCAAAAATCATCGACCAGACAAAACAGTTTTGTTATATCTTCCATGGGTAACCTCATCTATTTTTTTCTATTTGTTGAGTTTACCCTACTCTCCTGACTTTTCTATTCTCTTTTTAATCCAGAATTAGCGTTAGCAGAGCAGTCTATTTCTCCATCGCAAGCAAGAGATTATGCCTTAAGTATTACAGACAGCTTCGAAAAGATATTAGCTAAAAGCTCCGAATGTGCAATATCAAAGATGGACTTTTATTGGTTTAATAAGTTATTTAGGTCTATAGAAGGTAGTGTGATTAGCGGTCAGTACTCTAAAGTGCCCAGAATATTGCATGAATCTGCTAAGAATATTTGTAACAATCCAAGTGAAAAGTTTTTTAGCGATTTGGAAAGAAACATAGAAAAAATGCTTAATGACATGGTTAAAGAGAATTCTCTGAGTTTAGAGAAAAGATCTACTACACCTTTGTCTTCACTCAGCAATATTGCTATAGAACCTGTAAATAGAAGAAGAGCTATAGGTTAAGCAGCAAAATGGTTTAACTTTTCGTAGACTACTCAAGTGCTTTATATTATGGAATAAAATAAGATAGAAACTAAAAATATTACTTTTGAAGTTTTTTGATTTCATCTATAGAAAGTCCGGTTATTTCAGCTATAACATCTATAGACATACCAGCCTTAAGTGATTTTTTGGCCACTGCTACTTTAGCTTTCATTTCACCCTCTTCTCTACCTCTTTCCTCGCCGATTTGAATACCTTCTTGTCTACCTTCATGTTTAGCATCATCAAGTTTTTGAGCAAGGACAGCCTGTTCATCACGAATACGCTTGATCTCTTGTTCATAGGCAATAAATTCTTTTTCTGACCAGTTGAACCTATTGAGTTCTTCATATGCTCTTTTAATTATTAGATCACTTCCTATTATTCTTTCTAACTCTTCTTCACTAGTTTCATCTGCATATCTAAAAAAGTAGACCCATTTTTCAACTATACTTGAAAGCTGATCTTCTTTGGTTTTTGGAAATTTAGGCAGCTCAATAAATACAAAATAAAAATCTTTTAGATCATGTTCATTAGTATCTTCATCCCGAATGGTGTGTTTTGATTTATACTCAGCCTTATCCGGAAATAGTATACAATCTGCTATAGCAATAAAGATAATTTCCTTAAGGTCATGGTATTGATCACCTTTATCCGCTTGTCTTGAGTAAGCTTTAGCTGCGTAGTATTGGGCACGTTTTTCAAAGCCTTTGGTTTTAGCGACCTGCATCTCAATTATCCATTGCACTCCTGTAGAATCTCTACATAGCACATCAACAATACTTTGCTTTTTAGATGCAATATCAGGATCTTGAATAGTACTTAAAAACTCTATATCCTGTATTGCATTTTTGCCAGTAAAGCTCAAAATATCATTTAGAAAGTGAATGAGGATATCTTTATTCTTTTCAGTACCAAAGATACGCCGAAACGCAACATCATTTTTTGGATCGAGAAACTTAGAAAGAGCCATGAGAAAGTAAGATAAAAAGCATTAATAATTATACGCAATTCTGAAGAAATATTCAACAATTAAACGTAATGTTAACCCGTATAATATTTATGACAAATATCTCGATAAGGTATCAGATAGAACACAAAGTAAGAAGCTGGAGGTTAAAGAGAAAATATACTCTGAAAGATTTAGCAGGCAAAGTAAACATAAACTATCATACGCTGCTAAGATATGAGCAAGGAGCATGTGGCATTCCAATTGGGAAGTTAAAAATATTAGCAGATGCATTATCAGTTCCTATTAGAAATCTATTTCCCAAACGAAAGGTGCTAAAAGAAAGTAGTTGTTTCGACAAAGCTATAGTATTTTCTAAAATGAATGATAAATTACCATTATGGTATTACCAACCAAAAGTTGTAAGTCTGTACATTTATACATCAGAGGTCTGAGGCGGCTTTTGATGGTATGCCAACAGTGTTCTATGGGATTCAAATCTCACTTTTACCCACAAGTATAAAAAGCAAGTAAGATAGAGAAAAATATACTTAAGATGAGGTAAAAATGTGTGAAGTAAATAGAAATGTACAATGTGCTGATGGCTTAGGAGATAAATGGCTAGAAAAAGAGTTGAGACATGTTAATCTGGGAGATGTAAGGCTTAATACAAGACTTATTAAAACAAGCTATTTAATAGAGAATAAGGCGTCTGGGTCAATTAGTCAAAGCTGTGTAGGATGGAAAGAAGCTAAAGGTGCATACAGATTATTTAGCAATGAGAAGCTTGAAGCTAAGGAAATTTATTCTTCCCATTATAAAGAAACTATGGAAAGGATAAAAGGAAATGAGCTGGTATTTTCAGTTCAAGATACAAGTTATTTGGATTTTGACTCTCATATAAAGACTAAGGGTCTAGGTAGTATTTCTAAAGCCTATACAAAATATAAAAAGGGTTTGTTATTGCACAGTAACTTAATGGTTAACAAAGACGGATTACCTTTAGGGCTATCTTCTCAACAGTGTTGGGCACGTTCTATCAGGGAAGAAACAGCCCAAGAAAAAGCAAACAGGAAATACCGTACTGCTATAAAGGAGAAAGAAAGCTATAAGTGGATAGCGGCACTAAAAGAAACCCTAAATAACCTCGCAGAAGGTGTACAGCTTGTTACTATTGGTGATAGGGAAGCAGATATTTTTAAGTTTTTATGGACTGTTGAATCATTGGACAGTTTTTATGTAATCCGCAACCGAACTAATAGGAAATTCATCTGTATTGAAGGGGGAAAAACGGATTTGCAAACACGTATAACTCAACTGCCTGTAAAAAAGGAAATTGTCTTGAATGTTGCTGAAAATAAATACCAGATCTCAAGAAAAGCTAACATTGAAGTCAGGTATATGAAAGGCTATATACCTATCAGATCTCCTTACATTTATGGATCGAAAGATACAGAGCATAAAATAAGTGATAAAATCGCTATATATGTAGTAAGTGCCAAAGAAACAAATCCTCCTGAAAGAGTAGAAGCTATTGATTGGACTTTGCTGACTAATATACCAGTTAATAGCACTTTAGATGCTATAGAAAGGATAAATTGGTATAAGCTAAGATGGAAAATCGAGGAGTATTTTAGGATTTTAAAATCAGGATGTAAGGTAGAAAGCTCTCGTTTAGCTACAAAAGAAAGATTAGAGAAATTAATCGCTATAAAGAGCATTATTGCATTTAATATTTTATATTTAACAAAAATCGCTTTATCGAATCCTATGGAGGTTTGTACTAAGGTTTTAAGTAATGAAGAGTGGAAAACCCTTTACATACGTGAGCATAAAGTAGCCAAATTGCCAGAAGAACCTCCAAACATAAAACAAGCTATTATTTGGTTAGGAAAATTAGGTGGATTTATGAATAGAAAAAGTGATAATTTACCAGGAACTATGACTCTATGGCGTGGTTATGAAAACCTCAGGGAAAGCATGGTTATGCTTCGCATAATGACCTCTCAAAGTTGTGGGTAAAAGTGAGATTTGAATCCCATAGAACACTGTTGGCATACCATCAAAAGCCGCCTCAGACCTCTAATGTATAAATGTATAGACTTACAACTTTTGGTTGGTAATACCATAATGGAAATTTATCATTCATTTTAGAAAATACTATAGTATATTTTCTCTTGGTTTAGCTAAGGGTTTTATGGGTTTTTTAAATTTTGCCCATAAAACCCCTTTCATGATTAAAAATACACTAAATCTTGGTTTTCACATGTTTCATCTCGTTCAGCAGAAAACAATAAGTCTGCACTCTCATTCAAACTATTTGCAGCAGTCTTTAAAACCTCAGATTTTGCTTCTATAAGTTCGCATTCAATCTTGTCTATTCTTGCATCCAAATCCCTATGTGCATTTTCGATTAACTTATTCATTTCATATTCTAGAAATTTGCTTGATTTTTCACTTTGTTCAGTGAGGAAATCACCTATTTTGCTTGTGATTTCAGGTTTGATAAGACTTTCAATTTTTTCTTCAGTGTATTTTTTTACTGCTTCTTCTACCTGAGTTTTTATTTCTGGCTTTAGCAAATCTGCAACTTCTGGTCCTACTTTTTTCACTGCTTTTTCAGCTGCATTTTTTGCTGCTTTTTCAGCGTTTGCTTCTACTGACTTTACTGTCTTATCAATTGAAGTCGATATTTTTTTTTTCTATTTGATTAGCTTTTTCGGTAGCTATTTTGTTAGCTTTCTCTTCAGCTAAAGTTAGCATTTTTCCTTCTATTTTTTTACTTCATCTTGAGCTGCTTTTCTAGCTTCTAGTTTTAAATCGTTACCCATTTTAGATATTATACCAAATTCCATTACTAATCGAACAAATAAGAAACATTACAAACTCGTTTAATAGTAGCACTGGAAATACTGACAATAAAATTACACAGAACATCTTCAAGTAAGCCTATGGTATCGTAGACTCTGTTGCGTAAAGTATTGTGTTTGATATATTGCCACAACCTCTCAACAGGATTCAGTTCTGGTGAATAAGGAGGCAAGTATATAATGGTAATGTTTTTCTGAATTTTCAAACTTTTTGATCTATGCCAGCCTGCACAATCCATTACAAGAAAGGCTTTTTTCGTGCCTAAATCTTTCGACATCTGCTCCAGAAATATATTTATACAATCAGTGTTTACATATGGAGCAAGTAGGCTAATTTTCTTACCACTTCTTGGATTTACCGCACTGTAGATATAGAAATTTTGTCTACCAATTTTCATTTAACCTGCGTTCTGACCCCTTTTTTAAACCATCCGTGTCCGATTTTTGAATGAGTTCCAAATCGTGATTCATCAAAAAAATACCTCCTTTTCAGGGTGGGAATTGACTATTTTATTGAAGTATTTTTTAAACTCTTCTTGCTTGTTTTTATCTTGTTTATGGTGAATTGGCCTCGGTGTTATATAAGAAAACTTCATCCTTTGTATCTCACGATGCACTGTTGATTTGCTAATGTTTAGGCCAAATTCCTCTGAGATTTTTATTTGCACTTCCTTAATAGTAATATTTGGATTTCTTTCTACCCATATTTCAATTTGCTCACGTTGATTTTTGTTTAATTTGCTTTTTCTTCGCCGCTGAGAAGGGGAAAATAATTTTTCTACTCTACCAAATTTTAGATGCTTTATCCATTCAGTCAAAGCAGTCCTTGAAATTTTACATATTCTTGCCACAGCGCTTATACTACTTTCTTTTCCTGCTATCACCGCTTGTAACTTTTTTGAAACATATGCGTTATTTCTGACCTTTTTTAACATTTCTTTCGCCAAATTTACAACTTTTTCGTCTAACAGTTTTGACCTTAATGCCATTTATACCTCTCTATTTTATCTACTCTAGTATCACTTCTTTCCCATTATTGTCTATCTGTTCTTTACATAGTGGGAATTGGTATAAGATGCTGGAATGGTCTATTTTTGAGATTTTATCAATAAATTGCTGCCTATCTTCTTGATTGCGCTCTTGATATAGTGTGACTTTTTTTTAAAGTAATTTTTACCTGTTTTAGTCTATACCAAATTGAATTTATTCCAAATCCAAGATTTTGTTTCATCTCTGCCAGAGTATGATCTGGATTCTTTGTAACATATTCTTCGAGTATTTTTGGGTCTATTTTTCGAATAAAGCTACCGTTTTTAGATGGCTTTAGGCTTTCACCAGCAGCTTTCTTTTTTAACCAGCGGTACAGCGTTGCTATTCCTATCTCCATGAGCTCTGCTATCTCAACCTTTGTCTTCCCTTTTTCTATCATCAATACTGCCTTTTCCCTTAAATCCACACTATATGCCATTATAACTCAAATACTTTATTATACCTTTATCATTTACTTTAGGAAATACTATAGTGTTTCGATTGAAAGAACTTGCTCGAAAGGGAGTGTTAAATAAACTGTATCAAACCTCCATTTTATCAATTTATTACTTTACTTCTCGGTTTGACACAGTTTATTTAACACTCCCCAACATTCTATCGGGATGCCAGTGTCAGCTACTTGCATGACATCCTCTTGCTTCTATAGGTGTCTTTATCTCGTCTACTTTATTTTGCCACACAGATACAATGGTTTCACATGCACTTGGTAGGCTATCTATTTTGACAAAGAAGGACTACCAACACCTTCGGCGTTTGCATCACTAAACTTACTTGCTACTTTATCATTAGTCCAAATGAGTGGCGTAACAACGAGCGTAGCAGCCCAAATAACAGCACTAACAACATCACTCAAAACTGTGTTAACAAATTTAGATAATGCACTACTATGGTCCCATGTCTCACGTGACAACATGGATGAATAATCTATGAACGATTTTGTGTTACGCTTAAGATCAAAACTATCTACTACTTTCGCTAATCCTTTTGCCGGCCAGTATGGCAAATACGCCAATGCTAGATATAAAGGTTGCAGAACTACACTAGCTAACGCAAAAGTAGTAGTCTGAATCATAGAAGGATTTTGGTAACTACCAAGAGCTACATTTTTCACTGGCCAAACAACACTGTTGATAAGGTAAACGAATTTATAGAAACTATTTTGTGGAATTTTGTTACATCCAACACTTTTGGTAGGAACATCTCCGAATTTAACATATTTCTTAAAATTACTATATGAACTTGGAATATTAACCCTCTAAAAATAAAAAAATAGTTACCTTGTCGGTATAGATTATTTTAGAATAACTGCAACAAACATCACTAAATTATCTGTTGCGCAAAAGCACATATTACCATACCATCGAAAATAAAGAGGTCAACATGAGTTTTACTTTACCTGAGCTGCCATATGATAAAGCAGCTTTAGAACCTTACATATCTGCAAATACATTGAATTTTCATTATGATAAGCACCATAAGGGATATTTAAATAAACTCAACGAACTGGTTGGAAACACAGATTATCAACATATGGAAATTGAGGAATTAGTAGCGAAAGTTCATGGAAATAATAATACAGTTCCTATTTTTAACAATGTAGCACAAGTTTGGAATCACACTTTTTATTGGAATTCAATGAAAAAAAATGGTGGTGGTAAACCTAAAGATGATGGTCTTCTAGCAAAAAAAATTCAAGATGATATCGGTGGCTTTGACAAATTTTGTGAAGAATTTTCACATTATGGAGTAAGCCAATTTGGTAGTGGATGGGTGTGGTTAGTGCTTGAAAAAGGAAAACTCAAAATCACTAAAACTCCAAATGCGGATCTACCGCTAATTTATGGCCAAGTGCCACTACTTACTATGGATGTATGGGAGCATGCATACTATTTGGATTGCCAAAATCGCAGAATTGACTACATAAAAGTTTTTCTTGATCATTTGATCAATTGGAATTTTGTAGAAGAGAATTTAAAGAAGAATATATAAGATGAATATACCACAAGTAACAAAACTAGATAATGGTCTGCGCATAATAACTGAGAGAGTGCATGAAGTTGATTCCGTAGCTTTAAATATACGAGTTGGTGTTGGCAGTAGAGCTGAAAGTGCAAGTCAAAATGGAATATCTCATTTCCTAGAGCACATGGCTTTCAAAGGAACAAAGACAAGAACTGCTTTTGAAATTGCAAAAGCTTTTGACGACATAGGTGGAGCCTTCAATGCCTGCACCGGTAGAGAAAGCACCAGTTATTATGCAAAGGTTCTTAAAAAAGATATAAAAACTGGCATTGATATATTAATAGATATATTAATAAATTCTACATTTCCAGAGGATGAATTGGAACGCGAAAAGGGTGTTGTGATACAAGAGATTTTTCAAACTAATGATTCACCGAACGATATCATTTTTGATAAGTATTTTGAAGCAGCTTATAAAGATCAACCATTTGGTAGGTCAATCTTGGGTACGCAAGATACTGTCAAATCTTTTACTCGAGCTAATCTAGATAACTACATAAATGAGCATTACTTTGGCGAGAACATTATATTTGCTGTTGCAGGAGATGTTGAACATGAGGAGGTTGTTCAATTAATCAAAGACTTTCTCTCAAAGATTCATTCAAAAGAGCTGAAAAAAAGCGAGAATGCAAGTTATACCGGTGGTGAGTATTTAGAACATCGTAAATTAGATCAAGTACATTTATTAATTGGTCTACCTAGTGTTTCTCGTGATGATAATAGATATCACACATTCAAAGTTCTTGATGCCATACTGGGAAGTGGCATGTCATCACGCCTGTTTCAGGAAGTAAGAGAAAAGCAGGGGCTTGCTTATTCCATTTACTCATTCAACTCTAGCTATGCTGATACAGGAATGCTTTCGATTTTTGCTGGTACAGATAGCAGTAATCTAGATAAGCTTTTGAAAGCTATAACGACAGAGTTGAAGAAATTGTCTACAGATGATTTAAAGGAAGAAGAAGTAAATAGAGTAAAAGAACGAGTAAAATCTCAAATTTTAATGTCACGAGAAAGTGTTAGCTCACGCGCTGAAACATTAGGCCACTATTACGGCAACTATAATAAATACATCAGTAAAAACGAATTAATAGAAAAAATTAGTGCTGTTACTATTTGCGATATAAAAAAAGCAGCAGAAGAATTGCTATCTCAGCATGAAAAAATTACTTTAGCTGCGATTGGAGAAATTAATTCACTGCCAAGTTACGATAAAGTGGTTTCTATACTTAGTGTACTTTAGTTATGTTGCTTATGCTCACTAAAAAGTTCAATGAATGGTTGCAAAATCCTTTCTATAAAAAGTTTGCTTTCTGGTCCATCGTGTATACCACTAATCATTTTATTGAAAGTTTTTTCGCTGTTTTGTAAAAATAAATAGCTTTCTACTGATTGCACAATAGACAAGGCAATTAAAATTCCTCCTGTCACTAAACAAGAAGCTATAGCAGGTACAGTACCCACTGCAATTCCAATTGCGATCAGTGATAAACCAGCTAAGAGTGTAAAGGCTGAAACGCAAAACGCTATTTGATGTTTTTCTTTATTTTTAACCATAAATGCCTCACAAAATTATACTTCTAGTATGTCCGTATATATACGGTACTGTCAAGTTTTTAAAGAAGATTAAAAAATGCAACGCACATGTGCAAAATATGAACTAGGTATATAATTCACAATGCAGCGGTATTTCACTAATCCAATTATTTTTTTCCTGATCTAGCCTATCATTCAATATTGCTTGTCTTATTGATTCCATCAACTTATTCATGAAGAAAACATTGTGAATGGTAACGAGTGTGTAAGCCAGCAATTCCTTCGCTTTTAGTAAATGGTGTATATAGGCTCTTGAATGTTTTCTGCAAGTAAAGCACAAACAGTCATTTTCAATCGGGTTATCATCTAGTTCGAATCGTTGATTTCGCAAATTAATATGCTCTTTACGCTTTGAAGAAATAGAATCTCTGTTTTTTACTTTAACAAGTGCGCCACCATGTCTTGCGAGGCGAGTTGGATGCACACAATCAAATGTGTCAACACCAAGCTCTACTCCACGAAAAATGTCCACAATTCCACCGATACCAAGCAAATGAGTAGGCCTCTCTTTTTTTAAACGTTCCATAGTAAAGGAAACTACGTTATACATCTGCTCTTTACTCTGACCAAGCGATCCACCTATTGCTTGACCAAAAAATGGCAAATTGTTGATAAAGTCACAACTTTCTGCACGTAAATCTTGATACACTCCGCCTTGGCTAATTCCATACAGCGCCTGTTTGCCATCATTATTTTTTTCAAACTCATTTAAAGAACGTTCAGCCCATCTATGGCTCATGAGCATTGATTTTCTTGTGTATTCTTTACTGACATGGAATGGAGTACATTCATCTAAAACTAGGATTAAATCTGCACCTAATTTTTGTTGAATTTGTATAGACTTTTCAGGAGTGAGACAATAAGTTTTACCATTTATGTAAGAACGAAAAATTGCCCCATCTTCGTTAATTTTGATCAGAGTTTTTTGCTTCTGTCTTATTCCCTTTATTTCTTCCGAAACTGACCCGTGCCCTAAACTAAATATCTGGTATCCACCAGAATCAGTGAGCATTGGTCCACTCCATCCCATCATCTTGTGCAAGCCACCAAGTTTTGCCACAGTATCCTCTCCAGGTTGAAGCATTAGGTGATAAGTGTTGGAAAGTATTATCTGAGTACCTGCTTCTCTGATTCTTTCGATATCTGCAGCTTTAATGGCAGCTTTGGTTGCACAAAATATAAATGCTGGTGTTTCTATGTTTCCATTTGGAGTTTTAATTGTGCCAACTCTTGCAGAACCTGATTGCTTGGTTATTCTAAACGAAAACTTTTCCATCTATTTGCTTGAAAGCTCTGCTATGATATTTTCCACTTTTTCAGGAGTGAGTTTTTCATAAAAGTCATTATTGATCTGCACCACAGGGGCATTAACGCATGCACCAAGACATTCAACTTCCTTTAAAGTAAATAGATTATCTTTAGTAGTTTCACCGATATTGATTCCTAGTTTCTTTTTAAAGGTATTTAACACTTCTTCGCTATTGCACAACCAGCAAGGAGTTGTTCTACAAATTTGTATGAGATATTTACCTACTGGTTTTAAATTATACATGGTGTAAAAATTTGCCACTTCATATACACGAATATGTGGAATATGAAGCATGTCAGCAACGCAGCGCATGGCAGATTCAGGAACCCATCCGCATTGTTCTTGAACCAGGTATAGTAAAGGCATGACGGCACTACCTTCTCTACCTTTAGGATACATCTCTATAGACTTTTTCGCTTTTCTGAGATTGTCTGATGTAAAACTAAACTGTTCTTCTTTCTCTTTCATCTAATAAAGTTCGTGTAAATCTCAACAAATTATACTTGAAGAGTTAACAATTGCAATTGTTGGTTTTTTGAGCTCTACAATATTATATCTGTAGAGTGGTATTGCTCGTGCACTCAATTTGTGAATTCTTTACTGCTACTCATTTTCCATATTTCGCTTTGCAGATTATAAAGGTATTAATTTCTTAATTTTAGTTAAAATTTTATTGACGTTACATATAGAAATAATCATAATAGCGTTTTATTAAAATTTTAAATATAATTATGTCTATATTAAGTAGATTATTTAGAGTTAATACAACTACACTGAAAGTTAAAGAAGCGATAGGTTTTAACCCAGTAAACGTAGGGTTGATTGAAGGAAATGGAGTTACTTATGGACTCATACCAATTCCCGCTATACAAGCAACGAATAGAAAATAATGGAAAAAAGCCATACTGAAGTAAGTAAAATAGCGAGGTTTAGATGGCATTAAGATCAAAATTATTGGATGAAAAAGTGGTGAAATCAGCAAAAGAGATGCTGAAGAGAGTAAGAAATAATGCGTATGTTGCAAAAAAACTAAATGCTGTAATTGCAGCAAAAAAGCACAGTATAACAGCTGTAGCAAAAATATGTTGCATTTCGAGAAAGGCAATTACTACATGGATAAAGCACATAAAATTTGGAAGAGAAGAAAAATTATTTGCTCCACCTCAACGCCGTAGAAAAACTATATTGAACCAAAGTCAACTTGAACGAATTGAGTTGTGGATAGAGGAAAACCCCAATATTACTATTAGAGAAATGAGAATAAGAATCCAAGAAAGATTTGGTTTGAATATCAGAAAATCCGCAATACATCGTAATATGCAAAGAATGAAATTCTCATATATCACACCAAGACCAGTTCATAGTGGACAAGATAAAAACAAGCAAGAGGAGTTTAAAAAAAAACCTCAATGAAACTATTGTCATGCATTCTGAAAAAGAGCTATTTTTCTTCGATGAATCACGGTTTGGTACACATTCGAAAGTTGGACATGGGTGGTTTAAAAAAGGCAGTAGGACACAGGTTAAGGTAAAATTAGGTAGGGAAAATTTTTATCTCTATAGTACAGTTAATCCCAGAAATGGAGAGAATTTTAGCTTATTTGCACCAAACGTCAACACTGATTGTATAAATATATTCCTTGAACAGATGTCGCAATATTTAGGAATACGAAAGGCTTTTCTCTTGATGGATTGCGCTAGTTGGCATAAGTCAAAAAATTTAAAGGCACCTAAAAATATCGAAATTATATACCTACCACCATACTCACCTGAACTCAATCCTGTTGAGAGGTTTTGGTTATATATAAAACAGAACATTTTACGCAATAAAATCTACGATACAATTGTTCTGCTTGAATGCGCTTTGTGTAAATTTATTACCTCTCTTTCCCCTTCCACGGTTAAACAACTCTGCTATGCTTCTTATTTGGTTCATTAATAATGAGAATTGGTATAACAAGTTTCAAACCGCGGTTAAACAACTCTTGGAAAAGCTCTTTTTTAATATAGCCTTTATCACCAAACAAAAGACCGGTTAATTTCTTAGTTAGGTTTGCTACAGGCTCTCTATCGTCAACATTACCTCTTGTAAGCGTAAAAGCTTGAATTTCACCTTTCTCGTTAATTATCAAATGTAGTTTAAAGCCGAAAAACCAGCCATATGTACTCTTGCTTAATTTTGCAATTCCAGCAAAAACCTTATTTCTTGATATTCTTTTTGCATGGCAAACTGCAATAGGAGTTGTATCTATGTATGAGATTCCAGTAAGTTCTGACCATCCGCAAAGGCACTGTAATAGCATGGCTAAATGCCACAAAACCCTGGGCTTTAGAGCAACAAACCTAGTGTATGAAGGCAACTTCGAAAACTCTGATTTGTAGAGCAATGTTAGGTAATGCAGGTAGAAAGCCTTAAAATTTTCACAGGGAGATTGCTGATACAGGAGGATTATTGTGATAATTTCCGAATGTGTAATTTCTGGCACTCTTGTGGGTTTTTACCGTTTGGCAGTAGTTTATCTGCAAAATTTTTCTCTATATCTCTGCAAAAATCATCGACCAGACAAAACAGTTTTGTTATATCTTCCATGGGTAACCTCATCTATTTTTTTCTATTTGTTGAGTTTACCCTACTCTCCTGACTTTTCTATTCTCTTTTTAATCCAGAATTAGCGTTTATACTACTTTCTTTTCCTGCTATCACCGCTTGTAACTTTTTTGAAACATATGCGTTATTTCTGACCTTTTTTAACATTTCTTTCGCCAAATTTACAACTTTTTCGTCTAACAGTTTTGACCTTAATGCTATTTATACCTCTCTATTTTATCTACTCTAGTATCACTTCTTTCCCATTATTGTCTATCTGTTCTTTACATAGTGGGAATTGGTATAAGATGCTGGAATGGTCTATTTTTGAGATTTTATCAATAAATTGCTGCCTATCTTCTTGATTGCGCTCTTGATATAGTGTGACTTTTTTTTAAAGTAATTTTTACCTGTTTTAGTCTATACCAAATTGAATTTATTCCAAATCCAAGATTTTGTTTCATCTCTGCCAGAGTATGATCTGGATTCTTTGTAACATATTCTTCGAGTATTTTTGGGCCTATTTTTCGAATAAAGCTACCGTTTTTAGATGGCTTTAGGCTTTCATTAGGCTTTCACCAGCAGCTTTCTTTTTTAACCAGCGGTACAGCGTTGCTATTCCTATCTCCATGAGCTCTGCTATCTCAACCTTTGTCTTCCCTTTTTCTATCATCAATACTGCCTTTTCCCTTAAATCCACACTATATGCCATTATAACTCAAATACTTTATTATACCTTTATCATTTACTTTAGGAAATACTATAGAATGATAGTAGAGCATAAAATTCGTGAAATTAAGGTTTTTAAAATCATGTCGCATACCTATCGCAATTTTCAGAAAACATGAGATTTTACATAATTGCTGGTCTGGTAAACCTCAAACATGAGTTTTAATTGATCCTGCTGTTGACCTAACTCATGCTTCAATTAATTCCATACCTTTTCGCAGTAGGTCTATATTCTTTTTATTTCATTTCTCTCAAATTCTCAAACACATAGGGCTTTTTATGTTAAGTAAAGCTACTCAAAAAGTGTCTAAATTAGGCATTTTTAGCTATTTTACATAACGCAACAGAGAAGAAGTTCGAAAAGTATGGTAAGGTCCACCAATCCACCACAACAAACCACTTACCATCTTCAACACATAATCAAGAAAATCCTTCAAAAACAGAGAACTTTAAGCCAGAACAAATAGAGAATTCTACCTCAATTATTTTTCATAAAAACTCTCTACTTTTACATAATTCATTAACAATGTTCTCTGTTTCTCTACAATATAGGGTATTTTTCAACAATTTAGAGATACTCATAGAGTAAACAAGTAAATAAAAGAATTTAATTTGACAGTAGAGAGAGGTGTGTTTTTAAAATGTTTTAATTGTTGATAACCAAAACAGAGATTTTACTGTGATTTTTAAATCAAATTGTACTCCTTAAAAGCTATAAATTTTGTTGCACTGGAAAGTGTTCTGTGTAATATTACATGACTGGTATTGTTAAAGAAGCCTAACAATTTCCTAAATGATTCTTTTGAAGTTGTTATAAAACAGAGAAGGTAAAACATGCTTACTAAGAAACAATTGCAAGAAATAAGTAAAGAAAAAAGACTTAATCCAGTACACGGTAACATTTATCAGTTAAAGTTGTTAATGCTATTTCTTTACCGTGGTGTTTCTAATCAGTATTCCTTTCTTCTAGCTACGGAAGTAAAAGAAGCTGGAAAGTTTGATGATCTGGTATTTCAGTATATTGAAGATGGTAAAATAAAGTATCGTCTATTGCAGGCAAAACATAAATTAGATGAATCTAAGAAGATTACATTAGATGATTTACTTGGAAAAAATGACAATAACTATAATTTAGCCAAATATTTCTTTTCTTACAGAGATGCTAAGAAGAGTAAGTTGTTTCAAGATGGTATAATAGAAAACGTAATAATATGTACTAACATTGGCTTAGATTTGCTAGACCTAAAAAGAAATGGAATAGAGGTTAAAAATATAGAAGGTCTTGATTGTGTTCTTGATATTAAGAATAGCGCAAGTAAAAGATATGGCTTTAATCAAGGACTTATTTCAAAGTTAAAGCCAATACTGGACAAAAACTTGAAACATGGTAATCTAATTAGTGACGAAGAAATACAAGACTTCCTCAACCACTTAGTATTTGCAATAAATCAACCTAACGAAGAAGAGCTAGGCAAAATTATCAAAGATGAAATAGGTGAAGACTTAGATTTAGTCACAACAGAGAATACATATAATAAATTCTTTATAACAATGTTAAGGTGGCTACAGGGAAAGGAAAGAGGAAGGTTTTTATCATATGAAGAAGGAAAAGAGTTTTTTGAAGAAGCAAAAAGAGGACTGCCTATCTTATTTAACGTCAGAGATCCAGTAAGTTCTTTTACCGGAAGAATTGAACAGCTAGATAATTTACATAAAGCAATGATGGATGGTGGCCGTGCTATAGTATCACAATCTGTTTCAATAAGTGGTCTTGGTGGAGTAGGAAAAAGCGAGTTAGCGAGGAAATACATTAGAGAGTACAGCCAAGATTATGATAACAAGGTTATATGGATAAATGCTGAAAATCAAAACACTCTTTCAGAGTCTTTTCGTAGATTGGCATGTGATAAGTTAGGAATTAGTCTAAAAAATAGAGATGGAAAAGAAAAAGATATAAAGTCTATAGTTGAAGATGTATATAGGTTCTTTTCTAAGGGAAAGAGTCTTTTTGTTTTTGATAATGCTGAGAAATATAGAAGTCAAAGAGAAGATGATGATGGAATAGATAAGTTTTTACCTTCTTTACCAGAGAATATGAATAAGCCACATATTTTGGTAACATCACGTAATAAAATATGGCCACAAAATGTAAAGTTGCTTGAATTGGATGTATTCACTCTAAAAGAAGCAATTGAGTTTATTCAAAAAGCTTTAAAACTAGAAAATAATGAGCAACAGCAAGATGTAATAAAGTTAGCAGAAAGGCTTCAATACCTTCCTTTAGCATTACAGCAAGCGGTAGCATATATAAAAGTAAAGAACGAAGAATTAAAAAACTTAGGTTCAGGATTTAGTGTTGATGATTACCTAAAGAGATATGAAGAGAAAACGAGAGAATTGCTTGATTTTCAGTTTCCGGAGGATAGTGATAACACCTATACTAAAACAGCTCTTGCCGCTTGGAAAATTACTTTAGACAGTATAAAGCAGATAGAAAATGGAGATAAAGCGATAGAAATTATGAATATAATCGCTTATTTTGCACCTGATAACATTTCGACAAAAATGTTTTTTAGCTTAATAAGCAATAAAGAAGATCTAGGGTCTGCTATTAAATTACTAAAGCAATATTCAATGGTAAGCTCAAGTCATGAGCGAACAGCATTAAATGTTCATAGGTTGGTGCAGCAAGTAACAAGAATAAACTTGAAGGAACAAGAATTAGAAGTTTTAAATAAGACTTTGAGATTATTGACAGATGATGTAATTCAAAGTAACGTTAATCATGCTTTATATGTTTGGAATTACGCAAGTAAATATGATAAACTAGTAAGAGGATTTAGCAAACTGCCATACAAAGTTGTTATTGCGTTAAGTGCTGATGCTAGATATGAAGAGGGTTGTTTCTTTGGAGGGCAGGCGTTCAAATTGTTATCTAGAAAACTAGGATCTGATCATCTAGATACTTTAACCACTCTCTATCATAAAGCCACAGTACTTTTGCAGCACAGTAAATACAATGAAGCCCTACTTGACTATAACGAGACTTATAATAAAAGAAAGAGTATTTTAGGTCCTGATCACCCAGACACTTTGACCACCTTAAATGATATAGGTTTAGTATTTGAAAAGCAAGGTAAACATGATAAAGCTCTTTCTATACATGACGATGTGTGCAAAAGAAGAAGAGATATTTTAGGCCCTGATCATCCGCATACCTTGGTCTCTCTACATAACACTGCTTTTACACTTGAAAGCACAGGTAAATATGATGAGGCTCTTCTGCTATATAAAAAAGTTTATAACAAAAAGAAAAATATTCTGGGTTCTGATCACGAGTCTACTTTAACTACTCTCAATAGTATTGCGGGTATACTTTTAGATAAAGGCAAACATGACAAAGCTCTTTATTTGTATACAGAAATCTATGATAAAAAAAAGAATATTTTAGGTCATAATCACCCAGACACTTTGATTATTCAAAGTAACATCGGCCTTGTACTTTCTAGACAACGTAAATATGATAAAGCTCTACAGGCTTATCAAGAGGTTCTTAATATTCAAAAAAGACCAGATGTTTTAGGTTCAGAGCATCCAAACACTTTAACTACTCAACATAATATAGCAGGACTGCTCTTTGATCAACGTAAATACGATGAGGCCCTTAGAGCCTTTAATGAGGTTTACAACAAGAGAAAAAATATTTTAGGTCCTGATCACCCAGATACCTTAACCACCAAGCAAACTATTGAAGTGTTAAAGACACTGACTACAAATGTTGATTTTCAAACACATAAAGGTGGTTTTAGTAGAAGAGAAGATGACCGTATAACATTACATTCTGCTATTAATGATGATGATATAAAAGCTGTAATCTCTTTGTTAGACAAGGGAGCTGATATTACTCAAGTTACTGCTGAAAAGGGTAATACAGTATTACATATATCTAGCTCCAAAGGTAACAATGAAATTATTAAACTATTATTAGAATATGCTAGACAACTTAGTCCTGCTAAGTTTAACTACTTCATAAATGTTAAAACAACTACCAAAGGTAGCACAGCGCTACATGTTGCTTCTGAGAGAGGCAACCTATATGCTGTGAGACTTCTATTGGAAAATGGTACAATATATAACACTCAAAATAAAGACAATAAAGCGCCTTTAGAACTTACTAAAGATAATGAGCTCAAAAAGCTATTTTATTTAGTAGAAAATCTCTTTGAATCTGTAAAGAGAGGAAATCATCAACAGGCTTTTAAATGTCTTAAGGAGGAAAAAGCAATTGTTAATGCAAGAGATAATGATGGAGGGGGAACTCCTCTATACTGGGCTGTTCATAATGGTCATATGAATACTGCACAGCTTCTTTTAGAAAACGGAGCTGATCCTACTTTAGTGACTAATAAAGGTAATACACCTTTACATATCGCTTCAAATAAAGGAAACACAAAAGCCGTTAAGATTTTACTAGCTCACGTAAAAAATAAATATTCTGATAAGTTAGGCCAATTTATTAATACACAAACAACTGCAGGTGAAACCTCAGCATTACATATTGCCTCTAATATAGAAGTTACTAGATCTCTGTTGCAATATGGTGCAGTTTATAACATCAAAAATAAGGAAGGTAAAACACCTCTTGATCTTGCTAAAAATGATGACATTAGAAAGTTACTAAGTTTCACTAATGAGCTTTTTGAAGGTGTAAAAAAAGGTAATCTTCAAATTATTAGCAAGCTACGTAGTTTGAAAGCAGATGATTTCATAGCAGTTACCAATGCTCGTAATTATCAAGGCCATACATTACTACAAGTTGCTATAGCCAGTAAACAAAGAGATATTGCAACTGAGTTGTCAAAAATGCTAAAAAACCTTGCACCGTCTAGCAGTATGGAAAGTGTAAATGTAGCTGGTCCAAGAAGCTGTGGAAACCTTCCTTTGTAAGGTACTAATATTAAATAACTATAAAATTTAGAGTAAAAATTATGAAATACAAAAAATGGTTAGAAATATTAAATGTAATAAATGCTGATAGTGAATTAAATTCAAGTAATGTCATTGAAAAAGTAAAAGACAAGTTAAGATATGTTAAAAAGGAAACATGCTTGAACTTACTGATTTGTAGACAAGCTCTAACTAAATTAAAATTTGACTACTAGGACAAGGAACAATACAATACCAAAGTATTACTTGCACTTCTAACTATTATTTGGAGCAAAACGAGATAGGTTGTAAATCCTCTTAGTTCACTAATTATAGGCAAAAATAGCTTTTTCTCGCATACTTTATTACTAACACAAATCGGAGTTAATACTATGAGTGACGACAAACACAGACAACTATCTTCTCAAAATGGGGTGAACCCAAGCTCTTCTTATAGCACCTCAAGCTTTCTAGGTGCATATGATGCTAGTCACTCTACGAATCTTACTAAGTATGGCAATTCAGCACGTCGATCGGTAGAACGTTGTACTTTGGCACTAGATGGACAAGAATCCTCCTATTCCGATCAACAAACTAATATCAAACGTTATCCAACTCCTAATACTATTTATTCATCCTACCCTAATCTTGTACAATCAAGTTATTCTACAAGTGGTGAAATGAGCACTCCGGTCCAGAGTCAAAATCTTGATAATGATAAGAGACTTTTGGGAGAACAGCTAAGTTCCTTAATAATAGGACAGAAGATAAGTTTCCTTGCTGCCAGTTATACTGTAGGGACGATGGATCCAATATCAAGGGTACTTGGTAGCATTTATGAAAAAAAAATCATCTACTGATAAGAAGCAGAGCTATGACTTATCAACTTTAAAATCCAGATTAAAGTCTCGAGTTGATTATGCCTATCAACAAGGTTCGACTCTTTATAAAGGTTGGGCTCTTTATAAAAAGAGGCAATATTTAGTTTCTTACTTATTTGGTTATCTAGGTGAAGATATACTTGACATTGTCGTTCCGACAAAAGGTCAACCTAAGACAATTAACTACGAGCTGATTTCTGATGTGATCTTATATTGCCAATATATGAGTTCTTGTACAGAAAGGCATAATTATATCAAGAGACTAGTTAACAACCTTGTAATATATATTGCTGGAAATAAGTTTAAAACCCGTGAACTTGTCTATGCTCTTGAAGACGAAGTTATCCTAATCCTTGTTGATTTGATAAATACTAATCGTGGTATTTTTAATGATGCAAGGCTCATTGAAGATATACAAAAGTTTTCTGTAGAAAAAAAAGAATTCTCAAAGTTCAAGTCGTGCTTGTAGCCAAGAGCAGCAATCTCATAAACAACGTCCAATAAATTACCTTAGAAGCAGCGAAACCAATACAGTATATCCACTTTTCAGTATTCATCCTCTCCTACGCGGGAAAAGCTCATCTGGTGAGAATGATAAGGAAAAATTATGCTCACTGAAATCACAATTAAGGGTTAAAATTCGTAAGGCCTATGAACGACTTTTGACTCTTGAAGATAGGCAACATTTAATTTCTTACTTATTTGCTGTTATAAATGAACATATGTTTAATATTGCCCTTCCTAAAAAAGCTAGGAGTGATCAACTTCACTACGAGCTGGTTTCTGATGTGATCTTACACTGCCAACGTATGAGTTATGGTGAAGAAAGGAATAATTATATTGAGAGACTAATTGAAAACCTTGTAACGCTAATTCTGGATTAAGGAAGGAAGAAAGTATAGGAAATGGGAGTAGAAAAGATGTGAACCAAGAAATTAACGGGAGATCTATGGTGAGTATGTTCAATTTCAAGTCTACTTTTGAGGTAGCCAAAAATCGTCTCAATGATCGACCTTTTTCTCAGCAAAATCTTTTCATGTAGTGAAATTAATGTGTTTTTCATCCCCTTTTTCACCTTGGTAACAAGTTTCAAACCGCGGTTAAACAACTCTTGGAAAAGCTCTTTTTTAATATAGCCTTTATCACCAAACAAAAGACCGGTTAATTTCTTAGTTAGGTTTGCTACAGGCTCTCTATCGTCAACATTACCTCTTGTAAGCGTAAAAGCTTGAATTTCACCTTTCTCGTTAATTATCAAATGTAGTTTAAAGCCGAAAAACCAGCCATATGTACTCTTGCTTAATTTTGCAATTCCAGCAAAAACCTTATTTCTTGATATTCTTTTTGCATGGCAAACTGCAATAGGAGTTGTATCTATGTATGAGATTCCAGTAAGTTCTGACCATCCGCAAAGGCACTGTAATAGCATGGCTAAATGCCACAAAACCCTGGGCTTTAGAGCAACAAACCTAGTGTATGAAGGCAACTTCGAAAACTCTGATTTGTAGAGCAATGTTAGGTAATGCAGGTAGAAAGCCTTAAAATTTTCACAGGGAGATTGCTGATACAGGAGGATTATTGTGATAATTTCCGAATGTGTAATTTCTGGCACTCTTGTGGGTTTTTACCGTTTGGCAGTAGTTTATCTGCAAAATTTTTCTCTATATCTCTGCAAAAATCATCGACCAGACAAAACAGTTTTGTTATATCTTCCATGGGTAACCTCATCTATTTTTTTCTATTTGTTGAGTTTACCCTACTCTCCTGACTTTTCTATTCTCTTTTTAATCCAGAATTAGCGTTATTAGAGAAATGAGAATAAGAATCCAAGAAAGATTTGGTTTGAATATCAGCAAATCCGCAATACATCGTAATATGCAAAGAATGAAATTCTCATATATCACACCAAGACCAGTTCATAGTGGACAAGATAAAAACAAGCAAGAGGAGTTTAAAAAAAACCTCAATGAAACTATTGTCATGCATTCTGAAAAAGAGCTATTTTTCTTCGATGAATCACGGTTTGGTACACATTCAAAAGTTGGACATGGGTGGTTTAAAAAAGGCAGTAGGACACAGGTTAAGGTAAAATTAGGTAGGGAAAATTTTATCTCTATAGTGCAGTTAATCCCAGAAATGGAGAGAATTTTAGCTTATTTGCACCAAACGTCAACACTGATTGTATAAATATATTCCTTGAACAGATGTTGCAATATTTAGGAATACGAAAGGCTTTTCTCTTGATGGATTGCGCTAGTTGGCATAAGTCAAAAAATTTAAAGGCACCTAAAAATATCGAAATTATATACCTACCACCATACTCACCTGAACTCAATCCTGTTGAGAGGTTTTGGTTATATATAAAACAGAACATTTTACGCAATAAAATCTACAATACAATTGTTCTGCTTGAATGCGCTTTGTGTAAATTTATTACCTCTCTTTCCCCTTCCACGGTTAAACAACTCTGCTATGCTTCTTATTTGGTTCATTAATAATGAGAATTGGTATTACTATCTCTTCTCCCTCATACCCTTTCTCATTTAATACTTCTTGTCCGCAAACTAGATCTCTAGCAGTTGTTGATAATGCTTCTGCTAATTCATATAACTTCTTAATTGAAATTCTGCGTGTTCCTTTTTCATATTGCAGTATTACCTGATATGTTGTTCCGATTTTTTTTTGCTAATTCTTTTTGAGTATATCCCTTTGCTAATCTACGATTTCTTACTTCCTTTTCTATTACTTTGTAATCTAAAAATTAGAGCATTTATTCTCTTTTTTCACATTTTATACTCCATAACCAGAAGAGCTGTTACGTATACTTAATTGGGAACCTTTTTGACAAACTGAACTCATCTCCTTTCAAACAATTTTTCTATATCACTTAGTTTCATTTCTATATAAGTTGGTCTTTCATGACCAGAATATGGAGTTTTCTCAATTTGTCTTAGTATCTCATTCATCTCTTCCAATTTCATTTTTCTTCCTGCTCCATGGCAAGCGATTGTGGCTGATATTTTATTCACCTTATCCTCTATTGGCAACGTATCTTCCATTTCCGTTAACTTATCTACTATATCAACTAGCATCTCTTTTATATCTATTGTTCCCAAGATTGCAGGTATTTCTTTCACAATTATTTTATCTTCTGATTCTATTTCAATACCAAAACCCATTTTAAAAAGCCCATCTTTATAAGTTTTAACCATCTCCATCCCTGCTTGGTTTTTAATCTCAACTATTTCAGGAATGAGAAGTTTTTGTCTTTTTATGCTTGTTAAGCACTCGTATATCAACCTCTCATAGGCTGCATGTTGATCTACTATAATCAGCCTATCTCCAGCCTCAGCAATAATGTAAGTATTGTGGACCTGACAACGTGCATATCCTAGAGGATGATCCTCTACCAAATCAATTTGCTTCCTTTCTAAAACCATCGTTCCCTTTTGGGGTGGAGATTCTCCATATTTAAACGTTTTTGGTAAGCTTTGCCTTCTTTCATCTGGTGAATTGAATTCTTGCATTAGACGATTTTCTAAAAGACTTGGCCTCTTTTCATAAAACTCTTTTTGATTTTTTTTCTCTTTACTATTAACCGGCTCTTGGCTATCAAACTCCTCAATACTTTGAGACTCAACATCACTTGCTGCGAACCTAGTCGATAATGCTTTTATTATTCCTCTTCTCACTATTTCATATACTAGCCTCTTGTTCTGAAATCTTACCTCTGATTTATTTGGATGCACATTTACATCTACTTGATCGTATGGTATCTCTAAGTGCAGCGCTGCAAAAGGATACCTCCCAACTGGAATTAAATCTTGATATGCGTATCGAATTGCACCAACAAGTAGATTGTCTTTTATTGGCCTTCCATTAACAAACGTATAGATCTGAGTTGAGTTGCCACGACTAATAGTTGGTTTACAGATGTGTCCCGTAAGTTTGATGCCGTCTTCTTCCTCTTTAACTTCCAGCGAATTGCTCTGAAATTCTTCTTCTATTTCACATAGTCTGTTAAATAATGAAGTTTGCTTAATATATTTTAAGAGCTTTTTATTACCGGAAGTGAGAGTAAACCCAATACTATAGTTAATCATTGCTAAGTTATTTACAATATCAACTATAGCTTGTGTTTCTGCCCTTTCGGTTTTTAGAAATTTTAGTCTATTTGGAGTCGCAAAAAATAAGTCACGAACTTCAATATACGTACCTTCCAACAGAGAACAAAGGATAACTTCTCCTACTTTTTCTCCTCCCTCATAACTTATAGACCATGCTTCATCTGCTCCATTTGCCTTAGATGATAATTTCATTCTACTTACTGCTGCAATTGAAGGCAAAGCTTCTCCCCTAAATCCAAGATGCTTGATTTCTATTAACTCACTATCGCTTAATTTTGAAGTAGCGTGGCGCATAAACGCAAGTTCCAAATCTTCTTTTTCTATTCCATTTCCATTATCTGTCACAGTTATAAGGTTGCGCCCACCACTTTCTATTTTGATCTCTATTTCTGAACTTCTAGCATCTATTGCATTTTCTACTAATTCCTTTACTACACTTGCTGGCCTCTCTATTACCTCTCCTGCTGCTATACGATTTATAGTTTTTGTGTCTAAAAGAATTATTGCCATATTTCCAACTCTCAGTCTGATGAAGATATAGCTTTAATGTTAATAAAAATCAATCTCTATTAGGCATCTTCACTAATTTCAAAACAGAAATAATTGTAATAAAGATGTATAGAAACCCTATAAAGCCTAAAATGCTAGTCCTTCTGAGTAGATCATTTTCTGACTAACATGTTTGAATTTTAGTTGAATATTTCTTCAGAATTGTGTATAATTATTAATGCTTTTTATCTTACTTTCTCATGGCTCTTTCTAAGTTTCTCGATCCAAAAAATGATGTTGCGTTTCGGCGTATCTTTGGTACTGAAAAGAATAAAGATATCCTCATTCACTTTCTAAATGATATTTTGAGCTTTACTGGCAAAAATGCAATACAGGATATAGAGTTTTTAAGTACTATTCAAGATCCTGATATTGCATCTAAAAAGCAAAGTATTGTTGATGTGCTATGTAGAGATTCTACAGGAGTGCAATGGATAATTGAGATGCAGGTCGCTAAAACCAAAGGCTTTGAAAAACGTGCCCAATACTACGCAGCTAAAGCTTACTCAAGACAAGCGGATAAAGGTGATCAATACCATGACCTTAAGGAAATTATCTTTATTGCTATAGCAGATTGTATACTATTTCCGGATAAGGCTGAGTATAAATCAAAACACACCATTCGGGATGAAGATACTAATGAACATGATCTAAAAGATTTTTATTTTGTATTTATTGAGCTGCCTAAATTTCCAAAAACCAAAGAAGATCAGCTTTCAAGTATAGTTGAAAAATGGGTCTACTTTTTTAGATATGCAGATGAAACTAGTGAAGAAGAGTTAGAAAGAATAATAGGAAGTGATCTAATAATTAAAAGAGCATATGAAGAACTCAATAGGTTCAACTGGTCAGAAAAAGAATTTATTGCCTATGAACAAGAGATCAAGCGTATTCGTGATGAACAGGCTGTCCTTGCTCAAAAACTTGATGATGCTACTGAAAAAGGTACTCAAATCGGCCAAGAAAGAGGTAGACAAGAAGGTAGAGAAGAAGGTATCCTAATCGGTGGAGAAAAAGGTAGAATTGAAGTTGCAAAAAATTTACTTAAAGCTGGCATCTCTATTGACGTTGTATCGCAAACTACAGGTCTTTCTTTCGATGAGATCAAACAGTTACAGGCAGAAAAGACCTCATAGCTCCCTCAATTTATCCCTCTGCTTATTCCTTTAACTACTGATGTTCCATTTAAGAATGTATCAGGCTTTTTAGATAACTCTACTTTACTTGAAACTTCCTGACTCAAGTCTTTGTAAGGCTTTTCTACTTTCTGTTGTAGCACTTTTTCCCCTTCTAATTGACTTCTTAAGTGAACTAGAAACTTATCAGTTTGTTTGAATTCTGGACATGCTTCTTTTGCAAATGAATATAGGGTTTTTGCTATTTCAGAAAGTCTTCCATTTATTATTCTTCTAACTATAGCTGATTGCACTGCCACAGGATCTAAGTTTAGGTTTGTCAGTGATATTCCTGACTTAATAGCAGTTTTATTTAGCACTTTCTCAAATCTATTTGTAATATTGAGTGCATAGCCCTGTGCTTCTGGTGGAGATATAGACTGCTCTGCTGTAGAATTATATTTTTGACCTGTAACCCTTCTAATCAGTAAGTCAAGTAATAGTATTGTACTATTTATATCCGTTTGTACATTAACTTGTGATATTGAACTCTCAGGTTTATATCCATTAAAAGAGCTTTTATAATTACTAGGCTTATCATCTATATGACATTGAGTTGAATACCCTGATGCAGAAGTTCTAGCTGAAATAAATTGAGTAATACCTTGTAAAGTACCTATTACAGCATTAGTGAAAGTACTTGCTATAGTATTTATAAATGAAGTTGGTCTATTAGCTGCACTTTTTACATTACTTTCTATATTTCTTCTATTCCTTATGAAGGATTTCACACTTGTCTCAGTCGAATTACTTGCCTCAGTTGCCTCAGTAGAATTGTTGAAACTATTGATAATATTAGCAGTATTGTTTCTATACTCTTCTTTTAAATCATCAAAACTTCTTACATTATTTAACTCATCCTTTATTGTTACTTCTTTATTTGCAAATCTAATAGTTAGTGTTTCCATTTCTTTGTTTTTATAAAATTCACTGAGTATCAAACTTGCATTGTTATTAAAGGTCATTATTAGATCGTTTTCTAATTTACTGAAAGTATAATCTTCAATTTTCTGTGATATAATGATCTTATTATTTTTATCTACATCTTCCGCTGCTATTCTAATTATTTCCTCGTTATTATCGAATACTAAAGGTAGTGGTCTTAACTTAAATTCCTCTATTTTCATTGGTACGTGATTCATAATTACATGTAGTCTTTCATACCAATTTGTTAATAGACCATTCTTTAATCTTACTTGTACTACAGTACCTTCTACTATGGTACCTTTTGATACTTCGTGATCTTTTTCATAAAAGAGCCATATTATTAAATCTTTGTCACTTGTAATAATTCTTGCTTTAAGCTTTACATTTAAATCACTTTCTACTTGTTTTCTTACTTGACGTAAATCTAGAGTGTCTATTTTATTTTCTTGATCAAGATCATAAAGTACTATTTCTGGTATAGGTAGTTTATCAGATGTAACCACAAATATGTTCTCACCACCGTTACCAACTAGATGACTCTTGTACTTAGGATTATTCTCTATAACATCATGTTTTCCATGCCCAACTACAATAGATTCGTTGTTTAGTAATGAGTGGACAAAGATAGACATTTTCAAATTATTCGCTACTCTAGAGTAACTATTAATTATTTCATCAACTGATTTGTTGCTGTTTTGTAACAAAAATAGTTCTCCCTTTATTATTCTTATCTCAGAATTGTCCCCTAAGTGATATATTGGGGAATTATGACCATGTATTGTTATACTAAAAGTAGTGCCCTCTGATTTATAGTTGTGGTTACCTAGATTTATTCTTGTTAATTCTGGAGTAACTTTTCTGTCACCAGCATCAGTTTTAAAGTTAAATTTTACAGTAGTGTCTTCAACATAAATGCTATCTATATCATATAGAGTGTAGTTAAATACAAATGTGTGTGTACCTGGAACTTGTTTTAGGTTAATGAAAGCTTTGCCTTTACTTGTTGCAAAGGGCACCATATAGGTGAAATCACCTTGAGAATAGTTGGTAATTTTCGTATAAGTCCTGATAACAAACTTGATATCATGTGAACAACTATTGCTACTCTTATATACAATAATATCGTCCATGTTCTCCTCATTCCTTCCTCCTCTACCATCTATATATCTAGTTTCACAATCATTGATCACTAGGGAATCAATAATATCTTCTCTTAATAGAAAGTTATGTATTTTATAGAGTTCTAATTTTGTCCCATATTCACCAGTAATATATATATTTTGATCGATTAATATATGCTTTTGCTTAGAAAAATCTCTCAGATCTAAAGTGTTGATACCAGAACCTCCAGCAATACTACCTGTAATTTTGTCACCTTTTAAAATAATAGTATCATCTCCTGTATTTAGACGAACAATTTTCTCTCCGTCCTCAAGAACAACCACATGATTATCATGTGGAAAACCGATTATCTTATCATAACCAGTACCTAGGGAGATATATGTATAGTTTGCTGTCCTATCATAAGGATACTCTAACCCAATTGCGTTTTCACAGATATAGGCATCCTCGCTTGAAGCAGGATAATCACCTTTAAACATAGGAAAAGCAGTGGGTAAACAAAATAATTCTCCACCATGTACCCTTTCAGGAATTGCCCTACTTGATCTGATATCCGACATCTTATGTAAAAATGCAGCTGTATGACTTCCTGATGTTATATATTTAGTCACGCATTTTGGTAGGTACGTTAAGCCGCATGAGTCCGAAATTGCAGTACATGGGTACGCAAGTGTTTTTACAAACTGACAATTTCTTTCTGATTTCATAGTCGGGAAAACATACTTTCTAACATCAGTATGATGCTTTAAGTAATCAACAGCTTTATAGATATATTGGCTGGCAAATAATTGTTCACGAAGCAATTCTTCTATATAAGGCTCAGGGCTCACATGCAAAAATGCACGTATTCCTTCAATAAACCTTTCCTTTTCTGTTAGATGTACTAGTCTATCAATGTTTTCTACTTTTTTTACAGCTTGATAAATATCAGTACCAACAAACACAACAGCACCAATTGTAGCACCTATAGGACCTGTAACTGATGAAACTCCCTCTAATATTCCGAACCCTTCAGCAACTTCTATACCAAGTTCCGCAGCATCAACTCCTAAATAGACGCTATCTCCTACAACACCAACAAGAGCATCTTTGTTACCTTTTTTATACTCTTTTACCTCATTATATAAATCATATGCAATAAAACCTGATGTACCACGAGCAAGGAAAGAAGATGATAATTTGAAGGACTGAGCAAGAGATGACTCTACAAGTGGAGCTAGTTTAAATCCTCGAGCATATGAGGCCTGCGAAGCTGCGTTTAAACCTTCAAGAGCAGCATTTTCTGCAGCTTTAACTCCAGATGGTAGAGCAGTAAACCCTAGATTGATAGCTAGACCTTGATAATCACCATTAACAGCATCAGCTAAAATATTCTTAGCCATCATGCCTTGCATAGCAGCTCCCGATACTTTTCCTATTCTATCAAGATGACTCATTACCCTTTGATTGCTGATTAGTTTGTTTGCTAATACCAATTCTCATTATTAATGAACCAAATAAGAAGCATAGCAGAGTTGTTTAACCGTGGAAGGGGAAAGAGAGGTAATAAATTTACACAAAGCGCATTCAAGCAGAACAATTGTATTGTAGATTTTATTGCGTAAAATGTTCTGTTTTATATATAACCAAAACCTCTCAACAGGATTGAGTTCAGGTGAGTATGGTGGTAGGTATATAATTTCGATATTTTTAGGTGCCTTTAAATTTTTTGACTTATGCCAACTAGCGCAATCCATCAAGAGAAAAGCCTTTCGTATTCCTAAATATTGCAACATCTGTTCAAGGAATATATTTATACAATCAGTGTTGACGTTTGGTGCAAATAAGCTAAAATTCTCTCCATTTCTGGGATTAACTGCACTATAGAGATAAAATTTTCCCTACCTAATTTTACCTTAACCTGTGTCCTACTGCCTTTTTTAAACCACCCATGTCCAACTTTTGAATGTGTACCAAACCGTGATTCATCGAAGAAAAATAGCTCTTTTTCAGAATGCATGACAATAGTTTCATTGAGGTTTTTTTTAAACTCCTCTTGCTTGTTTTTATCTTGTCCACTATGAACTGGTCTTGGTGTGATATATGAGAATTTCATTCTTTGCATATTACGATGTATTGCGGATTTGCTGATATTCAAACCAAATCTTTCTTGGATTCTTATTCTCATTTCTCTAATAACGCTAATTCTGGATTAAAAAGAGAATAGAAAAGTCAGGAGAGTAGGGTAAACTCAACAAATAGAAAAAAATAGATGAGGTTACCCATGGAAGATATAACAAAACTGTTTTGTCTGGTCGATGATTTTTGCAGAGATATAGAGAAAAATTTTGCAGATAAACTACTGCCAAACGGTAAAAACCCACAAGAGTGCCAGAAATTACACATTCGGAAATTATCACAATAATCCTCCTGTATCAGCAATCTCCCTGTGAAAATTTTAAGGCTTTCTACCTGCATTACCTAACATTGCTCTACAAATCAGAGTTTTCGAAGTTGCCTTCATACACTAGGTTTGTTGCTCTAAAGCCCAGGGTTTTGTGGCATTTAGCCATGCTATTACAGTGCCTTTGCGGATGGTCAGAACTTACTGGAATCTCATACATAGATACAACTCCTATTGCAGTTTGCCATGCAAAAAGAATATCAAGAAATAAGGTTTTTGCTGGAATTGCAAAATTAAGCAAGAGTACATATGGCTGGTTTTTCGGCTTTAAACTACATTTGATAATTAACGAGAAAGGTGAAATTCAAGCTTTTACGCTTACAAGAGGTAATGTTGACGATAGAGAGCCTGTAGCAAACCTAACTAAGAAATTAACCGGTCTTTTGTTTGGTGATAAAGGCTATATTAAAAAAGAGCTTTTCCAAGAGTTGTTTAACCGCGGTTTGAAACTTGTTATACCAATTCTCATTATTAATGAACCAAATAAGAAGCATAGCAGAGTTGTTTAACCGTGGAAGGGGAAAGAGAGGTAATAAATTTACACAAAGCGCATTCAAGCAGAACAATTGTATCGTAGATTTTATTGCGTAAAATGTTCTGTTTTATATATAACCAAAACCTCTCAACAGGATTGAGTTCAGGTGAGTATGGTGGTAGGTATATAATTTCGATATTTTTAGGTGCCTTTAAATTTTTTGACTTATGCCAACTAGCGCAATCCATCAAGAGAAAAGCCTTTCGTATTCCTAAATATTGCGACATCTGTTCAAGGAATATATTTATACAATCAGTGTTGACGTTTGGTGCAAATAAGCTAAAATTCTCTCCATTTCTGGGATTAACTGTACTATAGAGATAAAAATTTTCCCTACCTAATTTTACCTTAACCTGTGTCCTACTGCCTTTTTTAAACCACCCATGTCCAACTTTCGAATGTGTACCAAACCGTGATTCATCGAAGAAAAATAGCTCTTTTTCAGAATGCATGACAATAGTTTCATTGAGGTTTTTTTTTAAACTCCTCTTGCTTGTTTTTATCTTGTCCACTATGAACTGGTCTTGGTGTGATATATGAGAATTTCATTCTTTGCATATTACGATGTATTGCGGATTTTCTGATATTCAAACCAAATCTTTCTTGGATTCTTATTCTCATTTCTCTAATAGTAATATTGGGGTTTTCCTCTATCCACAACTCAATTCGTTCAAGTTGACTTTGGTTCAATATAGTTTTTCTACGGCGTTGAGGTGGAGCAAATAATTTTTCTTCTCTTCCAAATTTTATGTGCTTTATCCATGTAGTAATTGCCTTTCTCGAAATGCAACATATTTTTGCTACAGCTGTTATACTGTGCTTTTTTGCTGCAATTACAGCATTTAGTTTTTTTGCAACATACGCATTATTTCTTACTCTCTTCAGCATCTCTTTTGCTGATTTCACCACTTTTTCATCCAATAATTTTGATCTTAATGCCATCTAAACCTCGCTATTTTACTTACTTCAGTATGGCTTTTTTCCATTATTTTCTATTCGTTGCTTGTATAGCGGGAATTGGTATTACCAAGGTGAAAAAGGGGATGAAAAACACATTAATTTCACTACATGAAAAGATTTTGCTGAGAAAAAGGTCGATCATTGAGACGATTTTTGGCTACCTCAAAAGTAGACTTGAAATTGAACATACTCACCATAGATCTCCCGTTAATTTCTTGGTTCACATCTTTTCTACTCTCATTTCCTATTCCTTGAAATCCAAAAAGCCTTCCATTTCCTATACTTTCTTCCTTCCTTAATCCAGAATTAGCGTTCCAAATGTACAAGGAGGATTCTTCGTGTTATACCAAATTCCATTACTAATCGAACAAATAAGAAACATTACAAACTCGTTTAATAGTAGCACTGGAAATACTGACAATAAAATTACACAGAACATCTTCAAGTAAGCCTATGGTATCGTAGACTCTGTTGCGTAAAGTATTGTGTTTGATATATTGCCACAACCTCTCAACAGGATTCAGTTCTGGTGAATAAGGAGGCAAGTATATAATGGTAATGTTTTTCTGAATTTTCAAACTTTTTGATCTATGCCAGCCTGCACAATCCATTACAAGAAAGGCTTTTTTCGTGCCTAAATCTTTCGACATCTGCTCCAGAAATATATTCATACAATCAGTGTTTACATATGGAGCAAGTAGGCTAATTTTCTTACCACTTCTTGGATTTACCGCACTGTAGATATAGAAATTTTGTCTACCAATTTTCATTTAACCTGCGTTCTGACCCCTTTTTTAAACCATCCGTGTCCGATTTTTGAATGAGTTCCAAATCGTGATTCATCAAAAAAATACCTCCTTTTCAGGGTGGGAATTGACTATTTTATTGAAGTATTTTTTAAACTCTTCTTGCTTGTTTTTATCTTGTTTATGGTGAATTGGCCTCGGTGTTATATAAGAAAACTTCATCCTTTGTATCTCACGATGCACTGTTGATTTGCTAATGTTTAGGCCAAATTCCTCTGAGATTTTTATTTGCACTTCCTTAATAGTAATATTTGGATTTCTTTCTACCCATATTTCAATTTGCTCACGTTGATTTTTGTTTAATTTGCTTTTTCTTCGCCGCTGAGAAGGGGAAAATAATTTTTCTACTCTACCAAATTTTAGATGCTTTATCCATTCAGTCAAAGCAGTCCTTGAAATTTTACATATTCTTGCCACAGCGCTTATACTACTTTCTTTTCCTGCTATCACCGCTTGTAACTTTTTTGAAACATATGCGTTATTTCTGACCTTTTTTAACATTTCTTTCGCCAAATTTACAACTTTTTCGTCTAACAGTTTTGACCTTAATGCCATTTATACCTCTCTATTTTATCTACTCTAGTATCACTTCTTTCCCATTATTGTCTATCTGTTCTTTGCATAGTGGGAATTGGTATCAATACCTCGCTTGCCTCTTCCTACTTGTATACCAGAGTTATCATCTTATTGGTATGACTGTAAGGATGAGCTCAATAAAATGAAGGAAGAAGATAGTGAATTATATAATTTTCTTGTAAGTAAGAGAATTAATGAACAGGTAAGAATTTGGACAGAGAGTGAGACAATACGAAATATTTCACAAGATAGATTAAATATAGAATACTCAATCTATGCTAAAGATTTAACAGGTAAAATAGAATTAGTGATATTTTTTCTTAACAACAGGGAAATAATCAATTCTTTATCGCGGTATTATAAGGTAAGAATTCAAACAATTGATCAGGTAAAAAGGCTACTCGATCGTTTCACAAGAGAACATGTAGAGCTTGAAGTAGAAATTGTTCCAGCACAATTAAACTTTAATACTCAAGAGTTACAACCCCCTAAACTAAAAACATTATCATTTGCACAAATGATTAACAATCATGCAGGATTATTTTCAGCTGCCAAAAATGGTCAATTAGAAACAGTAAGATACCTGATAGAAAAACAGAAAGAAGATATTAATTCAACAGATCACTATGGAAGAACTGCTCTAATGTGGGCTGCTGGAAGTGGCTATTTAGAGGTAGTAAAGTACCTGATAGACAAATGTTAATGTGAAAGATGGCTATGAAAACACTGCTCTGAATTATGCTACTAGAAACGGGCATTTAGATGTAAAAGAATATCTGAAAGGTTACATACAAAAAGAACTGCGGAAGAAATACGTCTGCATTGGCGTGAGTGGTGCAATAGGTTATGTTGCAGGTATGACAATATCATGTTCTGCGGGAGCAGCGATTGCAGTTTGTGCAGCATCAGCTACCATTAGTCTAGCGTTAGGTGCAATTTTTGGTTATACAGTTGTAGAAGTAAAAAAAGAGAAAGCAAACACAGGTATAGCTTCTGCGCTTAAAGATGTTTTCACTATTCAAGCTCTAAGTAGAATAGCCTTATAGAGAGTGAAAGTAGGTTTATTGCTTAAGGTTGCATGATTGCCTTAATAACAATTAAAAAATAATAGAAGCAAAAGATATGGCTTGAAAGTTTTCTAAGGTCTTCACTAAAAGTGTGAAGCTTGACACTGAAATACAATTTGATTTAATTAATTCATATATGTAGGTAACGTCAAGCACTAGAAGGAGGAAATATGGATAAAAAAATTAGGATAGAATCAGATAGCTTAGGAGAAGTAAAAGTACCAAGTGAACGTTACTGGGGAGCTCAGACTCAGCGTTCTTTGGAAAATTTCAAAATTGGTACAGAGAAAATGCCAGAGCCCCTGATTAAAGCGCTAGCAATAGTAAAACTTGCAGCAGCACGTGTTAACATGAAACAGGGTAGCATAGATAATAGAGTAGGGGATGCAATCTGCACAGCGGCACAGGAGGTAATAGACGGTAAATTTAATAATCAATTTCCGCTTGTTGTTTGGCAAACCGGTTCTGGAACGCAGACCAATATGAATATGAATGAAGTGATCAGCAATCGTGCAATAGAAATTTTGGGCGGTGATTTAGGTAGTAAGTCTCCAGTGCATCCAAATGATCATGTAAACTGTGGTCAGTCATCAAATGACACTTTTCCAACAGCAATGCATATAGCAGTAGCAGAACAAATAGACCGCTTGCTTATTCCCAATCTTGAAGAATTATATAAAGCGCTAAATAATAAGGTTCATGAATTTAAAGATATAATAAAAGTAGGGCGTACTCATCTGCAAGATGCAACTCCTCTAACACTTGGGCAGGAATTTTCTGGCTATGCAGTTCAGATTAAAAAGGGAATAGAGAGAGTAAATTCAACTCTAAGCAATGTATATGAACTTGCACAAGGTGGTACCGCGGTTGGCACGGGAATCAATACTAAAAAGGGTTTTGCTGAGGATTTTGCTAAAGAAGTGGCAAAAATCACTAATTTTCCATTTATTTCAGCAAAAAATAAGTTTGAAGCACTAGCAGCAAATGATGCTTTAGTTGAGCTCAGTGGAGCACTCAATACAGTAGCAGTAAGCTTGATGAAAATTGCAAATGATATAAGGCTACTTGGTTCTGGTCCAAGATGCGGGATTGGAGAAATAATGTTACCAGAAAATGAGCCTGGCTCTTCAATCATGCCGGGTAAGGTGAATCCAACTCAATGCGAAGCAGTGACTATGGTATGTGCTCAAGTTATGGGAAATCATGTTGCCGTGACAATTGGTGGCTCAAATGGTCACTTTGAATTGAACGTGTTTAAGCCGGTGATAATTTACAATGTTTTGCAGTCTATAAGACTTTTAGCTGATGCAAGTTTAAATTTTGCAGAGAAATGCGTAGTTGATATTAAAGCAAACGAAGAAAGAATAAAGGATTTACTAAATCAGTCGTTAATGCTAGTTACCATATTAAATACGCATATAGGATATGACAATGCAGCAAAAATAGCGAAGCTTGCTTATAAAGAAAATATCACTCTAAAAGAAGCAGCAGCAAAACTTCAACTGCTCACTGAGGAGGAGTTTGAAAGGATAGTGAAACCAGAGGAGATGGTAGGTTAATCTACCACCTTTTTTTTGTCCCTAGTTAATTGTGGTAATATGTATGGACTTTGCTGGTTGCTCTACATATACCTCTTCTAACGCTAATTCTGGATTAAAAAGAGAATAGAAAAGTCAGGAGAGTAGGGTAAACTCAACAAATAGAAAAAAATAGATGAGGTTACCCATGGAAGATATAACAAAACTGTTTTGTCTGGTCGATGATTTTTGCAGAGATATAGAGAAAAATTTTGCAGATAAACTACTGCCAAACGGTAAAAACCCACAAGAGTGCCAGAAATTACACATTCGGAAATTATCACAATAATCCTCCTGTATCAGCAATCTCCCTGTGAAAATTTTAAGGCTTTCTACCTGCATTACCTAACATTGCTCTACAAATCAGAGTTTTCGAAGTTGCCTTCATACACTAGGTTTGTTGCTCTAAAGCCCAGGGTTTTGTGGCATTTAGCCATGCTATTACAGTGCCTTTGCGGATGGTCAGAACTTACTGGAATCTCATACATAGATACAACTCCTATTGCAGTTTGCCATGCAAAAAGAATATCAAGAAATAAGGTTTTTGCTGGAATTGCAAAATTAAGCAAGAGTACATATGGCTGGTTTTTCGGCTTTAAACTACATTTGATAATTAACGAGAAAGGTGAAATTCAAGCTTTTACGCTTACAAGAGGTAATGTTGACGATAGAGAGCCTGTAGCAAACCTAACTAAGAAATTAACCGGTCTTTTGTTTGGTGATAAAGGCTATATTAAAAAAGAGCTTTTCCAAGAGTTGTTTAACCGCGGTTTGAAACTTGTTACCAAGGTGAAAAAGGGGATGAAAAACACATTAATTTCACTACATGAAAAGATTTTGCTGAGAAAAAGGTCGATCATTGAGACGATTTTTGGCTACCTCAAAAATAGACTTGAAATTGAACATACTCACCATAGATCTCCCGTTAATTTCTTGGTTCACATCTTTTCTACTCTCATTTCCTATTCCTTGAAATCCAAAAAGCCTTCCATTTCCTATACTTTCTTCCTTCCTTAATCCAGAATTAGCGTTTATATATAGATGAAGCAGGAGTTGATAATAAGTTATACCGAGAATATGGACGTGCTCCAAGAGGAAAGAAAATTTATGCAGATATTCCAGCGAGAGAGAATCAGTATAGTAGCCGGGTGGATTGGAATGAGATTTATTGCACCAATGACTTTCAAAGGTGGGTGTGACAAAGAGGTATTCAATATATGGTTGGAGAAACCTAAATTGCCACTTGGCACAACCATAGTTATGGATAATGCTACATTTCAGATGTGTGATTCATAGAGGTTATTGCAACTAATTTGTCAGATCAAGTCTGAACTTGAAATACCTGTTAAGAGGTTTTGTATTTTTGAAGTGATTTTAACTCTTGGTCATGTTTGTAATTTTGCATGACAAACGTTTCTTTTGATGAAGTATAATTTTTTTGTATTTCACTTAGACAAGGAATTGTTTTTTCCAGTTCTTTATATTTTTCCCAAGGAGTCTTTCCCTGAAGAGAGCTATGAGGACGTTGTTTATTATAATATTCTTCCCAATCCCTAAGCTTGACTTGCAATTCATAATCCTTAATGTTAACGCTACTATAAACGCTAATTCTGGATTAAGGAAGGAAGAAAGTATAGGAAATGGAAGGCTTTTTGGATTTCAAGGAATAGGAAATAAGAGTAGAAAAGATGTGAACCAAGAAATTAACGGGAGATCTATGGCGAGTATGTTCAATTTCAAGTCTATTTTTGAGGTAGCCAAAAATCGTCTCAATGATCGACCTTTTTCTCAGCAAAATCTTTTCATGTAGTGAAATTAATGCGTTTTTCATCCCCTTTTTCACCTTGGTAACAAGTTTCAAACCGCGGTTAAACAACTCTTGGAAAAGCTCTTTTTTAATATAGCCTTTATCACCAAACAAAAGACCGGTTAATTTCTTAGTTAGGTTTGCTACAGGCTCTCTATCGTCAACATTACCTCTTGTAAGCGTAAAAGCTTGAATTTCACCTTTCTCGTTAATTATCAAATGTAGTTTAAAGCCGAAAAACCAGCCATATGTACTCTTGCTTAATTTTGCAATTCCAGCAAAAACCTTATTTCTTGATATTCTTTTTGCATGGCAAACTGCAATAGGAGTTGTATCTATGTATGAGATTCCAGTAAGTTCTGACCATCCGCAAAGGCACTGTAATAGCATGGCTAAATGCCACAAAACCCTGGACTTTAGAGCAACAAACCTAGTGTATGAAGGCAACTTCGAAAACTCTGATTTGTAGAGCAATGTTAGGTAATGCAGGTAGAAAGCCTTAAAATTTTCACAGGGAGATTGCTGATACAGGAGGATTATTGTGATAATTTCCGAATGTGTAATTTCTGGCACTCTTGTGGGTTTTTTACCGTTTGGCAGTAGTTTATCTGCAAAATTTTTCTCTATATCTCTGCAAAAATCATCGACCAGACAAAACAGTTTTGTTATATCTTCCATGGGTAACCTCATCTATTTTTTTCTATTTGTTGAGTTTACCCTACTCTCCTGACTTTTCTATTCTCTTTTTAATCCAGAATTAGCGTTATAAAATTCATCTAAATCTGTACGCTGCGCTCTTTCTACTTTACCATTTCAATGTGGGGAAAACGGCTTAATTGGACGGAATTTTATTTTCCATTCTTTTAGACACTCTTGCACTTCGTAAGTAAAAAATTCTTGTCCTCTATCGGTTTGAATCCTTTGACAATGAAATGGAGCCCTTTCCCTTAATTGTTTTAAGAAATCCAGAGTATTTTTTGAAGTACGCCTTGAGTATAATGCGATAACTTTATAACGCGTACAATCATCTATAGCAGTATATTGATAAAGCCCCGAGGATATTTTGCAAACATCCATTTGTACACGCTCTCCTGGCACTTTGCAGTTATAACGCTTAATCTGCTTGCGATAGTGGCGTTTAATACGTAAAAGACTTACATCGTGTTTCTTCAAAATTTTGTGTATAGTAGCCAATGCAAAAGAGATATCATGTAAACGCTTCAATTCAGCTTGAATACGTCTTGCTCCTAATTTTCTAGCTTTTCTCAGATGAAGAATGAGCTGCTCATTTGACTCGTTGATTTTTTGTAAGGGTAAAGTTTTAGGCCTGCTACTAAGGTTTGACAATCCCTGTGCACCTAGCTTTTCATAACGTTTGTACCATTTTCGTAAGGTAAAGCGTGAAATGTTATAGTGTTGACACACTTTACCTGCATGACCTAATTTTTTGTATAATTCTATCCAATTCAAACGCAACTTAACTTTGGTATCCATTTACTGATTGCCTCTTGTTGATGAATTTATTCATATTGTTGTAATAAGGTATTTAAACTATCACAAGTCAAAGTTTTTATTTTATCTTACATTTTTGCTGTAATAACCTCTATGAATCACACATCTTATGAAATGTAGCATTATCCATAACTATGGTTGTGCCAAGTGGCAATTTAGGTTTCTCCAACCATATATTGAATACCTCTTTGTCACACCCACCTTTGAAAGTCATTGGTGCAATAAATCTCATTCCAATCCACCCGGCTACTATACCGATTCTCTCTCGCTGGAATATCTGCATAAATTTTCTTTCCTCTTGGAGCACGTCCATATTCTCGGTATAACTTATTATCAACTCCTGCTTCATCTATATATAAGATGCTGGAATGATCTATTTTTGAGATTTTATCAATAAATTGCTGCCTATCTTCTTGATTGCGCTCTTGATATAGTGTGACTTTTTTTTAAAGTAATTTTTACCTGTTTTAGTCTATACCAAATTGAATTTATTCCAAATCCAAGATTTTGTTTCATCTCTGCCAGAGTATGATCTGGATTCTTTGTAACATATTCTTCGAGTATTTTTGGGTCTATTTTTCGAATAAAGCTACCGTTTTTAGATGGCTTTAGGCTTTCATTAGGCTTTCACCAGCAGCTTTCTTTTTTAACCAGCGGTACAGCGTTGCTATTCCTATCTCCATGAGCTCTGCTATCTCAACCTTTGTCTTCCCTTTTTCTATCATCAATACTGCCTTTTCCCTTAAATCCACACTATATGCCATTATAACTCAAATACTTTATTATACCTTTATCATTTACTTTAGGAAATACTATATTACAGATAAAAATGATATCGCAAAATAAAAATAGTGGAATTATTGCTGCAAAAAATTGCTGAGTATCGTTTAAATTTTTCAGTTTTATTTGATGTAATGAGGCAAAAACTCTATCAAGTACTTATTGGAACCAAAAAACTTTCAGGCCATTTTTAAGTATACGCGCCAAAGTTAAAATCCGGCCAGATAGACGCGATAAAGTGGATAAGCCTAAACGCCACCATGTCTTTAGGAGAGTTTGCTAATTGAGGCTCTTAAGTTGACGCCATTGCCTGAACGGATACATAAAAAATTAATAACTTGAGAGTTTACCTAAAAAAACTTACCACAGATTGGTCACAATTTTCTCTGAAAGACAGGTATAGAAAAACTAGAGTATCTACCTTAACTTCCCCAAATTTGCTTTAACTTGACGCGTATGATTTATTTAACACTCCCGTACCTTTAGCTGTTAGTGGTGTTGTTGTGCTACCCTGTATTTTGCTATTTTTTATATTAATTTCTATGGAGTCTTAAATTGATTCCATTACATGAATGGGTGCCTTTTCTTCTCTTGGTTCCTCTAATGTAGAATTAGGGCCATTTGTTTTTTGAAACATATTATTATATACTAGCCACACACAACCAAGTAAAGCTATTGCTGCTGCTAATGTCGAATAATAAACTGCTATAATAATAGTTGTTAACACAGAAGCCACTACAATAGTAAACAAACATACTTTTTTATTTGATGAAACACTGTCTTTTTTACTTTTTGGACTATAATTATTTTGTGGATCAACTGTTTTAATATTTTTTAACTTATTAGGAGATCCGACAGGTTCAGAATTAAAATTTGTTTCTTTGGCTTTTCTTCCTTTTATGTTATTTGTATCATTATCTGTTTGTTCACTTTTTTCCATCATACTGTCTATCTTCGGTAATTTTGCGGGTTGAGAATCAGCTTGCTCTAATTCAACCTGTATTATAGTTTTATTCTCTAACTTATTAAGGTCTTCATCAAGTTCTCTTATCAACTTATATAATACTTCCAATAATTTATCCAACTGCCTTTGTGCTGACTGTTCTCTTTGATAACTAATATGATCTAATATTCCATCTGTGCCTTTTGCTACTTCCGCTTTGTTTTGATTTATATAAAAAACATCAACTGTTTCTTCTGTTATTCCGTCTATTACCCTCAAATCTTCAACCTTCTCTGCTTTTTTGAGATTGTTTCTTACAAAAAACTTGTTTGTAATTTTACTGTATATTGTCATAATTACTTTTTCCCATAATTGGTACACTGTCTTATTTAAGATATAGTAAATGACACTGATTCAAAAAAATAACATTATTGCCGCTAAGCCCTAAACTATTATAAATTTTTCAATACAAGTAGTTTTATTTATTATACTTTAGGGCTTTATATCAGTAATACTACTGTTTGAAATCTCTATTTCACTTACAGAACTATCTGGTTGCTTTGATTTGTTAACCTGCAGTAAAGCAACATAAATAATAGAAAACACTGTTGCAGTTAAAGCACCTATAGCTGTAGGTGATACAAAGTTAGAAGACACTAAACATGCTCCAATTGTAAACGCAGCACTCACTTTTATTAGACTACTTACAGATGATTTAATGCCAAAACTAATTTTAATTGTAGAGTTAATATCAGGTACAATAATGTCTAAATAATCATTTTTGTTGTAGTATCTCAATGTATCAGTTATGGCAGATGACAATAACATTGACACAGAAGCAATAACTCCGCCTTTAATGAACGACATGCTGGTAAAACTGAGAATATAACCTGTAAGAGTTCCTATACTAGCTCCCAATCCTATTAAGATTCCCATATGTAATATAGTTATTAATATTGTCAGTAATTCAAATAGTATAATGTATAGTGTAATCTTATTTTTCATATTCTTCTTAAAATGTATTATATTAGAGTACTTTATTTTCAATATTCTTTCCTTTTGTCTAGATTCTGTAATGTTAGGTTTTTAATCTATTTTTAATATATTAAAATTTAAAAATTATACTTCAGTGCAGATAATAGTGGAAAAAAACAATAATAAGCTGTGTGATTCATAGAGGTTATTACAGCAAAAATGTAAGATAAAATAAAAACTTTGACTTGTGATAGTTTAAATACCTTATTACAACAATATGAATAAATTCATCAACAAGAGGCAATCAGTAAATGGATACCAAAGTTAAGTTGCGTTTGAATTGGATAGAATTATACAAAAAATTAGGTCATGCAGGTAAAGTGTGTCAACACTATAACATTTCACGCTTTACCTTACGAAAATGGTACAAACGTTATGAAAAGCTAGGTGCACAGGGATTGTCAAACCTTAGTAGCAGGCCTAAAACTTTACCCTTACAAAAAATCAACGAGTCAAATGAGCAGCTCATTCTTCATCTGAGAAAAGCTAGAAAATTAGGAGCAAGACGTATTCAAGCTGAATTGAAGCGTTTACATGATATCTCTTTTGCATTGGCTACTATACACAAAATTTTGAAGAAACACGATGTAAGTCTTTTACGTATTAAACGCCACTATCGCAAGCAGATTAAGCGTTATAACTGCAAAGTGCCAGGAGAGCGTGTACAAATGGATGTTTGCAAAATATCCTCGGGGCTTTATCAATATACTGCTATAGATGATTGTACGCGTTATAAAGTTATCGCATTATACTCAAGGCGTACTTCAAAAAATACTCTGGATTTCTTAAAACAATTAAGGGAAAGGGCTCCATTTCATTGTCAAAGGATTCAAACCGATAGAGGACAAGAATTTTTTACTTACGAAGTGCAAGAGTGTCTAAAAGAATGGAAAATAAAATTCCGTCCAATTAAGCCGTTTTCCCCACATTGAAATGGTAAAGTAGAAAGAGCGCAGCGTACAGATTTAGATGAATTTTATAGTAGCGTTAACATTAAGGATTATGAATTGCAAGTCAAGCTTAGGGATTGGGAAGAATATTATAATAAACAACGTCCTCATAGCTTTCTTCAGGGAAAGACTCCTTGGGAAAAATATAAAGAACTGGAAAAAAACAATTCCTTGTCTAAGTGAAATACAAAAAAATTATACTTCATCAAAAGAAACATTTGTCATGCAAAATTACAAACATAACCAAGAGTTAAAGTCACTTCAAAAATACAAAACCTCTTAAACGCTAATTCTGGATTAAAAAGAGAATAGAAAAGTCAGGAGAGTAGGGTAAACTCAACAAATAGAAAAAAATAGATGAGGTTACCCATGGAAGATATAACAAAACTGTTTTGTCTGGTCGATGATTTTTGCAGAGATATAGAGAAAAATTTTGCAGATAAACTACTGCCAAACGGTAAAAACCCACAAGAGTGCCAGAAATTACACATTCGGAAATTATCACAATAATCCTCCTGTATCAGCAATCTCCCTGTGAAAATTTTAAGGCTTTCTACCTGCATTACCTAACATTGCTCTACAAATCAGAGTTTTCGAAGTTGCCTTCATACACTAGGTTTGTTGCTCTAAAGCCCAGGGTTTTGTGGCATTTAGCCATGCTATTACAGTGCCTTTGCGGATGGTCAGAACTTACTGGAATCTCATACATAGATACAACTCCTATTGCAGTTTGCCATGCAAAAAGAATATCAAGAAATAAGGTTTTTGCTGGAATTGCAAAATTAAGCAAGAGTACATATGGCTGGTTTTTCGGCTTTAAACTACATTTGATAATTAACGAGAAAGGTGAAATTCAAGCTTTTACGCTTACAAGAGGTAATGTTGACGATAGAGAGCCTGTAGCAAACCTAACTAAGAAATTAACCGGTCTTTTGTTTGGTGATAAAGGCTATATTAAAAAAGAGCTTTTCCAAGAGTTGTTTAACCGCGGTTTGAAACTTGTTACCAAGGTGAAAAAGGGGATGAAAAACACATTAATTTCACTACATGAAAAGATTTTGCTGAGAAAAAGGTCGATCATTGAGACGATTTTTGGCTACCTCAAAAATAGACTTGAAATTGAACATACTCGCCATAGATCTCCCGTTAATTTCTTGGTTCACATCTTTTCTACTCTCATTTCCTATTCCTTGAAATCCAAAAAGCCTTCCATTTCCTATACTTTCTTCCTTCCTTAATCCAGAATTAGCGTTCAAAGTTATCAAAAATTTCAGAGAACTGGCGGAGATCTTGGATTAGTAATATGTCGCTTTCAGTTCGATAATAACCATATTAAATTGTTATCTCCAGAAAAATATGATATGTTTCGTTTTACTGGTGGTATAGTATTTTCTGAAATGAATAATAAATTTCCATTATGGTATTACCAACCAAAAGTTGTAAGTCTGTACATTTATACATTAGAGGTCTGAGGCGGCTTTTGATGGTATGCCAACAGTGTTCTATGGGATTCAAATCTCACTTTTACCCACAACTTTGAGAGGTCATTATGCGAAGCATAACCATGCTTTCCCTGAGGTTTTCATAACCACGCCATAGAGTCATAGTTCCTGGTAAATTATCACTTTTTCTATTCATAAATCCACCTAATTTTCCTAACCAAATAATAGCTTGTTTTATGTTTGGAGGTTCTTCTGGCAATTTGGCTACTTTATGCTCACGTATGTAAAGGGTTTTCCACTCTTCATTACTTAAAACCTTAGTACAAACCTCCATAGGATTCGATAAAGCGATTTTTGTTAAATATAAAATATTAAATGCAATAATGCTCTTTATAGCGATTAATTTCTCTAATCTTTCTTTTGTAGCTAAACGAGAGCTTTCTACCTTACATCCTGATTTTAAAATCCTAAAATACTCCTCGATTTTCCATCTTAGCTTATACCAATTTATCCTTTCTATAGCATCTAAAGTGCTATTAACTGGTACATTAGTCAGCAAAGTCCAATCAATAGCTTCTACTCTTTCAGGAGGATTTGTTTCTTTGGCACTTACTACATATATAGCGATTTTATCACTTATTTTATGCTCTGTATCTTTCGATCCATAAATGTAAGGAGATCTGATAGGTATATAGCCTTTCATATACCTGACTTCAATGTTAGCTTTTCTTGAGATCTGGTATTTATTTTCAGCAACATTCAAGACAATTTCCTTTTTTACAGGCAGTTGAGTTATACGTGTTTGCAAATCCGTTTTTCCCCCTTCAATACAGATGAATTTCCTATTAGTTCGGTTGCGGATTACATAAAAACTGTCCAATGATTCAACAGTCCATAAAAACTTAAAAATATCTGCTTCCCTATCACCAATAGTAACAAGCTGTACACCTTCTGCGAGGTTATTTAGGGTTTCTTTTAGTGCCGCTATCCACTTATAGCTTTCTTTCTCCTTTATAGCAGTACGGTATTTCCTGTTTGCTTTTTCTTGGGCTGTTTCTTCCCTGATAGAACGTGCCCAACACTGTTGAGAAGATAGCCCTAAAGGTAATCCGTCTTTGTTAACCATTAAGTTACTGTGCAATAACAAACCCTTTTTATATTTTGTATAGGCTTTAGAAATACTACCTAGACCCTTAGTCTTTATATGAGAGTCAAAATCCAAATAACTTGTATCTTGAACTGAAAATACCAGCTCATTTCCTTTTATCCTTTCCATAGTTTCTTTATAATGGGAAGAATAAATTTCCCTAGCTTCAAGCTTCTCATTGCTAAATAATCTGTATGCACCTTTAGCTTCTTTCCATCCTACACAGCTTTGACTAATTGACCCAGACGCCTTATTCTCTATTAAATAGCTTGTTTTAATAAGTCTTGTATTAAGTCTTACATCTCCCAGATTAACATGTCTCAACTCTTTTTCTAGCCATTTATCTCCTAAGCCATCAGCACATTGTACATTTCTATTTACTTCACACATTTTTACCTCATCTTAAGTATATTTTTCTCTATCTTACTTGCTTTTTATACTTGTGGGTAAAAGTGAGATTTGAATCTGGTGAATATGTTGGAAGATACAGCACATGACAGCCAAAAGACTCTATTTGTGACTTTTTTTTAAAGTAATTTTTAGCTGTTTTAGTCTATACCAAATTGAATTTATTCCAAATCCAAGATTTTGTTTCATCTCTGCCAGAGTATGATCTGGATTCTTTGTAACATATTCTTCGAGTATTTTTGGGTCTATTTTTCGAATAAAGCTACCGTTTTTAGATGGCTTTAGGCTTTCACCAGCAGCTTTCTTTTTTAACCAGCGGTACAGCGTTGCTATTCCTATCTCCATGAGCTCTGCTATCTCAACCTTTGCCTTCCCTTTTTCTATCATCAATACTGCCTTTTCCCTTAAATCCACACCATATGCCATTATAACTCAAATACTTTATTATACCTTTATCATTTACTTTAGGAAATACTATACTACTTATTTGAAAGAACTTCAACCAGTAACCACTCTATTTCTACCACTGTTTTTTGCTTTATATAAATATTTGTCAGCACGTACTATAAATTTTTTAACATCATCAAGGTCAGATCTTTGCATTGCTGAAATTCCAATGCTCACAGTTACATTATGGGTTGTATTTTTACCCACAAGTATAAAAGGTTCTTTGGCAATAATTTTCCTTATTCTCTCTGCAATAGTATACGCATCTGATACATTGGTATCTGGCATTACAACAACAAATTCCTCACCACCAAACCTAGCTAATAAATCTGTCACTCTGATATTTTCAGAAATTCTTTTCTGTATTTCCTTTAAAAGTTCATCTCCAGCATTATGCCCAAAGTTATCATTCACCATCTTAAAATAATCTATATCAAGTATCATAAGAGATAAACTTCTATCTTTTTCCACAGAATCCTTAACAATATTTCTTAAGTGTGCATCAAAATATCTTCTATTATAACAGTTAGTTAATGGATCCTTTATAGACATTTCTACATTATTAAATAAATTCATTCTCAAGGCATCTTGATACCTTTTGCGTTTCACTTGCAAATTAACCCTAGCTATTAATTCACTCTCATCTAAAGGTACTGTTAAATAATCATTAGCACCTACATCAAGTGCCTTTACTAAATTGCTTTTATCATAATCTTCAGAAAGGATCAGAATTGGTGTATAACGTGTTTCTACTTTACTACGAAACTTAGAACACAACCGTAGGCCGTCAGTTTTTGAAAACTGCATGTCAGAAATAATCAGGTCGTAATTATCCTTAATACCAACCTTTAATGCTTCTTTTGGATCGTGCAGTATTTTAATTGATCTGAAGCGTTGCTTTAGAACATTGTGTATCTGCTCTGCTTGAAAGGTGTCCTCATCTACAACAAGTATGTTAGCATCAAAAATCTGATTAGAATAATCCATAATACTGCTTTCTGCTACTCCACCAATCTCAGCATTAGTTTCTCCTCTCAAGCACAACTCATCTATTATCATCTTTAAGCGCACAAGAGACTTAATTCTTGCAGATAAAGCAGTTTCATCTATCGGCTTAGTTAGAAAGTCATCCGCACCAGCATTAATTCCTTCCACTCTATCATGAGTGTCATGCAGCGCAGTTACCATAATGATTGGAATATAAGTCGTTAAGGGATCATTCTTTAGCTTCTTACAAACCTCAAAACCACTCATTTTTGGCATCATGACATCAAGTAAGATAATATCTGGCTGCTGTTCCGCTACTAAATCTATCGCCTCCTCGCCATCATAAGCTACAATAACTGTATAGTACTCTGCTTTTAGCTGAGCCTCCAAAAGCTTAACATTAGATGGTATATCATCTACTACTAGGATTTTTGCTGTCATTTTTTGTACTATCTACATTGTAAGTAGGATAAAGCTTACCATCTTCACCAATTATGTAATTGACTTTTTCAACGTTATGCCCTTCATATAATTCTTTAATTCCGGTATCCTTCAACAATTTCCTAACTCTTGATTTTACAACCCAGAAATACCTATATATATTTTTAATAAGATTAAGAAATACAGGTACTTTACTTTTATCAAAAACAATTATACTCACTAAAGCTACAACTAAAATTTCTGAAAGACCTATATTAAACATTTTTCCTATGAAGCAAGTACTTTAATTCTCCTGATTATGAGTATTAATTTACTTAAATCAAGTTTAGAAGCAACCATCTCATCTAAAAAGCTATTGTAACGCTCTATATAATCCTTATCATTAAGAGCCCAAGTTTGAACCTTATCTATATGATTATCAGTAGCTTTTATAACTTTAACAGCTAGCTTATGATGATAATTGCTTAAATCATCTAATAAATCATTAATTAAGCTGCGATCCCAATAAGAAGAATGGCTTTTAATCTTGACAGCAATTGTTCTAATCATATCAAACCTTAGCAGCGACTTTAATTTAAAGTATATTCTACCAGCTTCAAAGATTGATAAAGATGTCTGTTCAGCAATAGATATAACGTCCAGCGCATAAATAAGAATACGTAAATCAGCAACCTTTTTTGCTAGATCTTTATTTACGTTAAGCTCTGCCAAAGAGGTTAATCCATGATTATAGATCTTTAACAGGCGATCATCTAAAATATCATGGCCTAAAGTTTCAATTGTACCCCTAAATTTTGTAACACCATCTAGTTCTACAAGATTAAGCTTACCAAGATTTTTTACTAACCAAAATGATACCCTACCAATAAATTTTTGCACACTTCTCACTACTTGCAAATATGAATCAACATCAATTTTTCCATCCAATTCATCAATTTTCTGCCAAAGGCTACTTAAATTATATAGGTGATTAACAACGATATATATGTTCACTGCTTCATGTACTTTAATTCCAGTACTCTCAACCAAATTATTAATAAATATACAGCCCATCCTATTTACTACATCGTTTGTAATGCAAGTAGAAATAATTTCCCTACAAAGTTGGTGTTTCAATATGGAATCCTTGAACTCTGTTACCATCCTTTGTGGAAAGTAATTTAGTAAGTAATCACGGCACAAAAAATCTTTTTCAGGTAGCTCAGAGTGTATAACTTCATTTTTTATTGCTGTTCTTGCATAAGACATCAGAACAGAAAGCTGAGGAGAACAGAAACCTTCTCCATCAGTCAACATTCTTGCTACCTCTTCTTCAGCTGGAAGAAATTCTACATCTCGGTTTAGCAGCCCAAATTTCTCTAAACTGAGTAATAATTTATGGTGCTGCTCCAACTTTTCTTTAGCTTGCAAGCACTCAAGAAGAAATGCTTTTGTTTCAATCCTGTTATGGTTTTCAAGTACCTTAGATGCAACTTCATCTATCATGCTAGCCAGTATTTCATTCCTTTTTTCCAAGGAAATTCCCCCTTCTTTCATAATTGCAACAAAAGCAATCTTGATGTTAACTTCAAGATCAGAACATATTACTCCTGCTGAATTATCAATAAAATCTGCATTGATATACCCACCTATTTTAGCGTATTCTACCCTTCCAAGCTGCGTGCAACCAAGGTTGCCACCCTCTATAAACATAGAAGCTCTAATATCATGACCGTTTACTCTTAATTCATCATTTGCTTTATCGCCAACCATGCCATGGCTTTCACTTTTTGCCTTAACAAAGGTGCCAATTCCTCCATTCCATATGAAATCCACTTTTGCCTTGAGCAAATATCGAATCAAATCATTTGGAGATAATGTATCTTCCGTTATATCAAAGCACTTTTTCATTTCTTGAGAAATTTCTACTTGTTTGCTACTACGTTCAAATACCCCGCCACCATGAGAAATCAAATCTCTATTGTAATCCATCCAAGTGGAAAACGGTAATTCAAAGAGCCGTTTACGCTCCACGAAACTCTTTTCCGCATCAGGATTTGGATCAACAAAAATATGCATATGATTAAATGCTCCAATTAAACTCATATTTCTTGAAAGCAGCATGCCGTTCCCAAATAGATCGCCAGCCATATCTCCAATTCCAATAACAGTTGTATCCTGGTAAATGTCCTTATTCATTCTCCAAAAATGGCGTTGTGCTGCAATCCATGCACCTCTTGCTGTAATACCCATCTTTTTGTGGTCATAACCTGCTGATCCACCAGATGCAAATGCATCTTCGAGCCAAAAGTTACATTCAGAGGATATTTCGTTTGCATAATCAGAAAATGAAGCAGTGCCTTTATCTGCTGCAACTACCAAATATGGATCATCTTCGTCATACCTAATCACATTTTCTGGTGGAGTTATTTTGCCATCAACTACATTATCAGTAATATCAAGCATTCCTCTGATGAAATTCTTATAGCATTCAACACCTTTCTCCCTTAAAATGTTTTTGTCTTTATAAACTTGCTTTATTACAAACCCACCCTTTGCGCCAACAGGTACAATGACCGCATTTTTTGTCATCTGGGCTTTCATGAGTCCCAAAACTTCAGTGCGAAAATCTTCCGTTCTATCCGACCATCTCAAACCACCACGAGCCAACTTCCCTCCTCTTAGATGTATTCCCTCAAAAAGATTTGAATAAACATACAATTCACGGTATGGGCGCGGGTCAGGTAAACCATTTATTTTACTTGAATCAAATTTGATAGATAAGTATGGCTTATCATCTTGATAATAACTGGTTCTCAAAATTGCCATTATCAAGTTAAATATCGAACGCAAAACGTAATCATGTGAAACGTTGCTGATCTCTTTTAGTAGTTCTTCAATTTTTTCTATCAAAATGCTAGTAGTTTCTACCCTATCAATATCTATTTTAGTATCAAATCTTGAATGAAATAATTCTACTAAATACCTTACTACTTTTGGATACTCTGATACTACTTTCTGGATATATTCTGGGTTATAGCTAAATGATGTCTGCTTTAGGTAGGCGCTTAGCGCTCTAATCAGAAGCACTTCCTTCCACTCGAGCCCAGCAATAATGATCAAGCTGTTAAAATAGTCATTTTTTATTTCCTTGCTGAACACTTTTACAAGTGTTACCTCAAACTGCTCTTTTAAAGTAATGTTGTCTATTAATTCATCAACTCTTGACAACACAAAATGATGTATCCATATTCCACCGTTGATTTCTATATAATAACCATTATGAGATAGAATCTTAGCCCCTAAATTCTTAGTAACCTTTAATATCTTTGACAATTCAAGGCCTCCGGTGCTTGGAGTGTAAACCTTCAATTGATAGTTGAGATTGTCACGAGTAAGCCTCAAATCAACTTCGCTGACTTTTTTCTTTCTCACTATCTCCAATTTTTTCATATCATAATACGCATCATGAGGTTCAAAATTCTCTTGATAACTTATCGGAAATGCCTTGCAATAGCGGATAAATATATCCTCAACAGTGCTAAAAGTATTATATAAATTGTCTATAAAACGATCTTCCCACTTTTCTGTAATGTTTCTTAACTTGTTTTCGATACGCAAAACTTCATCATCAAAAATGCTAGCGCTTTTGGTTCTTAGCACCACGTGTAATTTCATCAAATCATATTCATTGATAATGTGATTGTTATAAATATCTGAACTTTCTGCATTCGTTTCATCTTTCAATATATCGCGTATCTTAAACATTAGTCTTGCACTAGCATAACGCATCGGTATCAATACTATGCAACTAATAAAGTTCCCTACCTTTCTCAAAAATAATTTGACTCTTGGTCTAATCGCAAGAGACATGATCGAGGTGCAAATTTCAAATAACTCGTCTTCATTTGATTGGAATAATTCGTCACAAGAAAATGCCTGTAAAATGGAAATTAAAGCTTTATTGTTATGGCCACCAGGAACAAATCCTGCCTTTTTTTCTATTGTTGTAACCTTATCCTTTATTACCGGAATAGTTCGAATATCTTGCACTTCTGCTATAGAAGTAAATAGCCCAAAAAAATGCTGTTCCCTTATTACATCACCCTGATCATTAAATTCTTTCACTCCTATACAATTCATATAGGTACGCAGATGAACTATTGAGATTAGGTCTGATCTTAGTATGTATAAAGAATTCAAGCTTTCAAAAAAAATTGATGAATTTTGGTACTCTTCACTTGCTCTCATTAACCCGAGGCTCTCCTTACCACTTAGAGCAAGCTTTCCTTCTTTATTAGTAATGTATTCTTGATAACCCAAAAATACAAAATTGTTATTTTTCAACCAAGCTAGAAAATCTCTGCCTCCAGCATCCAATGCCGGATGCTCAAGAAGCTTCTTGAGCATCAATTGCCAGTCCTTTACAACGCAGTTAACTGCTTTTAGCGTCTTTCGTAGAGATTCTTCTAGTGTATCAACAAAGCTACCACTTATGCCTTTAATAATTACATATATTACTGACTCTTTGATTCCATTACTTTCTTCCAAAAGATGAATTTTATCTATTAGGCTATTTTTTCTTTGAACATTAATTATGCTGTTACTATAATAGCATATAGTTAAACCGTGTGACTTAATAGTGGAAATGACAGAATCCACTAAAAAAGGCATGTCATAATTTGTGATTTTAATTGTAGTGAAATTGCCTTCTATTCCTGAAATATCATTTACATTACTTACTGCCAATTTACTTTCTTCTTTTTCTTTTTTAAGAATGAAGTTGTATGCATCTTCTGCAATGTATAAAAGAAATTTATCGTTGACTTTTAGGTCACTATTGTAAACAAAATTATAAAAGTACTGTATAAACTCTTTAATTTTTTCTTTCTCTTTTTTATTCCCTTGATCAACTAGCTTAAATAAAGACTCAACATTAACATTATGATTTATACACATTTTTCAAAACAAAAATACACAGCGAATCTAGATCTTTTTAACTAAGATTTCGTTACCAGAAGTATACACTATTAGCTCATCTCCTTCTACTATTTCCCCCGATAAAACTAACTTAGCTAGATTATTTTGAATGCATTCTTGTATTACCCTTTTCAGAGGCCGCGCTCCATATTCAGGGTCATATCCAGTTTGTGCTATTAGTTCTTTAGCTTCTTGCGATAAACTAATACTCAGTTTACGCTTAGCAAGCATCTTTTGTAAATAAGAGAATTGAACATCTATAATTTTATCAATGTCATCTTTGGTTAAGCTGTGGAATATAATAATTTCATCCAGTCTATTTAAAAATTCTGGACGAAACGCTGACTTAACTATTTTCATCACCTCATCTTTCACAGATTCGGTAGCTCCTCTTAGCATCACCTCAGCACCAAGGTTAGAAGTTAGAATCAGTATGGTATTGCGAAAATCAATCAATTTACCGTGGCTATCGGTGAGCCTGCCTTCATCCAAGATCTGCAGCAATATATTAAATATATCTGGATTTGCCTTTTCTATCTCATCAAACAAAATTACCTGATATGGTCTTCTCCTTACTGCCTCAGTTAACCTGCCACCTTGTTCATAGCCAACATATCCTGGAGGCGCACCAATTAACTTTGAAACGGAGTGTTTTTCCATATATTCTGACATATCAAAGCGTAGAAGTGCTGATTGATCATCAAACAAAAATTCGGCAAGGGATTTTGCCAACTCTGTTTTTCCAACTCCGGTTGGACCTAAGAATAAAAATGAACCAAAAGGTCGATTAGTATCCTGAACACCAGAGCGGGAGCGCCTTACTGCATTACTTATCGCTTCAATTGCATCTCTCTGCCCTATTACTCTTTTTCCTATTTCATTTTCCATGTTAAGGAGCTTTTCCTTTTCACTATGCATCATGTTATCAACTGGAATGCCTGTCCATTTTGAAACAATATTTGCAATATCACTCTCAGTAACTTCTTTCTTTAGGAAACTATCAGTAACTTTTTCCTGATTTTTTAACTCATTTTCAAGTTGAGGAATCACACCATACATCAATTCCCCTGCCCTTCCTAAATTTCCATTCCGCTGAGCCAATTCTAGCTCTTTCCTCGCATTATCCAATTTTTCAGCAGTTTCTTGTATTTTAGCTATTTTATTCTTTTCCATCTGCCATTTACTGCTTAAGTCAGCAAATTTACTGTTTAAACTCTCAATTTCCTCATTTATCTTTTTTAAACGTTGCTTAGAGTTTTCATCACTTTCTTTTTTCAAAGCCTCTGACTCAATTTTCAGCTGTATAATCTTTCTTTCAAGCTCATCAACAACCTCAGGCTTGCTGTCCATTTCAATTCTAACCCTACTTGCTGCTTCATCAATTAAATCGATCGCTTTATCAGGTAAAAACCTATCTGTTATATATCTATTAGAAAGCGTTGCAGCAGCGATTATTGCACCATCTGTGATTCTAATACCATGGTGCACCTCATACCTCTCCTTCAAACCCCTCAGTATTGAAATAGTATCAGTCTCAGTCGGTTGAGAAATAAACACAGGCTGAAAACGCCTTGCAAGCGCAGGGTCTTTCTCTATATGTTGACGATACTCATCCAAAGTTGTAGCCCCTATACAGCGAATTTCTCCACGCGCAAGAGCAGGCTTGAGCAAATTTGAAGCATCCATCGCACCACTTGTCGCTCCTGCTCCCACTAAAGTATGAAGCTCATCTATAAACAAAATAACTTTGCCCTCTGCTTTTAAAATCTCATTAATCACTGCTTTTAGTCTCTCTTCAAACTCCCCTCTAAATTTTGTTCCAGCAATTAATGCACCAAGATCCAAAGCTAAAACTTTTGCATCACGCAAACCAAGTGGTACATCATTTGCAACAATTCTGTTTGCTAAACCTTCAACTATTGCAGTTTTTCCAACACCAGGTTCACCTATCAGTACTGGATTATTTTTTGTTCGCCTCAACGATACCTGCATAGTTCTTCTGATTTCCTCATCACGACCAATTACAGGATCAAGCTTACCTTGCATAGCAAGCTCTGTAATATCTTTTGTATACCTCTTTGCCGCATTTAATTTTTCCTCGCTATTTGGAGAGTCTGCACTGCCACCTTTTCTCATTTCTACAATAACTGAATTTAATTTTTGCGGTGTTACACCACCTTCTGCTAAAATTTTACCTACAATTTCATCTTTTTGTGCAGCAAGGCCCTGCAACAACCGCTCAACAGTAACAAATGTGTCTTTATTTCTCCTCGCAATACCAATTGAATCATCAAAAACTTTTGCTACCTCTCTTGAAAGCTGAAGTCCAACACTACCTGGTCCTCCAACTACTGGAAACTTTTTAATTGTACTACTCACAGCATCAGAAATATTCTGAACATTTCCACCACAGGTGCCTATCAAATCCTGAACTAAACCTGACTCATCTTCAAGCATTACTTTAAGTAAATGTTCAGGCATAAAAATCTGATGCCCAGCTCCCAATGCTTTCATTTGAGCGCTCTGGATTAGGCTTTTTGCTTTTTCGGTAAATTTATTCAAGTCCATAATACAAATTTAACTCATACTTGCTGATATATATAACAACTACTTTCTCAATTTTAAACTTAAAGTCATTCAGCATTCAACCACTATGGATTGAAATCCATAGTGGTTGAATATTTGATCGTAGGGCTTATCTTTGTTATGCCTTGACCTTAACACAGCTACATTTCTAGGTTTTTCCATCATCGTTTATAATGTTAGGATTAGCGCCTTTTTCTAGCAAAAATTTGATAATCCTTAAAATCACCATAATATGCAACATTATGTAGTGCTGTGCTTACATACTTGTTAATAATGTTTACGTTAACTCCCTCATCTATTAAAAACCTAACTATCTCTAAATATCCCCTTCTGCAGCATAATGTAACGCAGTTAACTTAGGCATGTGTGTATCAGTATCTAATACCAAATTCCATTACTAATCAAACAAATAGGAAACATTACAAACTCGTTTAATAGTAGCACTGGAAATACTGACAATAAAATTACACAGAACATCTTCAAGTAAGCCTATGGTATCGTAGACTCTGTTGCGTAAAGTATTGTGTTTGATATATTGCCACAACCTCTCAACAGGATTCAGTTCTGGTGAATAAGGAGGCAAGTATATAATGGTAATGTTTTTCTGAATTTTCAAACTTTTTGATCTATGCCAGCCTGCACAATCCATTACAAGAAAGGCTTTTTTCGTGCCTAAATCTTTCGACATCTGCTCCAGAAATATATTCATACAATCAGTGTTTACATATGGAGCAAGTAGGCTAATTTTCTTACCACTTCTTGGATTTACCGCACTGTAGATATAGAAATTTTGTCTACCAATTTTCATTTAACCTGCGTTCTGACCCCTTTTTTAAACCATCCGTGTCCGATTTTTGAATGAGTTCCAAATCGTGATTCATCAAAAAAATACCTCCTTTTCAGGGTGGGAATTGACTATTTTATTGAAGTATTTTTTAAACTCTTCTTGCTTGTTTTTATCTTGTTTATGGTGAATTGGCCTCGGTGTTATATAAGAAAACTTCATCCTTTGTATCTCACGATGCACTGTTGATTTGCTAATGTTTAGGCCAAATTCCTCTGAGATTTTTATTTGCACTTCCTTAATAGTAATATTTGGATTTCTTTCTACCCATATTTCAATTTGCTCACGTTGATTTTTGTTTAATTTGCTTTTTCTTCGCCGCTGAGAAGGGGAAAATAATTTTTCTACTCTACCAAATTTTAGATGCTTTATCCATTCAGTCAAAGCAGTCCTTGAAATTTTACATATTCTTGCCACAGCGCTTATACTACTTTCTTTTCCTGCTATCACCGCTTGTAACTTTTTTGAAACATATGCGTTATTTCTGACCTTTTTTAACATTTCTTTCGCCAAATTTACAACTTTTTCGTCTAACAGTTTTGACCTTAATGCCATTATACCTCTCTATTTTATCTACTCTAGTATCACTTCTTTCCCATTATTGTCTATCTGTTCTTTACATAGTGGGAATTGGTATAAGTAATACCAATTCCCACTATACAAGCAACGAATAGAAAATAATGGAAAAAAGCCATACTAGAGTAGATAAAATAGAGAGGTATAATGGCATTAAGGTCAAAATTATTGGATGAAAAAGTGGTGAAATCAGCAAAAGAGATGCTGAAGAGAGTAAGAAATAATGCGTATGTTGCAAAAAAACTAAATGCTGTAATTGCAGCAAAAAAGCACAGTATAACAGCTGTAGCAAAAATATGTTGCATTTCGAGAAAGGCAATTACTACATGGATAAAGCACATAAAATTTGGAAGAGAAGAAAAATTATTTGCTCCACCTCAACGCCGTAGAAAAACTATATTGAACCAAAGTCAACTTGAACGAATTGAGTTGTGGATAGAGGAAAACCCCAATATTACTATTAGAGAAATGAGAATAAGAATCCAAGAAAGATTTGGTTTGAATATCAGAAAATCCGCAATACATCGTAATATGCAAAGAATGAAATTCTCATATATCACACCAAGACCAGTTCATAGTGGACAAGATAAAAACAAGCAAGAGGAGTTTAAAAAAAACCTCAATGAAACTATTGTCATGCATTCTGAAAAAGAGCTATTTTTCTTCGATGAATCACGGTTTGGTACACATTCAAAAGTTGGACATGGGTGGTTTAAAAAAGGCAGTAGGACACAGGTTAAGGTAAAATTAGGTAGGGAAAATTTTTATCTCTATAGTACAGTTAATCCCAGAAATGGAGAGAATTTTAGCTTATTTGCACCAAACGTCAACACTGATTGTATAAATATATTCCTTGAACAGATGTCGTAATATTTAGGAATATGAAAGGCTTTTCTCTTGATGGATTGCGCTAGTTGGCATAAGTCAAAAAATTTAAAGTGTGTGATTCATAGAGGTTATTGCAACTAATTTGTCAGATCAAGTCTGAACTTGAAATATCTGTTAAGAGGTTTTGTATTTTTGAAGTGACTTTAACTCTTGGTTATGTTTGTAATTTTGCATGACAAATGTTTCTTTTGATGAAGTATAATTTTTTTGTATTTCACTTAGACAAGGAATTGTTTTTTTCCAGTTCTTTATATTTTTCCCAAGGAGTCTTTCCCTGAAGAAAGCTATGAGGACGTTGTTTATTATAATATTCTTCCCAATCCCTAAGCTTGACTTGCAATTCATAATCCTTAATGTTAACGCTACTATAAAATTCATCTAAATCTGTACGCTGCGCTCTTTCTACTTTACCATTTCAATGTGGGGAAAACGGCTTAATTGGACGGAATTTTATTTTCCATTCTTTTAGACACTCTTGCACTTCGTAAGTAAAAAATTCTTGTCCTCTATCGGTTTGAATCCTTTGACAATGAAATGGAGCCCTTTCCCTTAATTGTTTTAAGAAATCCAGAGTATTTTTTGAAGTACGCCTTGAGTATAATGCGATAACTTTATAACGCGTACAATCATCTATAGCAGTATATTGATAAAGCCCCGAGGATATTTTGCAAACATCCATTTGTACACGCTCTCCTGGCACTTTGCAGTTATAACGCTTAATCTGCTTGCGATAGTGGCGTTTAATACGTAAAAGACTTACATCGTGTTTCTTCAAAATTTTGTGTATAGTAGCCAATGCAAAAGAGATATCATGTAAACGCTTCAATTCAGCTTGAATACGTCTTGCTCCTAATTTTCTAGCTTTTCTCAGATGAAGAATGAGCTGCTCATTTGACTCGTTGATTTTTTGTAAGGGTAAAGTTTTAGGCCTGCTACTAAGGTTTGACAATCCCTGTGCACCTAGCTTTTCATAACGTTTGTACCATTTTCGTAAGGTAAAGCGTGAAATGTTATAGTGTTGACACACTTTACCTGCATGACCTAATTTTTTGTATAATTCTATCCAATTCAAACGCAACTTAACTTTGGTATCCATTTACTGATTGCCTCTTGTTGATGAATTTATTCATATTGTTGTAATAAGGTATTTAAACTATCACAAGTCAAAGTTTTTATTTTATCTTACATTTTTGCTGTAATAACCTCTATGAATCACACAATTTATTACCTCTCTTTCCCCTTCCACGGTTAAACAACTCTGCTATGCTTCTTATTTGGTTCATTAATAATGAGAATTGGTATAAGATATTTAAAGAGCATACCAGTGTTTTTAATGTAAATGTTTATGTGGTTCCATAGATAATCTCTGTTTTTTGATTCTATCTGTCCATTTATCATTTTCTATATCTTGTTTATTGGTTGCTTGTTTTTCTTGTTCAATAATTGCCTTATCTACCTTCTTATGAATTGCATCAATTGCATTAATCGCACCTTTTTTTTCGCATATTTCTCTTTTCCCTTCAATAATTAAATTGGTAAAAATATTTACAACACACTGGACTTGATTATGATCAACCTCACCTTTTATCAAAGAAGGTAAAGATTCTAATTCCATTACATGTTGATCTATATTACTTTCTATACCTTCGCTATTCATCAACTTTATTATTTTATCATCAAACTCTTTCAATACTTCTGGTGCTATTTTACCTTGAAAGAAAAGCCCTAAATTATCTGCTACTTCACTTATTAATAACTCTCTATTTTCTTTATTATCTTCCAATTTAGCATAATCACTTAATAGATCCATAACTGCAGATACTCTGACTTCAATAATATCATCAATATCTTCACCCCCTAGAGTAACTCCTGATCCCAATAACCTCCCTCTGAGATTTTTCCTTAAAAGATTGATGAACTCTTCATTTGCATCTGATCCTGTGGTTGATATCGTACCATCTAAATGGTTACTTACTTTAATTTGAGTACCTAAGACATGCTCTATTTGTATTTTTGTCTCATATTTAAACCCTAATTCTGCACAGAATTTCTGAAAATATTCTTTAATAATGTCAAACAAGGTCTTGCCATTATCTTTATAGTTTTCCAACTCTTTAGGAATAGTAAGTGATAATTTACCATCTCTGTATGTTACAAAGTCTTCACCATCACAAGATTCAATTATAAATTCCAATGAACTGGACAGATTACATATTTTATCTCCATGTATATGATCTTTGACAGAAAGTATTGGTAGCTTCATGTTAGATCTAATTCTTACATTATTTTGGTTAGCACAATCAATGTTTATTACTTTTTTAGGATTTTCTACTATGAACGACTGTCCAAGTGCAAGTTGGATTTGTATAAATAGAGCAGCCTCATACCCAGCTTGATTACAATTGGTGACTAGCTCTTCTAAAATAGCATCACTTGGAACTTCTGCCCCAGCGTATCTAAACATTTTTTTGAAAACTTTTTTTGCAAAGGAACGGTAATCCTTGTTTTCATCTCTCTCTATAGGTAGTAGATCGGTATACTCTTGACCAGCATTGTAAAATTCTTCAAATTCTTTCTTATATGAATCAGTTTTTTGATTATCAGCAGTTTCAGGATTTTCGCAATGATCCTTCCACAACTCGCCAAATGCATCTTGTACAAGCTCTTTCTCAATATCTTTAAGTACTGAAGCAACAAATGCTTTGCCATGATCCGTATCTATTTCTCTTGTTCCTTTTTTGTTAAATATTTCGTCATTATATATATCATCACTATTAAAAAGTTCGCTTCTGCGGTACTTAGCTCCTTCCTTAAATGCAATAATAAAATTTTTATCTATTTCTTTTCCGTTAATAATAAAATTCATCCTTTGAAAATCTAAGAACATTGTTTCACCGGAATTCGCTAATTTATTATCTTGATTTGTTCTTAATTTACTAAAATTGAATTCTTTAGCTGTAGCCTTTAATCTAACTACTGGATTCTTCTTTGCCTCTTTCATGATTAACACCTTACTATAAATATGCTGTAAGTTGTATCATATAATGATAAATAATTTGATAATATATTAAGAAAACTGATAGTATATTTTAGAATCCCTATTTATAGTATTTTAAACCTGTATGAGGGATTTGTAAATAAAGATAGAGACTTATAAGCTGTGTGATTCATAGAGGTTATTACAGCAAAAATGTAAGATAAAATAAAAACTTTGACTTGTGATAGTTTAAATACCTTATTACAACAATATGAATAAATTCATCAACAAGAGGCAATCAGTAAATGGATACCAAAGTTAAGTTGCGTTTGAATTGGATAGAATTATACAAAAAATTAGGTCATGCAGGTAAAGTGTGTCAACACTATAACATTTCACGCTTTACCTTACGAAAATGGTACAAACGTTATGAAAAGCTAGGTGCACAGGGATTGTCAAACCTTAGTAGCAGGCCTAAAACTTTACCCTTACAAAAAATCAACGAGTCAAATGAGCAGCTCATTCTTCATCTGAGAAAAGCTAGAAAATTAGGAGCAAGACGTATTCAAGCTGAATTGAAGCGTTTACATGATATCTCTTTTGCATTGGCTACTATACACAAAATTTTGAAGAAACACGATGTAAGTCTTTTACGTATTAAACGCCACTATCGCAAGCAGATTAAGCGTTATAACTGCAAAGTGCCAGGAGAGCGTGTACAAATGGATGTTTGCAAAATATCCTCGGGGCTTTATCAATATACTGCTATAGATGATTGTACGCGTTATAAAGTTATCGCATTATACTCAAGGCGTACTTCAAAAAATACTCTGGATTTCTTAAAACAATTAAGGGAAAGGGCTCCATTTCATTGTCAAAGGATTCAAACCGATAGAGGACAAGAATTTTTTACTTACGAAGTGCAAGAGTGTCTAAAAGAATGGAAAATAAAATTCCGTCCAATTAAGCCGTTTTCCCCACATTGAAATGGTAAAGTAGAAAGAGCGCAGCGTACAGATTTAGATGAATTTTATAGTAGCGTTAACATTAAGGATTATGAATTGCAAGTCAAGCTTAGGGATTGGGAAGAATATTATAATAAACAACGTCCTCATAGCTCTCTTCACGCTAATTCTGGATTAAGGAAGGAAGAAAGTATAGGAAATGGAAGGCTTTTTGGATTTCAAGGAATAGGAAATGAGAGTAGAAAAGATGTGAACCAAGAAATTAACGGGAGATCTATGGCGAGTATGTTCAATTTCAAGTCTATTTTTGAGGTAGCCAAAAATCGTCTCAATGATCGACCTTTTTCTCAGCAAAATCTTTTCATGTAGTGAAATTAATGCGTTTTTCATCCCCTTTTTCACCTTGGTAACAAGTTTCAAACCGCGGTTAAACAACTCTTGGAAAAGCTCTTTTTTAATATAGCCTTTATCACCAAACAAAAGACCGGTTAATTTCTTAGTTAGGTTTGCTACAGGCTCTCTATCGTCAACATTACCTCTTGTAAGCGTAAAAGCTTGAATTTCACCTTTCTCGTTAATTATCAAATGTAGTTTAAAGCCGAAAAACCAGCCATATGTACTCTTGCTTAATTTTGCAATTCCAGCAAAAACCTTATTTCTTGATATTCTTTTTGCATGGCAAACTGCAATAGGAGTTGTATCTATGTATGAGATTCCAGTAAGTTCTGACCATCCGCAAAGGCACTGTAATAGCATGGCTAAATGCCACAAAACCCTGGGCTTTAGAGCAACAAACCTAGTGTATGAAGGCAACTTCGAAAACTCTGTTTGTAGAGCAATGTTAGGTAATGCAGGTAGAAAGCCTTAAAATTTTCACAGGGAGATTGCTGATACAGGAGGATTATTGTGATAATTTCCGAATGTGTAATTTCTGGCACTCTTGTGGGTTTTTACCGTTTGGCAGTAGTTTATCTGCAAAATTTTTCTCTATATCTCTGCAAAAATCATCGACCAGACAAAACAGTTTTGTTATATCTTCCATGGGTAACCTCATCTATTTTTTTCTATTTGTTGAGTTTACCCTACTCTCCTGACTTTTCTAGTCTCTTTTTAATCCAGAATTAGCGTTGAAAGCAGTGGTAAGAGCCCATTCCTGGAAACGGCAATTAGAGGAAGGGAAATATGCGAGTATAAAAGAACTGAGTGCTAAAGTTAATATAGGTACAAGACGTATACAACAAATTTTAAGATTAAATTATTTAGCACCAAAGATTAAAGAAGACATAGTAAATGGTAGGCAACCAAGGAGTTTGAAGTTAGCCGATTTGAAGGAAATACCGATGCTGTGGAGTGACCAACTAGAGAAATTTTATGGATCAGCGGCATAATTACATCATATAGATGATGAAAATTTTAGCATACTAGATGCAACAGTGGTAGAAAATGTATCCAATTTTAGCTGCATATTTTATGGCAAATTAGCAATTTCTCCCCTAGAATCAGAAACTCTTCTTAACTCTTCACGTTCTACCCATGAATCTTTGTTCTTGTTAGACTCGCTTATTATTTCAGGACGTATTAATCCACTAGACCTTTCAAAATATCCCTGTTCAATAGCATCGTAGACCCAGTAGTTGCCAAGCTCGCAATCATTGCCTAACTCTTCTTCGCGACCTTTGAATTTTTCTAATATTTCCTCTCTATTACTCACTTCTACTATAATTTTGCTTTTATTCTGTACGTCAGGATACAGCCTAACGTCTACATTTCCCCAACTAGTATAGAAGGTTAATACTATATCGCTGCCTTCTGTAAGATCTGTGTAATTCCTTATACCATCTTCAGTTTGAATTTCTACTTCACTTTTACCGATCTTTACTATATTTCTTCCACACTTTACATCTCCATCGGTTAGGCCTAAATCCCTTGTCCCATCTGTTAACTTTATAATGTCTATTTTACTATCTTTAGAATATTCTAAGTAAAAAACGGAGTTGTCTACTCTTGCATCTTTTAGCTGGCTATTGGTTGCACTTTTTGCGATTTCAATAAACTTATGAGAATTGCTAATATAATCTCTATAAGCTTTTTTTAGGTTAGTTTTATGCTCTTTAAATTCTGATGTCAGTGTGTTAGCATCAACTTTATTACCAAACACCGCCCCTTTTGATACTAATTGACATACTATATTACTAGCAACTCTAGGATTCTTTTCTAATTCACTGATTTTTTTCATCACATAATCGGTAAAAGTGTAATCATTACTTGAAAAGAAATCTTGTGAAAGAGAATAGTTTAATCGTACACCAGACTTTATAGCATCGTTTACGATCTTTTTAAGTTCAGCCATATTTTGAGCTTGAAACACCTTATCAGAAAACTTATTTAACTTTTCCTTTTGATTTGAGGTTAAATTAACGAGCAATTTACTCGCCTGTCCTTTCTTTTGCTGACTATAACTGATATTTATATCATAATCTAATGCTCCCGCTTCTAGAAACATTTTTCTTAATTCTTGAGCAAAATCTTCATTATCCCAAGCAAAACGATCAACATATGAGAATACTTTTGATTCACCTATTCCTCGCCGAATATTTAGCACCACTTTTAGGTCTGAATCTCTTTTATGCTTACTTAAAAACTCCTTTAAATTTTTAGTGAAGTCCGAATCGAGTGCAAGTAAATCATACAATTCCTTATTCATCTTTTTCTGTTTATCAGTTAAAAATAATTCTCCAATATCATAGAAGAGGTTATCAGTTGCTATTCGTTGTGGAGTTTTACCCTTTCTACTTGTTATATTAGGTTTAGCTCCTTTCAAAAGAAGAGAGTTTGCATTATCGTAATGACCTTTGGCAGCAGCAAAGTATAATGGTGTTTTTCCTTTATTATCTTGTATGTTAGGATCTGCGCCTGCTTCTAAGAGTAAATCTATAGCCTTATTTCCTGTGCAACGAAACTCACCAAGATTTGCTCCTGCAACCGCATGCAATACTGTTGATTGAGATTCTCCTCTTCTTAGGTTAAGAACTACTTTTAAATCTTTATTATTTTTATTATCATGTAAAAATTCTTCAAGGGGCTCAGTATTATCAAATGAACAACAGTTAGAAGCTAAACATTTTAGAGTACTAAGTAACTTTTTGTTTAAATTTTTTTGACTTGGCGTAAGATCGTGAACTAGAGCAAACCAAACACAAATCTGTTCACTTAATCTAAGTTTGCTATCCATTAAAGATGATGGTTCATTATAATTTCTAACTGATGGTAAATCTCCTGAGTACCACATATCATTCATCAGTTCATTTAATAAATGCTTTTTAGATGATAAATGTTCTATAATCGATTCATATTCAAAGTCAGATGGTTCTGGTCTGGATTTTGGTTTTAGTAGATTGATGATAGATTTTACTATCCCAGTAGATTCACCCATACTTATCCCTCAAGCTAAGATATATAATACATTGTATGTGATATGTAACATTAAGTCAATAACCATAATCTTTTTATTACTTATATCATTAAGCTTTTGTGAAGTTTTTATGGTGAGTAATATAAGATCTTTAGACAATCAAGCAGTGTAGCATTTACCCTACAGTACGGCTTGTTGTCTGTTTTGAATTTGTTATACCAATTCTCATTATTAATGAACCAAATAAGAAGCATAGCAGAGTTGTTTAACCGTGGAAGGGGAAAAAGAGGTAATAAATTTACACAAAGCGCATTCAAGCAGAACAATTGTATCGTAGATTTTATTGCGTAAAATGTTCTGTTTTATATATAACCAAAACCTCTCAACAGGATTGAGTTCAGGTGAGTATGGTGGTAGGTATATAATTTCGATATTTTTAGGTGCCTTTAAATTTTTTGACTTATGCCAACTAGCGCAATCCATCAAGAGAAAAGCCTTTCGTATTCCTAAATATTACGACATCTGTTCAAGGAATATATTTATACAATCAGTGTTGACGTTTGGTGCAAATAAGCTAAAATTCTCTCCATTTCTGGGATTAACTGTACTATAGAGATAAAAATTTTCCCTACCTAATTTTACCTTAACCTGTGTCCTACTGCCTTTTTTAAACCACCCATGTCCAACTTTTGAATGTGTACCAAACCGTGATTCATCGAAGAAAAATAGCTCTTTTTCAGAATGCATGACAATAGTTTCATTGAGGTTTTTTTTAAACTCCTCTTGCTTGTTTTTATCTTGTCCACTATGAACTGGTCTTGGTGTGATATATGAGAATTTCATTCTTTGCATATTACGATGTATTGCGGATTTGCTGATATTCAAACCAAATCTTTCTTGGATTCTTATTCTCATTTCTCTAATAGTAATATTGGGGTTTTCCTCTATCCACAACTCAATTCGTTCAAGTTGACTTTGGTTCAATATAGTTTTTCTACGGCGTTGAGGTGGAGCAAATAATTTTTCTTCTCTTCCAAATTTTATGTGCTTTATCCATGTAGTAATTGCCTTTCTCGAAATGCAACATATTTTTGCTACAGCTGTTATACTGTGCTTTTTTGCTGCAATTACAGCATTTAGTTTTTTTGCAACATACGCATTATTTCTTACTCTCTTCAGCATCTCTTTTGCTGATTTCACCACTTTTTCATCCAATAATTTTGATCTTAATGCCATCTAAACCTCGCTATTTTACTTACTTCAGTATGGCTTTTTTCCATTATTTTCTATTCGTTGCTTGTATAGCGGGAATTGGTATAACCAGAAGTTAGCTCCCTCACTTTCGGCTAAATAAAAGCCTAGTACTTCTTTTCTGCCATTTTGATCTATGCCTAATATATTATACATGCATTTACTTACGCAATGCCCGTCCTCCTTGACTTTGAAAAACATGCCATCCATGAATACTATTGGATATACAGATTGCAGTGGACGACTGCGCCATTCATTGATTAACGGCAGTAATTTGTCGGTGATATTGGATATTTCTGCTGCAGATATTTTGTTGGTCATACATCTCCTCTACATGCGATGCTATGTCCCTATACCCTTACTATTACCCACAAATATAAAGTTCAGTAGCAAGTCTCCATCCTTCTGCTAAATCAAAAAGACGTCTCCACCCTTTCCAAAGAGTAATGGGACCTGGTTCTGGATCATTTTTCCTGGCTAAATGACCTCCAAGTTGGGCGATCCATGAAACAGCTTCTTTTATAGTAGGGGTTATATTTGGGTATGACTTTACTTTATGTATTTTGACATATAAAACTTTCCATTCTTCTTCAGCTAATAACGCTAATTCTGGATTAAAAAGAGAATAGAAAAGTCAGGAGAGTAGGGTAAACTCAACAAATAGAAAAAAAATAGATGAGGTTACCCATGGAAGATATAACAAAACTGTTTTGTCTGGTCGATGATTTTTGCAGAGATATAGAGAAAAATTTTGCAGATAAACTACTGCCAAACGGTAAAAACCCACAAGAGTGCCAGAAATTACACATTCGGAAATTATCACAATAATCCTCCTGTATCAGCAATCTCCCTGTGAAAATTTTAAGGCTTTCTACCTGCATTACCTAACATTGCTCTACAAACAGAGTTTTCGAAGTTGCCTTCATACACTAGGTTTGTTGCTCTAAAGCCCAGGGTTTTGTGGCATTTAGCCATGCTATTACAGTGCCTTTGCGGATGGTCAGAACTTACTGGAATCTCATACATAGATACAACTCCTATTGCAGTTTGCCATGCAAAAAGAATATCAAGAAATAAGGTTTTTGCTGGAATTGCAAAATTAAGCAAGAGTACATATGGCTGGTTTTTCGGCTTTAAACTACATTTGATAATTAACGAGAAAGGTGAAATTCAAGCTTTTACGCTTACAAGAGGTAATGTTGACGATAGAGAGCCTGTAGCAAACCTAACTAAGAAATTAACCGGTCTTTTGTTTGGTGATAAAGGCTATATTAAAAAAGAGCTTTTCCAAGAGTTGTTTAACCGCGGTTTGAAACTTGTTACCAAGGTGAAAAAGGGGATGAAAAACACATTAATTTCACTACATGAAAAGATTTTGCTGAGAAAAAGGTCGATCATTGAGACGATTTTTGGCTACCTCAAAAATAGACTTGAAATTGAACATACTCGCCATAGATCTCCCGTTAATTTCTTGGTTCACATCTTTTCTACTCTCATTTCCTATTCCTTGAAATCCAAAAAGCCTTCCATTTCTTATACTTTCTTCCTTCCTTAATCCAGAATTAGCGTTAATAATGTAGTACATGGTAGTGTTGAATCAGTTCTTGCAATTGTTGTAATAAAGAAAATTCTCCAAGCAATAATACTCATGACTGTTAGATATCGCATTAATCTTTCTGCTGTTACCAGTCTACATTCTTCAACTTTAAGGCCAGATTTTAAAATTTTATGTAAGACTTCTATTTTCCACCTAAGACAATACCAATTAACTTTTTCAATAGCTTCATCAAAAGTATTAACTGAAAGATTCGTTAAAAGCATCCACTCTAGTGGTGTTGATTCAGGAGGAGGATTTTTCTCAATAACTTGAACTACATAGAGCGGTAGGTCAGGTAGCTCTTCTTTATGTCTTAATCTTATATTGCCTATATCTGGGTTCATAGTAAATTTTCCAAATCTAACTTCTAAAGATGCTATCCTTTTTTGGCTTGTTATCTCTAGCCGAAATTTCAACTTCTACTTTTCCAGTACAAGGAACCCTTTCTATAAATTGCCATAATTTTTCTTCTCGAGAATACCTAGATGTTTTATTTACGTTTCGGTTTCTACAAGCTCTTATCAAAACCGCTGAATTAAGACGGTAAGCAAGCTCAAAAAAAATCATAAATATCTGCTTCTCTATCACATACCGTTATAGTTTCTGTTTGAGTTGAATCTATAATTTCATTTGTTTTCTTTAAACTTTCTAGCCACTTTATGCTTTCTTTATCTTCAATACTAACGTTTCTACAACGTCTTCTTTTTTCTAGCTCTTGGTCTTCTTTAGATATAGATGGTCTCGAGTAAAGCTTTTGGTCTAGTATTCCTAATGTCAAGCCTTCTGTACTAATCGCAAAAGCTGTGTGCATCATAATACCTTTACTTTGTTTTTTTGAAACAACTGCCAATCCTCTTATTTTTTCATGTCCCATATATGAAATGCAACTTGTATCCTGAATCACAAGAATCCTTTTATGAGTTTTTGTTCTTTCAACAGTTTTTGCAATATGCGATGTTAAGATATCACTTCCTTTTACATTCTCATTTTGAAAAAAACGATAAGCTGCTTTTGCTTCTGACCAACTTCCACATGCTTGATTGATTGAACTTTCAGGTAAACTTATTAAACTATCAGCAATATTTACTAATCGATCTGTCAGTCTTTTATCTCCAAGTGCAGCATCCCCCAATTCATTTCTAGCCCATTCATTACCCTTGTTTGCCATTTTTATACCCTCAATATTCACAAACTTTAATATTCTAATCCTTTATTTATAAATCCATTTACATTTGTGGGTAATAGTAAGGGTATAGGGACATAGCATCGCATGTAGAGGAGATGTATGACCACAAAATATCTGCAGCAGAAATATCCAATATCACCGACAAATTACTGCCGTTAATCAATGAATGGCGCAGTCGTCCACTGCAATCTGTATATCCAATAGTATTCATGGATGGCATGTTTTTCAAAGTCAAGGAGGACGGGCATTGCGTAAGTAAATGCATGTATAATATATTAGGCATAGATCAAAATGGCAGAAAAGAAGTACTAGGCTTTTATTTAGCCGAAAGTGAGGGAGCTAACTTCTGGTTAGGAGTGTAAATGACCTAAAAGAGAGAGGGGTAGAGGATATTCTGATTGCATGTGTTGATGGTCTAAAAAGTTTTCCTGCGGCTATAAATAGTGTATTTCCCAAAGCAGAAGTACAAATATGTATAGTGCATCAGATAAGAAATTCATTGAAATATGTATCCAGCAAAGATGTGAAAATTTTCATGAATGATTTGAAAAAAATATATCGTGCTTCAAGTAAAGAAATCGCTGAAAATTATTTGCTTGAGCTGGAAGAAAAATGGGGTGAAAAATATCCTTTGGTCATAAAATCGTGGCAAAACAATTGGGAAAATTTGTCTGGTTATTTTAAGTATTTTGGCCCTGTTAGAAGGCTAATTTATACCACCAATCCAATTGAGGGGTTGCATAGACGAATCAGGAAATTCATTAAAACCAAGGGCCCATTTACCAGTACAAATGCCTTGTATAAGTTGGTATATTGTGCTATAAAAAAAGTGGAGCAAAAGTGGATTATGGCTCTCCCTAATTGGGCTTTAACTATGTCTCAACTTGACATCTTCTTTCCCAACAGATTGAAAATTGAGTTGAACTAAAAATGCGGCTTGACACACTTTTTTGAACATTCCCGCCTATTCGAATTTGCCTCGTAAATCCCTTACATCACACCTTCTCATTGGTAGCCATGCAACAAAGCCATCCAATATCTCCAACTAATACTGGATATCGATATTTTGTTATCCACACTATGTGATATATATACAGAGTGACTGCTTTTTCTATAATATTCCACATTCTTTGAGATTTTTCACCTTAAAATTATATTCTTAAAAGGATGGACTTTAAGTCCAGTGTTTTTCTCCTAAATTTGGGACAATAAAATCTAACGTGACTTCGCGCCAAATGTGATGCTGCTCAGCAGGTAAGCCAATTAACGGGCTACATTTATATACTGCACGCATTGCATTATCTGCTGCTGATCTAAAAAGAGGATTATTTTGATAAGAACTACTATCTGCTACGTTGGCTACAACGATCTCGCCTTTACTGGATAATAATAAGTTAATTTTTATACTAAAATTTTCTTTATAAACTATGCTCTCAGGAATGCTCCAACACTCTGTCAGTTTATCCCTTATAGAATTAATAATTTCTGTTACAGCCAATTCATCATCTTTGTTCTCAATATTTTTCTTATCTCTTATTTCATTTTTCACCTCTTTGATGTCTTCTCTTAGTTTTCTTTCTACACCCTTTTTTCTTTTGGGAATTGGAATACCCTCATCAATTTCCTGTATTTCAATAATTTGCCTCGGTTGTACTAACTCAACTAATTCTTTTCTTCTTTGTGGTATAGGAATAACTGACGAATCATCCGTTTGGGCTTTCATTGAAAAAAGCAAAAAACAACATAGAGACAAAAGAAGAGTATAATTAAAATAGAGAGGGCGCATATGTTAAGCAGCTTGTTTTACTGGTTTAAAGCTAATATTGCACATAAAGTCAATATATTTCAGTTGACTTAAACTCAAATTTGCTACACTAATTTTATTATCTCTATAATATCATATGGTCAATATACTCCGAATGAGATGGAAAGATGAAGGTGTTATTATAGCTGTTAAAAAATACGGTGATAAAAATTTAATTCTTTCTCTATTTACAAAAAATCATGGAAAGTGCAGAGGATTAACTAGGTTAGCAAACAATAGCAATTATAAGTTTCAAATAAGTAATCTATTACATGCAGAATGGAGTGCTAAGCTACCTGAAAATCTAGGTTTTTTAAAGTGCGAATTGATTGAATCTCCATTTCATCATTTCTTTCAAGATAGGTTAAAAAGCATTGCTATTGTTTCTTTCTCGTCTATATTAGAAAAAGTGCTTCCAGAAAGTGAATCCTGCATCAAGTTATATGATAATTTTAGACACTTCATCGATGTAATAAAACATAATAGCCAGTTTTGGCAAAGTCATTACCTTAACTTAGAGCTTCTGCTTCTTACGCAACTTGGATTTAAGTTAGACCTATCAAAATGTGCTGTAACAGGTGTGAAAGAAAATCTACAATTTATTTCTCCAAAAACTGGTAGAGCAGTGTCAAAAAAAGTAGGTGACTGTTATGCAGATAAATTACTACCTTTTCCACAGATGTTGCATGATGTATACAATAACAACCTACAAAATAGCTACTCATATCAAGAATTCAGACTAGGGTTAAAAATTACAGGGTATTTTTTAAATAAATATCTATTTCTGCAGTTAAATGCGAAATTTCCGGAGTTGAGAAATTTTATGCTATCATTTGAATCTTAGTTATAGTATTTTCTAAAATGAATAATAAATTACCATTATGGTATTACCAACCAAAAGTTGTAAGTCTGTACATTTATACATTAGAGGTCTGAGGCGGCTTTTGATGGTATGCCAACAGTGTTCTATGGGATTCAAATCTCACTTTTACCCACAAGTATAAAAAGCAAGTAAGATAGAGAAAAATATACTTAAGATGAGGTAAAAATGTGTGAAGTAAATAGAAATGTACAATGTGCTGATGGCTTAGGAGATAAATGGCTAGAAAAAGAGTTGAGACATGTTAATCTGGGAGATGTAAGACTTAATACAAGACTTATTAAAACAAGCTATTTAATAGAGAATAAGGCGTCTGGGTCAATTAGTCAAAGCTGTGTAGGATGGAAAGAAGCTAAAGGTGCATACAGATTATTTAGCAATGAGAAGCTTGAAGCTAGGGAAATTTATTCTTCCCATTATAAAGAAACTATGGAAAGGATAAAAGGAAATGAGCTGGTATTTTCAGTTCAAGATACAAGTTATTTGGATTTTGACTCTCATATAAAGACTAAGGGTCTAGGTAGTATTTCTAAAGCCTATACAAAATATAAAAAGGGTTTGTTATTGCACAGTAACTTAATGGTTAACAAAGACGGATTACCTTTAGGGCTATCTTCTCAACAGTGTTGGGCACGTTCTATCAGGGAAGAAACAGCCCAAGAAAAAGCAAACAGGAAATACCGTACTGCTATAAAGGAGAAAGAAAGCTATAAGTGGATAGCGGCACTAAAAGAAACCCTAAATAACCTCGCAGAAGGTGTACAGCTTGTTACTATTGGTGATAGGGAAGCAGATATTTTTAAGTTTTTATGGACTGTTGAATCATTGGACAGTTTTTATGTAATCCGCAACCGAACTAATAGGAAATTCATCTGTATTGAAGGGGGAAAAACGGATTTGCAAACACGTATAACTCAACTGCCTGTAAAAAAGGAAATTGTCTTGAATGTTGCTGAAAATAAATACCAGATCTCAAGAAAAGCTAACATTGAAGTCAGGTATATGAAAGGCTATATACCTATCAGATCTCCTTACATTTATGGATCGAAAGATACAGAGCATAAAATAAGTGATAAAATCGCTATATATGTAGTAAGTGCCAAAGAAACAAATCCTCCTGAAAGAGTAGAAGCTATTGATTGGACTTTGCTGACTAATGTACCAGTTAATAGCACTTTAGATGCTATAGAAAGGATAAATTGGTATAAGCTAAGATGGAAAATCGAGGAGTATTTTAGGATTTTAAAATCAGGATGTAAGGTAGAAAGCTCTCGTTTAGCTACAAAAGAAAGATTAGAGAAATTAATCGCTATAAAGAGCATTATTGCATTTAATATTTTATATTTAACAAAAATCGCTTTATCGAATCCTATGGAGGTTTGTACTAAGGTTTTAAGTAATGAAGAGTGGAAAACCCTTTACATACGTGAGCATAAAGTAGCCAAATTGCCAGAAGAACCTCCAAACATAAAACAAGCTATTATTTGGTTAGGAAAATTAGGTGGATTTATGAATAGAAAAAGTGATAATTTACCAGGAACTATGACTCTATGGCGTGGTTATGAAAACCTCAGGGAAAGCATGGTTATGCTTCGCATAATGACCTCTCAAAGTTGTGGGTAAAAGTGAGATTTGAATCCCATAGAACACTGTTGGCATACCATCAAAAGCCGCCTCAGACCTCTAATGTATAAATGTACAGACTTACAACTTTTGGTTGGTAATACCATAATGGAAATTTATTATTCATTTCAGAAAATACTATACCACCAGTAAAACGAAACATATCATATTTTTCTGGAGATAACAATTTAATATGGTTATTATCGAACTGAAAGCGACATATTACTAATCCAAGATCTCCGCCAGTTCTCTGAAATTTTTGATAACTTTGAACGCTAATTCTGGATTAAGGAAGGAAGAAAGTATAGGAAATGGAAGGCTTTTTGGATTTCAAGGAATAGGAAATGAGAGTAGAAAAGATGTGAACCAAGAAATTAACGGGAGATCTATGGCGAGTATGTTCAATTTCAAGTCTATTTTTGAGGTAGCCAAAAATCGTCTCAATGATCGACCTTTTTCTCAGCAAAATCTTTTCATGTAGTGAAATTAATGTGTTTTTCATCCCCTTTTTCACCTTGGTAACAAGTTTCAAACCGCGGTTAAACAACTCTTGGAAAAGCTCTTTTTTAATATAGCCTTTATCACCAAACAAAAGACCGGTTAATTTCTTAGTTAGGTTTGCTACAGGCTCTCTATCGTCAACATTACCTCTTGTAAGCGTAAAAGCTTGAATTTCACCTTTCTCGTTAATTATCAAATGTAGTTTAAAGCCGAAAAACCAGCCATATGTACTCTTGCTTAATTTTGCAATTCCAGCAAAAACCTTATTTCTTGATATTCTTTTTGCATGGCAAACTGCAATAGGAGTTGTATCTATGTATGAGATTCCAGTAAGTTCTGACCATCCGCAAAGGCACTGTAATAGCATGGCTAAATGCCACAAAACCCTGGACTTTAGAGCAACAAACCTAGTGTATGAAGGCAACTTCGAAAACTCTGTTTGTAGAGCAATGTTAGGTAATGCAGGTAGAAAGCCTTAAAATTTTCACAGGGAGATTGCTGATACAGGAGGATTATTGTGATAATTTCCGAATGTGTAATTTCTGGCACTCTTGTGGGTTTTTACCGTTTGGCAGTAGTTTATCTGCAAAATTTTTCTCTATATCTCTGCAAAAATCATCGACCAGACAAAACAGTTTTGTTATATCTTCCATGGGTAACCTCATCTATTTTTTTCTATTTGTTGAGTTTACCCTACTCTCCTGACTTTTCTATTCTCTTTTTAATCCAGAATTAGCGTTTAAGAGGTTTTGTATTTTTGAAGTGACTTTAACTCTTGGTTATGTTTGTAATTTTGCATGACAAATGTTTCTTTTGATGAAGTATAATTTTTTTGTATTTCACTTAGACAAGGAATTGTTTTTTTCCAGTTCTTTATATTTTTCCCAAGGAGTCTTTCCCTGAAGAAAGCTATGAGGACGTTGTTTATTATAATATTCTTCCCAATCCCTAAGCTTGACTTGCAATTCATAATCCTTAATGTTAACGCTACTATAAAATTCATCTAAATCTGTACGCTGCGCTCTTTCTACTTTACCATTTCAATGTGGGGAAAACGGCTTAATTGGACGGAATTTTATTTTCCATTCTTTTAGACACTCTTGCACTTCGTAAGTAAAAAATTCTTGTCCTCTATCGGTTTGAATCCTTTGACAATGAAATGGAGCCCTTTCCCTTAATTGTTTTAAGAAATCCAGAGTATTTTTTGAAGTACGCCTTGAGTATAATGCGATAACTTTATAACGCGTACAATCATCTATAGCAGTATATTGATAAAGCCCCGAGGATATTTTGCAAACATCCATTTGTACACGCTCTCCTGGCACTTTGCAGTTATAACGCTTAATCTGCTTGCGATAGTGGCGTTTAATACGTAAAAGACTTACATCGTGTTTCTTCAAAATTTTGTGTATAGTAGCCAATGCAAAAGAGATATCATGTAAACGCTTCAATTCAGCTTGAATACGTCTTGCTCCTAATTTTCTAGCTTTTCTCAGATGAAGAATGAGCTGCTCATTTGACTCGTTGATTTTTTGTAAGGGTAAAGTTTTAGGCCTGCTACTAAGGTTTGACAATCCCTGTGCACCTAGCTTTTCATAACGTTTGTACCATTTTCGTAAGGTAAAGCGTGAAATGTTATAGTGTTGACACACTTTACCTGCATGACCTAATTTTTTGTATAATTCTATCCAATTCAAACGCAACTTAACTTTGGTATCCATTTACTGATTGCCTCTTGTTGATGAATTTATTCATATTGTTGTAATAAGGTATTTAAACTATCACAAGTCAAAGTTTTTATTTTATCTTACATTTTTGCTGTAATAACCTCTATGAATCACACAATCTGTTCCACTGTTCTTCATCTAAAATTTCCACACCCAATTCCATTGCTTTTTTATATTTTGAACCTGGATCTTCTCCTGCAATTAAATAGTCAGTTTTAGTAGAAAGGCTTGAACTGATCTTTGCCCCTAAAACTTTAGCTCTTACTTTTGCCTCCCCTCTGCTCATAGCACGTAGCTTACCAGTAAACACTATAATTTTGTTATTCAAAAAAGAATCGCTAGAGTTGGAGCTCACGGGAAGAATTTGCAGATATGCAGTAAGATCATTTAACATTTTAATGTTACGTTCCTGAGAAAAAAACGATTTTAAAGATTCAGCTACTTTTTCTCCTATACCATCTATACCTACCAACTCAACATCATTTGATGACATCGAATTATACCAGTTATCATAAGATACATAATAATTTGCGAGCAATTCTGCTACAACTTGGCCGATAAATCTGATACCCAAAGAAAATATGAACCTATCTAGAGTGATTACTCTTCTGTTTTGTATAGCACTTAATAGATTAGCTATTGACTTCTCGCCCCAACCATGATGCTCTTTTAAGGAAAACTCTTTTAATCTTTCCTCTAAAATAAAAATGTCTGGAATTTGTCTTATTAGGCTAAGATCATAAAAAAACTTTATTTGTTTTTCACCAAGGCCAACAATGTCAAATGCATCTTTTGACACAAAATGTTTTAGTTTTTCTACTATTTGAGCCTTGCAATTAAATTCTTCAGGACATCTTACTGCCACTCCTTCAATCTGCACTTTACTACCACATTCAGGACATATGTCAGAAAAAACAAATTCAGGCATATTTGTATGACGAGAACCTTCATCTACTTTGACAATTTGAGGAATTACATCTCCAGCTCTTTTAATTGTTACAACATCTCCTTCTCTTATATCTTTACGTTTTATCTCATCTTGGTTATGTAGACTTGCTCTGCTAACTAGCACTCCGCCAATATTAACTGGTACCAAATCTGCAACTGGAGTTAAAACCCCCGTTCTACCCACCTGTATAAATATTTTATTTAACTTTGTCTTCGCATAAATCGCAGAAAACTTATATGCAAGCGCTGAGCGTGGCGCTTTGTGTGTACTTCCCAGACGACTTTGTAGCACCAAATCATTCACTTTATAGACTATCCCATCGATATCATAATCTAAGTTATAACGACAATCATAGATCTCGTTATAGAACTTTAGCATTCCATTCAAACTACTTGTTAAGGAACGATGCTCATTTACGCAAAAACCAAGTTTCTCAAGTTTTTCTAGTACTTCACTTTGACTTTTCTCTATTCCACCAATTAAAGAATAAGCAAAATATCTAAGAGGCCTTTTTGCTGTAATGTTCGCATTCAATTGCTTTAAAGAACCAGCAGCTGCATTTCGAGGATTAGCGAATTCATTATTTTCATTTAACTTTAAAAAGTCGCTGTTACTGATATATATTTCACCCCTTACTTCTAGTCTTCCTTGCACATCTTGTAAAAACTTAGGAAAGCCTTTTATTGTTGCAACATTGTGAGTTACATCCTCTCCTACAAAACCGTCACCTCGAGTTGCAGCTTTAACAAATTTCCCATCTTCATAAATTGCAGAAAATGACAATCCATCAATTTTTGGCTCACATAATATCTCTATTTCATCTACAATTAAAAATCTCTTTATTTTAGACAAAAATTTTTCTACACCTTGTTCATCATAAGCATTCTCAAGAGAAAGCATAGGTTCTTGATGTTCCACCTTAGAAAATCTCTCATCAGGCGGAGCACCAACACTATCTTGTGTTGCATAAGCTTCTGGCTCTATTGCAGCTAACTTTTTTTTCAGTTCATCATATTCAGCATCACTTATCTCTGGCTTACTTTTTTGATAATATAAGATATTATGATAATTAATTTGATTTTGCAGTTTTTCTCTCATCTTTTCCAAGTCAGTCATGATACCAATATAATGCTCTTTGCCGTCAAGTCATGAATTTTTTCAAAAGGTACTATAAATTTATACTACTGCCCTGAAAAGCAATACTATTATTAGTATAATTTTTGTACTTGTATATTAATGTTAGTATAGTTTTTAAATTAAGGAGTACATTATGAAAGAATACAATTACAAAAATTTGGCTGACGAATCAAACTTCGGCTCTCAAGTGTATCGTACAGGAATGTTTGATAAAATTCTTGGTATAAGCAAAACAGCAAAAGAAGCTGCGAATCAAGTAATACCAATTCCCACTATGCAAAGAACAGATAGACAATAATGGGAAAGAAGTGATACTAGAGTAGATAAAATAGAGAGGTATAAATGGCATTAAGGTCAAAACTGTTAGACGAAAAAGTTGTAAATTTGGCGAAAGAAATGTTAAAAAAGGTCAGAAATAACGCATATGTTTCAAAAAAGTTACAAGCGGTGATAGCAGGAAAAGAAAGTAGTATAAGCGCTGTGGCAAGAATATGTAAAATTTCAAGGACTGCTTTGACTGAATGGATAAAGCATCTAAAATTTGGTAGAGTAGAAAAATTATTTTCCCCTTCTCAGCGGCGAAGAAAAAGCAAATTAAACAAAAATCAACGTGAGCAAATTGAAATATGGGTAGAAAGAAATCCAAATATTACTATTAAGGAAGTGCAAATAAAAATCTCAGAGGAATTTGGCCTAAACATTAGCAAATCAACAGTGCATCGTGAGATACAAAGGATGAAGTTTTCTTATATAACACCGAGGCCAATTCACCATAAACAAGATAAAAACAAGCAAGAAGAGTTTAAAAAATACTTCAATAAAATAATCAATTCCCACCCTGAAAAGGAGGTATTTTTTTGATGAATCACGATTTGGAACTCATTCAAAAATCGGACACGGATGGTTTAAAAAAGGGGTCAGAACGCAGGTTAAAATGAAAATTGGTAGACAAAATTTCTATATCTACAGTGCGGTAAATCCAAGAAGTGGTAAGAAAATTAGCCTACTTGCTCCATATGTAAACACTAATTGTATGAATATATTTCTGGAGCAGATGTCGAAAGATTTAGGCACGAAAAAAGCCTTTCTTGTAATGGATTGTGCAGGCTGGCATAGATCAAAAAGTTTGAAAATTCAGAAAAACATTACCATTATATACTTGCCTCCTTATTCACCAGAACTGAATCCTGTTGAGAGGTTGTGGCAATATATCAAACACAATACTTTACGCAACAGAGTCTACGATACCATAGGCTTACTTGAAGATGTTCTGTGTAATTTTATTGTCAGTATTTCCAGTGCTACTATTAAACGAGTTTGTAATGTTTCTTATTTGTTCGATTAGTAATGGAATTTGGTATAAGATATAACAAAACTGTTTTGTCTGGTCGATGATTTTTGCAGAGATATAGAGAAAAATTTTGCAGATAAACTACTGCCAAACGGTAAAAACCCACAAGAGTGCCAGAAATTACACATTCGGAAATTATCACAATAATCCTCCTGTATCAGCAATCTCCCTGTGAAAATTTTAAGGCTTTCTACCTGCATTACCTAACATTGCTCTACAAACAGAGTTTTCGAAGTTGCCTTCATACACTAGGTTTGTTGCTCTAAAGTCCAGGGTTTTGTGGCATTTAGCCATGCTATTACAGTGCCTTTGCGGATGGTCAGAACTTACTGGAATCTCATACATAGATACAACTCCTATTGCAGTTTGCCATGCAAAAAGAATATCAAGAAATAAGGTTTTTGCTGGAATTGCAAAATTAAGCAAGAGTACATATGGCTGGTTTTTCGGCTTTAAACTACATTTGATAATTAACGAGAAAGGTGAAATTCAAGCTTTTACGCTTACAAGAGGTAATGTTGACGATAGAGAGCCTGTAGCAAACCTAACTAAGAAATTAACCGGTCTTTTGTTTGGTGATAAAGGCTATATTAAAAAAGAGCTTTTCCAAGAGTTGTTTAACCGCGGTTTGAAACTTGTTACCAAGGTGAAAAAGGGGATGAAAAACGCATTAATTTCACTACATGAAAAGATTTTGCTGAGAAAAAGGTCGATCATTGAGACGATTTTTGGCTACCTCAAAAATAGACTTGAAATTGAACATACTCGCCATAGATCTCCCGTTAATTTCTTGGTTCACATCTTTTCTACTCTCATTTCCTATTCCTTGAAATCCAAAAAGCCTTCCATTTCCTATACTTTCTTCCTTCCTTAATCCAGAATTAGCGTTTATACTACTTTCTTTTCCTGCTATCACCGCTTGTAACTTTTTTGAAACATATGCGTTATTTCTGACCTTTTTTAACATTTCTTTCGCCAAATTTACAACTTTTTCGTCTAACAGTTTTGACCTTAATGCCATTTATACCTCTCTATTTTATCTACTCTAGTATCACTTCTTTCCCATTATTGTCTATCTGTTCTTTACATAGTGGGAATTGGTATAAGATGCTGGAATGGTCTATTTTTGAGATTTTATCAATAGATTGCTGCCTATCTTCTTGATTGCACTCTTGATATAGTGTGACTTTTTTTTAAAGTAATTTTTAGCTGTTTTAGTCTATACCAAATTGAATTTATTCCAAATCCAAGATTTTGTTTCATCTCTGCCAGAGTATGATCTGGATTCTTTGTAACATGTTCTTCGAGTATTTTTGGGTCTATTTTTCGAATAAAGCTACCGTTTTTAGATGGCTTTAGGCTTTCACCAGCAGCTTTCTTTTTTAACCAGCGGTACAGCGTTGCTATTCCTATCTCCATGAGCTCTGCTATCTCAACCTTTGTCTTCCCTTTTTCTATCATCAATACTGCCTTTTCCCTTAAATCCACACTATATGCCATTATAACTCAAATACTTTATTATACTTTTATCATTTACTTTAGGAAATACTATATATAGAATTACTTTGTTAAATATTCTCTACTCCCAGGTTTCGTTATGGGTAATTGTTTTAACTCACTTGGCAGTTCTTTCTCGCTATAGTTTTGAATGTTCAGTTCAATCAAAGATATAATAGAAAAAGGTAGTTTTGTTTCACTACTTCTCTTTATCAAAGAAGCTTCAACAACAACTTTACCTCCCTTCTCTTCTGCACATTTTACTGCTTCAAGTGAAGATTTACCTGTGGTAATCACATCTTCAATTAGTAATATCTTCTCACCTTGTTTAATCTCAAATCCACGGCGTAATTCAAATTTACCATTAACACGTTCGCAAAATATTGTTCGGATTCCAAGCTGTCTACCAATCTCATAACCCACAATTATTCCACCAATTGCAGGAGATAGTATTAAGTCTATGGGTTCAACAAGCTCTTTTCTTATTTTATTTGCCAATAGCTCACAAACCTTCATTGCTCTGCTTGGATTTTCAAAAATTTTAGCGCATTGTATGTAAGTGTTGCTGTGCAGCCCTGACGAGAGTACAAAATGTCCGTGCAAAATCGCACCAGCCTCTTCAAACTCTTTTATTATCGGATTGTCTAGTATCATTCTAAGTTTTACATTCTTTATTAATTATCTGCGTTACACAGACATCAGACCAAACATTTATTGCAGTTTCAAACATATCAATGATTGTATAAATAGGTAAAATCAGCCCCATAATGTACAAAGGAACGTTCATTGATACCAAATAACTAGTTGCCATAAAATAGCACCCCATCGGCACTCCAGCGTTGCCAATTGCAGCTCCTGTAGCTAAGAAAATCCATATGAACATCTCACTTAAGGAAAATGTGTGCCCATTCATCTCCGCAACAAACATCACTGTGATTAAAATAAATGCAGCACACGCATTCATATTGACTGTTGTGCATATTGGTAGAATAAAAGATGACAATTTCTTTGGCACTTTTAGCTGATTTTGCACACAGTCTATGGTTGTCGGTAGTGTCGCACTGGATGATTTAGAAAAAAATGCCAGTATGAGTGCTGGCATAACTCCCCTTAGCGTCTGAATTGGTGATATACCTTTATACCACATGAGTAGTGGTAAAATCACAAATGCTTGCACGAAATTTGCAGACATTATGCAAGCAAAATACCAAAAAAGACTATGGAATTCGCTGCCACCTTTTAACTCGTATAAAAAACATGTGATAAAAGACCATACAGCAAAAGGAATAAACTTTAACAACCCTTGAGCAATTTTAAGAAGTGTATCAAACAGTGCAGAGAATATTTGGTGTAATATATCCTGTTTTTCTTTTGAGAGCGAAATAATGGCTCCACCCATCAAAAAAGCAATCAATATGCTGCCAATAACGTTATTTTCAAGAAAAACTTGCACAAAATTTGATGGAATGAGTGATTTTAAGTATGAGAAGTAATTGTGGTTGCTGTCACTCACACTTTCTATTGTGTTACTTATGAAATTTTTTCTTACTGGATCTATGAATAAATAGAAAGATAGCGCAACAAATGCAGCTATAATGGTTGTAAGCAGCGTATAAAACAGCGTCTTCTTAAGTAATACTTTAATTTCAATTGAGTCTTTAAGACCTGAAATTGTGGATACGATAGATAGAAAAACCAAAGGTAAACTGATTAATTTCAACAAACTGATGAATATATCACTAAATAGCTTTGCTACTTCAAATATCACTTCATTATTTAAATAGTAAGCGACAACTGCAAATAGTATAGAAAAGAATATTGCAAGTTTGCGCATTGAAAATAAAACCTCATAATAATATTATACAATAATTTTTGGAATTAGGTTAAGATAATCAGCAGCAGCTATCTACCTAACACTCTTATCTCCCACTCAAGTTCAATGTTAAATTTATCTTTAACTGCATCTTTTACTCTGTTGCCAAGGTTTTCTAAGTCAAGTGCAGTTGCATTATTGTAATTGAGTAGAAAATTACAATGTTTCTTAGAAATTTTAGCTACACCATTATCTAATCCTCGGCAGCCAGATTCATCAATCAGTTTCCATGCCTTGCAGCCTATTGGATTTTTGAATATACAACCAGCAGTTTTTCCTCTTACTGGTTGGCTTTTATTTTTTTTATCAATAACTTCTTTCAATCTTTGCAATATAAGCTCATACTCTGAACTTACTCCTTTAAATTCAGCTTCAATAAAAATCCACCTGCCTTTTAGACTATGTCCACGATAAAAATATCCCATTTCTTCGCTGGAGAATTCATATAGGTTCCCATCCTCTAGGTTTACTGCTTTTATGGATTGTACAACACTTGCGATATCACTACCATATGCACCTGCATTCATTTCTATTCCACCGCCAACTGTTCCTGGAATTCCTGCAAGAAACTCAAGTCCACTAATTTGCTTCTCCCCGGCAAAGTATGCAAGGTTAATAAGCAATGCAGCACCACCTGCAACAATGGAGTTATTATCTTTACATTTTATATATGCAAATTCCTTGCCTAATTTCACCGTTATTCCTCGAATGCCACTATCTCGAATTATTATGTTGGATGTTGCACCGATAATGCTAATTGGTAACTCAGTATCTTTTATCAAGCACATTAGATCTTCAACGTCACGTGGTTTAAATAGTACATCAGCTTGGCCACCAACATTTAACCAAGTCATTTTAGACATTGAAACATTATAACGGTAGATTCCACATACTTTAGGTAAGCTTATAAGCATTTTGATTTTAACTCTAATCCTGCATCCATACCCATTTTTTCTGCATCTTCTACAAACGAAGTGCGTTCAGTAAAGTATATACCTCTCTCGCCCGCTAACATACAACGAAGACGTAGCATGTTTTCACTCATATATTCTGCTAAGGCTGCAAGCGGCGTAAAGCATGAACCATTTACTGTCTTAATGAAACTGCGCTCTGATTTTGCCCTTATAAAAGACATATTATTATTAATTTTCTCTAAAAGATCGATAACTTTTCTATCATTCTTTCGGCATTGAATGCAAATTGCCCCCTGCCCTACTGCGCTTAACATGACTTTTGGTGGCAATACCTCTGTAATTAAGTAATATTTTTTTAATCTTATCAGCCCTGCTTCAGCTAAAATCATTCCATCAAAATTCTGATTTTGCAGTCTAGTTGTCACATTTCCACGCAGTGGCACTACATTTAAGTCTGGCCTGAGATTTAACAGCTGAACTTTTCTTCTTATTGAAGAAGTTGCAATTGTAGCCTGCTGTGGCAAAGTTTTTAGGCTCTTATATTTATGAGAAATAAATACATCACATGGACTTAGCCTCTCTAAAACACAAGGAATTGTTAAGTCCTTCGAGAAAAACGCAGGTACATCTTTTAGCGAATGAACCGCCATATCTATATTATTTTTGAGTAATTCAGCCTCAATCTCCCTGAGGAACAGTCCTTTACCTCCTATTTCAGCAAGGGTTACATTAGCATATTTATCACCAGAAGTTTTGATTTTAATGATCTCAACGGATAGATTAGGAAAAGACTCTAATAATCTTTGTTTTGCTTCCAAAGCTTGGATGATCGCAAGGTCGCTTCCTCTCGTACCTATTTTAACTAGCATATATCCTTCATATTATATGTCTATATTCTATGCCCATTTTTTATTATCTCCAATTTAGTTATTGAACATTTTACAATTAGCCCTTAGTATCACGAACATTTAGTAATCTAGGAGTATGTATGTTTGATCTTTTAAAAGATTCTAACTGCAGATTTAATAAAAAGAATATTTTACCTCTTGTATGTACCACTGTCGCTATTATTCTAACAGCATTAAGTGCAGTAGTAGCAATTCCCAGATTTTCCTCTCACCCCTCTCTATCTAGTCCTCTCGGTTGGAAAGATTTAAGTTATAATAAATTTCTTGCTAATCACATACCACTTAGCATAGTTATTTTCTTAACACTTGGTTTATGCACTTACCTTGCAATTGACAAAATTAGACAAAACAAACAAACAGAGAATCTGAGAGCCAACTCTGAACCTAATACATGTGTTTATACTGCTTCAATAAATGATGTTCTAGAAGAACAAAATCAATTATAGAGATATTGGTTCTAGGCTTGTTTTTTATCTTTCACGGACCTTTTCATTTAGGTGCTTGTGATTAGCAACCATTCAGTTTACACTGTACCTAAGTACAGTTTAAATTTATGCTAAACAAGCTCACAGTTAAATCTCTTTCAGTATTGCTAATTTTTTTGCTATCTCTATATATAATACTGCCAAACTTCTTTGATAATAAGTTTCTCACCTCAAAAAAGAGAATAAATTTAGGGCTTGACCTGAAAGGTGGATCATCTCTACTTCTAAATGTAGACTTAGATTTTTACTTCAAAGAGAAACTAAGCATGCTAACCGATGAAATAAAAGAAGGTCTGTTAACACAAAAGATTGAATTTAGCGCAAAAAACGATAAACAAGTGGTTGTAACTTTAAATAATATTGATGATTACAAAAAAGTTTCAACGTTAATACATAAAATAAACCCAAATTTAGAATTGAGTAGAAAAAATACTGCAATTTTCATTTCATATAAACCGCATTATAAGAATTCATTAATCAATGAAGTAGTTTCAGAGTCAATAGTTAATGTTCAAAGACGCTTAGATAAGCTTGGTACTAAGGAAGTAAGTGTGCAAAAACAAGGACAAAATAAGATATTAGTCCAAGTTCCTGGAGTAGAAGACACTCAGCAGATAAAATCTCTGCTTGGCAAAACAGCCAAGCTGGCCTTCCATTTGGCAAACACCAATGTAGCTAAAATGCAAGATATCGATCATGACACTACGATTATGCTCAAGGATTCTTTGGGTAATTCCTACCCGATATTCCGCAAAACTGAAATAGGCGGTGATTCATTAGTTAACGCATCAGTTAGATTTGGCAATTTAGGTAAACCAACAGTACATTTCAAATTCGACAGCATAGCAAGTAAAAAATTTGCAAAAATTACTAAAGAAAATGTAGGAAAGCCTTTTGCAATTGTTTTAGATAACACAGTCTTAACTGTACCAACAATACGTGAACCTATTCTAAATGGAGAGGGAGAAATTAGCGGTAATTTCACTGAAAAACAAGCGAGTGAACTTGCAATACTTTTAAAATCAGGTGCGCTACCTGCACCACTTAAAATAATTGAAGAAAAAAACATTGGTCCAAGCCTTGGAGAAGAGTCAATAAAAGCAGGAGAAATTGCAGCAATAATCTCTATTATAGCCGTTGGTTTATCTATAATCATTACTTACGGCAAATTAGGCTTATTAGCGTCTGTTGCACTCGTTTTTAATGTAATCTCTATACTACTCATTCTTACCTTACTTGAAGCAACTCTTACTCTCCCTGGAATTGCTGGAATTGCGCTAACTGTTGGCATGTCAGTGGATGCAAATGTTTTAATATTTGAACGCATCCGCGAAGAAATAAGAGCAGGAAAAAGAACAGCTCGTGCCATTGAAGAAGGATTTAAAAACGCAATAAAAACAATTCTTGATTCAAACCTCACTACACTAATTGCTTCAGGAATAATGTTCATTATTGGTAGCGGAGCAATTAGAGGATTTTCTATCACTTTATCGATAGGAGTTTTATGCTCGATGTTTTCTGCAATTATAGTCACAAAACTTCTGATAGAATTGTGCATGAACCCAAAAAAGCTAGTACTTTAGTATCTGTTCAGCAGAGTGACAAAATAAGATAGACGAGAAAAGACAACTAAATGGTTGTCATGAAAGTAGCTATCTAGTCTTTTCGTCGTCAAAAACGTTGTAACATGCTCACCAATTTAGTGAGCATAAAACCAATATATTTGTGGAGGAAAAGGAAAGAAGAAACAGAAACCATCTTCAGGCTATCACAAAGGATATGGACATAAGATTAAAGATATGGATAGATTTATCAAATTTCTGGATGGATATTAGAATTGAGATGGATATTAGAATTGAAAAGATAATTGAAGAATTTGGTAATATGTGTAGAAGCACAGTATATAACTACCTTAGCAAAGTAAACTATACATATAAAAAAAACTTTTCTTTATCGAGAAAGAGAAACGCAAAGAGTTCATAAAAAAAAGTAGAAGAAAGAAAACTTGATATACATAGATGAGTCTGGAATAGAGGACAATGAATTTTATGAATGTGGGTGGTCTCAAAGAGTCAAGAGGTTATTTGCCCAGGGTTTAAAAGAAAGAGGGTAAGCATGATTGGAGCACTGAATGAAGGAAAAGTTAAAGCACCATGGATAATTGATGGCTACTGCAACAGCGAGATTTTTGATGCTTATGTAGAAAATGTACTTGTTCCTGTATTTAAACCTGGACAGACTATTGTTCTCGACAATGCGAGCTTTTATAAATCTGCAAGGACGAAAAATTTGATAGAAAATATTGGGTGTAAAATTTTGTTCTTACCTCCATACTCGCCAGATTTAAATCCGATTGAGAAGTTCTGATCAAGCACGACATAAGAAAGGCTCTACAAACCTTTTGGCCCAATATTAATTCCGCTATTGATTTTGTCTTTCAGAGTGCTCGAGCAGATCTTACTTCGGTTAGCTATAGTATTTCCTAAAGTAAATGATAAAGGTATAATAAAGTATTTGAGTTATAATGGCATATAGTGTGGATTTAAGGGAAAAGGCAGTATTGATGATAGAAAAAGGGAAGACAAAGGTTGAGATAGCAGAGCTCATGGAGATAGGAATAGCAACGCTGTACCGCTGGTTAAAAAAGAAAGCTGCTGGTGAAAGCCTAAAGCCATCTAAAAACGGTAGCTTTATTCGAAAAATAGACCCAAAAATACTCGAAGAATATGTTACAAAGAATCCAGATCATACTCTGGCAGAGATGAAACAAAATCTTGGATTTGGAATAAATTCAATTTGGTATAGACTAAAACAGCTAAAAATTACTTTAAAAAAAAGTCACACTATATCAAGAGCGCAATCAAGAAGATAGGCAGCAATTTATTGATAAAATCTCAGAAATAGACCATTCCAGCATCTTATACCAAATTCCATTACTAATCGAACAAATAAGAAACATTACAAACTCGTTTAATAGTAGCACTGGAAATACTGACAATAAAATTACACAGAACATCTTCAAGTAAGCCTATGGTATCGTAGACTCTGTTGCGTAAAGTATTGTGTTTGATATATTGCCACAACCTCTCAACAGGATTCAGTTCTGGTGAATAAGGAGGCAAGTATATAATGGTAATGTTTTTCTGAATTTTCAAACTTTTTGATCTATGCCAGCCTGCACAATCCATTACAAGAAAGGCTTTTTTCGTGCCTAAATCTTTCGACATCTGCTCCAGAAATATATTCATACAATCAGTGTTTACATATGGAGCAAGTAGGCTAATTTTCTTACCACTTCTTGGATTTACCGCACTGTAGATATAGAAATTTTGTCTACCAATTTTCATTTAACCTGCGTTCTGACCCCTTTTTTAAACCATCCGTGTCCGATTTTTGAATGAGTTCCAAATCGTGATTCATCAAAAAAATACCTCCTTTTCAGGGTGGGAATTGACTATTTTATTGAAGTATTTTTTAAACTCTTCTTGCTTGTTTTTATCTTGTTTATGGTGAATTGGCCTCGGTGTTATATAAGAAAACTTCATCCTTTGTATCTCACGATGCACTGTTGATTTGCTAATGTTTAGGCCAAATTCCTCTGAGATTTTTATTTGCACTTCCTTAATAGTAATATTTGGATTTCTTTCTACCCATATTTCAATTTGCTCACGTTGATTTTTGTTTAATTTGCTTTTTCTTCGCCGCTGAGAAGGGGAAAATAATTTTTCTACTCTACCAAATTTTAGATGCTTTATCCATTCAGTCAAAGCAGTCCTTAAAATTTTACATATTCTTGCCACAGCGCTTATACTACTTTCTTTTCCTGCTATCACCGCTTGTAACTTTTTTGAAACATATGCGTTATTTCTGACCTTTTTTAACATTTCTTTCGCCAAATTTACAACTTTTTCGTCTAACAGTTTTGACCTTAATGCCATTTATACCTCTCTATTTTATCTACTCTAGTATCACTTCTTTCCCATTATTGTCTATCTGTTCTTTGCATAGTGGGAATTGGTATTACATATAGATGAAGCAGGAGTTGATAATAAGTTATACCGAGAATATGGACGTGCTCCAAGAGGAAAGAAAATTTATGCAGATATTCCAGCGAGAGAGAATCAGTATAGTAGCCGGGTGGATTGGAATGAGATTTATTGCACCAATGACTTTCAAAGGTGGGTGTGACAAAGAGGTATTCAATATATGGTTGGAGAAACCTAAATTGCCACTTGGCACAACCATAGTTATGGATAATGCTACATTTCATAAGACCACTAAAACAAAATCATTAATAGAGTCTTTTGGCTGTCATGTGCTGTATCTTCCAACATATTCACCAGATTTGAATCCTCACTTTTACCCACAACTTTGAGAGGTCATTATGCGAGGCATAACCATGCTTTCCCTGAGGTTTTCATAACCACGCCATAGAGTCATAGTTCCTGGTAAATTATCACTTTTTCTATTCATAAATCCACCTAATTTTCCTAACCAAATAATAGCTTGTTTTATGTTTGGAGGTTCTTCTGGCAATTTGGCTACTTTATGCTCACGTATGTAAAGGGTTTTCCACTCTTCATTACTTAAAACCTTAGTACAAACCTCCATAGGATTCGATAAAGCGATTTTTGTTAAATATAAAATATTAAATGCAATAATGCTCTTTATAGCGATTAATTTCTCTAATCTTTCTTTTGTAGCTAAACGAGAGCTTTCTACCTTACATCCTGATTTTAAAATCCTAAAATACTCCTCGATTTTCCATCTTAGCTTATACCAATTTATCCTTTCTATAGCATCTAAAGTGCTATTAACTGGTACATTAGTCAGCAAAGTCCAATCAATAGCTTCTACTCTTTCAGGAGGATTTGTTTCTTTGGCACTTACTACATATATAGCGATTTTATCACTTATTTTATGCTCTGTATCTTTCGATCCATAAATGTAAGGAGATCTGATAGGTATATAGCCTTTCATATACCTGACTTCAATGTTAGCTTTTCTTGAGATCTGGTATTTATTTTCAGCAACATTCAAGACAATTTCCTTTTTTACAGGCAGTTGAGTTATACGTGTTTGCAAATCCGTTTTTCCCCCTTCAATACAGATGAATTTCCTATTAGTTCGGTTGCGGATTACATAAAAACTGTCCAATGATTCAACAGTCCATAAAAACTTAAAAATATCTGCTTCCCTATCACCAATAGTAACAAGCTGTACACCTTCTGCGAGGTTATTTAGGGTTTCTTTTAGTGCCGCTATCCACTTATAGCTTTCTTTCTCCTTTATAGCAGTACGGTATTTCCTGTTTGCTTTTTCTTGGGCTGTTTCTTCCCTGATAGAACGTGCCCAACACTGTTGAGAAGATAGCCCTAAAGGTAATCCGTCTTTGTTAACCATTAAGTTACTGTGCAATAACAAACCCTTTTTATATTTTGTATAGGCTTTAGAAATACTACCTAGACCCTTAGTCTTTATATGAGAGTCAAAATCCAAATAACTTGTATCTTGAACTGAAAATACCAGCTCATTTCCTTTTATCCTTTCCATAGTTTCTTTATAATGGGAAGAATAAATTTCCTTAGCTTCAAGCTTCTCATTGCTAAATAATCTGTATGCACCTTTAGCTTCTTTCCATCCTACACAGCTTTGACTAATTGACCCAGACGCCTTATTCTCTATTAAATAGCTTGTTTTAATAAGTCTTGTATTAAGCCTTACATCTCCCAGATTAACATGTCTCAACTCTTTTTCTAGCCATTTATCTCCTAAGCCATCAGCACATTGTACATTTCTATTTACTTCACACATTTTTACCTCATCTTAAGTATATTTTTCTCTATCTTACTTGCTTTTTATACTTGTGGGTAAAAGTGAGATTTGAATCCCATAGAACACTGTTGGCATACCATCAAAAGCCGCCTCAGACCTCTAATGTATAAATGTACAGACTTACAACTTTTGGTTGGTAATACCATAATGGTAATTTATTATTCATTTTAGAAAATACTATATATTATTAAAATCTCGTATTCTACATTTGACTTTAATAGCTCTTTATCTTCCTGAAATCTGAATGTTTTATCAATGCATCTTCTATTCAGCCGTTAGCAATACTTTCACTTATTCCGTAGCTTTGCGCTATATGGAAATATGCACGGTATTTACGCAAATATTCTAGTGCTATTAACAAACATGCATTGTTTATTTGGTTTTCCCCCTCTTGCCTTTTTCTTGCCTCTTCCTCTATTAAAATTTCTATTATTTTTCCAATGTTTTTCTTTTTACTCCTCTTAGTCTTCGAAGCTTCTCTTCATCAAGTTTACTTACCTGCTCAAAATTTATACCTTCCCTAATATTGCTTCTACTACTTGTTTCTTAAGTTATCCAAGAAGTCTAATGGCAAGCACTGACCACTTTTGCTTCAGATGCCCTTGAACAGATATTATTACTAGAAATTAAACATCAAACCAACTTCAATATTATGAGTGGATATATCATCTGCAATAGGTATTGGGATACTAAAGTAACGATAGCCGAAAAAGGTTTTAACTTCTGGGATTATTGAGTAGTCAACACCAAGCTTTGCTTGATAAGCAAACCAAGGAACATTCAGTGGCATTGAATTTTCTGGTGACCCATTAATCTTTTTTAATCTAAAAACTGTTGGCCCTATACCAAGACTAATATATGGAGCAAATTGTGTATCTTGAATGCTGGAGTTATAATAGAAGTTTAATAAAAATGCAAACACGCTTGCTGATTTCTCAAATACCGGAGGAGAATTACTATCTTTAATATTGGCTGCAGAATACATAGCTTCAAAATCAACTCGGCCATTTTCCCCAGCATAGTAACCTAAAGATACACTCCTAAGCCACTGGAAATCAATTTTGCCGTTAAATTTCTCTATACTCTGAATTTCATCCACTAATCCCGCTTTGATAAACAATGATACTACTTTTTCTTGTAAAGAAAGATTAGGATTAGCTGTATTGATTAAATTAATAAACCTTTCTCCTATTGCCTTTATACCCTTTACAAATGTTTCTGAATTATCATTGTATATCTTACCACCGTTAGCACTAACATAGAAATCAAGTTTTTTTGATTTTTCCTTTGTAGGTTCAGCTTGATCTGCAATACTTGGCCACATATTTTTCTGATTAGCTACTTGGAAAACAGAAGGTGAACTACTTTCAAGTTCTTGACATTTTATTGGCACTTCTTTTTCAGTAACTTCTTCAGAATGTATCACACTTTCATTATTGTCCGTTTCTAATTTTAAGGGCTGCACTTGCTCAATGTGTGTATTGTTGTTGATATAAGTAATAAAAAAATAGACACACGGAATGAAGATGAAAAATAAAGCAATAGATATTCTAATTATCATAAATGAATTATCACTTATAGTATAACTACTATATCATATATTCCTTTAATGTACAAAAATTAAGAAATAATATTTCCAATTAAACAATTATTTTCTATTCCTTTAACATGAGCTTTCACAATACTTTTAGCTTGAACTCTTGATGTAAGTTTTATTAATGCAAAATTTTCTGTTCTACCAATATTATTCTGCTCAACCAAAACGCTTTGCTCAGTGCCGAGCAAAGATTGATAAAAACTGCTCATCATTTCTTTATTTATTTCTCTTAGATGCTTTACTCGTTCTTTACGTACATTCTCTGGTACTTGTGGCATCCGTGCAGCAGGTGTGTTTTTCCGCTCTGAATATGGAAAAGCATGTAGATAAACTACATTTATTTTTTTCAGTAAATCAACTGTATCCTGAAACATTTCATCAGTTTCTGTTGGAAATCCAGCAATAATATCAGCGCCAAATGCTATATTAAGTCTTAAGCTCTTCATTTTATGATAAAATTCTATCACTTGTTCTCTATTGTGACGACGTTTCATTCTCTTTAGTATTAAATTATTACCAGACTGTAGACTCAAGTGTAAGTGAGGCATAAGTCTTGACTCATTAGCTATTAAATCCATTAGTTCATCATCAACTTCAGCAACATCAATAGAGGAAAGTCTTAGTCTCTTTAACTGTGGTATATCCTTTAAAACTCTTCTAATCATTGAACTGAGTGATTGCTTACCAAACAAATCTGTACCAAAGTCAGTAATATCAACACCTGTAAACACCACTTCTTGATACCCATTTTCTATAAAAATCTTAATTTGCTCTATAATATTGCTTACTGGCACAGATCGATTATTTCCTCTTGCCTCAGTAATTGAGCAAAATGTACAACTATGATTACAACCATTTTGAATTTCAATAAATGCCCTTGATTTATCTTCAAATCCATTAATGAGAATAGGTTCTACTTGGTTATCACTGACTAAGATTTCATCATTATTTAGTAGATAATTTTCAGCTCTTAGCTTGTCTTGATTACCTAGCACTTTACTTACACCAGGAATATCACTATATGATTTAGGATCTAATTGAACGGCACAGCCAACTACGATAATTTCTTTACTTGGGTCGTTTTTATAGATCTTACGTATTTTTTGCTTCACTTGGCGTTCTGCTTCGTTTGTCACTGCACAGCTATGCACTACAACAACATTTTCTCTCTTTGCTTTTTTTAATGCTTCTTTGATTAACTCACTCTCGTAGAAATTTAGACGACAACCAAATGTTATTACTTCATTCATGCTTTTGCTTTAATAGATCTAAATTATATCAAATATCCAAGCAAAATGACTATTTTTTTGGTAGATATTATAATTTAAACATAACCTCTAGAGTTGAAAATCACAGGAAGAATTTGTAGATATACAGTAAGATCATTTAGCATTAAAAAAAGCTTAAGGCCAATGATGTTAACCTCAAGCGAATATAAACCAAAAAACATTTTGCTAAACCTTGAAGCTCTACCATGCAAATTCATCTATATCATTTGGTACATAAGTGTCAGAATAAGCTTCATCCAAACTTTCCGTGTGATTCATAGAGGTTATTGCAACTAATTTGTCAGATCAAGTCTGAACTTGAAATATCTGTTAAGAGGTTTTGTATTTTTGAAGTGACTTTAACTCTTGGTTATGTTTGTAATTTTGCATGACAAATGTTTCTTTTGATGAAGTATAATTTTTTTGTATTTCACTTAGACAAGGAATTGTTTTTTCCAGTTCTTTATATTTTTCCCAAGGAGTCTTTCCCTGAAGAGAGCTATGAGGACGTTGTTTATTATAATATTCTTCCCAATCCCTAAGCTTGACTTGCAATTCATAATCCTTAATGTTAACGCTACTATAAAATTCATCTAAATCTGTACGCTGCGCTCTTTCTACTTTACCATTTCAATGTGGGGAAAACGGCTTAATTGGACGGAATTTTATTTTCCATTCTTTTAGACACTCTTGCACTTCGTAAGTAAAAAATTCTTGTCCTCTATCGGTTTGAATCCTTTGACAATGAAATGGAGCCCTTTTCCTTAAGTCATAACTATATGCTACTGGCATCCTTACCTTCACTACTATAAATCTATATCTTACTCTTTTTGGACTATTATGGGAAGGGCTATACATCATCTTTCCCATCTTGATACTGAAGTGTGAATTTGATTGAACTTTGTATAGTAGCTATAGCTGCATCTTTTGAGTTTTCATATTCCTTTGTCTTGTTAGGGTCTAATACAGATATAGACATTTTAGATTCAATTTTTGTATAACTTGATTCAGTGCAATTAATATTTATTGTTTTCTTGAGAACCCCAGTTACGAGGTTGTGGCTTGCCAACGCAGGTGTATCAACATGAAAAGATAAATTACCATCATAACCAAGTTAGTTACAACTGGTGATTAACTCTTCCAAAATAGGATCACTTGGAACTTTTGCTGCAGCATATTTGAACATTTCCCTGAAAACTTCTTTTGCAATTAGGCGATAATTATTGTTTTTATCTCCTTTTTTTTGGTAATAGATGAGTGTACCCTTTACCTAGATTGTAAAACCTTTCAAACTCCTCTTTATATTGGTCGGTTTTTTTTATTGCCAGGTATCTCTTGCTTTTTATAATGTCTATCCCAAACTTTATCAAAATTATGTTGATCTACTCCATCTATCAATGCACCAATTAAAATTTCGTCTAGACTTTTGCTGTTAATAACAAACCTCATTCTTCGAAAATCGTCATACATCTGTTTTCCAGTAGTTGCTAACTTGTTGTTTTTGTCAGCCCTTAACCTGCTAAAATCAAACTTTTCCGCTTGAGCCTTGAGCGTAACTACTGGATTTCCCTTTTTTTCCTGTATAGAGTTGTTCATTGTTAATACTTTGATATGAATTGCTGATAGTATAATAATACATAAAAATAGTTAATATATCAATAATACACTTAACATAGACAGTCATAATAGGGTGACAGGATTTTAGTAAGGCTCTATTATGAATAAACGGTTTTATACAGTATGAATGTTGATGAGCAGTCAAGTGTGCTGACTTTTCTAAATAGTAAAATTGAGAATATACCAAGGTTTCATTCCGCAATATTGCCTAAACTTTGCGGTGGAGACAGAGTAATCGACTTGCTGTTTTATAGGCCGCTCAGCTATGTGGATAGAAGTAAATCACTACCTGATGCTCAAGTGGGAGAATTTACAACTTTTATGGCAAAAGTGTATGAGCACCAGCGCCCCACTGTTAGAGGTAGGCCATATAAAATAATCGTTGAAAGTGAAAGTCAGTATTTATTTATAGTTTTTTTTAATTACTCAGTTAAATATTTGTATAAATTATTTCCAGTTGGAACAGATATAGTAATCAGTGGTAAACTTGAAAAGTTTGCCGAACATTGGCAAATTACTCACCCAGATTACATGTTGTCTGATATCAATCTATTTAAAGAAATAGCCTGCATAGAGCCAGTTTACCAATTATGTCGCGGTATTACTAACAAGAGCATTAGAAACATAATAAGTTCTAATCTAAAAGATTTGCCTGATTTATCAGAGTGGATAGATGAAACATTAATCAAGCAAAAGAAATGGCTGAATTGGAAAGAAAGCATCATAAGATTGCACAGACCGAGCTCACTCGTAGAAGCAGAAGTTTGCAGAGAAAGACTTGCTTATGATGAGCTATGTGCCTATCAGCTGGCGCTAAAACTTGCGAGGGAAAATCATGTAAAAAAAGGAGGAAGGGAATTTGTAATATTGAATAAATACAAAGAGCAGATCTTAAATGAATTACCGTTCCAATTAACAAATGATCAAATTCGAGCGATAGGTGAAATTTCAGAGAGACAAAAATCTAAATACCGCATGGTAAGTCTGCTGCAAGGTGACGTTGGGAGTGGCAAAACTGTAGTTGCACTCTTTGCGATGCTGAATGTGGTAGAAAATAACATGCAAGTAGCTCTAATGGCACCAACTACTATCTTGGCTGAGCAACATTATAATTGGATCGAAGAAGCTCTATCTTGTACTGATATAAAAGTTGCTTTGCTTACCGGCAAAACTGCGCGCAAGGAAAGAAAGATTATTATGAACGAACTTGCAAGTGGTATTTTAAATATAGTAATTGGTACTCATGCATTATTTCAAGCCAACGTTACATTTAAAAATTTAGGACTCGCAGTCATAGACGAACAACAGCGATTTGGAGTGATACAGAGGAATCGGTTGGTAGGAAAAGGAGAAGATACCGATATACTTTTTATTACTGCAACTCCCATTCCAAGAACCTTGCAGCAAGCTATGTATGGTGATGTTGAATGTTCTATTTTAAGGGAAAAACCAAAATCTAGATTGCCAATAAAAACCGTTATTATGAACGTTAAAAAAGTATCAGATATTATTCAAAAACTGAAAGATGCTATAAATAGAGGCGAAAAAGCATATTGGATTTGTCCATATATAGAAGAAAACGAAGAACTCAATATTGCCGCAGCAGAAATGCGCTTTCAGGAACTACAAAAGACATTTTTTGATAGAGTTGGAATAATACACGGAAAACTAACTCAAGAGCAGAAAGATCAAGTGATGTTTTCCTTCAAGAGAAATGAATTTTCTCTGCTTGTTGCAACTACTGTGATAGAAGTTGGCATAGATGTACCAGATGCAACTATTATGATTATAGAGAATGCAGAGCAGTTCGGGTTATCGCAATTACATCAGTTAAGAGGTAGAGTAGGACGAGGAAATAAACCGTCTTTTTGTGTACTGTTATATGACAATCTCAGTAAAAGTTCGTATTCAAAGTTAAAGATTATGTGTGAGTCACAAGATGGATTTTATATTGCTGAAAAGGATATGATGCTGAGGGGTAGCGGAGATATTCTAGGCACAAAACAATCAGGGTGCATGGAGTTTAAATTTGCTGATTTATATGAGGACAGAGAATTGCTCAACCTTGCATATAATAGTGCAAAAGGTACAATAGCTAATTTTGAATTACTGCTTGATATATTTGAATATAGAAGTAGACTACATTTTTCAAAATTTCAGTAATCTTCCAAGCCATAACCTTCATGAGTAGAAATTCCTTGACAGACGGGAGTATTTAAAAAACCATACGCGTCAAGTTAAGGAAAAATAAGAGTGAAGAAGAAGTTTTTACCATAAGAATAAATTGTGCAGAGTTAATAGCAGGCCCTGTAAACAAAATGTTAGCAGGTCAAATTAATCAAGGGCAGGAAGTATAAAAATGAAAAAAAAGCGGTAACTTAGCCTAATGACAATAAATATATATATATAGAAGGTACCGCTTTAAAGAGCACAAAAGGAATACACAGTAAAAGCGAGAAGAAGTTGAGAATATGTATGGAAGCAGTGTGGAGAAGTGGCTGCCAATGATCAAAAATTTACCACAATTACAGAAGTATACACAAGAGGTTTAAAAGGTGATGCAAAAAGGGAATTTTGGCAAAATGACTTAAGTATGCACAACAAGATCCAGATTTGCATAATTGATGATCAGATGTCATTCATGCTCAGCCTATATATAGAAAAAATTCTCAAGCTCAAGAGGGCTTAGGGTGGAACTAAAATTCATGGACTTGTTGACGCACGTAATTAATTTCTTTTTTTTAAGTTAATTAATGTTAACAAGCCACGTCTGCCTGTAATCAGGTTAATACCAAAATATAATGTAAGAGAAGAAATGGGCAGTGCTATGGTTAAATACAACAATTTTTGTTTCTTTCTAACCATGCTTCCATATGAAAAACATATGACATAAAAAGGAAAACAAAAAGCTAAGAACCTTGACGCGCTTTACATCTTGGCTTTACCTTATTTATAATATAAACCTTACCACCCCTTTTCACAACTTTACAATTTTTATCTCTGTTACGATGAGATTTTAGTGACCCTTTAACTTTCATATCTACAGTAAGAATAGAATTACCTTACATTATGATCACTGACAGAGAGTTAGTCAATTGATAAATTTTTCACATTTTATTAAAATACTGTATAATTGTCGCTGATACTTCTTCGATTGACTTTTGCGTGACATCAATAATTGGCCAGTTATTTTGCTTAAAGAACTCCTCTGCTTCTTTAATTTCCTTTTCTACTTTTCTAGGGTCAGCATATATATTATTACCTTCATTATTAATTGAAGTCAGTCTATTTTTGCGTATTTCTATTAGCCTTCTTACGTCTATTGTTACTCCTATAGTCAGTTTATTTCTTAATTTTGCTAAGTCGACGTAAAAGGGTATCTCGCTAACAAAAGGAACATTTGCAACTTTATAGCCTCGGTAAGCTAAATACATACTGGTGGGAGATTTTGATGTGCGTGAAACTCCAACCAAAATTATATCGGCTTTATCAATATCTTGAATATTTTGTCCATCATCATGATTAATGGTATAGTTTATTGCCTCAATGCGCTGAAAATATTCGTTATTTATCTCAGCATGTAAGTCAAGTTTTTCGTCTTTTTTAATTTCAAGATAGGATGAGATTTCCCTCATAATGTGTGATAATATCGCTCTGTAGGGGATTTTTAGCTTTATACAATTATTTTTTAGATATTTTCTTAGCTCATCATTAGTAATAGTGCATATAACAAAATTATGCTCATCACTTTTTCTATTAATTTCCTCTAAAATTTTGTCAATCTGCTCTTCTCCTTTTACGAAAGACCAAACATATTCGATCGTTTCTACAGAACGAAAGTGTTTCAGAGCTGATTTTGCAACTGATATAACAGTTTCACCACTTGAATCTGACACTAAGTGTAGGTTAAGCTTTTTAAGGATCATCAACGTTATACTAAAAATAATAGCAAGCAATCTGCTACTGAAATTGTGCTAATTTATTATACTACGTAAATATAGAAAAACTATCTTGTTGATAAAACTCAAACTAATTGATAAATTCTTAACACAATTATTCTCAAAACGAATGTTTTTATTAAAGCCTACAAATTTCACTTCTTTTACTAAAAAAGCTCTACCTTGGCTTGGGGTTATTTGTTTCGCATGTTTTTTAATTGGAATGTTCTTGGCATTATTCTTCTCCCCAGGAGATTATAAACAAGGAGAAATTGTACGAATTATGTATCTTCATGTGCCTTCTGCATGGCTTGCTCTTGGAATATACGGACTCATTGCATCACTCAGTTTCATTTCATTGGTGTGGAACAATAGCGTTGCTAGTGTTTTGGCACATGCTGCTGCTCCTGCAGGGACAGTCTTTTCGGCAATATGCTTAATCACAGGTAGCGTCTGGGGAAAAGGAACATGGGGTACTTGGTGGGTATGGGATGCAAGGCTTACTTCAATGCTGATTTTGTTTTTTCTGTATGTTGGTTATCTTTCATTGTGGAGCGCTTTTGATAATCAAGCAAGAGCAGAGAAATCATCAGCAGTATTTGCCATTTTTAGTGCTATAAATATTCCCATAGTAAAATTTTCTGTGAATTTATGGTCTACTCTTCATCAGCCAGCAAGTATTTTTAGAAAAGGTGGAGTAGCAATAGAAGGTTCTTTACTGCTGCCACTCGTTGCAATGTTTATATTTTGTGCAACATTCTTTTTAGTAGTGTGGATACTTAATGCCCTTCATTTAATTAATTTGCAGAAGATAAAGAGAGAAATCAGCATGCGATATTAGGTATATGGTTCCAGAGTGTAATGTTGTGAACAGCGACAGAGATTAAAATGTAGAGCAATCATCCATTAGCAGGTTCCAGAACTAATTACGTACAAACCACACTTCAAGATTATAGTGATTAATCACAGGAAAGTAGAAGAATCATGACTCTCTAAGGTGAACTGTATGCAAAATTAGCAAAGATACGTTAGAAATTGAAAGAAAATTTCTATTGATAGATATGCTATATTTATAATGCAAGTTATTAAATTTTTAATTACTTTAGCTTTTAACGCTAATTCTGGATTAAGGAAGGAAGAAAGTATAGGAAATGGAAGGCTTTTTGGATTTCAAGGAATAGGAAATGAGAGTAGAAAAGATGTGAACCAAGAAATTAACGGGAGATCTATGGCGAGTATGTTCAATTTTAAGTCTATTTTTGAGGTAGCCAAAAATCGTCTCAATGATCGACCTTTTTCTCAGCAAAATCTTTTCATGTAGTGAAATTAATGCGTTTTTCATCCCCTTTTTCACCTTGGTAACAAGTTTCAAACCGCGGTTAAACAACTCTTGGAAAAGCTCTTTTTTAATATAGCCTTTATCACCAAACAAAAGACCGGTTAATTTCTTAGTTAGGTTTGCTACAGGCTCTCTATCGTCAACATTACCTCTTGTAAGCGTAAAAGCTTGAATTTCACCTTTCTCGTTAATTATCAAATGTAGTTTAAAGCCGAAAAACCAGCCATATGTACTCTTGCTTAATTTTGCAATTCCAGCAAAAACCTTATTTCTTGATATTCTTTTTGTATGGCAAACTGCAATAGGAGTTGTATCTATGTATGAGATTCCAGTAAGTTCTGACCATCCGCAAAGGCACTGTAATAGCATGGCTAAATGCCACAAAACCCTGGGCTTTAGAGCAACAAACCTAGTGTATGAAGGCAACTTCGAAAACTCTGATTTGTAGAGCAATGTTAGGTAATGCAGGTAGAAAGCCTTAAAATTTTCACAGGGAGATTGCTGATACAGGAGGATTATTGTGATAATTTCCGAATGTGTAATTTCTGGTACTCTTGTGGGTTTTTTACCGTTTGGCAGTAGTTTATCTGCAAAATTTTTCTCTATATCTCTGCAAAAATCATCGACCAGACAAAACAGTTTTGTTATATCTTCCATGGGTAACCTCATCTATTTTTTTCTATTTGTTGAGTTTACCCTACTCTCCTGACTTTTCTATTCTCTTTTTAATCCAGAATTAGCGTTTCGAGTATTTTTGGGTCTATTTTTCGAATAAAGCTACCGTTTTTATACCAATTCCCACTATGTAAAGAACAGATAGACAATAATGGGAAAGAAGTGATACTAGAGTAGATAAAATAGAGAGGTATAAATGGCATTAAGGTCAAAACTGTTAGACGAAAAAGTTGTAAATTTGGCGAAAGAAATGTTAAAAAAGGTCAGAAATAACGCATATGTTTCAAAAAAGTTACAAGCGGTGATAGCAGGAAAAGAAAGTAGTATAAGCGCTGTGGCAAGAATATGTAAAATTTCAAGGACTGCTTTGACTGAATGGATAAAGCATCTAAAATTTGGTAGAGTAGAAAAATTATTTTCCCCTTCTCAGCGGCGAAGAAAAAGCAAATTAAACAAAAATCAACGTGAGCAAATTGAAATATGGGTAGAAAGAAATCCAAATATTACTATTAAGGAAGTGCAAATAAAAATCTCAGAGGAATTTGGCCTAAACATTAGCAAATCAACAGTGCATCGTGAGATACAAAGGATGAAGTTTTCTTATATAACACCGAGGCCAATTCACCATAAACAAGATAAAAACAAGCAAGAAGAGTTTAAAAAATACTTCAATAAAATAGTCAATTCCCACCCTGAAAAGGAGGTATTTTTTTGATGAATCACGATTTGGAACTCATTCAAAAATCGGACACGGATGGTTTAAAAAAGGGGTCAGAACGCAGGTTAAATGAAAATTGGTAGACAAAATTTCTATATCTACAGTGCGGTAAATCCAAGAAGTGGTAAGAAAATTAGCCTACTTGCTCCATATGTAAACACTGATTGTATGAATATATTTCTGGAGCAGATGTCGAAAGATTTAGGCACGAAAAAAGCCTTTCTTGTAATGGATTGTGCAGGCTGGCATAGATCAAAAAGTTTGAAAATTCAGAAAAACATTACCATTATATACTTGCCTCCTTATTCACCAGAACTGAATCCTGTTGAGAGGTTGTGGCAATATATCAAACACAATACTTTACGCAACAGAGTCTACGATACCATAGGCTTACTTGAAGATGTTCTGTGTAATTTTATTGTCAGTATTTCCAGTGCTACTATTAAACGAGTTTGTAATGTTTCTTATTTGTTCGATTAGTAATGGAATTTGGTATAACATCTTCTCCAACCATATATTGAATACCTCTTTGTCACACCCACCTTTGAAAGTCATTGGTGCAATAAATCTCATTCCAATCCACCCGGCTACTATACTGATTCTCTCTCGCTGGAATATCTGCATAAATTTTCTTTCCTCTTGGAGCACGTCCATATTCTCGGTATAACTTATACCAATTCTCATTATTAATGAACCAAATAAGAAGCATAGCAGAGTTGTTTAACCGTGGAAGGGGAAAGAGAGGTAATAAATTTACACAAAGCGCATTCAAGCAGAACAATTGTATCGTAGATTTTATTGCGTAAAATGTTCTGTTTTATATATAACCAAAACCTCTCAACAGGATTGAGTTCAGGTGAGTATGGTGGTAGGTATATAATTTCGATATTTTTAGGTGCCTTTAAATTTTTTGACTTATGCCAACTAGCGCAATCCATCAAGAGAAAAGCCTTTCGTATTCCTAAATATTGCGACATCTGTTCAAGGAATATATTTATACAATCAGTGTTGACGTTTGGTGCAAATAAGCTAAAATTCTCTCCATTTCTGGGATTAACTGTACTATAGAGATAAAAATTTTCCCTACCTAATTTTACCTTAACCTGTGTCCTACTGCCTTTTTTAAACCACCCATGTCCAACTTTTGAATGTGTACCAAACCGTGATTCATCGAAGAAAAATAGCTCTTTTTCAGAATGCATGACAATAGTTTCATTGAGGTTTTTTTTAAAACTCCTCTTGCTTGTTTTTATCTTGTCCACTATGAACTGGTCTTGGTGTGATATATGAGAATTTCATTCTTTGCATATTACGATGTATTGCGGATTTGCTGATATTCAAACCAAATCTTTCTTGGATTCTTATTCTCATTTCTCTAATAGTAATATTGGGGTTTTCCTCTATCCACAACTCAATTCGTTCAAGTTGACTTTGGTTCAATATAGTTTTTCTACGGCGTTGAGGTGGAGCAAATAATTTTTCTTCTCTTCCAAATTTTATGTGCTTTATCCATGTAGTAATTGCCTTTCTCGAAATGCAACATATTTTTGCTACAGCTGTTATACTGTGCTTTTTTGCTGCAATTACAGCATTTAGTTTTTTTGCAACATACGCATTATTTCTTACTCTCTTCAGCATCTCTTTTGCTGATTTCACCACTTTTTCATCCAATAATTTTGATCTTAATGCCATCTAAACCTCGCTATTTTACTTACTTCAGTATGGCTTTTTTTCCATTATTTTCTATTCGTTGCTTGTATAGCGGGAATTGGTATAAGATGCTGGAATGGTCTATTTTTGAGATTTTATCAATAAATTGCTGCCTATCTTCTTGATTGCGCTCTTGATATAGTGTGACTTTTTTTTAAAGTAATTTTTAGCTGTTTTAGTCTATACCAAATTGAATTTATTCCAAATCCAAGATTTTGTTTCATCTCTGCCAGAGTATGATCTGGATTCTTTGTAACATATTCTTCGAGTATTTTTGGGTCTATTTTTCGAATAAAGCTACCGTTTTTAGATGGCTTTAGGCTTTCACCAGCAGCTTTCTTTTTTAACCAGCGGTACAGCGTTGCTATTCCTATCTCCATGAGCTCTGCTATCTCAACCTTTGCCTTCCCTTTTTCTATCATCAATACTGCCTTTTCCCTTAAATCCACACTATATGCCATTATAACTCATACCAAATTCCATTACTAATCGAACAAATAAGAAACATTACAAACTCGTTTAATAGTAGCACTGGAAATACTGACAATAAAATTACACAGAACATCTTCAAGTAAGCCTATGGTATCGTAGACTCTGTTGCGTAAAGTATTGTGTTTGATATATTGCCACAACCTCTCAACAGGATTCAGTTCTGGTGAATAAGGAGGCAAGTATATAATGGTAATGTTTTTCTGAATTTTCAAACTTTTTGATCTATGCCAGCCTGCACAATCCATTACAAGAAAGGCTTTTTTCGTGCCTAAATCTTTCGACATCTGCTCCAGAAATATATTCATACAATCAGTGTTTACATATGGAGCAAGTAGGCTAATTTTCTTACCACTTCTTGGATTTACCGCACTGTAGATATAGAAATTTTGTCTACCAATTTTCATTTAACCTGCGTTCTGACCCCTTTTTTAAACCATCCGTGTCCGATTTTTGAATGAGTTCCAAATCGTGATTCATCAAAAAAATACCTCCTTTTCAGGGTGGGAATTGACTATTTTATTGAAGTATTTTTTAAACTCTTCTTGCTTGTTTTTATCTTGTTTATGGTGAATTGGCCTCGGTGTTATATAAGAAAACTTCATCCTTTGTATCTCACGATGCACTGTTGATTTGCTAATGTTTAGGCCAAATTCCTCTGAGATTTTTATTTGCACTTCCTTAATAGTAATATTTGGATTTCTTTCTACCCATATTTCAATTTGCTCACGTTGATTTTTGTTTAATTTGCTTTTTCTTCGCCGCTGAGAAGGGGAAAATAATTTTTCTACTCTACCAAATTTTAGATGCTTTATCCATTCAGTCAAAGCAGTCCTTGAAATTTTACATATTCTTGCCACAGCGCTTATACTACTTTCTTTTCCTGCTATCACCGCTTGTAACTTTTTTGAAACATATGCGTTATTTCTGACCTTTTTTAACATTTCTTTCGCCAAATTTACAACTTTTTCGTCTAACAGTTTTGACCTTAATGCCATTTATACCTCTCTATTTTATCTACTCTAGTATCACTTCTTTCCCATTATTGTCTATCTGTTCTTTACATAGTGGGAATTGGTATCAAATACTTTATTATACCTTTGTCATTTACTTTAGGAAATACTATACATGAAAAGATTTTGCTGAGAAAAAGGTCGATCATTGAGACGATTTTTGGCTACCTCAAAAATAGACTTGAAATTGAACATACTCGCCATAGATCTCCCGTTAATTTCTTGGTTCACATCTTTTCTACTCTCATTTCCTATTCCTTGAAATCCAAAAAGCCTTCCATTTCCTATACTTTCTTCCTTCCTTAATCCAGAATTAGCGTTTAAAAATATAGGATTCATAAGAAAAAAAAGACCTACGGGTATAAAGAAAGAAATGAGGAAAAGCGAGCTCAATTTGCAAGGGTTATAGCGACAAAAGAACCTAAAAACTTAGTGTATATAGATGAGTCTGGCATTGATAACACTGAACCTATGGGTATTGCCAGAAAGGACAGCGGTTTTATGCCCTAAAATCTGGAAAGAAAACTCAACGAATCAGTATGGTTGCAGCCTTAAGTAGAAGAAAGATAGTTGCTCCATTAACCTTTGAAGGCCACTGTAATATGGATGTTTTTAATGGATGGTTTGAGCAATTTTTGACACCAATCTTGGAACCTGGACAAACTGTCATTCTTGACAATGCTACTTTTCATAAGTCTGATAAGATTATCGAGTTTGCTAAAGGAGTTGGTGCAGAAATTTTGTATCTGCCTCCATATTCTCCAGATTTCAACAAAATTGAGCATTATTGGTTTGCTATAAAAAACAGAGCCAGGAAAAACATTCCTCTATTCGAATCCTTTCGTCGTGCTGTTGATTCTGCCTTCCTATGACCCGTTCGGACTATTATGAGAAATGCTATAAATACATTTTTAACATTTTTATAGAAAACTATTAGTATAGATTTGTATGCTGCCCTCATGGCTATTTTAAAATGTTTAATACTCCTTTTCATTATTTCTTGCACACATTTACCTAACAAGCAACATTCTGTTAATATAGACAATTATAAGCACGATTATTCGTTGCAACAATATAATACTCCTTTGAAGAATAACGAACCAGCAATACCAGAAATGATACCTCTACCGGTAGAGTTTCCCGATCTTAGAACCAGTAATCAGTTTCTTTCGATTAATGTTGATGAAAAAGTACCAGTAAAGGATTTACTGATTGAAATAGGAAAACTTTCTGACATTAACTTAGACATAGATCCCAAAATATCAGGTAATATTACTTTAAAGCTAAAAGATAAGAACATAAACGAAGTAATTCAGAATATAGCCAACAGCGCCAAATTGCGTTACTCAATGAATAATGGTGTAATTAGAATTGAACAAGATTTGCCATATGCACAAAATTATTACGTAGACTTCATCAATATTCAACACTCTGCTCAAAGCAATTTTGTCGTTAGTGGCAATGTTACAAGCAGCGATGCTGACAGGAATGTTAGAAAGTCTCAATATAGCAGTGACTTATGGAGTTCATTAGAAAAAGGCTTAAATGCAATAATGGATGTTAATGGAGTGGATGATGGTGAATTTCTTTCATCCAACAGAGAAGCTGGTGTCATTATTCTAAATGCTAAAAAAGATATTCACAAAGCTGTTGAAGAATATATTAATAAAGTTAAGAAATTGGCGTCTTCTCAAGTAATGATCGAGGCCAAAATAGTTGAAGTTGTATTAGACGATAAATACCTTTCTGGTATCAACTTAAATGATTTGCATAATGAAACAAAATCTATAACAAATCAAGATAGTTCCATTACTAGCCTGGTAATGAACTCTGATTTAGAAAATTTAGTAAAAACTTTAGACAAGTTTGGCACTTCAACCGTAATTTCAAGCCCTAGAGTACATGCTATAAATAATCAGCAAGCAATGATTTCATTTACTAAAAACCATATCTATTTTACTTCCGATATACAGAAAGATAACGGAAACTCCAATCATGCCTTAATTACCAAGATGAATAGCACTCCAATAGGTGTGGTGTTAATAATCCACCCAAGCATTAACATTGATACTAACGAAATATTTATGGATATACACCCAACCTTATCAAGAATTAACAATTACACTAAAGACCCAAATATAGAATATGTCGCACAACAGAATAAAATGAAATTAAATAGTGACATTCCAATTATTGAAACCAGAGAAATGCACTCTACGTTAAAAATTAAGAGCGGCGAAGTTATGGTAATTGGTGGGCTTATAGAGCATAGAAAAGATAACCAAAACTTATTGCATCAAAAGTCAAAAAAACTGGCTAAGACAGTAGAAACCGTCATCTTCCTGAAAGCAACAATCGTACCAACACTTGGTTTATTAGATATAAAAGATAGGAATTTATATATATTAAACGTATCCGTTCAGGCAATGGCATCAACTTAAGGAAAGATGTTGGGGTTGCTATTATGATAAGAAGAGAGTATCAGAATGATAATTAAGACAGCTTAATCATAAATCTGTTGCAGTAAATTTAAGTTACTTTAGTCATATATTGAAGTTTTTAAACAGGTCTTAGTTTACTTACTTTATTGTTTTCTTTATTATCAAATATTGCTTTAAATAATATGGAGGAGCACATTGTCAGCAATTGCCGTTATTGATTTTGGTTCACAGTTTACACAGCTTATTGCGAGACAAATCAGGGAAATGGGCGTTTACTGTGAAATATTTCCAAGCAATATCGATTTCGAAACAGTATCAAAATTCAATGGATTTATTTTTTCTGGAGGACCGCAATCTGTAAATGACAATTGCTCTGAAGTAAGTGAAGTAGCACATAAAATCATAAAACTTAACGAAACAATAAACACTCCTATACTTGGAATATGTTATGGACAGCAACTCATTTGTCACTATTTCGGGGCAAAGGTAAGAAAAGAATTCAATCAGGAATTTGGCAAAACTAAAATCAAGATACTAAAAGAATCCCCAATTATAAAGGATACTTGGGACGTTAATTCCGAAGTCGATGTGCTAATGAACCATGCAGACAGTGTCGAAACTATACCGCAAGGATTTACTGCTATTGCCTCAGGTATAATAAATCAAACAATCGCAATAATTGCCAACGAACAGCGGAAGATTTACTGTACTCAGTTCCATCCTGAAGTTAAGCCTACGACAAATGGTAGTAAACTTCTCTCTAATTTCTTAGATATTGCAAATTGTGAGAGAGATTGGACAATGAAGTCATTCATTGAAAAACAGAAGGAAAAAATTCAAAACTTAGTAGGGGAGAAAAAAGTAATTGCTGCAGTAAGTGGGGGGGTTGATTCAAGTGTTGCAGCAGTTCTTACACACAAAGCTATAGGAAAACAATTAAACTGTATTTTTATCGATACGGGGTTATTGCGTAAGAGCCAGACCACTGCTATGTTAAAAGAAATTCCAATAAATTACGTTGATAAATCAAACTTGTTTTTAAGTAGGTTAAAGGGAATAACTGATCCGGAAGAAAAGCGAAAAATTATCGGCAATACTTTTATCGAAGTATTTGAAGAAGAGGCAAAAAAAATAGGTGATGTGGATTTTTTAATGCAAGGCACCATTTACTCTGATGTAGTTGAATCAGGGCACGCTTCAGGAAACACTAGTACAATTAAATCTCATCACAATGTTGGTGGGTTGCCAGAAAAAATGAATCTGAAATTAGTAGAACCTTTACGCTATCTCTTTAAAGATGAAGTAAGGCTGCTTGGCAAAGAAATTGGGCTTTCAGATGAGATAATATTTCAACATCCATTTCCTGGGCCTGGACTTGCAGTGAGGATCATAGGTGAAGTTGATGAAGAAAAGGTACGAATATTGCAAGAAGTAGATGAAATATATATCAACACAATGAAAAATTATGATCTGTATGATAAAATATGGCAGGCTTTTGCTGTACTGTTACCAGTAAAAACTGTGGGAGTTATGGGAGATAATCGTACATACGGATATGTTTGCGCTTTAAGGGCTGTGACTTCATCTGATGGCATGACAGCTGATGCATTTCCATTTGAAAATAAAGATCAACATTCGTTAGTATTTTGGAGGTTTTTGCAAGACGTCAGTAGTATAATTGTTAACAAAGTTTCCGGAGTAAATCGAGTTGTGTATGATTTAACTTCCAAGCCACCAGCAACTATTGAGTGGGAGTAGCAATAATTTCATTCCAGTTTCAGCTACTCGAATCACACCAAAGAGGCTGCTTGCATAACTCAAATTTTAAGGAAAACTATTTAATGTCATTCCAGCGCGTGACGCTGGAATCCAGAAAAAAAGAACCAGTGTCAGCTACTCGGATGACATCGAAATGTTCGTACAGATATTCGTCACACACCGGAATAAAAATTAGACTTTTGCCTTGTGCAAAATAATTTCAAGGCCGCATTGTCTTTATTTTGCTTATAGCTTCCACAAGCACTGCAAACATAAATGAAGAATACAAATATGCTTTTGGTAGTTCTATGTGAAGCCCTTCAAGTGTTAGATATACACCGACGAGTAAAATAAATAGAATGGCAATTACTTTTAAGCTTGGGTTGGATTTTATTAACTGAGCGGTATAACTTGATGAAAATAGCATTGCTAATATGGAAAATGTAAATGCTATAGCAACGATTATCATATTATGAGTTAATGCTATAGCAGTTAATATTGAATCAACAGAAAAAACTAAATCTATTAATATAATTTGTAGCAGAACTAAAAAAAATTGTGATTTAACGTTTGCCTTTGTTTTGTTCTCGTTATGTACAAAAATTTCGCTCCATAACTCCATAGAACTTTTAACAATAAGGAATAACCCTCCTGCAATCATAAGCAAATCTTTTACTGAAATATCTAGTGATACAGAGTGAAATATAGGCTTTTGCATTGATAATATATGTGATGTAAAAAATAGTATTACAAAACGCATCAATAGCGCCAAGCCAAAACCTATAAGACGTGCTCTTTCTCTCAGCAGATTTGGCACCTTATCTATTGCTAGAGAAATAAAGATTAAATTGTCTATACCAAGTATAGTTTCAAGTAGCGTAAGTATCAATAAAGTCCAAGCATCAGCTAGCATTTTCATTCCAAAGTCAGATTTTGTACTTTACAATAGATGTGTAAAAATTAAGTAACTTCGATTAGGTAATTAAAAAATCAGCCTTACCCGAAAAAGAAAGAGGCAAAAGGGCATTTTTATAATAAAAGTACTTTTGTAAGAGAAATAATGAAATTAAAAATTTAACTCTCTTTACGAAAATTTTAAATAGATTGTAAAATAGTTGTACCATGAAAATATATGCCTTCTTTGTAGACTAAGATTTTTCTTTAAATTAAGATAGATACACGATAAAAGGAACATATGACAAAAGAATCATTAGCAAAAACTGATATAGTAAAAGTTGAAGATAAGAAAGCAACAAAGGGATTTTTTAAAATATTAGGTGAAGTAGCAGATGCTGTAAGGTCATGGGTTGGCAATATTGGCCCTGATTTAAGTAGTAGTCGCGATGTCGATAGTTTAGTCTTGAAGATGAACGAATGCTTAAACCCAAAGGGGGGTGAAGTCTCAGCACGTAAGAACACTGTATCTCTTGGTAATTTGTACTTGAGTTTATCAGAGGCAGGTCAAATAAAATTTTTACAAACCCTGGCAGAAAAGTTCAATCCGGATAAAACGAAAATAGATAAAGAAATAAAAGTATATAAGAAAAATCAAGATTCTGAGTCGAGCTATAAGTTTGAACAAGACTTAATAAAAGTCCTTGTATCACCACGCTCTAAAATATTGAAGCAGTTTATCTCCTTACCGGAGGGCCTTAAGTTTATTGTTGATATGCGTTCTGATGTACTCAAGCTGAAGAATCAATATAAAAGTCTAAGTCCACTAGAAAACGAATTAAAAAGTATACTTTGTACTTTGGTTGATGTTGATCTACTTGATCTTCATCAAATCACCTGGGATTCACCTGCATCATTGTTGGAAAAACTTATAAAATATGAAGCTGTACATAAAATTTCCTCTTGGGGTGACTTAAAAAACAGACTAGATTCTGATCATCTCTGTTTTGCTTTCTTTCATTACAAAATACCAAATGAACCTTTAATTTTTGTAGAGGTTGCACTGATGAATGAGATTGCAGATAGTATTCAACACGTTTTGGACGAGTCAGTTCCTTCAAGTGACCCAAGCAGTGCAAGTACTGCTATATTCTATTCAATATCAAACACTCAAACTGGTTTATCTGGAATTAGCCTAGGTAACTTTTTAATAAAGAGAGTCGTAGAAAAACTATCGCAAGAATTTAAAAGCGTAAAAGTGTATGCAACTCTTTCTCCAGTTCCTGGATTTACAAAATGGCTAAAAAATCAAGACGTAGCTTTATTAGGTAAGCTTAATATAAAACAATCAGGTACAGAAATTTTAGAAAGCATAAAAACTAACATTGAATGCGAAAAACAGTCCCTACTGAAACTTTGTGCACATTATTTGCTAAAGGTTAAAAGCAGTGGTGGGGGTGCTTATGATCCAGTAGCACACTTTCATTTAAGCAATGGTGCATCAATCAAACAAATCAACTGGATGGCTGATACTTCTGAAAAAGGCATTAGTCAGTCAGCCGGAATAATGGTGAATTATTTGTACGAATTGCCTAAAATAGATAACAATCATGAGAATTATATGATTGATAAAGTGATTTCTCATTCAAAAAGAGTGTCAACTATGTTGAAGGATTAATAAAAAAGATGTTGAAAGTTTTCTCATATAGGTATACATAATACTAGATAGCTTTTTGAGGAAAAGTGTATAAGTAATGAGATATTAAAGGCAATAAAACAAAAAATACAAGATAGAGTATCGAGTAATGAACCGTACAGTCTCTTTATAGATCCTGAAGAAATAAAGTCGTTCAATGATTGTGTTAGTAGTATTAAACGTGATGAAACAATCTCAGAGGAATCAAATGAATTGATAGCCATTTATGAAGGACTTATTTAATATTTAATAACATTGCTAGCGACTGGGATGACAATAAGAGTAGCCTAAGTGGTCAAAAATTAGTGTACATTATAAAAATTTAGAGTCTATCTTAAAGATGGTGACTATAATTAAAGGATTGAAGACAGGAGTGGGCAGAGCATTCGTGATCCCCGGCCTTGATGAATCTGCGTTAATTTGTGATATCAAATCACTTCAGAAAAAAAATGAAAGAAGCGCTAGAAAAAGTGCAACAACAACAAAATGCAGCAAGGCAAAAAGAGTTAGAAGAGAAAGCTAAAGAAGAGCTTAGCAAGTACATAGAAAACGGCACTATTGATGCGATATCAATCGAAAAGCATAGTAATCCAGATCTTCTTTATACAATAATCAAACTAAAAGAAGACAATAAAAGCACAGATATTAAAATAAGCGAGTTTTTAAATAGTGAATTTTGTAAAGAAAATAAGATTGCTGGTTTTCTTATTTCAAATGGCAATCAAGAGGAAATTATCCATGGCTTTATAAAAGAAGAGATAAGGTATTATGATTTAGGTACCACAGCTCAATATGGAATAAAGTTTAACTGGTATGTAGATGGAAAGGAATGTAGCATTACGCTTGGTATTAATAGCGATGGCAATATGAAAATAGTAAGTAATAAACCAGATGATAAAGATTTAGAAAAAAATAAAGATGTAAAGATTAAAGTTGGTAATGCTTACCTAAGTCTTGCTGATGCAGTAAAAACGTGTAGACAGCAAGGAGATCCAAGTAGCACAGTGAAGCAAGCATCAGCTAATGAGCATTGCCGCCCATTGGCAAGGACTTCAGCTTAATGTTTTTAGCAAAAAAAGATATAAATAATTGCTCTTGTAATACTTAAAATGTAAAATAGATCTACTTAAATAAGTAGATCTATGAACAATATAAGAAATTTTGCAATAATAGCACATATAGATCATGGGAAGTCAACTCTTGCTGATCGTTTGATAGAAGAATGTAACGGTCTTGAGACAAGGGAAATGACCAATCAGGTACTTGACTCAATGGATATAGAGCGTGAACGCGGAATCACAATCAAAGCACAAACGGTAAGACTCAATTACACTGTAAATAATGGTAATAAATATTGCCTCAACCTCATGGACACACCAGGTCATGTTGACTTTTCATATGAAGTCAGCCGAAGCTTAGCCGCATGTGAAGGCTCACTTTTGGTAGTAGATAGCAGCCAAGGAGTTGAAGCTCAGACTCTGGCAAATGTCTACAAGGCAATTGACAATAATCATGAGATAATAGTTGTGCTTAATAAAGTCGATCTTCCTGCTGCAGATCCAGAAAGGATAAAGCTTCAGATTGAAGAAGTAATTGGTATTGATGCAAGTGAGTCAATTTTGATATCGGCAAAAACTGGTTTTGGGATAAAGGATGTACTTGAAGCTATAGTGACAAAACTTCCCGCTCCTCAAGGTGATACAAATGCTCCACTGCAAGCAATTTTAGTTGATAGTTGGTATGATCCTTACCTAGGAGTAGTAATTTTAGTGCGAGTTAAAAATGGAGTACTAAAAAAAGGCATGAGAATCGTTATGATGTCTAATAATGCTACATATCAGGTCGATAATATCGGTATTTTCACTCCTAAAAAAGTTATGACTGGTGAACTTTCAGCAGGTGAAGTTGGTTTTATAACTGCTTCAATGAAAGAAGTAGCAGACTGCAAAGTAGGAGACACTCTTACTGAAGAGAAAAGGCCGTGCAGCAAGGCATTACCTGGCTTTAAAGAAGTACATCCTGTAGTATTTTGCAGTATTTTTCCCAATAACACAGATGATTTTAAATATTTAAGGGAAGCACTAGAAAAATTACATTTAAATGATGCTAGTTTTACATTTGATGCTGAAACGTCAAATGCCCTAGGTTATGGATTTCGTTGCGGTTTCTTAGGAATGCTACATCTTGAAGTCATTCAAGAAAGACTCGAAAGAGAATTTGATTTAGATCTAACAGCAACTGCACCGAGTGTTATATATAAAGTTGCAACACAAAATGGTAAAGTTTTAAATATCCATAACCCAAGCGATATGCCAGACCCTACAAAAATTGAAATAGTGGAAGAACCGTGGATCACTGCAACTATAATGGTACCTGATCAATATTTAGGAGAGATTCTATCTCTGTGTGAAGAGAGGAGAGGAGAACAGCAGGATTTATCTTATGTTGGTAACACGACAACAGCACTACTGAAGTATAAATTACCGCTGTCTGAGGTTGTTTTTGATTTTTACGATAGACTAAAATCAATTTCCAAGGGATATGCAAGTTTAGATTGGGAAATATCCGATTATCAGGAAAGTCAGATAGATAAATTAAGTTTTTTAGTTAATGGAGAACCTGTGGATGCGTTAGCCTGCATTGTTCATAAAAGCAGGGCAGAAAAAAGAGGCCGTGAAATATGTGCACGTTTGAAAGACTTGATACCACGCCAGCAATATAAAATCGCGATTCAAGCGGCAGTAGGCGGAAAAATTATTGCTAGAGAAACGATTAACCCGTATAGAAAAGATGTAACAGCCAAGCTCTATGGTGGAGACGTCACACGAAGGATGAAGCTGCTTGAAAAGCAGAAGAAAGGTAAGAAAAGATTGCATTCTGTGGGAAACATAAACATCCCACAAAATGCTTTTATTGAGGCTTTGAAAATAAATGATTAATATATATCCAAAAACATAAATTTAAAGAACTAAGTGATATTTTCTCAATAAATTTACTGACATTGATATGGGTAAATTTGAAATAGCTATGTGAATTTGTAAAACACTATATAAGATACAATACAACGAAATCATCCCAGTGTTAAACGCTGGGATGACAGAGAGCAGCTCAATTTCTCCACTCAATCAGTAAAAATCAGATATATGTAGACATTGGCTAAAACCATTCCAACAACATTTTAGTGAAACTTAACAAGCTTATCTATAGTTTTAGTGATGATTCTTGGAGTATTTGGAGAGACTTCTGAGCCCAGTCTATTTAACCGCTCTATAGCAAACCCGCTGTTCTCATTTATTATGAAATCACATAAAATATTTTCTATATCTTTAATAACACTTTCATGCTTTCTCAGAGGATGGTTATTCGGATATCTATGAATGGTTTTGATGCTAGAATACTCAACGAAAGCTTGATCTTTAAAAGCAAGTTGTCTTAATTTCTCTTTGAATTTTTCTTCTTCATCTCTTGCTAAAAGGCAAGACTTTATAAGTGATTTTATAATCGAGTTTATAGCCTGATGTATTTCAGAATGCACTATAACTTTGATGATATTTTCTTCCACTATGAAATCATAAGTGCTTTTTTCGCTCTTTAATGACTCTATAAGCATTTTGCTATTTTGCGAATTCAATTCCAGATTCTCTTCACTTATAGGAGTCATTATAAAGGTATTCTTATTTACCCTGATGTAAAATTGTGGCAACCCTTTAGAACAGGCAAATGCTACATCCTTAGACTCAAGTGCGTGATTGTATGAAGAAGAAAGGGTGCTTGCTATAACGCTACTTGGTACTTTCATTCCATGATTACTTAGGTGATTTAACACATTCTCAACATCATGATATGTAAAACCTGTATCTTTTATCAATTCAACAACTTCTATGCAATTGTGTTGTTTATACTCTATTGTCACTTCTTCTGTAAAAAGAGTTTTAGCTGCTATATGCTTATCAAGCACTGTGAAAATCTTGATGAAACTCTCTAAATCTTGTTTGTTAATTAATTCAATGCTAATTAAGTTTTTGCTAACAATTATAATATTTTTTATCATTTTTTCCCACTAAAAAAACTCACTAGATGAATTGTATTTTTAATTCATTAAAAATTGTTTAAAGTGGGTATGCCAGCAACAGTAAGACAAAAAAATCACATAAAATCTTCATTATGTATTATATTACATCCCTCGTGTTCATCACTGCCGCTTGTGTAAGCTGTTGCATTAATGCTATCTTCATTGTTATTTAACATATTATCCAACTTTCCTTCTTTTTCAAGATCCATCAATTTGTCACATCCAGCAATATGATGTACATAATCACCATTTTCATCAGTAATAAAAATTTGTGGAACTGTCCTGACGTTATATTTTGATTTTATACCGTCAAACAAATCCGAGTTTCTAAGTACATCAATTTCTTCGTATTTCACACCTTTTTCATCCAATAACTCTTTTGCTTTCTTGCAGAATGGGCAGTACTTCTTCACATATATTACAACTTTTCCTTTAGTGTTTTTCACGATTTATCTCCATAGTTTATAAAATACAACTATTATATATAAAAAATATATATATAAAATATCAAATTGTATGAAAATTATTTACAACTGTGAGCAAGGGATAAAAGATAATGTGGCACTAACTTTCGGAAATTTCGATGGCGTTCATTTAGGACATAAGTTTGCAATTTCCAATCTAAAGAAGGTAGCACAAGAAAGAGGATTACCCTCTGCAGTTTTAACTTTTGAGCCTCACCCATCAACTGTTTTATTTAGTAGGAACAATTTTAGGTTAATAGACCAAGAACAAAAAAAAGAACTAATCAGCAGCTATGGTATAGATTACTTGTATATTATTAATTTTAGTAGAGGTTTTTCTGAGGTTAGCTGCGATGACTTTATTGGTAAGATTTTGGTAAAGAAGTATGGTGCTAAACATATAATTGTTGGAGAAAGTTGTACTTTTGGTCACAAACGATTGGGTAACATATTAACTCTAGAAAAATATTCTCAGGTGTATGAATATTCTTTAACTAAATTAGAGCCATTGATAATCGATAGAAAAATTTGCTCTTCTTCCTCAATCAGGGAATGTTTACAAAAAGGCAAAATAGAAATTGCTAATAAATTGCTTGGTAGGTCTTATCAAGTTTCTGGTATTGTAACAAAAGGTGCATGTAGAGGTAGAGAAATAGGGTTTCCAACCATAAACATTCCGATAGAAGATTACATGATAAAACCTAAGCTTGGTACATATTACGCCAAAGTTGCATTTTCTGAAAATAGTTCAAGTTGGCTATATGGAGTAGTCAACATTGGTATGAGACCTACATTTAAGGACTTAAAAAAACCTATAGTAGAAATGCATATATTTGACTTCAACGAAAATGTATACAATTTTAAGGTTGATATACAACTTTTAAAATTTATTAGGGCAGAAAAAAAATTCCATAGTATTAACGAGTTAACAAAACAGATAGATCGTGATATAATGAAGGCTTACCAGTTAAAGGTAAATTTATGAAAAGGATATGTTTAGTTATTATATTGATTATAGTATCATTCGATCAAACAAGTAAATTGTATATAAACTCATTGATTGATGAGGGGGAGTCAATCGAGATTACTAGTTTTATGAAATTAGTGGAAGTTTGGAATTCAGGAATTAGCTTTGGAATGTGTAGTACTCTGCCGCATGGCAGCTTCTTTTTTTCGGCATGTTCAGTATTAATAATTGGTATACTTGCATACTTGATATATAAATCTAATGATAAGTCAATTTACCTTAGTTTTTCTCTGATGATTGGTGGAGCGATCGGAAATGTAATTGATAGAATCTATTGGGGCGCTGTATATGATTTCATATATTTTCATATCAATGATTGGTATTGGCCAGCCTTTAATTTAGCTGATCTATCTATAGTTTGTGGAATGTGTACATCGTTATATAAGTGGTATATATATGATAGGTCTATCTCTAAGTAAAATGAGGAATGAAATAATGCTTCGCAAATTCTTTAGTTTTTTTATACTATCTGTGTTTTTTTTCATTTGTCCGATTTCTTTGGAAGCTGAAATCATAAAGCATGCTAAGCTCAGTAACGGATTGGATGTTTATGTAGTACCTAATCACCGAATTCCAGCTGTTTTTCATGCAATAATATATAAAGTTGGGGGAATGGATGACCCAATTGGCAAAGCAGGATTGGCTCACTACTTTGAACACTTAATGTTTGAAACTACAGGAAAATTTAAATACATAGAATCCACTTTGGGCAGCATTGGAGCCCAATTTAATGCTTTTACCACTAAAGAATACACCTGCTACTACGAATTAGTTCTCAAAAAAGATTTACCACTAGCAATGGAAATTGAAGCAGATAGAATGGGCAATTTTGATGTTACTCAAGACAAAATAGATAGAGAAAAAAATATCGTATTAGAAGAAAGAAAGATGAGATTTGATAATAATCCTGAAGCTTTACTATGGGAGGAAATGAACAGTGCATTTTATCGTAATGGTTATGGTAGGTCTGTTATTGGTTGGGAGAGCGATATTAAAACTTACAATCAAGATGACATAACAAGGTTTCATGATAACTATTATCATCCAGGTAATGCTATACTGCTCGTTGTTGGTGATGTAGAATTTGAAGAAGTAGTGGGATTAGCAAAGGAAAAATATAGTGCAATTAAAGCTGAGCCTGTAGTGAAGCATTATCCGAACCAAGATTCAATACATAATGCAGATATATCGGTAATTTTAGAAAGCACTGAAGTAAAAGAGCCAGTTTTATACTTTCGCTATAGTGTTCCTTTATTTGAGCAAATAAGTGAAACTTTTCCTGTTGATTTGGCAGTTGATGTTTTGGGGAATGGCAAGTCTAGTAAGCTATATAAAGATTTAGTTCTAGATAAGAATGTAGCAGTAGAAGTGTTTGCTTATTATAATAGCTTAGCTTTTAGTAATGGTTACATTGAGATTCGGGTAACTCCAAAAAGCGGGGTGAATTTGGATGCTGTTGCAAGAGAGTTAGAAAATTCTATTAATCACTTTAACTCTGAAGGAATAACAAGTGAAGAGTTGCAAAGTACAAAGTCTAAATACAAAGCAGCACAGCTTGATAATCTATCTGATTTAACTAATATAGCAATGTTTTATATACCACGTCTAGCACTAGGTATTCCACTTGATGAAATAGACATCTCATATAGCAAAATTAATGATGTCAATCTAGAGGATGTAAATAATAAAGTTCACTCTATCTTTTCTACTAATAAATTAGTTGGTCGTTTGCTACCAAAAGGAGGTAATAATGAAGATAAGTAAATATGTATTTCTATTTTTTTTCTGTCTAGGCTTTAATTTGCAAGCAAGCAGTCACTTAAATATAGAGGAGGTTACTACTAATAAAGGATTTAAGTTTTTATTTGTTGAAAACCATGATCTACCAAAAGTTTCACTTAATATATCATTCAAAGATGCAGGTTGTGTGTATGAAAGTGCAGAAAAGCAGGGGCTTGCTTGGTTTACTTCTCTTGTAATTCAAGAAGGAGCAGGAAAAAATGATGCCAAAGATTTTGCGAAAAAGCTTGAGGATAAAGGAATTAGTTTAAATTTTACTGCTGGTTTAGAAGCATTTAGGGTTTCATTGAATACTTTATCTGAGAATCTAGAGGATGCAATTTCACTACTGAGTGATGCTATAATGCGCCCTAAAGTTGATCCTGAGGGGTTAAATAGAGTATTCGAAAAAGCCAAAGTAAACTTTAATAATTTTGAAAAAGACCCTTATTTTATTGCTGCAAAAGAGTTAGATACATTGTTGTTCAAAAAACATCCTTACTCAAGAGATCCATATGGAACTCTAGACACTATAATGAACATTACTAGAGACGATGTTTTAACATACATAAAGCGTAGTTTTACTAAGGATAATATCGTTATTAGTATTGTTGGTTGTGCAACAAAAGAAGAAGTTAGTACGCTGCTCGATAAATATTTATCTAAGTTACCATCAAAAAGATCGAAAGTTAGGAAGGTATCTGTAAAAAATGAATTTGGGCCTGCAGAAAGTAAGAGCGTTTTTATGGATATACCACAGAGTGTAATACTTTTTGCTCAAAAAGGCATAGCATATGAAGACCCTAATTACTATAATGCTAGTGTTTTGATTAATGCGCTTGGTGGTATGAGTCTAAACTCAATACTGATGAAAGAGTTGAGACAAAATCTAGGTATTACTTATGGTGTTAGTGCACGTAATGTTCCTAATAAGCATGGAAATATTATATCTGGATTTATGAGTACTGATAGTTCCACTGCTAGCAAAGCTATATCAGCAGTAAAAGATACATTTAGCAGAATAAAAGAGGAAGGAATTGACGAACAATTATTCAAGGATGCAAAAACCAGTTTAGTAAATAACCTTATCTTCTCTTTTCTATCCAATAATGCGAATACAGCAACGTTACTGGATAGTATGCAGATAGATGATCGTGATATTAACCATATAAATAATTATGCAAATATCATTAATGATGTTCAATTGGAAAAAGTAAACAAGCTGGCAAGTTCTTTACTGAATCCTGAAAATTTATTTTTTGTTGAAGTTGGAAGAAACGCTCAAGGTCAATAGTTAATACCTTCTGCTATTGATCTTACTGCTTTTACATAACACTTATGCTCTTCAGCTAGAATGCGCTCTGAGAGACTGTGAACATCATCATTTGGTAACACTGGAACAGTAGCTTGAGCGATTATGGCTCCAGCATCAATTTCAGGAGTAACATAATGCACAGTACATCCTGTAATTTTTACACCCGCTTTCAGAGCTTGCTCCTGAGCATTTAGGCCCTTAAATGACGGAAGTAAAGAGGGATGAATATTTATAACTTTGTTATGCCATTTATTCAGGAAATTGGCCTTTATAATTCTCATAAACCCTGCAAGGCAAATTAAATCAACCTTATGTTGAACAAGTATTTCATGAATTTTATCAGTATCAAGTGGCTTATCTTCAACAACAAACGCTGAAACTCCTGCTTGCTTTGCTATTTTAAGGCCTCCAGCTTCACTATTATTTGTGATAACACACACAGTTTCAGCAGGGAAATTCTGATCTTGACATGCTTCTATTAAAGCCTGCATGTTTGATCCTCTACCTGAAATTAGTATTCCGAGTTTTATCTTTTTCATTTTAGTGCAGCCGTAAGAATGGATATTAATAAAATAGCTCAAAAGGAAAGTTTATTTTAGAATAAATACTATTGTGTAGCAATATTTTACACTGCTGGATAACATGGAATTAAAGAAATCATTCAGTTTGAAGTAACTTTAACATTTCATTTTAGGTATATTAAACAATTTATGGTAAATAAATGCATATTTTTATGGCTGCGTTATTATTTATTTAACAAAGTATTAGTATAATTTACTACACTGAATTAAATGGAGAAAATTCAATGAATAAATTACCAAGCAATGCAAAAACAAGCAAGTCTCAGGTTACTCAGTGGGAGGTAATAAAAAATTGTGAATATTCTGATAATTGTTTATCAAAAGTAGTAACTTTATACGTCATTAAAATGGCAGAATTATCAGATATTTATACGAGTAATGAACCTGAAATTAATACTATACTTACAAGAATAAGCATAACAAGTGAAAATGCATTTTTAAATAAGGTTGTTGATATTGAAATTATGGAGGGCATTTTTCCGTACAAATTCAACAGCAAGAAGAAAAATAACATATCAAGGCTAGAAGATTTGTACAATTATTTATGTTCTACTGTTATTGATAGCCTTCCAAAAGAAATGCTTGAAAGCCTAAGAAGAGAATACAGAGACGCTGTTAACTTATTTAAAGCAATTACTTAACTAGGTGTAGCATTTTTAAGACTTTACCTTCTATTTCAGAAATGCCACTTTCAAGATCTTTATCTATCAAACATATGGTAGATAAATATGTTTTCTGCTTCTTTTCAACATTGATAGTTAAAGTTCCAGGAGTAATCGTAACCGAGTTAGCAAATAATGCAATGGTCTTATCATTATGTCCTATGCATTTTCTTACAATAACAATTGGCTCAACTGTAGATTTGAATCGTAGCACCTTTTTTGTTACATAAATACTTGAAAAAATAATTTGGTAAATTAGCCAAGGTATATAACTTATAAGCTGACAAAGTGACAGCCTACCACTATCATTTAGAATTTGACTAAGGGCACTTTCAGCATCAATTAACCTTTTAAAGATAATCAATGTGAACACAGAAGAAAATACTCCACAGAGAATAAAAAAAGGCTCAAAATAACCAGACAATGTAATCCATAGAGAAGACAAAATCACAAATGATAGAGAAAAAAACTTAATATTTTGCCTGACTTTCATGATTTGGAGTATAACTTAAATGATTTTTTAGAAAAATAAAAAGTTCTTGATTTTTGTGTCAAAGAACATAATAACCAAGTTATTTTAATAAGTAGTGGAGATTATGACGCTTGATGATTTTCTAAAAATGCTTGAAGAAATAAATGATACTTCAGGTTTAAGCAAGAACAACATAGTTGAACGAATAAAAATAAAATTAGAAAGAATTGATTTACGGAGGTGGGAAGATAGTGGATTTAATATCAATCATATATTCACTACACATAGTGATCTAGATCCTGTAGAAACTACATTGTTGCATTTTGCTGCTAAGAGTGGCTATGAGAACATAGTAATAGCTCTAATTGAATATGGAGCATATGTTGATGCATGGGACAGCGATGGATGCACTCCTTTACATTTTGCTGCTGAATGGAACCACAAAGGCATATTAGATATTTTAATTGAAAGTGGAGCAAATGTTAATGCGTGGGACAATGATGTATGTACACCTTTACATCTTGCTGCCGAAGGTGGGAATGAAAGTGTAGTAAGAGCTCTAATTGCATGTGGAGCAGATGTTAACGCGCAGAACAATGATAGACACACTCCTCTACATTTTGCTACTAAGAGTGGCTATGAGAACATAGTAATAGCTCTAATTGAACACGGAGCATATGTCGATGCGTGGGATAATTATAGAAGCACTCCCTTGCATTTTGCTGCTGAAAGTGATAATGAAAACATAGTAAGAACTCTGATTGAACATGGAGCATGTGTTAATGTGTGGGATAGTTGTGGACGCACTCCTTTGCATTTTGCTAGCGATCATGAAAGTATAAGAGATATTTTAATTGAAAGTGGGGCATATGTTAGTAAACAGAACAATAATAGATATGCTCCTTTACACTGTGCTATTGAATGGGGCTGCAAAGATGTGATAAGTTCTTTGTCAGGTAATGCTAGTCCTAGGGCTGAAATGGCAGTAGGAAGAGTGGAACAAATTACACTTGCAGGAAGATTGGAGCTTTTTTAACCAAACTTGCATTTACTGAGATAATTGTTTTGTTATGAATTAAACCAAAAGTTCTGTAATATATTGAAGCTTAAAGATATCTTTAGATATGGAAGTTATTGCAGAAAATAGAAAAGCAAGGTTTGAATACTTTATCTTAGAAGAATTTGAAGCAGGTATGATCCTCTTAAGTAGTGAAGTAAAATCACTAAGGGAAAGAAAAGCAAACATTTCTGATGCTTACGTTACCGAAAAAAAAGGTGAAATATGGCTAAACAATATGCATATCGCAGAGTATAAAGCTGCAAACCAAAAGAATCACAAGCCAAAAAGAGAACGAAAATTGCTTTTGCATAAAAAAGAGATAAATAAGCTAATTGCTCAAATCAAAACCTCTGGAATAACTGTTGTGCCACTTTCTATCTATTTTAATGATAAAGGGTTGGCAAAAACTAAAATTGCCATTGTGAAAGGAAAAAAACTCCATGATAAGAGAGCAACCATAAAGCAGAGAGAGTGGGAACGTGAGAAAAGTAGATTGTCTAAGAATAATTTGTAGTAAAATATGTCTTTAAGTCCAGTTATTTTTAGCATCGGTCCTGTTTCTATATATTGGTACTCTTTAGCATATGTTTTGGGTATAGTTTTTGCATATTGGTATTTACATAAGCTAGACAATCAAAAAATATTTACTAAGAATTTTTACGATTCGTTATTAACAGCCGTTATTATAGGCATTATCCTTGGAGGTAGGCTTGGGTACGTATTGATATATGATCGAGTTCTCTATATAAGCAATCCTATCGAAATACTAAAGACCTGGGAAGGAGGTATGTCATTTCATGGCGGTGCTATAGGAGTTTTGCTTGCAGTAATAATCTCCTGTAGAAGACATAACATTCCTATATTTTACACACTGGATCTAATTTCTTGTGGAGTTCCGATAGGTTTACTTCTAGGCCGCATAGGTAATTTTATAAATGGAGAGTTATTTGGCAGGGTTACAACTATGCCGTGGGGTATGGTATTTCCAGAAAGTGGTGATAATTTATTGCGCCATCCAAGCCAACTTTATGAGGCATTTTTTGAAGGAGCGCTACTTTTCGTAGTTGTAAATTCACTATTTTACTTGAACAAAATGAGATTGTATTATGGTGCAACAACTGGAGTTGCAGTTATGTTGTATGGAGTAGCACGTTTTATGGTTGAATTTTTCCGCGAGCCAGACTATCAAATTGGCTATTTATGGTTCAATTTAACTATGGGACAGTTGCTTTCTATACCTATGATTTTGTTGGGAATGCTTATATATTTAGGTGCGTTGAATTTTAGGTTTAATACAAAATCTATTCAATAGACAAGAGGTAAGTTGAATAAAAAAATATAGTAGAAGTTTATCTATAGTATTTTCTAAAATGAATAATAAATTACCATTATGGTATTACCAACCAAAAGTTGTAAGTCTGTACATTTATACATTAGAGGTCTGAGGCGGCTTTTGATGGTATGCCAACAGTGTTCTATGGGATTCAAATCTCACTTTTACCCACAAGTATAAAAAGCAAGTAAGATAGAGAAAAATATACTTAAGATGAGGTAAAAATGTGTGAAGTAAATAGAAATGTACAATGTGCTGATGGCTTAGGAGATAAATGGCTAGAAAAAGAGTTGAGACATGTTAATCTGGGAGATGTAAGGCTTAATACAAGACTTATTAAAACAAGCTATTTAATAGAGAATAAGGCGTCTGGGTCAATTAGTCAAAGCTGTGTAGGATGGAAAGAAGCTAAAGGTGCATACAGATTATTTAGCAATGAGAAGCTTGAAGCTAAGGAAATTTATTCTTCCCATTATAAAGAAACTATGGAAAGGATAAAAGGAAATGAGCTGGTATTTTCAGTTCAAGATACAAGTTATTTGGATTTTGACTCTCATATAAAGACTAAGGGTCTAGGTAGTATTTCTAAAGCCTATACAAAATATAAAAAGGGTTTGTTATTGCACAGTAACTTAATGGTTAACAAAGACGGATTACCTTTAGGGCTATCTTCTCAACAGTGTTGGGCACGTTCTATCAGGGAAGAAACAGCCCAAGAAAAAGCAAACAGGAAATACCGTACTGCTATAAAGGAGAAAGAAAGCTATAAGTGGATAGCGGCACTAAAAGAAACCCTAAATAACCTCGCAGAAGGTGTACAGCTTGTTACTATTGGTGATAGGGAAGCAGATATTTTTAAGTTTTTATGGACTGTTGAATCATTGGACAGTTTTTATGTAATCCGCAACCGAACTAATAGGAAATTCATCTGTATTGAAGGGGGAAAAACGGATTTGCAAACACGTATAACTCAACTGCCTGTAAAAAAGGAAATTGTCTTGAATGTTGCTGAAAATAAATACCAGATCTCAAGAAAAGCTAACATTGAAGTCAGGTATATGAAAGGCTATATACCTATCAGATCTCCTTACATTTATGGATCGAAAGATACAGAGCATAAAATAAGTGATAAAATCGCTATATATGTAGTAAGTGCCAAAGAAACAAATCCTCCTGAAAGAGTAGAAGCTATTGATTGGACTTTGCTGACTAATGTACCAGTTAATAGCACTTTAGATGCTATAGAAAGGATAAATTGGTATAAGCTAAGATGGAAAATCGAGGAGTATTTTAGGATTTTAAAATCAGGATGTAAGGTAGAAAGCTCTCGTTTAGCTACAAAAGAAAGATTAGAGAAATTAATCGCTATAAAGAGCATTATTGCATTTAATATTTTATATTTAACAAAAATCGCTTTATCGAATCCTATGGAGGTTTGTACTAAGGTTTTAAGTAATGAAGAGTGGAAAACCCTTTACATACGTGAGCATAAAGTAGCCAAATTGCCAGAAGAACCTCCAAACATAAAACAAGCTATTATTTGGTTAGGAAAATTAGGTGGATTTATGAATAGAAAAAGTGATAATTTACCAGGAACTATGACTCTATGGCGTGGTTATGAAAACCTCAGGGAAAGCATGGTTATGCTTCGCATAATGACCTCTCAAAGTTGTGGGTAAAAGTGAGATTTGAATCCCATAGAATACTGTTGGCATACCATCAAAAGCCGCCTCAGACCTCTAATGTATAAATGTATAGACTTACAACTTTTGGTTGGTAATACCATAATGGAAATTTATCATTCATTTTAGAAAATACTATAGTATATTTTCTCTTGGTTTAGCTAAGGGTTTTATGGGTTTTTTAAATTTTGCCCATAAAACCCCTTTCATGATTAAAAATACACTAAATCTTGGTTTTCACATGTTTCATCTCGTTCAGCAGAAAACAATAAGTCTGCACTCTCATTCAAACTATTTGCAGCAGTCTTTAAAACCTCAGATTTTGCTTCTATAAGTTCGCATTCAATCTTGTCTATTCTTGCATCCAAATCCCTATGTGCATTTTCGATTAACTTATTCATTTCATATTCTAGAAATTTGCTTGATTTTTCACTTTGTTCAGTGAGGAAATCACCTATTTTGCTTGTGATTTCAGGTTTGATAAGACTTTCAATTTTTTCTTCAGTGTATTTTTTTACTGCTTCTTCTACCTGAGTTTTTATTTCTGGCTTTAGCAAATCTGCAACTTCTGGTCCTACTTTTTTCACTGCTTTTTCAGCTGCATTTTTTGCTGCTTTTTCAGCGTTTGCTTCTACTGACTTTACTGTCTTATCAATTGAAGTCGATATTTTTTTTTTCTATTTGATTAGCTTTTTCGGTAGCTATTTTGTTAGCTTTCTCTTCAGCTAAAGTTAGCATTTTTCCTTCTATTTTTTTACTTCATCTTGAGCTGCTTTTCTAGCTTCTAGTTTTAAATCGTTACCCATTTTAGATATTATACCAAATTCCATTACTAATCGAACAAATAAGAAACATTACAAACTCGTTTAATAGTAGCACTGGAAATACTGACAATAAAATTACACAGAACATCTTCAAGTAAGCCTATGGTATCGTAGACTCTGTTGCGTAAAGTATTGTGTTTGATATATTGCCACAACCTCTCAACAGGATTCAGTTCTGGTGAATAAGGAGGCAAGTATATAATGGTAATGTTTTTCTGAATTTTCAAACTTTTTGATCTATGCCAGCCTGCACAATCCATTACAAGAAAGGCTTTTTTCGTGCCTAAATCTTTCGACATCTGCTCCAGAAATATATTTATACAATCAGTGTTTACATATGGAGCAAGTAGGCTAATTTTCTTACCACTTCTTGGATTTACCGCACTGTAGATATAGAAATTTTGTCTACCAATTTTCATTTAACCTGCGTTCTGACCCCTTTTTTAAACCATCCGTGTCCGATTTTTGAATGAGTTCCAAATCGTGATTCATCAAAAAAATACCTCCTTTTCAGGGTGGGAATTGACTATTTTATTGAAGTATTTTTTAAACTCTTCTTGCTTGTTTTTATCTTGTTTATGGTGAATTGGCCTCGGTGTTATATAAGAAAACTTCATCCTTTGTATCTCACGATGCACTGTTGATTTGCTAATGTTTAGGCCAAATTCCTCTGAGATTTTTATTTGCACTTCCTTAATAGTAATATTTGGATTTCTTTCTACCCATATTTCAATTTGCTCACGTTGATTTTTGTTTAATTTGCTTTTTCTTCGCCGCTGAGAAGGGGAAAATAATTTTTCTTCTCTTCCAAATTTTAGATGCTTTATCCATTCAGTCAAAGCAGTCCTTGAAATTTTACATATTCTTGCCACAGCGCTTATACTACTTTCTTTTCCTGCTATCACCGCTTGTAACTTTTTTGAAACATATGCGTTATTTCTGACCTTTTTTAACATTTCTTTCGCCAAATTTACAACTTTTTCGTCTAACAGTTTTGACCTTAATGCCATTTATACCTCTCTATTTTATCTACTCTAGTATCACTTCTTTCCCATTATTGTCTATCTGTTCTTTACATAGTGGGAATTGGTATTACTGAGGTTAAACGATCCTGTGATGACTTTTTGATTATCAACAATTAATTACCTTATTATGAGCGATTTTTGGCTTATTATCGATCCAAATCGGTATTCCATTTGAAAACAATTCGCTTATGACACTATATTTTGAATGGAGTTGTGATTTATCTAAGACGACTTTAACATCAACACCACGCTCTTTGGCGTTAATCAAAGATTTTGCAACTGTTCCAAGAGTAAATGTATATTCTTGAACTAAGATAGATTCTTTAGATTGGTCTATCTCGCTTATTATCGGTACAGCACAGTCTTCTTCAGGTGAGAAGCAAACTGTTGCTTTTGGGCAAGAGGAGGATATAGGACCCGCATAGTAGTACAGAGAAAAACATGCCGACAAAAATAAAAGATATAAAAGATATAAAAGCCTCACAAACCACACCTAAATACACGTCGGCAGTCTACATCATAGCTCAATCATCTGTCAACCCATATTCCTTCCACTTCTCTGTAACTTTCTTTATTATTTCCTCGCTCATTTCAATTTTTCTTCCCCATTCTCGTTTGGTTTCAGGTGGAAGTTTGTTTGTTGCATCAAACCCTATTTTACCTCCGAGACCGCTTTCAGGGGAAGCAAAATCTAAATAATCAATTGGGGCATTCTCTATCGTAATTGTATCACGCACAGGGTCCATTCTTGTTGACATTGCCCACATTACCTCTTTCCAATCACGTATATTTATATCATAATCAACAACTATAATAAATTTCGTGTATAAGAACTGTTTGAGAAAAGATAGTGTGCCCATAACAATTCTTTTTGCATGCCCTGGATAAGCCTTTTTTATCGACACTACCGCTATTCTATATGAACAACCTTCTGGAGGCAGATAAAAATCTACTATCTCCGGAAACTGATTGATGAGAATCGGCACAAAAATTTCGTTGAGTGCTTCACCAAGAATTGATGGTTCATCTGGTGGCTTGCCAGTGAAAGTGCTGAGATAAATTGGATCTTTGCGCATTGTAATTGCAGTAATGTTAAACTCAGGAAACTGTTCAACAGCATTATAGTAACCGGTATGGTCTCCGTATGGCCCTTCATCTCTATACTTATCTAAACTTACATATCCTTCCAGAACGATCTCAGCATGAGCTGGAACCTGAAGAGGAATAGTTTTACAATTTACAAGCTCAAGTGGTTTTTTTCGCAGCAGCCCGGCAAATTGGTATTCTGATAAAGTCTCCGGCACCGGAGTTACCGCAGCAATAATCGTTGCAGGATCGCTACCAATCACAGCAGCCGCAGGAAACTTCATATTTTGCCCCCTCTCCTCCTTCCACCGTTTATGGTGACCTGCACCACCACGATGTGCAAGCCAGCGCATGAGAGTCGTTTTTTTATTCACAACCTGCATACGATATATTCCAAGATTGAAATTATCTTGCTTGTCTGCTGTTGGTCCTTTTGTTACCACAAGTGGCCAAGTGATAAGCGGTGAAGGCTCGTTTGGCCAGCATGTCTGAATAGGTAGCAAACTAAGATCCACCTTATCCCCAGTTAGCACCACCTCTTGACATGGGGCTTTGCTCACAACTTTGCTCCGCATCGACAATACAACTTTTAGTAGAGGAAACATTTTCACAGCATCTTTGAAGGTTTTTGGCGGCTCAGGTGATCGCAAAAATGCTAGAAGTTTACCCAGATCCCTTAATTCATCAGAATTTATACCAAGTCCGAATGCAATTCTCTCAATAGTACCAAATAAATTCACTAAAACGGGAATTGAATTTTTGCCATTTTCTGTGACAACATTTTCAAAGATGATAGCTGGTCCCTTGTTTGACAAAACCCTACGATGAATTTCTGTCATTTCAAGAATAGTTGAAACTTCTTTTTTAATTCTAATTAGATCTTTTTTTTCTTCTAATGCTCTGATGAAGTCGCGTAAGTTATTGTACATATTTTAAAAATTTTAAGCCTTTTAAGAAGTGCTTTTCCCAGCACAACTCATTCACTTATTATTATAGAGGCTCTAGAAAAATTATTCTCCAATTCGCTTTTTAAGTTTTTATATTCAGCAGTCTTTAACTCTTCATTGGTAATAAAACTTTTCTTTATGATTATTAAATTGCTAAATTCGGCTCCATCATTTTGATATTTACACGACCTATTTACATATAACCAAGGAGAATTTATTTCAAAATTCAAATTTTCACAATTTTTAATTTTGATATCTTTTATTATCATATGGCTTTCCTTAGTTTTAGGAACACCAATAAAAAGATCTGACACTTGGTCAGAAGCTGTATTGACAACATCATTAAGCCAATTATCTCCTAAATTCAAAGCAGGTCCTAGATTTGTCTTGAAAATCTTATTTTTTTGCTGGAACTCATATTTAATTGTAAGATCCTCTACATTACGCAAGGTAAGGTCAGGCAATTCTAAGAACTTCTTTTCTTCTTCATCAAGATATACTCCACTAATCATACGAAAAACAGAATCTCTTAATTGCTCATCTGAATAATATAATCCAACACCTGTTAAGCCTAAGGCTGCTTCCCCTTGCACGGTAAGCTGGCCATATTCATTTACAACGTTATCTTCTATAGTTAATTCACTATGGAATATCACTTTTGAATTTTTACCTTGTACAGCAGGAATTTTTATGTAACTAGCTTCCTCATAATCCAGTACTAGAGCGTTCCTATCAGCAATGTCTGGAAAAATACCCTGTGCCATACTGATGGTATTAGTTGGATCAATCCAGTATATTTTTCCATCTTCATTCATTACTCTAAGCATCACATGATTAAAATTACCCATATTGGGTAATGCTTCAGGATTGGAAATACTAGTAGTTCCTCTCATAACTAAAATAGGTTGAACTTTGTAACCAAGTTTTTGCAGAATAGCAGCTGTGCTAGCAGAAAAGTCTTTGCAATCCCCGACTTGAGAATCAGCAATTTTCTCTAAATCTCGTGGAAAATATTTTCCTGAGACTGTGCGCCAATCTCCCATATATTGAACTTTTTCATTCAATAAAGAAGTGACTGCATTAATTTTCTCCTCATCAGTATTTTTATTGGCAGCAGATTCTGCTATAGCTATAAAAGTTGCAGGAAGTGGCTGATTAATGACGCTATGATATTCAGGAGCTAATTTTTTAGCTAAATCATCCCATTTAGATAGGCTCGACAATGATACCCAAGTGTTGTGTTTTGTATTCAATATTCCATTATGTGGCTCATTTATTGTGTTTTCATAAACTGCTCTCTTTAAAGCAATGCTTATAGAATGTACATCATCCTTTTTTTCCTCAGCAATCTCTAATACGCTTCTTGGATCATTAACTTTAATCTCTAGAGGCAATTCAGAATTGATTTTAGTATTTTCTGCTTGTAAATAATCCCCATAATACGAAAAGCTCAAGCCATAAAAATTATCAACGGGAACCTTTTTGTTAACTTGCTTATATCTTAAATATACTTCCGTACCAATTTCTATTTTAGGGAATGAGATGGTTACTTGCCTTAACTGATCGAAACCTTTGCTAGGTCTAGCCAGCGGTTTATCCTCCATCATGTCTTCAGTTACTATATATTCTTCTCCGTTGTAAGTTGTTTTAGCCTCTAAAACAGTAAAATCTGCACTATCATCATTGTAAATAAGACTGTATAGAGAGAACCTATCACGTCCGGATTCCTTGAGTATTTTTGCTTGTAGTTCTACTTCCGTTTCGTAGGTACCATCTCTATTAACATTAATGTTAACATTAGAAAATTCAACCTCAACGGAAGCATCTTCGTACTTAGCCCACCTTGCTTCAACTGAAGGAGTTATAAAAAGCACTAACAACGTTAAGTTAAAAAGAGTTTTTAAAAATTTCATTATGTTCTCACATTTATTGAAAAGTCATTCTATTAGACCCGCACAATACTACCCACAGTGTATAAACTCAGCTATTGGTTCGTTGATATAATTTATGGCCGTGTTTGTCAGTATTATACGCAGCGGTTATAAAATAATCAACTTTTTACTGCGATGTTTATAATTGCTATACGTGTCGGTAAAGACTATCTAAAGTTTTTCAAATGACCGATATCGCCAAAATTTCTGATATAATAATATACTAAATTTACATTTTTTGATGCAAATATTTTAACATTCAACATTTCTTTACTATAATGTGTCTTATTATTTCCTTTAAGTAAGTTCATGTCTAAGATACAATTTTTATTGATTTTTATATTTGCAGTAGCAAGTTTACCAGTAATAAATAATTGTCTTTCACATCGCAGTCAAGTCTTAAACGATGATCATATAAGTGAGAGATTAGATGACTACATCAGTAAAAATTTTGATAAGATCATAAAAACTCTCCAGGAAGAGTCAGCTAAAAATAGTTATGCTCATGCAACTAAAAATAAAATTTCTCAGCATAAAAATGAAATATTCGACTCTACTTATCCTTACTCAGGAAATGAAAATAGCAATATCATAGCTGTAGGTTTTTTTGACTATTCTTGTGGATATTGCAAAGCTATAAAGAACGATGTAAAACAATTGATCAATGATGGCAAAGTTAAGTATATCTTTAGGGATGCTCCAATACTTGGTAACAATTCTTTAAAGGCAGCAAAAGGTGCTTTAGCAACTTATTTTATCGATAAAGAAAAGTACTTAGATTTTCACTACGCTGCACTAGATCACAGAGGAGAATTTTCAGATGAAACTATATTAGGTATAGTGAAAAATATAGGGGTTAACGAGAACGATTTTAACAACTCTATGAAAAATAATGCAGACAAAATTGAGCAAATGATAAACAACAGCAAACTTTTAGTAAGGGATTTGGGAGTAGGCGGTACACCTTTTTTGATAATAGGAGATAGTCTTTTTGTAGGAAAAACTGATTTGAATATATTACGTAAAAAAGTGAATGAGTTAAAAGATTAATAAATTTCCTGCTTGACAGCACAAAAGAGTTTAAGTATAGTTAAGATATAGTAAGTAACAATATGTATAGGCTACATATTAGTTCAAGAGAAGCAGGTGATGTTTGCTTGCAACACAGCACGACCTTAGGTAATTAGCCTTCCTAGGCTGGTTAATCTATTAAAATACAATTATTATTTTGGAGTTATAACATGAGAGATTCTAACTATGCAAGAGAGCCAATTGCTCTTTTTCAAAAAATCAAAGAAAATAAAAAATCAAGTGATTTATTGCATAATCTAAAGAGCGCTTATCCTGAAAAGCTAAAAATCGGGGCTGCTATAAAGACAGGGGATTGCTTTTTTGACTCCGTTGCTCAAGGATTGAATGAGTTAAATATAAAACCAGATCATTATTTTACTGCAAAATCATTAAGAAAAGACTGCGCAGATTATGTTGAGCAACATGGTAAACAAGATAGTTGGGCCTATAAAGCAGTAATAAAAGACACTGCTATTGGTGGCTACTTTGTTGAGCTAGAAGGTCCATATGGTCCTATACAAGATCCAAAAACTAAAATAAATATGATAGATGAGAAAAAGACTTTTCATCAATACTTAAAAAATATTAAGAATATGGCCACAGGAGATGGTTCTACACCTATATGGGGTCGTCCAAACATTGAAGGTAGAATGATATGCGACAAGTACAAAGTGGAGCTTTATATTTATTCAATAGAGGAAGACAGTCAAAAAGTTACGGTAACTAAAATTACAGCACATGATGATGATCCAGCAGTTTTTATACAAGATATAGATCTCAATCAACTAGAGATAGATAGTAGCAAAAAAACTGTAGGAGTAGTGAATTACATGAGGCATTTTGTGCCACTTCTTAGCAAAATCCCTTCTGATATAACAGAAAATCAATCAGTTTCTAATGAAGAAATCTTTGGTGAGGTTACAGAAGCTTCTGCTTCTGAGCAACCAGTACGACAAAAAGGCAGCACTAGTGAGCCGATTTTTTCGAATAAAAGCACTCCTATTTCCAATCAATCAGAGCAGAAACCACTAAAAGAAAGAGCTGCTGATAGAAGTATTGATGAAAGGAATTCACAAAATCATGAAGCAATGTTAGAAAAAACACACAATAGAACTTGTGAAAATACAGCAAAGATCTTGAGTGAAACTTCTAAGGATATGAAAAAAAATTCCAGTGAAGAAATTCTTGAAATAGGTAAAAGAGTTCCTGCTTCTGATCAATCAGAGCAAGAAGAACAATATAATATCAGAACTAGCAAAGCAGCAATTGCGCAAGATCATAAAGAACAAAAAACACAAAAAGAGAGAATTGATACCAGCGCTAGTGAGCCAATTCATACAGATACAGCAATTACTATTTCTCATCAACAAGGGCAAGAAACACAACAAGAGGCAATAGAAAAGAAATTAATCAATAGTTACAGAAGAGAAGCTATTTATAGCATAGCTGCTGTAATAACAGCTATAGCATTCACAGCATCTGCTATAGCTACTGTTTTTACTCAACCAATTCCTTTAGCATCTCTTGCTGGAGTTGCTTTAGTTGTTTCGTGTGTTTGTGTATATCAGTTAATGCAAAGTCATCAAGACATTAACGAACTGAAAGGTAAGGTAGGAGAAAACAACACCTTTACTTTTTTAGAAGAAACGGGATTTAAAATTTATAGCCTGATTGATAAAGCAGCTTCAAAAATTTAAGATCTTTCCTACTTCATCTATATCAACTCAATTTTATTTTTACAGGAGGGCATATGTCATTCACAGAAATTAGATTTCCAGAAAATATATCTTATGGTTCCACTGGAGGACCAGAATTTTCCACTGACATTGTAACAACTCATAATGGCTGTGAGCAGCGCAATATTAATTGGTCTCGTGCACGTGCCAGGTATAACATAGCTTATGGAGTTAGGTCAAACGAGCAGCTATAGTATTTTCTAAAATGAATAATAAATTACCATTATGGTATTACCAACCAAAAGTTGTAAGTCTGTACATTTATACATTAGAGGTCTGAGGCGGCTTTTGATGGTATGCCAACAGTGTTCTATGGGATTCAAATCTCACTTTTACCCACAAGTATAAAAAGCAAGTAAGATAGAGAAAAATATACTTAAGATGAGGTAAAAATGTGTGAAGTAAATAGAAATGTACAATGTGCTGATGGCTTAGGAGATAAATGGCTAGAAAAAGAGTTGAGACATGTTAATCTGGGAGATGTAAGGCTTAATACAAGACTTATTAAAACAAGCTATTTAATAGAGAATAAGGCGTCTGGGTCAATTAGTCAAAGCTGTGTAGGATGGAAAGAAGCTAAAGGTGCATACAGATTATTTAGCAATGAGAAGCTTGAAGCTAAGGAAATTTATTCTTCCCATTATAAAGAAACTATGGAAAGGATAAAAGGAAATGAGCTGGTATTTTCAGTTCAAGATACAAGTTATTTGGATTTTGACTCTCATATAAAGACTAAGGGTCTAGGTAGTATTTCTAAAGCCTATACAAAATATAAAAAGGGTTTGTTATTGCACAGTAACTTAATGGTTAACAAAGACGGATTACCTTTAGGGCTATCTTCTCAACAGTGTTGGGCACGTTCTATCAGGGAAGAAACAGCCCAAGAAAAAGCAAACAGGAAATACCGTACTGCTATAAAGGAGAAAGAAAGCTATAAGTGGATAGCGGCACTAAAAGAAACCCTAAATAACCTCGCAGAAGGTGTACAGCTTGTTACTATTGGTGATAGGGAAGCAGATATTTTTAAGTTTTTATGGACTGTTGAATCATTGGACAGTTTTTATGTAATCCGCAACCGAACTAATAGGAAATTCATCTGTATTGAAGGGGGAAAAACGGATTTGCAAACACGTATAACTCAACTGCCTGTAAAAAAGGAAATTGTCTTGAATGTTGCTGAAAATAAATACCAGATCTCAAGAAAAGCTAACATTGAAGTCAGGTATATGAAAGGCTATATACCTATCAGATCTCCTTACATTTATGGATCGAAAGATACAGAGCATAAAATAAGTGATAAAATCGCTATATATGTAGTAAGTGCCAAAGAAACAAATCCTCCTGAAAGAGTAGAAGCTATTGATTGGACTTTGCTGACTAATGTACCAGTTAATAGCACTTTAGATGCTATAGAAAGGATAAATTGGTATAAGCTAAGATGGAAAATCGAGGAGTATTTTAGGATTTTAAAATCAGGATGTAAGGTAGAAAGCTCTCGTTTAGCTACAAAAGAAAGATTAGAGAAATTAATCGCTATAAAGAGCATTATTGCATTTAATATTTTATATTTAACAAAAATCGCTTTATCGAATCCTATGGAGGTTTGTACTAAGGTTTTAAGTAATGAAGAGTGGAAAACCCTTTACATACGTGAGCATAAAGTAGCCAAATTGCCAGAAGAACCTCCAAACATAAAACAAGCTATTATTTGGTTAGGAAAATTAGGTGGATTTATGAATAGAAAAAGTGATAATTTACCAGGAACTATGACTCTATGGCGTGGTTATGAAAACCTCAGGGAAAGCATGGTTATGCTTCGCATAATGACCTCTCAAAGTTGTGGGTAAAAGTGAGGATTCAAATCTGGTGAATATGTTGGAAGATACAGCACATGACAGCCAAAAGACTCTATTTGTGACTTTTTTTTAAAGTAATTTTTACCTGTTTTAGTCTATACCAAATTGAATTTATTCCAAATCCAAGATTTTGTTTCATCTCTGCCAGAGTGTGATCTGGATTCTTTGTAACATATTCTTCGAACGCTAATTCTGGATTAAGGAAGGAAGAAAGTATAGGAAATGGAAGGCTTTTTGGATTTCAAGGAATAGGAAATGAGAGTAGAAAAGATGTGAACCAAGAAATTAACGGGAGATCTATGGCGAGTATGTTCAATTTCAAGTCTATTTTTGAGGTAGCCAAAAATCGTCTCAATGATCGACCTTTTTCTCAGCAAAATCTTTTCATGTAGTGAAATTAATGCGTTTTTCATCCCCTTTTTCACCTTGGTAACAAGTTTCAAACCGCGGTTAAACAACTCTTGGAAAAGCTCTTTTTTAATATAGCCTTTATCACCAAACAAAAGACCGGTTAATTTCTTAGTTAGGTTTGCTACAGGCTCTCTATCGTCAACATTACCTCTTGTAAGCGTAAAAGCTTGAATTTCACCTTTCTCGTTAATTATCAAATGTAGTTTAAAGCCGAAAAACCAGCCATATGTACTCTTGCTTAATTTTGCAATTCCAGCAAAAACCTTATTTCTTGATATTCTTTTTGCATGGCAAACTGCAATAGGAGTTGTATCTATGTATGAGATTCCAGTAAGTTCTGACCATCCGCAAAGGCACTGTAATAGCATGGCTAAATGCCACAAAACCCTGGGCTTTAGAGCAACAAACCTAGTGTATGAAGGCAACTTCGAAAACTCTGATTTGTAGAGCAATGTTAGGTAATGCAGGTAGAAAGCCTTAAAATTTTCACAGGGAGATTGCTGATACAGGAGGATTATTGTGATAATTTCCGAATGTGTAATTTCTGGCACTCTTGTGGGTTTTTACCGTTTGGCAGTAGTTTATCTGCAAAATTTTTCTCTATATCTCTGCAAAAATCATCGACCAGACAAAACAGTTTTGTTATATCTTATACCAAATTACATTACTAATCGAACAAATAAGAAACATTACAAACTCGTTTAATAGTAGCACTGGAAATACTGACAATAAAATTACACAGAACATCTTCAAGTAAGCCTATGGTATCGTAGACTCTGTTGCGTAAAGTATTGTGTTTGATATATTGCCACAACCTCTCAACAGGATTCAGTTCTGGTGAATAAGGAGGCAAGTATATAATGGTAATGTTTTTCTGAATTTTCAAACTTTTTGATCTATGCCAGCCTGCACAATCCATTACAAGAAAGGCTTTTTTCGTGCCTAAATCTTTCGACATCTGCTCCAGAAATATATTCATACAATCAGTGTTTACATATGGAGCAAGTAGGCTAATTTTCTTACCACTTCTTGGATTTACCGCACTGTAGATATAGAAATTTTGTCTACCAATTTTCATTTAACCTGCGTTCTGACCCCTTTTTTAAACCATCCGTGTCCGATTTTTGAATGAGTTCCAAATCGTGATTCATCAAAAAAATACCTCCTTTTCAGGGTGGGAATTGACTATTTTATTGAAGTATTTTTTAAACTCTTCTTGCTTGTTTTTATCTTGTTTATGGTGAATTGGCCTCGGTGTTATATAAGAAAACTTCATCCTTTGTATCTCACGATGCACTGTTGATTTGCTAATGTTTAGGCCAAATTCCTCTGAGATTTTTATTTGCACTTCCTTAATAGTAATATTTGGATTTCTTTCTACCCATATTTCAATTTGCTCACGTTGATTTTTGTTTAATTTGCTTTTTCTTCGCCGCTGAGAAGGGGAAAATAATTTTTCTACTCTACCAAATTTTAGATGCTTTATCCATTCAGTCAAAGCAGTCCTTGAAATTTTACATATTCTTGCCACAGCGCTTATACTACTTTCTTTTCCTGCTATCACCGCTTGTAACTTTTTTGAAACATATGCGTTATTTCTGACCTTTTTTAACATTTCTTTCGCCAAATTTACAACTTTTTCGTCTAACAGTTTTGACCTTAATGCCATCTAAACCTCGCTATTTTATCTACTCTAGTATCACTTCTTTCCCATTATTGTCTATCTGTTCTTTACATAGTGGGAATTGGTATTACATGGGTAACCTCATCTATTTTTTTCTATTTGTTGAGTTTACCCTACTCTCCTGACTTTTCTATTCTCTTTTTAATCCAGAATTAGCGTTACAAGTGTTGTACCATTTTCCTTAAAGAGGTAGTCCATCCTATTGGTTTTCTGTATGTGATTGACAAAATTTCTAGCTTCCTCATTAAAAGCCTCGATTGTGTTGATACAAGATAATACTAAATCCGAGCTATTTATTGCTAAAATTCCATTTACGAAAATATCTAATTTTGTTTTATCTTCAGTCAAATCTTCAGCTAACTTATTTCTGATATTATCATTATCAAACAAAATGTACTCTAGGTACGAGGAAGACTCAATAAGTATAAAGTCTTCTAAAGGTACTGATTCTAAACATTCGTCAATATAAGTAAGTATTCCAAACTCAGTAATACACCCTTCTTTTCTCACAACATAGCACTTAGGAAGACCACGATACATTGATAGCAAAGAAAAAAGACGTATTATACTTGTACCTCTATCTTTCATTTCCTCGAGAAGCTTTCTATCATTTATTAGTTTGTGCAAAATGTAATCCGTAGCAGGACCTGGTTTACGAAAACGAAACATATTATTTTCTGCAAAAATAGCCTCAGCTAATTCTATAGACTTTTTATCCTCATCTATAAAAGCCTTCTCGCTTCTATTTAATTGTATGATTTCAGCCTTGCTATTGCTGCGTAGCTTAGTTTGCCCTATTAATCTCTCAAATGCTTCTGTATTCATATATATCTTAAAATAGTTAAGATTAACATTAATTATATTAACTATTTTAAGAAAAATAAATGAAAATCTTAATAAAGATTAAGTTTTTATTAAAAAAGTAAAGTCTTTTTATATTTGTATGAGTATATAAAAGGTTTGATTGTTGTAAGTTATCTAAGTGCTAGAGTCTAATTAATAAGTCTGCTTGAAGCCGCTCAGTGTTTGTACAGTTGTGCCTGCACAACTTGCTTCAAAATTTCTGCTTGTTGCTGAGCATGGATATTAGCATAACCACATGCAGGAGATGCAGCAGCAGGTCTTGCAATGCACTTAGGTCTTTTTGCTTGAGCATTGAGGCCAGACAATACCTCTTCTATCAATGGGTTGACAAAGAACCATCCTCCCATATTTTTTGGTTCCTCTTGACACCATGTAATTTCAGCGTTCTTATATTTTTCAAGTTCACTGCCTAGTTTATCAGCCGGGAATGGATAAAATTGTTCTAAACGCACTACTGCTATATCGTTTATTTTTTGTGCTTCAAGCATTTCAATTATGTCGTAATAAACTTTACCACTACATATTACAACTTTACGTATTTTATCACTTGCAACTAAACCTTTTCTACACTCTGGAATTACCGTAAGAAATTTTCCTTCAAAGTCAGAAAGGTTAGAAACTGCGCTTTTATGACGCAATAGTGATTTAGGTGTAAACACCACTAAAGGCTTACGAAAATCTCGATTAATTTGTCGGCGTAAAGCATGAAAATAATTCGCAGGAGTAGAGCAATTAACCACCTGCATATTATCCTCTGCACAGAGCTGCAAAAACCTCTCTATACGAGCAGAACTATGCTCAGGCCCCTGCCCTTCATAACCATGAGGCAAAAGTAGAACTAGACCACTTGACCGCAACCACTTTGTTTCTGCAGATGAGATAAATTGGTCGATCATAATTTGCGCGCCATTTGCAAAATCACCGAACTGCCCTTCCCAGAGCACAAGTGAATATGGAGAGTCAAGGCTATATCCATATTCAAAACCCATCACAGCATACTCAGATAGTGCGCTATCTATAACTTCAAAGCGAGCTTGCTTCTCACTTATGTTGTTTAGTGGAATAAACTCTTCCTCCGTTGCTTGATTGATAAGTCTTGAATGACGGTGCGAGAAGGTGCCGCGACCAGAATCTTGTCCTGACAAGCGCACTCCTATTCCTTCTCTAAGCAATGACGCGAATGCGAGACTTTCAGCAGTTGCCCAGTCTATGTTGCTACCGGAATTTATACTTTCTATTCTTCCATCAAGTATTTTTCTGACCTTATTATTGATATTAAAACTGCTTGGAATATTGCTATTTATGTGTACGCCCAATTTTTTTAGCTCATCTGGTGAAACACCAGAGTCCGTATAATATTCACTCAAATCGTTCAATTTTGCTCTCCTGAGTTTTAACCACACTCCATCAAACCAGTCAGCTTTCTTCGGAGTATAAGTCGTTGACTCAGTAAGGCTTTTATCTAATCTTGTTCTAAATTCGCTGCGTAATTTACTTACTTCATCGCTACTTAGCACTTTCTCTGCAGTCAGCTTCTCTTCGTACAGCGTGCCTGGAGTTTTATGCTTTGATATTGCTTTATACATAAGTGGCTGAGTAAAATTTGGCTCATCGCCTTCATTATGGCCATATTTGCGGTAGCATATTATGTCAATCACCACATCCTTTTTAAATTTCTGCACATACTCCATTGCCAAATTCGCAACAAAACTCACAGCTTCTGGATTATCTCCATTAACATGAAATACTGGAGCTTCTATTGATTTTGCTACATCAGTGCAATAAAAAGATGAGCGTGCGCAGGATGGGTTGGCGGTAAAACCAACTTGGTTATTAATAACAATATGCACGATACCACCTACTGTATAACCTTCAATGTTGCTCAAAGTAAGGGTTTCGGCAACCACTCCCTGCCCGATGAAAGCTGCATCACCATGAATTGACACTCCAAGCACAGATCTTATATTTTGCTTCGCTCTTACTCTTCCAGCTAGAACTGGATTTACCGCCTCAAGGTGAGATGGGTTAGGACATAAACTTAAGTGTATTTTTTTACCACCAGCAAGTGCTCGATCAGAAGAGTAACCAAGGTGATATTTGACATCACCAGATACCTCAAGACCACTTGGGTATGCAAGATTGCCTTGAAATTCAGACAGCATTGCCGCATATTCTTTCCCCATAACTTTGGTTAGAACATTAAGCCGTCCTCGGTGGGCCATACCAAGAACTATTTCTTCAATACCAAAAGCTGCAGAATCACTAATAACTCTTTCAATTGCAACAATAGCTGACTCCCCACCTTCGATAGAAAAACGCTTATATCCAGGAAATTTCATATGGAGAAATTGCTCGAACATCTCAGATTCAATCAAGTGCCTTAGTATTTCTTTTTTATCCTGAGGGCTTAGCGTGTAGACCTGATTTTCAATTTTCTCCTGCAGCCACACTCTTTCCTCATAAGAGGAAATATGCATAAATTCAAACCCGATGTTCTTGCAGTAAATATCTCTATATATTTTAGCATCATGCGCTGGAGAGATATTCAAATATTTCTGATAATCTATTTCTTTATTTACATGCGGTGATAATGGATTTAAGTCCGCAAAAAAATGACCGTAAGATCTGAAAAAATTTGCTAAGCTAGAAATTGAATCATCCGACTTGACTGCGTGCTGTACATTGCAGGCTTCCGTTTTATTCATTTCTAAATTGCTTGAAAAAATCCTATTCCAATCCTCCCCGATTGATTTATCGCCCTGCAGATAACGGCTATACATTTCTTCTACAAATTCTGCATTATCACCATAAAGGCAGCTTAGACTTAGCATAATCACTACAAAAGATATCAAATACTTATAAGTATAACTTAAGTTTTTTAAAAAAGAACTCCTTTAGTTTCTAATTATTAAGTTATACAAACACTGTAATCCTAGTTTTCCAGAAAGGGTGTCATCCTAGACTGACATCTAATCTTTCCATAAATGCTGTATTTCAAAATAAAACAACTATACTCATCAACTTGTGCCCAATCATAATTCCTAGATTCCAGTGTTATAGTATTTTCTAAAATGAATAATAAATTACCATTATGGTATTACCAACCAAAAGTTGTAAGTCTGTACATTTATACATTAGAGGTCTGAGGCGGCTTTTGATGGTATGCCAACAGTGTTCTATGGGATTCAAATCTCACTTTTACCCACAAGTATAAAAAGCAAGTAAGATAGAGAAAAATATACTTAAGATGAGGTAAAAATGTGTGAAGTAAATAGAAATGTACAATGTGCTGATGGCTTAGGAGATAAATGGCTAGAAAAAGAGTTGAGACATGTTAATCTGGGAGATGTAAGGCTTAATACAAGACTTATTAAAACAAGCTATTTAATAGAGAATAAGGCGTCTGGGTCAATTAGTCAAAGCTGTGTAGGATGGAAAGAAGCTAAAGGTGCATACAGATTATTTAGCAATGAGAAGCTTGAAGCTAAGGAAATTTATTCTTCCCATTATAAAGAAACTATGGAAAGGATAAAAGGAAATGAGCTGGTATTTTCAGTTCAAGATACAAGTTATTTGGATTTTGACTCTCATATAAAGACTAAGGGTCTAGGTAGTATTTCTAAAGCCTATACAAAATATAAAAAGGGTTTGTTATTGCACAGTAACTTAATGGTTAACAAAGACGGATTACCTTTAGGGCTATCTTCTCAACAGTGTTGGGCACGTTCTATCAGGGAAGAAACAGCCCAAGAAAAAGCAAACAGGAAATACCGTACTGCTATAAAGGAGAAAGAAAGCTATAAGTGGATAGCGGCACTAAAAGAAACCCTAAATAACCTCGCAGAAGGTGTACAGCTTGTTACTATTGGTGATAGGGAAGCAGATATTTTTAAGTTTTTATGGACTGTTGAATCATTGGACAGTTTTTATGTAATCCGCAACCGAACTAATAGGAAATTCATCTGTATTGAAGGGGGAAAAACGGATTTGCAAACACGTATAACTCAACTGCCTGTAAAAAAGGAAATTGTCTTGAATGTTGCTGAAAATAAATACCAGATCTCAAGAAAAGCTAACATTGAAGTCAGGTATATGAAAGGCTATATACCTATCAGATCTCCTTACATTTATGGATCGAAAGATACAGAGCATAAAATAAGTGATAAAATCGCTATATATGTAGTAAGTGCCAAAGAAACAAATCCTCCTGAAAGAGTAGAAGCTATTGATTGGACTTTGCTGACTAATGTACCAGTTAATAGCACTTTAGATGCTATAGAAAGGATAAATTGGTATAAGCTAAGATGGAAAATCGAGGAGTATTTTAGGATTTTAAAATCAGGATGTAAGGTAGAAAGCTCTCGTTTAGCTACAAAAGAAAGATTAGAGAAATTAATCGCTATAAAGAGCATTATTGCATTTAATATTTTATATTTAACAAAAATCGCTTTATCGAATCCTATGGAGGTTTGTACTAAGGTTTTAAGTAATGAAGAGTGGAAAACCCTTTACATACGTGAGCATAAAGTAGCCAAATTGCCAGAAGAACCTCCAAACATAAAACAAGCTATTATTTGGTTAGGAAAATTAGGTGGATTTATGAATAGAAAAAGTGATAATTTACCAGGAACTATGACTCTATGGCGTGGTTATGAAAACCTCAGGGAAAGCATGGTTATGCCTCGCATAATGACCTCTCAAAGTTGTGGGTAAAAGTGAGGATTCAAATCTGGTGAATATGTTGGAAGATACAGCACATGACAGCCAAAAGACTCTATTAATGATTTTGTTTTAGTGGTCTTATGAAATGTAGCATTATCCATAACTATGGTTGTGCCAAGTGGCAATTTAGGTTTCTCCAACCATATATTGAATACCTCTTTGTCACACCCACCTTTGAAAGTCATTGGTGCAATAAATCTCATTCCAATCCACCCGGCTACTATACTGATTCTCTCTCGCTGGAATATCTGCATAAATTTTCTTTCCTCTTGGAGCACGTCCATATTCTCGGTATAACTTATTATCAACTCCTGCTTCATCTATATGTAATACCAATTCCCACTATGCAAAGAACAGATAGACAATAATGGGAAAGAAGTGATACTAGAGTAGATAAAATAGAGAGGTATAAATGGCATTAAGGTCAAAACTGTTAGACGAAAAAGTTGTAAATTTGGCGAAAGAAATGTTAAAAAAGGTCAGAAATAACGCATATGTTTCAAAAAAGTTACAAGCGGTGATAGCAGGAAAAGAAAGTAGTATAAGCGCTGTGGCAAGAATATGTAAAATTTCAAGGACTGCTTTGACTGAATGGATAAAGCATCTAAAATTTGGTAGAGTAGAAAAATTATTTTCCCCTTCTCAGCGGCGAAGAAAAAGCAAATTAAACAAAAATCAACGTGAGCAAATTGAAATATGGGTAGAAAGAAATCCAAATATTACTATTAAGGAAGTGCAAATAAAAATCTCAGAGGAATTTGGCCTAAACATTAGCAAATCAACAGTGCATCGTGAGATACAAAGGATGAAGTTTTCTTATATAACACCGAGGCCAATTCACCATAAACAAGATAAAAACAAGCAAGAAGAGTTTAAAAAATACTTCAATAAAATAGTCAATTCCCACCCTGAAAAGGAGGTATTTTTTTGATGAATCACGATTTGGAACTCATTCAAAAATCGGACACGGATGGTTTAAAAAAGGGGTCAGAACGCAGGTTAAATGAAAATTGGTAGACAAAATTTCTATATCTACAGTGCGGTAAATCCAAGAAGTGGTAAGAAAATTAGCCTACTTGCTCCATATGTAAACACTGATTGTATGAATATATTTCTGGAGCAGATGTCGAAAGATTTAGGCACGAAAAAAGCCTTTCTTGTAATGGATTGTGCAGGCTGGCATAGATCAAAAAGTTTGAAAATTCAGAAAAACATTACCATTATATACTTGCCTCCTTATTCACCAGAACTGAATCCTGTTGAGAGGTTGTGACAATATATCAAACACAATACTTTACGCAACAGAGTCTACGATACCATAGGCTTACTTGAAGATGTTCTGTGTAGTTTTATTGTCAGTATTTCCAGTGCTACTATTAAACGAGTTTGTAATGTTTCTTATTTATTCGATTAGTAATGGAATTTGGTATTAGAAGCTCAAATGAGCCTGCACTTGTTCGCAAAGTTTTTCCACTCCTACCATTTCTTCGATTATTTCCTTCATCTTCATTTGATAAGTGATTTTCTATTTCACCTTCCAAGCTTGCCTCTAAACGCTAATTCTGGATTAAAAAGAGAATAGAAAAGTCAGGAGAGTAGGGTAAACTCAACAAATAGAAAAAAATAGATGAGGTTACCCATGGAAGATATAACAAAACTGTTTTGTCTGGTCGATGATTTTTGCAGAGATATAGAGAAAAATTTTGCAGATAAACTACTACCAAACGGTAAAAACCCACAAGAGTGCCAGAAATTACACATTCGGAAATTATCACAATAATCCTCCTGTATCAGCAATCTCCCTGTGAAAATTTTAAGGCTTTCTACCTGCATTACCCAACATTGCTCTACAAACAGAGTTTTCGAAGTTGCCTTCATACACTAGGTTTGTTGCTCTAAAGCCCAGGGTTTTGTGGCATTTAGCCATGCTATTACAGTGCCTTTGCGGATGGTCAGAACTTACTGGAATCTCATACATAGATACAACTCCTATTGCAGTTTGCCATGCAAAAAGAATATCAAGAAATAAGGTTTTTGCTGGAATTGCAAAATTAAGCAAGAGTACATATGGCTGGTTTTTCGGCTTTAAACTACATTTGATAATTAACGAGAAAGGTGAAATTCAAGCTTTTACGCTTACAAGAGGTAATGTTGACGATAGAGAGCCTGTAGCAAACCTAACTAAGAAATTAACCGGTCTTTTGTTTGGTGATAAAGGCTATATTAAAAAAGAGCTTTTCCAAGAGTTGTTTAACCGCGGTTTGAAACTTGTTACCAAGGTGAAAAAGGGGATGAAAAACGCATTAATTTCACTACATGAAAAGATTTTGCTGAGAAAAAGGTCGATCATTGAGACGATTTTTGGCTACCTCAAAAATAGACTTGAAATTGAACATACTCGCCATAGATCTCCCGTTAATTTCTTGGTTCACATCTTTTCTACTCTCATTTCCTATTCCTTGAAATCCAAAAAGCCTTCCATTTCCTATACTTTCTTCCTTCCTTAATCCAGAATTAGCGTTCCAAATGTACAAGGAGGATTCTTCGTGTTATACCAAATTACATTACTAATCGAACAAATAAGAAACATTACAAACTCGTTTAATAGTAGCACTGGAAATACTGACAATAAAATTACACAGAACATCTTCAAGTAAGCCTATGGTATCGTAGACTCTGTTGCGTAAAGTATTGTGTTTGATATATTGCCACAACCTCTCAACAGGATTCAGTTCTGGTGAATAAGGAGGCGAGTATATAATGGTAATGTTTTTCTGAATTTTCAAACTTTTTGATCTATGCCAGCCTGCACAATCCATTACAAGAAAGGCTTTTTTCGTGCCTAAATCTTTCGACATCTGCTCCAGAAATATATTCATACAATCAGTGTTTACATATGGAGCAAGTAGGCTAATTTTCTTACCACTTCTTGGATTTACCGCACTGTAGATATAGAAATTTTGTCTACCAATTTTCATTTAACCTGCGTTCTGACCCCTTTTTTAAACCATCCGTGTCCGATTTTTGAATGAGTTCCAAATCGTGATTCATCAAAAAAATACCTCCTTTTCAGGGTGGGAATTGACTATTTTATTGAAGTATTTTTTAAACTCTTCTTGCTTGTTTTTATCTTGTTTATGGTGAATTGGCCTCGGTGTTATATAAGAAAACTTCATCCTTTGTATCTCACGATGCACTGTTGATTTGCTAATGTTTAGGCCAAATTCCTCTGAGATTTTTATTTGCACTTCCTTAATAGTAATATTTGGATTTCTTTCTACCCATATTTCAATTTGCTCACGTTGATTTTTGTTTAATTTGCTTTTTCTTCGCCGCTGAGAAGGGGAAAATAATTTTTCTACTCTACCAAATTTTAGATGCTTTATCCATTCAGTCAAAGCAGTCCTTGAAATTTTACATATTCTTGCCACAGCGCTTATACTACTTTCTTTTCCTGCTATCACCGCTTGTAACTTTTTTGAAACATATGCGTTATTTCTGACCTTTTTTAACATTTCTTTCGCCAAATTTACAACTTTTTCGTCTAACAGTTTTGACCTTAATGCCATTTATACCTCTCTATTTTATCTACTCTAGTATCACTTCTTTCCCATTATTGTCTATCTGTTCTTTACATAGTGGGAATTGGTATTAGATGGCTTTAGGCTTTCACCAGCAGCTTTCTTTTTTAACCAGCGGTACAGCGTTGCTATTCCTATCTCCATGAGCTCTGCTATCTCAACCTTTGTCTTCCCTTTTTCTATCATCAATACTGCCTTTTCCCTTAAATCCACACTATATGCCATTATAACTCAAATACTTTATTATACCTTTATCATTTACTTTAGGAAATACTATAGCTACTTGTTTTTTGGATTTCTATACTATTGCTGATTGAAGATTATTGAAATTTTTTGCACATTAAGGAACGCAAGCGTTTATGAGTCAGAGGATAAGTCATATAACATTTACTCGGTCTTAATACTTTAAATTTATATTTAAGTAAACGATAAACAGTAATTGGTATGAGTGATCTATTTAAAAGTGACAATTATGGTAAAAATCTCAATTCTTTGATAAGAGTCATAAAGCTGAAGGATACAAAAAAAATTAATGAACAATATGATGAAACACTGAAAGATTTATCTCAAGCTCTGAAGAATTTTACAAACAACGCAAAAGATGTAGCCAAATTTGTTATATATAGCGACTTGAATAGTTATGTAGAACCTTTGAGCACAAAGCCACTCGGTTTTATTGGAACATTAAAAGGGATATTAGATAGAGTCTTGGGAAAAGATATTCCAACCAATGATAATGACATAAAAAATTTTGTTGGTGATGAATTATCAGGTTTCACTATAGAAAAAGCAGCCGAATACACAAATATTTTAAGTACAATTAATCTATTCAAGAAAGGACTTAAAGAAATTTTAGATTCGAAACAGAGTGGAAAAGGCAATAAAGAACATAAATCATACGAAGTAAGCACGGAAAATAAAACGACATCAAAGCAGAAGGAAGATACTCCTAAGCTGCAAAAAGGAAAACAGCCGGCAGGAAAATCAGGTATGAAGAAAATAAAACGGCCAACAACGGCACCTCCGCCACCTCCTACTGCCTCAACAAAGGTACACTTTAAACCAGAAATAGAGAATGTATCTCCTGAAGATTCAGGCTATGAAAGTTCATTAAGTGAAGAGTCTGGAAATGAGGAAATATCAAATTATCAAGAGAAAAGTAGTAAATCTTCAACAAAAGATTCGGAAGACTCAAAGTTAGCTAAAAAGGAGCCAACTCACAAAACGAAACCTAAGAAAAATGCAGGAACAAGAAGAGGATATAAAAAGAGACAGGCTCCAGAGCCACCAGCGCTAAACGCTACCAATCAAGAAATTAGGCAAGAAACTAAAGAAGATAAATCTAAAATACTGTCAAATCCTAAAAGGCTAGATATTGTTGATCAACAAATGAGCACGAAACCAATAATAGTAGAAGTGACTTCGCAAAAATCAGCTGAAAGTAAACCAATCCTGAAAAAATCTGCTGATAAAGCAGCATCAGAAGTAAAAGCGGTTATTATAAAAGAAAAAGTAAATAGCAAGAAGGACGGTAGAGTAAAGTCAATAGTAGGAAAGTTTGAGCAAAATCAAGTTGCTAAGAGCAAAGCCACCCCTGCAACACAAGCAGATATCGGTATGAAGAAAGATCCTGCACCATCGCAAGAAACTGCCTCCCAATCTCACTCATTTCCGGTAGGAAATAAAAGATCTAAAATGAACCCCATAACAGCAAAGTCCGATTCTAAACTTCCGGTTAGTAAAAAACCTCTTCTCACTCATGTTAGTGTAAAGAAAATAGCTGCACGATTTGAAAGCCATGGAAAGAAATAGTTGTAACCTATTGAACAAACCCTATAATATCCTTGATCTTTTTTATATTGTTATTTGCAATCTCTGCTGCTTTTTCTGTACCTTCTTTTAATATTTTATGTAAATGGAGCTGATCCCTCAAAAGACCGTTCAACTTCTCACGTATGGGTGATATAACACTGATGATTAAGTCAGCTAACTCTTTTTTAAAGTGTTTCATATCATGTTTATTCACTTCTTCACACACTTTTTCCACATTTAAATCACTAAGCACTGAATAAATGTTTACCAAATTGTTTACTTCTGGACGGCACTTTAAAGTAGCAAAATCAAAGCCTAGAATTGAATCTGTTTTTGCTTTTTCTATTTTCTTGACAATCAAGTCATCTGTATCGTCAAGGTTAATGCATGAGTATTCTGAAGAATCAGATTTGCTCATCTTGCTTGCTCCATCTCTTAAGCTCATTATTCTTGATGTGCAATCCAAAGTTAAGATTTCAGGTATGATGAAATGACTACATTTATAATGATTGTTAAAAGCTGATGCAATATCACGTGCAAGTTCTAAATGCTGTTTTTGATCATCGCCAACAGGAACATATTTAGTTTGATACAGCAATATATCCGCAGCCATAAGTACTGGGTAGCTATACAACCCAAGAGAAGCTTTTTGTCTATCGCTTCCAGCCTTATCTTTAAATTGAGTCATACGATTAAGCCAACCAATTGGTGTATAGCACCCTAGCAGCCAGCCCAATTCTGCATGACCACTAACTGCGGATTGATTGAAAATAATCGACTTTTCCGGATCTATTCCACATGCAATATAAGTTGCTGCTGCTTTAAAAGTATTATTTTTTAATTCATTTGCGGGAAGCTTATTTGCTGTGATTGAATGCAGATCAACAACACAAAAAAGAGATTTATATTTATCCTGCAAGCCTATCCACTGCTTAATTGCACCAAGATAATTGCCCAAGTGTAATACTCCACTTGGCTGAATACCTGAGAAGACAACTTCTTCCATACCTTGAGTGTGTTATTAGTTACTTTCGCAATCAGCAGATTTTTTAGAAAGAATAACCATTGCAGGACGAAGCAACCTATTTTTAATTGTATAACCAGTTTGTAGTACTTCTACAATAGTGCCAGGCTCTTTTTCATTATCTTCTCTTTCCACAACAGCTTGATGTAAATTGCTGTCAAAAGAGTTACCTATTGGATCTATTTCTTCTATTCCATGTTTTTTTAGATCACTCACAATCTTTTGGTGCGCCACTTTTATTCCTTCATGAATAGGATCATCACCTTTCAAGTTTTCCATTGCTTTTTTTAAATTGTCACAAGAGTCGATCATATCACGTGCAAATTTTGTGACTGCATAATCACTTGCATCGCTAATTTGCTTTTGCATTATACGTTTAACGTTTTCATTATCCGCAACAGCGCGACGTAAATGATCTTCAAGCTGAACTGCACGTTCTTTTAATATATTAAGCTCTTCACTTAAATCACCTGTTTGCTGATCTTCTTGATCATCCCCTTTTCGTTTACTGACCATATCTGCAAATTTCTTTTTTTTCTCTTTATTACTATCTGACATATCATTCACCCTTACAAACTTAATAAATATATAACAATCAATCTAAAAATATCAAGCGTTAGCTATCCTTGTCTTTCTATGCTTGCATTTAAAAAGTCAATCAAAGCAGTTTTATAAAGAGAATCAGAAAAAGTATCAATATTACTTTGCGCCATATTAATATAGTGTTTAGCTTCTTCCATAGAAACATGAATGGCATTATGATGATTAATATATTGTAATGCTTGGTCAAAATTGTGTCTAGCTGAAGAAAAAGATTTCTCCCAGAATTTTTGTTCTGATGGGCTGCCTTTTTCATATGCTATAATAGAAGGTAAAGTAACTTTACCTTCAAAGAAATCTTTTCCAAGTTGCTTTCCTAAAGTGCCTTGATTAGCAGTATAATCTAGCACGTCATCAATTATTTGGAATGCCATACCAAAATTAAACCCGAAATTCCTTAACCTCTCTGTTTCGTCACTTGTGGCTCCAGATACTACTGATGCAGCCTCGCAGCATGCAGAAAATAAAGATGCTGTCTTTTCTCCAATGATATTAAAATAATTTTTCCTAATTGTGTTAGGGTCAAAACGCGTTGTCATCTGCTTTATCTCACCCTTGACAAGCAAATTAGATGCCTTAGATAGAATAGAGAGAACACTTAAATTCCCACATTCTATAAGCCATTTAAACGCTAAGGTCAATAATAGATCACCAACTAAAATGCTTGATTTATTCCCCCAAATTTTATTTGCTGTTGCAACTCCATGGCGTGCCTTACTTTCATCAAGCACATCATCATGAAGTAAAGTAGCGTTGTGTATAAATTCTACCGATGCAGAAATGTTGACCCTACTCTCTCCAGAGTAATTCAGCATTTTACATATAATAAAAATGAGCTTAGGCCTTATCTTTTTTCCTCCTGAATTAATAAGATGAGATGTAATATCGGTAGCAAGCTTAGTACCTTCATCATTGACATTTTTGAAGATAAAGTCATTCATAGCCAATAAATCAGAAGATACAATATCATCTAATTTACTACTTTTTGTTAAATCAGTGTTTAGCATTTAAGAGGACTTATGCTTCTTGCCCTTGTACTTTCTCAACTTTTTTCTTTTCTATTTTTTTTCGATTCTGTTTCTAAATCTACTATGCCTTTTTTAATGAACCACATTACCCTTTCAGTTGCTTGCGCTCCTACACTTAGCCAATGTTTTAATCTATCAGCTTTTACCACAACACGACTTTTATTGTCTTTTGGCAACATTGGATCATATTGTCCTATTCTCTCAATAAAGCGCCCATCTCTTGGTGCTCGTGAGTCGGCTACAACTATCCTATAAAAAGGACGTTTCTTTGCCCCAAACCTTGCTAACCTTATTTTAACTGCCATGTCAACCTTTATTCATATATTAATTACAATTTAAATACAATAAACAGCTCAAGTCAAACTAATTGTACCTCTTTCACCTAAAAATACAATATAGCCCCCTCCCATCACTCATAAAAGGAAGATCTAGGATAATAAACTTTTTTATATATCATCAATCATAGCATGATTAACTTCTACTCTATACTTTGATTTTAGATAGCTAATTAACTGTTCCTTTAGCGATATCATCACACGTTTTCCGGTGTCAAGCATGTTTAATTTACCATTTGATGAATGCATTTGTTTTAGAACGCCTATCATAATTTCATTATTGTATTGAATAGGATCTGTTACCGAATTAGTTGTTTTCATATTGAAAATCTCTTCTATGAAAGAAAAAGGGTAGTTTTGTTCATTGCGTTGTATTTGCTGGCCTTTAACCAATTTTATACCTTGCATTTCTTCCAAATCTGTCTTTTCTCTTAGTTGAACTACTACTTCTTGTCCCATTTTAAACATTCTTTCTTTTATAAATTCACTACGCCAAAGCTTTATGGCTGATTCCCTACTTTCTTCAAAATTTTGTAATTTAGGAGGAACGATATCACTGATTTTTACACCAACAACAGTATCTCCAACACCCTTAAAATAACTCTTCTGATCTTTCTCGCGTGAAAAAATGAAAGAAATGAAATCACTGGAATTTCCTACTTCATTACCACTTTGGTCTTTTCCACTAGCATCTACTGGACCAATAGTTTGTATAGGTAAATTGTAATTATTGGAGATTTCTTCAATCGTTGCACCATTGTATATCTTATAATTCACTTGATTTATGAAATCATTGACTTTTTCAAAAGACTTTTGATTGGTTAAAACTGACCTTATGTCTTTTTTTAAATCAACCAAGTCTTCATCAGAGATTTGATGTATGCTTTCTACCTTTATTACGTGCCATCCAAAATTGCTTGTTAAAACTTCACTTACTTCACCTGTTTTGAGAGCAAATACCTTTTCTCTCATATTTTCAGGTAAGAAATCCTTAGTTATATTATTTACTCTGGTTTCATCGAGTTTCACTTTATTAAACTCTTCTATTATTTGTTCAAAGCTTGCTTTACTTTCTTCAAGTGCTCTTCTTGCTATTTCAGCTTTTTCTTTGGTAGGAAATATCACATTGAATATGTCTCTTTGATTTTTAAGTTCCTGATGTTCTATTATACTATCAACCTCTTCATCTGAAATTCTGATTTGATCTTCAAAATATTTTTGATCCAGAAAAATGTATTGCGCAGTTCGATACTCAGGGTAATAAAAATTGGACTTATTTCTTTCATACAAATCAAGTAAGGCTTGATCATCTGGTTCAGGAACGTCTGTAATTGCATCTTCAGTTATTTTAACAATATCAACTACTCTAGTTTGGTAGCGATTTTTGTATATCTGCTCATCAACACTCTCACCAAAAGTTACCGGATAATTATCTTTAAATAACGAAGTCATGAACATCATTGCAGGCAGGATTTTCTCTAGTTTTTCTATATATTCCTTTTCTGTTATATGCAGGCTATTTAGAGTTTGATGGAATTTATTATGGTCAAATTCTCCTTTATCGTCCTGAAAGTACTTGGTATTTTTTATATGGCTTTTGATAGATTCTTCTCCAACTTTTAATCCAAGTTCGCTAATTAGGTTAAACAATAGTTTTTGCTCTATAAGTGCGTTAAGTAAATCATATTTCAGCTTTTTTACTTGTTCTTTACTTACATCAGATCTAGAAATTTGCTTTTCATAATTTTGATATAGTAATTTATATTCATCTGATGTTATAACTTCCTTTCCTACTTTAGCTAATTCTTTCCTTTCATAATCATTTGATAAAAGATTGCCAATCCCCATAAAGATTAATAAGCAAACTAAAAGGAGAACGATTGCCTTGGTAAAAAAATTTCTAATACTCATTGTAAACTCAGTTAACTAACACTTAAATTTAGAATAGCAATAATTTAATATTTGTAAATCTATTAACAAATTAGCTAATATATGTAATATTGTAGTGTATTAAATTGAATGGAAGCTTATATTAACCTAAGAGCCTGTAAGTGATCTCTGAATATGGTAAGATGAGGTATAGTTGACATGAGCTAAAGTATGAGGAATACATATCCAAGTGACATAAGTTGTGAAAAATTCGAAAAGATTAGACTAATTTTAGAAAGCGTGCGCAAGAAAACAAAGCCAAGAAGATTAGGTTTATATGAGTTATTTTGTGGTGTGCTTTATGTACTAAAAAGTGGCTGTCAATGGCGAATGCTTCCAAAAGAGTTTCCAAGATGGCGAAATTGTTACGATTACTTTAAGAAATGGAGTAAAAAAACGAATGAAGATAGAGAAAGTGTTCTAGAAATTGTCTTTAAAAAAATTGGTTGGAGAGAACAGTGGTCGAAATACCAAAACAAGCTTCTGCATCATTGATGCCCAAAGTGTAAAAAATACCGATACTGCTGAAAAAAAGGTTATGATGCTGGCAAGAAAATTTCAGTAATAAAGCGTCATATCGCAGTTGATATACAAGGTTTGGCACACGCAATTCATATAACAACGGCAGAAATAACCGATCTTATACCAATTCTCATTATTAATGAACCAAATAAGAAGCATAGCAGAGTTGTTTAACCGTGGAAACGCTAATTCTGGATTAAAAAGAGAATAGAAAAGTCAGGAGAGTAGGGTAAACTCAACAAATAGAAAAAAATAGATGAGGTTACCCATGGAAGATATAACAAAACTGTTTTGTCTGGTCGATGATTTTTGCAGAGATATAGAGAAAAATTTTGCAGATAAACTACTGCCAAACGGTAAAAACCCACAAGAGTGCCAGAAATTACACACTCGGAAATTATCACAATAATCCTCCTGTATCAGCAATCTCCCTGTGAAAATTTTAAGGCTTTCTACCTGCATTACCTAACATTGCTCTACAAATCAGAGTTTTCGAAGTTGCCTTCATACACTAGGTTTGTTGCTCTAAAGCCCAGGGTTTTGTGGCATTTAGCCATGCTATTACAGTGCCTTTGCGGATGGTCAGAACTTACTGGAATCTCATACATAGATACAACTCCTATTGCAGTTTGCCATGCAAAAAGAATATCAAGAAATAAGGTTTTTGCTGGAATTGCAAAATTAAGCAAGAGTACATATGGCTGGTTTTTCGGCTTTAAACTACATTTGATAATTAACGAGAAAGGTGAAATTCAAGCTTTTACGCTTACAAGAGGTAATGTTGACGATAGAGAGCCTGTAGCAAACCTAACTAAGAAATTAACCGGTCTTTTGTTTGGTGATAAAGGCTATATTAAAAAAGAGCTTTTCCAAGAGTTGTTTAACCGCGGTTTGAAACTTGTTACCAAGGTGAAAAAGGGGATGAAAAACACATTAATTTCACTACATGAAAAGATTTTGCTGAGAAAAAGGTCGATCATTGAGACGATTTTTGGCTACCTCAAAAATAGACTTGAAAGTGAACATACTCGCCATAGATCTCCCGTTAATTTCTTGGTTCACATCTTTTCTACTCTCATTTCCTATTCCTTGAAATCCAAAAAGCCTTCCATTTCCTATACTTTCTTCCTTCCTTAATCCAGAATTAGCGTTGGAAGGGGAAAGAGAGGTAATAAATTTACACAAAGCGCATTCAAGCAGAACAATTGTATCGTAGATTTTATTGCGTAAAATGTTCTGTTTTATATATAACCAAAACCTCTCAACAGGATTGAGTTCAGGTGAGTATGGTGGTAGGTATATAATTTCGATATTTTTAGGTGCCTTTAAATTTTTTGACTTATGCCAACTAGCGCAATCCATCAAGAGAAAAGCCTTTCGTATTCCTAAATATTACGACATCTGTTCAAGGAATATATTTATACAATCAGTGTTGACGTTTGGTGCAAATAAGCTAAAATTCTCTCCATTTCTGGGATTAACTGTACTATAGAGATAAAAATTTTCCCTACCTAATTTTACCTTAACCTGTGTCCTACTGCCTTTTTTAAACCACCCATGTCCAACTTTCGAATGTGTACCAAACCGTGATTCATCGAAGAAAAATAGCTCTTTTTCAGAATGCATGACAATAGTTTCATTGAGGTTTTTTTTAAAACTCCTCTTGCTTGTTTTTATCTTGTCCACTATGAACTGGTCTTGGTGTGATATATGAGAATTTCATTCTTTGCATATTACGATGTATTGCGGATTTGCTGATATTCAAACCAAATCTTTCTTGGATTCTTATTCTCATTTCTCTAATAGTAATATTGGGGTTTTCCTCTATCCACAACTCAATTCGTTCAAGTTGACTTTGGTTCAATATAGTTTTTCTACGGCGTTGAGGTGGAGCAAATAATTTTTCTTCTCTTCCAAATTTTATGTGCTTTATCCATGTAGTAATTGCCTTTCTCGAAATGCAACATATTTTTGCTACAGCTGTTATACTGTGCTTTTTTGCTGCAATTACAGCATTTAGTTTTTTTGCAACATACGCATTATTTCTTACTCTCTTCAGCATCTCTTTTGCTGATTTCACCACTTTTTCATCCAATAATTTTGATCTTAATGCCATCTAAACCTCGCTATTTTACTTACTTCAGTATGGCTTTTTTCCATTATTTTCTATTCGTTGCTTGTATAGCGGGAATTGGTATTAGTAGTGCTTTGACAATGGTTAAAAATGCTAAAGAAAGTCTCTCTGAAGTTAAAAACATACTGGTTGATGCAGGCTACACTGGAGAAAATTTTGCAACACAGATGAAAGTAACTATTGATGCAACTGTTGAGGTGAAGCGAATTACACACCTTTGCTGTATTGCCAAAAAGATGGGTTGTTGAGAGATCTTCTTTTGCCTGGTTGGAAAAATGTAGGCGACTTTGGAAAAATTGCGAGCGTAAATTTAATACTAGCCTACAAGTTTGCTTTTGCTTCTTTCCTCTTCAAAAGATTATGAACAGGTTCTAAGAGATAAGAAATATAAACCAAAAAGCCATTGGATGACAAAGTTAATGCTTTTTTAGTTTTAATGGTTTATATTTTATTTCTATAACAGCAGAGGAATATTAAAATGGGAGATGTTTTTTCGATGTCAATGGAATCTTCTAAAGACAATAAAGATAGAAATGAACAATTTCTCATGCAAGTAGCTGCTTGGTTGGTTGATAACACTAGCTTAACTTTTGATCAAATAGCACAATGTTGCAAGTTATCCCTTGAAAAAGTACAAGACATAGCTGATGAGGAAATAGAAGTTGAAAAGTATGACCCTATTATTTCTGAAATAATTACTGAAAAAGAAATCGATAATTGCAAAAAAAATCCAAATCGTGTACCAAATTTGATTATAAAAAATATGAAAAAAAGGGCAAAGACGATTAGCTTTCTTGCCTTTGCTTCCACAGCAAGGCGTAGAGATAAACCTAATGCGATTTATTATTTGGTAAAAAAATTTCCTATCTTGAACAATAATGTAATAGCTAAGCTAGTTGGTACAACAAATTACACAGTTGAGCAGGTAAGAGATAGATCTCATCATAACATACTCAATATCAAACCTCAAGATCCTGTACTACTTGGTTTATGTAGCCAGGAAAATTTAGAAGCGGAAGTAGAAAAAGCGAAAGTAGAAGAAGAGAAGAAACAAAGATTAAAAAATATAAATAATAGCTATTGATGATTCTCAAATTCTTGTACTTTGTTAATATTAAATTGACTTGACTTGTTAGTTTTTATCAGTATAATGCAAGCAAAGTATCTAGTTTAATAATAATTAAGTCTAAATACGCACTAAAAACTAGCTCAGCCTAATTTATTGTTTTATATTCACATTTTAGGTTAGTAAGCATCAATTAAAATTTTTGGAGGATTATGACAACAATCAATGAAGATGTCTTAGCAAAAGGAGGGGTTGTAGGTCAACCTGAAAAAAGCGAACAAATTCATAATGCTGACGCAGTAAAACAAATGACCAGTGAAGGTGCTGAAAAAAACAAGAAAACATTGGACCTGAGCGAATTGAAAGAGAAAACAGCAGAAGAATTGTTAGAGCTAGCTGAAGAAAGAAAAATTTCAACTAGCGGTAAAGGCAATGGCAGGATGCTAAAACAGGAAATGATATTCAGTTTAATGAAGAAAATGAGTGAAGAAGGAGGCATAACCACAGGAAGTGGAGTAGTGGAAATATTGCCTGATGGTTTTGGTTTCTTACGTTCATCAAGTGCAAATTATGCTCCAAGTACCGATGATGTTTATATTTCCAATGGCCAAATAAAGAAGTTTAATTTACGTACAGGAGATATGGCATGTGGAGAAATAAGGCCACCTGGTGATAAAGAAAGATATTTTACTTTAACTAAGGTTCAAAGTATAAACTCTACTGAAATCAGTGAATTAAGAAAGTACGTCCATTTTGATAATTTGCTTCCGCTTTATCCTGAAAAAAGCCTCATCCTTGAAAACAACAGTAGCGGAGATAATAAAAAAGATATAAACATGCGTGCTGTAGATATAGTTACACCTCTTGGAAAAGGACAAAGAGCATTGATAGTTGCTCCACCTCGTACAGGAAAAACGATATTGCTTCAGCAAATGGCTCACTCTATAGCTACAAATCATCCTGAAATAGAACTAATAGTATTACTTATAGATGAAAGACCCGAAGAGGTGACAGATATGATACGCTCTGTAAAGGGTGAAGTGGTAAGCTCTACATTTGATGAACCTGCCTACCGTCATGTCCAACTTGCTGAAATAGTAATAGAAAAAGCTAAAAGAATGGTTGAACACAAAAAAGATGTAGTGATTTTGCTTGATTCTATAACTCGTCTTGCACGTGCTTATAATGCAGTCATTCCTTCGTCTGGAAAGGTTCTAACCGGCGGTGTAGATTCAAATGCGCTGCAAAGACCAAAACGCTTTTTTGGAGCAGCTCGTAATATTGAAAATGGTGGTTCTTTGACAATCATCGCTACAGCCCTTATAGAAACTGGTTCAAAAATGGATGATGTTATTTTTGAAGAGTTTAAAGGCACAGGTAATGCTGAAATTATACTAGATAGAAAACTTGCTGATAAACGTATATTCCCTGCTATTGATATTACAAAATCCGGAACAAGGAAGGAAGAGCTATTAGTTGATAAGGCCATACTAAATAAAATATGGGTATTGCGTAGGATACTTAACCCTATGGGATCTGTTGAAGCAATGGAGTTTTTACGTGACAAATTACTTTTAACAAAGAGCAATGCGGACTTTTTTAACTCCATGAATCACTAAAAGTAAGCCAATTCTGATGGAGCAAAAAAGCAAAGCTCTCTTATAGCTAAAATAATTTGGATTTATCAAAATATATTAAGCTGGCAATCTACCTTAAGTTGCTATTCCAACTTATAGCACTGATTTTGATCAAAAATTTTATGTAGTCAGTTTATTTACAATCGATTTTCCAGTGTCAGGCACTTAGATGACATCTTTTTGACTCTTAATATTAATATGTTTATACAATTGTGTACCAGTGTTGAAATGACCCACTCAAAAGGGGATTGTATTTACTCTGAATCAGATGATAAATTAGATGCTTGGTAAGCGTAATTTGGAGCTTCCTGTGTAATGATTATATCATGAGCATGACTTTCTCTTAACCCTGATGAAGTAATAGTGACAAATTTGCAGTTTTTTTTCATCTCTTCTATATTACGGTTGCCAGTGTAACCCATTGCAGCTTGCAACCCACCAATTAACTGACAGATCACTCCTGAAGCTGGACCTTTAAAAGGAACTCTTGCTTCTACTCCTTGTGGGACTAAATCAAGTTTTGAATCTTGAAAATAACGGCTAGCTGACCCTCGTTTCATTGCACTAATAGATCCCATTCCTCGATATTCCTTATATGCTCTACCCTTATACATGATAATCTCACCTGGGCTTTCCTCAGTACCAGCAAAGATTGAACCTATCATCACAGTATCAGCACCAGCTGCAATAGCTTTTGCAACATCTCCCGAATATTTTATTCCACCATCAGCAATTAGTCTGACGTTTTTTGTTTTACAAACCTCTGCAATATTCTTGATCGCAGAGAATTGTGGCATACCAACGCCTGTAACTATTCTGGTAGTACAAATTGATCCTGGCCCTATTCCAACTTTCACTGCATCAACACCAGCATCAATCAACGCTTCAGCAGCCTCCTTTGTTGTAATATTTCCGCCGATTAATTGCGTATTCGGATACATCTTTTTTATTTCCTTAATAGTGCTGATAACGTTCTCGGAATGACCGTGAGCGGTATCTACAATAACCACATCAACTTCTTCTTCGACCAAAGCTTCACATCTTTCTATACCATCTTTTTTACCAGTACCAATTGCAGCGGCAACTCTGAGTCGACCTTTACTGTCTTTACATGAATTTGGATATCTATTGTATTTTTCGATGTCTTTAACTGTGATTAGACCTATGCAACAAGAATTTTCATCAACAACCAAAAGCTTCTCTATTCTATTTGCATGCAACAATTTCATTGCTGAGGCGCTGTTTACTGCCTGCTCTCGAACTGTTACTAACTTATCTTTTGTCATTACCTCGGAAACTTTTATATTCATGTTCTGGTCTTCAATAAACCTCACATCTCGATTAGTTAAAATTCCCACTAACTTGCGTTGATCAACTACAGGAATGCCGGAATAATTATACTCTCTCATTAATGAAACTGCTTCTGCAACTGTTTTATCTGGGGAAATTGTAATTGGGTTATACACGATCCAGCTTTCATATTTTTTCACCCTTCTTACTTCTAACACTTGTTCATCTATTGATAAATTCTTATGTATGCAACCTATTCCACCATGTTGGGCAATAGCTATTGCAAAGCCTGATTCAGTTACAGTGTCCATTGCAGAGGATATGAGAGGGATATTTAGTTCTATATTATTTGTTAGATAAGTTCTTGTGTCTGCATCACGAGGCAATACATCAGAATAGGCCGGTAAGAGAAGTACATCGTCAAACGAATAACAAGCTTCCATTTTTTTCATATGCTTTATTTAAAGCTTATACGCCAATTAATGAAATTGCAATAGAGCTTTTACAAAATTAGCCTGGCTCCAGCTATTTTAGATCAAAATAGGATAGAAGAGGTATGTAGCTCCTAATATATTTATCGCATAATTATATTATTTGCTAGCAAACAGAACTGCTCAATAGTTAAGCTTTCTGGACGTTCGTCTCCACTCAGTTTAGTATTCTCAAGAATAGTTGAGACATCACTAGTTATACTTTGCAAGCTATTTCTCAGCATCTTTCTTCTTTGAGCGAACACAGCACGTGTTAGCTTTGTTAAGGTTTCTAAATTTACTGCGAATCTTGGAGTGGGTAAAGGTTTTACTGTAATTACTGAAGAATATACTTTTGGTCTTGGAAAAAATTCCTTAGGTTCAATATCAAATTCCTTTTTTATGTTGCATAGTAACTGGCTTAGCACTGATAGGGAACCATAATCTTTAGAATTAGGTTCTGCTGTAATACGCTCTGCTACCTCCTTTTGGAACATTAACGTCAAATTCGTAAAAAATTTTATATTATTTAACCACTTTAAAAATAACGCTACTGAGATATTGTAAGGCAAGTTAGCAATGACTTTGACTGGACATTCTACCAGCTCTTTTTCTACAACATTAAGTGCATCTGCTTCTATAATTCTATATTTTCCCTGATGCTCATTTAGCAATTGTTCGTGATGTTTCACTAAACTACTATCTTTTTCTATAGAAAGTAGAAACTTTGGATTATACGCCAATATTTCTCTTGTTAACGCACCATACCCAGGACCAATTTCAATAACATTAAAATCTTTCAGGCTACCAGCTAAGGCAACTATTCTTTTTGTTATCTCATTCGATAAAATAAAATTTTGCCCTAGACTCTTTTTTGGCTTCAGTGAAAATTTTTTCATATGATCTTTACCAATTCTCATTATTAATGAACCAAATAAGAAGCATAGCAGAGTTGTTTAACCGTGGAAACGCTAATTCTGGATTAAGGAAGGAAGAAAGTATAGGAAATGGAAGGCTTTTTGGATTTCAAGGAATAGGAAATGAGAGTAGAAAAGATGTGAACCAAGAAATTAACGGGAGATCTATGGCGAGTATGTTCAATTTCAAGTCTATTTTTGAGGTAGCCAAAAATCGTCTCAATGATCGACCTTTTTCTCAGCAAAATCTTTTCATGTAGTGAAATTAATGCGTTTTTCATCCCCTTTTTCACCTTGGTAACAAGTTTCAAACCGCGGTTAAACAACTCTTGGAAAAGCTCTTTTTTAATATAGCCTTTATCACCAAACAAAAGACCGGTTAATTTCTTAGTTAGGTTTGCTACAGGCTCTCTATCGTCAACATTACCTCTTGTAAGCGTAAAAGCTTGAATTTCACCTTTCTCGTTAATTATCAAATGTAGTTTAAAGCCGAAAAACCAGCCATATGTACTCTTGCTTAATTTTGCAATTCCAGCAAAAACCTTATTTCTTGATATTCTTTTTGCATGGCAAACTGCAATAGGAGTTGTATCTATGTATGAGATTCCAGTAAGTTCTGACCATCCGCAAAGGCACTGTAATAGCATGGCTAAATGCCACAAAACCCTGGGCTTTAGAGCAACAAACCTAGTGTATGAAGGCAACTTCGAAAACTCTGTTTGTAGAGCAATGTTAGGTAATGCAGGTAGAAAGCCTTAAAATTTTCACAGGGAGATTGCTGATACAGGAGGATTATTGTGATAATTTCCGAATGTGTAATTTCTGGCACTCTTGTGGGTTTTTACCGTTTGGCAGTAGTTTATCTGCAAAATTTTTCTCTATATCTCTGCAAAAATCATCGACCAGACAAAACAGTTTTGTTATATCTTCCATGGGTAACCTCATCTATTTTTTTCTATTTGTTGAGTTTACCCTACTCTCCTGACTTTTCTATTCTCTTTTTAATCCAGAATTAGCGTTATAGAGATAAAAATTTTCCCTACCTAATTTTACCTTAACCTGTGTCCTACTGCCTTTTTTAAACCACCCATGTCCAACTTTTGAATGTGTACCAAACCGTGATTCATCGAAGAAAAATAGCTCTTTTTCAGAATGCATGACAATAGTTTCATTGAGGTTTTTTTTAAACTCCTCTTGCTTGTTTTTATCTTGTCCACTATGAACTGGTCTTGGTGTGATATATGAGAATTTCATTCTTTGCATATTACGATGTATTGCGGATTTGCTGATATTCAAACCAAATCTTTCTTGGATTCTTATTCTCATTTCTCTAATAGTAATATTGGGGTTTTCCTCTATCCACAACTCAATTCGTTCAAGTTGACTTTGGTTCAATATAGTTTTTCTACGGCGTTGAGGTGGAGCAAATAATTTTTCTTCTCTTCCAAATTTTATGTGCTTTATCCATGTAGTAATTGCCTTTCTCGAAATGCAACATATTTTTGCTACAGCTGTTATACTGTGCTTTTTTGCTGCAATTACAGCATTTAGTTTTTTTGCAACATACGCATTATTTCTTACTCTCTTCAGCATCTCTTTTGCTGATTTCACCACTTTTTCATCCAATAATTTTGATCTTAATGCCATCTAAACCTCGCTATTTTACTTACTTCAGTATGGCTTTTTTCCATTATTTTCTATTCGTTGCTTGTATAGCGGGAATTGGTATTAGTATGCAGTATTTTAAAAATTAGTTGACGAAAATTCATCAATAATTGTATATTGTCAGTGTATTTAATGCCGGCTTAGCTCAATTGGTAGAGCAACTGACTTGTAATCAGTAGGTTGTCAGTTCAAGTCCGACAGCCGGCACTCTTATCCATACAAGTAAAGTTGATGTCCTTCTTAATAGTAGCAAATTGGAAAATGAATGGAACACGTTCTTCATTTGTTAACTTTATAGGCAAACTTAACAACAAGAGCAGCGAAATTACCTCTAAATTAGTAATTTGCCCTCCTTTTACATCATTTCCAAGCAGTATAGAGTTGAACAATAATATTAAAATAGGAGGACAGAATTGCCATCATAAAGAGTTCGGTTCTTACACAGGTGAAATTAGTGCAGTAATGTTGAAGGAACTAGGATGTAGTTACGTAATACTTGGACATTCTGAAAGGGCTCATGAAAAAGATAGTGAAATAAAACTTAAATCGAAAACAGCAATAGAATCAGGATTACACCCAATCATCTGTGTAGGTGAAAACTCAGAAGATTATAAAAATAAAAAAACAAAAGAAGTAATAGAATATCAATGCAAAAACCGTTTGCCAACACAAGGTGAATATACCATAGCATACGAACCGATATGGGCAATAGGAACAGGAAATGTGCCAAATAATGACGCAATTGCTGAGGTGATAGAGATAATAAAATTGTGTACTGGTAAAAAACACATTATATATGGTGGCTCAGTCAGCTCAGAAAATATAGGAAACTTGCTCAGTATTCCAAATCTATTGGGAGTTTTAATTGGTAGTGCAAGCTTAGATTTTGATCACTTTTATCAAATTATACAACAAGTCGAGAAAAAACTTTCTCTTAATTAATTCTAAAGGATAAATACTCTTATTGTCATGGCAAGGGAGTTGGCAAAATGTGTCAAGGAGTTTTCTATTGGCTAAGGTTGTGACAATAAAGTTAAGCACTGCCAAAAACTATGGAAGAAGTCATTATAATTTGTATTATATCTTTATAAAATGGTTCGCATAAGTTATCTAGAAGTGCAACTAAACAAATACAAAAATCAAAGTGTTGCGGTTTTCGGCCTTGGTAAAACTGGTTTGTCCGTTATTAATGCTCTAACAAAAAGCAGTGCAAAAATATATGCATGGGATGATAATAAAGAGCAAATAGCAAATGCAAAAAAGATATATAAAGAGTGTAACTTTACTCATCCCAATGAGTATAATTGGCATGAGATAAGCACACTAATTTTGAGCCCTGGAGTGCCAATACCAGCGCATTGGGTAGTAAAACTTGCAAGAAGCTTTGACTGCAAAATAAAATCAGACATTGAGCTATTTCTTGAAACTAAAACTACAAGCCAGAAGGTTGTAGGCATCACTGGAACAAATGGCAAATCAACCACCACGTCACTAATAGGGCACATATTAAAATCCACAGGGAAAAAAGTAGCTATTGGCGGGAATTTAGGTGTGCCTATTTTGGATTTAGAAAGAGATGCAGAAATTTATGTAATTGAATTCTCCTCTTTTCAATTGGAGCTAATAAATAAAATTAATGTAGACATTTCTGTATTGCTCAACATCACACCAGACCACATAGATAGACATGGAAGTATGAATAACTACATAGCAACTAAATTAAAACTGATAAACAGTAGCAAGATTGCCGTGATAGGATATGATAACAAAATTACCGCTGATGTATTCAATAAATTCACTGGGAACAAAATTCCAATTTCAGTAACATATTCCCTGGTGTCATTCCAGCGCGTGACCAGAAAAGAAAAACCATTGCCAACTACTCAGATGACAGAGGGTAGTGCAAGAGATCTAATATCATTGGCAGATAACAATTTGCTTGATTATAGTGAACAGATTACTGTTATAGATCGAAATTATCTGGATCCCAGTGTCAGCTACTTGGATGACAAAAGGAGTGCTGAGATCCAGGATATCTCGCTAAAACTAGAGAATCACAACTTATCAATGAGTGATATGAAAGTAAACCTAGTATCCAATGTAGAAAATATAGTAGCTGCACACGCTGTGTGCAAGTTACTTGGAGTAGATAGCAGCACTATTGTCAATGAAATCAAATCCTTTCCAGGGCTAAGACACAGAAATGAATTTCTTGGCAAAATACATAATGTACTTTTTATCAACGATAGCAAAGCAACCAATGCAGAATCGACCGAAAAGGCAATTTTATCTTATAAAAACATATATTGGATTGTTGGCGGAAAAAGCAAAAAAGGCGGAATAGAATCATTAAGTAAGCATTTCACCAAGATTAGAAAAGCTTTTCTTATTGGAGAATCAACTGAAGTTTTTGCAAACATTATGGAGAACAAAATAGATTATATGAAGTGCTATAATCTAGAAAACGCATTTAAACTGGCTTTTGAAGAGGCCATAAATAGCAAAGAAGAAGTAGCGATATTACTTTCTCCTGCATGTTCTTCTTTTGATCAGTGGAAAAATTTTGAAGAGCGCGGTGAAGCATTTTGCAGAATGTTTGAAAATCTCAGGTATAATTATATGTGATGTTTAGTATAATATTGTATGGAACAAAAGTTAATAGTAGATGAGCTGATTAAGGTTATTCCATTTGAAGGAATAAGTGATGCAACCTTATTGAAAGCGTGCACGAACCTTAACCTAGCCAATAGTTTTTGTAAATTTCAAAATGGAATATATAGTGCTTTGGAGTACATAGCAGAGGACTTAAATAGCTCAATGGAAACTGAACTTTGGAATTCCAATTTAGAAGATATGAAGGTAAGAGAGCGGATAAAGTTAGCTGTCCAAATACGCCTTTCAAACTATGCTAAGTTACAAAATTACAGAGAGTTTTTAAAAAATGTTTTATCATTCTCTATATTACCCCAAAATACATATTTTTCTAGTAAACTCTTGTACAGAACTGTTAGCGCGATTTGGTATGGCATTCATGATCAATCAACAGATTTTAACTACTATACAAAAAGAGCAATATTAGCTGGAGTGTACTTAAGTACGATACTTTTTTTTATCAATGATTATTCAGAAGATTTTGCAGATACCCTGTCGTTTCTTGACAAACGTATCAACAATGTCATGACATTTCAAAAGTTTAAAACCCATTTGAATAGAATGGTAAGAAACTTCTTATAGCCTCTTTACTTATACGAGTTACTCGTATTTATACCTAAAGCTGCCTTGATTTTTATGTTAAGATAATTGAACATCCACTAACAGTGAGCTTAACAAAGAACTTGATTGAAAGCAACACATTAGAAAGTAGTTTTGCTGGAAACTTGAAGTAGACAGAATTGATACACATAAAGCTGATCTATGTACAAAAGTATCTGTCCAGATACACGACTAATGCTGTGTGATCCATAGAGGTTATTACAATAAGAATGTAAGATCAAATAGAAATTTGGATTTGCAGTAGTTTACAGACCTTATTACAATTGCAAAGGATAAAATTAGTTAATCTAGGGTTAAACTACGTCTGAGTTAGATAAAACTATACAAAGAGCTATTTTTCTTCGATGAATCACGGTTTGGTACACATTCGAAAGTTGGACATGGGTGGTTTAAAAAAGGCAGTAGGACACAGGTTAAGGTAAAATTAGGTAGGGAAAATTTTTATCTCTATAGTACAGTTAATCCCAGAAATGGAGAGAATTTTAGCTTATTTGCACCAAACGTCAACACTGATTGTATAAATATATTCCTTGAACAGATGTCGTAATATTTAGGAATACGAAAGGCTTTTCTCTTGATGGATTGCGCTAGTTGGCATAAGTCAAAAAATTTAAAGGCACCTAAAAATATCGAAATTATATACCTACCACCATACTCACCTGAACTCAATCCTGTTGAGAGGTTTTGGTTATATATAAAACAGAACATTTTACGCAATAAAATCTACGATACAATTGTTCTGCTTGAATGCGCTTTGTGTAAATTTATTACCTCTCTTTCCCCTTCCACGGTTAAACAACTCTGCTATGCTTCTTATTTGGTTCATTAATAATGAGAATTGGTATAAGACAAACTAGAAAGCTAGGGGCAAGGCGTATTCAAACCGAGTTAAGACGTCTATATGATTTATCCTTGTCATTGGCTACTATACACAAAATTTTCAAAAAACATGATGTAAGTCTTCTGCATGTTATACCAATTCCCACTATGTAAAGAACAGATAGACAATAATGGGAAAGAAGTGATACTAGAGTAGATAAAATAGAGAGGTATAAATGGCATTAAGGTCAAAACTGTTAGACGAAAAAGTTGTAAATTTGGCGAAAGAAATGTTAAAAAAGGTCAGAAATAACGCATATGTTTCAAAAAAGTTACAAGCGGTGATAGCAGGAAAAGAAAGTAGTATAAGCGCTGTGGCAAGAATATGTAAAATTTCAAGGACTGCTTTGACTGAATGGATAAAGCATCTAAAATTTGGTAGAGTAGAAAAATTATTTTCCCCTTCTCAGCGGCGAAGAAAAAGCAAATTAAACAAAAATCAACGTGAGCAAATTGAAATATGGGTAGAAAGAAATCCAAATATTACTATTAAGGAAGTGCAAATAAAAATCTCAGAGGAATTTGGCCTAAACATTAGCAAATCAACAGTGCATCGTGAGATACAAAGGATGAAGTTTTCTTATATAACACCGAGGCCAATTCACCATAAACAAGATAAAAACAAGCAAGAAGAGTTTAAAAAATACTTCAATAAAATAGTCAATTCCCACCCTGAAAAGGAGGTATTTTTTTGATGAATCACGATTTGGAACTCATTCAAAAATCGGACACGGATGGTTTAAAAAAGGGGTCAGAACGCAGGTTAAATGAAAATTGGTAGACAAAATTTCTATATCTACAGTGCGGTAAATCCAAGAAGTGGTAAGAAAATTAGCCTACTTGCTCCATATGTAAACACTGATTGTATGAATATATTTCTGGAGCAGATGTCGAAAGATTTAGGCACGAAAAAAGCCTTTCTTGTAATGGATTGTGCAGGCTGGCATAGATCAAAAAGTTTGAAAATTCAGAAAAACATTACCATTATATACTTGCCTCCTTATTCACCAGAACTGAATCCTGTTGAGAGGTTGTGGCAATATATCAAACACAATACTTTACGCAACAGAGTCTACGATACCATAGGCTTACTTGAAGATGTTCTGTGTAATTTTATTGTCAGTATTTCCAGTGCTACTATTAAACGAGTTTGTAATGTTTCTTATTTGTTCGATTAGTAATGTAATTTGGTATAAGAACTATGAGTATTGACGATCAAGTAGTTTTTAAGATTTATAAGCCAACAAAAACTGCAACACAATCTGGCTTAGGTAATACAAAATTCTGGTACCTAAAAATTGAGCCTTGTTCTTACTATATTGAACCTTTGATGGGATGGGTTGGCTCAAAAGATCCCCAAAAACAGATTGTATTAAAGTTTGATTCTCTTGAAAAAGCAATATCTTACGCAAAGAAACACAACACAAAGTACACAATTGAAATGCCAAAAGATGTTAAAAGACTGCCAAAATCTTATGCAAATAATTTTATACTAAAGTAAATTTTATTGTAGTATGTTTACCTAAAAGCTTAAATCTAAGAACATATCTTGAAAGGACTTAAGTGGTTAAGCATATATTAAAGAGTTCTTGCAGTAAGGAGAGCACGCTCATACGTCAAGCAAATAATGTTTACCTAAAATTCTTTGACATTCGCAGCTTTCTTGGCAATCGTATCCCATTTTCAGTAAACAGTGATTCTTCTATATATTAGAAAAATTTTTATTTTAATTAGCGTTAAACAATAGGCGCCTATTGGTTTTTAGCTAAAGTAAAAGTCAAATATCTGGAATTCTGGACATAAAATCCTCCTGTGTAAAAAAGATTAGAAAAAATGCAGTGGACATACGACAGAGATTAAGTATACGTGTATACACTGAAGAAGACACACTACATTAATGAGTTTGATTGTTTAATAGAAAAAGTCTGCAGACAAAGATAGATTTTGAGCTCTTAAAATATCTCTAACTGTAATTAGAATCAGATTTGAAATATGCGCAAGCAATTTTTCATGTTAATATTTCAAATTAGGCCTCTTGCATAACTATATTAAAGGTTACCACTCCCTCATTATATATTTTATTGCATTAATAATTGTTATCTTCCCTTGTGCAACATTTGGCCTTGTCACTGACATCACTCGTTACCCTACTATTTTTTGCTTACCTCATCTTATTTTTTCCCTTTCAAGATAGGTTCTAATTGTTATTCTGGGTTTTAATACCAATTCTCATTATTAATGAACCAAATAAGAAGCATAGCAGAGTTGTTTAACCGTGGAAGGGGAAAGAGAGGTAATAAATTTACACAAAGCGCATTCAAGCAGAACAATTGTATCGTAGATTTTATTGCGTAAAATGTTCTGTTTTATATATAACCAAAACCTCTCAACAGGATTGAGTTCAGGTGAGTATGGTGGTAGGTATATAATTTCGATATTTTTAGGTGCCTTTAAATTTTTTGACTTATGCCAACTAGCGCAATCCATCAAGAGAAAAGCCTTTCGTATTCCTAAATATTGCGACATCTGTTCAAGGAATATATTTATACAATCAGTGTTGACGTTTGGTGCAAATAAGCTAAAATTCTCTCCATTTCTAGGATTAACTGCACTATAGAGATAAAAATTTTCCCTACCTAATTTTACCTTAACCTGTGTCCTACTGCCTTTTTTAAACCACCCATGTCCAACTTTCGAATGTGTACCAAACCGTGATTCATCGAAGAAAAATAGCTCTTTTTCAGAATGCATGACAATAGTTTCATTGAGGTTTTTTTTTAAACTCCTCTTGCTTGTTTTTATCTTGTCCACTATGAACTGGTCTTGGTGTGATATATGAGAATTTCATTCTTTGCATATTACGATGTATTGCGGATTTGCTGATATTCAAACCAAATCTTTCTTGGATTCTTATTCTCATTTCTCTAATAGTAATATTGGGGTTTTCCTCTATCCACAACTCATACCAAATTCCATTACTAATCGAACAAATAAGAAACATTACAAACTCGTTTAATAGTAGCACTGGAAATACTGACAATAAAATTACACAGAACATCTTCAAGTAAGCCTATGGTATCGTAGACTCTGTTGCGTAAAGTATTGTGTTTGATATATTGCCACAACCTCTCAACAGGATTCAGTTCTCACTTTTACCCACAACTTTGAGAGGTCATTATGCGAGGCATAACCATGCTTTCCCTGAGGTTTTCATAACCACGCCATAGAGTCATAGTTCCTGGTAAATTATCACTTTTTCTATTCATAAATCCACCTAATTTTCCTAACCAAATAATAGCTTGTTTTATGTTTGGAGGTTCTTCTGGCAATTTGGCTACTTTATGCTCACGTATGTAAAGGGTTTTCCACTCTTCATTACTTAAAACCTTAGTACAAACCTCCATAGGATTCGATAAAGCGATTTTTGTTAAATATAAAATATTAAATGCAATAATGCTCTTTATAGCGATTAATTTCTCTAATCTTTCTTTTGTAGCTAAACGAGAGCTTTCTACCTTACATCCTGATTTTAAAATCCTAAAATACTCCTCGATTTTCCATCTTAGCTTATACCAATTTATCCTTTCTATAGCATCTAAAGTGCTATTAACTGGTACATTAGTCAGCAAAGTCCAATCAATAGCTTCTACTCTTTCAGGAGGATTTGTTTCTTTGGCACTTACTACATATATAGCGATTTTATCACTTATTTTATGCTCTGTATCTTTCGATCCATAAATGTAAGGAGATCTGATAGGTATATAGCCTTTCATATACCTGACTTCAATGTTAGCTTTTCTTGAGATCTGGTATTTATTTTCAGCAACATTCAAGACAATTTCCTTTTTTACAGGCAGTTGAGTTATACGTGTTTGCAAATCCGTTTTTCCCCCTTCAATACAGATGAATTTCCTATTAGTTCGGTTGCGGATTACATAAAAACTGTCCAATGATTCAACAGTCCATAAAAACTTAAAAATATCTGCTTCCCTATCACCAATAGTAACAAGCTGTACACCTTCTGCGAGGTTATTTAGGGTTTCTTTTAGTGCCGCTATCCACTTATAGCTTTCTTTCTCCTTTATAGCAGTACGGTATTTCCTGTTTGCTTTTTCTTGGGCTGTTTCTTCCCTGATAGAACGTGCCCAACACTGTTGAGAAGATAGCCCTAAAGGTAATCCGTCTTTGTTAACCATTAAGTTACTGTGCAATAACAAACCCTTTTTATATTTTGTATAGGCTTTAGAAATACTACCTAGACCCTTAGTCTTTATATGAGAGTCAAAATCCAAATAACTTGTATCTTGAACTGAAAATACCAGCTCATTTCCTTTTATCCTTTCCATAGTTTCTTTATAATGGGAAGAATAAATTTCCTTAGCTTCAAGCTTCTCATTGCTAAATAATCTGTATGCACCTTTAGCTTCTTTCCATCCTACACAGCTTTGACTAATTGACCCAGACGCCTTATTCTCTATTAAATAGCTTGTTTTAATAAGTCTTGTATTAAGCCTTACATCTCCCAGATTAACATGTCTCAACTCTTTTTCTAGCCATTTATCTCCTAAGCCATCAGCACATTGTACATTTCTATTTACTTCACACATTTTTACCTCATCTTAAGTATATTTTTCTCTATCTTACTTGCTTTTTATACTTGTGGGTAAAAGTGAGGATTCAGTTCTGGTGAATAAGGAGGCAAGTATATAATGGTAATGTTTTTCTGAATTTTCAAACTTTTTGATCTATGCCAGCCTGCACAATCCATTACAAGAAAGGCTTTTTTCGTGCCTAAATCTTTCGACATCTGCTCCAGAAATATATTTATACAATCAGTGTTTACATATGGAGCAAGTAGGCTAATTTTCTTACCACTTCTTGGATTTACCGCACTGTAGATATAGAAATTTTGTCTACCAATTTTCATTTAACCTGCGTTCTGACCCCTTTTTTAAACCATCCGTGTCCGATTTTTGAATGAGTTCCAAATCGTGATTCATCAAAAAAATACCTCCTTTTCAGGGTGGGAATTGACTATTTTATTGAAGTATTTTTTAAACTCTTCTTGCTTGTTTTTATCTTGTTTATGGTGAATTGGCCTCGGTGTTATATAAGAAAACTTCATCCTTTGTATCTCACGATGCACTGTTGATTTGCTAATGTTTAGGCCAAATTCCTCTGAGATTTTTATTTGCACTTCCTTAATAGTAATATTTGGATTTCTTTCTACCCATATTTCAATTTGCTCACGTTGATTTTTGTTTAATTTGCTTTTTCTTCGCCGCTGAGAAGGGGAAAATAATTTTTCTACTCTACCAAATTTTAGATGCTTTATCCATTCAGTCAAAGCAGTCCTTGAAATTTTACATATTCTTGCCACAGCGCTTATACTACTTTCTTTTCCTGCTATCACCGCTTGTAACTTTTTTGAAACATATGCGTTATTTCTGACCTTTTTTAACATTTCTTTCGCCAAATTTACAACTTTTTCGTCTAACAGTTTTGACCTTAATGCCATTTATACCTCTCTATTTTATCTACTCTAGTATCACTTCTTTCCCATTATTGTCTATCTGTTCTTTACATAGTGGGAATTGGTATTAAACGTCATTATCGCAAACAGGTCAAGCGTTATAACTGTAAAGTACCTGGAGAGTGTGTGCAGATGGATGTGTGCAAAATATCGTCAGGGCTTTATTCAGGAAATTGTGGACTTTAATATATCGGATTTAGTAACTTCAATAAATTGTGATATCTCTCTTACAGATTCATTCAAACTTAATTAAGTGGGAGTATTGTTAATGCGAAAAGGGTTTAATTAAAATGGTATGGCGTGTGAGGAAGACATACATCAATTGGTAGAAAGTGGATTTGATATTAACTCAAAAGATGTAAGCGGAGTCACTCTCTTGCATAAGTTTACAAAAGAAGGCGATTTAGTTGGAGTAAAATCATTATTAGAGCACGAAGCTGACTTTAATGTTGTGGACAACGAAAATAGAAATCCACTGCATTATGCTATTATGCATGGACACAAAAAAATTGCTAAACTTCTTGTTAATCAACTGACAATTAATTCTAGAGATAAAAATGGATTTACTCCACTTCATCTTGCTACACTACAAGATGACACAGAATTAATGGATTTTTTAATAACAAAAGGTGCAAAAGTTAATGAAAAAGATGCTGAGGAAGGCTATACTCCTCTTCACATAGCTTCATTATACGGTTCTAAAAAGAGCGTCCAGATTTTAATTGATAGCGGAGCAAATCTTGAATGTGAAGATAACAACTTTCGTACTCCCTTATTTTTGACCATTTATCAATGTACTACACATTATGAAAGTAGAGCAGAGATTATAGAATATCTGATAAAGAAAGGTGCAAACATAGAAGCAAAAGATGCAGAAAATAATACTACGCTTTTTCTAGCAGCATATAACAACAAAATGCAACTGGTAAAGCTTATTGTAAAGCAAGCAAAAGCTAAGTTAAAAGAGTTTATTTGCACAAAAAATAAACATGGTTTTGATGCACTGGATTGCGCTATTAAGCATAATAATAGGCAAATGGTAACATTTCTTGTTTCAAAGGGAATAGAAGCAGATGACCAAGATTGTAGCGGTAACACCAGGTTACATAAAGCTAGCTATAATGGTGATACTAAAGCAGTTAAGTTCTTATTGGAGCTTAAGGTAAACGTTAATGCCGTCACTAGATGCAACAGAACTCCTCTGCTACTTGCAGCTAAAAAAGGCCATGTAGAAATTGTAAGAATGTTGTTAGCAGTAAAAGCCAATATGAATATTTGTGATCAACAAGGTTTTTCACCTCTGCATCTTACTATTCAAAAGGATTATTTTGATATAGCTCAGCTATTAATAGAAAAAGGGGCAATTAAGTGTAGTAAAGATTATACTATAATAGGATTATTTATTGACAAGGCTCATAGCAAAAAAAATATTGAAGAAAATTACAAAAAATTTTGTAGGTTTTTGATGCTTTACTTGAAAGAGCTACATAGTAAACACAAAGCCTTTTGTGTACTTTCAATCCTAGCTCTAAGCTTAACAATTATAGGTTTACCATTTATTTTCAAGCCTATTATTAAATATAGAGAAAGAAGTAAAATATATAAAAAAATTAGGGCTATGCTGATTTATATTTAAGTATAACAGGAGAACTAAGCTAATATATGACAATTATCTGCTCGATAAAAATGGAATTAAATGTATCCGTTTAGCAGAGTGGCAAAATAAAATACACAAAACCATAAAAATAAATGGTGTCATGCAAGTAGCTGACACTGGCATCCAGCAAAATTGATCGAAAACAAGACAACACTTTCGATCAAAAAATTGGATTCCAGCAGGCTTTGTTGCATCGCTATCTACGACGGATTAAAGATAAAAAAGATGAAGAATATTAGTAGCTTATTATTCTACAGCTAACCCAAGAAAGGCTTAGCTGATTGCTGAAAAACAAAATCAATAGCCGAATTAATATTGGGCCAAAAGGTTTGTAACCCCAGTTATGGATTAGAAAGTAGAATTAATAAAGAGAGGAATAGGGTAAACTCAAGTATTTTAGCAATAATTAAGAGGTTACCCATGAAGAAAGATATTTTACTGTTTCATAGAAGATTTTTGTCGCATTGCTGATGAAAAACTTTCAGAAAAGAAGTAGCAAAAAAATAACAAGAATACCTGAAATTACTGTGCCAGAAATACTTATAACGCTAATTCTGGATTAAGGAAGGAAGAAAGTATAGGAAATGAGAGTAGAAAAGATGTGAACCAAGAAATTAACGGGAGATCTATGGCGAGTATGTTCAATTTCAAGTCTATTTTTGAGGTAGCCAAAAATCGTCTCAATGATCGACCTTTTTCTCAGCAAAATCTTTTCATGTAGTGAAATTAATGCGTTTTTCATCCCCTTTTTCACCTTGGTAACAAGTTTCAAACCGCGGTTAAACAACTCTTGGAAAAGCTCTTTTTTAATATAGCCTTTATCACCAAACAAAAGACCGGTTAATTTCTTAGTTAGGTTTGCTACAGGCTCTCTATCGTCAACATTACCTCTTGTAAGCGTAAAAGCTTGAATTTCACCTTTCTCGTTAATTATCAAATGTAGTTTAAAGCCGAAAAACCAGCCATATGTACTCTTGCTTAATTTTGCAATTCCAGCAAAAACCTTATTTCTTGATATTCTTTTTGCATGGCAAACTGCAATAGGAGTTGTATCTATGTATGAGATTCCAGTAAGTTCTGACCATCCGCAAAGGCACTGTAATAGCATGGCTAAATGCCACAAAACCCTGGGCTTTAGAGCAACAAACCTAGTGTATGAAGGCAACTTCGAAAACTCTGATTTGTAGAGCAATGTTAGGTAATGCAGGTAGAAAGCCTTAAAATTTTCACAGGGAGATTGCTGATACAGGAGGATTATTGTGATAATTTCCGAATGTGTAATTTCTGGCACTCTTGTGGGTTTTTACCGTTTGGCAGTAGTTTATCTGCAAAATTTTTCTCTATATCTCTGCAAAAATCATCGACCAGACAAAACAGTTTTGTTATATCTTCCATGGGTAACCTCATCTATTTTTTTCTATTTGTTGAGTTTACCCTACTCTCCTGACTTTTCTATTCTCTTTTTAATCCAGAATTAGCGTTATAAGGAAAAACAGCAAGGCATTTTAGGATTTGCTATAAATCGCATCAGGAGCTCAAGAGTACAGCTTACAATTACAGATAGGTATAGTTGAGTTTAAAGTAACTACATAAATTTACTACAATTTTCATACCTATAAGCTGCTATGCAACAAAGCCCTGTGTGGGTATAATTTTGACAGGATACAAAGCTTAATGGAGAAAGTTACGAACATCAGTGAAAAACATGGCAATTTTATTCTCATTTGCAGCTGCTATCACGTCTTGATCTTTCAATGAGCCACCTGGCTGAATTATAGCTGTAATTCCATGCTTTGCACTTTCTACTATACTATCTGGAAATGGAAAAAATGCATCTGAAGCAAGCGCTGCGCCTTTACATTTTTCACCTGCTTTTTTTACTGCAATATTCACACTATCTATTCTGCTTGTTTGTCCTGCACCGATGCCAATAGCACAACCGTCTTTTGCTATCACTATTGCATTGGATTTTACATGTTTACATATTTTCCAAGCAAAAATAAGATCTTCCTTCTCTTTTTTTGTTGTAGTGCATTCTGTCACTCGGTTTATTTCTTCTACTTTTACTGTATGGTTATTATTTTCTTGCACTAAGAACCCGCCAACAACATTTTTGATTTGATATTTTGCATTTTGCTGAAGAGATTGATGAATAATCACTCTTAAATTTTTCTTTTTTTGTAAAATTTTTAGTGCCTCATTGTTTACCGATGGTGCTATCACCACTTCCAAAAATATCTCGTTTAATTTCTCTGCTAGCTTTAAATCTATCTCCCGATTGAAAACAACTATTCCACCAAAACTGCTTATTTCATCACATGATAGAGCTTTTTCATATGCTTTTAAAGCACTATCACTAACAGCAGCGCCACATGGATTATTGTGCTTTATTATCACTGCTGCAGGTTCTTGAAACTCAGAAATTATGTTAAGTGCAGACTCTATGTCGACTATATTATTATAGCTCAACTCTTTTCCATGTATTTTCTCCAGTGGATACTTGCTAAATTGATTGCTATAAAATGCAGCTTTTTGATGAGGATTTTCACCATATCTGAGTCCTTGTGCTTTACATCCATATAAAGTAAAAAACTCTGGTAACTCATTGCTTTTACCCTGTGATAAAAACCAATTGTAAATATTAGAATCATACTGTGCAGTCAGAGCAAATGCTTTAGTTGCTAGATGTTTTCTATATTCTAATGTTGTCTGATTGTTATTTTTGATCATCTCAGCTTTCAGTGTTTCGTAATCTTGAATGCTAGAAATCACTGAAGTGAAATGAAAGTTTTTTGCTGTAGCTCTAATTAATGCTACTCCACCTATATCTATTTGTTCTATGATTTGCTTCTCACTTGAGTTGCTATTAACCGTTTTCCAAAATGGATATAAGTTAGTTATAAGCAGATCTATCGGCTTAATTTCTAGATTCTGCATTTCCTTTTCGTGCCTTTTTCGATCACAGAGTATTCCTCCATGAATTTTAGGATGTAAAGTTTTCACTCTGCCATCTAGTATTTCTGGAAATTGTGTGTAATCTGAAACTTCTTGCGTTTTTATTCCCGCACCTGATAGCACTTTATAAGTATTCCCTGTTGAGAGAATTTCTATTTGTTGCTGCATCAAAAACGATGCAAGTTCAATTATATTTGTCTTATCGTATACTGATATTAAAGCTCTTTTAATTTTCATATGGAAGGTTTCTTAAGATTATATCTAAGAAAAGAAAATTGTCTATATGTAGCTACTACGTAATACCACTGCGTTATCTCGTTGTAGATTCCGCTAACAAGCACATAGCTGTACGAACATTGTGATACAAGAGATCAAGAAAGATGTCATCCCAGTCCCCAGACACTGGGATCCAGAAAACTTCACTTTAAATGAGCACACCAGGTGGCTGTACAATAGAAACTGGATTCCAGTGTCAAGCACTGGAATGACACCATCTACTGCTCAAATTACCTGCAAATTGCAATGTTCGTACACCAAACGCGGTATCTTGTTGTAGATTCCGCTAACAAGTAGCGGAATACCAAATTGTAGAAGTTGCTTTAGCTCTCCTCACCCTCCTTTCAAAGTAGTCTATTCTATAAATTTTTTTGTTAAACTTGATTTTAAGCCACGAACAAAATCTTTAATATCGCAAGGATTTCTTCCTTCCATTTGTACAACTTTAGGAATTAAAGTACCACCTTTTAAACTTATATGCATATTATCATTAATGATCTCACCTTGTCCTGAAGTGAAGGCTTCAAATTCAGCATCAAGTATCTTGATACGTTTATTCTCTACCTTAATGAATGCTTTTGGATAAAATGCTTTAATCTTTCTATAAGCAATTTCACAGGCGTCACTTGCGTAAATTTTATAGTCTTTTACTTTGTTAGCATAGCACGCATCGTTATCGCTCTGTTTTAAGGGAACTTGCTTTTCAATTTCGTTTAGTACTTTCAGCAGTAAATCACTACCTAATTCAGACAATTTATCATACAACGTCTTATAATTATCGCTTTTTTCAATAAGAAATTTTTTCTGTTTTAAAATAGGGCCAGAATCTAATCCTTCATCTAGCTGCATAATGCTAACTCCGGTTTCTTGATCTCCGGCTAAAATTGTGTGCTGTATCGGAGCTGCACCGCGCCACCTAGGCAGCAATGATGGATGAATATTAATACAACCATATTTGGGAATATTTAAAATTTCTTTTGGAAGTATCAATCCATACGCAGCAACAACTGCAACGTCTGGCTTAAAATTTCCAAACTTTTCTTGCTCTATCGAAGATTTTAAAGAGGCAGGAGTACGTACCTCTATGTCACTTTTTTCAGCAACGATGTGTACTGGCGATTTTGTTAACCTCTGCCTACGTCCAGAAGGCTTTGGAGCTTTGGTATATACTGCTACTACTTCACTCTGTAATTTCAATAGTAAGTTTAACGCACCAACAGCAAACCCCGGTGACCCCATGAAAATAATTCTCATGTTTTCAGGTGTGTTTGCTTTAGGAATTTTCTGCTAACTTACTGCTTACAGTTTCTATTAATTTAGCAAAATCATCCTTATGATTAACAGCCATCTCAGCAAGAATTTTTCTATTCAAATCAACTCCAACAAGTTTAAGACCATGCATAAACCTACCATAAGTAAGTCCATGTTCTCTTGCTGCTGCATTAATACGTATTATCCACAAACCACGAAAATCACGCTTGCGATTTCTTCTGTCTCTATAAGCATACTGTAGTGCTTTTTCAACCCTTTGTAATGCAATTCTATAACAATTCTTTGCCCGTCCTCTATAACCCTTTGCTAATTTTAATACCTTTTTATGACGAGCATGAGTAGCGGTTCCACGCTTTATCCGAGCCATTTTTATCTTACCTCCATTTTATTAAATACCATAAGGCATATAAAGTTTAACTATACGCGAGTCAGATTTATTGAGAATCGTTGTACCGCGTTGATTACGAATATTAGATTTACTTCTTTTTACCATTCCATGTCTCTTACCTGACTGAGTAGAGATGACTTTACCCTTAGCTGTAAGGTGAAAGCGCTTTTTGACAGAAGATTTTGTTTTTAATTTTATTTTCGTCATATTCTAAACAAATTTACAAACACCACTATTTAGTTCTTTATTAGTAATTAAGTATGAGTATAGATAATTTTATTAAAGAATCAAATTAAAATTGTATTTTAAAGCAGCTTGAATGTAATCACACCCAGTATATGTGTTATACCTTCTTCATTCCCAATCGGTAGCAATACTTGCCTTATTTTAACACTTTCACTTTCTTCCTCTTCGTTAATTGAGCATTTACTCTCTATTACAGTCTCAAGTTTATCAATAACTGCATCTATTTTATATAACCGCAAAAATGGTGCATCAATTGCACACTTATCATCGATGTACATCTTTTTTTCAAAACCATAGAATTCAATAGCTTTTTCTCCTGCATTTTCACAAATATAACCTTGATCTTTAACTTCAATGATAAAACAATGCTGCCATGACTCCATGATTTCTGCAGTGTCTATTTCATGTCTTTCTGGCCATTCTCTATCTGATCCTTTTATATCACTCCAATGTTGAGTAACTATATTCACTATTCTTCTTTCTTTGCCTGCATAATTTTCCATTCGAAATTCCACATATAAAACACAGATATGAGGTAAATTTATCGTGAATGTATTGATTTTTTCTTACTAAAGGATGTAGATTATTGAAAATTCTCATCCTGTTTACACAACAGGTAATGATAAATTAAGTATAATAATTAGAGCATAAAAATTATTAAATGAGGAAACTGTAAAAAAATAATAAAAAATTCTATTTTTGCAATATTTTGGCTAACGAATAGAATTAGTTCCACTTTCTAAAGTTATTGCACTTAATAAATAACTAGATGGAGTTTCTTCCTTAGCACTACTATGGCTTTTATTTTTTCTATTATAAAACCAACATTTAAATGGTACAGCTGCTACCAAAGCTACTGTTACTGCTAACATACCTACTGTGAACAGTATATTATTTTTCTCGTTTGAAGGTGTTTCCAATAATTTAAACTCTCTCAAGTTTGTATCATGAATCATAGGATTACCCAAAATATTCGTCGTATTTTGAACACTTTCTATATTTCGCATTGTAATTCCATTGCTAGTGTTTGATTTTTTCATTTCTTCCATTACTTGTTTTAAGTTTGGTAGTTCTGCTGTTGTATTTTCAATATCACCAGCTTCCAGCTTTTGCAAGTTCTCATTACTCAAAAACTCTTTGAGATACTTTTCATAAAACTCTTTGGCATTATATCTTTTATAACTTCGTATTTTTCCACTCTTGAGATCAGAAACAATATCATCAATCATCACTTTTGGATTTTCTGCATGCACTATTTCTCCTTCAGCAACAAGAATACGATAAGATGTATCGTCAAGCATACATACATACTTAAGTTTTAAATCACCTCCTCCCAATAGAAAATATATTGTTCTGTTTTGTTCTACATCTCGCAATTCTGATTCAATACTAATCCATCTATTCCTTTTTTCCTTATTGATTGATCTTTTTTTTCCTACAGTATTTTTAAATCTTCTTGACATATATGACCCCCAAGCTGACCAATATTTCCTTATGTGTAAAAGATAAATTATTTAAGTCCACATCTTTTCACTAAGATTTTTATATTTTTATTATACTAAATAATACATATATTAATATCTGAATTTCTCATTGCAATTTATTATACCTTAGTAAAAACGATATAAAATTAGAGAAAGAGTTATAAAATTTTTTGTAAGACAGGAAGATTTCTTCTCCTTTGGTTCCAGAGCATATAAGTGCTGTAAGAGCTAAGTTGATGGCACTGTTGTGCCATCAAACTCTGGAATCTTACTCGACACTAATCTGAGAAGATAGATGTGCTACCGATGTAGCATTGTTGAGCAAAGATTCTATTTCTGATGTAGATCCGGAATGCTCAAGTTGAGCTTGTTCAGGAAGGTTTTTCATCGCTTTTTCAACATCGTAGCTACCTTCCCTATTTTTCTATGCCATACAAAGTATCCTAATCCTGCAAAAGCTACTGCTAGCACTCCACCAAATATACCACCAGCAATCCCTGCTATTCCTATATACTGTCCTCCATTTATTTCGGGTAATTTAGGCCCTTCCACATCTGTGCTATTAAATATAGAATGATCTAACACTTCTTGTGAATTACTATCAAAACGGGAAACACTACTTATATCTTCAGGAGTAATTCCATAACTATAGTATTTCCTAAAGTAAATGATAAAGGTATAATAAAGTATTTGAGTTATAATGGCATATAGTGTGGATTTAAGGGAAAAGGCAGTATTGATGATAGAAAAAGGGAAGACAAAGGTTGAGATAGCAGAGCTCATGGAGATAGGAATAGCAACGCTGTACCGCTGGTTAAAAAAGAAAGCTGCTGGTGAAAGCCTAAAGCCATCTAAAAACGGTAGCTTTATTCGAAAAATAGACCCAAAAATACTCGAAGAATATGTTACAAAGAATCCAGATCACACTCTGGCAGAGATGAAACAAAATCTTGGATTTGGAATAAATTCAATTTGGTATAGACTAAAACAGGTAAAAATTACTTTAAAAAAAAGTCACAAATAGAGTCTTTTGGCTGTCATGTGCTGTATCTTCCAACATATTCACCGGATTTGAATCCTCACTTTTACCTACAACTTTGAGAGGTCATTATGCGAAGCATAACCATGCTTTCCCTGAGGTTTTCATAACCACGCCATAGAGTCATAGTTCCTGGTAAATTATCACTTTTTCTATTCATAAATCCACCTAATTTTCCTAACCAAATAATAGCTTGTTTTATGTTTGGAGGTTCTTCTGGCAATTTGGCTACTTTATGCTCACGTATGTAAAGGGTTTTCCACTCTTCATTACTTAAAACCTTAGTACAAACCTCCATAGGATTCGATAAAGCGATTTTTGTTAAATATAAAATATTAAATGCAATAATGCTCTTTATAGCGATTAATTTCTCTAATCTTTCTTTTGTAGCTAAACGAGAGCTTTCTACCTTACATCCTGATTTTAAAATCCTAAAATACTCCTCGATTTTCCATCTTAGCTTATACCAATTTATCCTTTCTATAGCATCTAAAGTGCTATTAACTGGTATATTAGTCAGCAAAGTCCAATCAATAGCTTCTACTCTTTCAGGAGGATTTGTTTCTTTGGCACTTACTACATATATAGCGATTTTATCACTTATTTTATGCTCTGTATCTTTCGATCCATAAATGTAAGGAGATCTGATAGGTATATAGCCTTTCATATACCTGACTTCAATGTTAGCTTTTCTTGAGATCTGGTATTTATTTTCAGCAACATTCAAGACAATTTCCTTTTTTACAGGCAGTTGAGTTATACGTGTTTGCAAATCCGTTTTTCCCCCTTCAATACAGATGAATTTCCTATTAGTTCGGTTGCGGATTACATAAAAACTGTCCAATGATTCAACAGTCCATAAAAACTTAAAAATATCTGCTTCCCTATCACCAATAGTAACAAGCTGTACACCTTCTGCGAGGTTATTTAGGGTTTCTTTTAGTGCCGCTATCCACTTATAGCTTTCTTTCTCCTTTATAGCAGTACGGTATTTCCTGTTTGCTTTTTCTTGGGCTGTTTCTTCCCTGATAGAACGTGCCCAACACTGTTGAGAAGATAGCCCTAAAGGTAATCCGTCTTTGTTAACCATTAAGTTACTGTGCAATAACAAACCCTTTTTATATTTTGTATAGGCTTTAGAAATACTACCTAGACCCTTAGTCTTTATATGAGAGTCAAAATCCAAATAACTTGTATCTTGAACTGAAAATACCAGCTCATTTCCTTTTATCCTTTCCATAGTTTCTTTATAATGGGAAGAATAAATTTCCTTAGCTTCAAGCTTCTCATTGCTAAATAATCTGTATGCACCTTTAGCTTCTTTCCATCCTACACAGCTTTGACTAATTGACCCAGACGCCTTATTCTCTATTAAATAGCTTGTTTTAATAAGTCTTGTATTAAGCCTTACATCTCCCAGATTAACATGTCTCAACTCTTTTTCTAGCCATTTATCTCCTAAGCCATCAGCACATTGTACATTTCTATTTACTTCACACATTTTTACCTCATCTTAAGTATATTTTTCTCTATCTTACTTGCTTTTTATACTTGTGGGTAAAAGTGAGATTTGAATCCCATAGAACACTGTTGGCATACCATCAAAAGCCGCCTCAGACCTCTAATGTATAAATGTACAGACTTACAACTTTTGGTTGGTAATACCATAATGGTAATTTATTATTCATTTTAGAAAATACTATAGCATTTGATTCTTCTATTTCATTTATTACGTCATTAATCTCTTTAGTAGTTACTTTGCTTGATGCAAAATCGAATTCTTGTTTTGTTAAAGAAGCTGATTCGATAGTTACATCTTCCTGCATCTGATAATCAATTTCTTCAGTAGTAGATTCTCTCAATTGGCTATTTTCATCAGTTCTTTCTTTTAGCTTTTTTGAACTATCCTTACCCAATTCATCTACAAACGCTAATTCTGGATTAAGGAAGGAAGAAAGTATAGGAAATGGAAGGCTTTTTGGATTTCAAGGAATAGGAAATGAGAGTAGAAAAGATGTGAACCAAGAAATTAACGGGAGATCTATGGCGAGTATGTTCAATTTCAAGTCTATTTTTGAGGTAGCCAAAAATCGTCTCAATGATCGACCTTTTTCTCAGCAAAATCTTTTCATGTAGTGAAATTAATGTGTTTTTCATCCCCTTTTTCACCTTGGTAACAAGTTTCAAACCGCGGTTAAACAACTCTTGGAAAAGCTCTTTTTTAATATAGCCTTTATCACCAAACAAAAGACCGGTTAATTTCTTAGTTAGGTTTGCTACAGGCTCTCTATCGTCAACATTACCTCTTGTAAGCGTAAAAGCTTGAATTTCACCTTTCTCGTTAATTATCAAATGTAGTTTAAAGCCGAAAAACCAGCCATATGTACTCTTGCTTAATTTTGCAATTCCAGCAAAAACCTTATTTCTTGATATTCTTTTTGCATGGCAAACTGCAATAGGAGTTGTATCTATGTATGAGATTCCAGTAAGTTCTGACCATCCGCAAAGGCACTGTAATAGCATGGCTAAATGCCACAAAACCCTGGGCTTTAGAGCAACAAACCTAGTGTATGAAGGCAACTTCGAAAACTCTGTTTGTAGAGCAATGTTGGGTAATGCAGGTAGAAAGCCTTAAAATTTTCACAGGGAGATTGCTGATACAGGAGGATTATTGTGATAATTTCCGAATGTGTAATTTCTGGCACTCTTGTGGGTTTTTACCGTTTGGTAGTAGTTTATCTGCAAAATTTTTCTCTATATCTCTGCAAAAATCATCGACCAGACAAAACAGTTTTGTTATATCTTCCATGGGTAACCTCATCTATTTTTTTCTATTTGTTGAGTTTACCCTACTCTCCTGACTTTTCTATTCTCTTTTTAATCCAGAATTAGCGTTACAAGGTTTTTTAGATATATTTTCTTAAATTCTCTATAATTATATTCTTTACCTTTTTCTATTTCTCCACTCTTAAGACCTAAAATAATTCCATCTATTGTCGATTCACGAATTGCTTGAGGAATGTCTATTGAATTTACTATTCCTGTAACCAAGCCTATCTCAGCTGCTCTAGAAGATATAGAGAGGTCTTTTACTGTTAAATTCTCTCCTTTAATTAAAAATTCTACCCTTCTGTTTTGTTTTATACTTTTCAAGTCAGATACAATTCTAATTATTGGACCATCCATCTCCTGCTTATTTGTTGTTTCTCTCTTTCGCATGCTATTCTTATACCAATTCTCATTATTAATGAACCAAATAAGAAGCATAGCAGAGTTGTTTAACCGTGGAAGGGGAAAGAGAGGTAATAAATTTACACAAAGCGCATTCAAGCAGAACGATTGTATCGTAGATTTTATTGCGTAAAATGTTCTGTTTTATATATAACCAAAACCTCTCAACAGGATTGAGTTCAGGTGAGTATGGTGGTAGGTATATAATTTCGATATTTTTAGGTGCCTTTAAATTTTTTGACTTATGCCAACTAGCGCAATCCATCAAGAGAAAAGCCTTTCGTATTCCTAAATATTGCGACATCTGTTCAAGGAATATATTTATACAATCAGTGTTGACGTTTGGTGCAAATAAGCTAAAATTCTCTCCATTTCTGGGATTAACTGCACTATAGAGATAAAAATTTTCCCTACCTAATTTTACCTTAACCTTTGTCCTACTGCCTTTTTTAAACCACCCATGTCCAACTTTCGAATGTGTACCAAACCGTGATTCATCGAAGAAAAATAGCTCTTTTTCAGAATGCATGACAATAGTTTCATTGAGGTTTTTTTTTAAACTCCTCTTGCTTGTTTTTATCTTGTCCACTATGAACTGGTCTTGGTGTGATATATGAGAATTTCATTCTTTGCATATTACGATGTATTGCGGATTTGCTGATATTCAAACCAAATCTTTCTTGGATTCTTATTCTCATTTCTCTAATAGTAATATTGGGGTTTTCCTCTATCCACAACTCAATTCGTTCAAGTTGACTTTGGTTCAATGTAGTTTTTCTACGGCGTTGAGGTGGAGCAAATAATTTTTCTTCTCTTCCAAATTTTATGTGCTTTATCCATGTAGTAATTGCCTTTCTCGAAATGCAACATATTTTTGCTACAGCTGTTATACTGTGCTTTTTTGCTGCAATTACAGCATTTAGTTTTTTTGCAACATACGCATTATTTCTTACTCTCTTCAGCATCTCTTTTGCTGATTTCACCACTTTTTCATCCAATAATTTTGATCTTAATGCCATCTAAACCTCGCTATTTTACTTACTTCAGTATGGCTTTTTTCCATTATTTTCTATTCGTTGCTTGTATAGCGGGAATTGGTATTAGTGTTTTGGAATTTTTTTGGCATTTCACACTCCTTAAATGAATTAATAAAAGTATTATTTGAATTAACAAATACTTCTCTATGTTAGTGGATAAAATATTTAAACCTATATCTTTTTGTTAAAATTTTTATGTAAAAGTTACCTTTATTATACTAAGTAATGTATATATTAATATTTAGATTGATAAATTGATTTTACTTCTGTTACAACTTATTATGCATAGATAACCTCAGTAAAAACGATGAAGCTAAACGAAATTAGAGAAAGATTTATAAAATTTTTTGTAAATAATAATCATGAGCAAGTTCCTTCTTCTCCTTTGATTCCAGAGCATGATCCAACACTCATGTTTACAAATGCTGGTATGGTACAGTTCAAAAACATCTTTACCGGCACGCAAAAAACTGAAATGAAACGTGCCGTCTCAAGTCAAAAGTGTCTCAGAGCAGGTGGTAAACACAATGATCTTGAAAATGTTGGCTATACATCTCGGCATCACACATTTTTTGAAATGCTCGGAAATTTTAGCTTTGGTGATTACTTTAAAGAAATTGCGATAGAATTTGCGTGGAAATTTATTACTGAAGAATTGTCTCTTGATAAAAATAGACTATCCATAACTGTTTACCACACTGATGATGAAGCATATGAAATTTGGCGTAAGATAAGTGGCTTTTCAGATGATAAAATCATAAGAATTACAACAGATGATAACTTTTGGAGCATGGGCAATACTGGTCCATGTGGACCATGTTCTGAAATCTTTTACGATCATGGAAATTCCGCTTTACATGAAGACGACAGAATTGTTGAAATTTGGAACCTGGTGTTCATGGAATTTAATAAAGATGAAGAAGATAATTTACAAAAATTACCAAAAAAATGCATCGATACCGGAATGGGCCTTGAAAGAATAGCAGCTGTTATGCAGAACGTTCATGATAACTATGATATTGACCTATTTTCTGCTCTGGTAAGTAAATCGCAAGAGTACTGTGGAAATACGGAAAATAAAGTAGCTCATAAGATTATCGCAGATCACCTTCGTGCAGCTGCATTTCTCATCGCAGAAGGAGTGCTTCCTGGAAATGAAGGAAGAAATTATGTACTACGCAGATTGATCAGGAGAGCAGTACGTTATATCCACCTACTTGGATATAATGATTCTCTATTGAACCTTGTTTTTCCTGCACTCATAGATGGCACAAGTTTGGCTTATATGGGAGATGCTTATCCAGAGCTAATCAGAGTTAAAAGCTTAATAGAAACAACGTTAAAATCAGAGGAAGAAAACTTTAAAGACACTTTAATGAAAGGCATTAATCTCTTGGACAAATTCACTGCAGATTTAAAATCAGGTGACACTCTATCTGGAGAATCAGCATTCAAACTATATGACACTTATGGATTTCCTTTGGATATCACACTTGATATTTTGAAAGAAAGGAAAATAAATTTTGACCAAAAAGGTTTTGATAATGCAATGAAAGAGCAAAAAGAAAGAGCACGTGCTAATTGGACTGGATCTGGTGAAAAATCTGTTGAACAAGTATGGTTTAATTTAATCGATCAGTTTGGCAAAACGGAATTTGTTGGTTATGAACGTGATGAAGTAAAGGATGCAACAGTACTCGCAATAATTTCCTCTAAAAATGAAGTAATTGATTCTGCAAAAGAAGGAGAAAAGATAACTATTATACTTGATAAAACACCTTTTTATGGAGAGTCAGGTGGACAAGTGGGAGATATTGGAAATCTTATACAGTCTGATGGAAGTATGGTAACAGTCGAAAATACCAACAAGATTAATGACTTGTATTTGCACAGGTGCGTCGGCTCAATTTGTAAAGGTAACACAGTTACAGCTAGTATTAATAAAAAAAGAAGACAAGACTTAAGAAGAAATCATTCAGCTACACATCTTCTACACTTTGCACTCAGAAAAATCTTAGGTGATCACGTTACTCAAAAAGGTTCTCTAGTCGCACCAAATAGACTAAGATTTGACTTTAGTCACAATAAGCCAGTCACTCAGGATCAGCTGTCTTCAGTAGAAGATATAGTAAACTCTCTAATCAGAGAAAATCTTTCTACGTCCACAAAAGTTCAAGGTATGGATGAGGCAATAGACGAAGGAGCGATGGCCTTATTTGGTGAAAAATATGGTGATAATGTTAGGGTTGTAAAAATTGGAGATTCAAAAGAATTATGTGGTGGTACACACGTGGAGCGTACCGGAGAAATTGGTTTGTTTAAGATAGCAGCAGAATGTTCCGTTGCATCTCGAGTAAGAAGAATTGAAGCTTTAACCGGTCAAGAAGCAATTAATTATGTACGCAGTAACGAAATTAGCTTAAAAAAAGTTGCAGAATGCGTAAAAGCACCAGTAAATGAAATAATAAGTCGACTCAGTATTTTAAGCCAGGAGCGCAAAGAATTTGAAGTCAAAATAAAAAATCTTTATAAAAAGCTTATCAGTGTAGAAGCTGTAAAAAGTACCGAAATAAATGGAATAAATTTCGTAAGCCACACTTTCAATAACGTTCCAGGAAGTATAATAAGGGAATTTGCTCTACAGCAACAAAAACCGAAAACTGTAATAGCCTTCATGGTAACAGAAAAGGATAAAACAGTTTTGATTGTCAAAGTAAGTAAAGATTTAACTAATAAGATCAATGCAAAAGAGCTGGTATCTACTGTAACCAGAAGGGATTGCGGTGGAAATGCCGAACTTGCCCAAACAGGCTGTGATAACAATAAAATAGATGATGCCATTACAGCAATCCATAGCAAAATAACAGCTTGCAAAAACTAATACACCCTACTACCTCGGTATCTTTTAACCGTGAACGGAATCGTCAAGGTATTATGCAAATAGGGGTAGAGAAGACTTAACTGTCAAATGAGCATATCAGGTAATAAGAACTGGATTACAGCTCCATGCTCTGGAATGATATCTAGGTTTAAAGTCTACATAAAAATCATTTACAATCTACGTTCAATATGATAAGTTAAAAGCAGTTTATTCCTCGGTAGCTCAGTGGTAGAGCAGTTGGCTGTTAACCAATTGGTCGCTGGTTCGAATCCGGCCCGGGGAGCATTGTTTTATACAATCTGTACATTTCATTTTTGGCCCAGAATTCACTAACTTTTCTCTGTCTCTTAAACAGACAAAACTGTGGAGTTATATAGCTTTAAAACCTTTACTTTCAAAGTGCAAAGATGCCTGTACCTCACTTAGCTTACTACCTGATTCTTCCCCTATTTTTCTTTTATTACACCTACTTTTCAGTGAAGGCAGGACATTTTTAGGGAACGTGCTATCAATATAACAATAATTAAAAATAATTGAAGTAAGACGCACCAAATTTCCACTCGCCAAAGTCTGTGAACCTCTGTAATTAATGCTGTTATCATATACTTTAAGTGTAATAAGATTTATAAGATTCCCACTCGCTAAAGCCTCTGCACCTTTTTCACTGATTTCATTCCATCCTAAACTAAGCAACGTAAGATTTGTAAGATTTCCACTCGCTAAAGCTTTTGCCCCCCTATCGCCAATTTTATTATCATATAATTTAAGCTCAGTAAGACTTGTAAGATTTCCACTTGCTAAAGCCTCTACACCTTCATCACCAATTTCGTTTCCTCCTAAATCAAGCGAAGTAAGATTTACAAGATTCCCGCTTGCTAAAATCTTTGCACCTTCTGTACCAACATAACTGCAACTTAGATCAAGTGAAGTAAGATGAGAAAGCTGAGCTAATTCTTTTATAACCTCATAATTAATTTTTGAACATCGTAAAATAAGTCTTGTAATCTTTGTATTGCTTTTTAAAAAGTTTACTAATCTATCAACATTAATTATAGCACCTGATGTTGCTAAAGTGTTATCCTTTATATATTGGCTATAACTCATTTGACCTCACTATTAAAGCTATGCAAGTGTTTTAGTAAACACTTCAGCAACTGTCAATCACTTTAATAAAATATTTTATGAAAAACTTCATATACCATTGTCTCTACGCAGCTTTTTCTATCTCCTACTTTAACACAAAAGTTGTGAGAAGAGTTTATTTTTGGTATCATCGGGGGTTTTCGATGTTAATTTTTATATGAACTTTAAATCAGTCGTTTTATGTATATTAGATGGCTGGGGTAATGGAATAGAAAATAGTAAATACAACGCTATTAGCAATGCAAATCTCCCTTGTTGGCAACATATTAACTCTAATTATCCAAAGTGCAGTTTATCTGCCTGTGGAACTGATGTTGGATTACCAGAAGACCAAATAGGCAATTCAGAAGTTGGTCACATGAATATTGGTAGCGGTAGAGTGGTAATGCAAAGCCTTCAGCGTATTAATCAAGCAATCGAAACGATAGAAAATAATGCAAATCTACAGAATTTTATTAATGATCTAAAAAGTAAGAATGGCATATGCCATATAATGGGATTGATATCAGATGGAGGTGTTCATTCGCATCAAAAGCACATTTCATCTTTAGCAAACAAGATATTACAACGCGGAATTAAAGTTGTAATACACGCATTTTTAGATGGCAGAGACACACTGCCAAATTCAGGGAAAAGATGCATTCAAGAATTTACAGAAAGCATAAAGGAAAATGATATAAGAATCGCCACTGTCTCTGGGCGTTATTACGCTATGGACCGTGATAATAGGTGGGAAAGAACAATTGAAGCTTATGAAGCCATCGCATTTGCAAAGGCGCCTCGTTATGATGATGCAGTATCGCTTATTGATGAAAATTATCAAAATAATATAACCGATGAATTTATCAGGCCCGCAATAATAGGCGATTATCAAGGTATAAAACCAGAAGATGGATTGCTATTGGCTAACTTTCGTGCTGACCGAATGATACAATTGGCAAGTATTTTGCTAGGCAAAACGAACTACATAGAAGTAGCAAAATTCTCATCAATTCTAAGTATGATGCAATATAAAGCGGATTTAAAAATCCCTTATCTCTTTCCTCCTGAATCTTTTGCCAACACTTTGGGACAGATAATAGAAGACAATAAATTACGGCAACTGCGCATTGCTGAAACTGAGAAATACGCGCATGTGACCTTCTTTTTTAATTGCGGAAGAGAAGAACCTTTTTCCGGTGAAGAAAGAATACTAATTCCTTCACCAAAAGTTAAAACTTATGATTTGCAGCCTAAAATGTCAGCCTTTGAGCTCACAGAAGAGCTTGTAAAAAAAATTCATTCTCAAGAATTTGCGCTGATAGTTGTAAACTACGCTAACCCTGATATGGTGGGACACACAGGTAATATAAAAGCAGCCGAGCAAGCTGTGCTCGCTGTAGATGATTGCCTTGCAAAAGTACTCAGCGTTGTCAAAGAAGTGGGTAATACTGCACTCATTGTTACAGCAGACCATGGTAATGTGGAATGTATGTTCGATGAAGAAAATAACACACCTCACACAGCGCACACTCTAAATAAAGTTCCATTCATTGTATCTTGTAATAATCTAAAACTAAGAGATGGAAAATTATCTGATATTGCCCCCACTATCTTACAGCTACTTGGACTCAAAAAGCCAAATGAAATGACAGGTAGTTCGTTGATTATATAATTTTTCGTATTACTCTCTATTCACAACTGTTGTATAGTATTTTCTAAAATGAATGATAAATTACCATTATGGTATTACCAACCAAAAGTTGTAAGTCTGTACATTTATACATTAGAGGTCTGAGGCGGCTTTTGATGGTATGCCAACAGTGTTCTATGGGATTCAAATCTCACTTTTACCCACAAGTATAAAAAGCAAGTAAGATAGAGAAAAATATACTTAAGATGAGGTAAAAATGTGTGAAGTAAATAGAAATGTACAATGTGCTGATGGCTTAGGAGATAAATGGCTAGAAAAAGAGTTGAGACATGTTAATCTGGGAGATGTAAGGCTTAATACAAGACTTATTAAAACAAGCTATTTAATAGAGAATAAGGCGTCTGGGTCAATTAGTCAAAGCTGTGTAGGATGGAAAGAAGCTAAAGGTGCATACAGATTATTTAGCAATGAGAAGCTTGAAGCTAAGGAAATTTATTCTTCCCATTATAAAGAAACTATGGAAAGGATAAAAGGAAATGAGCTGGTATTTTCAGTTCAAGATACAAGTTATTTGGATTTTGACTCTCATATAAAGACTAAGGGTCTAGGTAGTATTTCTAAAGCCTATACAAAATATAAAAAGGGTTTGTTATTGCACAGTAACTTAATGGTTAACAAAGACGGATTACCTTTAGGGCTATCTTCTCAACAGTGTTGGGCACGTTCTATCAGGGAAGAAACAGCCCAAGAAAAAGCAAACAGGAAATACCGTACTGCTATAAAGGAGAAAGAAAGCTATAAGTGGATAGCGGCACTAAAAGAAACCCTAAATAACCTCGCAGAAGGTGTACAGCTTGTTACTATTGGTGATAGGGAAGCAGATATTTTTAAGTTTTTATGGACTGTTGAATCATTGGACAGTTTTTATGTAATCCGCAACCGAACTAATAGGAAATTCATCTGTATTGAAGGGGGAAAAACGGATTTGCAAACACGTATAACTCAACTGCCTGTAAAAAAGGAAATTGTCTTGAATGTTGCTGAAAATAAATACCAGATCTCAAGAAAAGCTAACATTGAAGTCAGGTATATGAAAGGCTATATACCTATCAGATCTCCTTACATTTATGGATCGAAAGATACAGAGCATAAAATAAGTGATAAAATCGCTATATATGTAGTAAGTGCCAAAGAAACAAATCCTCCTGAAAGAGTAGAAGCTATTGATTGGACTTTGCTGACTAATATACCAGTTAATAGCACTTTAGATGCTATAGAAAGGATAAATTGGTATAAGCTAAGATGGAAAATCGAGGAGTATTTTAGGATTTTAAAATCAGGATGTAAGGTAGAAAGCTCTCGTTTAGCTACAAAAGAAAGATTAGAGAAATTAATCGCTATAAAGAGCATTATTGCATTTAATATTTTATATTTAACAAAAATCGCTTTATCGAATCCTATGGAGGTTTGTACTAAGGTTTTAAGTAATGAAGAGTGGAAAACCCTTTACATACGTGAGCATAAAGTAGCCAAATTGCCAGAAGAACCTCCAAACATAAAACAAGCTATTATTTGGTTAGGAAAATTAGGTGGATTTATGAATAGAAAAAGTGATAATTTACCAGGAACTATGACTCTATGGCGTGGTTATGAAAACCTCAGGGAAAGCATGGTTATGCTTCGCATAATGACCTCTCAAAGTTGTAGGTAAAAGTGAGGATTCAAATCCGGTGAATATGTTGGAAGATACAGCACATGACAGCCAAAAGACTCTATTTGTGACTTTTTTTTAAAGTAATTTTTACCTGTTTTAGTCTATACCAAATTGAATTTATTCCAAATCCAAGATTTTGTTTCATCTCTGCCAGAGTGTGATCTGGATTCTTTGTAACATATTCTTCGAGTATTTTTGGGTCTATTTTTCGAATAAAGCTACCGTTTTTAGATGGCTTTAGGCTTTCACCAGCAGCTTTCTTTTTTAACCAGCGGTACAGCGTTGCTATTCCTATCTCCATGAGCTCTGCTATCTCAACCTTTGTCTTCCCTTTTTCTATCATCAATACTGCCTTTTCCCTTAAATCCACACTATATGCCATTATAACTCAAATACTTTATTATACCTTTATCATTTACTTTAGGAAATGCTATAGTTAGCAGTTTGCTTTTTTCCTTCAAATCAGGATCAGAGTTTATTATATCTTCTATGTCTTGCCTAACTTGCTCTAATTGTTTTTTTGCAAATTCTATCTGTTTTTCTATATATTCCCTGGCTTTTCCTGTAACCTTATGCAAACGACACTTATTTGCGTGAACTTCATCGTTTAGATTGCGCTCAATTGCTCTTAGCTCTTTTAGTTCTTCTTGCTTTTGTGAAACTATGTATTCTATTACTTCGTCATTTTTTGTGATAAATTCAGCATATTTTTCTAGTAATTTTGCATCTAATTTATCTGTTTTTGCAAAGTGGTTGCAGGCTTTTGCAAATGCATATACCCGATTTGGGTGAGCTCTGTGAACAGCTATTTTATATTCCCGTAACAACTTTATGACAAGTTTTTTATAACCACCTGTTGATTCTACTACACATAACCTAACAAATACGTTAACTATTTTTGACTTTATAAACTCAGATATAGCTCTTTCTACATTTTCTATACGCTGATGTTTATTATTAATTGAGATATCAAGTGTTTCTTTTGAAACATCAATACCAATGAAAACTGTTCTAGCCATTTTTGTACCTATAAATATAATCAAATAATAATGTAAATGTTGTACAGGATTGTGATTCGATCTTTTTGATCCCCCTACCGTTCGTACTCCATTTTTTAAAGCAAGGAGTGTACTGAGATGCCTACGATTTCTATCAATCAATCCAATTGACAGTATCACTCCTTGCTCATTATAGCCTTGCGGCTTTGATTTAATATACAATCCAGTCCTTTTATACAAAAAACGTTGTAAAGTGTTTACCAACTTAATGCCCAATCTGGATCCCAGTGCCAAGCACTGGGATGACACCATCATAAAGGAACTAGTATTAGCTACTTGAATGATATTACATAGATATGCTTTAACTTAACCCAACTTTTAAATTTTTCGCTGTTAGTACTAATGATTCATCAAAGAAGCTATTAATATCACCAATACTATCTATATTTTTCACACTGATAGACTGATCAATTCTTTTAACTAAATTGGATAAAACTTTATTAGGCCCAATTTCAACGAATTTATTAGTGCTACGGTTTGTCATATGTAAAATCATTTCTCTCCACCTCACTCTGCTTATGACTTGCTTAGCGAGCAAAGCTCTTATGATCTCTGGATCACTTTCTTCCTTAGCTGTAACGTTTGATACAAAAGGAATCGAAGGGCGAGTTATGTTGATGCTTTTTAAAAATTCCAGAAGTTTTTCATCAGCAGGTTTCATAAAAGATGAATGAAAAGGCCCACTAACTTGTAATTTTATCATTTTCTTGACACTTGAGTTTTTGAATAAATCAGGTAAGACCTCAAGAGCCTCTGCAGTACCACTCACCACTACCTGCCCACCACCATTATCGTTTGCAATTTCACAATCAATTTGAGCTGATTTTAATATACCTTCTACTTCACTTATTTCTGCTCCAAGTAGAGCAAACATTCCACCTTTGCATTTTAGTGAAGCTTCATGCATTGCTTCGCTACGAACTTTTAGCAATTTGACTGCAGACTCAAGCGTCAATGCCCCTGCAGCACATAGCGCTGTATACTCGCCAACTGAATGCCCACAAACATACTGAACGCTGTAAAGAGATTCACCAAATACGTGCTTCATAACACGTAGCGTTGCAATTGACACTGCCATTATAGCTGGCTGAGCGTTTTCCGTGATGGTTAATTTCTCAATAGGGCCATTGAAAATCAAATGAGACAGCTTTCTACCCAATATGTCATCTACTTCATCAAATACGTTCCTTGCAACTGAAAATTCATCATACAAGCTCTTTCCCATTCCTACAAATTGGGAGCCCTGACCAGGAAAAGCAAAAATCATAAAAAGTTTTTCATTCTTCATTGAGAATACTACTTTATTTATTTTTTGTCAATATTTCACAATAATGATTGACCAAATGAACCAGATTCACTAAAATCTTAGCTGGTAAGAAATTTGTAAGAACAATGGCAGAAATCGATTATCACAAAGTTACTATAGTTATGACAGATGGTCAAGAGTTTGAAACTTATTCCACTTATGGAAAAGAAGGTCAAAGAATAAAGCTTGATAGAGATCCTCTTACTCATCCTGCATGGACTGGAAGTTTGACAAGCGGTTCAGGGGAGAAGGATAGTAAAATAGCTAAGTTTAATGATAAATACGGGAGTCTTTTTTAGTTCCTCCCCTCTTTATTTAACATGTATAAATATAAAAATGTAGGCTATATTGCTTCTTCGCTACCCAAGTCTCAGGAAGTATCTAAACTACTACAGAAACTCAATTTTATCAATATAGCAGAAGCAGGTAAGCATGAAGTTGATTTGCTGATAGTTGTTGGCGGTGATGGTTTTATGCTACGCACTCTGCACAACTACGTCATAGGAAATAAAGATATACATGTATATGGAATAAATACCGGTAACGTCGGATTTTTGATGAATAAATGCTTTGAAGATCTAATTGATCATATAGAACATGCAGTTCCTACTCAGCTAACTTTACTAAAAATGGAAGCCAAAGACATAAATGGCAAAAAACACCATTACATAGCAGTAAATGAAGTGTATGTCTTTAGAAAAGCAAATCAAATAGTGGAGATGAATATTACCATTAATGATAAGCTAAAAGTAGAAAAATTCAGAGGAGATGGAATTATATTGTCTACCCCAACAGGTAGCACTGCATATAACTTCTCTGCCGGTGGGCCAATCTTACCACTTAATTCAAATTTACTTGCACTGACTTCCATCAATAGCTACTACCCAAGGCGTTGGAATGGAGCGCTAATCTCAAATGATACAATAGTGCAAATTGATATCAACGACGTGGAAAATCGTCCAGCACTTGTAGTATCAGATTACAAGGAATTTCCTGATATATCGCAGATAAAAATGCAGAAAGATCACGAAAACACAGTCACTCTGCTTTTTGATAAAGATTGCTCATTAGACGAGAGGATTTTTGATAAGCAATTTTTATACTAAATTCTTCATACTTATCTTTAAATTAGTATTTACCATATCTTAATAATTATAACGTAATCAACACAATATAGTGATTAATTTTGGAGCAAATATGCCTGAATCAGCAAACGGAGAGAACGTCAGAATAACTGAAAAAGATGGAATAGAAAAAACAAGTCTACCAAAACCAGCACGCAGAAGCACGGTGCCAAAAACAAATGGTGAAAATGAAACTTTACAACATACAAGTTCGGCTAGCGAATCAAGTTCTTATGAAGAAAGGCAAGAAGCATCGAATGTGAACAGTTCAGAACCTCTTTATGCATCCATAGATAGAAGTAAAAAAACTTCGAAAAAGAGTTTAGATAATGGAGTAGATAATCAAAGATTAGAAAGATCGGCTTCTAAAGAGACAGTATTTGATGAACCTTGGGATAGAGATGAAAGTGAGAAAAATCTTTTTGAAAAGCTCAGTCAGCATAGCGATACACCCCCAAGTCTTCCGCCATCATATAAGACAGACGGCTCTGAAAAATCTTTGCTTGGAGATAATAAAAAGACAAACAGATTTTTACAGAAAGTAAAATATACGATGCAAAAGAAGAAAGTTACAATGCCTTTCGTAGGTCTTATTACGGCATGTTGTATTACGTCAATCGTTTTAGCTGCGAAGCAAAGAGAATTCATTGGATTCATCGGCAGCATAAATCCTGTTACTATATTTGGCGGAGTATTAGCGTCTTGTTTAGTCTTGGGAATTACATGGGAACTTATGCAAGCAGTCCGTACTAAGGAGCACAAGATTACAAAAAGAGACACTCAAGAAGTTTTAGGTGAGATATTAGATACACTTAAGCAAGATGAGAAATGCATCAAGTCTTTGGTATTAAAATATAGCAACGGTAATCGTGTTTACTTTACGTTTCACTCTCTTCCAGAAAAAGCAAAAAGTAATTCAAACATCGTAGAACTTACAGGCCAGCCAATCTGTTACAAGAGTAAAGTAAATTCATTAATCAATGATAGAATATGGCTTCCTATCTTAGGAACAGTTCTTATTACTGGAAACATAACCTTCCCTTTAGCACTTTATTCAACAGGTGGTTTGAGCAACATAGTAAGTTCATACACAAATCCTACTATTTACTGGCCAATCGTCGCAATTTCAGGCACTCTACTGCTTTTCACTTTAGCTTGCACAATTCATCATTGGAACAAAACTGATTTTAAAGATTATTTGTTATTACATAAACAAAATGCTAATAGTGAAAATCCTAATGAAACAGCTATTAAAACTGTAAAAAGCAGTCAAGAAAAGATTAGTTCAAAATTGTTACAAGTAGTTGCTGAACGATGTGGCCATCCAGATATTACTTATATTATTAATTAAATCTGGCTCGTACTTCTTTTTATCGCTATTCCAGTACTGTAACTGCAACGTTTTGAAGATTTACACTTGCTAAGACCTTGCTATTTTGATAGCTTGAGATGATGAAAAGGAAGGGGTTTGTTTATGAAAAAAGGTTTAATATTTATATCTTTAGTAGCGGCTGTATTGATAGTCGTTAACTTTTTATATAAAAATAGCGGAACTGATGATTCACAAGTAGTAAACGTTTATTCATCACGTAAAGAAGAATTAGTACATAGTTTATTTGATGAATTTACAAAAAATACCGGTATCAAGGTACGTTATATCATTGACGATTATTCTCAATTGCTTTCACGCATGGAAAATGGTGGTGAAGCTGATTTGTTTTTAACTGCAGATGCGGTGAATTTGATTTTAGCGAAAAAAAGAGGGCTCTTATCTCGAGTGGATTCAGAGACTCTAAAAAATGCCATACCTGCAAAATTTAGAGATAATGAAGATTATTGGTTTGGGCTAACAAAAAGAGCTAGAATATTGGTTTATAATAAAGAATCAGTAGATCCTAAGGAATTAAGTACTTATGAAGATTTAGCGGATGAAAAATGGAAAGGGAAAATATTAGTGCGTTCTTCCACAAGTCCATATAACCGATCATTGATCGCTTTTATGATTGCAAAAAATGGTTTTGAAAAAACAAAAGAATGGGTGAGTGGAATTGTAAGCAACATGGCAAGAAAACCAAGCGGTGGTGATACAGATCAAATTTATGCTGTAGCCGCTGGTGAAGGCAATGTTGCAATAGTAAACAGCTACTACTTTGCAAGAATCCTTTCATCAGAAAATAAAAAGAATATCACAGAAAAGTTAGGAGCTTTCTTTCCGAGTGATGGTGTAATGGTGAATATTAGTGGTGCAGCAGTAACAAAAAACGCAAAACACAGAGAAAATGCCATAGCTTTATTGGAGTTTTTTGTAAGCAAACAGGCTCAAGAGCTATATGCTAAAAAAAATCAAGAATATCCTATTGTTGAAGGTATTGAAACTTCTGATGTGTTAAAATCTTGGGGAAATTACCTACAAAGTACTCTGCCTATAAGTGAGCTTGAGAAGCATCTCTTTGAGGCTGTTATGATAGCAGATGAATGTAAGTGGAAATAAAATTTTATAGCTTCCTTCTACTTTACTTTACAGTTGTGTAATTGAAATTAAGAAAGTAGAATAAGCTCAAAAAAGGAGCTATGGACAAGAGAAGGAATTTATTAAATATCTCAGACCTCACAATCGGTGATGTAGGAAATATAACTAAATTAGCCAACCAATACCTTGAAGAAAAAGTTGAAAATAGTCATGTTCTGAAAAATAAAATAGTCATAAACCTATTCTTTGAAGATTCAACACGTACGCTCGCATCTTTTGAAATAGCAGCAAAAAGCCTTGGAGCAAATGTTATAACTTTACCAATAAAATCTTCTTCTATTAACAAAGGGGAAGATCTAAAAGATATGATAAAAACATTAAATGCAATGAATCCTGACTATATGATAATCAGGCATAAAAGTAGTGGCATCATTAATACATTGGCAAAGCATATTAACTGCTCGCTAATCAACGCAGGCGATGGAAGCAGTGAACATCCAACTCAAGCTCTTGCAGATTATCTGGTAATTATCAGTCATAAAAAGCAAATAAAGGACCTAAAAGTTGTAATATGTGGAGATATCTTGCACAGTAGAGTTGCAAGATCAAATATAAGATTGCTGAAAATGTTTGGAGCAAAAATAAGCTTAGTTGCACCACCAGCTTTGATGTGTAAACATTTTTCTGAAGTAGATTCACTTCACTACTCACTAACTGAAGGTATAAAGGATGCTGACGTAATTATGCTTTTAAGATTGCAAAAAGAGCGCATGAATAATAATTATTCAGAAAAAGAATATTTTCACTTGTATGGACTTGATGCACAAAAACTATCGCACGCAAAACCCGATGCAATTGTTATGCACCCAGGACCAATAAATAGAGGTATCGAAATTAGCAATGATATAGCAGATTGTGTTATTTTACAGCAAGTAAAGTTTGGATTAGCAACGCGTAAGGCAGTACTGCACTATTTAATAAATGTTTAAGTTAAAAATTAATGTTTAAGGAACTTTAGACATAATGACCCTCCTATAAAGAAAAGATTTAGAAAAATATAACACACCTTATGACAGAAATTAAGCGTACGTGTACGCACTGGAGTAGACTGTGCTATATTTTTTATTGAGAAATTAATTGAAAAGTCTGTAGACTTGAATAAGGTGGACTTCGAGCTCTAAAATACCCTCATTTTCACTGAAAATAATCAACTTACCAAATGTATCAAGTATTTTTTTGCATTTAATTTACAACTACGAACGTTTATTTGCAAAAAATACTATAAACATAAAATGATAGATGTCATGCCAGTAGCTGACACTGGCATCTACCGTCTTAAACATCAAGATAAAAATTATTGTTTTTTATCATAGCATTTAAACAAATGATGATTTTTCTCATTACATTAACTAAAGCAACTTTAGCGGCTTTGCCGGAGTCAACTAAACGCTGGTAAAATACTTTCATTTTTTTATTATGACGCATTGCAACCACAGCAGACATGTATAATGCTTTTCGAGCATAAAATCTGCCACCTATGACTTGGGCCTTGCTTACTTTCCTTCCGCTTTCACTAGTTTTTGGTGCAACTCCAACTAGACAAGCTATTTCCTTATTATCTAACCTACCAAGTTCAGGTACCTCTATGAGTAGGATACTTGCGGTTTTCCGTCCAACATTTATAACGCTAATTCTGGATTAAGGAAGGAAGAAAGTATAGGAAATGGAAGGCTTTTTGGATTTCAAGGAATAGGAAATGAGAGTAGAAAAGATGTGAACCAAGAAATTAACGGGAGATCTATGGCGAGTATGTTCACTTTCAAGTCTATTTTTGAGGTAGCCAAAAATCGTCTCAATGATCGACCTTTTTCTCAGCAAAATCTTTTCATGTAGTGAAATTAATGTGTTTTTCATCCCCTTTTTCACCTTGGTAACAAGTTTCAAACCGCGGTTAAACAACTCTTGGAAAAGCTCTTTTTTAATATAGCCTTTATCACCAAACAAAAGACCGGTTAATTTCTTAGTTAGGTTTGCTACAGGCTCTCTATCGTCAACATTACCTCTTGTAAGCGTAAAAGCTTGAATTTCACCTTTCTCGTTAATTATCAAATGTAGTTTAAAGCCGAAAAACCAGCCATATGTACTCTTGCTTAATTTTGCAATTCCAGCAAAAACCTTATTTCTTGATATTCTTTTTGCATGGCAAACTGCAATAGGAGTTGTATCTATGTATGAGATTCCAGTAAGTTCTGACCATCCGCAAAGGCACTGTAATAGCATGGCTAAATGCCACAAAACCCTGGGCTTTAGAGCAACAAACCTAGTGTATGAAGGCAACTTCGAAAACTCTGTTTGTAGAGCAATGTTAGGTAATGCAGGTAGAAAGCCTTAAAATTTTCACAGGGAGATTGCTGATACAGGAGGATTATTGTGATAATTTCCGAATGTGTAATTTCTGGCACTCTTGTGGGTTTTTTACCGTTTGGCAGTAGTTTATCTGCAAAATTTTTCTCTATATCTCTGCAAAAATCATCGACCAGACAAAACAGTTTTGTTATATCTTCCATGGGTAACCTCATCTATTTTTTTCTATTTGTTGAGTTTACCCTACTCTCCTGACTTTTCTATTCTCTTTTTAATCCAGAATTAGCGTTTCGAGTATTTTTGGGTCTATTTTTCGAATAAAGCTACCGTTTTTATACCAATTCCCACTATGTAAAGAACAGATAGACAATAATGGGAAAGAAGTGATACTAGAGTAGATAAAATAGAGAGGTATAAATGGCATTAAGGTCAAAACTGTTAGACGAAAAAGTTGTAAATTTGGCGAAAGAAATGTTAAAAAAGGTCAGAAATAACGCATATGTTTCAAAAAAGTTACAAGCGGTGATAGCAGGAAAAGAAAGTAGTATAAGCGCTGTGGCAAGAATATGTAAAATTTCAAGGACTGCTTTGACTGAATGGATAAAGCATCTAAAATTTGGTAGAGTAGAAAAATTATTTTCCCCTTCTCAGCGGCGAAGAAAAAGCAAATTAAACAAAAATCAACGTGAGCAAATTGAAATATGGGTAGAAAGAAATCCAAATATTACTATTAAGGAAGTGCAAATAAAAATCTCAGAGGAATTTGGCCTAAACATTAGCAAATCAACAGTGCATCGTGAGATACAAAGGATGAAGTTTTCTTATATAACACCGAGGCCAATTCACCATAAACAAGATAAAAACAAGCAAGAAGAGTTTAAAAAATACTTCAATAAAATAGTCAATTCCCACCCTGAAAAGGAGGTATTTTTTTGATGAATCACGATTTGGAACTCATTCAAAAATCGGACACGGATGGTTTAAAAAAGGGGTCAGAACGCAGGTTAAATGAAAATTGGTAGACAAAATTTCTATATCTACAGTGCGGTAAATCCAAGAAGTGGTAAGAAAATTAGCCTACTTGCTCCATATGTAAACACTGATTGTATGAATGTATTTCTGGAGCAGATGTCGAAAGATTTAGGCACGAAAAAAGCCTTTCTTGTAATGGATTGTGCAGGCTGGCATAGATCAAAAAGTTTGAAAATTCAGAAAAACATTACCATTATATACTTGCCTCCTTATTCACCAGAACTGAATCCTGTTGAGAGGTTGTGGCAATATATCAAACACAATACTTTACGCAACAGAGTCTACGATACCATAGGCTTACTTGAAGATGTTCTGTGTAATTTTATTGTCAGTATTTCCAGTGCTACTATTAAACGAGTTTGTAATGTTTCTTATTTGTTCGATTAGTAATGGAATTTGGTATTAGATGGCTTTAGGCTTTCACCAGCAGCTTTCTTTTTTAACCAGCGGTACAGCGTTGCTATTCCTATCTCCATGAGCTCTGCTATCTCAACCTTTGTCTTCCCTTTTTCTATCATCAATACTGCCTTTTCCCTTAAATCCACACTATATGCCATTATAACTCAAATACTTTATTATACCTTTATCATTTACTTTAGGAAATGCTATAGTTAGCAGTTTGCTTTTTTCCTTCAAATCAGGATCAGAGTTTATTATATCTTCTATGTCTTGCCTAACTTGCTCTAATTGTTTTTTTGCAAATTCTATCTGTTTTTCTATATATTCCCTGGCTTTTCCTGTAACCTTATGCAAACGACACTTATTTGCGTGAACTTCATCGTTTAGATTGCGCTCAATTGCTCTTAGCTCTTTTAGTTCTTCTTGCTTTTGTGAAACTATGTATTCTATTACTTCGTCATTTTTTGTGATAAATTCAGCATATTTTTCTAGTAATTTTGCATCTAATTTATCTGTTTTTGCAAAGTGGTTGCAGGCTTTTGCAAATGCATATACCCGATTTGGGTGAGCTCTGTGAACAGCTATTTTATATTCCCGTAACAACTTTATGACAAGTTTTTTATAACCACCTGTTGATTCTACTACACATAACCTAACAAATACGTTAACTATTTTTGACTTTATAAACTCAGATATAGCTCTTTCTACATTTTCTATACGCTGATGTTTATTATTAATTGAGATATCAAGTGTTTCTTTTGAAACATCAATACCAATGAAAACTGTTCTAGCCATTTTTGTACCTATAAATATAATCAAATAATAATGTAAATGTTGTACAGGATTGTGATTCGATCTTTTTGATCCCCCTACCGTTCGTACTCCATTTTTTAAAGCAAGGAGTGTACTGAGATGCCTACGATTTCTATCAATCAATCCAATTGACAGTATCACTCCTTGCTCATTATAGCCTTGCGGCTTTGATTTAATATACAATCCAGTTAAATTTGTGAGTTAAAAGTTATGCTAAAATATAACGTTTCTAATGATGATGGAAAATGGATCCCAGTGTCGGAGCACTGGGATGACATTGTTTAGTACGCAAATTACCACAATGTTCATACAGCTGTATACTGATTTCTTTAATGTCCGTACAGTTGTATGTCAGCTACTCGAATGGCAATTTCAGATAAAACCTAGATAAAAGAGAAAAATAAATTTTTACATAATCATACTTGTACAATAACTAAAGCACTTTTTACTGTAGATTAATCATTTGATTATAGTATCATTTTAATTAAGCCTATATTTGCAATGTTTATGAAATATAAAGCATTCTTCATACTATTAATTGTTATATCTAACCTGCTTGCTGCAGAACAGCCTGAAGAAAATAAAAATGAAAGCAGTATAAATCAAGAAGACGTATCGAAAAGCAACACTGATGCTGAAAAAACTTCTCCGCTTCTGAGCGAACTCAAAGAAATCACAGACCCAACAAATGTAATCAATGAAGAAGTACCTTCAAGTAATCAAACAAACCTACAGTCTGAAGAGGAGACTAATATAAAAGATACCAAAGCTCTAACAAGTCCTTTATCAGAAGAAAAAAAAGAAGAACATGAAGAGAAGAAAATCAGTCACAATAATCAAACAAACCTACAGCCTGAAGAGGAGATTAGCAAAAAAGACACCGAACTTTCAACAAGCCAATTAACAGAGAAAAAGAAAGAAGAACAGCCTGACAATATAACACCTGTGAACAAAGAAAATGAAGAAAGCGAAAAATGGACAAAGTTAAACAAAGAAATAAAAAAACATAAAAGCAAGTCTATATACAAAAGACAATATGATAGCCTAAATGAGCACCTTCCTAAAACTATATTTACTGATGATTACAGTAAGCAATTTTTTTACTGCATCAAGAAGGGCAACTTAATTTGTCTAAGAGGAGTAATAAATAAGCTAGAAAAAATTGGATTAACAATTCAAGAAATACTAAGATTTAGAAATAAGTTGGGTGATACTCCTCTAATTTATGCAGTGAAACAAGGTCAAATAGACACAGTTCGCTTTCTCTTATTACAAGGTGCTGATCCTAGAGTAGTTGATAATAATTTTAAGTCCCCTATCGACATAGCAATTGAGAAAAAGAAGATCGATATAATAAATGCAATTGCTGAAATGATGCCATACCTTTTAGAGGATAAAGAAATAAACAATGAAGAAGACTCAGAGATGTATAACTTTGCTATAAAAACAAAAGAAAGTACCTGCGATGCAAAAGATAATTAGACTTTTGATATTAATTTTAGTTGGTCATTTATGCTATGGAGATGATGCAATCAATGATTTTTTAAGTGCTCTGCACGATGTAAAATACGTATCTTACAATACAAAAGATTTTGCTAAATTTTTAGTACAGTGTAATAAAGCCAGCATACCACAAGATTTTAAGAAAGGTTTTGGTCCTAATTTAAATGGTGCTAATTTTAGTCAATTGTATTTAAGCAAATCTATTTTTGATGGAGTAAGTTTAATTGGTGCCGATTTTTCTAACACCGATTTATCAGATGTGTCTTTTATCGATGTTGATTTACGTGGTGCCAATTTTTCCAATGCTAATTTACATGGCGTTAAAGTAAAAGGCACAAATTTAAGTTTTTCAAAATTTGCTTCTACAAATTTAACAGATATCATATTTGATCAGTCTAATATCAGTTATGCTGATTTTATCAATTCTAATCTCAACAAAGTAAGTATGCGTAATATAATTGGTTTGCATACCAAGTTTTTGAATGTAAAAATGAATTTCTCCAATTTATCAAACTCAAGTGCAAGCTACATCAATTTTAGTGATAGTGAAATAAATGACACTGTTATGCAGAAAAATAATTTCGACAACGCAAGTTTCTTTGGAGTGGATGCACATAAGCTCAAGGTACAATTTTCTTCATTAAAAAATGCTAACATATATGGTGCAGAAATAAAAAAATCGGATTTTACAGGTAGCAATCTTTCAAACGCCTATTTTAATTCTTCCATTATAGTCAACAGTAATTTCGAAAAAGCCAATTTAAGCAATTCACAAATTTCCTATGTGAAAGGGGATAATTCAAACTTCATTAAATCTATACTAAATGGTTCCAAGATAAAACATGCATATGTTTTCGAAGCAGACCTTCAGGATGCTGATTTATCTAATATTGATTTTAGTTTTAGTGAATTGTATAAAGTTAATACCTATAACGCTAACATTTGTCATGGAAAGTTTCATAATACTAAAGTTGTGAATTCTGACATGAGTGGTTCGTTCTTTGATCATTCATTGTTTACCTCTGCAAAAATAGAAGATTCAGATCTTTCTAGAACTTCAATTTATAAGACAAAAATTAAAGGCTCTCAAATTTATAATAGTACTCTTTCCCACCATAATATGGATTCGAGTGAGATAGAAAATTCAATATTCTTCAAATTATTAGCTGATAATTCGAGCTGGTCTAAGTCAAAAGTCACTAATTCAAACTTTATTGAAAGTGATTTCAAATCCTCCGTGTTTTATGATAATGCCTTTAGAAAGACTAGTTTTTTTCTTAGCAATTTGAATAATTCAACAGTGAGTGATGTCTCTTTCCTCTCTTCAAGCATATATAAAAGTTCAATTGCTGATATTCATTTAACAGATTGCAAATTTGATAATTCAATTATGATTGACAATCAGGGACAGAGCAAAATTACAGGTCTAGAGAGTGCTATAACTTCAATTAAAGATCTGCAAGAGAAAATATCGCAGGGTGAAAAATTTGATGTAAATTATTCTTACTTTGAGTTTAAAGATATGAATTTAGAAAATGCTATTTTTTCTAATTCAATATTAAGCAGAGCAAAGTTTGTAAACGTTAATTTGAATAAGGCAAATCTTGAAAAAGCCGATTTACGTTATACTGTCTTTGATAATTCCTCTCTTATTGATACCAATTTATCAAATTCTAATTTAGAGGGCTCTAGTCTTTTAAACTTTGATTTAAAAAATACAAAGTCTTAAAAAAGCTCTATAATGTACTTGTTAAATAAAGAAAAATGACCGTAAAAAATGAGGGCATACTACTGATTCTATCCTCTCCTTCTGGAGCTGGAAAAACTACTATATCAGAAAAATTACTTGAGCAATCAACTGATTTAGTTATGTCTGTTTCTATGACTACACGCAAACCTCGTCCCGGTGAAGTAAATGGAAAAGACTATTTTTTCGTTACTGAAGAAAAGTTTCATGAACTATGTAAGGCTGGTCAAATGCTTGAATATGCCAAAGTTTTTGAGAATTTTTACGGTATACCAAAAGATTTTATAGAACAAAACCTGAGTAGTGGAATAAGTGTTTTGCTGAATATAGATTGGCAAGGAGCATTTCATTTGTTTGAAATCTTAAGAGAAAAAGTTGTAAGTGTTTTTATACTACCTCCCTCAATGGAAGAGCTTAGACTGCGTCTGCAAAGGCGTAATAGTGATGATGAAATTGAAATAGAGCGTAGATTAGCCGAAGCGCAAAAAGAGATAAGTAAAAGTAATAAATATGATTACGTAATAATTAATGATGATCTTGATAAAAGCGTAGAAGAGATAAAATCAATACTAAGTAAAGGAATGCTTAAAAAATTAGAAGAAAAATCAAGTTTGAAAGATCTATAAAAACATTGGTTTGTCTCTTTCAGAGCACTCATGCTTCACAGTTTAGCCACATTTATTATTTTTTAAGATAAAATAGTTAAAATAGTAGACAAGTGCTAAAGTGGGGATTTGACTATGACAATAGATTTTCTAATAGAAACTAGTTTTCTGCCTTTTCACCTATATTTCGATAACATCTAGCTCAATTTAAAAGTTTAATACAATTCGTTAACGCCAAATAGCTTTTAATATTGAGATTTTAATATGAGTATAGATCTAAGTGTATCAGTTACTAATGCAAACAAACTAGATAAACATATAAACAAAAATGAAAAACAAGATAAAAAAGACAAGCAATTGTATAATATTATAGAGAGAAAGGTAAAAAAAGAAAAACATCAGCATAAAAAACCAGGAAGTCGAGATGGAACACTCAAGGAATGTAAAAGGTTATTTAAGGAAGGCGCTAGTCCTGAAGTATTAACTAAATTAGAAGAATCGCTTAGAGAACAGGAAAAATATCACAGATATTATGTCCAATGTTTCCTTCCAGTGCTAGGTGAAGTAATAGAACGATCGAAAAGAATATCAAATGAAACAAAAAAACAAGTAATTTCTGAAGTCACTAAAAGTTGTTTTAGTAGGTACAGCGAACAAGACAGTGGCTACGGTAGCGATTTTGAAGATGAAATAAACGGAATATCAGATTCTGATAGCGATTTTGAAGATGGAATAAACGGAATATCGGATTCTGATAATGACGTTCAATTACTAAATGCAATCCAAAATGGAAACAACAGGAAATTTAGAAAATACCTAAAAGATTGCACAAATGTCAGTGGCATAACAGATGAAAAAGGAAATAATATTTTACACCTTATTGCATCGCTCAAAAAGAAACAAAAGCTTAAGTTTCTAGATACCTTGATAAAAATAGCTAACGAGAAAAATTTAGTACAACTTGTTGATAGTGAAAATCAAGAAGGAAAGACTCCTTTTCAGGTAGCACTAATTAACAAGATAATAAAAGGGAAACATGAGTCTAATACAGTTAGAAGTAGCGATAATACACTTAAGTTTCTTGCAAAATTGTTAAAGTATGGAGCCAAGCTAAGCTTACCTACAGAGGATTTAGAAAAATTATCTAAAAAGCAAAATGAATACTATCTTAAATTTTTAGAGAAATTGGCTGAGCGAAAACCAGAAATAAAAACAAAAGTTGAAGAAGTTATAGCCCATACCATAAATACTCCAGATAGTAATGATAATTATCAACTACATTTAGCAATTAAAGATAAAGATGAAAAATCTTTTAAGGAATTATTGAAAAAAGGAGCAGATATTAACCTTAAAGATACAAATGGCAATAATGCTTTACACCATATTGCCTTGCTGAGAGGGAAGCAAAAAGTTACATGCTTGAAATTAATATCAGCCTTAGTAAAAGAAAGAAAAATATCTGAAGATAAATTAGATGAAGCTATAAAAGCAACTAACAGGCAAGGAAATACACCTCTAGAATTAGCACTAAAGAAAAAAGCAGAAAAAAAAAGTATCGAATACCTATCGCAAGAAACAATTTTTGATTTAGCAACTAATTATGATAATACAACAAAGTTTTGTGCAGCATTATTACAAAACGGTGCTAACCCTGATTCTTTATGGTTAGAAGATCCAGAACTCCATACTAAAAAGTACTATTTAACTTTACGAGATCTAAAAGATTGTTCAAGTACTCCACAGAAAGCACAGGAGAAAGCTAAAGAACTAAAAGAGAAGCTTGAGGAAAAATACCACTGTGGAACTGCTTCGAAAAAATGTCAATCAGGCATTAAAAAGCTAGGTTCTGGTGTAAAAAAAGGAGCATCTGCTGTATGGAAATGCATTGATCCGGGCAGGAGAGCTAGTGTATTGTTAGCAATCACAGTAGCAACTACTATTATTACAATGGTAACACTTTCTTGCTTCCAAGGACAAATTGCAATTGGAGCAGCGTTACCCATCATAGCTATAACAGGAGTGGTCTGTCTGATATTCACTTTGGGACTTAGCGACATTAGGAAGTCTGTTAAGGAATTAACCAACGATAAGCAAAGCCGTAAAGATGATCACCTAGCTGCAAAACAACCTGAAAATATTACTGAACAACAGAATTTAGCTAACAACTCAGCAGAGCAAGAAGTACAAAGATCGTCAAATCAATCGGAGCATACAGAAAGCCCAGCTACTCAAATGAGCTATGTATCAATACTACGTCAATTTATAAATAAACCAGATGGGTTAACTAATAAATTCTCTTTTCCGGGGCGATGAAATCAATCTCATCGCTCAGAGTTTTTTCAGCAACTTTTTTATAGTCAATTTCTACACTAACTTGGCTTTTCTCTTCTTTAAGCCATGCTATAGTATGCTTCATCCAGTTTTTATCATCACGTTCAGGGAAATCTTCACGAGCATGAGCACCCCTGCTTTCCTCGCGATTAGCTGCGCATTCCATGGTAATAACTGCTTGTGGAATCATATTGGCAAGCTCCAGCGCTTCAACCAAATCACTATTCCATATCATACTGCGATCTTCAACTGCAATGTTAGGCATCATTTTTGCTACTTCTTTTATAGCTTTTTTACCTTCCTCTAAAACTTCAGCAACACGGAATACCGATGCATATTTCTGCATAGTGTGCTGCATTTCACTTCGTATTTTTGCTACTTTGAACTCTCCAGAAGCAAATCGCATTTTATTAAATCTATCTACTATCCAGTCTGTGCAGTCTAAATGCAATTTTTTATGTGGTGTATCAGGTTTCAATTTTTCTTTTGCCCTAAGCGCGGCAGCTCTACCAAAAACCACAAGATCAAGAAGCGAGTTAGAGCCAAGTCGATTTGCACCATGTACAGAAACACATGCCGCTTCTCCAATTGCAAACAATCCATCCACTACTTCTTCCTTACCTTCCTTCAGTGTTATCACTTCCCCATGATAGTTGGTTGGAATACCTCCCATGTTATAGTGAACAGTTGGAATAACAGGTATCGGATCTTTAGTAACATCAACTCCTGCAAAGGTCTTTGCTGTTTCACTAATACCTGGCAATCTGAGCTTTATTACTTCCGGATCAAGATGAGCTATATTCAAGTACATGTGATCTTTCTTTGGCCCAACTCCCCTTCCCTCTCTAATTTCAATTGTCATTGCTCGACTTACTACATCACGAGAAGCCAAATCTTTTGCCTTTGGCGCATAACGTTCCATAAACTTCTCACCCTGAGAATTAACGAGGTACCCACCTTCACCGCGGCATCCTTCCGTCATCAAGCACCCTGAGCCATATATTCCTGTTGGATGAAATTGCACAAACTCCATATCTTCAAGTGGCAACCCAGCTCTTACCACCATGCCATTACCATCACCTGTGCAGGTGTGTGCACTTGTTGCAGAAAAATAAACACGTCCATAACCACCTGTTGCTATTACCACAGAATGTGCACGAAATCTATGCAACGTACCATCACACAGCGACCAAGCTATCACCCCACAGCATGTCCCTTTGTCCATAATCAAATCGATTACAAAATATTCGACAAAAAATTCAGCGTTAAATTTAAGACATTGCTGATATAGAGTATGAAGAATTGCATGCCCAGTTTTATCTGCTGCTGCACAAGTACGCTGAGCCGATTTTCCTTTACCAAAGTGAGTTGTCATTCCACCAAAGGCACGCTGATATATTTTTCCATCTTCCGTACGAGAAAAGGGTACACCAAAATTTTCAAGTTCAATCACAGCTTTGGCAGCATTTTTACACATATACTCTATTGCATCTTGATCGCCAAGCCAGTCTGAACCTTTTATTGTATCATATGCATGCCAGCGCCAGTCATCTTCAGCAATATTACTCAAAGCTGCACTAATTCCTCCTTGCGCTGCAACTGTATGACTTCGTGTAGGGAAAATTTTAGAAATGCAGGCAACTGAAAAATTAGTTGCAGCCATTCCAAGTGTTGCTCTAAGCCCTGCTCCACCTGCACCTACTATCACCACATCATACTCATGCTCTATGATTTCATACGCTGACTTATCCATATCCACTTATTTTATCATCACAGGCTTATAATATCACAGAAGTAGAAAAAATCTATACAAGTTTTCTGGATGCAAGCTTCTGAAACAAATCTATAGTAAACGATGTAATAACAATCATAGGGCGTCATGAAAGTAGCTGAAATTGGAATGACACTATCATAAAGGAATAAGTGTAGTTATTTGCATAACATTGATGACTTATGCCTATTTAATTAGATCTGAAATTAGATAGAAAAAGGTAATCTTGATAAAACTCATTTACAACAAGTTCTCTCGCACTTGAATTTTCCGTTTGCACTTTTTTGTATCCTAATTTATGGCTTATTGCATCTTTATATGCACTAACTGCTTTATATATCTTACTTACCTCTCCTGGAAAGATACCACCAACAATTATAACGCATAACCCTGCAACTGTTGCAAAAGCTAGAGTTAAACTTTGCTTCCAGTTAGCTTTTTTTTCTTGTATACCAGCAGGGCACAATTCACTTGACATTTCTTTTAGATACTCATGCCACATGTGATTGCAGTTTGTACATTTCACTTTTCTTCCAGATTCACCTATTTGCCCACGAGATACTAAGTAATTTTTAGTACAATTATGACATTGTATTTTCATAGTGCTTACGTATAAAATAATATAAATTTGATATCAATATGTATATAATAAATGAAAAATTTGCAACTAAAAAATTACAAGATGAGATAGAAAATATTTGGAAAGATAAAGAAAAACTTAACGACTATAATCTAAAACACGAAGCAAGATTAATAATCAAAGAAGTAATTGAGTTACTTGACAGTGGTAAAATTAGAGTAGCAGAAAAGCTATCAAGTGGAGAATGGATAGTACATAAGTGGATAAAGCAGTCAATATTATTACATTTCCTCACTGAGGAAAGCAAAATAATAGACAACACCAATTGCTGGTTTGACAAAATCGGTAGTAAGTTTAGTGAATGGAATGAAGAAAAATTTTACCATTCAAAAATTAGAGCAGTTCCTGGGTGTTTTGTCCGCCAATCTGCTTACATAGGTAAAAATGTTGTTCTAATGCCAAGCTTTATCAACGTTGGTGCATACATTGATTCTGGCACAATGATAGACACTTGGTCAACAGTTGGTAGTTGTGCACAAATAGGGAAAAACTGCCATATTTCCGGTGGAGTGGGAATAGGCGGAGTTCTTGAGCCCATTCAAGCTTCTCCAGTCATTATAGAAGATAATTGCTTCATTGGAGCGCGTAGTGAGGTAGCCGAAGGTGTTATAATAAGAGAAGGATCAGTCCTTGGCATGGGTGTGTTTATTGGAGCATCAACAAAAATTATTGACAGAGAAACAAGCAAGATATTTTATGGTGAAGTACCACCTTACTCTGTAGTTGTACCAGGATCTACTCCACCTAAAAACAACATTTCAACCTATTGCGCAGTTATAGTAAAAAAAGTGGACGAGAAGACGAGATCAAAAACTTCTATAAATGAAATATTGAGAATCTAACTACTTACCGTCACTTTTTTTATCATTATTACTAACTACAGTAATAGCATATGCACATAATTCTGAGAAAGAGATTCCGTTTTCTTTAGATAACTTATATAATTTTTGCAGACTTTCTTTGACTCTATTAGGTATTTTTCCTCCACGCTCCTTTGCAAGCCAGGAATCTTGATAGTGAATTGGATGAGTATCACTCTTTGGATCTCCTATATATATTGCAAAAGGTGAACTTTGCCCTTTGAAATCACACTGTACAGTAAATTTTTTTATAGACTCAACCATTTAAAGACCTCTGCTTTTCTTTTTAACCGATTTTATAGAAGGTACAAGAGGTGGTTTTTTGATAAAATCTTGCCTATTGAAAACGCTTTCTTCCCCTTCTAAAGCTCTGCGAATATCAGCTCTGCTCAATTGTGACTCTTTTGCTAACCTCATTCCATGCTTTACCATAATATTAGTATATGCTAACACTTTTTTTACTAACTCTAGATCACCATTCAACATTTGAACCAATGCTTGAAATACCTCCGCTAAAGTTAATCCATCAGCAGTTACAACCTTATTTTCTACAAAATTGATAGCTTCTTTAAATTTATATTCAATACCATCATCTTGAGGTATAAGGGTAACATAATCCGTATCTTGATTGTCCATAACCAAAGCAATACTACTCATATGTTTTTAAACTTATATTATATATATAAATACTCCACTATTTTATAGTATGGAACGCTATAGTTAAATGTTTATTAATAATATGCTTACTTATATACACGAATTAATTGATAAAAGCCAAGGATCAATATCCATCAGTAATTTTATGAATGCTGCTCTATATCATAAAGAGTACGGCTATTACATGAATAAATTACCACTTGGCAAAGATGGTGACTTCATTACTGCACCTGAAATTAGTCAGCTATTTGGTGAAACAATTGCAGTGTGGATAATGAATACATGGGAAAAATTAGGAAAGCCATCAAAATTTTCTCTAGTTGAACTTGGACCAGGTAAAGGAACACTCGTTCACGATATAATAAGAGTTACTAAAAAATACAGCTGTTTTTTTAGCTCAATGGACATTCATCTAGTTGAGATAAGCCCTATTTTACAGAAAATACAAAAGGAAAAATTAAAGGGATTAGATATTAACTGGCACACAAATGTCAACAACTTACCAAATCAGCCAACTATTTTTTTTGCAAATGAGTTCTTTGATGCTCTTCCAATTGATCAGTTTGTTTATCGTGATGGGCAGTGGTATGAAAATAGAGTGATGAAACAGGATGGCGGTCAGTGTTTGACACTCAAATCCAGAAGAAAAGGATCATGTGTTCCAGCATCATCTATTCAGATAACAAATGGAAAACTTTTTAATGGTGCGGTAGTAGAAGTATGCTTAACTGGAATTGAAATATTAAGAAAGCTTGAGAAGAAGATAGTCAATAATGGAGGAGCTGCTTTGATCATAGATTATGGCTATATATATCCTTCATACAAGAGCACTTTGCAATCGATAAGGCAGCATCAGTATGCTAATTTTCTTGAAAATATTGGTAACAGTGATATTACTGCACTTGTAAACTTTCAAGCATTAAAAGATTCATTAAAATACTTAAATTGTGAGATTTTAACTCAAAGAGAATTTTTATATTTGTTTGGTATAAAGGAAAGAGCGCAAGCTTTAATGGAAAATGCAAGTAATGAACAGAAGAATAAGATCTTCAGTGAATTTTTAAGGTTAACTGAAAATATGGGTACTCTCTTTAAGGTAATGCTGATTCACCATTTGTAGTCTTGTGTAGTTCTTATGTTAAACATACAAATACTAAAAAATTTACAGAATAAAAAAGGTAAAAGAAACGTATCTGTTCAGCAGAGTAGCAAAATAAGATAGACAGATAAGACTATCATAGGAACAAATAGGTGTCATGAAAGTAGCTGATACTGGCATGACAACAAAAAAGTTACTCAAATGACACCCTTTTGATGCACAATTTTTGGTGCATCACGTACTGATTTTCATCCAAGACGATGTCATGCCAGTAGCTGACACTGGCATCTACCGTCTTAAACATCAAGATAAAAATTATTGTTTTTTATCATAGCATTTAAACAAATGATGATTTTTCTCATTACATTAACTAAAGCAACTTTAGCGGCTTTGCCGGAGTCAACTAAACGCTGGTAAAATACTTTCATTTTTTTATTATGACGCATTGCAACCACAGCAGACATGTATAATGCTTTTCGAGCATAAAATCTGCCACCTATGACTTGGGCCTTGCTTACTTTCCTTCCGCTTTCACTAGTTTTTGGTGCAACTCCAACTAGACAAGCTATTTCCTTATTATCTAACCTACCAAGTTCAGGTACCTCTATGAGTAGGATACTTGCGGTTTTCCGTCCAACATTTATAACGCTAATTCTGGATTAAGGAAGGAAGAAAGTATAGGAAATGGAAGGCTTTTTGGATTTCAAGGAATAGGAAATGAGAGTAGAAAAGATGTGAACCAAGAAATTAACGGGAGATCTATGGCGAGTATGTTCACTTTCAAGTCTATTTTTGAGGTAGCCAAAAATCGTCTCAATGATCGACCTTTTTCTCAGCAAAATCTTTTCATGTAGTGAAATTAATGCGTTTTTCATCCCCTTTTTCACCTTGGTAACAAGTTTCAAACCGCGGTTAAACAACTCTTGGAAAAGCTCTTTTTTAATATAGCCTTTATCACCAAACAAAAGACCGGTTAATTTCTTAGTTAGGTTTGCTACAGGCTCTCTATCGTCAACATTACCTCTTGTAAGCGTAAAAGCTTGAATTTCACCTTTCTCGTTAATTATCAAATGTAGTTTAAAGCCGAAAAACCAGCCATATGTACTCTTGCTTAATTTTGCAATTCCAGCAAAAACCTTATTTCTTGATATTCTTTTTGCATGGCAAACTGCAATAGGAGTTGTATCTATGTATGAGATTCCAGTAAGTTCTGACCATCCGCAAAGGCACTGTAATAGCATGGCTAAATGCCACAAAACCCTGGACTTTAGAGCAACAAACCTAGTGTATGAAGGCAACTTCGAAAACTCTGATTTGTAGAGCAATGTTAGGTAATGCAGGTAGAAAGCCTTAAAATTTTCACAGGGAGATTGCTGATACAGGAGGATTATTGTGATAATTTCCGAATGTGTAATTTCTGGCACTCTTGTGGGTTTTTACCGTTTGGCAGTAGTTTATCTGCAAAATTTTTCTCTATATCTCTGCAAAAATCATCGACCAGACAAAACAGTTTTGTTATATCTTCCATGGGTAACCTCATCTATTTTTTTCTATTTGTTGAGTTTACCCTACTCTCCTGACTTTTCTATTCTCTTTTTAATCCAGAATTAGCGTTTTTAATCCAGAATTAGCGTTATCCGATAAGCGATGCAACAAAGCCATCCCAGTGTAAGCTACTCGGTTGACACCATCATAGAGATCAGCTACTTGGATGATAAAAGTAAGAAATATCGAAGTGTTGTGCTAGACTTTATACCTCTTGCATTCAAACTCACATAAATCATGAATTGTGCACGCTTCACACAAAGGTTTTTGTGCCTTGCAAATGTATCTACCGTGTAAAACTAGCCAATGATGAGCATAAAGTAGGTATTTTTTTGGCACTACATTCAAAAGAGACTGCTCTGTTTTAAGTACATCTTTTTCTTTCACAAGCCCAACTCTATTGCTCACTCTCAAAACGTGAGTATCAACTGCCAATGTTGGAATACCAAGCCCTGAATTTAAGAACACATTAGCGCTCTTTCTCCCAACCCCTGGTAAAGATACCAAATCATCGAAATCAGTAGGCACTTTGCTATTGTACCTCTCAATCAATATTTTGCTGAGCCCGATTATATTTTTTGCTTTGGAATTATATAAACCAATACTGCTTATACGTTTTTTCAGCTCACTTTGCCCAAGATTCAGCATTTTTTCTGGCGTATCAGCGATACTAAATAGCTCATTTGTAATTTTATTAACACTTATATCGGTCGTCCGCGCTGACAGAATTATTGCAACTAATAACGTAAAATGATCGGTATAATTTAGCTCTATTTTTGGCGCAGGATTTGACTGTTGAAATTTTTCAAATATTAATTCTACTTTTTTTGAGTCCATGCATAGAGCTAAAAGCTTATACTATACTGTTTGCTGTGCAAATTCAATTGCTTGAGGATTAGATAGTCCTTCAGTATTAACATCAGACATATCAGTTTTTACCTCATCAAAATTCCTCTCAGCAAATTCGCTTGCCACTTCTGCAAAACACTTTCTAACAAGAGGCATAATTATCGGCATTAATAGCCTCCGTGGATCATACCGTCCTAACAGATCAGTTTCCTTTTGTACTCTATCTCTTAGATCTTCCTCAAGTAAATCTTTCATGTGTTTTTCAGTGTATATTTCACAACCTTTTGAAAAAATAGGAGCTAATGCTTCAATTAATACTGCCAATAACAATAGTGGACCAAGTACAGCTCCACCAACAGTTAATCCATTAGCAATGAAATTTATTGTAACTAAATAAACAGAAAAAGCAGCTAAAGGATAGTTGATAAGAAGCTTACTACTTAGCTCGATATAGCTCATTTTACTCATGAATTCATCAGTAGAAATTTCTGAATTTTTATACTTTTCCATATAATAATTCACTAATAAACCAGAGGCTCTACTAATAGCGATGTTAAATGCTATGATCCACCATGAAAAATAGCAACCTATAGTAACTGTAGTTAACAGGCCTAAGGGTAGAACACTAAGAGTCCGAATAAATAGTAAGGCATTTTTACGTTCTATAAATCTTAACGCTAATTCTTTTTTATCCTCATCTACTAGGTTCTTTTTTTCCTTTAGAGGAGAAATATAATTGAATAATTGTATGCTTGGCTTTGCTATATATTGATATAACTCTTGCATTAACTTTGCACTTTGTATACTCCTCTAAAAATTATCTAAATTTGGATTTAGCAAAATCCTCTCTATTTGAGCCTGAAGTTCATTATAGCTTTTTAGGTCTTCTCCAAACGAACAATCATTTCTTTTTAGTATAGCAATCAACCCATCAAAATCTTTACCTACAGCTTCTTCCTCACTGATTTTTAGCTCGTTAAACAACTTTCTCCTATAGTGAAACTCTCTTGCCGTTAAACGTCCATTACTTTCAGCACCAACACTGACTTTAACACAAGGATTTCCTGACTCCAAAGGTTCAATGTACTTTTTTAGCCCTTGATAAGCTTTATAAAGCTGATCAAATCTATTTTTGTCTCCACCCTTGTCAGGATGGTTTACAAGTATCAATTTATTATATTGTTTTTTCAGAAACTTGCTAAGAGCTTGATAATCCTTACCTACAATTTGTTCAGCTTTTATCTCTAGTACGTTAAACAGATCATTATTATCATAAGACTCCTGAACAGATAACTTGAAATGTTGACTCATTACTACACCTCACATAAATACACGATGCTATTATCATAATATATTTATGTTTCACACAAGCATAAAAATATCAAGCAACCACTAAGAGAAGAAACCCTCTTTCCCATCATACAAATACAACTTATCCATTCTCACTACATTAAAGTTATTTTCTTCGAGTTTGATTAGTAAATTATTCACGTCACTATTTGTAATAGTTTTCTTTTCACTATTCGCAATAAACCTACAAGTTATTTGGTCACTTAAAGATTTTGAACTTCCTGGCCAAACTGCAAGACCCTTTGAGTATATTGCTATCATTTTCAGATTACTCGATTCAAATAATCTAATTATCTGGTCAAAGCTGCTAGATTTATTCCAAGCAAGCATTATATCACTGCCCACTAGCTTTTTAACTTTGTAATCTTGTTTGTAATTGTCTTGTACTTTATTTATTTTACTATCCGAATCACTGCTAATTATAAGCTCAGGTAATGTTGCAGGTTTCTTTCCTAGATTATCTATGACGGCTTGTGCAAATTCTTTTGTCCCAACTTTCTGCTTGCTCCTTTTCTCCTTATATAAATCAGCGGTATGTACTCCATCTTCCAAAGTCTTGAGCCATGCATCGTAGATTAGTTTTGCAGTACTCACTTGACCAATATAGACCAACATATGTACTGCGGCATTTAAAAGACCAGAAGGATTAGCTATGTTTTTTCCTGCAATATCAGGAGCAGAGCCGTGAACCGCTTCAAACATTGCATATTCATTCCCTATATTGCTACTTCCTGCAAGCCCTACAGAACCTGAGGTTTGTGCCACTATATCTGATAATATGTCGCCATATAGATTTTCAGTTACTATAACATCGAAATTCTCGGGTTCTGTGGCAACACGTGCCATTCCAATATCAACTATATAATGTTCCGCCTTTATATCCGGATATTCTTTTGCAATACGATCAAACGCTGCATGAAAAGCGCCGTCAGTCATTTTCATTATGTTGTCTTTAGTCAGGCAAGTTACTTTCTTTCTATTATGTTTTTTCGCATATTCAAAAGCGTACCTGCATATTTTTTCTGAGCCAGATCTAGTAATAATTTTAGTGCATTGGTACGAGTCACCAGTGAGCCTATGCTCTATTCCGGTGTAAATATCTTCTTCATTTTCGCGTATTACTACGATATCAAACTTACCGAATTTATTTTCTATAACAGGATGATATGAAATGCATGATCTGATATTTGCATATAACCCTAGGTTCTTTCTGAGCGCCACATTTAGGCTTTTGTGCCCTTTGCCTTGAGGAGTTGTCGTCGGAGATTTTAGTAATATCTTTGTCCTTTCAATAGATTCCCAACCACTTGGAGAAATGCCGTGAGACCATTCTTTACTATAAACACACTCTCCTATTTCAATAATATCTACTGAAATCTTTGCTTTCGCTTCACGCAATATCGACAGCACCGCTTCCATAATTTCTGGTCCGATACCATCACCATACGCAACTGTGACTGATGTTGACATAACTTCCTTAACTGTAAATGATTTAATGTTAATTCAAATAATATAGTGGCACAAGCAGCTAGTACTGTACAAGTTGACATATTTACAGTTATTTAATAACATGTTCTTATGTCAGTTAGTAATGCGGGTGGGGTTGTATGGATACTAAAATAAGCTATGCAAGAGTTACGAGACGCATTTTTGCATTTGCGTTTGATCATATTTTATTAACGGCGATAAAGTATTTTATTGGATTTAACGTTGGATGTACCTTAGGTTCTTTAACACCCAATCCGGTTAAAATAATTTCAGACAACGCAACAATTCTTAATGTAACAGCGCTAATATTGGCATTAGCATTTTATGCATTTACGATAATAGAATTCGGCGGAACTCCGGGACAATTATTGCTTCGTATGCATATAAAAGACAAAAATACACTTGAAAAAATCACTATAACACAAACAATAATCAGAACAGGAACTTTTGGAGTGTTATATTTTATAATTTTTTATACAATATTGAGTATTTCTAGTCTATTTATAATTTTACCAATTATTATCATATTGTTTGCAACATTTGATAAGCATAAACAGTTCCTTAATGACAAAATTGCAAAAACAGTAGTGATAGACTATAAACCTAGTTGATATTTTTCTTTAGTTGTTATCACCAAGGGTGTTATTCCAGCGCGTGACCCACATCTGTACGAACATTGCAATTAGCAGGTAATTTGCATAATAGACGGTGTCATTCCAGTGCTTGACACTGGAATCCAGTTTTCCATATAATCTCATCGAAAACGTTGTAACCACTTTCTATGCTAGTGTGCTTTCATCAACCTGGATCCCAGTGTCAGCTACTTTCATGACAAGAAAAGAAGCACTGGTTTCACATAAATCTGAACAGATATCATGTTTTTCTTTAGTTTACTGCTTACAAAGTGACTCTTTTTGTTTCTGCATGAGCTAAATTAACTACCGATATCATACCTGAAGAACCCACCTGACCATTCTAGAAAATTTAACGCTGAGTACACTTTACTTTTAGCTTCTTCCACAGTATTTCCTTCTCCTACTATATTTAGCACCCTTCCGCCATCGGAAATCCAATTACCACTTTCATCCAACTTAGTACCAGCATGAAAAACTAGCACACCAGGAATGTTTTCAATTTTATCCAATCCTTTAATTACCTCTCCTTTTTGATAATCACCAGGATAGCCTTTACTTGCAACAACTACACAAACTGTAGTTTTGTGATTAAACTCCACCACTTTTGTATTTAACTTGCCTTCTGCAACTGACAACATCAACTTTAACAAATCACAATTTGGATCAAGTCTAGGTAAAATAGATTGTATTTCCGGATCCCCAAACCTAACATTATACTCAAGAAGCTTTGGACTATCTTTGCAAATCATTAAACCAGCAAAGAGTACGCCTTTATAGGATGTTCCCATATTAGTCAGTGCTTGAATTGTAGGATATATTATTTTTTGGATAATTTTTTGCTCCATCTCCTTACTTATAATCGAAGGTGATGAGTATGACCCCATGCCTCCAGTATTTTGTCCCTCGTTATTTTCACCAACTCTCTTGTAATCTTTTGCACACCCAAGGGTTACTACCTTCAACCCATCAATAAGAGCAAAAAAACTTACTTCCTCTCCAATTAAAAACTCTTCTATGATTATTTCTTCACCTGACTCACCAAGATTTTTCTCCACTAGCATTGAATCTATTGCTGAAAAAGCTTCATTTTCTGTGTGGCATATTATGACGCCTTTCCCTGCTGCAATTCCATTTGCTTTAATTACAAGCGGAAATTTTATTTTATTACTACGGACAAAATTTTTAGCTAACCTTTCATCAATAAAACGCTCATACTTTGCAGTTGGTATACCATACTGTTTACATAGTTCCTTCGTAAAAGACTTTGATGCCTCAAGTTTTGCAGCTGCTTGACTTGGAGCAAAAACATTTATTCCCTCTGCAGATAAATCATCAGCAAGTCCATTAATTATCGGTTGCTCTGGACCAATAATTACTAGCTCTATATTTTCTTTCTTGCAAAATTGTATAACATCCACTGAATCTTGAATATTTATATTCACAAGAACTCCAAAATTCTCCATGGCCGGGCGACCAGGAGTAACATATAACTTAGTCAAGGTAGGAGACTTCTTTAAAGCCCAAAGTAAAGCATGCTCACGCCCACCAGAACCTATAACCAAAACCTTCATCTTTATTTCCTCGCTTTTCTATATGTCAAAATTATCGTTTGCTTATAACAGTATCATTACTCATGTATCTTTGCAACACGTTTGGTATTGTAACTGACCCATCGGAATTTTGATAGTTCTCTATTATGGCAACAATTGTTCTTCCTATGGCTAAAGCTGAGCCGTTTAAAGTGTGAACGTATTTTTTTGTTTTTCTGTCAATTTCTAAGAAGTATTTAGTGTTCATTCTTCTTGCCTGGAACGTACCGCAATTTGAGCAGCTTGATATTTCTCTGTACTTATTTTGCTCAGGTAACCATACCTCTATATCATAAGTCTTTTGTGCAGCAAAGCCCATATCACCAATACAAAGCAGCATTATTCTATACGGTAGTTCTAATTTTTTTAATATTTCCTCAGCAGCATTTGTCATGCGTTCAAGCTCATCATTTGACTGGTCTTCAGTTGTGATGCTTACTAATTCCACTTTACCAAATTGGTGTTGCCTTATCATACCTCTTGTATCTCGTCCTGCACTGCCAGCTTCTTTACGAAAACATTCTGAATATGCAGTAAAACGAATAGGCAGTTCTTTTTCTTCTATTATTTTGTCAGCAACTAAATTTGTTAAAACTACTTCACTTGTGGGAATTAATCTTAATTTATCGGTAGTTAAATATGAGTCATCAGAAAATTTTGGTAGCTGACCAACGTTATACATCGCCTCGTTTTTCACCAAGGCTGGGTGATAAACCTCAGTATAGGCAAATTCATTAACATGTGTTTCCAGCATAAAATTTATTAATGCTCGTCCAAGCTTAGCTAACTGTCCTTTTAATATTGTAAACCTTGATCCAGAAATTTTTGCTGCTTGCTCAAAATCCATCAAGCCTAACCTTTCTCCGAGTTCATAATGAAATTTTGGCATAAAACTAAATTGCCTTTTTTCTCCATATTTTCTGATTTCTACGTTGGAGCTCTCATCTTCACCTATTGGTACATTTTGTGCAGAAATATTTGGTAAGTTAGATAAAATATCCACTAACTTATTTTTTTCTGTTTGCTCCTTGAGGCTGATTGTCTCTATCTCACTTATGATGCTTTTTGATAACTTTACTTGTTCTTCACATGGGCTTTTGTTCATTTTAAGCCTCTTTATTTCTTCCGTGACCTCGTTTCGTTGCTTATTTAAAGCTTGCAATTTAGTAGTCAGTGATCTTTTTTTATGGTCTATCTCTAATATTTCTTCTGTAGTAAATTCTTTCACCCCTCTGCTTTTTATTGCTTTTTCAAATCCTTTAGGGTTTTTGCGTATATGTTCTATATCATGCATATGTTGTGCTATTACTAACATCATTACTCTACTTCAAAAGCTTTGAATGCTCAATATTTTTACATATAAATGCTAATATTGATTTTACCTTCATAATTTGCTAGAATTGATAAACGTGAAATATAATATGTTAGCCATCATAGAAAGATACAATAAATCTAAAGAGAGTACTCACTTCACTAAACTTAAGGCTGGCGGAAGATTTGCCATTTATGCGCTTGGTATATACTTAGCAGCTACAGTTACTATTGGCTGTTTGGGGTTAATAATAGGATCTACTTTCTTAACTTTACCACTTGCTATGCTAATTTTTCATCCTGTAGCTTGGATCTTAATGGGAATAGTGCTTACAGTGACATACAAAATGGTCGTTGAACCTTTATTTTACTTGGTAAAAGATTATGTTGATGGAAAAGGAGTTTCAGAGGGAAAAGAAAGCGATGCTAAAACTGATGAGCTATTAAAATCACCAAAGCAAGAGCAAGCTGTAAATAATCAAGGAAATCCAAAAACCCCAGATGGGGATAGTGGTATTGTACCAGGAAGTAAACCTGCCTCAAGTAACAATAGTCGTAGAAATTCTAATGCTTCAGGAGATAGTGGTTTGGGTGGCAAAGAGTTGCATGAAGATTTACAAACTCTTATGCATCAGACAAATAGAGAAAATTACTATTACTGGCTACAAGAACATGATATTTCTCATGTTGCAAGAGCTGTATATAACTATTCAGAAAATTCAAGTGGCAATGTACTTTTTTGTATTCCTAGTGATGTGAGTACTTTAAACTCAAAACTGAAAGAGTATAAAATAGAACAAGGGAACACAAAAAAAATCTTTGCCTCGATTATTAATTTAGGAGGAAATCACTGGGTAACACTGATAGTCACATGTAATGGTAACAGACAATTTAGAGCTTATTATTGTGACTCATTTGGTAATAAATTACCAAATGAGGTTGAAGGAAAGGTAAAAGACGATATAAGTCTTACTAATGAGATTGCTGAGAAGTGTCTAGTACCCTTAAATAATGAGGTGGGAAGTTTAATACGGAAAAGAGAAAATAATCCAGACAATGCTAGCCTTAAAGAGAAAAAAGATGATGTTGAAAAAACATTAGGTCATGCAAGAGAATATAGAAATAAGTTAGTTAGTAAGCCAATTGATACTAGTTATATAGTGGGCATATTGCAGGAAACCTTAGAGATAGGAAATAATAGCATAAAGAGTTCTGCAGTTGATCGGCGAAAAGATGTCTGTAATTGTGGAGTATTTGCTTTAGAAAATGCTCATAGGATTACGGAAATGCTCAACGAGGATAAATCATTTGATGAAATTGACAGAGAGTTATCAAAGTACAATCCTAGGCCAGGACAATTGCACGAGAAGAGAAGAGAGTTCGCAAAAGCACTTATGGAGGATGAAGAGTGGAAAGAATCCATTGCTGAAGGTGGAATTTTACATGATACTATACAGCAGCTCATTTCTGAAGATAGTAAGAAAGAGGAGGCACAATCTACCATAAGTTCGATTATTCAAAATGTTACTACAACGTGTGCAAGACGTTTGGGCTTAAGTAATTAATCTATAAAATCTATGTCCCTACAAATAGGAAGTTTGACGATTGATTCTCCAGTTATTTTAGCGCCAATGTCTGGAGTGACTGACTATCCATTTAGGAGTATTGTAAAGAAACTTGGTGCAAGTTTGCTAGTCTCAGAAATGATTGCAAGCAGAGCTATGATCATGCAAACTCGCCAGAGCATGCAAAAAGCAAAAGTCGATGAACTAACCGCTGTACAACTTGCTGGTTGTGAGCCTGATGTTATGGCGGAAGCTGCAAAGTTAAATGAGGGCATGGGTGCAAAAATCATAGATATAAATTTTGGTTGTCCAGTTAAAAAAGTTGTAAACGGTTACGCAGGGTCAGCACTTATGCGTGATGAAAAAAAGGCTGCTGAGATAATAGGAGCTGTAGTCAAGGCAGTGAGTGTGCCAGTTACAGTAAAAATGCGTACTGGATGGAATGACGAAAATCGTAATGCTCCGCGCTTGGCAAAAATTGCAGAAGATTTGGGAGCAAAGATGATTACTGTACATGGAAGGACAAGGGCACAGCTTTATAATGGTCAAGCAGATTGGAAATTCGTTAGAAATGTTAAAGAGCAGGTAAAAATTCCAGTTATAGTAAATGGAGATATTAAGAGTTTGAATGATGTTCAAAGTGCACTTAAAGAATCTGAGGCAGATGGAGTAATGATAGGTCGTGGTGCTTACGGCAAACCTTGGCTGATTAATCAAGCAATAAACTTTTTGAGTGGAAATAAAGTTTCTGAGCCAACAGCCTCAGAGAGATTAAGCATAATACTCAAGCATTATGACAGTATTCTTGAGTACTATGGAAGCGATACAGGAATAAAGATGGCCCGCAAACATATAGGATGGTACAGTAGCGGGCTTCAAAACTCATCTGAATTTCGTGTAAGAGTAAATAACATAATAGACAGCACAGAGGTGAAAGAAAATATAATTGATTTTTTTAGTTAAAAACAGATTAAACATACTACCTCATTAGATATATTCAATTTGACTGATCATAGTGCGATGCCACCACACTCTCTTCTTCATCAGAATGTAATTGATAACTATTATCACTCAGCAATTTTTCGTCATAAGTCTCAATATCAAAATATTTTTCATATTTATCTATATTTTCACAAAGCGAAAGTGCTTTCACCTTATTCATAATCAGACCCGTACCAGCAGGAATTAACCTTCCTACTATAACATTTTCTTTTAACCCACTCAAAGGATCACTCTTTCCGCAAAATGCTGCTTCCGTAAGTACTTTTGTTGTTTCTTGGAAAGAGGCAGCAGAAATAAAGGAATTAGTTTCAAGGCTTGCTCTAGTAATTCCCTGCAGAATAGGAAGATAATGAGCAGGTCGTTTTCCAGAGTTATTCATAGCATCATTTTCTCTATCAATTTCCAGCCTGTCGATATTTTCTCCAATTAAGTACATAGTATCACCAGGATCGGTAATTTCTACTTTTTGTAGCATTTGCTTTAAGATCACTTCTAAATGCTTGTTATCTATGCGCACACCTTGCAATCTATAAACTTGCTGTATTTCAGAAATCATATAGTGTGCTAACGCTTCTAACCCAAGCACACGTAGAATATCATGAAGATCAGGATCGCCATCCATCAATAAATCACCTTTACGCACAAAATCACCTTCATTGACTATTACATGCTTACTTCTTGATACTAAATACTCAACTTGAGAAGCTTGCTCATCTACAGGTTTAATTACTACACTGCGTTTTCCTCTACGGTCTTTTTCAGAGAACGTCACATAGCCATCTATTTCACTAACGATAGCATGCTCTTTAGGACGACGTGCTTCAAATAATTCTATAACCTTAGGCAAGCCACCAGTAATATCACGAGTTCTAACTGACTCTCTCGGCGTTCTTGTGATAACATCACCTGCATGAACCTTTTGGCCATCCTGTACATTAAGCACTGCACCAACTGGTATAAAGTAACATGCTTCCACACCACTTGAAAGTGTTATTACTTTTTCATTATCATCAAGCAGTGCAATACGAGGACGTAAATTAGCTACACCAGAGTACAATTTCCAATCTTTTACTACTCTATTTGATATCCCTGTAGATTCATCCATCACTTCAGTGATTGAAATTCCATCTTTTAAATCCTGGTAAGATATTGTACCACTCTTTTCCGTAATAATAGGTAGTGTATACGGATCCCATTCCGCAACTTTATCACCAATTTTTACTAACTCACCCTCATTTACATAAAGTTTAGCACCATAAGGCACACTGTGCTTCAATTTTTCACTACCAAGGCTATCAATTAAAACGACTTCACAGGAACGGCTTATCACAATTTTATTTCCGTTTTTATCTATAATTATATTACTATTGTTTAATTTTATTCTAGCATTAATAGAAGCTATAATATTTGAGGATTCAACACCTCTAGTCATTACCCCACCTATATGGAAAGTACGCATCGTTAACTGAGTACCTGGCTCTCCAACAGATTGAGCAGCGATAACACCAACTGCTTCACCTATTGAAACAATTTTACCAGTTGCAAGGTCTCTTCCATAACACAAAGAACACACACCAGGACTTATTTCACAAGTTAAAGGCGATCTAATTTTTATAACATCAAGACCTGCAATGTTGATTTGCTTTACTTTATCTTCATCAATTAGTTCCCCTGCTTTTAATAACAACTCTTTGGTTACTGGGTTATATATATCATTTGCAGCTGTTCTACCCAGTACAACACTCTCTAGAGATGCAACTATAGTACTACCTTCAACTATAGCTCTTACAATAAGGCCATTTTTCGTTTTACAGTCATGTTTTGTAACTATGCAATTTTGAGATACATCAACCAAGCGACGAGTTAAGTATCCAGAGTTTGCAGTTTTAAGTGCAGTATCAGCTAAACCTTTACGCGCACCGTGAGTAGAATTAAAGTATTCAAATACATTTAATCCTTCGCGAAAATTAGAAATTATAGGTGTTTCTATAATTTCACCAGAAGGTTTGGTCATTAACCCTCGCATTCCTGCTAACTGCTTCATCTGGGAAGTAGAACCTCTTGCACCGGAGCTAACCATCATATATATTGAATTGTACTTACTATTTTCATCATACAGAGATATCGCTTTTAACATATCATTCGCTATTATATCTGTGCACTTAGACCACTCATCTATAACTTTATTATACCTCTCACTTTTAGTGATTAGTCCGTCTTGATACTGTGCAGAAAATTTCTTAATTTCACCCCTTGTATAATCAACGTGTGTAGCTTTAGTTTCAGGTATGACCATATCGCAACGACTAAAAGAAGTACCAGAAAATGTAGCATACTCGAAGCCAAGTGTCATCAATTTATCAGAAAATACCACTGTAGCACTTTGACCGCAGCTACGATATACCAAATCAACAATACTAGTTATTTCCTTAACTGTTAATACCTGATTTATTAAATCGAAGCTTAGATTCTCATGTTTAGGAAAAATCTGCCATAATATTAAACGTCCAGGAGTTGTACAAATAGTTTTATACTGAATGTTTCCATCGCTATTGATGTGTTCCATTTTGTACTTTATATGAGAATGAATATGCAGAGTACCGTTGTTTAAGGAATGCTCAACTTCACAAAAAGCACAAAAAAGTGGTAGATCATCCTTCTTAAGTTGCTGTAAAGTTAGGTAGTATATACCAAGCACTATATCTTTACTAGGAACTATAATCGGTCTTCCATTAGAAGGACTTAAAACGTTATTAATTGACATCATCAACACTCTAGCTTCAAGTTGAGCTTCCAATGAAATTGGCACATGTACTGCCATTTGATCACCATCAAAGTCAGCGTTAAATGCTGTACAAACAAGTGGATGAAGCTGTATTGCTTTACCTTCAATAAGGACTGGCTCAAAAGCCTGAATACCAAGCCTGTGTAGCGTAGGCGCTCTATTTAGCAAAACAGGATGCTCTTTTATTACTTCTTCAAGCATATCCCAGACTTCTGGCTTTTCTGCTCTTATTAACTTACTAGCAAATTTAATAGTTGGAGCCATTCCATATATTTTAAGCCTTGAGTAAACAAAAGGCTTGAATAACTCAAGAGCCATTCTTTTCGGTAATCCACACTGATTTAGTTTTAAAGTTGGACCAACAACTATTACAGAACGTCCAGAATAATCTACCCTTTTTCCTAAAAGATTCTGACGAAAACGACCTTGCTTTCCTTTCAGCATATCGCTAATGGACTTTTTATATCCAGTAACGCCAGCTTTATTTACCAGAGCATTACGACGACTATTATCAAAAAGAGAATCAACTGCCTCTTGTAACATTCTTTTCTCATTACGAATCATAATCTCAGGAGGATTCAAACTTAACAATTTTCTCAATCTATTATTTCTATTAATAATAGTTCTATAATGATGATTTAAATCAGAAACTGCAGGTCGACCACTTTCAAGCGATACCAAGGGACGCAAGTCAGGTGGTAAAATAGGTATAGCTGTAAGTATCATCCACTCAGGTCTGTTTCCAGACTTGATAAAATTTTCAACAATACGTAATCTCTTTATAATTTTCTTTCTTCTCATTTCAGAAGCAACAGACTCTAACTCCTGTCTTAAATTCTTCCTAATTTCATGTAAATCAAGGCGTATTAGCAATTCTCTTATAGCTTCAACACCTTGCATAGCTATAAAGCTATCGACCCCATAGCTATCTTTAGCTTCATTATAAGCTTTCTCACTAATAATTTCACCTTTTTCAAAAGAGGAAACAAGAGGATCTATTACAACATAATTATCACTATATAAAATACTTTCGATATCTCTAAGAGACATATCTAATAATGCTCCAATTCTTGAAGGAAGTGACTTCAAAAACCATATATGAGCAACAGGAGATGCAAGCTCTATATGACCCATTCTTTCTCTTCTTACTTTAGAAGATGTAACTTCTACTCCACATTTTTCGCATATACGGCCCCTATGTCTTCTTTTTTTGTACTTTCCACATAAACATTCATCATCATTGACAGGACCAAAAATTTTAGGACAAAATAATCCACCTTTCTCAACTTTGAATGTACGGTAGTTTGCAGTTGAAACATCTGTTATCTCTCCATAAGACATACGTTTAATACTTTCAGGGCTAGCAATGGAAATGCTAACCTCATTAAAAGATTGTGCGATATTAGTGTGAGATATATCTTCAATTACTATGTCATTTTGCTTCAAATCCACATTAAAACACAAGGAACGCAACTCTTTTATCATGACATTAAAGGATTCAGGAATTCCACATTCAAAGTTACTGTCACCTTTTATTACCGATTCATAAATCTTAACCCTGCCATCAATGTCATCAGACTTCACAGTTAACATTTCCTGCAAAGTGTAAGCAGCACCGTAGGCTTGCAATGCCCAACATTCCATTTCACCAAAACGCTGACCACCAAAATGAGACTTTCCTCCAAGAGGTTGTTGAGTAACTAAGCTATAAGGTCCTACTGAACGCGCATGAATTTTACCATCTACTAAGTGATGCAACTTAAGCATGTACATGTAACCAACTGTAACTTTGCGATCAAACTTCTCACCCGAGCAACCATCATATAATACAACTTGCCCAGAGTTATCCAATCCAGCAAGTTCAAATAGCTTTACTATTTGTTCATCTTTTGGACCTTCAAATACAGGTGCAGTAACAGGAATGCCATCACGCAACTTATACGCAAATTCAATGAGGTGATTATCATTAATATCGCGAATGTTATTACAAATAGATAAATTACTGCCACAACTATAAACCTCAATCAGGAAGTGACGTAAACCACTGTGTGCATCTTTACAAGAGTTGAAATAATTCTCTACTAATGTAGTCAATTCATTATTTAATTCATCCTTATTAGGCGTATCTAAAATAGAAGCCGTTATTTCATCATCATTAATATACTCAAATTTTTTATTATCAAGATATAATGCTGCAAATTTTTCAAAATCATCATCACTGAGAGATCTAATTGCCTCACAAAAAGCACGTTTGATTTTATTGATCTCATCAAGAATATTGCCTACTTTTTCTCCTAATTTTTTACAAGCCCAACCTACATGCGTTTCCAATATTTGACCTACATTCATTCGCGAAGGAACGCCAAGAGGGTTAAGAATAATATCAATAGGAGTACCATCTTCTAAATAAGGCATATCTTCTACTGGAACAACTCGAGAAATCACACCTTTATTTCCATGTCTACCAGCCATTTTATCCCCTGGCTGCAAACTATGTTTTACAGCAATAAAAACTTTTACTGACATCGACACACCTTGAGGCAGATCATAGCCTTCATGCAATTTTTCTACTTTTCGCTTAAAGTTTGCTATCGCATGTGATACTTTTTCATCAAAATCTTTTTTTAAGCTCTCAACTTGCTTAGAAATAGATTGGTTTTTCAATCCTATATCCCACCATCCCTCACGTTCAATAAAATTAATACTTTCTCGATCTTGAGAGCCAGAATTAATAAGAATTTTTCTTAATTCATCATAGAAATATTGATTAATAACATTGATTATATGGTCTCGTTCTTTCTCAAAGTCGTTTGCCTCTTTTTGTTTAATAAGAAACGCCCTTTCGTTTTCTTCTTCCCCTCTGCGTGTAAAGACCTGCACATCAATCACTATCCCTTCAATATCTGGAGATGTATATAAAGAGGAATCCACACAATCAAATGACTTTTCACCAAAAATTGTCATTAACAATTTTGTCTCAGGAGGCAATGAAAGAGAATGCTTAGGTGTAACTTTCCCCACCAAAATATAACCTGGACCAACTCTTGTACCAACCTTTACTATACCACTATCATCCAAGTGATAAAGATTTTCTTCATTAACACCGGGTATGGCACGAGTTATTTTTTCCGACCCTAAAGGAGTGTCATGTACAACACATTCAAATTCTTCTATATGAATAGAAGTAAATAGATCTTTTTTAACAACTTCACTAGAAATAATGATTGAGTCTTCAAAATTATAACCTTGCCAAGACATAAAAGCGACTAGCAAGTTTTGGCCAAGTGCCAATTCACCGTTATTAACAGCAGGACCATCAGCTATCACATCACCTTCCTTAACACAATCACCTACATGCACCAGTGGTTTCTGGTTAATACAAGTATTATGGTTAGAACGCTGAAATTTTCTTAGATGATAAATATCTACATCCAAGTAGTTAATTCCTCCTTTGTCAAAAGCACGTATAACTATAGAGTTACTATCTGAGCTGTCAACTATGCCACCACGTTTTGCTAAAACTACAGCACCAGAGCCAGAAGCTACGAAAGATTCCATGCCAGTAGCAACCAAAGGAGCAGTAGGCTTCAATAAAGGTACAGCTTGACGCTGCATATTTGAACCCATTAACGCTCTATTAGCATCATCATTTTCTAAAAATGGAATTAAAGAAGCAGCAACCGATATTACCTGCTTAGGAGATAAATCAATGTAACTTACTTGATTACTATTTACCATTACAAAGGTACCAGCATACCTACAGTATAACATATCATCAACAAAGCAGTTGTTCTCATCAAGCTTTGCGCTGGTATCGGCTATATAATATAAACCTTCATCTATAGCAGACAGATACTCAATTTGATCAGTAACAACCTTATTAACTACTTTCCTATAAGGACTTTCAATGAACCCATATTTATTAATACGAGCGTATATAGCTAAGCTATTAATTAAGCCTATATTCTGCCCCTCAGGAGTTTCAATAGGGCAAATTCTTCCGTAATGAGTTGGATGAACATCACGCACTTCAAATCCCGCCCTCTCTCTTGTTAAACCACCAGGACCTAACGCTGACAACCTTCTTTTATGTGTTATTTCAGATAGTGGATTAGTCTGATCCATAAATTGAGATAATTGGGAAGAGTTGAAAAAATCTCTTAAGACATTGGTTAACACTTTTGGATTTATAAAATCAGATGGAGAGACTTTATCTAAACTAGAAGTAGACATAGAATCAACTACTGCCCGTCCCAATTTTAATAATCCAGTTCTAAATTGATTTTCTATAAACTCTCCAACTGAACGGACTCTTCTATTTGCTAAATGATCAATATCATCTACAGATCCTTGACCATCACGTAACAATACTATTTTTCTTATAATTTCAATAATGTCTTCATGTGTTAAAGTAGTTAAATTTTCCTCATAATTTAACCCAAGGCAAGAGTTAAGTTTTAATCTACCAATGTTAGACAAATCATAATATTCCGAACTGAAGAAAAGATTACGAAAAAACTCCTCTACTATCTTTAAAACAGGAACTTCACCAGGACGCAAAACCTTATATATTTCATATAGAGCGTTCTCATAAGACATGTTTTCATCTAAGAAAAGTGTGTTTAATATGTAAGGTCCAACAGAAACATTATCTATGTTCAACACTGATATTTTATCTATAGATAATAATTCAAGCTTTTTTATATCCTCTAATTTTATAGATTCACCAGCAGATAAGACTTTTGTAGAACTAGCACTATCTATTAAATCTTCTGCAAGAAATAAACCACATATAGAATCATAAGGAATTAGATACTCTTTCAATCCGTTATCATATAGATTTTTAGCTAATTTTGAAGTAATACGAACATTAGCTTTAAGTAACACATTGCCTTCAACATTCTTTAAATCAAAAGGAAGCCTCACTCCCTTGAATTTATCAGGGGAAAAAGGCACTCTCCAGCCACTTTTATGTTTTATATACTCTATTTTTTCATAAAATTTATTAAGTATGTCATTATTTGATAAGCCCAAAGCCTTTAATAAAACTGATATTGGCAACTTTCTCTTTCTATCAATACGAAAATACAAATGATCTTTAACATCAAACTCAATATCAAGCCAAGAACCTCTATAAGGAATAACTCTAGCAGAATAGATCAATTTGCCAGAATTGTAAGTTTTTCCCTTATCACTATCAAAAAACACTCCAGGAGATCTATGCATTTGTGAAACGATAACTTTCTCTACGCCATTGATGATGAAAGTACCTTTATCAGTCATCATAGGCAGTTCACAAAAGCGAACCTCCTGCTCTTCAGCAGATTTTATAACAGTTGCAAGCTTAGAATGATCATCATCTTCTTTAATCTCTTGATATTTTTCAAGAGAAACACCATCCTGCATAATAACAAGACGTATAGAAGCAATAACCTGAGCAGAAAAAGTTATACCACGTTTTATACATTCAGATTCACTATACTTAAGATCATCTACCCTACAATTCAAAAATTCGATAGTAGCCCTATGCAAAGGATCAGATATTGGAAAAATTGTATGAAAGATAGCTTCAAGTCTTTCATTACTCTCATTATTAGGAGTAAAGGAATTATATGACCCCTTTTGGACTTTAACCAAATCCAACAAAGAATCTTTTAAATCAATCGACCTGGAATAAGAAACTCTAGGAACAAAAGCACTAGAAGCACACATATAAGAAGAATCAACCATTAAAATACCTTCACTAATTAAAAGAGCTATATCAACATAAAATTAATATACTAACATTTTATTCAAGCTCAACTTTAGTTGCTCCTGCTTCAATAAGTTTTTGCTTTATTTTTTCTGCTTCGTCTTTAGAAACATTAGCAGTCAAATCTTTGGGTAAAGACTCAACTAATTCTTTCGCTTCTTTTAAATTCAATGTAGAATTAACTTCTCTAATAGCTTTAATCACTCCTATTTTTTTGCTTGCATCAATCTCTTTGATTACAACTTTATATTCAGCTTTTTCTTGAGCAACAGGAGCATTAGCATTATCACTAATAGGTACCCCAGCACCAACAGCTCCACCAAGAAAAGAACCACTAGGCAACCCTATTTTCTCTTCTAGAACTTTTACAAGTTCAGAAGCTTCTAATAGATTTAAAGATAATATTTTATCAACCAAATCACTTGTTACATTATTCATACTGACCACCTTATTTAACAACAAATTTATTTTTTAGAACTATAGTAATCCAAAACTCTCATAAGCCTCATAGAAGATGAATTAATAGACAATGCTAACCGAGCAGGAATATCATAAGATATTAAACGCATAATTTTAACACGCAATTCATCCAGAGAGGGAAGCTTAGCCAATTTGTTAACATCTTCCACTGTTAACAATTCATTTATATGAGCCGCACAAATCACAGACATTTTTTCTTTGTTAGCATTAATAAAATCAACTATTAACTTTGCAGCTTCTACTATAGCACTAGAATATATAATAGCAACGGAACCAGAAAATTTACCTGATAAATAAGAAAATTTACCAGTCCTTTCCAAAGCCAAGCAAGCTAGAGTATTTTTAACTACTAACATCCCACCCATTACAGATTTTAGACTATTCCTAAGAATTAATGAATTGCTAACATTCATAGACTTGAAATTTACCAATATTAAGAAATCATTATTTACAAACACATTCATTATGTTTTGTATAAATTCATCCTTATCTTTACGCTTCACAATTTCGCTCCCTTAAATTATATCTTCTACTTTGTTTATTTTATGAGCTTTACCCATAGTTGAATTTAAAAAAACGCTTTTAAAGTAAACTCCTTTCACAGAAGCAGGTTTATTGTCTCTAATTACTTTAAGAAAGGCTTTTAAATTTTCCAGCAAATCATCAACATCAAATTTAATACTTCCTAATTTACCATGAATAACCCCATTTTTATCCGTCCTGAATTTTATTTGACCAGACTTAATGGTTTTAGTAGCTTCCGCAATGTTAGAAGTCACAGTACCAAATTTAGGGTTAGGCATCAGCCCTTTAGCACCCAATACTTTTGCAATAGGAGTGATTTTTGCCATGAAATCAGGAGTAGTGATGCACCAATCAACATTCAACTTTCTACCTTTTTTTATCTCTTCAATTAAATCTTCTCCTCCTGTAATATCAGCACCAGCTTTTTCAGCTTCTAATAAATGTTTATCTTGAGCAAAAACAGCTACTTTAATATTCTTTCCGATACCTTTAGGCAAAACTACTGTACCACGCACCTGCTCTTCAGATTTACGCGAATCTACACCTAAATTGACTGCGATATCAACTGATTCATTAAATTTTGCTGAAGCAGACTCAACAACCTTCTCCAAACATTGCTTAGAATTATCATTATATGTACTCATTTACCTAACCTTCCACAACTTCTATACCCATAGATTTTGCAGTGCCTATAACCATCTTTACTGCTGAATCTTCATTATCCACTTTCATATCAACCATCTTACACTTTGCCACTTTAATGATAGCAGACATAGATAATTTAGCCACTAATTCTTTACCAGAATTACCAGAAGCTTTACTTAATTTAGCTTCCTGCTTAAGCAAATAAGCCACAGGCGGACCGCTGACAGTAAAATCATGAGAGCGATCATCCTTTATGGAAATTCTCACTGTTACTAAATCACCTACTTTATAACTAGCGTTAGCAGCGCTAGTAGCTTTATTAAAAGCTTCACAAAATTTAGGAACAGGTATACCACGCGGGCCAAGTACTGAAGCAATTTTCGGTCCTGGAACTGCTTTTCCAGCTTCCATAAGCAAGTTAATCTTAGCAACTACATTACTCATAATTAATCCTCTATTTTCTCTACTTGAGCCAAATCAAGCTCTATTATTGTCGGCTTACCTAAGATTGATACTTCAATATTAATAATTTTTTTCTCATCATTTACCATATCTACCTTACCAGTAAAATTTTGAAAAAGACCATCATTAATTTTTACTTTTTCACCTTTCTCATAACCATAACTCAACTTTTTCGTTTCTTGAGCATTGTAAAGCGCACTACACATTGAGCGAATCTCATTATCCTCAATCACCTTTGGAACATTACCATTTTTCAAAAATCCATAAACCTTAAGAGATTTTGGTATATTATTAATAAAATTTAATACCTCATCGCATAAATTCATGTATAAAAAGACATAACCAGGAAAGGACTTCCTTCGTTTAGCATTTTTTTTAGATTTTAAATCCATCTCACTTAATTCTTCACAAGGAATAAAAACCCTATTAAAATAATTATTAATATTCAATCTCATAGAATTTTCTAATATATATTGGCGCACTTTCTCTTCATAATTAGAGGCAACTCTTAAAATGTACCACTTATATCTATTAAATTCCTTACGTTTTAAAATTACCTCATCATCTGAAATCATCTCAAAATGACCAGACTCATCACCACAAAACCCAGTCATTTGATTCAAAATATTTTTGCTTTCATCACACAGATGCATACATATATATACTTCACATAACTCTTTTATATCAGATTTTACATCACATACTGTCTGATAAGGAATAAACACCTCCTTAAAGTAAACAGTATTGGTTACCAACTCGCATATATCCTTCTCATACCCGTAATCGACTTTAATGATATACCATTTATACTTATATTCCATAAATAATTCCAAATAAAGTCTTAATTACGTAAAGAGACATAAAATCTACGAAGCAAAAGAAAATCGAAAAGCATAATATAACAGTTATTACAATAAACAAAGATGACAATACCTGCTGTTTTTTTATCCAAGCAATTCTCCTTATTTCTTGCTTTATATCGCAAAAAAAAACATACAGGTTTTTTAACATTTCTACCATAATATTAATGCAGGAGCGATAGGAATTGAACCTACAACCTCTGGTTTTGGAGACCAGCGCTCTACCAATTGAGCTACACTCCTATAATTCAAAATTTACTCTAAAATTTCCGAAACAACGCCAGAACCAACAGTTCTACCACCTTCTCTTATCGCAAAACGTAATCCTTTATCCATTGCTATTGGTACTTGCAACTCCACTTCTATACTTACATTGTCCCCTGGCATTACCATCTCCTTTCCATCTAGCAATTTTATGCTCCCAGTTACATCCGTTGTCCTTAAATAAAACTGCGGCTGATAATTTCCAAAAAATGGTGTATGCCTTCCTCCTTCTTCTTTCTTCAATATATATACCTCCGCATTAAATTTCTTATGCGGGGTTATTGTCCCTGGTTTTGCCAATACTTGCCCTCTCTCCACTTCTTCTCTCTTTGTTCCTCTTAGTAGTATTCCTACATTGAGTCCTGCACTTCCCTTATCTAGCAACTTCTTAAACATCTCAACACCAGTACATATCGTCTTTTGCGTCGCTTTCAGACCTATTATCTCTATCTCATCCCCTGTCTTTATCTCCCCCTTCTCTATTCTTCCTGTTACTACCGTCCCTCGGCCCGATATTGAAAATACATCTTCTATTGGCAACAAAAACGGCAAATCTATAGGCCTTGGAGGCACTGCCACATACTCATCTAACTTCTCCATCAATTTATCTATCGATTTCTTTCCATACTCACTACTATCATCCTCTAATGCTTTTAACGCAGACCCAACTATCATAGGCACTTCATCACCTGGAAATCCATACTTACTCAGCAACTCTCTCACTTCCATTTCTACCAAATCTATCATATCAGCATCAGCAACATCAGCTTTATTTATATACACCACGATATATCCAACACCCACCTGTTTTGCCAGCAATATATGCTCTCTCGTTTGTGGCATCGGCCCATCAACCCCTGACACTACCAATATCGCTGCATCCATCTGTGCTGCACCTACTATCATATTCTTTACATAATCAGCATGTCCAGGGCAATCAACGTGTGCATAGTGTCTCTTTTCTGTTTGATATTCAACATGCGCTGTTGCTATTGTTATCCCTCTCTTTCTTTCTTCTGGCGCTTTATCTATTTGATCATATGCTACAAAGTTACCATAATGCTTTGTTATCGCCGCTGTTAACGTTGTCTTCCCATGATCCACATGTCCTATCGTTCCCACGTTTACATGCGGCTTTCCAAATGCTTCTACTATCGCTGTCATAATTACTAACCTTTAATTATACTTTAACTCATCAACCACATATTGTGGCACTTGTTCATAACAAGAAAAATGCATGCTATACTGAGCTCTTCCCTGAGATATAGAACGCAAAACATTTATATAACCAAACATATTTGCAAGAGGAACCGAAGCAGTAATTATTTTGCTATTATTACCTAAATCCAGCATATCAACAACACTGCCTCTTCTACTATTTATATCACCCATAACATCACCCATATATTCTTCAGGAGTAATGATTTCCACTTTCATTATAGGTTCTAGCATTTTTGGACCAGCTTTATTTGCCATTTCCTTAAAAGCACCTTTAGCAGCAAGTTCAAAAGCCAAAGGACTAGAATCAACATCATGAAAAGCACCATCAAGAAGAGTAGCCTTAAAATCAATCAATGGAAAGCCAGAAATTATACCACCTTCTTTTATCAACTCTAAGCCATTTTGCACTCCAGGTATATACTCTTTTGGAATAGCACCGCCTACAATTTTACTTTCAAACTGAAAGCCAAAACCAGGCTCAAGAGGTTCGAATTTTATTTTAACTTTAGCAAACTGACCAGCACCACCTGATTGTTTTTTATGAGTGTAATCAATTTCAACAGATTTAGTGATAGTTTCACGATATGCAACTTGAGGCGCACCAACGTTAGCTTCAACATTAAACTCGCGCTTCATTCTATCAATAATAATCTCAAGATGCAGCTCACCCATACCTTTCAATATAGTCTGCCCACTCTCCGCATTTACTGACATCCTTAAAGAAGGATCTTCTGCAACCAATCTATTCAAAGCAACACCTAATTTTTCCTGATCTGAGGTAGTTTTCGGTTCTATAGCAGTTTCAATAACAGGATCAGGAAATTCCATACGCTCTAATAGTATAGGAAAATCAGATGAACATAAAGTATCACCAGTAATTGTTTTCTTTAATCCAACTAAGGCAACTATATCACCAACTTTAGCTTCGTTTATATCTTCTCTGTTATTTGCATGCATAAGCAACATTCTACCAATTCCTTCAGTCTCATTCTTTCCAGCATTTAACACAGCAGATTTAGATTTTAACTTACCGGAATAAATACGAATAAACGTCAAGCTACCTACAAATTTATCCGTCATCACTTTAAACGCAAGAGCAACGAATTTCTCTTTTTCTGAAGGTTTGATCTCAATTTTCTTTTCTGAATCTTTAGGATCAGTTCCAATAATTACATCAACATCAATAGGAGAGGGTAAAAAATCAACCACACCATCTAAAAGTGATTGCACGCCTTTGTTTTTAAAAGCTGACCCACATAATACAGGGACAAATTTTCCTTTAATGGTCCCTCTTCTCACGCACTTTTTCAATAAATCAATTGGCAGATCGTTAGATTCAAAGTAAGTATTTATCGCCTCGTCATCCATTTCAGCTGCAGCATCTAATAAAAGATTTCGATACTCTTGAGCCTTATCAAGCAAATCAGAAGGAATATCTTCATAAGAAAATTTAGCGCCTAATGTTTCTTCTTGCCATATAATAGCTTTCATAGAAATAAGATCGATTATGCCTTTAAAATATTTCTCACTTCCTATTGGCAACTGAATAACTAAAGGTGACGCGCCAAGCTTCGTTTTTATCATATCGATACATCGATAAAAATTTGCCCCTATTCTATCCATTTTATTAACAAAGCAGATACGAGGAACGGTATATTTATCAGCTTGACGCCAAACCGTTTCAGACTGAGGCTCAACTCCAGCAACTCCATCAAATACAGCAACTGCACCATCCAAAACCCTCAAAGATCTCTCAACCTCAATAGTGAAATCAACATGACCAGGAGTATCTATTATATTAATCCTATGATCATTCCAAAAACATGTTGTTGCAGCAGAGGTAATTGTAATGCCACGCTCCTTCTCTTGTTCCATCCAATCCATAGAAGCCGCACCATCGTGCACTTCACCAATCCTATTTTGTTTACCAGTATAAAATAAAATACGCTCTGTTGTGGTGGTCTTGCCAGCATCTATATGAGCCATTATTCCTATATTTCTATACCTAGATATTAAAACTTCCATACCACAATCAATCAGCTAATATTAAAAACGAAGATGAGAAAATGCTTTATTAGCTTCAGCCATTTTATACTTTTCTTCACACATCTTAAATGCACCACCACATTTATTATAAGCATCTAATATTTCAGACTGCAAACAATAAACAGTAGTTCTACCACTCTTTTTGCGAGCAGCAGAAGTTGCTCTAGCAATCCACCTTAATGCCAAAGAAATTGCTCTATCTTGACGAATTTCAACAGGGACTTGATAAGTTGCACCACCAATACGCCGAGAGCGTACTTCTATAGAAGGGGTAACATTTTCTACTGCTGTTTCAAAAATTGATAAGGCATCTTTGCCTATTTTCTTTTCAGCTAAGGACAAAGCACTATAAGCAATCTTTTCTGCAATAGACTTTTTACCACATTTCATAATTATATTAATAAAACGCATAAGCAAGACACTACCATAACGAGAGTCAGGGCTTGTTCTTTTTTTTGCTTTATTACGACGTGCCATAAATTTTAACCAGATTTCTTTACACCATATTTTGAACGGGCTTTCTTTCGATTTTGCACACCACGTAGATCAAGAGCACCTCTTATTATGTGATAACGCACACCCGGCAAATCCTTAACTCGCCCACCACGTATTAAAACAACGGAATGCTCTTGTAAATTATGACCTTCGCCAGGTATATAAGCCGTCACTTCACCGTATCCACTAATCTTTACTCTAGCTACCTTACGTAGTGCTGAATTAGGCTTTCTAGGAGTTGTAGTATATACCTTAGTGCAAACACCCCTTCTTTGAGGATTGCATTTTCCCAAAGCTGGCACCTTCTTCTTGCGAGTTAACCCTGATCTACCCTTACATATCAATTGATTTATCGTAGGCATATACTGTAAATTTAAAACTCTGAAAATAACTAAGTCTTAGTTATAAAATAATAAACCTCAATAGTCAATATAAAAATAAACATTACTACTCTAATAATCTCAGCCCAATTGCTTTGAAAGCTACTGATAATTATATGCTAAAGCGCATATTGGTTTTAATATTAAGAAATTATCACTTGCTGTGGTCGAATTAATATAGATATGGAAGAAGTAATATACTGTGATAGCTATCAAAGAATATGCAGAAAATAATCCTTATAATAACGCTAATTCTGGATTAAGGAAGGAAGAAAGTATAGGAAATGGAAGGCTTTTTGGATTTCAAGGAATAGGAAATGAGAGTAGAAAAGATGTGAACCAAGAAATTAACGGGAGATCTATGGCGAGTATGTTCACTTTCAAGTCTATTTTTGAGGTAGCCAAAAATCGTCTCAATGATCGACCTTTTTCTCAGCAAAATCTTTTCATGTAGTGAAATTAATGCGTTTTTCATCCCCTTTTTCACCTTGGTAACAAGTTTCAAACCGCGGTTAAACAACTCTTGGAAAAGCTCTTTTTTAATATAGCCTTTATCACCAAACAAAAGACCGGTTAATTTCTTAGTTAGGTTTGCTACAGGCTCTCTATCGTCAACATTACCTCTTGTAAGCGTAAAAGCTTGAATTTCACCTTTCTCGTTAATTATCAAATGTAGTTTAAAGCCGAAAAACCAGCCATATGTACTCTTGCTTAATTTTGCAATTCCAGCAAAAACCTTATTTCTTGATATTCTTTTTGCATGGCAAACTGCAATAGGAGTTGTATCTATGTATGAGATTCCAGTAAGTTCTGACCATCCGCAAAGGCACTGTAATAGCATGGCTAAATGCCACAAAACCCTGGGCTTTAGAGCAACAAACCTAGTGTATGAAGGCAACTTCGAAAACTCTGATTTGTAGAGCAATGTTAGGTAATGCAGGTAGAAAGCCTTAAAATTTTCACAGGGAGATTGCTGATACAGGAGGATTATTGTGATAATTTCCGAGTGTGTAATTTCTGGCACTCTTGTGGGTTTTTACCGTTTGGCAGTAGTTTATCTGCAAAATTTTTCTCTATATCTCTGCAAAAATCATCGACCAGACAAAACAGTTTTGTTATATCTTCCATGGGTAACCTCATCTATTTTTTTCTATTTGTTGAGTTTACCCTACTCTCCTGACTTTTCTATTCTCTTTTTAATCCAGAATTAGCGTCAAGAGTGTAAAGAACGCAGACACTGATGAAGAAAAAGGCTATGACGCTGGTAAAAAAATCTCAGGAATAAAACGCCATATCGCACAAGATATAGATGTTTGCTATTTATTCTTAAGCTTATTTAAATAGCATTTTACTTTTTTTAGTATGTAGAGATTTTCTAGAAATTATTCTATTGAATTCTATGATATTATTTTTTGTAGCATTGTTATACATACCATAAGAGTGAACTGACGAAATTTGTAAAGTAGCTTTATGGCTTAGCTACATGATACTAACACTCAAGTAAATTTTCATCAATGGCGCAATTTGCTATGTCTATATCTCACATAACTTACAACTTGCTTTACTCCTTTTACTTTTCTTGCAATTGCTATTACAGCTTTTAATTCTGCCTTATTTTGAGCTATGCCCATCAAATAAACGACTCTATCAACTGTATTAACGCTATAATTAATTGATTTAATATTTCTTTTTCCCAAAAGCCTTGTGCTTATCTCTGCTGTTATCATACCATCTACAGTAACATCTAGCATAGAAGCCATTTTAATTGGTGTGACTCTTATTTCATTTATCACTTCTTTAATCTCTTTTTGCTGCCAAGCTATTTTCTCTGCTGTGAGTTGCTTTTCATGATTATCAACATTTCCAATGAGTAATACTCTTCCTTCACTCACTTTAACTTTTATAGATGAGAACAGTCCGTGTTTTAAGAGTCCCTTATTGATTCTTATTACTATAGTTGTATCATCAATAATGTTTCCCAAGGATTTATCTTGCATTGTTATTGCTGTAGCCGCTGCAGTTGCTGTTACCACTATACCACTTACAAGAGTCGTACAGCCACTCTGTGTAATCAGAAAAATTGTGAGCAAGAAGCTTGCTATTAATCTCATTATTAATTTCCAGAGTTTAGAGCCTTAATTAAAGGATATTAATAAGCTTTTTTTATTGTGTAAATACTATAAATTGAATAAGCCTTGAATATTTCTAAGACAGTACTTATCTTAATAGTGTTAGTTAAAGTAATTCAGGCTTAGATTCATAGTGGAGTTAACCAGTATTATAAGTTCAGTCTGTGGTACTAAAATCTAATCTTTAAATTGCATAAGATGACAGAAATGGTTATCTATAAGTTAATGAAGGGCTCTTGCGGATATGGCGGAATTGGTAGACGTGCCAGGTTTAGGTCCTGGTGAGCTTGCTCGTGGGGGTTCAAGTCCCTCTATCCGCACTTAAAGTCATGTAACTCAGGTTTTAAGAGAAAATTTATAATCACTAAGTACACTTTTGTTTGTATAAGAACCTGTTCTTAAGGATTGTATTTAACTTAAATTCTGGTAAAATGGCTTTATTAAAACACAAATAAAATATTGATAACAGGTTGTGATGTCTAGTAATATACCTCAAAATGCAGTCGAAGCAGATACATTAAGTAATATATATACCTATAAGGAACTTAGTGTAGATAAACTAAAGTATGAGTATGAAATCACAGTTAGTAGTGATTATATAGAACAAAAGATAAACTCTAGATTACAAGAAATAGCGAAGAATGCAAAATTGCCTGGATTTAGATCAGGAAAGATGCCTTACGATCTTGTTATTACAAATTATAAAAACGAAGCTTTGGAATATGTGATAAACGATACGATTGACTATTGCTCAAGTGATTTAATGAAAAAAATCGAAGTTAAGTCTCACATCCATCCTAAGGTTGATATTATGTCATTACCAAACCTTGATAAAAAGGATAAAAAAGGTGACTTTCTGTACAAATTATCTTTTGAATCGATGCCAAAAGTGCCAGTAATAGATCTTGATAAAATAAATTTAAAGAAAGTTAAGGCAAAAATCAAAGAGGGAGACATAAAAGAATTTATTGATTCTATAAAAACAAAATTTCCTAACTTTGTCTCTGTTGATGATGCTTCTTATCAAGCAAAAAACGAGGATAAACTGATAATTGACTTTGAAGGGCGAATTAGAAATAAGCTCTTTCAAGGTGGAAGTGGCAAAAATTTTACTGTTAATTTAGGATCTGGAACATTTATAAATGGTTTTGAAGATCAATTAATTGGCATGAAAAAAGGGGAAACAAAAAGCTTTAAGTTGAGATTTCCTGAAGATTACCAGGTAATTTCCCTTGCGGGACAGGAGGCTGCTTTTTCTGTTCGAGTTAATGACATTCAGATTGCCAAAGATTTGCAAAGTGATAATGAAATAGCTAGGAGAATTGGTTTTGAAGATCATTCTTCGCTAATAGATCATGTAAAAGAAGTAATTGATAATCAGTGTAAAGAAATGGAAGATCTCTTAATTAAGAAAGAGCTATTTGATTGTTTGGATGCTAGTTATAGTTTTGATTTGCCTATAGAAGTAGTAAAACAGGAACAGCAGAGAGTGGAAAGAGAGTTGAATGCTAAAGATGATTCGTGTAAAGAAGCTGAAAGACGCGTAAAGCTTGCAATGCTATTCATGGAGTTCAGTAAAGAACATGAAATATCATTAACTCAAAGTGATATTATGAATGTTATTGTAAATCAATATGTCAGTAAAGATGTATCATTTGACAGGGTATTTAAACATTTTAAATCAGATGGACAATTTCAGGAATTAGTTAGAGGGCAAGCGCTTGAGTATAAAGTGACGGATTATATGATAGAAAAAGCTAGTAAAGAAGAACAGATTGTTTCTGTGAAAGAATTAAAGGAATTATTTGATAATATTTGATAGGAAAAGGTATGACTCTTATACCAATTGTAGTTGAACAAACTAGTCGCGGTGAGCGGGCTTATGACATATATTCAAGGCTAGTAAAAGAAAGAATAATTTTCGTAACTGGCCCTATTGAAGACAACATGGCCAGCGTAATAGTAGCACAGCTTTTATTTTTAGAATCGGAAAATCCCGATAAAGACATTTGTATGTATATTAACTCACCAGGTGGTGTTGTAACTGCTGGTTTGTCGATCTACGATACAATGCAGTATATAAATCCAGACGTTTCAACTTTGTGTATAGGTCAAGCTGCATCTATGGGTTCTTTGTTGCTTACAGCTGGTGCGGAGGGTAAACGTTACTCGCTACCTCATTCAAGAATTATGATACATCAGCCATCTGGTGGTTATCATGGGCAAGCAACTGATATAGAAATACATGCTAATGAAATTTTGCGAGTTAAGAAAAAATTAAATCAAATTTATGAAAAACATACTGGAAATTCACTAAAAAAAATTGAAGAAATGATGGAAAGAGATAAATTCATGGATCCTGAAGAAGCAATGAAAACTGGCTTAATTGACAGAGTAATAGCTGAGCGTAAAGATATGAAGATTGAAAATATTAAAGTTAAACAAAAGGTAGTTTAATGGATAACAATAATGATTTACACTACTGTTCTTTTTGTAACAAGGCACAAAACGAAGTAGATAAATTGATTACTAACTCTTCAGATGGTTTAAAGGTGTTCATTTGTAATGAATGCATAGAGTTATCCCATAAAGCAATAAGTCAAAAGAAAGAGAGAGCTTTTAATTCAGATCATATATCTGATATGAAGCTATTACTAAAGAAACCTGAAGATATAAAAATTTTTCTTAGTAAGCATGTTGTAGGTCAGGAACATGCGCAACACGTTTTATCTGTGGCTATGTATAACCATTGTCAATCCATGGTGCAACTTCATTCTATAAGTGATATTGAAATTGAGAAATCAAATATAATGCTTATTGGTCCTACTGGTTCTGGTAAGACTTTGCTAGCAAAAACACTTGCTAAAGTTTCAGATGTGCCATTTGCTATGGCCGATGCGACAACTTTGACTGAGGCAGGTTATGTAGGTGATGATGTAGAAAGCGTGTTGTCACGTCTATTACAAGCTGCAAATTATGATGTTGCAAAGGCACAGCATGGTATAGTGTTTATCGATGAAATAGACAAGATTACAAGAAAATCTGAAAGCACTTCAATAACCCGTGACGTTTCAGGTGAAGGGGTCCAGCAAGCTCTGCTTAAGATTATGGAGGGTACAGTTGCTTATGTTCCGCCACAAGGAGGGCGAAAACACCCGCAACAAGAGTTTATACAAGTAGATACTAGTAATATACTATTTATTTGCGGAGGAGCTTTTGAAGGCCTAAATAAAATTATTGAGGCAAGAAAAAAGGGAACATCAGTTGGCTTTGGAGCAGATATAAGTCAGTCTAAAGCACAAAAGAAAAAAAATGCTTTACGCGATGCTCAACCTGAGGACTTAATCAAATTCGGCTTGATACCCGAATTTGTAGGACGAGTTCCAATAACTGCTGTTCTAGATGAGCTGGATCACGAAGATTTAATACATGTGTTGACAGAGCCAAGAAATGCGCTAGTAAAACAATATAAAGCATTGCTTGCATTTAGTAAAGTAAATCTTGAGTTTTCAGATGAAGCAATATCAGCTATTGCTAAAAAAGCTATAAGCTATAAAACAGGTGCAAGGATGTTACGTGCTATCTTAGAGTCACTTTTGCTTGATGTTATGTATATATCCGGCAACGGAGGTTTTGAAGGTAGCACTATAACGGTTACTAAGAAAATGGTAGAATTAGGCAAAGTGACGATTAATCATAATAATAAGGGTAGTGTTATAACGGTTAATGATTAATTTGAGGCATATATTATGAGTATTGGACGTGCTGTAAACTTTAATTCTACTGTATTACCAGTATTACCTCTAAGAGATGTAGTAATTTTTCCAAATATAATGTTGCCTTTATTCGTAGGTAGAGAAAAATCTGTTCATGCACTAGAGTATGCAATAAGTAGCAGTAGTCACCAAAACGAGATTTTTCTCATAGCACAAAAAGATGGTTCTATTGATAATCCAGAGCCAGAGAATCTTTATGAAGTAGGTGTGTTAGCAAACATTATACAACCATTAATAAAACTGCCTGACAATGCAGTAAAAGTCATGATTCATGGGGTAAGAAGGGGAAGAGTTATAGAATATATTAGCTCTCACACTTTGTTAGAGGCCAGAGTAGCATTAGATGGTCATTATGAGTATGGAGAAAATGAAGATAATATTGATTTAGAAGCTTTAAGGCGTTCTGTTATAGATGCATTTGACAATTGGTGTAAACTAAGCAAGAAAAATCGGCCCGAGATTATTATTGACCCCATCGATCAAGTTAAAGAGGTTAATCAAATTGTAGATATGATAGCTTCGTACTTAAATATAAAGGTATCAGACAAGCAAAACATACTTGAAGTTTATAACCCAAAAGAGCGTTTAAAAAAAGTTTTTGCTCTTATTGAGAGAGAAATAAGTATTTTGAGTGCACAAAACCGCTTGTATAAGACAATTAAATCACAGGTTGAAAGTACTCAAAGAGTTTACTACCTTAATGAGCAATTAAAAGCTATACAGAAAGAATTAGGTGAGTTTGAAAATGGAGATGAAGGGAATATACTCAATGAATTTGAAAAAAAGATAAATGAAACAAAGCTTTCTGAGGAAGCAAAAGAGAAAGCAATAACTGACTTAAAGAGATATAAGAAAATGAATCCCATTTCTCCTGAAGCAACAGTTATATCTAGTTACTTGCATTGGTTGCTTGATTTGCCATGGAGAAAGTACAAAGATGCAAAAATTAACTTAAATGCGGCTAAAAAAATCTTAGATGAAAATCATTATGGCATAGAGAAAGTAAAAGATAGAATAATAGAATTTTTAGCAGTATTAAAGAGAGTAAAAGAGATAAAGGGTCCTATACTTTGCTTAGTTGGACCACCTGGTGTTGGTAAAACTTCTTTAGCTAAGTCTATGGCAAAAGCAGTAGGAAGAGATTTTGTTCGCATATCTCTTGGTGGTATACGTGATGAGTCTGAAATACGAGGACACAGGAAAACTTATATTGGCTCAATGCCTGGTAAAATCATTCAACACATGAAAAAAGCTAATTCATGCAACCCGCTTTTCCTTCTTGATGAAATAGATAAGATGGGTTCTGATTCGCGTGGTGATCCTGCATCTGCATTACTTGAGGTTTTGGATACTGAGCACAATAAACATTTTACAGATCATTACTTGGAAGTTGAGTTTGATCTTTCAAGTGTAATGTTTGTAGCCACAGCAAATAGCTTAAATTTACCGCATCCTTTGCGTGATAGGATGGAAATTATACAATTATCTGGGTATACCGAAGACGAGAAGATCAGTATTGCTACACATCACCTTATTCCAAAATTAAAAAAAGAGCATGGTTTGCATCAGAAGGAATGGGAAATAACCAATGAAGCATTATACGAGTTGATACGTTTATATACACGTGAAAGCGGCGTGCGAAGCATGGAAAGGGAACTTGCAAAACTCATGAGAAAAGCAGTTAAAGCAATATTAACTGATCAAAATAAGAAAATATCTATAGAGATTGGTAATTTACAAGATTATCTAGGGGTACGTAAGTATACCTTTGGCATTGCAGAAAATGAGAGTTTGGTAGGGATAGTAACTGGTCTTGCCTATACTGAAACAGGTGGTGATATTTTGATGATAGAGTCAGTCCTAATTCCTGGTAAGGGGGAGATAAAATATACAGGAAAGCTTGGAGAAGTTATGCAAGAGTCTATAAAAGCTGCGTATAGTTATGTGCGATCAAATTGTTTATTTTTCGGTATAAAGCCCGAAAAATTTCAAAATAATGATATACATTTGCATGTACCTGAAGGTGCTGTGCCAAAAGATGGCCCCTCTGCTGGCAGTGCAGTATGTACATCTATTGTTTCTCTCATGACAAATATATCAGTTAACAAAAGTGTTGCTATGACAGGCGAAGTAACATTGCGCGGTAGAGTTTTGGCTATCGGGGGCTTGAGAGAAAAATTGCTTGCTGCGCTAAGAGGATCAATCAAAACTGTGATTATACCAAGTGAAAATGAGAAAGATATGGAGGAGATTCCCGCAAATATTAAAGAAGGGATCAACGTAATTTTTGTTAAGAATATTGATGAAGTTATAAAAATTGCTTTAATCCGCCCTATTACTTCAATTGATGGTGATAGTCAAAATAGTCTAGCTTCCTCCATAGAAAATAAAGATAGTACCTTCTCTGCGTTAGAAACATTAAAGCACTAAATTGAAAAGGTTTATGCAATTTTCGTTTCTTTTTTTTAACCTCAAAGCTCTGATTTGAATATATAAATTACAAGTAACATATATGGCAATTTCATAAGTTCATTTTTCAAGCATATATTGCAATATCTCACTAGCAATTGCAACATCTTGGCGTGGAGTTTTGCCATGTTCTATAAACACTGAGATTGCATAGCGCGGATCATGGTAGGGGCCATAAGCGATAAACAATTTATGACTTTCACCTTTAGAGTTTATCTCTGGTGTACCGGTTTTGCCAGCAATTTGTATACTGCCTAGTCCTTTTCTATAGTTAGAATTCACCGCGTCAAACATAGCTTTTCGAACCACACTAAGATGCTCATGATTCACATCAATATCAAGAAAGTCTTGCCGTGGTTTACTCATCTCAATGTGGGGAATTACCTCCTTTCCTGTTGCAACCCTCGCTGCAAGAACCGCAAGCTGTAGTGGTGTTGTAAGTAAATACCCTTGTCCTATAACTAAGTTAATGGTATCACCTAAATACCACTCTGAATATAGCTTGCGTGCACGCCAATCCACATCAGGCAACAATCCCGGAGCTTCTTCCTTAAACATTCCAATTAATGGTCCACTTCCTATACCAAATTTGCTAGCCATTTCTAGTAGAGAATCTACATTTATTTTTTTTCCTATATTATAAAAGTAAGTGTTGCATGAGAAGGCCATTGCCTCGTTTAAAGATACATATCCATGGACTTTGCTTTTTAGGCAACGAAATTTTCGTTCACCTATTTTCATATAGCCCCTACACGAGAACTTTTCTTCTGGTGTTATTATTCCATCTTTTAAACCCGCAAGCGCATCTATTATTTTAAATATTGAACCAGGTGGAATTTGATATGATAATGCACGGTTTACAAGCGGTAATGAAGGATTGTTTAAATTTTTCCAAGTTTCATTTGATAATCTGCTAGTGAAAAGATTATTATCGTAAGAAGGTGAATTATATAATGCTAAAATTTCTCCGTTATTTACATCAATTACCACTGTGGAACCTTGGTGGTCTTTAAATATCTCTGCAATTTTCTTCTGTAAATCAACATCAATTGTCAGCTGTATATCTTGTCCGTCTTGCTGCGGTATGCTAGATAACTCTCTCATGATACGCTTCTTAGAATTTATTTCCTGCTCAGATTTTCCGGTCTTGCCTTTTAATACATGATCATATGTATATTCAATTCCACTAACCCCTGCTTCATTTATGTCTTGCTGTCTTTTTGTATATCCGATTATATGAGAACATATCGAACCAAACGGGTAATAACGTTTATAAAGAGCAGTTATTTTTGTATCTGATGATTTTATTGCATCAGGTTTAATTTCTGATAACATCTGCAAATCAACTTCCCTAGTAAAGGTTTTTTGCCCATTAAATAAAACAATATACGAAATTTTGTTTACTGCGAGTTCAACGCTATTTCTATCCAAAATCCTGCCTCGTTTAGGCACAATAGTAACAACTTTTATCCTGTTATTATTGGATAGCACTTCATATTTTTGTCTATCTCGTACTTGTAAAGTATACAACCTATAACTAAAAATAGCAGAAATAGTAAGCTGAATACCACCTAATATGAATGCCCTGCGGTTGAAGACCTTGTTTTTTTGTCCACATAGAATTCCTTTAGAACGCACTCATCCTCCTTTTATTGGCACATTTCTAGCTTTCACTACATCACAAACCCTTTCTTCCCACTCACTTAAGGTAACAAGTTTGTAACCCGATTTTTTTAGTATTTCAATAATCTGAGGTAAAGCTTCAACTGTATTTGATTTGTTATCGTGATCATGGAACAATATAATCGCTCCATTATGTACATTGCTTAAAACTCTTTCAACCAAAATCTCTGATTTATCACCTTGCCAATCCAGAGAATCGACTGTCCATAATATGGAATACATATTTAATCGATTAGTATTTTCGATCAAATTATCATTGTGACATCCATATGGTGGACGAAACCATTTTACATTCTGTTCTGTTACATTTTTAATTGCCACATTTGTCTTTTCCAGTTCTTGCAATTGCTCCTCACTTGAAAGTGATGTCAACTTCCTATGCGACCAAGAGTGATTGCCTAACTCATGACCTGCTTCATGGATTTTCTTTACTATTTCAGATGTTTTTTTATTTATACGCTCACCAAGCACAAAAAATGTCGCTTTTGTTTTATTGCTCTCCAGAATATTAATAATATCTCCTGCTCTATTATAAGAAGGTCCATCATCAAACGTAAGTGCAACGAACTTATCTTTGTTATTCAATAATTTCTTTATATTACTTAAATTTCTATATGATAGATCCAAATCACAACTGAGCCCACGACACGGTAAGTTAAAGTTACAATCACTACAGAAAACTGAACTTGAATATAGCAAAAGAAAAGCGATTATTCTTATAAACATATATAATCAGCAAAGTGATAGAGTACTACACTTTTTTGCTAAATTAAACCACTTTTAACAGCTACTGTTTACTTCGTTACTTTGTCAATATATTATATTAATAACTTTATATAATATAGTATGATTGCAAATATAAATACCGTTGCACTTCAGGGAACCAGCACAGTAAATGTTAATGCACAAATTCACATGGCAAATGGTATTCCAGCTTTTAATATTGTTGGACTTGCCGGATAAAACTGTTGCAGAATCCAGAGAGCGTATCAGAGCAGCGTTAAATTCAATTAATCTTCTGTTACCTCCAAAAAGGATTACGGTTAATCTTTCCCCCTGCGGATTTGCTTAAAGAAGGTAGTCATTATGACTTAGCTATTGCTGTTGGATTACTTGTTGTAATGAATGTGATACCAGTTGAAAAAGTTCAGTCTTATATAATTATGGGCGAGCTTGCACTAGACAGCAGAGTCATACCAATCTCAGGAGTACTTCCAACAGCAATCAATGCAAAACAGGCAAATAAAGGAGTAATTTGCCCAAGGGGAAATGAAGTATAGTATTTTCTAAAATGAATGATAAATTTCCATTATGGTATTACCAACCAAAAGTTGTAAGTCTGTACATTTATACATCAGAGGTCTGAGGCGGCTTTTGATGGTATGCCAACAGTGTTCTATGGGATTCAAATCTCACTTTTACCCACAAGTATAAAAAGCAAGTAAGATAGAGAAAAATATACTTAAGATGAGGTAAAAACGCTAATTCTGGATTAAAAAGAGAATAGAAAAGTCAGGAGAGTAGGGTAAACTCAACAAATAGAAAAAAAATAGATGAGGTTACCCATGGAAGATATAACAAAACTGTTTTGTCTGGTCGATGATTTTTGCAGAGATATAGAGAAAAATTTTGCAGATAAACTACTGCCAAACGGTAAAAACCCACAAGAGTGCCAGAAATTACACATTCGGAAATTATCACAATAATCCTCCTGTATCAGCAATCTCCCTGTGAAAATTTTAAGGCTTTCTACCTGCATTACCTAACATTGCTCTACAAATCAGAGTTTTCGAAGTTGCCTTCATACACTAGGTTTGTTGCTCTAAAGCCCAGGGTTTTGTGGCATTTAGCCATGCTATTACAGTGCCTTTGCGGATGGTCAGAACTTACTGGAATCTCATACATAGATACAACTCCTATTGCAGTTTGCCATGCAAAAAGAATATCAAGAAATAAGGTTTTTGCTGGAATTGCAAAATTAAGCAAGAGTACATATGGCTGGTTTTTCGGCTTTAAACTACATTTGATAATTAACGAGAAACGCTAATTCTGGATTAAGGAAGGAAGAAAGTATAGGAAATGGAAGGCTTTTTGGATTTCAAGGAATAGGAAATGAGAGTAGAAAAGATGTGAACCAAGAAATTAACGGGAGATCTATGGCGAGTATGTTCAATTTCAAGTCTACTTTTGAGGTAGCCAAAAATCGTCTCAATGATCGACCTTTTTCTCAGCAAAATCTTTTCATGTAGTGAAATTAATGTGTTTTTCATCCCCTTTTTCACCTTGGTAACAAGTTTCAAACCGCGGTTAAACAACTCTTGGAAAAGCTCTTTTTTAATATAGCCTTTATCACCAAACAAAAGACCGGTTAATTTCTTAGTTAGGTTTGCTACAGGCTCTCTATACGCTAATTCTGGATTAAGGAAGGAAGAAAGTATAGGAAATGGAAGGCTTTTTGGATTTCAAGGAATAGGAAATGAGAGTAGAAAAGATGTGAACCAAGAAATTAACGGGAGATCTATGGCGAGTATGTTCAATTTCAAGTCTATTTTTGAGGTAGCCAAAAATCGTCTCAATGATCGACCTTTTTCTCAGCAAAATCTTTTCATGTAGTGAAATTAATGCGTTTTTCATCCCCTTTTTCACCTTGGTAACAAGTTTCAAACCGCGGTTAAACAACTCTTGGAAAAGCTCTTTTTTAATATAGCCTTTATCACCAAACAAAAGACCGGTTAATTTCTTAGTTAGGTTTGCTACAGGCTCTCTATCGTCAACATTACCTCTTGTAAGCGTAAAAGCTTGAATTTCACCTTTCTCGTTAATTATCAAATGTAGTTTAAAGCCGAAAAACCAGCCATATGTACTCTTGCTTAATTTTGCAATTCCAGCAAAAACCTTATTTCTTGATATTCTTTTTGCATGGCAAACTGCAATAGGAGTTGTATCTATGTATGAGATTCCAGTAAGTTCTGACCATCCGCAAAGGCACTGTAATAGCATGGCTAAATGCCACAAAACCCTGGACTTTAGAGCAACAAACCTAGTGTATGAAGGCAACTTCGAAAACTCTGATTTGTAGAGCAATGTTAGGTAATGCAGGTAGAAAGCCTTAAAATTTTCACAGGGAGATTGCTGATACAGGAGGATTATTGTGATAATTTCCGAATGTGTAATTTCTGGCACTCTTGTGGGTTTTTTACCGTTTGGCAGTAGTTTATCTGCAAAATTTTTCTCTATATCTCTGCAAAAATCATCGACCAGACAAAACAGTTTTGTTATATCTTCCATGGGTAACCTCATCTATTTTTTCTATTTGTTGAGTTTACCCTACTCTCCTGACTTTTCTATTCTCTTTTTAATCCAGAATTAGCGTTCTATCGTCAACATTACCTCTTGTAAGCGTAAAAGCTTGAATTTCACCTTTCTCGTTAATTATCAAATGTAGTTTAAAGCCGAAAAACTAGCCATATGTACTCTTGCTTAATTTTGCAATTCCAGCAAAAACCTTATTTCTTGATATTCTTTTTGCATGGCAAACTGCAATAGGAGTTGTATCTATGTATGAGATTCCAGTAAGTTCTGACCATCCGCAAAGGCACTGTAATAGCATGGCTAAATGCCACAAAACCCTGGACTTTAGAGCAACAAACCTAGTGTATGAAGGCAACTTCGAAAACTCTGTTTGTAGAGCAATGTTAGGTAATGCAGGTAGAAAGCCTTAAAATTTTCACAGGGAGATTGCTGATACAGGAGGATTATTGTGATAATTTCCGAATGTGTAATTTCTGGCACTCTTGTGGGTTTTTTACCGTTTGGCAGTAGTTTATCTGCAAAATTTTTCTCTATATCTCTGCAAAAATCATCGACCAGACAAAACAGTTTTGTTATATCTTCCATGGGTAACCTCATCTATTTTTTTCTATTTGTTGAGTTTACCCTACTCTCCTGACTTTTCTATTCTCTTTTTAATCCAGAATTAGCGTTAATGGGAAGTTTCTTAGAAGCGATGATGTACCGGAATATCACCTTTAGCTATTTGTCTGAATGTTTTTAGTATGTAGACTGTTAGGAAAATTTCTTTTGCTTTTGTGATTTTAATGTTAAAGTATAATCCCTAGGTGCAATAAGTAGCTGCTGTTGTGTGATAAACACAGCAGAGGAAAGTCCGAGCTCCAAGAAAAGGTAGTGACGGGTAACGCCCGCCGGAGGTAACTCCAGTTATAGGGCTACAGAAAATTACCGCCTAAATATTATTAGGCAAGGGTGAAAAGGTGTGGTAAGAGCACACCATAACAATGGCAACATTGGTAGTCAAGTAACCAACACTAGGAGCAAGATTAAATAGAAGTGGATTTTATGTTTTTCTCATATCTACTCGGGTAAATCGCATGAAGTAAATGGTAACATTTACTCCAGATAAATAGCTACATAAACAGAACTCGGCTTATATTTCACCTAGGCAATGCATGAATGTCAGCCATACTATGTAAATGTATCAAACATTTCACATATCCTGTACGCTCAATTTGACCACCTATATTCCTTTTACTTCTTGGCTTATCTCTTTATTTTATTTCCTTTTGAACTTAACAAAGCTTGAATTTTAACCGAGCTTTTCCTTTAACTCGTCATTCTCTATCTCTAAAGCCTTACTTTCTTACCTATAACTTTTTAGCTCCGCTTCCAACTTTTCTATCTTTTGTTGCAAATCTTTGTAAAGTTCTAAAAGACTGACCACGTTACCTCACTTTTAGGATTAGTTTTTATCTTACTAAATCTACCTTTTCGCTTCTTCAATCAACAAGTAAATAAAGCATTTCATGCGCTGTCCTTGACTTGTTCTGCTTGATAGTCACTACTGCTTTCGCTTATATTAACACTAGAGTATTCTTCATCGTCAACATACTCTTTTAGAACATATCCTCTACCCCAAACGGTTTCTATGTGGCTTATTCCGTCATTTGCACTTTCAAGTTTTTTACGTAATTTACACATAAAAACATCAACTATTTTGTTGTCTGAAGGTTCGTCCAAGCCATTGTAAAGATGGTTTAAAAACATTTCTTTTGTCAACACTGCTCCTTTACGCAATGCCAGCAATTCTATCATGGAATACTCTTTGTTAGTAAGGTGAACTGTTTTGCCTTTTACCTCAACAATCCTGTGATCAAAATTGATATTCATATTACCAATCTTTATCACTGATTCGGGATGGCCTTTAGTACGTCGGACTATGGCCTTAATTCGAGCTAATAATTCGCTCTTGTGAAATGGCTTGGTTAAGTAATCGTCGGCACCATACCCAAGTCCTTTAGCTTTATGGTTGGCAGCGGAGATACACGAAAGTATTAAAACAGGAACTTTGATTTTTGCACTTCTTAATCTTAACAGTATATCATATCCATCAATATCACCAGGCAGGTGTATATCTAGAATAACTAGATCGTAACAGTCTCCACCTGAGGAAACCATATTATTGTTATAATCTTGTGCAGAAGTAACAACGTCGCAAAAATGTCCATCAGAAGTTAAGGCATTAACTACAGTCCTTGCACTTACTTGATCATCTTCAATTAATAATATACGCATATTTTACACCCCATAAATAATTTATAATTTTAGTAATATATATAACCAAGGAAAGTAACAAATCAAATTTTTATTAATGAATAATAGAAATTACACTTATTAATTAATAGTTAATGTGTCGTTCCAAAATTATACAAATAGATCTAAAATACAATAGATATACTATAATAGTACTATTTTTAGTAAATATTGAATAGAAGCTATTTTTATTAAAAGAATACTTATACCAATTCTCATTATTAATGAACCAAATAAGAAGCATAGCAGAGTTGTTTAACCGTGGAAGGGGAAAGAGAGGTAATAAATTTACACAAAGCGCATTCAAGCAGAACGATTGTATCGTAGATTTTATTGCGTAAAATGTTCTGTTTTATATATAACCAAAACCTCTCAACAGGATTGAGTTCAGGTGAGTATGGTGGTAGGTATATAATTTCGATATTTTTAGGTGCCTTTAAATTTTTTGACTTATGCCAACTAGCGCAATCCATTACGAGAAAAGCCTTTCGTATTCCTAAATATTGCGACATCTGTTCAAGGAATATATTTATACAATCAGTGTTGACGTTTGGTGCAAATAAGCTAAAATTCTCTCCATTTCTGGGATTAACTGCACTATAGAGATAAAAATTTTCCCTACCTAATTTTACCTTAACCTTTGTCCTACTGCCTTTTTTAAACCACCCATGTCCAACTTTCGAATGTGTACCAAACCGTGATTCATCGAAGAAAAATAGCTCTTTTTCAGAATGCATGACAATAGTTTCATTGAGGTTTTTTTTTAAACTCCTCTTGCTTGTTTTTATCTTGTCCACTATGAACTGGTCTTGGTGTGATATATGAGAATTTCATTCTTTGCATATTACGATGTATTGCGGATTTGCTGATATTCAAACCAAATCTTTCTTGGATTCTTATTCTCATTTCTCTAATAGTAATATTGGGGTTTTCCTCTATCCACAACTCAATTCGTTCAAGTTGACTTTGGTTCAATGTAGTTTTTCTACGGCGTTGAGGTGGAGCAAATAATTTTTCTTCTCTTCCAAATTTTATGTGCTTTATCCATGTAGTAATTGCCTTTCTCGAAATGCAACATATTTTTGCTACAGCTGTTATACTGTGCTTTTTTGCTGCAATTACAGCATTTAGTTTTTTTGCAACATACGCATTATTTCTTACTCTCTTCAGCATCTCTTTTGCTGATTTCACCACTTTTTCATCCAATAATTTTGATCTTAATGCCATCTAAACCTCGCTATTTTACTTACTTCAGTATGGCTTTTTTCCATTATTTTCTATTCGTTGCTTGTATAGCGGGAATTGGTATTAGGTTAATAGATATTTAAACTATTTTATACTTTTATGTTATATTTTTAATTTACTTATTCTACAGTTTTAAATTATAAGTAATACTTTCAGGAATATTGAGTGGTAATATCAGTTTTAGGTGCTGGCGCATGGGGTACAGCAATTGCGATTTCATTAAGTGGTAAGAAAAATGTAATTTTGTGGACTCGCAATAAGGCCATATTTGAATCAATTAAAGAGAAAAGAGAAAGTGACAAGCTACCTGATTGTCCAATTTCTGATAATGTATCAGTAAAATTAGCTATTGAAGATGCAGTGAATGCTTCAGTAATAATTCTAGCTGTTCCCACTCAGTCTCTAAGGGAGATATGTCATCAATTGAATGATTGTAACCTAAAAAAAAATGTAGCAATAATTTTGGCTTGTAAGGGAATAGAAAAATCTACATTAAAATTACCTAGTGAAGTAGTCAATGAAGTTTTACCTAATAATCCTCTTGCTGTTTTTTCTGGTCCTAGCTTTGCTATAGAAGTTGCAAGAAAATTACCATATTCGATGGTTCTTGCATGTCAAAATGAAGTATTAGGTTTAAAATTAGTATCAGAGCTACAGCAAGAAAATATTAAATTGTACCTTAGTAGCGATGTTACAGGAATACAGGTTTGTGCAGCGTTAAAGAATGTTTTTGCTATAGCATGTGGGGTTGTTCTAGGTAGGTTTGGGTTTAATGCTCATGCAGCATTAATTACGAAAAGTATGAGTGAAATTAAGGCTTTATACTCAGCAAAAGTTGGTGACGGCAATGTAGATATAAATACACTACTTGGACCAGCATGCTTAGGCGATTTGGTTGTGACATGCACATCATTAAATTCAAGAAATCTATCTTTTGGATCTAAAGTAGCTAATAGTAATGGTTCTAGTGCTCAGCAGATTTTATCAGAAGGTAAGTCGGTAATTGAAGGTTTTAACACTGCTAAGTCTGCATTTGATTTAGCAGAAAAGCTAAAGGTAAAAATGCCCATATGTGAAGCGATCTATAGATTGCTATATGAAAATACTTCTATAGAAGATACTATTTCTGTTCTTGTAAATTAGTTTTATATTTCGGTATATTGTGAAATTTTTATATAAATTAATATCAACATGGTGGCTATCTGGCACGGTAAAACACATGCCAGGTACTATAGGCAGCTTGGCTGCTTACCCAATTGTTCCTATATTACTCAATGACAGAATTTTAGGTACAGCAATTATTTTTTTTTTATTCTTAGTTGGATTATGGTCTACAGGCAATTATATACAACATTACAAAGCTCCGCATGATCCAAAAGAGGTAGTAATTGATGAAGTAGTTGGTCAATTGCTGACAGTACTTCTAGTTTCAATATTATTAGAACAAGAAATGAATAGCTCTGTATTGTTGGTGTGCTTTTTCTCCTTTAGGTTTTTTGATATAATAAAAGTGTGGCCTATAAATTTGATTGATAAAAATACAAAAGGTCCTTTAGGTATTATGCTAGATGATGTTGTAGCTGCAATTTTAGCCTTTGTTTTTATAGGAGCCTTTTATTGTTTATTGTTGATTTATGCAGAATAAAAAAATTTGTTATTCAAGCTTAATTATTCAGAACCTAAAGGATTATATACTTTATGCAACGAATTTGTCCAAGTGGGAAATACATGACGAATTTGATAATGTTATATTTACAGTAAATGGTACCAGAGAATCGTTATTTAATTTTGTGTTTTGTGAAGATCAATGTACTGAGCTTTCCATATGCAGAACTCTAGATTATCTCAAAGCACGAAATATAGAAGCAACATGGATAATAAGTCCACGTATAAAAATAGGGGGTATTTTAGAAAAATGCGAAATAAAACACGTTAGCACACCAAAAAAAGTTTTACTCAATATAAAAGATTATTTTTTGCCTGATGATGCTGTTCCAAATTTGAAGTTCAATGTTGTAAATAGTAGTGAGCTCTTAGAGCAATTAGATTTACACACTTCTAAAATTTTTTATCATAGAATTAGTATTGTTAGCACATTTTTTCGCCAATTATCGAATTATGATGATAAGAGCTCAAGGTTAAGATTTTTTCTTGTAATGCTAAATAACGAAATTGTTGGAATATGCGGTCTTTATATTCAAGACAGCATAGCTGGTTTTTATAGCGATGGAGTTTTACCAATTTACAGGGGTCGTGGAATAGGAACTCAAATGGTTCTAGAAAGAATAAAGATAGCTAGGCAATTTGAATGCAAATACATAGTAGCACATTGCATGAAACCTTCTGTAAACCTTTATAAGAGATTAGGCTTTAGGGTATTTGGCAATCTTCACTTATATACCTCTTCAGTACAATCTCTTTGCTGAGAGGTTACAAATTTTTATATTTGTTTTAGAATACTATGTTTTTTTTGTATGAAATAGTTTTACTACTAATTCTAGTATTCTTCTTTTTCTCATATTCTAAATTAAAAATTAGTAATAAAATTAAGGACTTACAACATCAAAATGTTATCATAAATAATTTAATAGATACTGTGAATGATGGATTTTATATTTGGGACGCAAAAAAACGTATAGAAAAATTTTCTCCCAATTTACTAATTTTGCTTAATACTGTTTTTTATTCATTTAATGAGTTTGTAAATTTTTTTGAGCAATCAGAAAGCTTAATTAAAAGTTTTGCTGAGGCAAAGGAAATAAATAAATCTTTTACTCTAGATTTAAAGTCAAAAGACAGTGAGGTTTATTGCACATGTTATGGTAAAAGCATAATAGATTATTCTAATAATGTGATTGGTGTGTTGTTATGGATAAGGAATATCTCCGATTATAAGATAAAAGCTAATGAACTTGAGTTAGAAAATAGTAAGCTTATGCGAGAATTGGAGAGCTATAAAAAAATTTTTGACTCTTTACCATTTCCAATACTGAAGCACAATAAGAATAAAAAAGTAAGGTTTTATAACTTATTTTATGATAAATATATAGGCAGCTCTAAAAAATTTACTGTTGCGAGTGGCTCCTATGACGTAAAACCAGGAGAGTGTGTAATAACTTACAAGAACGAACCTAAGGTTTTTAATTTTGTTGAAGTTCCAATGCAAAATTCTAATAGCATAGTAATGTATGGAAAAGATATTAGTGATGAAAAAAAATTACATACTGAGCTAAGCAATTGTTTAGCTGCACAAGAAAGTTTGCTTGAGAAGCTATCGATTGCTGTAGCGATATATAGTAAGAATCAAAAGCTAAAATTTTATAATAATGCTTTTATAAAAACTTTTCAGTTTGATCCAAAATTTTTGGAGTCTTATCCAACTTATCACGAGATTATGCTTCACCTATTTGAATCTAAAAAGCTTTTAGGAAAAAATGATTTTCAAACTATTAATAATCAAAGACATGAGTTGTTCAAAAGATTACTGGAATCATATGGTGAAACAATACATTTCATGAACGGAAGAACGTTTAGAGTATTAACAATACCCTATGCTTCAGAGGGTCTACTATTTTCTTACGAAGAGTGCCAGAAATAACACTCAAATTCCTCCTCTCTCTATCATAAGCTGTTTTACTTTCGCTATCGCTTTTGCTGGGTTAAGCCCTTTCGGGCAGGTTTTTGTACAATTCATTATTGTATGACAACGATACAACTTAAATGGGTCGTTTAAAGAAGCAAGTCTTTCTTCTTTCTTATTATCACGACTGTCAGCAATCCATCTATAAGCTTGCAGTAATATCGCTGGCCCTAAAAATTTATCACCATTCCACCAATAGCTTGGGCAACCAGTCGAACAGCAAGCACATAGTATACAATCAGACAGACCATCCAATTTTTTTCTATCTTCAGGAGATTGAAAGTATTCTTTATTTTGTAAGGCAGATTTATCTGTTTGTAACCAAGGTTTAATCGATTTGTATTGCTCATAAAATTGGCTTAGATCTGGCACTAGATCCTTTACTATATACATATGAGGTAGTGGATATATTTTTACTTCACCTTTTATATCATGTATAGATTTAGTGCATGCGAGAGTGTTGGTGCCATCAATATTCATTGCACAAGATCCGCATATTCCTTCTCTGCAAGAGCGTCTAAAAGTTAAGGTTGAATCTATTTCATCCTTTATTTTTATTAATGCATCAAGTACCATAGGGCCACAATTATCCATATCGATAAAAAATGTGTCTATTCTTGGATTTTTATCATCATCAGCAGACCAACGATAAATTTGAAATCTTCTAATATTTTTTGCTCCAGTAGGAGTAGGATAAACCTTGCCCTTTTTATTAACTTTAGAATTTTTTGGTAAAGAAAACTGAACCATATTGCTTACCTTTTACAGCTAAAACCCCTTTTTTGTAAATAACATATTTTGGTATTATCTACCATACTTTTCCTTTTCAAATTCAAGCAAAGCTAAAATCTTGCTCTCTAAACTTTTCATTATAATTTCTTCATCTTCTTTTTGATGATCATAGCCAAGTAAATGCAGCAATCCATGAACTAACATGTGTGCAGTGTGAGTGAGGATAGATATACAGTACTCATGAGACTCTCTTTCTATTGTATCTACTGCAATTGCTATGTCTCCTAGATCACATTCACTAGATAACTGTTCGCATGGAAATGATAGTACATTAGTTGGCTTATCTATTTCTCTAAACTTAAGATTAAGTTGATGTAGCAAGTTATCATCAGCGAGAGCTATTGATATATTTGGTTTATAATGATCTATTTTTAATTCTTTTAGAGAAGCGTTAATAATATTTAATACAAAACTCTGTGGGTCCTTCGTAATACTATGCCACCTCTTATCAAGAATATTTACTTCTAACATGAATAAAGCACCAGAAAGGACATTATCCCATCACTTGACATTGGAACCCAAAAAAGAAGAATTATAGACCATCGTATCATACACACAACTATACGAATATTGTACACTAGAAGTATGTCATCCCAGTGCTCCGACATTGGGATCCAGGAATTCTGATTAGACATTAGGTGAGTGAATATAAAAGCTATATTAAAACACAACATTTTTAATGTGGTTGCATTACAGCTGGATTCCAGTGTCAAGCACTGCTTTGTGTTTGATGAAAAATTTGCTACTTCGAAACAAACACTCATACAGCTGTATGTTGTGTGCTGAGGTAATATTGTTTGGCAACAGGTATTACACATCACTCATCCTTATTATTTCATTCCACTCAGTCTCTAAAACTGGAGAAACTGATAAACGTGATTGTTTTAATATAACCATATTTTTCAAAAGTGGGTTTTGTTTTATACTGTTTAACGTCACTTGGTTACTTAAAGGTTTCAAAAATTTTACATTCACTAGTCCAAATTTGGAATTATAAACATGATAGTACTCCTTTAATACTTCAACTATTCCAAGTATAACTCTCTCTTTACCTGTATGATAAAAAAATGCAAGATCGCCTAATTTCATAGCTCTCATGTAATTTTGAGCTTGATAATTGCATACACCATTCCACTGCGTCACCTGCTCCTTTCCCATTTTCTGCCACGAGTATTCACTTGGTTCTGACTTGAGTAGCCAAAATTGCATTATTTCTTTCTTCTTAAATAAGCTGGTATATCATAAACATTGCTACCCCACTTAACTCTTTCGTTTGTTTGCTCAGTTGAAGCATATTCTTTTGTTTCTAATATTGGAATTTGATTATAAGGCCATTTAAAATTTTTTTCCTCTGCTGGGATCTTGTTTTGATTAACAGATGAATTGTTGTTACAGCTATCAATGCCAGTTGCAAGAACAGAAACTCTAACTCTTCCCTCCATCGCCTGATCAAAAGTAGCACCAAATATTATATTTGCATTTTCATCCACTTCTTCACGTACTCTATTGGCTGCAGCATCAACTTCAAATAAAGTCATATCTCCACCACCAGTAATATTAATCAATATTCCTTGTGCACCTTTCATTGATACATTATCAAGTAATGGATTAGATATCGCAGCCTCTGCAGCACTAATTGCCCTATCTTCTCCTTCTGCCTCTCCAGTACCAATCATTGCTTTACCCATCTCACTCATTACTGTTTCTATATCAGCAAAATCAAGGTTAATCAGTCCTGGCATGATCATCAAATCAGTTACTCCTCTTATGCCAATATGCAGAACATTATCGGCGAGTTGAAATGCGTCAGCAAATGTAGTTTTCTCGTTAGCAATTCTAAATAAATTTTGATTGGGAATGACAATAAGTGTATCTACGTATTTTTGCAACTCTTCAAGTCCAAGCTCTGCAATGCGCATACGTCGCACACCTTCAAAACCGAACGGCTTAGTTACAACTCCAACAGTCAGTATCTTTTTTTCTTTTGCTCCTTTATCTTTAACTACCGCTCTTGCTTCTCTGGCTGCTTTTGCAATTACCGGTGCAGCACCTGTTCCAGTACCACCACCCATCCCTGCTGTGATAAAGAGCATATGGCTATCTTTTATATGCTCCATAATCTCATCAATTGATTCTTCTGCTGCACCTTTACCAACATCAGGCAAAGCGCCGGCACCAAGGCCCTTAGTTAAGTTAATACCAAGTTGAATTTTTTTATCACATAACGACTTCTCTAACGCTTGAGCATCGGTATTTGCTACAACAAAATTTACCCCTTGCAAATTGGATTGGATCATGTTGTTTACAGCATTTCCGCCAGCACCACCCACTCCCACAACGGTAATCCTTGGGTGCAATATGGGTAATTCTGGTAAACTAAGGTCAATTGACATTTAAATTTTACTCAAATATTAGTGAATTCACTTGATAACAAGTTACTGCTTTTTTAACAATATGCAAACATTTTTCATTTTGATATATGCAAATAGTAAACAAGATTTACTTATTCTTAACACTAGAAATATCACTAATCAATAGACGTAGTGATTTTCGAATTTTAACCAATAGAAAAAAAAGGGATAGGTTTCTATCCCTTTTTGTTTTGTTACGCTGCACTGATGAGTGTTTCTGAAAGATTAATACTAATAACACCATCCAAGAGCGCTAATGGTGCAGTATCTGCTTTAAACTTCCAACCATTACTATCTACTTCGCAACCATCCTTGAAATTTTTCTCAAGCTTAGCAAGTTTCCCTGCCTTACTACTGTTCAGACATCCATATATAGGTGCAGTTATTAAAGCTGCTACTGCAGCAAGAACTACCAAACTAGCAATGAGTGGATGAGCAACTGCAAATGCAGACATTGCAGTAATAGCAGGACTAACAAGTGTTGCAGCTTTCGTTCCAACTGCACCAACAAAAGTTGCATAAGCTGGACTTAAGAAATAAGCAGCTGTAAGAGAAGCTACTGCTGCAATTGCCAAAGAAATACCAATTGTACTACCTTTAGTCTCTTTTACAAAATTAAGACCGTTACCATAAATTTCTCCAGCTTTCTCTCTGATTGTTTTTAATTTCGTCATAACTCTACTCCAAAAATACTAAAATTTCACTAACGACAGTATATGGCAAAAAAAGCTGCCCGTCAAGTAAATTAACTTATTTATATATTCTTATTCTGTAATTTAGTGCTTCTGCGATGTGTGCTCTTTTTATTTCCTCACTTTTTGCAAGATCTGCAATGGTTCTTGCAACTCTTAATATGCGCGCGTAACCTCGATTAGAAATGTAATTTTCTTTCAGTACGTGTTTTAGCAATTCTAACCCTTCGTGATCTGGTTCAGTGAATTTATTTAATGCTTCACCACTTACTTCTGCATTGCAATGAATATTAAATTTACTATAACGCTCAGCTTGAATTTTTCTCGCTGCTATCACCCTTCCTCTTATAACCTCGGTACTTTCTCCCTCCACAGAGATTTCAGGAGAAAGTATGCTAACGTTTGGCATTTCAATGCATATGTCTATTCTATCAAGCAATGGTCCTGATATTTTATTTCTATAATCTGTGCCGCATTTTGGAGCTTTGTTGCACGATCTACTTGCATCACCTGAGTAACCGCATCTGCAGGGATTCATTGCAGCTATAAACGCTAATTCTGGATTAAGGAAGGAAGAAAGTATAGGAAATGGAAGGCTTTTTGGATTTCAAGGAATAGGAAATGAGAGTAGAAAAGATGTGAACCAAGAAATTAACGGGAGATCTATGGCGAGTATGTTCAATTTCAAGTCTATTTTTGAGGTAGCCAAAAATCGTCTCAATGATCGACCTTTTTCTCAGCAAAATCTTTTCATGTAGTGAAATTAATGCGTTTTTCATCCCCTTTTTCACCTTGGTAACAAGTTTCAAACCGCGGTTAAACAACTCTTGGAAAAGCTCTTTTTTAATATAGCCTTTATCACCAAACAAAAGACCGGTTAATTTCTTAGTTAGGTTTGCTACAGGCTCTCTATCGTCAACATTACCTCTTGTAAGCGTAAAAGCTTGAATTTCACCTTTCTCGTTAATTATCAAATGTAGTTTAAAGCCGAAAAACCAGCCATATGTACTCTTGCTTAATTTTGCAATTCCAGCAAAAACCTTATTTCTTGATATTCTTTTTGCATGGCAAACTGCAATAGGAGTTGTATCTATGTATGAGATTCCAGTAAGTTCTGACCATCCGCAAAGGCACTGTAATAGCATGGCTAAATGCCACAAAACCCTGGGCTTTAGAGCAACAAACCTAGTGTATGAAGGCAACTTCGAAAACTCTGATTTGTAGAGCAATGTTAGGTAATGCAGGTAGAAAGCCTTAAAATTTTCACAGGGAGATTGCTGATACAGGAGGATTATTGTGATAATTTCCGAGTGTGTAATTTCTGGCACTCTTGTGGGTTTTTACCGTTTGGCAGTAGTTTATCTGCAAAATTTTTCTCTATATCTCTGCAAAAATCATCGACCAGACAAAACAGTTTTGTTATATCTTCCATGGGTAACCTCATCTATTTTTTTCTATTTGTTGAGTTTACCCTACTCTCCTGACTTTTCTATTCTCTTTTTAATCCAGAATTAGCGTTTCTAGTATATCAACTCGTATTGATTTGCTGTTACACACCCTATTCCCACCAAAACGCATTGATTTTTTCTTTCAGTCCTCGGAAAAATCTTACTTAGCTTAGCTATAGATGTTTACAAAAGAAATTCAAGTGAGTGAAGAAAGAAAAATTATTTTTGCAATACCGTAGGTACGCTCCACAATTATATTGAAGTTTTTATTGCACTCAAAACCTTCATTTTTCCTCATTTCTAGAATTATTAACGCATTATCATTTAACCAGCCTGAGTGAGCTAACTCGTCTAAAGTTGAGTTAACCAGATTGATATTATAAGGTGGATCCATAAAAACTATATCGCACTTTGAAATAGGTCTTGGTAATCCGTTAGCATTGCAACAAATTAACGTGATATCGTTCGTAATTCCAAAATCTTCTGCTGTTTTTTTAGGCAGTTGCAAATTGTAATAATCTGAATCTACCATGAATGCATGTTTAGCACCTCGAGAAAGTGCTTCAAATGAAAAAGAGCCACTTCCGCAGAATAAATCAAGTACATTTAGGTTATAAATAGGTTTTCTTGAAGAAAGTATACTAAATATTGCTTCTCGGACACTACTCATAGTGGGCCGTGCAGCTAAATTCTTGCCTGTAGTTATTTTTCTTCCACGATATTTACCCGCAATAACACGTAACATATAAAACAAGTTCGAAGTTAACTAATTATTTATAATACACATTTAATGTCAACGTAGCTTCAGCAGTCTAATAGAAAGAAGGTTGCTTGTGGAGGAACGCAAGATCAATCGCTTTTCTTTGATTTATTTTCTATACTGATTGCACGACCAATCTCGTCTTGTAAATCATCATGGTTGTTTTTTTCATCATGACCCATCCCTTCAATTCTACTTTCTAACTCTAACTTAATTAAAGTATTAATTTTCTCTATACTATCGAGGAAATTGTGACACTCTTCATCACTATATTCCTCACCAGATGCTTTTTTTTCTATAAATAGACTTTTGAGCCCTATTAGATCAGAACTCTGATCGGCATTCAACACAATACTTCTCTCTATAAAACTAAGATCTGATAGTAACAAACTAACCTCTAATAGATCTTCACTTTCAATGTTTGCAAGATTATCAAGACTGTCTAAAATATTAGACATCTTAAGCCTTTCTTGTGCAATCTCTTTGTCTTCCTTATCAAATTCAGACAATAAACCATGATTATCTACAAATTTCTCACTCAAAGCTTCATTCAATTTAGCAAAATTGACATCCTTGTCAAGTGATGTGTTATCCCGCAACAAGTCTACCCTTGCCCTACGCGCATTTAAAATGTCGTCGTAGTCATTTAACTTTATGTTGCCATCTTTGTCTTGCTGCAATTTATAATAATCAAGGCCTTTGAAATTTTTATTAGTCTTCATCTTCAATCCTCTTCTCATCTCCTTTTGCATCTGGTTTCCTCATTGGTTCCGGTAATTTCCTTTTACTGTCTTCTCGATTTCTTTTTTCCTCTCTTTCAGCACGTTTTTTTATAGCTTCCTGGGTATTCATTTCAAAAAGTGCCTTAACGTACTCTTCTGGATTTTTTGGTTCTTTAAATAAAGGCTTAAGATTATAAACTTCGTCTTTTCGATCTCTTTCTTCTTTTCTTCTAGCTCTTTCAGCACGTTTTTCTACAGCTTCTGGAGTGTTCATTTCAAAAAGTGGTGAGAGGTTGTAAACTTTATCTTGATTTCTTCTGCCTTCTCTTTCAGCACGTTTTTCCATACCTTCAAAAGCAGATCCAAAATCATCAATTTCATCTGAACCTTTTGGTTCCGTGCCTAAATTTCGTGTCACTTCATTTGATTGATCAGGCTTATCTTCTTCTGTTGGCTGATCATGCTGTAGTTGATTAGGCTTGTCTTCTTGTTCTGTGCTTAGTTCTCGTACTACCTTATCTGGCTGACCTCCCCCTCGTAGTCGAAGAGGGTCGCCTTCTTCTAGTGGCTGATCATGGTTATTTCTTACTAGTTCCGTGCCTAACTCTCGTTCTACCTTATTTGATTGATCAGGATTGTCTTCTTCTGGTTCTCTCTTGCGGCCAATAGTGTAGTCATGAAGCTTCTCAAGAAATTCCCGTCTATATGTTTTTGCTCTATAGAGTAGATTATGCTGGTAACCATCCTTTTCTCCTGTAGCAGGGTTAATTCCTATAGAGTCGAGACCATGTTCCCAAGTAAACTTCATAGCATCTTCTATTGTATAGCCCAAATGTGATCCTACATATCCTTTATAATATTCTAAATATTTATCAATTCTTCTATGTGCAATATCTTCTTTATCAACTCCAAACGCCCTGTAGATTTTTTCCTCAAGCTTATCAACATCATTTTTAGGTGATGTTGCAAATTTTGTTGCTTCAATAGTAGCACCTACAAGCTTACGTGGCACATTAATAGCATATTTCAGCACACCCCCAACTCTTGGTATTCTACCTAGCAAATTAGCTGTACCTCCAGCTAATCTGTCCGGTGCATGAGTAGCCCAATTACCTAAAGACTCTAGCCCTCCACCAATTTTATCTTGCATCTGTTGTTTTAATCCCTGCATTAAACCAGTCACAGGTGATGCTTGATACATACTAGATATATTGTAAACACCAAACCCACCACCGGCAATGCTTGAGCCCATCTGTTGTACAAACTCCTTCAAAGAAAACATCAAAAACGAAAGCAAGAACAATACAAAGATCTCTCCTGCGTTGATTAAATAACCTCTCTGTATGTCTTGCACCCTTTGGTAATCACTATTTTCTTTATAATTTTTGCAATCCTCACAATCTTTACATTTCTGACAGTATTCACTGTTGGGATCCTTATATAAATCATGAAGTTTCAGTATTCTACAACCTTGTTTTTTTATCGCACTCCGCACTAAAGATCTTATTTCATTAATTATTTCCCTATAACTATTGCATTTATTTATATCTTGACAGTAGCGTTTTATTATTTCACTAACATCACCTATCCTTTTCTCTATATTGTTGATCAGTAATATAATGTCAGCCCTCTCTGATGCATGAGATAAACTATTTGTTAAGCGTACTAGATCTTTTGCACTACAGCCATTACTAACTATCATATCTCTTTCCGCAACATAGTGGTCTGCTGGATTATCTTTAGTTCCAGGAATTGGATTAAAGAAAGGATAATCTATATAACGAAAACCTTTATTAATGTAATCTGGTGGAAGAGGGATATATCCAGCGCCACCAGTAAACTTTACTGTACCACCTATTCTGCTTAGTTTTTCTATACCTTCTATATTCTTATCTACGTTCAATGTAGAAGCCTCTCCAATAGCATAAGGTACAAAAATTTGCCCTGGAGTCCAGCTAAAGTATTCTTTATCAATTATACAAAAACCACCAAATACCCATTTTGGAGCACATAACTTTATTTCAAGCCATTTATTATAGCACACAGTAAAGCCTAACTGTTTATAAAAGGTATTCATTATCATCGCAGCAAGTAATGACAGCAGGGTAAATATCATAATTGATTGCAAACAGAAACTAATACAGAATTTTATCCAACCCTCAAATAGACTTTTCAGTGGTGAAAATAAAATAGAGATTAGGAATAGCGGCATTATAGCTACAAGAAAAGCTATACCCATAAAACCAGAAAGGAATATTATGTAAGCATACATACACAGCAGGAAATATAAGACAATCCCTATAAAAATTGCCGGTATCATAAGGAGACTTGCCCACATTTGATAATGTAAAAATGCTGCAAACTTTTTCCAAACAGAGTAAGCAAAAAACTTATTAAACATATCCTCCATGAAGCTAAACAATTTAGCTTCATTTCCTTGAGCAACGTTTGAATTACCTCCGGTGTTCATGTTGGGAGCAAAATTAGTAATTATGCTTATCAATTGTTCAAGACCTTTAACAAATAAAACAAGAAAATGATCATAGAAAAATCTAAAACTTCCAGGAGATATAAGCACTATTACTAGAGTGATTTTCATCATTCTGATGAGCATATCATGCTTAGTTTCTCTTATCATTCCAAAAAGATAAAGAAGCGATGAAATCACTATAAATAGAACAAGCAAGGAAAGAACAAAATTGTGAAAGCTCGTACTTTTTTCAGCTATATTTTGAAATATCGCTTGTGCAGCTGCAGGATCATTGCTATCAAAATGCTTTTTACAATTTTCGTTAATCAATAATACACATTTTAGATAGTTATAAATGTAATCAAAAAATCCAAAGTTACTTGGTTTCTGCACTCCGCTCAAAAATTCAAAAGAGTAGCCACCTGCATTATCTAGATAATATCTATCTAATATCTTTACATATATTTTCCATCCTTTTTCTAACCTCACCGTATTACAACTCCTGTCCTGTAATGTGGTGTTATCTCTGTCTAAAGTAAAAAGCCCACTTCCATCTTCCGCTACGGAATTGTAACCTAGATGTACAGTAGGAGACTCAGGGTTACGCATGGATTTTAAATTTTCGTTAGGACTAGAATCGCTAGGCCTTTTAAATAAAAGATAAGCACCATGGCCGTTAGTAAACCAACATGGAGCACCACGTGATACTGTATTTGCGCTATCATCTTCATTAATGCACTTGCAATTTACAGTGCAACTTGCATTAGGCTTACTTGAAAATTTTTGTATGCTAGGTTTATAATCATTACAAACCAAGTGAAAGTCAGGCAGACTGTTGTCACCTTCCCCTCTTTTAAATTTGGTTGCATATTTTAACTGCTCCAAACTTTCCAAACTATAACTACTTTGAGATTTCTTCTTATTACTATTGCTCCAAGATGTCCATGCACCATTTACTCGTACTACTAAACTATCTCCATTGGTTTCAAGGCCGGTATCCTTCCACTCCACTACTTGATTAGGGTGAAAACCATAATTGATTTCTCCGGTTTCAGGATCAATAGGTTCTCCACTTTCACCTTTTGGAAAAAACGCATAATGACCGATTGGAAAATGAGCACCAATTGCAATGGGTTCAGGACCAAAATAATCAGCAGATATACATCTTGGAAAAGGCATATCATCCTTACTACAACCTGTAACCAGAACACAGATTACCAAAATTAATAACCTAAACCAACATTTGCCTAAGCGTGATTGCATACCTAAACTTTTTCCAATACAGAATAAATTTCTAAAACCTTACTTCAAATATCTTTTTAATTAGTTACTCCATATATCTCATCAATCTTCCTTGACTTGTCCTTTTGTTTTATCAGAATCCTTTTGCTTATCTGGCTGGCTTAGTGTTTCAGATTTGCTCATTTCTCTCCAGCATTCCCTTTCCCATCTGCTTGCTTTGGTGTATCAGGCAATTTAGCTTCAATTTTGCTACGATCTTTACTCATTCCCTGCTTGATGTTATGTATCATATTTTGGGTTCTATCATCAAGGCCAACAGTTGACAGCATAGCTTGTGATGCGCTCCTAGAAATATGACTAACACTTTGAGCAACTCCATAACCAGAGCTGAACAACGCCTGCGCCATAGTTTCTGATATAGAAACAAAAGCTTCCATTGCACTAGCAATGATGAGATATATAAATGCCTGGATTAGATCTATAGGTAATGCTGCAAAGTGCCCACCAGCCCTTTCTCCAGTACCGAGCGCAACATCAACACTAGTACCAGGACTATACCCAAGAGGTAATATTGATTTCATAAGACACAGATCATACGATAAAAAATTTACACTAATTAAGCATTGATAGCATGCAGAAAAATTTGTGAGGTTGTATAGAACTGAATACATTAACTGGTTTAAAAGAGACAAGGATGAAAATAAAATGACTGGTTGCAATGAAACATGAGCCAGCGTTTTTATCCAATTATCAAATAATGTTTTAGTTTGTTGAAATAGAATAAATACGATAAATAAAGGTGCCAATGACAATAAAAATGCCACTAAAACAGTAGATATTACATACTTAAACGTAGCACTAATAATGCATCTTAAAAACACAAAAGTAGCATAAAGTATTGCCAAAAATGCAATAAAGCCAAAAGGTCCTGATAGCATTAAAGATAAAAATTTCAGCCATGTTTCTCCTGTAAATAATACTCCCGCTGTTAAATCTAAGAATGCAAATTTTTTACCTCCTTCTCCTATATAGCCAGAAAAACTATCAACTAAATAAATGCTACCCCCAACAAAAAGCCCAGACAAAGTTGTACCAAAGAATTCCCAACTTCTATCACTAAAAGCAAAAGCTATAAATGCTATTTTAAATATTCTTATAATAAAATCGAATTTACTTAATTGTATTGTTCCAAGCATATAGCCAACAACAGTAAATATAACGTATAGAATAAGCAAAGCTCTTATTCCTTGTAGAAGCCCCTTTCTATATCCTTCATATGGAATTTTAATTCCGTCTTCACTCCCGTCTGTTATGAAATCAAAAATCTTGTTTACAGTTGATGAAATCAAATCGTTTATTTTTCTTTTTAAAAATAAATTTACTGTGTATTTGTTATCTTCATAATATTTGCTATCTTTATCCGTAATATCATCTTTCTCTACGTTTTCTACATTAATACCAAAATATATTTTCTTAGACTCTTCATTTACCAAATGACTTCCATCTATTATGTAATAGTCTACATTATCCTCTGTTATTTTATCTAACTTCCTTACTTTTTTGAAATTATTAGTCTTTCGAACGGATGGATCTCCTGGCGGGCTATCACCCAAGTACATATACAATTTTTTGCCACTATCGAAGTTACATGATCTAGTTACTTCAACATGATATCCACCTCTATGAAGAAAGTAATTGCCATTGCTTGCTATAGCAAGCATTACACTACTACCAGGTGTTATACCTTTTATTTTATAATCATGATTTAATCTCAGAGAGTAATCTTCAAATTTATAATTAATCTGTGAACATACATTATCTCCTTTCGCACCTTTCTCATTTGGAAAACATTGAATACCTTTAGCAGTATCCTGATCATCAAAATCGCCAATTTTTGCAACAAGAGCTTCGGCCCAAGAAATATCTCCTCTGTCCTCTTTGAAGTTTAATTTAGAATTTGATATTAAATTAATGTCAATCTGCTTAGAATCCCTCTTATTTTCTTCAATCTTTTTTAGTTCATCCTCAATACCTTTAAGGTGAGAATACATGTCACATGTATTTCCTTTATCATACTTCTCATACCTTATAGAAGAGACGCAATTCTCCCCTATACCTTTTGCGTTGTAACATATATTCTGATAGTAACAATTAAGTTCATAAGAACTGTACTTGTTCAGCTCATTAAAATCACACCTTTTCCCATTACATAATTCATTCAGTCCTATTTTAGTTCGTCGTAGATCTAACAACGCACCATTTATCCATGAATTTTGAATATAATCCTTATTAAAATGTACCATATTATCATATGGAGTGTAGCCATTGCCAACTAGCACTCTTCTTTTATTCATTTCTTCTTTATTCAGCGGCGGAAATTCTACTACAGTTCTTTTACCACTTTCTCCACAAAAGAACTTTCCTCCGTTTAGCATATCTCTTATTGTAGCTCTGTCTTTTTCATCCCCTTTTTCAGTTCTATAGCAATTATCATCAAAACTGATACCTTTTCCTTGTGGATTGTCATAATCAATCGTTATCTCTCTGGGAACTAAGCTAAAGCTTAACTTATCACCAGGATTTGCTTTAATTCCAGTATCTACATAACGTCTATTGCTATAGAATTCATTATTTCCAAAGCCTATATCCCCACATATTTCTCGTTCATCAAGACTAGCATTATCAGTTAACTTACTACTGTAATTTGGTATTAAATCATTAGCACAAAATACAGCGGGGACAAGTACTCTCTTTAGATTTTTCCCTTCTTTAAGAGGACAAAGATTTGCTGACCCACCAAGAGTAAATTTGATTTTCTCATCCTTGCTAATTACTTGACCAGAATCAACCCAATGAATTTTAACTCCTTCGCCAGCTTCACGAACTGGAACGTCTATACTGACACTAGTATTTCTGCTCTGCAACCCAGGTTCAACACAATCGATTGTGCAGCCAGTAATTACAAGACATAGTATCAATAATAATGATTTTCTGCTCATCATTGATTTCCTGTGTTTGTCGGTATTTTAGGTGCTGATCTTTGAGCTGATTGTGGTATTTGAGGTCTTCGACTTGGTGTACCAGATTGCTGACCTGCTCTTCTTTGGACACTTTGTTCATCTAAACCTACTGTTCCCATTAAGCTTTGCTGATATTGCCTTCCTGGTTCGCTTGCCACATAAACACCAAACAACGAATCAGATATTGTTGAAGATGCCTCAACTAAAGCTTTCATGGCATGTCCCAAAATCACAAAAGCCATTATAGCTGTGATGTTAGGTGCATGTTTGGAAGCATAACCATAAAGAATACAAGGATTAAAAATCTTTAAGTTAAGATTAAGTATACATGTAGGGCAGACCTCAAAATTAAAGACCGAATACACAATATAATCCATAACCTGGCTTATTAATGATATAAAAATTAAAAGCACTACCGGATGAATTGCAAATCTTGCTAAATTTTTGACCCAATTGTGAAACATCTGTCTAGTATATCCAAATAGAAGGTAAATAATAAAAAGAGGCGCCAAGGAAAGCAATAATGCAACTATTGCTATAGATGTAATAAAAGAAAATAAGGCGTTAAACATCGATAAGCTCACTGTTATCAAACCCCAAATCACCAAGCAAAACGATACAATACCCAAAGGACCGGAGAATATAAGAGATATTATTAGTAACACTGAGTGTGCTGATAAAAACCTATTGAGCGGTAAATCAAGAAATTCAAAAACATTTGATGTTGTACCTCTGAAATTTGCTATTTCTATTAACTGTTTTGGAGCATTAACAAAAATAGAAAATGCATTGTTATAAAAAAAACTCCAACTGTTATCGTTCAGCAATTGGGTAATAACTCCTATCTTTACACATATAATTAAAAATTCATATATAGAAGCATGAGATAATCCAAAAAAGTAATAAAGGGTGTATAAAACTATATATAATACTAATAACGACACTATTGTAGATCTGATGGTATTTGTTCTATTTGATGCTACAAAACTTTGATAAAGAGACTTCACAGGGCTAGTATCAGAGTGAATCGCGTTAGTGTCTTTGTAGTTAGAACCGAAAAATGCAGTTTTTACTTTTTCATCAAAAAAATTATATATCGCACTAAAAGTTCTTACAGGTGGCTCTTTAGTTGTAAGGTTAATGCTAAATTGACCTTCATTTTTCTTATAATCACACCCATGATCTCTTATTCCGTAATATATAGTGCCACTCTTGTCCTTTAGCTTTTCTTTTAAGCCTTCCATATATTGAGTATTATAAACTTTGCTAATGTCTACAGGTATATCTCCCTGAATTTCATCAGGGTTGTGCTCGGGAAATTTGTCAGAAACATGTATATATAAGCTTTTTTCTAAATTAGGGATTCTTGTTACTCTTATGTTGAAACCACCTTTATCTCTGCTATCACCCAACTTGAAAATTAACTTTGATGTTTGATGGTCATTACTTATCTTGTGATCACAATTAGTACATAAACCACCGCTAGGAATGTGTTCAAGATTTTCACTATCCATATAAACATTTAAGAATGAAACGTCAGTTTTTACTTCTGCATTCTTTAAAACATTATCAATAATCTCAGTATTAACAGATTTGCCACTAGAGTTAGTTGAAGCGTTAGTAATGGATCCAAATATTTCATCTTCTATATCATTGTATTCAACATGCACACAATTACTGTCACGGCTACCGGAAGAAAACTTACATATCTTTCTACAGAGTAAATTTAAAATGCGCGTATCCATCTTACTTTTCTGATCGCTTGAAAGCTTGCTGCAGTCTATATTTTCTCCCTGCTTTATAGAGTTAATATTTTCAATCTCCTTTCTTTTTTCTTCTTGGTCTGGTTTTGAAAAATCTGAACTCCAGTACTCTTGCCCGGGAAGCCACTCTGCATTGCCTATCATGAGTTTATTAGGACATATTGTGTACTTGTATTCTCCATTTTGCCATATTGCCTGACATTCATTTTGATTTAAAACATGTGCAAAATACTCCGTCTCTCCTTCACCGCAACTCTCGTCAATTTTTTTATAGGTGACCGTGCCATGATCGTTTTTACACATTTTACTTCCAACAACACTAAAGCTTATCGCATCGCCAGCTTTAAGCGCAAACGGTAATGTAACGTTTCTTACTCCAGGTTCAATTGCAAAATCTTTATATTGCGAACAAAAATTAACCTTATTAGGTACTATATTAATCTCTGTTACTTTTATTTTATCCGAAATATAGACTCCAGAATCAACCCATTTCTGCTCTGTTGACACTATATCCAATTTCTCACGCAAGCCTGATGAATCTTCTGGCTTAATACACCCGCACCCAGATAATAAAAAGAGTATCACAAAACTTATGCATAGCTTAACCAAATTTTGGTTGCTCAAATGTTCAAACATCTGTTACTCACCTGCGCTCACTCTCCACCTGATTTTATAGATTCACTAGAGGAAGATCCCGATCCCCTATTATCATCTCCATCTCCTCCAATAGCCCCTCTTGCCTTATTTACAGCCGCAGCAGCAACTTGACCAGCACCTCCAGCAGCAGCTTTGGCAGCAGATAAAGCTTTATTCACCATTTGTGCAGGAGTGCTACCTGAACCAAGTGCTGCTCTGTGATTACCAGCAAGCTCAGCAGCCATGCCAGGAAGAACGTTTAAAAAGTGGTAAAAGAGGAATAATACTAAACACAATTTTAATAATTCTCCGATTAGAGAGCTGCCAAACTCCATGTATGTAAAGTTGAATAGACCAAGTATGCTGCTATTTTTAAAGCTATAATTTTGCATCATACATGCGAGAGTAGTTTCATTTTTATCACATTCCCCATCTTTCAATTTAAACCACTGTTTTTTCTTGCTATATGAGATTTCTGCTTGTTTCTTTTCATATGACTTGTCCGGTTGTTCATTTTTATATAACTCGTCCGGTTTAAAATTTAAATTTTTAAAATAGATTTTATCACATGCTATGAACATAAAAGATAGAAATGCAAAGAGGATAACTGGGTATAAACTGTAGGTAATTAACTCTTTTAGCCAACCATCAAAATATCCTTTAGTATGTTGAAACAAAACCATAGGAATGAATAAAGGCGATAAGATGATAATTACACTAAGCGCAACTAAAGATAAGATAAATACATAGCACATCCATAAAATAACCATCATCATCAAAATGGCCATAAATATACAGACAAGAGCTACTAAAATTTGTCCACCAGCGAAAATAATACCAATCACCGAACCTGCAACTAACAAGACAGGAGCAGCGCCAAGCAAGACCGCTAACGTTGCAACACCTCCAGTACCAATTTTGCCACCAATTCCATCTAAAGGGGCACCTAAATAGAATAAAATTCTACAATCAAGCCTATCCCAAGGAGCAAGATAGCTGTAAGATATTCTTTTTCCATCTACTTTACGCATGTATTCATAATCTTTGCCTGCTTCGTAATTACATATACCTTTGCTCTCAGATGATGCTTGCAATACTATCTCCGACAAACCATTTGAAAGTTTTGTTAATTCTCCGTAATAATGAGACATGGTACTACCTGTTGTAAAATAAATCACTAAAGCAAACTTAATAATCAACATGTACATTTCTTGAGGACTGCGAACACCACCAGACATGGCTTTTATAGAGAACAGTATTAAAGCCAAAACTAAAACAGCAGTTACGGTGTTTTTTAGCTTTTTCTGTGCTACAGATAAGAAACTGCCCTTGTTATGTCCATTTTGATCGTTAAGTGGACTGCCACTTGAATCAATACCTGCAACTAAATTATCTAACGATTCCTTAATGCATTGCACTATCATAGAAGTGATGGGAAGAGGAGCTAATGATTTACTCCCTGCCTGATTGTAGCAAGCTTCAGAGACATACTGGCTAAAACAACTGGCATTATTATAACCTACAAAAATTTTTCCCTCTCCTTTCTTTTCCCTTATAATAGTTTTGTAATCTTTGTCCTTATTTTTAGAATCATTAAGATCTTCCTCATATTCACCTGTACCATCTTTATTTTTGAATATCATCACAGATTTTTCACACATAGGAGCAAGTGGGTCAGGTGGCAATTCTGTGCATCCCATATCAACCCCTTGCGGCCAAGGAGTCATTTTGATACCAAGCATTCTCACACTTGCCAGCTCCACACACAATCTGTCCATTTTTTTTACTGCCTTGAATGTTGACCCATGTATGGTTTCGCTTTGTCCTGCTTTAAGAACTTTACATTCCAGATCACCATCAACTTTTGGAGACCATGATCCACCTTCATATCCAGTGTCCTTCTCTCTAACATCAAAGTCTGCTTTTATTGATGTATCTAACCAAAACAATCTGCTAAATGTTAAAGGATTTCTATGGCATACTTCTATATATTCACTGTATTGCACACCGTTTTTTGGCCAGTAATAACCACCAGTATTTTGGTCAGGTATGGAGTTTAAAATGCCCTTCTCTATTTTTCTAGCTACTTCTATTGATCCATTTGCCCCATCAAAACATTTAAAATATTCATCTTCCTTTTGATAATTCTTATTTGTGCAATCTGAATATTTTGAGTATTCTGATTTTGAGAATTCGAAATCTTTATACTTTCCATCATGATCACGTGCAACTGGGTGTTTAACAAAACTATGCTCACAAACAACAAGTCCTCCTATCGCCTTCCAAACCCCAACAATTGCAGCTATCATTCCAACGATAACAAGAGCAGTAAATAAACCAGCAGAAGAGACAATCAAAACAATACCAGTAAATATTGCACCAATAGCAATTGCTATCCCAGCAGCTGCTGCAGCTGTTTCAAACGCCTTACAGTCAGGATTAGAAGCACGACTAAAGCTGCCAGTAGAATTAAATCTGCTAACAAATTCCGTTTTGTCAGTGCCACTTACTGTATCTGCAAACACTGGATATGAGAGCAAAAAATCTATATTTAACAAAAATATCGCAACTAACAGTAATGACAGTTTAGTTTTAAACATTTTTCACCTTTTGATAAAACACAGGCAACCACATCTTTGGATCATCTCCGACTTCTTTCAATATATCATGTAACAATAGGACACTTTCTGCACGTCCAGATAACACGTTGACCACATCATCCAAATCTTTCAGATCTATTCTAGCTACTACAGCATTAACTCCCTGCTTTACTAAAAAGAATCTAGTACTTGGATCTGTGTGTTTGATCAGTATGTACTCACGTTCAGTTAACATAAAAACATCTCGATAGACACTAGTAGCTTTCAGATTTGGCAAAAAAATTTGTGTTGCTGTCTGCTGTACAAGCGTATCACTAATAGCACTTTTACTTGCATCTTCAACACTCTGAGTAGCAAAAACCACAAAAGCATTTAACTTTCTCAGCACTTTCAACCAGTCTTTTATCTTAGGTGCAAAAACTGGATTATCTATTAACGCCCATGCTTCATCAAGAACAATAATAGATGGAGTGCCATCAAGCGATATACTAATCCTATGAAACAAATAAATCAAGACCGGCCCAAGAGCAACAGGATCTTTTAGCAAGCTAGCCATTTCAAAGCCAAACACTCTTGCTTTTGAAAAATCTAGCAAATCTTCTTTATTGTCAAATATTGCAGCATGAGAGCCATCATCATGCCACATAGATATTGCTCCAGCTAGAGTATCAGGGCCCGCAAGTCCTAAAAATGGGACAAGATTTCTCAAAAATCTGTCTTCTTTTTTTAATTTAAAATTTCCCTCAATTGCATCATTAATTCTAGCAATATCTTCTGAAGTGAATTTATCGTTGTACACTAAAATTAAAGATTTTATCCATTCCATCAAAAATGTTTTATTATCAGGAGTATCGTCAAGTTGCAGAGGATTAAAATTCGTCTTAGTTCTTGGTTCTATTATAGTATAGATACCACCAAGTGCTCTTAAAAAAATTTCTGCACCGCGATCTTTATCAAAAAAGAATATTCTTGGAGAAAATTTCATTGCTTGAGCACATAAAAAATTCATTAAAACAGTTTTGCCAGCACCTGTTGGCCCAATTATCATAGTATGTCCAACATCCCTTATATGAAAGTTGAAGAAAAATGGAGTGCCAGATGTTGTATCAAAAACTGTAACAGCATCTCCCCAGTGGTTATTGAATTTTTTACCAGTAGGATAATTATGTTGAGATGCAAAACCGGCCAAATTAAGACTACTTATTGTACCTTTTCTTACTATATAATCAAAATTACCAGGAATTTGCGCCCAAAATGCTGGTTCTAGATTAACCCTCTCACGAACAGGATAAACACCACAATTAGAAAGCTCCGATTCAACCAATGATAAAGCATTGTCCAATGATTTAGGACTTTTTTCTATACATAAGATAGTTAAATGGTGTTCACCAAACGCAATTTTACCACTCATTGCATCATCAAGCGCATGAGAAATTTCTGCTATTTGAGAAATAGCTTTATCTGCAGATTGTATCATACGATTTTGCTGTATCTGCATTTTCGCAATTGCCATTTGCCTATTTGTAAATTGAAAAGACTGCGTGATAATAAATTCATAAGGAAGTTGTAAAAAAGAATCAAGCATTCCTGCAGAAGTATTATTTCCATATTCTTTGATACTAACTATTCCAGCATATTTACTTTCATTATGAGTCACAACCTGTATCATCTTATGGCCAAAAAATAACCTATGAACTGGTAAGTATCTTGATATTTCAGTTTTTAGTGGAAAAAGCGTATTTGTAACAAAGCCACAATTTACAACTCTAGACAGAAACTCCATTATTTCACAAAACAGTCCGTTTGGAGTTTCTTTTACTCCAAGGACTTTAGGCGAATAATTCCTAAGGCTTATTACTATACGATTTGTCGTTTCTTCTAAATCTTCATAGGTATCACGCATATCACTTTCCCAAGCATGTTTTGAAGTTACATGCCCAAATTTTTTCAGTAGATGTGATAAAAATTCTACTCCCTTTGTATCTGCCCTACGAATAATCGTAATGTATAAATCATTAATAAAAGATTGCCTAGTTGCGTGTTTTTCTCTCCATTTTAGATTTACATGGTTAGCAAAAAAATTTGGTAAACTCTGATTTGCAAATTCATCAGAAAAAATATTTTTCTTACGTCTGATGGTATGAAAGTACAAACTAAATGCTGGAGATGAAATGCTTCTTAGCATCTGATTTCTGATATTATTTTGTATCACCAACTCTTCATCATCGGCCGTTTCAAACGCAAAGCCATTTAATTTTATAAATTTAACTAACCAATTCTGCTTTGTTATCAAGGTTGTACTATTCCAATAGCAAGAATAAGGTATAAATTCGGCAGCGTGAACCTCTCTATTTAGAATAGATTTATTTTTTGATTGAATAGCTCTAAATCTCAACATTGCATAACATCAAGTAATGTCATAAGAATTGGCTCCATGATAAAACCGATTTAAACATTTAGAGCATTTTCCCAACTTTACCATAAATAACTCAATAAACAACGGTTCCTTTGCAGAAGCTATATAGCCAAGTCCATGTATACCTGGTAACATCAGGAGAATTACTCTAAGATCATTTGTATTAATGAAAATTAGCATGCAAATTAGAACGTTTAATATTGCAAATATATAACTCACACCAAAGAGCATTGCAGGTCTTGTAAGACCTTTAAATAATTGATTTGTTTGTATGCTGCCAGTAGACATATCTTTAACCTTCTAATAAGAGCTTTAACACTAATACTACATCATTAATTAAAAATCTATTGAAATGAATAGCACTTTAGGTAAGATAATTAATTTAAATTCAATGATTATAAGCTGGCCGTTTCAAGAAGCAGAAAAAATACTACAAGAATTCCCTAATAAAAAAGAGATAATATTTGAGACTGGTTATGGTCCCTCGGGTTTACCACATATTGGTACTTTTGGGGAAGTTTTTCGTACCACAGTTATTGCAAACGCTCTAAAAAAAATAGCTCCTAGTATAAAAACCAAAATCATTGCAGTTTCCGACGATATGGATGGTTTGCGAAAAATACCAGATAATGTACCAAATCAGGAAATGCTAAGAGAGAATCTGAACAAGCCATTAACCATGATACCTGACCCATTTGGCACTCATGAGAGTTATGGTCATCACATGAATTCGTTGTTGTGTAAATTTCTTGATTTGTTTGGATTTGAATACGAATTTAGGAGTGCAACAGAGTGTTATAAATCTGGCGTTTACGATGAAAAACTTTTACTCCTGCTGAAAAATTATGATAAAGTGATGGACGTAATGCTTCCATCATTTCGGGAAGAAAGGCAGCAGACTTACAGTCCATTCTTGCCGATATGCCCAAAAACTTCCCAAGTTTTACAAGTTCCAGTAATTGAAACAAATACAGATAAAGGAACAATCACGTATGAAGACCCAAACGGGGAAAAAATAGAAGTTCCAGTGACAAAAGGAAAATGTAAACTGCAATGGAAACCTGATTGGGGGATGAGGTGGGCTGCATTCGGAGTTAATTACGAAGCTCATGGAAAGGATTTGACTCCATCTGCTGTGCTTTCAAGTCAAATATGTAAAATACTTGGAGAAAAGCCACCGCTTTTGTTTTGCTATGAGTTATTTCTTGATAAAGAAGGAAAGAAGATATCAAAATCAAAAGGAAATGGTATTTCAATTGAGGAGTGGCTAACTTATGCACCCACAGAGAGTTTAGCGTTATACATCTTTCAGAGTCCTAAAAAAGCTAAACGTTTATATTTTGATGTGATACCAAAATCAACTGATGAATATTTAGAGTTTGCTAAGCGTTACAATGAGAGTGAAGAAAAGGATGTAAATAGCCCTGTATGGCACATCCACCAGGGTAAAGTTCCAAACGTAGAAACTTCAGGCATAAATTTTTCGTTACTTTTAAACCTGGCAGCAGCTTGTAATGCTGAAAACAAAGAGATTCTTTGGGGCTTTATATCCACTTATGCACCAAATGTTACACCAGAAAGTAACAAAATGCTCGATAGGCTTTCGGATTTTGCAGTTAGGTATTATCACGACTTCATCAAACCAACAAAAGCATATAAAGCTTCAAACACAAAAGAGAGAGAAGCGCTACTAGATTTAAAGAATAACCTACATTCCCTGCCTATTACGACCACTGCTGAAGAGATTCAATCTCAGATTTTTTCCATCGGAAAAAAATACAATTACAATAACTTACGTGATTGGTTTCAGTTTTTATATGAAACACTACTTGGACAAAAAACCGGCCCTAGAATGGGATCTTTTATAAAGCTTTATGGGATAGATAATACAATCTCTCTTATAGACAGTGCCACTGAACGTACACTCTAGAGTTTACCTTCTTTCATTTTAGCTCTCTAGTTTTACTACTTGACAAACTTTCCCACTTTCCTTGTTATACCAATAAGAGTATTTATTCTTGTTTTTGATCCGTGCAGGCTCAATGACAAAATTCAGATATTTTTTAGCAAATTACATAGAATTATAGCAGCTTTTTTTATTTTTTCTACATTCAGCCAAATTGCGCTTGTTAGCACATTATCAATTTAAATTATTAAAACTCGCTATACGGGGATTCTTTTGTCTTTTTTTATTCAGTAAATTTCTTAATATTTATAACTAAAGTAATTTTAGAACGCTAATTCTGGATTAAGGAAGGAAGAAAGTATAGGAAATGGAAGGCTTTTTGGATTTCAAGGAATAGGAAATGAGAGTAGAAAAGATGTGAACCAAGAAATTAACGGGAGATCTATGGCGAGTATGTTCAATTTCAAGTCTATTTTTGAGGTAGCCAAAAATCGTCTCAATGATCGACCTTTTTCTCAGCAAAATCTTTTCATGTAGTGAAATTAATGCGTTTTTCATCCCCTTTTTCACCTTGGTAACAAGTTTCAAACCGCGGTTAAACAACTCTTGGAAAAGCTCTTTTTTAATATAGCCTTTATCACCAAACAAAAGACCGGTTAATTTCTTAGTTAGGTTTGCTACAGGCTCTCTATCGTCAACATTACCTCTTGTAAGCGTAAAAGCTTGAATTTCACCTTTCTCGTTAATTATCAAATGTAGTTTAAAGCCGAAAAACCAGCCATATGTACTCTTGCTTAATTTTGCAATTCCAGCAAAAACCTTATTTCTTGATATTCTTTTTGCATGGCAAACTGCAATAGGAGTTGTATCTATGTATGAGATTCCAGTAAGTTCTGATACCAATTCCCACTATGTAAAGAACAGATAGACAATAATGGGAAAGAAGTGATACTAGAGTAGATAAAATAGAGAGGTATAAATGGCATTAAGGTCAAAACTGTTAGACGAAAAAGTTGTAAATTTGGCGAAAGAAATGTTAAAAAAGGTCAGAAATAACGCATATGTTTCAAAAAAGTTACAAGCGGTGATAGCAGGAAAAGAAAGTAGTATAAGCGCTGTGGCAAGAATATGTAAAATTTCAAGGACTGCTTTGACTGAATGGATAAAGCATCTAAAATTTGGTAGAGTAGAAAAATTATTTTCCCCTTCTCAGCGGCGAAGAAAAAGCAAATTAAACAAAAATCAACGTGAGCAAATTGAAATATGGGTAGAAAGAAATCCAAATATTACTATTAAGGAAGTGCAAATAAAAATCTCAGAGGAATTTGGCCTAAACATTAGCAAATCAACAGTGCATCGTGAGATACAAAGGATGAAGTTTTCTTATATAACACCGAGGCCAATTCACCATAAACAAGATAAAAACAAGCAAGAAGAGTTTAAAAAATACTTCAATAAAATAATCAATTCCCACCCTGAAAAGGAGGTATTTTTTTGATGAATCACGATTTGGAACTCATTCAAAAATCGGACACGGATGGTTTAAAAAAGGGGTCAGAACGCAGGTTAAAATGAAAATTGGTAGACAAAATTTCTATATCTACAGTGCGGTAAATCCAAGAAGTGGTAAGAAAATTAGCCTACTTGCTCCATATGTAAACACTAATTGTATGAATATATTTCTGGAGCAGATGTCGAAAGATTTAGGCACGAAAAAAGCCTTTCTTGTAATGGATTGTGCAGGCTGGCATAGATCAAAAAGTTTGAAAATTCAGAAAAACATTACCATTATATACTTGCCTCCTTATTCACCAGAACTGAATCCTGTTGAGAGGTTGTGGCAATATATCAAACACAATACTTTACGCAACAGAGTCTACGATACCATAGGCTTACTTGAAGATGTTCTGTGTAATTTTATTGTCAGTATTTCCAGTGCTACTATTAAACGAGTTTGTAATGTTTCTTATTTGTTCGATTAGTAATGGAATTTGGTATTAGAAGCTCAAATGAGCCTGCACTTGTTCGCAAAGTTTTTCCACTCCTACCATTTCTTCGATTATTTCCTTCATCTTCATTTGATAAGTGATTTTCTATTTCACCTTCCAAGCTTGCCTCTAAACGCTAATTCTGGATTAAAAAGAGAATAGAAAAGTCAGGAGAGTAGGGTAAACTCAACAAATAGAAAAAAATAGATGAGGTTACCCATGGAAGATATAACAAAACTGTTTTGTCTGGTCGATGATTTTTGCAGAGATATAGAGAAAAATTTTGCAGATAAACTACTGCCAAACGGTAAAAAACCCACAAGAGTGCCAAAAATTACACATTCGGAAATTATCACAATAATCCTCCTGTATCAGCAATCTCCCTGTGAAAATTTTAAGGCTTTCTACCTGCATTACCTAACATTGCTCTACAAATCAGAGTTTTCGAAGTTGCCTTCATACACTAGGTTTGTTGCTCTAAAGTCCAGGGTTTTGTGGCATTTAGCCATGCTATTACAGTGCCTTTGCGGATGGTCAGAACTTACTGGAATCTCATACATAGATACAACTCCTATTGCAGTTTGCCATGCAAAAAGAATATCAAGAAATAAGGTTTTTGCTGGAATTGCAAAATTAAGCAAGAGTACATATCGCTGGTTTTTCGGCTTTAAACTACATTTGATAATTAACGAGAAAGGTGAAATTCAAGCTTTTACGCTTACAAGAGGTAATGTTGACGATAGAGAGCCTGTAGCAAACCTAACTAAGAAATTAACCGGTCTTTTGTTTGGTGATAAAGGCTATATTAAAAAAGAGCTTTTCCAAGAGTTGTTTAACCGCGGTTTGAAACTTGTTACCAAGGTGAAAAAGGGGATGAAAAACGCATTAATTTCACTACATGAAAAGATTTTGCTGAGAAAAAGGTCGATCATTGAGACGATTTTTGGCTACCTCAAAAATAGACTTGAAATTGAACATACTCGCCATAGATCTCCCGTTAATTTCTTGGTTCACATCTTTTCTACTCTCATTTCCTATTCCTTGAAATCCAAAAAGCCTTCCATTTCCTATACTTTCTTCCTTCCTTAATCCAGAATTAGCGTTATAGAGATAAAAATTTTCCCTACCTAATTTTACCTTAACCTGTGTCCTACTGCCTTTTTTAAACCACCCATGTCCAACTTTCGAATGTGTACCAAACCGTGATTCATCGAAGAAAAATAGCTCTTTTTCAGAATGCATGACAATAGTTTCATTGAGGTTTTTTTTAAAACTCCTCTTGCTTGTTTTTATCTTGTCCACTATGAACTGGTCTTGGTGTGATATATGAGAATTTCATTCTTTGCATATTACGATGTATTGCGGATTTGCTGATATTCAAACCAAATCTTTCTTGGATTCTTATTCTCATTTCTCTAATAGTAATATTGGGGTTTTCCTCTATCCACAACTCAATTCGTTCAAGTTGACTTTGGTTCAATATAGTTTTTCTACGGCGTTGAGGTGGAGCAAATAATTTTTCTTCTCTTCCAAATTTTATGTGCTTTATCCATGTAGTAATTGCCTTTCTCGAAATGCAACATATTTTTGCTACAGCTGTTATACTGTGCTTTTTTGCTGCAATTACAGCATTTAGTTTTTTTGCAACATACGCATTATTTCTTACTCTCTTCAGCATCTCTTTTGCTGATTTCACCACTTTTTCATCCAATAATTTTGATCTTAATGCCATCTAAACCTCGCTATTTTACTTACTTCAGTATGGCTTTTTTCCATTATTTTCTATTCGTTGCTTGTATAGCGGGAATTGGTATAAGAAACCAGTGTCAGCTACTTGAAAAGGAAGAAGGGACTTCTTCCTTCTACTTAACTACACTGTTGTGCCTAACTCTGAAAAAACTTCTGATTGTACAGCAACTCCATTTAGCTTCTGACCAGGACTTGACTTTGCTTTTGCAATAGCGTCCTTTAACTCATCACAAGGCTTATACACTTCATACGTAATACCACCAGCAACAAGTCCTGTGAGTACAGCAGCAGCCACAGCTATCCCAGCAATAGCACCTACTGATAATGACACACCAAAAAAATATGCATAAGTAACTACTATAGAAGCTATACAAGATGCAATAATAAATATATGAGCACCCAAGTCTACTGCTTTCCCAATTGCTTTTTTAGTAAATATTTCTGCCAGATTTTTGTTACCACAATCTTTTACTAAAGGATAAGCATTGGCTTCTAATAGAGCTCTTACTATCTTGTGATGACCTTTATCAACAGCTATATACAAAGGATTTTTTCCAGATCCATCTTGCAAATTAACATCTATACCTTGTGCTGCTAATAGAGCTTTTACTATATTTCCTTGATTATATAGACATGCTACATGTAATAATGTTAATTCTTTTTTGCCAAAATAATCATCAACACTAAATTTATAACTTATATCAAAATTTTTCTTCTCCCATTCTGCATAAGTAGATGGGTCTCTTTTTTCTATTCGCTCTTTTATTTTTTCAACTATGTTATCACCATTCAAATCATTTTCACGATTTACTACACTTAATATCTGTTTCAATAATGCTAAATACATATCAAACTCTCCTATAAAAATAATAATATACTTTAATTATTATATATTTAAGCAATAAAGTCAAGAATTTAACTATAGCCCTTCCCATAATAGTCCAAAAAGAGTAAGATATAGATTTATAGTAGTGAAGGTAAGGATGCCAGTAGCATATAGTTATGACTTAAGGAAAAGGGTAATGGAAGCGTTGGATGAAGGAGAGAGTGGAGAAACTGTTGCCAAGAGATTTAAGATCGGAAAAACAACTTTATATGAGTGGAAGAAAAGACGTGAGAAAACGTGAGATTTTCAGTCAAAAAAGCCTGGAAGCATGGGCTATAACCATAAAATTACCGACTGGAATGCATTTGCCGAATTTGCAAATGAGCAAGGTGGCAAAACTCAGTCAGAGATGGCTAGGCTTTGGGGCAATATTAGTAGACAAACAATTCATCGAGCACTTAAAATATAGGATTCACAAGAAAAAAAGACCTATGGATACAAAGAAAGAAATGAGGAAAAGCGATCTCAATTTGCAAAGGTTATAGCGACAAAAGAACTTAAAGAATTAGTGTATATAGATGAGTCTGGCATTGATAGCAGTGAAGACTACCCTTATGGATATTGTCAGAAAGGACAGCGGTTTTATGCCCTAAAATCTGGCAAGAAAACTCAGCGAATCAGCATGGTTGCAGCCTTAAGTGGAAGAAAAATAATTGCTCCGTTAACCTTTGAAGGCCACTGCAATATGGATATCTTTAATAAATGGTTTGAGCAGTTTCTGACACCGATTTTGAAACCTGGACAAACTGTTATCCTTGATAATGCTACTTTTCATAAGTCTAATAAGATTACTGAACTTGCTAAAGGAGTTGGTGCAGAAATTTTATATCTACCTCCTTATTCTCCAGATTTTAACAAAATTGAGCATAATTGGTTTGCTATAAAAAACAGAATTAGGAAAAACATTCCTCTATTCACATCTTTTCGTCATGCTGTCGATTCTTCCTTCTTATGATTTTTTTGGACTATTATGGGAAAGGCTATAACTATCATAAATAAGAAAAAGAGGCTTTTGTGCGAGCGTTATTAATCTTCAGTTTAATAGGATAAGATTCGTCAACATTTCTGTGAATATCTGCTATACAGAAGAGTTGCTACCAATAAAGCCTAAACTTACCAAATACATTTCTGTAGATTCAGATCTACTTGATTTTGGTTTGAAGTATCTTACTGTTTTAAACATTTTTTTTAGCTCATTGCAGAAATCTTTATCAGACTCTCCTTGAAAAATTTTTACTACGAACTTGCCATCATGATTCAAAAAATGCTTTGCAAAATTGAGCGCTGCTTCGCATAAAAGCATAATTCTGATATGATCTAACGATTTTAAACCGCAAGATTCTGGTGCCATATCAGATAAAATTACATCGAATTTGTGATCCTTGAATTTTTCTCTTAAAATTTCAAGTTCGCTGATAATATCACACTGTATACACTCTACTCCACTAATTGCGTTTATTGGTTTTATGTCAATAGCAATCACACTCGCTCCTTTCTTAGATGCAACTTGTGACCATCCACCAGGAAAAGCGCCAAGATCAATAATTTTTTGCCCTTGTTGGAGTAGTTTAAATTTATCGTCTATTTCTATTAACTTATATGCCGAGCGCGATCTATAACCGTCCTTATTGGTTTTTTGCACATACTGATCATTCAAATGGCGATGTAGCCATCTTGTTGAAGATAACTTTCTACCTCTAGCTGTTTTTACTCTGGTCTTTATACTAATAACCTACTTATTATTGATTATATCTTTGAGCTCTTTTTCAACTACTTCTTTTACCAATGCATGTAGATACTTATTCAGCCACTCTGAAAGCTGAGGTTTTAAAAGAGATACAACTAATTCTTCAACAGTAAGATCCGCTCTTTTTTGTTGTTTATGACGTAGTTCGCTTTGCATCTTTTCAAGCAATGCTTTAATTTCCTCCATATTTTCTTTTAAAACTAAATGCTCGTTACTTTGTTCTTGATAGCTCACTTTGTTATTACTCATTTGGATATTATCATACAAATTTTTTTCTTCTGAGTTGTAACTATGGCTATTAAATAGGTTATTCATTTTCTCACTTTGGCAATTATTCTCTTCTTCACTATTTTCTTTTTCTTCGATGTCTTCTGGGTACTCCTCTTCAAGGCATAATACGTCATCACCTTCATCTATTATTTCTGCTCTATCGCCACTTGGATTTTTACCCGATATAGCTTTTTTTATATCTTCTAGTATATCTTTTACAGATTGATTATCGCTCATACCATTAAATTTAAAGGTTTATACTATTTATCATAAAAAGCAAGGTGTAAACACTAATTACATAATTGCTTTTTGCCTGAATTAGATCGGAACGTGCTTTAAATAGTTCATCTTCAGTATCCAAAAGATCAATTGTGCTCTTTAAATTTAAGTTTACTTCTTGCGCAACTCCTTCCAATGCTAAAGCTGCTGCTTTTTCTGCTTCTTGACTTGCTTTCATAATAGCTTTTGCTGTCAGCACGTTATTCCAAGCATTTATAACTGCTTGTTCTATATTTTTTACTGCTTCGTAATAATCGTAAGTGGATTGTTTTGCATCCATTTTAGCTCTACTAACACCAAAAACATTAACTCCTCTTTTAAAGATCGGAATATCAAGAGTAAAGACAACATTCACATTTTCTAGTAACGTGTCTAATTTTATATTGTCCTTTCCAAAATTTTTGCTTGCGCTTAGATTCAAAGAAGGAAGCCACTTGGAACTTTCAGCAATCACTTCCATTCCAGCAGCTCTTTTTTTATAAATAGCTGCTTTTAGGGACAAGTTGTTGGTTTTTGCTAACTGTAAACATTCATTTAATTCTGGTATAGAAGGTAGTTTACCATTAGTCTCGTGAAGATTATCAGCATCTTCACCAATTAAATGATAGTAAGCAATATTAGCGAGCTTTAATTCACCTTCAGCATCAACTCTTTTGGATATAGAAGATGAAAATTTTGCTTTTGCGAATAAAACCTCAGCATTAGTAACTTCTCCAAGAGAAAAACGTTTTTTCATAGCTGACAAATGTTCTAAAGAAACACGTTCTTTATGTTCCCCCAGTTTTAATATTTCTGCCTTTTGTAAAACATTAACATATGCTTTCAGAGCGCTGAGTGCAACTTCTTGCTTAGATTGCTGAAATCTAATTTTTGCTGCTTTAAGAAGATGATTTGATCGGCTGAATGTAGCAAAAGTGCCACCACCATCTATTATTCTTTGACTTAATGTTAGACGTTTTCCAGAGTTTTGTAGACCGTTAATAATATTAAAATTACTATCGAAATTATATTGTAAATTGATGTCAGGTAAAAACCCAGCCAATCCAGAAGATTTTAGTTGTTTTTCAGCACTCTTATATTGGTAAAATTGAGACTTTATTTTTGAGCTGTTTTTGATAGCTTTGCTTACAGCTTCCTCCAAATCAATTGCATAGCAACCTATGGTACAAAAAGCAATTACAAATATAATAATCAATCGAAGCATTTTGCTTTCTAGCATGTTGTTTAAGTTATTAGCATAAATTACTTTAATAATCAATAACTAATGTTGTTGACACTATCAAGCAACTTAGTATATCATAATCTACTGTTATGTATTGATATATGAAGACTTTTTTCTTAAAAGAGAAACAAATTGATAAAAAATGGCTTGTTATAGATGCAGAAGGATTAGTAGTAGGAAGGCTTGCAGCATTTGTAGCAATGCTATTGCGTGGAAAACATAAACCCGAATATACACCTCATATGGACTGTGGTGATAATGTAATCATTGTTAATGCAGAAAAGGTACATTTTACCGGAAAGAAATTTAAGGATAAAATCTATTATAGGCATACAGGTTATTCTGGTGGTTTAAAGAAAACTACTCCAGATAATATTTTAAATGGCAAATTCCCTGAGCGTGTGATAAAAATGGCAGTAAAAAGAATGCTTGATGATGGTCCTATGGCACGTAGACGGTTTGAAAATTTGTATGTTTATTCTGGTTCAGAACATAAGCATCAAGGACAGCAACCTGAAAAAATAGATTTTGCCTCTTTAAATCGTAAAAATAAGAAATAATGGAGTAAAAAGTGAAAATAAATAATAATGATCAGCCAAAAAAGGCAATAATTGACTCACTTGGTCGTTCATATGCCACAGGTCGAAGGAAAGAATCTGTAGCAAGAGTATGGATAAAGCCAGGAAGTGGAAAATTTAGTGTTAATAAAAAAGATGATTTAATTTCTTATTTTAAAAGAGAATCAGTGTGTCAAATGATTAAAGCGCCATTCATAGTAACTTCTATGTTAGATAGGTATGATGTGTTTGCAACTGTAAAAGGTGGAGGACTATCTGGCCAAGCAGGTGCCTTAGCTCATGGAATAAGCAGAGCTTTAAGTAGTATAAGTCAAGATCTACACTCTATATTACGTAAAGGTGGATTCCTAACTAGAGATTCACGTGTTGTTGAGCGTAAGAAATATGGTCAACATAAAGCTCGAAAAAAATGTCAGTTTTCTAAGAGATAATTGTTTCATAATGGTATTTTTTTGTAAATGTTATACAAGTTCTTACAAGGGTTTATGACATTTTCTCTTTTTATGACGAATTTAGTTGACTATTAGCATTAGCATAATATGCTGTTTATGTAATTTTTCAATATTAAGGTAATTTATGAGTAAAGAAGATATAGTAAACCAACTGAGTAAAGAGTGCTCTAGTCAAGGTATAGATATAACAAAAGCTAGTTTAGGTAAGATTCATGATATTTTTATGGAAACAATCAAGAACGATCTAATTTGTCAGGGTGAAATACGTTTGCATGGAATCGGGACATTCTCTACTGCTATAAGTAAGGAAAGACAATGCCGCAATCCTCAAAATGGTGAGATTATGACTGTTCCTAAAAAGCAAAGGGTAAAGTTTAAAGCAAGTCAAGCTCTTTCAAGTGCTTTAAATAACAAAGAGAAAGCATCAGCTATTTAGATATAGTCATTTTCATCTTTTTAGTTACATTGTGTAAGCCATGAAATATAGCCTCGCTGATTAAAGAATGGCCTATATTAAGAGCTGAGATGTGAAGTATCTCTTTTATTCTTTTAGCATGTTTATAATTTATGCCATGTCCTGCGTGGAATTCTATTCCTAGCTTATTAATGTATTCTGCAGAGTTAGTAATAAGTTTTAATTTTTCTTCTGATGGATTATTACAGTAATCCCCCGTGTGAATTTCTATTATGTCAGGCTTTCTTTCTAGCTTCTCAAGATATTTTAGTTGATTAATATTTGGATCGATAAACAGTGAGACTTTTATGTCAAAGCTGTGCATTTCCTCTATTATACCAGAAAGTTTACTGTGCATATTCACGATATTCAGGCCACCTTCGGTTGTTAATTCTTCTCTTTTTTCTGGTACTATACAAATCGAGTAGGGTTTTACTTCTTTTGCTATTTTGAGCATTTCTTCCGTAGCTGCAATTTCAAGGTTCAACTCAGTGCTAATGTTTTGTTTTAGATTGAATACATCCTCATCTCTGATATGCCTTCTGTCTTCTCGCAAGTGTACGGTGATAAAATCCGCTCCAGCATCAATAGCTATTTTTGCTGCTTTTAATGGATCTGGATAAGAAGCTCCACGTGCGTTGCGAAGGGTTGCAACGTGATCAATATTAACGCCCAATTTCACAATTTACCTCAAAAATTATTTATAAATTATACATATTATTAGATCTTATGCATGTCATTGTTTAATGCCATAGCTGAAAGACGGAGCTAGCAGTTATACCAATTCTCATTGTTGGCAAGTCAAATAAGAAACATTCAAAATTGTTTGATTGTGGAAGTGGAAAGAGAAGTAATAAATTTGCATACACTTGCCCTTTTTTACAGTTAATCTAGTTTATAGAACTACTCGTGGTAATCCAAATAAGATTTTTTCTCATAATCAAGTTATAGTAAACTGAAACAATTTTTCGCATCTAAAAAATTTTAGATTTAGGATTGAAATTAATAAGTGGAGTGATTATATAATGCATGTATTAGTAAAAGGAGGTACAACATGAGTAATATAGTTCATTTAAATAAAAACAATAATCGTGATAATTTTAGTGTAAGAGGGTTACAAAGAGCCGTTGATGACATATTTGATAGCTTCTTTACAGGATGGAACCCAGAGCTTTCTAAAAGAGGCAGCAGCCTACTACCAGTTTGTGACCTTTATGAAACAAAGGAAAGCTATTGCCTATCATTAGAGTTACCAGGTATTCCTAAAGAAAGCATAGATATTAGTATATCTGGCGATAACTTAATAGTGAAGGGTGAAAAAACATGTGATAATGAATCAAAAGACAAGCAGTTTTACCATAAAGAAAGGTACTATGGTTCTTTCTATAGATCTATTCAACTTCCAACAAATGTAGAGCAAGATAAGGTATCTGCCAGCTTTTTAGATGGAGTATTGCATGTAACCATACCTAAATCAGAGAAACACATCAAGAAAATTGATGTAAAGTAATCAGTAAGTAGGTGTTATGAAAATAGCTGACGTTGGCTTCTTTATGACGATGTCATCCGAGTAGCTGACACATAGCTGTACGAATATTCATTTTTGAAGACAGCAAATGGTGTCATGCCAGTGCTTGACACTGGCATCCAGCAAAATTTATCGAAAACAAGACGACATTTTCAATCAAAAAACTGGATCTCAGTGTCTGGGCACTGGGATGACACTCATTTAGTTGTCTTTTCTCGTCTACCTTATTTTACCACTTTGCTGAACAGATATATAAAATATTAACTTAGCAATACAAAAAATTATCTATAGATTAGACACACCATTAGATCTTATGCATAGTCGTTTTTTAGTTCCATAGCTGAGACGGAGCCTGCTCCCCTTATCATGAAACTGAAGTCTATATGGTACCACAGTATAATGATATAATAAAATATAAAAAAAATACCAATAAAAAAAAGGCCGTATTAACTTTAACAATTTAAAATGATTTAATGTGAAAACCATAGGCGCCAATTGTTTTTTTAACTTAAAAATAAAAGTCAAGTATCAGGAATTCTAGACATAAACCCTCCTATATGAATAAAGAGCTAGCAAAAATAAACTTATATATTTTTTGCTGAAATTTGATTATTTGGTGAAAAACCTGCAGGTGAAGATAGATTTTGGATCCTAAAAAACCTTCATTTTCCACTATAACGAAGCCACCAGAGTCTGTCAAGTAATTTTTTATTTAAATTTGTTGCAATCTTTTTATACATTCATCTTTCCCAAGAATTACCATGATATCGATGATTCCAGGCGCATCCATTACTCCTGTTATAGGGGCGCGTAATGAGTGGTATACATCGCTCATTTTCATATTATATAACTTCGAAAATTCCTTGATTTTAGCAGATAAAAAATTCTTATTCCAATCTTCACTACCTACACTCGAAAGAAATGATACAAGTAACTTAATTATATCGAGGTTAGATTTGATAATTTGTTGAGCTTCTTCACTAAAATCAACTTGAATATAAAATTTTGCTAAATCCAATAATTCGGTCAGATAGTTTGCTCTTTTTTTCAGCTCTGTCAGTCCCTGAAGTAAATAGCCCTTTTTTTTGTCAGTTAGAGTATTTTCTCTAAGCATTAGAGTCAGAATATCTTCATTGCTCATGTTACTAATATAATGATTATTTAAATGCTCTAATTTTTTAAAATCAAGCCGTGCAGGTGAACGACCGATATTTTCCAAATTAAACCACCCTATTGCTTGCTCATCGCTAATAATCTCATCGTTGCCATGACTCCAGCCAAGTCTTAGCAAGTAATTACGCATTGCCTGTGGCAATATTCCCATCTTTTCATAATCGCAAACACTTGTAGCACCATGTCTTTTAGATAACTTATTCCCGCCTTCTCCATGAATTAGCGGTACATGTGCAAAGCGTGGGACATCAAAATCAAGAGCCTGATATATTAGTAATTGTTTGAAGGTATTAGTGAGATGATCAGAGCCACGTATAATATCGGTTATTCCGGCATCATGGTCATCAACCACTACAGCAAAAATATATGTTGGAGTATTGTCAGAGCGCAAGATTATTATGTCATCAAGCTGATCGCTACTTATTGTAACTTGGCCGTATATTTTATCGTCAACAACAATATCTTCTGAGTCTGGCACTTTGAAACGGACAACAGGGTTTGCGCTTGATGTCGAATGAGTACACTTATGCTTATATATTTTTCCTTCTTCTCTTGCTCTTTCCTTCTTTTCTGCAACTTCATCTTCAGGGCAGTAACAGTGATACGCCCTACCCTTTTCAACTAAAAGATTTGCAACTTCAATATGTCTAGCTATTCTTCTCGATTGATATATTATTTCTCCATCATAGTTTATTCCAAGCCATTTTAGCCCATCCATTATTGCATCAATTGCTTCTTGTGTTGAACGTTTTCTGTCAGTGTCTTCAATCCTTAGCAAAAACTCCCCACCATGACGCTGCGCATAGAGCCAATTAAATAACGCAGTACGAGCTCCTCCAATATGTAAAAATCCTGTTGGTGATGGAGCGAATCTAGTGACTATACCTGGCATATTTGTCTATTGTGATAACGTAACCGATGATAACTAAAATTTGTACTTGCAACAACGTGGAACTATAGTAAATTTGAAAGATCAATTTACATTTATTTTTAACAAACTGCATTGTATAATTTAATATTAGTGAATGCAGTGAGGTGTATATATGGATAATTTATTTGAAATTGCAAGAGGAGTTGTAACAAAAGAGGATGAAAATAAATTTATTGAAGCTTGCAAGAAAAGAGTTGCTTGTGTAGCTAAGCATAGAATTGATGAAAATGGAAACCCATTTCATATAGCAGCAAGTAAAGGGTTTCTATTATCTGCGTTACAGGGGATCATAAAGTATTTAGAAAAAGATACTGAGAGCAAAGTCAAGAAAGCAAAAGAAGCTAAAGATTGGGAAAAAGTAAAAAGATTAGAAAAGGAATTTAAGAATAACAAGAAATATATTAAGGAAGCACTCCTCGATAAAAGCTATATTAAGGATGACGGGAAGAAGGCAGTATCACCCCTTTATTTCTTGGACCCTGCAGAGCGGAAAGAAGTTAAGCAAATTGCAGATATAAAATGTGGCTTTATATGTAATAAGAAGTTTCATCTATGCTTATATATAGCAGGGGCTATAGTGTGTGCTATCGCTATGTGTGTATCTTTGTATCTTCTATTTTCGGTTTCTCAGTCTCTTGCGTTGGCTTCAATAGCGACAATAGCTTCTGGAGGGTCTTCATATCTGTTATTTAAGGCATGTAACGAGGTATATGGCCTCTATAACGAAAGTACTATAGTGACAGATCCTAATGTTATGCAACTTTTAGAGGGTGGTTTAGCCCCAACATGAAGTACTTGCAAGGAATAATATAGAAATTTACTTTCTTAACTTAAGAAAGTATACTGATAAGATGATAAGAAAGAAGTATAGTAAAATTTTAATAGCAAATAGAGGAGAGATTGCTTGCAGGATAATCAAAACTGCGCGCAAGATGGGTATATCTTGTGTATGCGTATATTCAGATGCAGATGTAAATTCTGTGCATGTAAGGCAAGCAGATGGGTCGAAGTACATTGGTCCTTCACCTTCTTGCCCGAGTTATTTAAATATTGAAAAAATATGCGAGGTGGCAGTTGAAACAGGTGCTGAAGCGGTTCATCCTGGCTATGGGTTTTTAGCAGAAAATCCAGATTTTCCCCGTGCTCTGGAAAAACATAACATAGATTTCATTGGTCCAAGTGCAGAAACAATAGAAGTTGCAGCCAATAAAATAACAGCAAAAGAAGAGGCAAGAAAAGCTGGAGTAAATGTAGTGCCAGGATATATGGGTAAGATCGAAGATGCTGCCCACGCAGCCATCGTTGCTGAAGAGATTGGTTTTCCCGTTATGCTCAAAGCTGCATCAGGTGGTGGTGGCAAAGGAATGCGAATTGTATATTCCAAAAAAGAAATTGAACTAGCATTTACATCAGCAACAAATGAAGCAGAGAAAAGTTTTAAAGATGGCAGTATTTTTATAGAGAAATATATAGAGCTGCCAAGACACATTGAAATACAAATCATAGCAGATAAATATGGCAATATAGTGTGTCTTGGAGAGAGGGAATGCTCGATACAAAGGAATAACCAGAAAATAATGGAAGAAACTCCAAGTCCATTTATTAGTGAAGAAGTAAGACAAAAAATGTATGCCCAATGTGTTTCTTTGGCAAAGCAAGTTGGTTATTTTTCAGCAGGTACTGTCGAGTTTGTTGTAGATAAAGACCAAAACTTCTATTTTCTTGAGGTAAATACGAGATTACAAGTTGAGCATCCAGTAACAGAATTTATAACTGGAATAGACATAGTAGAAGAAATGATTAGAACTTCCTGTGGAGAAAAATTGAGATTCAATCAGGATGATATTAAACTTACTGGTTCTGCAATAGAAAGTAGAATTTGTGCTGAAGACCCATCAAAGAAATTTTTTCCTTCCAGCGGAAGAATCAAATATTACGACAAACCAGATGAAAATGGTCATGTAAGAATAGATGATGGAGTAGCTAGCGGTTCAGAAATCAGCATGTTCTACGACTCAATGATTGCAAAAATTATAACCTATGGAAAAGATAGAATAGAAGCAATCAGCAGAATGCAAAAAGCATTGTCTGAATGTTATATAGAAGGAGTAACAAATAATATAGAATTTCTAGAATCCATTTTCCATCATCCAAACTTTATTGCAGCAAAACTCCACACAAGATTCATTCCAGACCATTATCCCAGTGGGTTTCAAGGCGATTTTATCACAGAGGAATATATTAAAATATTTATTTTTGCTGCACTGTATGTTCATTTAGAAAATGAAGAAAGGTACTATCACAAAGCAGTAAATGAAACAACTCAGGTGTCATTTCAGTGCGTGACACTGGAATCTAGTAAAAAAGAAGAGGCACCAGTGTCAGCTACTCGGATGATACCTTATGGCATTGAAACAACAGATGACCATGCAAGAGATTTATTCATAGTGAAAATAAATGACAATGAGTACTCCGTAAATGCAAAGTATCAAGATAACACATTAACAACAGTATATAACCACAATAAATACTCCGTGGTAGGTAGGTGGAAATCAAGTTATAGATTGCTACATATCATAATTAATGGCGATACCAACATAGCACTTAAAATAGAAAGGCAAGGCAGCAAATACTTTATAAGACACGCAGGTATGAAAGCTAAATGTTGTGTATTGAAACCTCATGTAGCTAAACTAAGCAAATTAATGCTAAACAACAAAACAGAAGGGATTTCAGTAGACACTGTGACATCTCCAATATCTGGTTTATTAGTTAAATTACACGTAAATGCTGGAGATCAGGTAGAAATAGGACAACCTCTCTTTGTTGTGGAGGCAATGAAAATGGAAAATATCATATGTGCTGAATCAGAAATGGTGATAAAAAATATCCCTGTTACAGAGGGGAAAAATGTACAGACTGGTGATTTGGTATTAGATCTGCTTTCTTAAATAACACAAGAAATATAAACCTGACCCAAATAAGATAAATGAAAACATTTGATGGGCTATGGCAATGGCCATTGGTATATGCAGCAACAAAGTGACTACTCCTAAAATTACCTGAATAATGACGGAGAGTAGCATAATATATGCTGGTTTTACACTAGCATTTTTTATTGTGAGTATTGCTGTCAGAACTAATATCAGCAATGCCAATGCCCGGTGTATGAATTGCACTGTTACTCTATTTTCAAAGATATTGAGCCATGTAGGCTGTAAGAAAAATAAATCTTCTGGAACAATTTGTCCATCCATCAGTGGAAAGGTATTGTAAATTAAACCAGCATTTAGCCCTGCAACAAATGCACCGAAGATTATTTGTACTGTCACTAGGATTAAAATTATCCATATGTAACATGTACTAACCTTAAGTTTAGTTTGCCTTGGTTTGATTTGGTAATCAAAAAATTGATATGACAATAATGCAAAGATAACCAACGCAAGCAGTAAGTGAAGTGCAAGCTTATAGTGACTAACATGAGGATTAGATACCAAACCGCTTTTTACCATATACCAACCAGCAAAAGCTTGTAAAATTCCAAATAATAGTGCTGTAGATAACCTTATTACTGCATTTTTAGGTATTCTTTTTTTTAGTGTAAAGTATATAAATGGTAAGATAAAAACTAAACCTGTCAGCCTTGCAATTAACCTGTGCACATATTCTATTAAGTATATGGTGCGAAACTCTTCCATACTCATACCATAATTAAATGCTTTATATTCAGGTGTAGCTTCATATTTTGATTTTTCTTTTAGCCAGTCTTGTTCACTCAGCGGTGGCAATGTTCCGGTAATTGGTTTCCATTCCGTGATTGACAATCCTGCTTTTGAAAGTCTGGTAAATCCACCAATTCCCACCATGCAAATCACCATGAGAGAGCAGAGAAAAAGCCAAATAGCTACAGGTTTTGCTTCCATAATCCATGCTGAGTTTTATTCCATTGCTGAGGGTGAATAACAAATTCCCACAAAGCGAGAAAAGCTGCAACGCTATGTAGTAGACTATAGACGGGAAAAAATATTGATACTATATAAAAATAAAAAGGCATTTTTTGTTGTCTGATAGCTATTATCAAAAAAATCAAGTTAATACCGTATACTATTATAAAATAATATAAGAATAATTCATTCAAAATTTGAGTCAGCACCAATGAAAGTAACAAAAAAGGAGTCGTGAAAAATATAAAAGCTGAGGAACCAACAAAAAGGTTTAATAGCAAAACTCCCTTAAGCCCAGTGTGCTTAAAAAGTAATTTTATATTTTTTAAATGAACGATATAAGTTTGCATATAACCTTTAATCCAGCGTGCTCTTTGTTTGATCCAAGCAAACACAGTAGTTGGTGATTCTTCCAATGTTTCTGAATCAATAATCCTGGTTTTATATCCCATTTGCGCAAGTCTCAAACCAAGGTCAGCGTCTTCAGTGACATTGTAAGCATCCCAAAAAAGCACTTTCTTTAAAATTTCCACTGAAAAATGGTTACTGCTACCGCCCAAAGGTATTGGCATGTTCATTTTTTGAAATCCAGGCAAAAAATATTGAAACCAGTTCATATACTCGAGAGAAAAGAATTTTGTAAGAAAATTGCAACCAAAGTTATAGTAATTTAATTTCGCCCGTATACAAGCCAACTTTTCGTCGCCCTTATTAAATTCAATTAGTGCTTTTTTTTAACTGCAACGGATCTGGCTTGTCATCTGCATCATATATTACCACATACTTTCCTCTAGCAAAGCTCATAGCATAATTGCATGACTTAACTTTTGTTCTAGGCAGAGAATGAGGCACTTTTATTACTTCAAAATACTGTGGTAAAGTGCATTTTTCTATAGCTGCCAACATTTCTTGATCATCGCTCTCTATCACAAGCTTTACATCTAATTTTGATTTTGGATAATCCAAACTTTCAATGCTCTTAATCAATTGCTTTATAACCGCATTCTCTTTAAAAGCAGGCAATAAAATAGTATATATAGGTTCATTCATCTTATCATAATCTGCTTTTTGGTTAGAAATTTTACGCAAGCCAAAAATTTTAGTTACAAATTTGAATAAAGAACTAGAACATCCGATTATAAATATCAACACCAAAGCAAAATATGCATATTTTTTTGTCAGTGTTAAAGTCGAAATCATAACAAAGAAAGAGGAAAAAAAGATTGAACTGAGCCTAATGCTTTTAGCTGAAAAATTAGGATTCTTATAATATAAGTAGTTACTTGCGAATTCTGAAATACCAAAGTGTGAGTTAAGAAGATTTAAAATCTGTTTGCTATCTACTTTTATCAATACATATTCAATACCGTAATGAGATTCGACCCAAAGGTTGATATCTTGGCTTATGTCTTCAACCACAAAAAAAGTAGTATCATTTAATTTTTGCCAAGGAATTATATTAAACCTATAGTAGAAAAGTTTCTCTTGTTCTTTGCATAAACTAGAATCAAATTTAATTTTTTCTACATTATCAGTTTGAAGTACAGGCATTAAACTTAATGCAACTTTTTGCTCAAGTCACGTGAAAACGAAGATATAACCTCACTACTACGCTTATCATCTTTACGTTCATGCATTATTTTTTTTACAGCATCAGCAGCTATACTCGCTGTATTAGCTTGTAAATCCCCAAGAGCTTTTTCAACTTGGTCAGTAACTTTCTTCAAATTAGAATGGGAATTTTCATCTAACGTTTGATCGAGTTGCTGTCTATTATGCTTAATAATACTATTAGCCTTATCAAGTGCTTCATTCATCATTTTGTTAACTTCTGCATCTAATTTTTTGTATTTTTCAGAAGATTTTTTGTAATACTCCAACATATCTTTTCTGAATTTTTCAGTTTCTTCACTTGAAAACTTGCTTTTGTTACGTTTATTGTTAAGCGCGTTTTTTATTACCTTCCTTAGCAATTTATATGAGAGGATAAAACCTACTAAAAAAGCAAGGCTTATAACTAGTAATGTAGACATAAAAACCCTAAAATTCTTTGGATACCAAATCAGCAACAAATTCCTCTTCAATCTCAGAATTAGTTAACTTAGTATAGTAAATCAAAGCAATACTAGTAGCCATTTGTTTTAATTCACTAATATACTTAGATTTAAATTGTATTACCTTTTCTTCAACAAGTTTAATCATCTTCTTGTCTTCCTCTTCCAATATATCCTTAACATTCGCTCTCATTTCTTCTACTTGAGCAAATGCATCATCTATGATTTTTTTTGCCCGTACTCTAGCTTGATTTAAAGCTGCATTATACTTGGCAATTTGCTCTTCTGTAAGTCTTAAAAGGCGAATAGAACTATTAAATGAATCTAACACTTCTTTACTTCTAGTGCTTATTATTTCATCTAACTTCGGTAAAAACAAACAACTCACTACAAAAAAAAGTGAAGAGAAAAAAATTAAAAACCAAAAAATTTGAGAAGAGAAAGTTGAAATATCAAGCTGTGGCATCTGTTAAGCAGCAAATATCAATAACACTGCAAGTAAGAACGCAAGTAACCCCATGATTTCAACCATGGCAGCACCAATATAAACGTAAGTTTTCATTTTACTTTCTGATTCAGGATTTCTTGCAATCCCATTTAACATAGCAGAAAAGATATTAGCTATACCTAAAGCAGCACCGAGCATTCCAAACACAGCGAAACCAATTGCTATAAATTTTAAAGCCACTAAGTCCATATATTACCTTTAACTATTTCTTTATAATATAATTGTAAAATATTCTGCAAGGAAGTCAATTACTTTACTGCATCTGACAAATATACACATGTTAATATAGTAAATATATAAGCTTGTAAAACTGCAACAAATACTTCAAATCCTATTAGTGCAATTATAAACAAAAAAGGTGCAGGAGTAAGAAATATGTTCATATTCATGATGAATCCTGCTATTACTTTGATGATCGTATGACCCGCAATCATATTTGCTGCAAGCCTTATTGATAAACTAATCGGTCTTACTAAATAAGCAAATAATTTAATAATGATGATTATAGGTGCAAGCCACGAAGGAGTTCCTTTTGGTAGCAATATGCGTAAAAATTCTACTCCTCTTTCTTTAAACCCAACAATCGTTATATAAGTAAAAACCACCATTGATAAAGCGAAGGTAACTATCACATGACTTGTAACTGTGAAACTATAAGGAAGAACGCCAACTAAATTACACGATAAAATGAAAATAAATACTGTAAATATCAAAGAAATGTGCTCCAAACCTTTGCTTCCAGTGTTACTTTCTATTATTGAAACAACAAAATCATATACATATTCAACTGCAGCTTGCAAATATCCTGGTATTACTGCACCTTTTCTTATTCCAAGGAGCAAAAACAGTACCATCAATATCACCGAGATCATCATAAAAAGAGATGAGTTGGTAAAGTTTATGTCATACCAAAATAATTTTGGTAGTTCTATTATTGTATATACTTTAAATTGTTCTAGCGGATTTAACGCCATTTTGACCCTGTATACTTAAACTGCAGCAGTAAATAAAGTATAAATTTTATAGAATAAAGTCAAGAATTAATATAGGGAGCTCTGTATTATTATAGCATTAACATATTAACAAAATATACAATTAAAATGCAAATTATAGTCAGCTACCAAGCTTATTCTAAATTCTTGACTTAACATCTTATTTTAACTATAATTTAATTTTAATATGAGGCAATTATGAACGAAATAGATTTTACTAATCCACCTTTAAATCTAGAACAGGAATGTGGTAACGGGTACATCAAGTTTACAGATTATTCTTCTAACTCAGACACTGGTCTTTTCCACATGGCAGGTGAAATGCTAAATGAAAGCCATGATGTTATAGGAAATTTCACTGGTGATACTTACATTTATAATTTCCATATAGATGATCACAATATGAACATTCAACTCTGCATGGAAATGGACTGCAAAGGTGATATAAAGAAAATTCTTTCTTTGTAGAAAGAGTAGGCTTTTCTGTTGTTTCTTGCAATATAGAAGCCACTTATTACAACAAACTTTAAAAACATCACACTTTACATTACAATGAATTTTTGTTTCTTGTTAGATAGATGAAATTCACATTATCTTGGTTATTAGAGTACTTAGAAACCAATTCTAGTTTAGAGGAAATTACTGATAAATTAACTCACATAGGGTTGGAAGTAGAGAATGTGATCGACAATTCCAGATTGGCCGGGTTTGTTGTTGCAGAAGTATTAGAAGTCGCACCTCATCCAAATGCTGATAAATTAAAATTATGTAAAGTAAATGATGGAAGTAAAGTTCTGCAGATAGTCTGCGGAGCAAAAAATGTTAAAGAAGGCATGAAGACTGTACTTGCATCTCTTGGTAGCACATTGCCAGAAAGCAACTTTACAATTAAGCCTACAAAAATAAGAGGAGTGCTAAGTGAAGGGATGCTCTGCTCTGCCTCTGAGCTTTCGCTGACTCAAGATGAAAGTGAAGGAATAATCGAGCTTTCTGATGATTATAAAACAGGAGATAAATTTTTCAATTGCGATCCTGTAATTGACATAAACATCACTCCAAACCGTGGAGATTGCTTAGGCGTATATGGAATAGCTCGAGATTTAGCAGCAACTGGAATTGGAACGCTAAAGGCTTCAAACATTCCACAACTTGCCTGCTCTATAAATTCACCAGTAAACGTCAAAGTTACTGACGGGGAGAGCTTTATTAGTGGAATATACATCACCAATGTAAAAAATAAAGAAAGCCCAAAATGGTTAAAAGATAAATTGGAATCGATAGGAATGCGCTCCATTTCTGCAATAGTTGATATTACTAATTACATCATGATATCTTTTGGCCGCCCAATGCACGCATATGATGCAAAGAAAATAGAAGGTGAGCTCATAGTATGCAAAGCAAATGATGGAGAAAAATTTATTGGTTTAAATGGTAAAGAATATTCATTAAATAAAGAAATAAGAGTTATTTCTGATGATAAAAATGTTCATGGAATTGCTGGAATTATGGGCAGCAAGTATAGCGAATGTACACTTAAAACTACTGATATCTTTTTAGAGTCTGCTTGGTTTGACCCCATCTCCATCACTAAATCTTCAAGGCAGCTAGGCATCTCCACAGACTCAAGTTACAGATTTGCACGTTCAATTGACCCTGAATTTACCCTTGATGGACTCAATCTTGCAGCCAAAATGATTTTGGATTTATGTGGCGGAGAAGTGTCAAGCATAGTGTCTGCTGGCAATTTGAATAAGGCTGATACCAAGATAAATTTTGATTATCAAGATGCAAACAAACTTGGAAGTGTATCTGCATCACCTAATGAGCTGTTCGATATTTTAACAAAGCTAGGGTTTAGTATCGATAAAAAAACCGAAGGTAATTGGAATATACAAGTACCAAGCTGGAGACCAGACATAAAAATACCTACTGACCTAGTTGAAGAGGCAGTAAGAATATACGGCTATGATAAAATAAAGGAAGAGCAACTAGCAGAAGACGTTACAGTAGAAGAAGAGACACAAGATGATTTGCGCATTTTAATGACAAGCAGAGGATTTCATGAAGTGATAACTTGGTCTTTTATGAGTGAATCAATAGCTGAAAAGTTTGGTTACTTGAATAAGTTATTCATTATCGATAATCCATTTAATAATAACTTCAATATAATGAGGCCAAGTGTCATACCAAATTTGTTGCAAGTCACTGCAGATAATATTGCTCATGGGATATCTGATCTCGCAATTTTTGAAATTGGACCAATTTATAATGGTGAGGCTCAGTCTAAGTACGTTTTAAGTGGAATTAGATCAGGAAATAATTCGCCGAAAAACCACTATAACACTGATAGAAAAATAGATATTTTTGACGCAAAGGCTGACCTCATAACAGCTTTGGAACTTTTTAATGTCAATTGTGATAATTTAGCAATAGAGAGAGCAGAAAAAGAATATTATCACCCAGGAAAATCAGGCTCCTTATCTTTTAGAAGTAAAATAGTTGGTTATTTTGGAGAATTGCATCCGAGTATATTGGATTTTTTTAACATCAAACAAAAAATTGTAGGCTTTGAGTTGATATTAGAAAATATCGAAAATTTACCTATAAGTAGAAAAAAATTTATCGATTATAAATATCAAAGTGTAAAACGCGACTTTGCATTTATTGTAAATAAAGATGTAGCAGCAGGCAGTATAATCAATATGGTGAAAAAAAGCTCAGAGCTCATCACAGAAGTTTTGATATTTGATGTATATCATGGAAACAATATAGAATCGAATAAGATGTCTATAGCATTTTCAGTTACTTTCTGCTCTCCAACTCACACTTTAACTGAAGAGGAAATCCAAAAAGAATCAAATATGATAGTCAACTTAGTGTGTGAAAATACTGAAGGAACCTTGAGAGCTCATCATTAAGACGTAATCGCCGTTTCCTGATTTTGCTGTGTCACGGTTACTTCATCCAATTTATTCCCTATCTTGAATTCAATATCCTTGAAAAACCTATCCCACATTCCATGCAAATGCTCTTCTACTTTAGGCCATACATCATTTTTAAATGTTTCTCCATCATCAGAAAATAAATTGCCCAACAAAGCTCCAAATTCTTCATAACTTGACTTGAGACATTGAAGAAATGTCTCTACTTCCTTATGAGTATCATGTGCCACACTCAATGCTTTCCCTTCTGTGCTATTATCTTTGTTTACAGTAGCTGACCATCCAATCACATTATAATTAAAACCAACTTTGAGAGAGTTCCAAATCCTCCACAAACCACTCTCATTATCTTTTGGTACATTATTTATTATAAGATTTGCTAATCTCTCTACTAGAGAAGACAATAAATCTTGACAAAAGTGTTTGATATTATTTTTTATTTTAATAATAGGAGTTTTTATGCACTTTTCTGCCAAGTAGTACTCAAGTTCCGCTTCCTCTAATAACTTCTTAATTTCTTCTTCATCAAAAGTTTCATGCTTGAATGCTTTCAATAAATCATCTTCTATTATTGCAAATTTTATTTTTTCACGAGATTCTAGTTCTTCTCTATAATCATTTTTTGTTTTTTTATTTATCAACAATCCTTCTTTTTCTAATTCTAACTGTTTTAATGCTTTTAGAATTTCTTGGTTATTTTGCAAGTGCTTCTCTATTAATTTTGTACTTGGATGCTCTTCTCCTTTTCTCTTTCGCTCATCTTCTAAGTACTTATTTAAATCCTCACTTTCTTCTATTACTTCTCTTAACGATATAGGTTGATCTAAGCATTCTGCAATTTTCACTCGATGCACATTAATCCTCTGTACTAAATCCGGCTCCTTTTCCTCTAACAGCTTACATGAATTCTCTATACCCTTTGCTTGACTTTTAAACAAATCTTGCGTTTTACGTTTCGTTATTTCTAAATACATCTTTGCTATAAAATCATTCACTTCATCTAAAGCTTCTTTTAAACTTTTCTTGCTAGAATGATGTTTTATCTTCTTTTCTAAACTTTGAAACTGATCTATTAAGCTGAGCATGACTAATCGATCTAACTCACCCTTTGCTTTTTTCATTACTGATTTTATTAGCCTTCGCTCAACTTTTTGATCACCATACTCGAACTTAAAAAGACCTTCTAATTTCCTTTTTAAATCATCGTCTGTCAAGTTATTTTTTCCTTCATCATATATTGCTTTCAATTTTTTATGGATCCTAATATATCTTTCCTGTCCTTCTTTTTTTAAACACTCAATCTCTCTTTTAGTGTTATCTAGAGCTTTCTTCGTTTCTTGAGGATATATATCCTCATAAACATCAATAATTGCCCTCTCAGCTATTTTCCCTTCTTCTTTAAGTCGTTCCCATTCTGCTTTAAATACAGGAAGCTCACTATCGTCCAATATACCAGGTACTCTTGCTCCTACTTCTTTCAGATCTCTTATTATCACTTCTTTCTCATCTGATAATTCCTTACCTTGACTCTCTAATTCCTGCCTCACTAAAGTATTTTTTAGCTCATCCTCCAGTGAAAAATCTTCTCCCCGTCTATTTTGCTGAAACTTAATTGCTTGTATAAAGGCAACTTGATAAGCATTTTCTATTAAGTGAGTTGTCAGCTTAAAATCTATACTACTCACCACTTTCAACCTGAACTCGCTTAACAATTCCTTCAGCTTATCATATGTAATCTCTTTCTTTTCTAGCTTCACCAGCTCTTCCATAGTTCTTGCGCATCCTTGAATGGAAGTTGCAAGTATATCCTTGATTTCATTACGCAATGGCTTAAGACCATTTTTTAAATTGATGTTAGTTGACAATTTCAGTACAATGTTATGCTTCGAATCCCTCGTTACACTAAACCACTGATTATTTTCATTCTCACATAAGTCTCTAAGTAATCGTTTAAATTGTGGTGGAAATTTTATTTCCATATCCCACGCAATATTTGGTCCAGGATTTCCCTTCTCATGAAAAGATACCTCAATATTTTGATGCTTATTAGAATACCGTCCCATACTTATTTTAAGAGCAGTAACTAAAGAGTGAGATAAATCTCTATCTAAAAGATAAAAAGTAGCCAAAGCAACTGTTGCAGGAACAATCAAAGCTAAAAGCACAGTCACATTAACAAAAATTGCCATTGCAGCAAGAGCGCCATATGCCAATCTTTTTGGCACACTTGTTTCACCCTTTTTTGTCTTATCTTCACCTACATCAGCTTGTGTCTTGCTGTCTGCTTTAAATCTACTATATATGACTAACCCCATTGCAGTAAAAACAATATAAGGAAGTACTAAAACTGATAGAGCTAAATTTAACACTTTCTTTTCTGGGCAAGCTCTATTTATTTCCCTAAATATTTCGCTTGATATATTATACCAGGAAGTAAAAAAGTCAGAGTTGTAATCTTTATAATGAAATATACTGAGTGGAATATCAAAAGCAGCAGCCTTGCTATCAAAGAATTCTTCCACTTCCTCTAAATCAGAAATAAATTCTCTCTCTTCTGAAGTAACAACACCTAAATCATTCCCTTCTTCTACATTAGAAACATCTTCCATAGCATCAAAAAACTCTTCTTCCTCTTCCAAAGCAACATTGGAAATAGATTGTATTTTATCTAAATCATCATTATTGTTATTTAAATCAACAATTTCTTTACAATCATCTTCAACAATCTGATTCATACTACAAACCTACCTAAAGCAGTCTCAGTATATCATAAACATTAGTAACTTTGCAATTTTATTAACTTAATACCAACTATCAAACCTTGATATTCTTTAGAATAGAAATCGGCTTCGATCTCTGTATTAATGTCCAAAGATAAGGCAAGAGTTTGTTCTTTTATATATTCAATCCATGTATTTATTGCTTTCTTAAATTTCTCATCTTCTGTTTTTATTATTACTATAATTCTATCTGATATATGGAAATCAGCTTGTTTTCTAGTTTCTTGAATAAGCCTCACAACATCTCTCGCGAGTCCTTCTAGAATTAGTTCGTCGTTGAGCTCAGTACTCAGTATAACAATCCCTTTATTATTATCAAATACAGAAGAATATTCACTATTTGCTTTTAACAATAGTTCATACTCACCTTTTTCTATAGTATAGTTCTCTGTTTCATCCCCCAAAAATATTTGCTCGTTCTCAATTTGCCTCCACTTTTCTTCTTTGACATATTGAACTAGTTTCTTGATTTTATCTGCAATCTTCTTACCAAGTAGCGGAAAATTTAGCTTTAGCTCTAGTGACGCAACTTCTTTCAACTTACTCACTATTGCTAGTTCTTTTACATTCACTTCATCTCTTATCATTTCCTGATATTTATCCTCAAGAAAATCGCAGGAAGACTTATGATAAATGATAATACTACTGAGTGGCTGTCTGATACGTATATTAAACGTATTTCTGATAGAGAGCGCAGCATTACATATTTCTCTTACTAAATCCATCTTGACAATGAGCTGACTACCAAACTTCTCTAATTGTGGAAAATCAGCCAAATGAACAGACGTTTCTTTATACTTCAGCCCTTGCCATATAGTCTCTGTTATCAGTGGCAACAAAGGAGCTGCAGCCCGTAGTATGTAATAAAAAACCGTGTATAGAACATTATAAGCATCAGTTTTGTCTTGATCTAAATCATTTTTCCAAAAACGCTCACGACTACGACGAATATACCAATTATTTAACACTTCAAAGAAATTCATCAGGGTTTTACAAGCCTCTTGGGAATTATAGTTGTTCATAGAAGTTTGTATACTTTCCACAGCTTCAAAACATTTGGAAATCATGTAGCGATCAATGGTACTCTGATAATCTTTACAAACCTCAGCTCTAATTCCATCTGCATTTGCATACATGGTAAAAAAGTGATAACTATTCCAAATAGGTTTTATTACGTCCTTCAGAATATCTCGTATCGAATTTCCTTCTTTGTCGAGTAGCAAATTACCACCGCAGACAATAGACCCAGACAGCATAAGAAAACGTAGCGCATCAGAACCGTATTTATCAAAAACCTCCATTGGATCTGCATAATTATTTAAACGCTTGGATAATTTTTGCCCTTTTACATCGAGAACTACGCCGTGACATATGCAATTCTTAAATGGCTCACTGTCAAATAAAGCAGTAGAAAGCACAAAAAGAGTATAAAACCATCCTCTTGTTTGTGCTATATACTCGGTGATAAAATCTGCAGGAAAATTATTTTCAAACCACTCTTTGTTTTTAAACGGATAGTGAACTTGTGCAAATGGCATTGAGCCAGACTCAAACCAACAGTCAAACACATCAGGTACACGACGCATCACTGATTTTCCTATTGGATCATCAGGATTTGGTCTTGTTAAAGCATCGATAAACGGTCTGTGCAAATCATCTATTTTAACATTAAAATCTCGCTCTAGTTCTGCTATCGAACCATACACATCTATTCTTGGATATCTTGCATCATCTGATTTCCATACAGGAATCGGCGTACCCCAGAATCGATTGCGTGAAATAGACCAATCATGTGCTCCTTCAAGCCATTTTCCAAATTGACCATCTCTAATATGATTCGGCATCCAATTAACTCTCTTATTCAGCTCTGTCATTCTCTCCTTAAACTTTGTCACAGCAACATACCAAGAAGGCATAGTGCGGTAGATTAAAGGAGTATCAGTTCTCCAGCAATGTGGATAATTGTGAATATATTGCTCAGTTTTAAACCAACTTCCATGCTCTTTTAATTTCTTTATTACTGTATCATTGGCATCAAAAACATGAACTCCGGCTAAATCAGAAACTTCAGCAGTAAATCTTCCACCGGTATCAATTGGACAAACAGCTCTAATATCATGGCTTTGGCAAAGGTAAAAATCTTCCTCACCAAATCCAGGAGCAGTGTGCACAACACCGGTACCATCTTCTGCTGTAACATAATCGGCAATGAAAACACGGAACGCATTTTTTGTACCTTTAAAGTAATCAAACAGTGGTTTATAGGAAAGACCTGCAAGATCACTCGCTTTAAGTTTTGTATTACAGCTTTCATATTGAATATTGCTCTTTGTACAATGATCAATAAATTTTTCTAGATAATTTTCAGCAAAGATGTAAATTTCACCACTTACTAACATTGCACAATACTCAATATCTTTCCCTATTGCCAGTGCGAGGTTACTCGGCAATGTCCAAGGGGTTGTAGTCCAAGCAAGTAATTTACATTTTTGTTTAAATTGTTTTGGATTTTCTAAAAGTTCAAACGCAACAGTTACAGCTTTACTAGTCTTTTCTCTATATGCGTTATCAAGCCTCGTTTCAAAATTGGAGAGTGGAGTTTCGCACGCCCAACTATATGGAACAACGCGCACTGATTCATACACCAAACCTTTATTATAAAGCTGCTTAAATGCCCACATGACCGACTCCATGAATGACTTATCCATAGTCTTATAGTCATTGTGAAAATCTACCCATCTTGCTTGTCTATTTACATACTTCTCCCATTCTGATGAAAATTTCATCATAGAAGTACGGCAATGATTATTGAATTTTTCAATGCCAAACTTCTCTATCTCAGTTCTACCAGATATTCCAAGTTCCTTTTCTGCACCCATCTCAGCTGGTAAGCCATGGCAATCCCAACCAAATCTACGTTCAACCCTTTTTTGCAGCATAGTTTGATATCTTGCAAATGCATCTTTTATAAAACCAGTAAGCAAGTGTCCGTAATGCGGAAGTCCATTTGCAAACGGAGGCCCATCATAAAATACAAAACAATGACCCTTGGAACGTTTCTCGACTGACTGCTCAAAAATTTTATTTTCCTGCCAAAATTCTATGATTTGCTTTTCTAGCAATGAAAAATCAGGACTGCTGCTTGTATCAGGATAATACTTCATATTCATTTTAACTGGATAAAATCAAAGAATATAGAGCTTTCTGGAAAATTACAAATTCAAAAACTCTGTTTCTATAAACATAGATAGGTATTGACATCATTATACAACATATTAATTCATTAGACTTATTTATTGAGGTTGAAGATGGATAAAGACAATAGAAGTTGGCCTTATCAGAAATTTCATGATGCTAACAAAAATAATAGTAAAAGCAGCTTTGTTTGGGAATCAGTTTCCTATGAATATAATAATTCTGGAAAGATTAAAAAGGTACACTATCAGTGGGAAAAGAAAAAAAAATCCCGCAAATCTATTATATCAAGTCTCATATGATTATGTAACAGAGAGCTGTAGTCCTTTAAACGCTAATTCTGGATTAAGGAAGGAAGAAAGTATAGGAAATGGAAGGCTTTTTGGATTTCAAGGAATAGGAAATGAGAGTAGAAAAGATGTGAACCAAGAAATTAACGGGAGATCTATGGCGAGTATGTTCAATTTCAAGTCTATTTTTGAGGTAGCCAAAAATCGTCTCAATGATCGACCTTTTTCTCAGCAAAATCTTTTCATGTAGTGAAATTAATGCGTTTTTCATCCCCTTTTTCACCTTGGTAACAAGTTTCAAACCGCGGTTAAACAACTCTTGGAAAAGCTCTTTTTTAATATAGCCTTTATCACCAAACAAAAGACCGGTTAATTTCTTAGTTAGGTTTGCTACAGGCTCTCTATCGTCAACATTACCTCTTGTAAGCGTAAAAGCTTGAATTTCACCTTTCTCGTTAATTATCAAATGTAGTTTAAAGCCGAAAAACCAGCCATATGTACTCTTGCTTAATTTTGCAATTCCAGCAAAAACCTTATTTCTTGATATTCTTTTTGCATGGCAAACTGCAATAGGAGTTGTATCTATGTATGAGATTCCAGTAAGTTCTGACCATCCGCAAAGGCACTGTAATAGCATGGCTAAATGCCACAAAACCCTGGGCTTTAGAGCAACAAACCTAGTGTATGAAGGCAACTTCGAAAACTCTGATTTGTAGAGCAATGTTAGGTAATGCAGGTAGAAAGCCTTAAAATTTTCACAGGGAGATTGCTGATACAGGAGGATTATTGTGATAATTTCCGAATGTGTAATTTCTGGCACTCTTGTGGGTTTTTACCGTTTGGCAGTAGTTTATCTGCAAAATTTTTCTCTATATCTCTGCAAAAATCATCGACCAGACAAAACAGTTTTGTTATATCTTCCATGGGTAACCTCATCTATTTTTTTCTATTTGTTGAGTTTACCCTACTCTCCTGACTTTTCTATTCTCTTTTTAATCCAGAATTAGCGTTTTAAGGATTAAATCTAGATAGCTTATAAACTTATAAAACACACAAAGTGCTTCTACATGAGACCATGGGAACACTTTTCTCTAATTAGGCAGCGCATCCCAACAAACTATTTTGCCTAGCTTCCAATATCCTTACATTTACTATTTTATCTTTGTATTTGTCGTCAGGATCATCAACGCATACTGATTGCATGTATGGGCTTTTACCAATAATTTGATTTTGGTGTTTACCTTTTTTATCACTGAATAGAACAGGAATAGTTTTTCCTATCATACTCTGATTAAATTCAAGTTGTTGCTTGCTAATTAATTCCTGTAAACGAAGAAGACGCTCTGTTTTAACCTCTTCTGGTACTTGATCTTTTCTTTCCGCCCCTGGCGTTCCTGGCCTTGGGCTATATTTAAAACTATAAGCCTGAGCGTACTTTACTTTTTCTACTAACTTCACAGTTTCTTCAAAATCTTTTTCAGTTTCTCCAGGAAACCCAACAATAAAATCAGAAGAAAATTCGATTTCAGGTTTCAATTTGCGCAATCTGTCTATTATTTCCAAATACTCCTCTGCAGTGTGTTTCCTGTTCATTGCATGCAATATTTTATTCGAACCTGACTGCACAGGTAGGTGAACAAACGGCATGAGTTTTGATTCCTCCGCATGTACCAAGTAGAGAGATTCGTGCATATCTCTTGGATGAGAAGTTGTGTAGCGGATTCTTTCTAGCTTTTCAATTTTAGCAATGTGACTAATTAATTTTCCTAAATCCCACACCTCTCCTTCGCACTCTCCATGATAAGCATTAACATTTTGACCGAGCAAATTGATTTCCCTTGCCCCATTTGCAACTAACTTCAATGTTTCACGGAATATTTCATTTACTGGTCGTGAATACTCAGCCCCGCGAGTGTAAGGCACCACACAAAACGTACAAAATTTATCACAACCTTCTTGTATGGCAAGAAACGCAGAAGACCCCTGGCTATTGCCATAGCATTCATCTGGCAATTTATCAAACTTCGCAACTTCTGGAAAATCAGTATTTATTACATGACCTTTACTTCTGCTTGCTTTGACTATCAGCTCCGGTAAAACAGCGATACTCTGTGGACCAACAACAATATCAACAAAAGGAGCCCTTCTGAACACTTCTTCTCCCTCTGCTTGCGCTACACATCCAGCCACCACTATGGTCATTTCCTTATTTTTTTGTGATGAATGGATTCTTCCAAGCTCTGAGTAAAGCTTTTCTGCTGCCTTTTCTCTAATATGACAAGTATTTAATATCACCAAATCAGCTTGTTCTGCATCACTAACAACGTTGAACCCTAAAGGCTTAACTATATTCTCTATTAAAATGGAGTCATAAACGTTCATCTGACAGCCGTAAGTTTTAATATATAGGCCTTTCATATTTAAAATTCTTCACACAAATTCTAGCAAATTATACGAAAAACTGAATTCTAGTACAACAGCCAATAAAGATTGCTTGACAAACCTTCTCGCTTTCCTTACTCTGACAGTAAGGGTATTTTAAGAGCTCAAAAATCTATCTCAGTCTGCAGACTTTTCAGTCAATTTCTCAATAAAAAGTGTAGCGTATCCTCTTCGGTGTATACTGTAGTATGTGCGCTACATTTTCTTTCTAATCTTTCAGGAGGGTTTTATGTCCATAATTCCAGATACTTAACCTTTATTCTTAAGCTAAAAAGCGATTGGTACCTATGGTTTTTATAAAGAAAGTGCAAAAAATACTTTAAAGAATATGAAATAAAGGTAGAAAAGGCTTAAGTAACCAAAAACTGTTTCCAGGCATAAATTTGTCATATATACCAAAAAGTAATTACACTAATATAATGTTCACACTTACATAGTAATATAGGCATAATGCTAATTAAAGAGCATGTTATGCAAGAAGAAGTATCAGATTTTACAGATGCTCTTTGTCAAAATAAATGTGATTCCTTTCGAGTGACACTCTCCTATATCTTTCTTTAGGTTATACAGAAGTCTAACACAATTATAGAACAAACGTAAAAGTTCTGGTAAAGTAGTTTTATTTACAAAAAATATGCTACTTGATATTGAAAAACGCAGCATAACAAATGCACTGTGGAAGTTACAAGAAGCAGATCAAAGGGAGATTTTTACTCTTATACAGAGATTTGAGTTGCCAGAAATATTAGCAAGAATATTAGTTGCTCGTGGTGTTAACATAGAAAATGCACATGATTTCTTACACCCACTAATCAGATCGCTATTACCAGATCCCTTTCACCTCCTTGATATGGATAAAGCTGTTTCTCACATAATAAAAGCAATAAACAATAATGAGAATATTGCAATATTTGGTGATTACGATGTTGATGGTGCAACGTCATCAGCATTGATTAATAGGTACCTAAGAGTGATTGGGACACACTCTATAATCTATATTCCAGATCGTGTTGATGAGGGCTATGGATTGAACACAGATGCTTTATTACAACTTAAAAAGAATGGTATTGATTTATGTATTTCTGTTGATTGCGGTACGCTTGCATATCAACCAATAGAAGAGGCAAGGGTTTTTGGACTTGATATTATAGTTGTCGATCATCATCTTGGTACAGAAAAATTACCAAGTGCTGTAGCAGTTGTTAATCCCAACCGCCTTGATGAGAGCTCTCCTTATAATAACTTAGCAGCAGTTGGAGTGTCATTTCTGCTAATTGTTGCTCTTAACAGAAGCCTACGTGAGCAAGGATTTTTTACCAACAAAAAAGAACCAGATTTATTTAATCTACTGGATTTGGTTGCTCTTGGAACTGTTTGCGATGTTATGCAGATTACAGGCCTAAATAGGGCTTTTGTTTTACAAGGATTAAAAGTTATGTCAGCAAGAAAAAATGTTGGCTTACGTGTTTTGTTTGACGCTTTGGGAATCCTTGAAAAACCAAGTGTTTCACGATTAGGGTTTAGTATTGGGCCATGTATAAATGCCGGAGGAAGAATTGGAGAAGCATCGCTCGGTGCAAGGTTGCTTTCCACCGATGATGATGATGATGCACATTCAATCGCGCTAAAACTAATAGATTTGAATAATGCAAGAAAAATGCTAGAAAATGAGGCTATTTTGGAAGCTACAACACAAGCGGAAAATTTTGCCCACTTAGGTGTAAATTTTATAATGGTAAGTGGTAATTGGCACCAGGGAATAATTGGTATCATTGCATCAAGACTAAAAGAGCAGTTTCACTTACCAACGATAGTGATATCTTTAAACAATGGAATAGGAAAAGCAAGCTGCAGGTCAATTTCTGGGATAGATATTGGCGCTGCGGTTCTTTCTGCAAAATTTACCAACCTAATCATTGAAGGTGGTGGTCACAGTATGGCAGCAGGATTTTCGATTGAGGAAGGTAAAATAAGTGATCTATATGATTTTTTTACTGAAAGATTTGCAAACTCTACAAATGACAAAATCATAAAAGCCGATGGCATAGTAACAGCTAAAGCAATAAACTTATCCTTGTGGAATCAATTGCAACGCTTAGAGCCATTTGGTGTTGGCAATCCTGAACCGAGATTCATCATTCAAGGGGCAAAGATAAGAAAGCCGGAAGTTATAGGAGTTGACCATATAAAATGTTTTATTGCTGACGATAATGTTATGGTCAAAGCTATTGCGTTTCGCTGTGCAAATACTGAGCTTGGCTCTGCTATTATGCGGGGTAATGTTAAAGCCATTTTGGGTAAAATCTCTATGAATTACTGGAATGGCAATGAATTTATACAATTTATGATAGAAGATGTCTTAACCATTAGTTAAGTTACTATTTTAAAATAATTACCTATCAATCTCACCAAAGACTATGTCGAGTGAACCGATAATTGCTGCAATGTCAGCAAGCATGTGTCCTTTTGCCATGAAATCTAAGGCCTGTAAATGCGCAAAGCCAGGTGCTCTTATTCGACATCTATAAGGTCTATTCGTACCATCTGAAACTATATATACTCCAAACTCACCTTTTGGCGCTTCAACAGCCACATATGCCTCACCTTCTGGCACATGATATCCTTCTGAATAAAGCTTAAAATGATGAATCATAGCCTCCATAGATTCTTTCATTTCTGCTCTTGGCGGTGGAGAGATCTTTCTATCTTCAGTTTTTATTGGCCCTTCAGGCATTTTCTCTATGCATTGTTTCACCAAGCTAACAGACTGCCTAATCTCTGCCATTCTTACTAAATAACGATCATAACAGTCACCATTTTGGCCGATAGGTATATCAAAATCTAACTGATCATATATCTCATATGGCTGGCTTTTTCGCAAGTCCCAAGCAAGTCCAGCAGCACGGAGCATTGGTCCACTAAAGCCCCAATCAAGCGCCTGTTTTATTGATATTTCACTAATTCCTACAGTGCGTTGCTTCCATATCCCATTTTCCGTTAAAAGTTCATCAACATCATCTATATGCTTTGGAAATTGCGCTATAAATTTTGCAATATCCTCAATCAAACCTTCTGGGATATCTGCTGCAAGTCCACCTGGCCTTATATAAGCTGCGTGAAATCTTGCACCTGAGGCCCTTTCATAGAACTCGAGTATTTTTTCTCTCTCTTCAAAGAGCCATAAAAGAGGAGTCATCGCCCCAACATCAAGCGCTTGGGAAGAGATATTTAGTAAATGATTTAGTATTCTTGTCAGCTCACAAAATAGAACACGCAAATATTTTGCCCTAATCGGAACTTCGCACTGCAATAATTTCTCTACACATAACGAATATGCATGCTCTTGTGACATTGGCGACACATAATCAAGGCGGTCAAAATAAGGCAGAGCTTGAAGATACGTTTTATGTTCTATTAACTTCTCAGTGCCGCGATGCAAAAGTCCAATGTGGGGATCTGCCCTCTCGATCACTTCACCATCCATCTCTAAAACAAGACGTAACACCCCGTGTGCAGCTGGGTGCTGAGGGCCAAAGTTTAGCATCATTGTCTTTAGATCAGGCATGCTTGGTAGCTTAAGGTATTGGAATTGTATAGGGTAAAATATGCTTAAAGTCAATAGGCTTCTTGTACAAGCTATAACTCATCGTTACAATAGAAAAACTCTCAAAAACTTCACCACTTCTTCATGATCTGATAGACAATGTTTATGTGTCACATACAATTATTGCACTTATGTTGATCAAGGCAGCGAAATTATGTATAGATAATTTTGATTGAGAAATAGTTTTTCTACCATATAAATTCTACTTTAGAGTAATCAAAATTAATGAAAGACAATAAATATAGTTTAGGTTTAAGGATCATTCATTGGTTAATGTCTGCTCTTATTATTGGTATGCTTTGTTCTGGGCTGTACATGAAAAGTTTGCCGATTAGCAGTGAAATTAAATTCAGCATATACGCTATTCATAAGGCTTGTGGTATCACCGTTCTTGGATTAATTATAGTACGTATATTTTTTCGCGTCTTTACTTATGTTCCGCCATTACCAGCCAATTTTTCTCGATTCGTAATCAATGCGAGCAAAACGATACACTTTGGTTTGTATTTTTTGATGGTGCTAATGCCATTATCTGGTTATGTCATGTCTTCTGCTTCTAGCAAAGAGATCAAATATTTTTTTCACATCCCTTTATTAATTAACCATAATGAAGATCTAGCTAGTGCAGCTAATCAGTTACACTCGATACTTGCATATTTTATGATACTCTTTATAGCCTTGCATATAATTGGTGCTTTAAAACACACATTTATAGATAAACAAAACATTTTTAAACGTATGATATAGGTTGTATGTTAAATAGCCTCTGGAAAAAAGGAACGAATTTTCTTGGTAGTGAATTTGCCATAATGGGTGGTGCTATGAGCTGGGTTTCAGAGAGAAATTTAGTTTCAGCAATCTCAAATGCCGGTGGTTTTGGTGTAATTGCATGTGGTGCAATGTTTCCAGACTTACTGAAAAAAGAAATCATAGAGACACAGAAATTAACTAACAAACCATTTGGTGTAAATCTAATTACTATGCACCCAAAGTTGAGTGGGTTGATAGATGTGTGCATTGAAACGAAAGTAAGCCATATAGTGCTTGCCGGTGGACTACCAACGAAGCCTAATATAGAAAAAATCAAGAGTGCGGGCATTGAAGTTATGTGTTTTGCACCAGCATTAAGCCTCGCGAAAAGGTTAGTAAACATGGGGGTAGATGCGTTAATAATAGAAGGTATGGAAGCAGGAGGACATATCGGTCCTGTTAGCACTTCTGTTCTCGCACAAGAGATATTACCTCATTTTAAAAATGAGAAAACACCGGTGTTTGTTGCAGGTGGAATAGGAAGAGGCGAAATGATAGTGAGCTACCTAGAAATGGGAGCAAGTGGCTGTCAAATAGGTACATTATTTGTCTGCACGAATGAGTCAATCGCTCACAAAAATTTTAAAGAAGTATTCATCAAATCAGCTGCGCGTAATGCTGTATCTTCTGTGCAGATTAGTGCTGATTTCCCTGTAATTCCAGTAAGGGCTATAGTTAACAAAGCAAGTGACGATTTTATGGAGCATCAAAGAGACATTATTGATAAATATCAAAATGGAGAAATCTCAAAAGAAAATGGGCAGCTTGAAATAGAAAAGTTCTGGGCTGGAGCCTTAAGAAGGGCAGTAATTGATGGAGATGTTGAAACAGGATCTTTAATGGCCGGTCAAAGTGTTGGCATGGTTGATAGAGAAAAGCCTGTAAAAGAAGTGATAGATATGTTAGTTCAACAGGCAAGCAATTATGTTGAAATGTAAAATCAGTAATCAGCAAAGAAAATAGTTAGCAAATTGCTATAATTATACGTAATAAGGCATAACTGCCCAGTTTTAATGTAAAATTAACGCTAAAGAGGTATTCATACATTTTATTTGTATGAGAGGAATGTTATGCTTGATTAATCATATGAGGAAAGAGTGCTATTTGATAGCGCAGTAGGAAACAATACTTGCTCATCTAATAGCGATCCTATCAGAAGTTCACAAATCTCAGATAAGAGAAAGGAGAAAACAGAGAATTATTCAGCATCAAAAACGAAAGAGTTGTACGAAATTATACACAAAAAGGTCACAAAAAAAATATAATCATGAAAATCTAAAAAAGGGAGATGGAACTATCACAAAATGCATAGGGTTGTTCAACAAAGGAGCTGATCCTAACGTATTAATTCAATTAGAAAAATTACTGAGAGAGCAAGAAAAATATCAAAAATACTATAATTATTACACCGAGAAATTTCTTCCAGCATTGGAAAAAGAAGTAATGGGATCAGAGGTCGGACTTCCAGTATTTAATACCAAATTCCATTACTAATCGAACAAATAAGAAACATTACAAACTCGTTTAATAGTAGCACTGGAAATACTGACAATAAAACTACACAGAACATCTTCAAGTAAGCCTATGGTATCGTAGACTCTGTTGCGTAAAGTATTGTGTTTGATATATTGCCACAACCTCTCAACAGGATTCAGTTCTGGTGAATAAGGAGGCAAGTATATAATGGTAATGTTTTTCTGAATTTTCAAACTTTTTGATCTATGCCAGCCTGCACAATCCATTACAAGAAAGGCTTTTTTCGTGCCTAAATCTTTCGACATCTGCTCCAGAAATATATTCATACAATCAGTGTTTACATATGGAGCAAGTAGGCTAATTTTCTTACCACTTCTTGGATTTACCGCACTGTAGATATAGAAATTTTGTCTACCAATTTTCATTTAACCTGCGTTCTGACCCCTTTTTTAAACCATCCGTGTCCGATTTTTGAATGAGTTCCAAATCGTGATTCATCAAAAAAATACCTCCTTTTCAGGGTGGGAATTGACTATTTTATTGAAGTATTTTTTAAACTCTTCTTGCTTGTTTTTATCTTGTTTATGGTGAATTGGCCTCGGTGTTATATAAGAAAACTTCATCCTTTGTATCTCACGATGCACTGTTGATTTGCTAATGTTTAGGCCAAATTCCTCTGAGATTTTTATTTGCACTTCCTTAATAGTAATATTTGGATTTCTTTCTACCCATATTTCAATTTGCTCACGTTGATTTTTGTTTAATTTGCTTTTTCTTCGCCGCTGAGAAGGGGAAAATAATTTTTCTACTCTACCAAATTTTAGATGCTTTATCCATTCAGTCAAAGCAGTCCTTGAAATTTTACATATTCTTGCCACAGCGCTTATACTACTTTCTTTTCCTGCTATCACCGCTTGTAACTTTTTTGAAACATATGCGTTATTTCTGACCTTTTTTAACATTTCTTTCGCCAAATTTACAACTTTTTCGTCTAACAGTTTTGACCTTAATGCCATTATACCTCTCTATTTTATCTACTCTAGTATCACTTCTTTCCCATTATTGTCTATCTGTTCTTTACATAGTGGGAATTGGTATAAGAATGAAATAGAACAATCACAAGGATCACCAACAAGAAGAGGAAAAATATTAGGAATAATTTCAAGGATTATTAATAAAAGTAGTGACAAAAATCATTCTAGTAGCGTTATTCAAAATCAAAAAGATAGACAAGGTAATGCTATGGAACTATTTAACAAACAAAGTCTTTCTGGTGAAGTTGAAATTCCCAAAAATTCAGGTATTAATCTTCTGGAAAAGGATTCTGTAGGCAAGGGTGTCGGTGGAACAGGAATCTCTGGAACATATAATACCTTGAGAAGTTCAGGTTATTATGGTGATTTAACAACTCCTACATCAGAACAATCGCAATTGAATGGTTTATCTAGTCAATCTGACCTTTCGATTGATTGTAAAGATTTAAAGAATGACTTAGATAGTGGAATAAATTCATCTAGCTTGGCATCAAGTAGCAGAAGGAACAGCTTAACTTCAGTAACAAGCATTTCATCTGAGGAAAGTGTACACTTAAAATTAAACCCTGCTGAGAAAGATAATAGTTTGCAACTAGAAGATGAAGGAAAAACAAAATTAGCATATCCGAACAAAACAAGGCCCAAGCGGAAGAAGATCCCCTTCTAAACATTATAAGAAGACTGAAGAAGGGCCTCATTGTGTGATCTCAGTGACAGGCAGTAAGGTAAAAGATACAATGCAATCCAATAATTATTAAAATAATAGTAAAATCAAAAACAAAAATCTTCACGTCGCACTTGTAACAAGTTCTGCTCTCTTAGCAAGAGGGTGCATTGTTGCAGGAGCAATGACATCAGGATTAGTAGGAGCAGGACTGTTTGTGGTGTCTGCAGTGTTTGCTACAGCTGCTGCTGAATTGTGTTCAAATATTCTGTCAAGTAAATTGATATCCATTAGTGTGAGTCCTCTTGTTGATAATAAAGGGCTAACACAGTGATAAAAGTTAAATATGAGTTACTTATGGTGAGCAAGTGAATTCGGTTCTTGCCTATTGATGTAAAAATTGTTACAGTTAAGGAGTATCTTAAAGGTATTTAGCTGATGCGTATTCAATTGGGTAGAGTTTTTGCTATTGTAGCCCTGTTAAGTTTTATCTTCATGTCATGTTCTAGCAAAGCAAGTGATGAATTGAAAAATATACCAGGAACGTTGAAAGAACTTATTTCTTCATTTTCAGTTAAAGATACTATGGAAAATATGAATCCTTCGACAATTATAGGGTTATGTATAGCTACAGTGATACTTGCAGTAGTGTTCAGAGGTCTAATTTTCTTCATGATACTGCTTGGTGTACTGATCATGATGTTTGGAAGTACAGAAAAAGTAACAGATTACTTGAAAGAAAAATTCAATTTTGCAAAAGATATAAAATTACAGCCCAACAGCGAAAAAAAAGATAAAAATTAAGATAGTATTTTTATGTTTTTTAATTATCTTTTTATTGAATACACATAATGTTGTATGCAACCAAAAGTACCGGCCACTAGCTCTAATTCTGCAAAAAAGAACAATTTAGCGTTACTAGAAAGTATTAATTTAGATTTTATCCCTTATGCTTGCCACTACGATGAAGAAACTATACTAACAAAACAGGGGGAATTGTTAAAAATAATCAAGTTAGAAGACTATTCTTCAGTTGATAACTATGGTGATCTTAGAACTGAAATTAGAAAAAGTATATCAAAAAATATCCAGAGTTTATATTTTACAGTTTGGATTCACACTGTCCGTAAGCGCAATAAACTGAGCTTACAGTGGAATAAAACTGCAGACTTTTCCGATCAGCTACACTCAACGTGGTTTAATAAACTAGTTGATAGTAAACTACAGTATATAAATGAGTTATACATTGTGGTGTTACTTAGTGATTTTGGCAAACATATTAATAATGCATTTTTTTTTGGCAGGATAAAGAATAGGCACAAGTTATTTTTACAAAAAAATCATCAAGAATTACAAAAAATAACTGACCTGATTCAAAAAGATTTAGAACCTTTTGGAGCTAAAAAACTGGGCCTTAGGTCTAGTGAAGGCAAAATATATTCTCAAATGATGGAATTTCTCCATTACATTATTACATTAACACACAAAGATTATCCAATATGTGAAAGGGATCTATCGCAGCATGTTAAAAATTTAAAAGTAGCTTTTGGTTTCAATAAATTTCAAACATCGTTTGAAGGTCAACAGAAGTTTGGTTCTATTTTTTGCATAAAGGAATATCGAGAAATCCCCTTAGAAAATATAGATAGGTGTTTGCAACTTGATTCTGAACTTATCATCACAGAAATAATAATATTTACTAGTAATAATAAAGCAGTAAAAGAATTCAAAAAACAAATTAATATACTGCAAATCAGTGAGGACAATACCTTACTTCAAAACTCAGGAATAAATGAAATAATAGAGCTTGAAAAAATTTCTGCTATGGATTTTTGTCAACAGAAAATTATTGTTACAATCTTTGCAGATGATAAGAATAGGTTAGCTAAAAATATCAGCGATTTATCCTCTGTAATGTCGTTAATCGGGTTGATGATGTTTAGAACTGATCTGCACATGGAAAATCATTTTTGGGCACAGCTTCCTGGAAACTTTGCTTTTGTTACACAACCAAAAAATATATTAGAAAAATATGCTTGCAGCTTTGCTATGTTGCATGATTTTACATCAGGTACGTTAAAAGGAGGAAGATGGAAAGAAGCAGTAACAGTTTTTTTTTCAAAAAAAGGCAGTCCTTACTTTTTTAACTTTCATGGAAAGAAAAATAATGGTCATACCACAATACTTGGAGCTCCAAATTCAGGTAGAACCTCACTGATCAATTTCTTACTTTCGGAATCAAGAAAATTTAACCCTAGGATTGTTATATTGGATAATACTGGAAAATCAATAATATTTACTAAAGCAGTAAGCGGCCAATATTACATAATTGATCCAAAATATAAAGATAAAAGTCTAAAATTTAACCCACTGAACATTGAAGATAGTGCTTCTAATCGTAATATGCTTGTTGAATTGATCAAAAGGATGGTTGCAGATGCAAGTTTGGTAGACGTAGAAGAAAAGACAAAAAAAATTGTAGATTCTATATTTGCTATACCAAAAGAATCGCGATCTATTTCTCAAATTTCTGAAGTGCTTTTACTTCTTGGAGGCAAAATAAGTAAATGGTGTGGTGAAGGTGAATTTGCTTACTTATTCCAAGATGGTGATGAGTCAGATATTGACTGGGGAACAAAAACTATATCCCTCAATACTGCAAATCTCACTAAGCAAAAAGAATGTATGTCCGTGATACTTTACTATTTCTTATACTCTTTCGAAGCAAAATGTGATGGCTCACCTGCAATACTTGTTTTGGATGAAGCATGGGAGATAAGTAATATTTTTCCTATAGAGGGAAAGTTTGACGACTGGATGCAAAGAATGACAAAGTTAAATGTTGTAGTAATTCTAAGTACTGAAAACCTAAACCTAGCATTTGCTAGCAAGTTTACTCAATATTTAGATAAGCATGTCGATACGAGAATCCTGATGCCGAACATAAATGCAAACAGGTTATACATGAAAGCATTTTCTCTGTCGAAAGAGGAACTGAATGTCATTTTGCAAACACCAACACAGGAAGGTTTATTTTTGATAAAGCAATACAAAGGTTTAGTAACTTTAAATCTAGATTTGAAGAATATGAAAGAAATACATGTACTTTCAGCTAATAAAGAGACTATAAAGTATATGTATGAAGCAATAAAGGAAAAAGGCGAAAAAGTGAGTAAGTGGTTACCGGCGTTCTATGAAAAATGTAAAGCTTAATTTTTTATTGATATTCTCCTTGATATTTTGTCCTTCTTATCAAGGATATGCTGATTGTTCAACATTTGTAAAAAGTAATACTGAAATTGAAGCTACAGGAAGTAAAGCAGGAAAAGGTATTGCGAATTTTTTTAAAGGCAAGTGGAGCGATTTAGATTTTGACGAAAAATTATTGCAATTTATTAAAGTTACAGCAGTAAATAATCAGGGACCAGAAGGTTACTTCGATCCAAAGATTAAGGTCTGCGATTACGAAGGGAACGACAACTGTTATATATTATCCAGTGGAACATTCTGCCGCCAGATATATGGAACGCAGAGTACAGGAGCTGGAGTTTCTGCAGCAGCTTTTATAGATTGGGAAGGAGATAAAACAAAAGCTGGAGGAGAAATTGCCCAAGGTCTTGGATGGGAATGGGCAGATGGTGTTACTGATGAAGAAAAAGTAAAATTTGCTAATGCCCCTAAAATATGCGCTTGTAGTCAAAAGGGGGCTTGTATGTCAGGAATTTCTTCATGGGGCTCTAGAGTATTTTCTGGGGAAAATATTTTTCGTCCTGGAGAGATGGAAAAAGCTTGTGATACATGCTATCAAACAAAAGTAAAGTGTGCCCCTGTGCAACTTGCACCTGGCCCACCTGCATTTTGTGAACAACTTGCGATGTCACCACCACAAGTTAGAATTGTCCCTATAACAAATGAAGAAAATGATTATTTCCATCCAAGAGTTGGAGTCATTATTGGTGAGCTGAAAGAAAGAAGAGAGCTACCTTTTCCACGCGTTATTTCAAGTAATAAAAACATTCAAAGTGCTACATACTCTATTCCAGATAAAGATACCCACCATCACTTTAAAACTTATAGAAAAAAAGGTCAGCTCTGCACTGAATATTATGGCACTGAGAGAGAAGAGTCCAAAAGAAAATTACAACTTCCTGCTCGCTGCTTCCCAGCGCCACCTGCTCCAAAGATTGAAGAAGTGAGCATACCAAAGCCTAATGAGGGTAAAGGCGAAAATACGCTAAAAGTAAAAATGAAGATGAGTGAGAACGTTTGTACTTATGACGCACGTGGAACTCACAGTAATGGCATCTGTACTTTTTATGTTAATAAAAATTCTCCTACATATGTTGGCCATCTACCTTTAAAAGTAGTAAAGCCAGCAATAGTGGCAAAAACAACTGATAGCAGTAACAGTAAAAGCGACATCGATAGCGTAATAGAAGGTATATTAAAAAATAATTCGCAATTTGAAGTTCTAGAAAAATATGGATATGTTCCCGATATTGAAACAGAATGTAAAGAGCTTCAGAATGGTAAGTGCAAACTAGATGGCTCAGGATATCCAAAAGTAGAAATAAAATATAAAGAAAATTCTAAAAGTAAAATGCTCTGCCTTTCTGGGTGGCAACCAGAACCAGAGGAGTTTGTTCTTAAAAAAGAAAGTAAGCTAATATCGCTAAAATCAATGGGGGCAAGATACAATAAATACAATACTGTTTATTCAAAGGAGTCTGATCAGCTTTATTATTTTCCCTGTAACGAAACAATTGAGGTTTTAGCAAAGCCACAAGATGCACTGAATGAAATAATATTTAATAAAAAAGGATATATTTCCATTCCTGCTGAAAATAAGTCTAGAGATAACTGCATGGCAAAAGAGGATAAAGAGGTAGATACAAAACAAAATTGTGACAAATGCAAAATAGTATATGAGTTAACAGATGGAAAGTATGAAGAAAAAAACTGTAATCACGGTGATGATGGTTGCCTCTGCTTTGATGGAGTATGTAGTCGCTCAACACAGTATGTAGATAAGAATGATAAACTATTTTACTTAAGATATGAAGAAGTGGATTGCAAGGATAAGGATGGTAAAACAGTAAAAAACGAGAAAGGTGAAATACAAAAGTGCACACAATTAAAAAATCAACCAATTAAAGCAAACAAAGCAGAAGTTTTTTATGCTGATAAATTGTGTAGGTTCGATTTAGAGGGTTTAAAAAAGAGATTGCGTGAAATAATAATAGCACAATTGAAACATAAGAAGCAGATGATTGAAAACAGGGATCAAAAACTTTATGAGCTTGGAGATGGCTATACAGATGATCTGTCAATGTATGATTACGTTGAAATAGAAGCATGGGGAGGTGGTGAAGCTGGTCATATAGCCGATAAAGCTCAGTCTACTGTAAGTAGACTAGGAATGCCAGGTGATTACATTAAAGCTAAACTGAGAGTCAATCCTAGTTATCCATATATTAAAGTAAAAGTAACAGAAGGAGGTGGTGGACAAGAAAATGATAAATCTAACAAGGATGGGGGACCTACTTTAATAAAAATGTGCAGAGACCTTTCAGAAACAATTTGTAAAGATTTAATTACTGTTGCAGGTGGAGGTACATACAGAACCTATGGGGGAAAGAATTACAAAGATACAATAATTCATGAGAAAAATTTAAAGCTAGAAGAAGAAGTTGTAAAAGGAGATAAGTTAGACTCTAGAGAGGATAATGAAATAGCATACATAAGGAATGGTAAGATTGAGTATGAAAATGTACCAGAATGTAGTAAAAGCTACACTAATATAATATATGGTGCTGGCGGCTGCATCAACGAAAGCAGCAAAAATTATAGCAAGGGCGCTCCTGGTTATGTGAAAATTAAACCTATATTTGAGGAAATTAATGAAAAAAGAGTAAAAAAAATAGATGATGCTATTGAAAAAATGATACAAAATCCAGATGACATCACAGGTATTGATGATTCCTTAATAAATAAACTTGATAAAAAGATTGTTGAGACAATTAAGAAAGAAATCGAAAACGAATTGTTAGGATCATAGTAAAAGGACCCTTGAGGGTTACAAATGGAGTAACAGTGAATTTACATCACTGAGAGTATCTATTCAGATTGCATGTGAAACAAGTGTTTCTTTTCTTGTATCTCAGTTCCCATAATGTCACCCCAGTGCTTGACACCCATTTCTTTCTAGTGCTTCCTTCCTTCTCATCACAGCTTCCATAATGTCATTCCAGTGCGTGACACTGGAATCCATGTAAATTTAACTGGACGCCAATGTCACAAACTATAGCATTTCTCATAATAGTCCGAACAGGTCATAGGAAGGCAGAATCAACAGCACGACGAAAGGATTCGAATAGAGGAATGTTTTCCTGGCTCTGTTTTTTATAGCAAACCAATAATGCTCAATTTTGTTGAAATCTGGAGAATATGGAGGCAGATACAAAATTTCTGCACCAACTCCTTTAAACGCTAATTCTGGATTAAAAAGAGAATAGAAAAGTCAGGAGAGTAGGGTAAACTCAACAAATAGAAAAAAATAGATGAGGTTACCCATGGAAGATATAACAAAACTGTTTTGTCTGGTCGATGATTTTTGCAGAGATATAGAGAAAAATTTTGCAGATAAACTACTGCCAAACGGTAAAAACCCACAAGAGTGCCAGAAATTACACATTCGGAAATTATCACAATAATCCTCCTGTATCAGCAATCTCCCTGTGAAAATTTTAAGGCTTTCTACCTGCATTACCTAACATTGCTCTACAAACAGAGTTTTCGAAGTTGCCTTCATACACTAGGTTTGTTGCTCTAAAGCCCAGGGTTTTGTGGCATTTAGCCATGCTATTATACCAATTCCCACTATGTAAAGAACAGATAGACAATAATGGGAAAGAAGTGATACTAGAGTAGATAAAATAGAGAGGTATAATGGCATTAAGGTCAAAACTGTTAGACGAAAAAGTTGTAAATTTGGCGAAAGAAATGTTAAAAAAGGTCAGAAATAACGCATATGTTTCAAAAAAGTTACAAGCGGTGATAGCAGGAAAAGAAAGTAGTATAAGCGCTGTGGCAAGAATATGTAAAATTTCAAGGACTGCTTTGACTGAATGGATAAAGCATCTAAAATTTGGTAGAGTAGAAAAATTATTTTCCCCTTCTCAGCGGCGAAGAAAAAGCAAATTAAACAAAAATCAACGTGAGCAAATTGAAATATGGGTAGAAAGAAATCCAAATATTACTATTAAGGAAGTGCAAATAAAAATCTCAGAGGAATTTGGCCTAAACATTAGCAAATCAACAGTGCATCGTGAGATACAAAGGATGAAGTTTTCTTATATAACACCGAGGCCAATTCACCATAAACAAGATAAAAACAAGCAAGAAGAGTTTAAAAAATACTTCAATAAAATAGTCAATTCCCACCCTGAAAAGGAGGTATTTTTTTGATGAATCACGATTTGGAACTCATTCAAAAATCGGACACGGATGGTTTAAAAAAGGGGTCAGAACGCAGGTTAAAATGAAAATTGGTAGACAAAATTTCTATATCTACAGTGCGGTAAATCCAAGAAGTGGTAAGAAAATTAGCCTACTTGCTCCATATGTAAACACTGATTGTATGAATATATTTCTGGAGCAGATGTCGAAAGATTTAGGCACGAAAAAAGCCTTTCTTGTAATGGATTGTGCAGGCTGGCATAGATCAAAAAGTTTGAAAATTCAGAAAAACATTACCATTATATACTTGCCTCCTTATTCACCAGAACTGAATCCTGTTGAGAGGTTGTGGCAATATATCAAACACAATACTTTACGCAACAGAGTCTACGATACCATAGGCTTACTTGAAGATGTTCTGTGTAGTTTTATTGTCAGTATTTCCAGTGCTACTATTAAACGAGTTTGTAATGTTTCTTATTTGTTCGATTAGTAATGGAATTTGGTATAACACGAAGAATCCTCCTTGTACATTTGGAACGCTAATTCTGGATTAAGGAAGGAAGAAAGTATAGGAAATGGAAGGCTTTTTGGATTTCAAGGAATAGGAAATGAGAGTAGAAAAGATGTGAACCAAGAAATTAACGGGAGATCTATGGCGAGTATGTTCAATTTCAAGTCTATTTTTGAGGTAGCCAAAAATCGTCTCAATGATCGACCTTTTTCTCAGCAAAATCTTTTCATGTAGTGAAATTAATGCGTTTTTCATCCCCTTTTTCACCTTGGTAACAAGTTTCAAACCGCGGTTAAACAACTCTTGGAAAAGCTCTTTTTTAATATAGCCTTTATCACCAAACAAAAGACCGGTTAATTTCTTAGTTAGGTTTGCTACAGGCTCTCTATCGTCAACATTACCTCTTGTAAGCGTAAAAGCTTGAATTTCACCTTTCTCGTTAATTATCAAATGTAGTTTAAAGCCGAAAAACCAGCCATATGTACTCTTGCTTAATTTTGCAATTCCAGCAAAAACCTTATTTCTTGATATTCTTTTTGCATGGCAAACTGCAATAGGAGTTGTATCTATGTATGAGATTCCAGTAAGTTCTGACCATCCGCAAAGGCACTGTAATAGCATGGCTAAATGCCACAAAACCCTGGGCTTTAGAGCAACAAACCTAGTGTATGAAGGCAACTTCGAAAACTCTGATTTGTAGAGCGATGTTAGGTAATGCAGGTAGAAAGCCTTAAAATTTTCACAGGGAGATTGCTGATACAGGAGGATTATTGTGATAATTTCCGAATGTGTAATTTCTGGCACTCTTGTGGGTTTTTACCGTTTGGCAGTAGTTTATCTGCAAAATTTTTCTCTATATCTCTGCAAAAATCATCGACCAGACAAAACAGTTTTGTTATATCTTCCATGGGTAACCTCATCTATTTTTTTCTATTTGTTGAGTTTACCCTACTCTCCTGACTTTTCTATTCTCTTTTTAATCCAGAATTAGCGTTTGGAGGATTATCATGCCAGCTAATTTTTCTTACGTATTCAGCAGCTTGTAAGGAAGTATCTCCTGAAAGGTTTTTAATATTAGGATCAGCACCTTTTTCTAGCAGTAATCTTGCCATTTTTTCATTACCTTTCATAGCTGCTATATGTAGAGGTGTATTGCCAAGCTGATTGCCAATATTGACATCCACCCCTTCTACACTAAGTAATAATTGAGCTACCTCGTCATGGCCATTATCAATAGCTACACACAAAGGATTCATACTGGTATCACAGCCATTGACTTTAGCACCATTATCAAGAAGCAACTTAACTACTGCTGCATGCCCATTCTGAGCAGCTAGATACAAGGGTGTGACATTATTTTTTTATCTACTATGTTAACATCAGCATTTTTTATGCTAATTAATAGTTCAACTATTTCAGTATGTCCGTTCTGAGAGGCTAAGTACAGAGCTGTTATACCAAATTCATTGTCTTTAGCATCAATCTCAATTTCTTGAGTATTAAGTAACACCTTTACAACTTCTACAAGTCCATTTTGAGCAGCAATATGTAAAGGTGTCTTACCATCAGTACAGTCTTTTATATTGGGATCAGCTCCCGCTTTAATTAACTCCTCTACTACAGCTTTGCTTTTAGCTACAACAGCAAAGTGTAAAACTGTACTGCCTTTAGTAGTTCTTGCATGAATATTAGCTTCTTTACTGATTAGTAACTTTACTACGTCTAAATGTCCTGAATAAACAGCAAAATGCAAGGCTGTAAATCCTTTTTTATCCTTGATATTGATATCAGTTTTTACATTAAGTAATAACCTAACTTCATTTATGTTACCATTATAAGCGGCTTGATGTAATAGAATATTTTCAACCGGGAGCGATTGAGTGCTGAACATATTTACCTCTATATAATAGTATGCCTAGTGGTATTACATCGAAACAAGGAACATTCAAGAAAAATTTTTGCATCTGGCAATCTATTTTCTCTATTCTAATATATACAAACTCTTTAAACCCACCTTGTAATCAGGATAAACTAGAGAGACACCAAGATCTTTTTTAATTTTAGTATTGCTTACTTTTTTTGACCCTAAATAAAAACCCCGTGCGTAATTTGGTACGGAAGAAATCTCAACTGGCTCTGGAGGGCTAATATTGAGAAGCTCGGCTGCATACGTGACCACTTCAGATTGCGTAGCAGGTAAATCATCTGCACAATTGTATATCTCATAAGGCTTTATATTTTGCATGGAAGAAAATAAAATATTCGATATATCTTCAACATGAACACGAGAAAAAATTTTTTTCACATTTCTTGCTTTGCCAAGCTGCAGGTCAATTAGCGCATTTCTACCAGGACCATATATCCCAGCCAAACGAAAAATATGTACAGGCAATTTGCTACTTAGCCACTTCTTTTCAGACTCAAGGCGCTTTTCTCCTCTAATTTCTATAGGCTTTGTTTCAGATTCCTCATTCACCCAATTACCACAGTGGTCACCATAAACATTAGTTGCAGACAGATAACCAAGCCATTTAATATTCTCCAGACAATGACCGTATCTCTCCATAACATCATCGCCGTCTGGAGGAATAGAAACTAAAACATGCGTTACGCTTTTAAGCAGATCTTGATCAACCTTTTCATAATCAAAAAGTTGTATATCTTTATTTCTTGATGTACCGTTAACTTTCCAGCCTAAATTTAGCAATTTTTTCGATAGAAATTTAGCTACATATCCGTAACCAAAGCAAAACAAGTGCATGGAAATTAATTTCCAAAATTCTTCTTGATAAACTCAACCCCTAACCTTATTCCTTCTTCATTAATAATATGGCCTAATCCATGAATTGGGTATCCTTGAGCGTTTACTCCATTTTCTTTCAGAGCTTTAACCGCTAAATCAAGGGAAGAAAAAGGTACCACATCATCAGCGTCACCATGAATAACACATATGCTGGGTTTTGATTTGATCTCCGGTGCAATTTTTGAAGGTGAAAGAAACCTACCAGAATATGCAACAACCGATGCACAAGACTGAAGCCGGGTAAGAGCTACATGCATTGCAAGCATTGCCCCTTGAGAAAATCCAACTAAAGAAAGCTGAGTATCTTTTAAATTAAGCTCCTTTAATTTTGTACCAATAAAATGATTTACAATTGATTCAGCATTTTTCACCCCATTATATAGTGCTTCCTCACTACGATCCTCTAAACTAAACCACTGATAACCATCACCTATTTCTCTTTCAAATGGAGCATTGGGAACTACTAAATATGAATCAGGCAAAAACTTGCTCATAACTTTAGCAAGATGCACGAAATTATCGCCACTTGAGCCCCAACCATGAAAAAAAATAATCAAATTTTTCTTATTTCCATTTGGGCAAATTTCTTGGCTTTGTAGTTCAATCATCTCTTCATCCCTTTATGTTTATATTTAACTCTATGGTAATACTAAATTTGAGGAACAAGACCTCACTACTGCTATAGGTCTTTGATATGAATAAATACTACTTAGCTTCAACTTTCTCTATCAATTTCTTGACCAAGCCCCTCAATCTCTTACTAGCTTCATCAAGCTCTTGAATTTGTGAAGCATCTTTTTTCATGAGTTCTTTGTGATTACTCTTTATGTAATCATACATTTCCTTCATCTGAGCAATCATCTTGTTGATATCCATACCACCCATATCAGGTATCATGCTAGTCATATTTCCTTCTAGCATACCGCCAGCCATAAGTTGCTGAGACATTTGCATGAATGGCTTTAAGGTCTGTTGAAGCAAATTAGGGTCGCTTGCCAATTTTTCTATTTGCTCTTTGCAAGTATCCATGTACTGCTTCATAAATTCATCATCTTGCACTTTATCTGTCATAATTACACCTATTTGAAACTAATATTATATATTGTTTTTAATTAAAAACAATACAAGAACAACTATATTAATACTTGATTAAATGACAAATTAACTATTTTAAAGGTTCACATACTCTCTTTAACCATTCCTTATCTTTTATGCCATTTTCTATATTTTTATAAACAAATTGGTGATAGCTATTTATCCATTTAACTTCATCTTCAGTAAGCATTTGTATATCTATTAGCTTTTTATCATAAGGAACAGAGGTCAATTGTTTAAAGCTTAAAAAGACGTTTTCTCGCCTTTCAATATACATCAGATTCTCAATTCTTATTCCATACTTTCCTGGAATATAATAACCAGGCTCGTTAGAAAGTATCATGCCTGGAATGAGTTCCACTTTATTTCCTCTTGATATTGCTTGCGGTCCTTCGTGTACCGAAAGGTAACTTCCTACTCCATGTCCTGTACCGTGCATGTAATCCATTCCAAATTTCCATAAATGTATACGCGCTAATATGTCCAATTCCCCACCAGTGGTGACAGGGAGAAAGACTGCACTTGCTATCGAAATGTGAGCTTTTAGTACTATTGTGTAATGAGCCCTTTGCTCATTAGTTGGATTGCCAACTGCTATAGTTCTTGTAACATCGGTTGTGCCATCAAGGTACTGACCACCAGAGTCAATTAAATACAGCCCATCTTCTTGAATGACTTTATTTGTCTTATTGCTTGCACGGTAATGAATGATTGCTCCATTCTCGTTGAATGCTGAAATTGTTGGAAAACTCGGTTGCTTAAACAAATTCTGCTCTTTTCTGTATTCTAAAACTTTTTCTTCAGCTTCAAGCTCAGTAATTTCACTGTCAATATTGTTTTCAAGCCAATATAGAAAATTTATAACTGCTACTCCATCTTTGATGTGCGCACTTATAGCTCCAGTTATTTCAGTTTGATTTTTTACTGCTTTGTGAATCAAACAAGGATCCTCCTTCTCAATTATCTGCTTATTTTCTATTAGACCTCTTTCATTACTTATTGTCATCCCAGTGCTTGACACTGGGATCCATGCTTTTTTATTTCTGGTCAAGCACTGGAATGACACCGAAGCTGATTTTTCATTTAAATAATGGTTATACAAGGGATCTATTGCATTCATAATGCTCATTGGAGTCGTGCTTGGATCTATCACCACCAAATTTAACTTATGTAGTGAATTTTCTAGCTCACTAATATCAAAAACATTTATATGGTTATCAAAATTTGCTTCTATAGTTGAATGTTCTTTATCTTGAATAAATAAATCAACATTGGCATTTTTATACAATATAGCACGACCCAATATACAAGGAGTATATTCAGCACTTTCATTTCTTAAATTTAATAACCACGAAATTGAATTTGGATCAGTCAGAAGCACTGCTTCAGCCTCTATGTTTTTAGCTACTCTTTCACATTTATCCTTACTACTCTCACCAGATACATGTGAGACTATTGTTTGTGCTTTATGACTACTATCTTTTTTAATTAAGTATGGTACTAGTTTACAAATGCCTTCATATTTTCTTATGTCCTTCATAGTAAAATATTGCGGATAGTAACCCAGTGAGGTAGTCAATGTTAAGTTTGCTTTTACCCATTTGTGTGGATCCTCTTCTTGTATATTATATACTCGAAAACTGCCCTGATCGAGCTGACTGCGAGCTTGTGTGATATAGCGTCCATCTGTAAAAAATGGGCACTTATTACTCTTTGTAACGATAAGTAGCCCATTTGTTCCCGTGAAGCCACATAACTCTGCTAACTCTTTTGAATATTCATTTAAATACTCGTCTTTAGTATGCAACATAAATGCATCAACATTTATTTCGTGCATAAAAGAGCGAAATTCTTCGATTTTTGACATGGAATACCTTACGCAGAATTAGCAGCTATTTTCGTTTTCTTATTCCTAAGGTACACTAATATGCTAACTATTGCTGCTGGAGTGATGCCCTGTATTTGCTTTGCAATGCCAATTGTTGCTGGTTTTATTGATTGCAACTTCTCTATCACTTCAGTTGACAAGCCTTTAATCTGTGAGTAGTTGAAATTAGTTGGAATTTGAGTATTAACTTCCTCTTGTAGAAACTTCATATCTGCTTCTTGTCTTACTAAATAAGGCTTGTATTTTGCTTCAATTGCAACTGCTTCATATATTTCATTCTTGGCTATGCTATCAGTTATAGTGTTATTCCAGCACATGACGCTGGAATCTACATTTTTTTCAGTGTCAACTGCATCCATTCCATCATCATTCAAGTACTGGATCCCAGTGTCAGCTACTTGGATGACAGGAAGAGGTGCTTTGGCGTTATGCAAGTAGCTGACACTGGAACCCATGTTTAACTCTGGCCATATTTCTCGTAATTTATTCCAGTCAATATTTGGATAACCGAGCAAATCTAATGCTGTTTTTCTTATTCCATCATAAGATATTTTAATGCCATAGGACCTGAGCTGCTCAGGAGTAATTGTTAGGCTCTCTAATTTCTCCTCAAGTTGCTTAATGGATTTAAGTTTACCCTGCAAAACAGAGTATCTCTCATGCGACACAAGAGAGATGTCATAACCTTTTTGTGTCAATCTTCTATCTGCATTATCTGACCTGATTGCCAGTCTATATTCTGCACGCGAGGTAAATAATCTGTAAGGCTCGGCAATTCCCTTAGTGACCAAGTCGTCTATCATTACACCGATATATGAGTCTGTACGATGAAGAACAAAACTTTTTTGAGATAAAGAGAGTGCTGCATTGATTCCGGCAATAATTCCCTGCCCAGCTGCTTCTTCATATCCAGTGGTACCATTAATTTGACCAGCAAAATATAGTCCTTTAACTTTCTTAGTTTCAAGAGTATGAAATAGCTCTCGTGGATCGATATAATCGTATTCAACTGCATATCCAGGTCTTAATATTTCTGCATTTTCAAGCCCTTTTATACTCTTTGTCATTTCATACTGCACTTCGATGGGCAATGAATTTGAAATTCCATTTGGATATACAGTGTTATCATCAATCCCTTCTGGTTCTAGAAATATTTGGTGATTATTTTTTTCTGCAAATTTTTTAACTTTAGTTTCAATTGATGGGCAGTATCTTGGTGCAATAACGTTATCTAAATATGAAGAAGCTGATCTGTGAAGATTCTCTCGAATTACTCTGTGTGTATGTTCATTAGTATGAGTAATAAAACATGAAACCTGAGGCTGGTTAATTTTCTCTGTAAGATAAGAAAATGGTGTAGGTGGATTGTCACCCACTTGTTCTTGTAATACCGACCAGTTTATAGTGCCACGATCAAGCCTCGGTGGAGTTCCGGTACGTAACCTGCCCAGTTTAAAATCATACTTCTTTAGCGTGTTTGCAAGCTCTATTGCAGATTTATCTCCTATTCTTCCAGAAGGAGTTGTTTGCTCTCCTATATGAATCACACCACGTAAAAAAGTCCCTGTAGTCAAAACAACTCTGCTTGTCAGTATACGTTCACCTGAGTCTGTTATTACAGCTTTTATATAAGATTCTCCATTGCTATCACTTTCGATAAGAAAATCGTCAACTGACTCTTCTTTTACTGTCAAGTTGTTATAATTTAGAATAATTTCCTGTATTGCTTTTTTGTATAATTTTCGGTCTGCTTGTGCACGTGGGCCCCATACTGCTGCGCCTCTGCTGCCATTTAAAACGACCGAGTGTATGCTTGCTCGGTCGATAGCTCTCCCCATTATTCCATCAAGAGCGTCTACTTCTCTAACTACAACACCCTTTGCAACTCCTCCAATTGCTGGATTACAAGACATCTCTCCTATAGTTGAAATTTTGTGAGTTATAAGTAGCGTGCTTGCACCAAGACGTGCTGCAGCTGTAGCTGCTTCACACCCGGCATGACCGCCACCTACTACCACTACGTCGTACTTATTCATCTTCTTGAGTAATTCCTACTCTATAATATTCCAACTATCAGTGATTGATGTCAAATTTTACAGATTCCAGTGTTACAAACTAACTTATACCAATTCTCATTATTAATGAACCAAATAAGAAGCATAGCAGAGTTGTTTAACCGTGGAAGGGGAAAGAGAGGTAATAAATTTACACAAAGCGCATTCAAGCAGAACGATTGTATCGTAGATTTTATTGCGTAAAATGTTCTGTTTTATATATAACCAAAACCTCTCAACAGGATTGAGTTCAGGTGAGTATGGTGGTAGGTATATAATTTCGATATTTTTAGGTGCCTTTAAATTTTTTGACTTATGCCAACTAGCGCAATCCATCAAGAGAAAAGCCTTTCGTATTCCTAAATATTGCGACATCTGTTCAAGGAATATATTTATACAATCAGTGTTGACGTTTGGTGCAAATAAGCTAAAATTCTCTCCATTTCTGGGATTAACTGTACTATAGAGATAAAAATTTTCCCTACCTAATTTTACCTTAACCTGTGTCCTACTGCCTTTTTTAAACCACCCATGTCCAACTTTTGAATGTGTACCAAACCGTGATTCATCGAAGAAAAATAGCTCTTTTTCAGAATGCATGACAATAGTTTCATTGAGGTTTTTTTTTAAACTCCTCTTGCTTGTTTTTATCTTGTCCACTATGAACTGGTCTTGGTGTGATATATGAGAATTTCATTCTTTGCATATTACGATGTATTGCGGATTTGCTGATATTCAAACCAAATCTTTCTTGGATTCTTATTCTCATTTCTCTAATAGTAATATTGGGGTTTTCCTCTATCCACAACTCAATTCGTTCAAGTTGACTTTGGTTCAATATAGTTTTTCTACGGCGTTGAGGTGGAGCAAATAATTTTTCTTCTCTTCCAAATTTTATGTGCTTTATCCATGTAGTAATTGCCTTTCTCGAAATGCAACATATTTTTGCTACAGCTGTTATACTGTGCTTTTTTGCTGCAATTACAGCATTTAGTTTTTTTGCAACATACGCATTATTTCTTACTCTCTTCAGCATCTCTTTTGCTGATTTCACCACTTTTTCATCCAATAATTTTGATCTTAATGCCATCTAAACCTCGCTATTTTACTTACTTCAGTATGGCTTTTTTCCATTATTTTCTATTCGTTGCTTGTATAGCGGGAATTGGTATTAGCTCAAATTATCGTCTCTTTTACAGAAGAAACTTTTTCAACTGTAGGAGAGGTAATACGCTCATCCACTTCTTCCTGAGATATTCTAACAAATGTAGAATCTGTAATCGAAGTTGCACTTGCTGCAAATGTAATTGCTGCTTCATCTGCACAATGCACTAAAGATATGGCTACATAAACCCCCATAATTGTTGCTATTAGCCCTGTTATTGCACTTACTAAGATAATCACTGTTACTACTGGGTTAGGAAGAACAGCAATCACACTTGCATTAAGCACTGCCCCAATCATAGTACTTATAGGTATAGCCATACCCAAAAAAATTGCTATTTTTCCATGATCTTCCTCAATAGGATCTCTTTTGCAAAACTTATATAGCAAACATCCTACGTGCAAAACCGCAATCAATGCTAGAGCTATAGAACCAGCAATTGCACCTATGGCTAAAGGTGATGAAGTGTCAAAACTCAACCACCAAGCTAATATTCCTAGTGCTGACACTATACTATAAGCTAACAAACAAATATACATACAATCCCTCTCACTAATTAATAGGCATCATTTTTACTCTAAATTGCAAACTTCCCCTCCACCATCTAAATACTAGAGCAACAAGGAATGCTAACGGCCGTGCAAAAATATCTAATGTTTATATTTATGTAAAGTGAAAATTTTTAGTGGGGCGAGCGACCAGGATTGAACTGGCGACATTCAGTACCACAAACTGACGCTCTACCAACTGAGCTACGCCCGCCAAGATATAAAATTTTTAACATACGAGCACAAATAGTCAATTAATTATTTAAGCTACCTCCTTTTGCAGAGGGTTTTAAATATTTTCATTCATGCTTTTATCATTATACTCAATCGTATTGACACCATGATATGTTTAAAAGTATTTTCACATTTAGTTTTTTTACAGCTATTTCAAGAATCTCAGGGCTAATAAGAGATGTATTGATTGCTACGGTTATTGGTGCAACCTCTCTTGCAGATATATTCTTTTCCTCGTTTCGCTTTGCTAATTTATTTCGGTCGTTTTTTGCAGAGGGGGCATTTACTACCTCATTCATACCATTATACTCTGCAGAGTCATATGATAATAAAAAGGCATTTAATTTCGCAAGTAGTGTAATATCCATTACGTTTATTATTCTAGTAATTTTTTGCCTTATCACACAAACCTTCTTCCCTTACATGATCAAAATCTTCACTCCTGGATTTGACCAAAATAAATTTACCTTTACTGTAACTTTGTCGAAAATTATGATGCCCTACATAATCTTCGTGTCAATCGTATCACTTGTTGGTGGAATGTTGCAAGTAAAACAGCATTTTGCTTCAACAGCTATTTCACCAATCATTTTGAACCTCTGTTTAATCATCAGTTTGTTTTTACCTTACATTAAAACACCGGCTCATAACCTTTCTATAGCCGTCCTGATTGGAGGGATTTTGCAGCTACTTTTAATAATATTTAGTGCATACAAATTAAAGGCTTTCTTTTCTTTTAGTTTAGAATTAAGTAACGAAGTGAAGTTGTTTTTCAAGCGTGTAATACCTGCAATTATCAACAATTGTGTGATACAAATAAGTGTATGGATTGACACAATCATGGCGAGTTTTATACCAAATGCAGTTTCTTATATATATTATGCCGATAGACTAAATCAACTACCGCAAGGAGTAATTGGCACTGCAATTGGTACAGTACTTCTTCCTATGATTTCAAAACGAATAAATGATACTGAGAATATAGTCAAAATACAGAACAAGGCCCTTAATATAGGGTTAATATTAATTATGCCAATAACTGCTGCTTTTATCATTATTCCTGACATGATTTTACTTACGCTTTTTTCTTACGGCCGATTTGATTATTATGCAGTGCAGCAAACTGTTCCTACATTAGTAGCATTTTCTCTTTCTTTACCCGCATTTATTATAAATAAAGTATTGCTACCCACATTCTTTGCTAGGGGAAAGCTAAAAATACCAACTATGTTCTCATTAACGTGCCTTGGAATTAACGTAATACTAAATCTCCTATTAATGAACAAATACCAACATATAGGAATTGCTATTGCTACTTCCATTTCCACTTGGATAAATTCTATTTTATTGATTAATTATTTAACAATAAATAAGATGTACAAGCTTAGCCAAGCATTATTACTAAATATTGTAAAAATTCTCACTGCAACATTGGTTATGTCAATAGTTCTTTATCTCTCTAATTACTTATCAGCAGGGTTGTTTTTCGATAGAGGGCTAGCTCGTATTGTTTATTTAGTAACTTTAATAGCTTTGAGTGTTATTATTTATTCTAGCACTCTTTACCTAATTTTTAGAGGAAATTTGAATAATTTGAAATATGTGTAAATTACACCCTTTGTATTGCTATATGTCATTTCAGCTACTATTCCAATATCCACTCCTTTCATCCCATAACCTATTCCTTTCATCCCAGCACCTATTCCTGTCATCCCAGTGCTTGACACTGGGATCCAGAAATTTTGTTGATTATATAATCTGGAAAACCTTATTTAAGTCACACTGGATTACAGTGTCACACACACAACTGTATAAGTGTTGTGGTTTGAGAGCAATTTCTACTGGGAACCCAGTGCTCATCAGACCAGCTTCTCATGTAAAAATGCTGTGCTTTAACATAAGAATAGCTACTTTTTTGCTAATTAACTTAATGTCTAATCAAATTTCCTGGATCCCAGACTGGGATGACAAGAAGAGAAGGGATGCTGGAATGAGAGGTCTATTATGAAACTTTCTTTATACGCCATATTATCAATCTCGTTGCTATTAATTCTCATGCACGTTGCTGCAACTTTTAAGGATTGGAGTGGCTACAGAGAATATATCGTAAAAGAGTTAGAGAAGACGTATGATGCTAAAGTACATGTTGGAGGAAAAATTGAAGTTTCGCTCATTACTCCAAAACTTACTATTTACAATGTATATGTACAATATAACAAAAATAAGGAACAAAAATTATCAGATTTAATTAGTGCAAAAAAAATTGAAATAAGGCCATCGCTATTATCGTTGTTTTCATTTTCATTGCAACCAGAGTCAATCTCATTTTTGGGCATGAAAAGCAACAAAGAAAATTTACTTAATATTATAAATACGAAAGCCAATGATAATACAGTTGACATATTAATAAAGGACAGCCAAATAAGTTTTAATGCCGATACTATTAATATCAAGGAAGTTGCTATAAAAAAAAATAAGCAGTTTTTTGGTGAAGTACAGATTGGTGACAACAATTACGATTTTTCTGGAAAGGTTAATGTCACAAAAAATAATGTACACATTAGTGTTGATTCAAATTTTGCAAATTTGCTATTTAAAGGTAATAGAAATCAAGAAGAGCTCAAGGGCAATTTAGTATTGACGATTAATAATAATTCTGATTCTATGAGCGGCTTGGCAAAAATCATTAATCTTAGCTTCCTTTCTTATGTGATTCCCAGCGAAAATATTGAGATATCATCCAATATCAATCTCAATGAAAGCGAGTTTACGGCAACTAATTTAAAAATTGAGTCCAAAAGCATGCAAGGCACTGGTATAATACAAAATGATAGAAAAAGTGATCATACTAATATCAATATTAGTTTTAGTAAAGTCGACCTAAAAAACGGCTCACACAAAACAACAGATATGAAGGGTCTTTTAGAATCTTTTAGAGAGGTTGTGCCAAAGAACCTGAGCTTGGATTTTAATATGGAAGCTTCAAATATTCAATATCAAAACAGGATATTGGACAAATTTCATGCTACGCTAAAATTTGCTAATGGCGAAATAAACGTTGATACTCTTCTTCAGTTTCTTGGAACCAATAATATATCTCGCTTATCAGGAAAAGTTTCAAACAACGGCAACTTATCTGAATTTAATGGTGATATATTGATAAAGGGTGAGTCGTTCATTTCACATATTTTACCTTCTATCAAGATGCAAGAAAGAGAGAAAAGTCAATTTACAGCAAGTTCTAAACTATATTTAGCACCTAGAATATTATCTCTTTCAGATATCAGATTGCTAAATAACAAAGAATCTTGGCAAGGATCAATTAAGGTAAATCACACAAAAAAACACAATATGATCTATAGTAAATTTAGCATAGATAACATCAATATAGATAAATATGATTATTCATTATTCAGCAAAGTGCAATGGCTGAAAAATATTAAATATGATGTAAATATAAGAACTAGTGTTAAAGATTCTATATTCAATGGTACAAAAATTGAAGATTTGGATTTTTCATTAAAAATACAAGAGAACAAGCTAGTTGCAGATAAAATAAAGTTATTCGGAGAAAATTTCGACATTACCGGTAGTGTAAAAATATTAGTGGATCAAAAATACACTAAGCCTTTATTAGACGTAAACCTTACAGGTAATAAATTTAATGGAAATATCTTTAAATTACCAAAACTATTAGAGGTAAAAAGAAACTCAAGAAATGAAATAAATCAAATTCAATGGTCAACAAAGCAGCTTAATTTTTTAGATGAGAAAGGAGATTTTGATGCAAACGTGCAAATCAAAACTACAGAATTTAAAATTGGGCAAAACGTCTTAAAAGATTTTAACTTGGATACAGTGATAAGAAACAGCACTATCACTATCAAAAAGATAAGTTACATACTAGAACATGGACAAATGTTTTTTCAGGGTTATCTAAAAGCAGGCTCAATTCACATAAAATTTTCTATTGCAAATTTGGACACCAAGGAAGTTATAGGAGTTAATAACATAAATGGCAAGATAAGCTTAAGTGGTGAAATCAAAACTCAAGGGACAAGCTTTGATGATTGGGCTAGTAACTTATCAGGAAATGTAAACTTTCAAGCACAGAAAATAGAGTTTACAAATGTGGATTTTAATTCATTCATCACTAAGTTGTTAAGCAGTAAGAATAAACCTGAAATTTCCAAGCTTGCTTACGTTGATATATATAATGGCAGTACGCTTTTTGAAAATATTAATGGAAAAGTAAGTATTAACAGTGGTGTATGTTCAACTAGTTCACAGTTTAGTATCGATCAAGCATCAGGTTCTATCTCTTCTAATTTAATCTTATCTAAGTTCTCCTTAACTTCTATATTCAGACTCTTTTTCATACTACCAAATCATAATAGTCCTCTTTATATCGAGGCACACTTAGATGGCCCTATTTGGTGCCCTAAGATGAGTTTTGATGTAGACCAAATTTACAACACCTTAGTTAGCAAGAAAAATAGTTAACTCATTTAGCTACATGATTTAGGGTATCCGTTCAGCAGGGTGGCAAAATAAGATAGACAAAAACGTAGCAACAAATGGTCAGTGCCTGACACTGGCTTTTTCACAAAAAACGTTGTAGAGCGCTTTCGTCAAACTGGATCCCAGTGTCAGCTACTTTCATGACAAGAAAAAAAGGACTGATTTCACATGAATCTAAACAGATACGATTTAGGAGATAGTAAACTTCATCTACCCTCTAATAATAAGACTTACTAGTTATACCAATTCCCGCTATACAAGCAACGAATAGAAAATAATGGAAAAAAAGCCATACTAAAGTAAGTAAAATAGCGAGGTTTAGATGGCATTAAGATCAAAATTATTGGATGAAAAAGTGGTGAAATCAGCAAAAGAGATGCTGAAGAGAGTAAGAAATAATGCGTATGTTGCAAAAAAACTAAATGCTGTAATTGCAGCAAAAAAGCACAGTATAACAGCTGTAGCAAAAATATGTTGCATTTCGAGAAAGGCAATTACTACATGGATAAAGCACATAAAATTTGGAAGAGAAGAAAAATTATTTGCTCCACCTCAACGCCGTAGAAAAACTATATTGAACCAAAGTCAACTTGAACGAATTGAGTTGTGGATAGAGGAAAACCCCAATATTACTATTAACGCTAATTCTGGATTAAAAAGAGAATAGAAAAGTCAGGAGAGTAGGGTAAACTCAACAAATAGAAAAAAATAGATGAGGTTACCCATGGAAGATATAACAAAACTGTTTTGTCTGGTCGATGATTTTTGCAGAGATATAGAGAAAAATTTTGCAGATAAACTACTGCCAAACGGTAAAAACCCACAAGAGTGCCAGAAATTACACATTCGGAAATTATCACAATAATCCTCCTGTATCAGCAATCTCCCTGTGAAAATTTTAAGGCTTTCTACCTGCATTACCTAACATTGCTCTACAAATCAGAGTTTTCGAAGTTGCCTTCATACACTAGGTTTGTTGCTCTAAAGTCCAGGGTTTTGTGGCATTTAGCCATGCTATTACAGTGCCTTTGCGGATGGTCAGAACTTACTGGAATCTCATACATAGATACAACTCCTATTGCAGTTTGCCATGCAAAAAGAATATCAAGAAATAAGGTTTTTGCTGGAATTGCAAAATTAAGCAAGAGTACATATGGCTGGTTTTTCGGCTTTAAACTACATTTGATAATTAACGAGAAAGGTGAAATTCAAGCTTTTACGCTTACAAGAGGTAATGTTGACGATAGAGAGCCTGTAGCAAACCTAACTAAGAAATTAACCGGTCTTTTGTTTGGTGATAAAGGCTATATTAAAAAAGAGCTTTTCCAAGAGTTGTTTAACCGCGGTTTGAAACTTGTTACCAAGGTGAAAAAGGGGATGAAAAACGCATTAATTTCACTACATGAAAAGATTTTGCTGAGAAAAAGGTCGATCATTGAGACGATTTTTGGCTACCTCAAAAATAGACTTGAAATTGAACATACTCGCCATAGATCTCCCGTTAATTTCTTGGTTCACATCTTTTCTACTCTCATTTCCTATTCCTTGAAATCCAAAAAGCCTTCCATTTCCTATACTTTCTTCCTTCCTTAATCCAGAATTAGCGTTATTAGAGAAATGAGAATAAGAATCCAAGAAAGATTTGGTTTGAATATCAGCAAATCCGCAATACATCGTAATATGCAAAGAATGAAATTCTCATATATCACACCAAGACCAGTTCATAGTGGACAAGATAAAAACAAGCAAGAGGAGTTTTAAAAAAACCTCAATGAAACTATTGTCATGCATTCTGAAAAAGAGCTATTTTTCTTCGATGAATCACGGTTTGGTACACATTCGAAAGTTGGACATGGGTGGTTTAAAAAAGGCAGTAGGACAAAGGTTAAGGTAAAATTAGGTAGGGAAAATTTTTATCTCTATAGTGCAGTTAATCCCAGAAATGGAGAGAATTTTAGCTTATTTGCACCAAACGTCAACACTGATTGTATAAATATATTCCTTGAACAGATGTCGTAATATTTAGGAATACGAAAGGCTTTTCTCTTGATGGATTGCGCTAGTTGGCATAAGTCAAAAAATTTAAAGGCACCTAAAAATATCGAAATTATATACCTACCACCATACTCACCTGAACTCAATCCTGTTGAGAGGTTTTGGTTATATATAAAACAGAACATTTTACGCAATAAAATCTACGATACAATTGTTCTGCTTGAATGCGCTTTGTGTAAATTTATTACCTCTCTTTCCCCTTCCACGGTTAAACAACTCTGCTATGCTTCTTATTTGGTTCATTAATAATGAGAATTGGTATTACTTGTAACTCTTCAATGCTTATATCGATGCAGCTTGTACTTGGAGTCTCCATATCTCCAAGCAATAACTTTGTTATCTCTGTGTGGCCTTTGAGAACAGATAAATGTAAAACAGTCTTGCTAGAATTATCTGCTATATTAATATTTGCTCCGTTTTTAAGCAATAATTTCACTTGCTCTAAGCGATTTCCGCAAGCAGCATAATGTAAAGGGACAAGACCTTCATTATCTGTTGGATTAGTATCTTGTTTGGCTCTCAACGATAATTCCATATGAGGAAGAGTCAATCGAGAATTACTTACTGAATTTTCTTGTTCTTGATACATAAAATAGCTCTAATTTCTTACAGCTTAGTATAAATATCTATACTATATAAACATCAATTCAACTTATCACCAGGGTAATGGTAAAACTTTCTCCTTTTATAATGAGCATGGGCCTGTGTACATTACTCTAATTATGAGCTTGAGCAGCTGCTTGAAGTTGTTCAGCACTTGGATTATCCAAATTCTGATTTGGAATACTAAAAGGTGCTCTAATAACATTTCTTAACTCTTCATTTGTTAAGTAATTAGTGATTTTACTTTTCATTTCTTGTGGAAAATCTTTCAAATCAACAGAATGATTCATAACTATGTCACTTCTATATAATAAATCTTTTCTTTTCATTGCCTTATGAAGTTGGCCTGTTATAATATTAGCACATATAGGAAGATCCTTTTCATATTGCTTTTCTTCTAAATATCTTTTTAAATCATAGTTTTGGTCAAATAAGTACCCTGCTAATTTATTCTTATCAGTCTCCCGCAAAAACTGATATAAAGATATAGTGCTGTTACTAAGTCTGACGTTCATCATCTCATTCTGATAATCATCCCAAAATTTGGACAATTCAATATTTTTGACAATACACTCTGGTTTCGTCGTGATACCACTATGTAACACAGCATATGCAATTATATAGTATTTTCTAAAATGAATGATAAATTACCATTATGGTATTACCAACCAAAAGTTGTAAGTCTGTACATTTATACATTAGAGGTCTGAGGCGGCTTTTGATGGTATGCCAACAGTGTTCTATGGGATTCAAATCTCACTTTTACCCACAAGTATAAAAAGCAAGTAAGATAGAGAAAAATATACTTAAGATGAGGTAAAAATGTGTGAAGTAAATAGAAATGTACAATGTGCTGATGGCTTAGGAGATAAATGGCTAGAAAAAGAGTTGAGACATGTTAATCTGGGAGATGTAAGGCTTAATACAAGACTTATTAAAACAAGCTATTTAATAGAGAATAAGGCGTCTGGGTCAATTAGTCAAAGCTGTGTAGGATGGAAAGAAGCTAAAGGTGCATACAGATTATTTAGCAATGAGAAGCTTGAAGCTAAGGAAATTTATTCTTCCCATTATAAAGAAACTATGGAAAGGATAAAAGGAAATGAGCTGGTATTTTCAGTTCAAGATACAAGTTATTTGGATTTTGACTCTCATATAAAGACTAAGGGTCTAGGTAGTATTTCTAAAGCCTATACAAAATATAAAAAGGGTTTGTTATTGCACAGTAACTTAATGGTTAACAAAGACGGATTACCTTTAGGGCTATCTTCTCAACAGTGTTGGGCACGTTCTATCAGGGAAGAAACAGCCCAAGAAAAAGCAAACAGGAAATACCGTACTGCTATAAAGGAGAAAGAAAGCTATAAGTGGATAGCGGCACTAAAAGAAACCCTAAATAACCTCGCAGAAGGTGTACAGCTTGTTATACCAATTCTCATTATTAATGAACCAAATAAGAAGCATAGCAGAGTTGTTTAACCGTGGAAGGGGAAAGAGAGGTAATAAATTTACACAAAGCGCATTCAAGCAGAACAATTGTATTGTAGATTTTATTGCGTAAAATGTTCTGTTTTATATATAACCAAAACCTCTCAACAGGATTGAGTTCAGGTGAGTATGGTGGTAGGTATATAATTTCGATATTTTTAGGTGCCTTTAAATTTTTTGACTTATGCCAACTAGCGCAATCCATCAAGAGAAAAGCCTTTCGTATTCCTAAATATTACGACATCTGTTCAAGGAATATATTTATACAATCAGTGTTGACGTTTGGTGCAAATAAGCTAAAATTCTCTCCATTTCTAGGATTAACTGTACTATAGAGATAAAAATTTTCCCTACCTAATTTTACCTTAACCTGTGTCCTACTGCCTTTTTTAAACCACCCATGTCCAACTTTTGAATGTGTACCAAACCGTAATTCATCGAAGAAAAATAGCTCTTTTTCAGAATGCATGACAATAGTTTCATTGAGGTTTTTTTTTAAACTCCTCTTGCTTGTTTTTATCTTGTCCACTATGAACTGGTCTTGGTGTGATATATGAGAATTTCATTCTTTGCATATTACGATGTATTGCGGATTTGCTGATATTCAAACCAAATCTTTCTTGGATTCTTATTCTCATTTCTCTAATAGTAATATTGGGGTTTTCCTCTATCCACAACTCAATTCGTTCAAGTTGACTTTGGTTCAATATAGTTTTTCTACGGCGTTGAGGTGGAGCAAATAATTTTTCTTCTCTTCCAAATTTTATGTGCTTTATCCATGTAGTAATTGCCTTTCTCGAAATGCAACATATTTTTGCTACAGCTGTTATACTGTGCTTTTTTGCTGCAATTACAGCATTTAGTTTTTTTGCAACATACGCATTATTTCTTACTCTCTTCAGCATCTCTTTTGCTGATTTCACCACTTTTTCATCCAATAATTTTGATCTTAATGCCATCTAAACCTCGCTATTTTACTTACTTCAGTATGGCTTTTTTCCATTATTTTCTATTCGTTGCTTGTATAGCGGGAATTGGTATTACTATTGGTGATAGGGAAGCAGATATTTTTAAGTTTTTATGGACTGTTGAATCATTGGACAGTTTTTATGTAATCCGCAACCGAACTAATAGGAAATTCATCTGTATTGAAGGGGGAAAAACGGATTTGCAAACACGTATAACTCAACTGCCTGTAAAAAAGGAAATTGTCTTGAATGTTGCTGAAAATAAATACCAGATCTCAAGAAAAGCTAACATTGAAGTCAGGTATATGAAAGGCTATATACCTATCAGATCTCCTTACATTTATGGATCGAAAGATACAGAGCATAAAATAAGTGATAAAATCGCTATATATGTAGTAAGTGCCAAAGAAACAAATCCTCCTGAAAGAGTAGAAGCTATTGATTGGACTTTGCTGACTAATGTACCAGTTAATAGCACTTTAGATGCTATAGAAAGGATAAATTGGTATAAGCTAAGATGGAAAATCGAGGAGTATTTTAGGATTTTAAAATCAGGATGTAAGGTAGAAAGCTCTCGTTTAGCTACAAAAGAAAGATTAGAGAAATTAATCGCTATAAAGAGCATTATTGCATTTAATATTTTATATTTAACAAAAATCGCTTTATCGAATCCTATGGAGGTTTGTACTAAGGTTTTAAGTAATGAAGAGTGGAAAACCCTTTACATACGTGAGCATAAAGTAGCCAAATTGCCAGAAGAACCTCCAAACATAAAACAAGCTATTATTTGGTTAGGAAAATTAGGTGGATTTATGAATAGAAAAAGTGATAATTTACCAGGAACTATGACTCTATGGCGTGGTTATGAAAACCTCAGGGAAAGCATGGTTATGCTTCGCATAATGACCTCTCAAAGTTGTGGGTAAAAGTGAGATTTGAATCCCATAGAACACTGTTGGCATACCATCAAAAGCCGCCTCAGACCTCTAATGTATAAATGTACAGACTTACAACTTTTGGTTGGTAATACCATAATGGAAATTTATCATTCATTTTAGAAAATACTATAGTTAGATTATTTAGGTTGTTAGCGATGTAAGTTACTAAGTTAGCTATAATGCAATCTATACTAAATTCCTACCATTGCCGTACATAAAAATCTTAGCTTTTAATATATTTTTCATAGTCTGTAACCTACAATGGGTAAATAAAAAATAGGTTTATGCAACTTGTCAAGTATGTTAATAGAAAGGCACAAAAATGAATAACAACTTAACTGCAAATAAAAACACTAATGTGAATAGAGTAATAAAACTTATTGAGTATGGTACAAGTATAGTCTCAAAAGATCATAATGATCATACACAACTCTATGATGCAATTTGGGAAGGCAATATAGAAATGGTAAAACACCTTGTAGATAATAAAGTAAATTTAAATGCTACAGATGATCATGGTAACACTCCATTGCACTGTGCTGCTAAAAAGAATGACTTGGAAATACTGAAAGTTCTAATAAAAGGAGGTGCAGATGTTAATATTAAAAATGTACAAGGTGATACACCACTGTTTGAAACGTGTTCCCGTCAGGGAGATATTACGGCAGCTAAATACTTAATTAATGTAGGAGCAGATTTAAATGTCACAAACACTCATGGTCATACAGCCTTGCATTTTGCTGCTATAAATGATTATTCGGAAATGATCAAACTTTTAATAGAGGAGGGAGCAGATGTTAATATTCCGGATCTAGGAGGCCTTACGCCTTTATCATTCGCAATGTCAAATGGAAATATTACATCAATGAAATACTTGATTGATGGAGGCACGGATATTAATGTATCTCCACAAAACCTAACACAAGCTATCAGACTTGGGTACTTGGAGATAGCAAAGGATCTGATAGACAATAGTGCTAATGATCTCACCAAGAGCAAGGTACTTTTAGCTGTTACTGATAATATAGATTTTACAAGATATCTAGTAGAGAGAGGTGCAGATGTAAACTTCAAGGATAACATTGGAGATACACCATTACATCATGCTGTTTCTTGTAGTAATGTGGAAACAGTACAATATTTGCTGAAACAAGGAGCCGTACTTAACTGTAAAAACATTGCGGGTCGTACTCCATTAATAAATGCAGTTTCAATAGGAGATATAGATATAATCAAATACTTAATAGAAGAAGGTGCAGATATAAATATTCAGATGAGAGACGGGCATTCACCTTTACACAAAGCTGTTATTAATGGTAACTTAGATATCATAAAGCTCTTAATAAGTAAGGGTGCTAAACTAGAAGTTTATAATAATTGTGGTCATACTCCTCTTTATACTGCTAAATATGAAGGAAAAACAGAAATAATAGATTATATTGATAACATAGCTTCAAATCTTTCATGTAGCAAAGATATATCTTTTAACAAAAGTAATATAAAAATTAAGTATGACCTGGCTGGTGATCAGCTGAATATAATAGAAAAAAGTGTTAAAGATGCTGTAGGTAACTTTAAAGATGCTTTTAATAGCTCTGAGCGGGATATAAAAATTAACGTATATGTATTCAATAATCATAATGATTTCAAGGAGTACTCTAAAAAAAATGGTAGGGATGTTCGTGACGGTGTACTCGGTTACGCAAAGAAGATTGATATGAAGGTAAATGCTGCTGAAGTTCATGTTTATCTGGATAGTCAGGGAAATGTAGATCAAGATACGCTAAAGCATGAGATAGGTCATGCAATGAACCTTGCAAATCTTAGTCTAATGGAGGGATTACCACAAGCAATGCACGAAGCTATTGCTAACTATGTTGCTGGTTTAGAAAATGGTAAACATATCAATGATTACAGAGATAAAGAAGCTTTGATTACAATAAAAAACAAAGATCTTAAGCCAAATGAGATACTAAATAATAATTATCCAGGAAATCACTACTATTCAGAAGCAGAGCAGGTGGTGAAGTTTCTTGAGAATAAATATCCGGGACTAATTGATGATCTACTAAAGAGCCTTTCTACCCATCCTGTTTATTATGGTAAAGATATAGATTATGCAACTTTGCGAGCTAAAAATTTAGTTGAAGATTTTTTAACTAAATTAAAAGGATATGACCAGGAATTTAAAGAATGGGTCAAGAGTGAGCTGAACATTATACAACATAAGTACGTAGAAACTAACCAATCAAGTGAGACTCAAGATCAGGCAGTAAGTCAGGAAAAACCCGTTCAAGTTATAGATAAACAAGAACAAGCTATACTATCAAACAAAGATCAGCCAGATGAACCTATAGTAGCAGAGATAGTTGAACATAATCATGAAATCGCACAGAGTTTTTTAAGTTCTATTTTTAAGGGAATACAAAACTTATTTGGGTCTATTTTTTCTACAGTATCAGGTTGGTTTTCTACTTCTGAAGAAATGAATTCTATACCTAATGTTACAGAAGAAAAAAATATTAACATAGATGAAAGTAAAAATTTATATCTTCTACAACAAGATAATATACGTTCGAATGAATATATAAAATTGGCAGATACTATTTTTAAAGTCGTTAATGATGAAGAATATAATCATGAAGGAAAACAAAAGGCAAATATAATGATAGATCATTATGATCTTAAATCACTTCACAAACGTGCGGAAGGAGAAGAAAAACGTGATATCGAATCTCTAGAGACTAAACTACATAAACAAAAACATGTTCTATGTTCTTTACCGCAGGAAAAATATTACCTTTTAAAAGATAAGTTTTGTATTAGCGATAACGAACATGGCAAGTGTGTTCCAATATCAAAGGATATAGTAGATATCAAAATAATGAGATCAGAAAATAGTTATAAGTTGGTTATTTTAGATAAAACAAACAATACCATTTTAAAAGCAGAAAGTATAGACAACGAGTTATTTTCAAATCCAATCAATCTAATTGAGACAATAAATAAAGTTAATCCATATAATCAGAATGAATACTTAATAGGTGAGATGAATGATCAAAAAGCTCAAACTAATAAGATATCATTGAATCAAGACCTAGACCAACAATCTATTACGTATCCACCCATTGCGGATACAAACTTAAATATTCTACAAAATGATGAGCTCATTTGATAGTTCTATTATATCGGTTTAATGTAATAGAGACGAATTAAGGAAAAAGATAAGTAAAAGTAAGATTCAGCGATAATATTGAACCTAAAGCCGTATTTTCTGAAATTGAGTTCAAAAACACAAAATACTAAAAAAAGTTTGCACCGTCATTATATCTTAGTTATAATAAAGTTCCTAGTCTTTTGTGATGTGGAAATTATGATGTCATATAGGGATATCCCAAAGGTTCTTTTCTCCCATGTACAACAAGATGATCCTTTTAGAGCCTCAAAGCTTTTTCAAATCGAGCGTTGGTCCTATGCAAACTGGAGTTTACTTGAAGTAGGTGGTAAACAAGGACATGATTTTCTCGCTAGAGTATTGTCCAGAGAAGATTGTTGGAATAGAGTCAGTAATATACACGGAGTAAAACTCAACAGGCAAACCGTAGGTAAAGAGTTAATTGCATCAGGAAGTCCATTTGATGATATGAGCTACAAAATAGCCTGTCGATATTGCTTGGAAGAAGACATAGTGTCTTTATTTGAGGATAGAAAGAGAAGGTTGTCAACTTATGATGATAGTAGTTTATTAGAATATGATCACTTAGTTGCTTGTGTAGGTTCTGATATGTTAACAACCTTTTGGTCGCATTTTATCAGCGGATATATTCACAAGCTAGAACATAAGATAAAAGGAAGACACCCATATGAATATGCTCTTGACTGCGCAGTAAGTTTAAAGCAAGCACAGGCTGTAGAGTTCTTCTGGAATAAAATAAGATCATTGTCAGAAGAAGAGTTAAGCAATGAAAGAAAGGATTCAATTTTTATGAATACTACAATTCGTACGGCAGGTAGTAATTATAATTATAGCTGTCCTGAAATATTTGAGTTCTGTTTTAGTCAGGTAAGTCCTAGTAGATATAAAGAGCTTCTTAGAAGAGATTTAGCTGAAAATAGTTACTATGGTAGCTTAAGTGCATTGCTAGAAGCCCGTTGTTTTGATCAATATGCAAGTTATTTGATTGTATGAGCCCAGGTGATATATCGGAAGACAAATATCGCACCTGGTTGCTCTGTATAGAGGTAGATAAATACTCAGGAAACTATGCAAAACAAGGTATTGATCTTTTTATGTATATGTGGAAAAGGGAAGGGTTTGATGGCCATCGTGCTTTTGTAATCAGGAAAGATATGAGTGATTTCGGCATCCAGGGAACATTGTTGATGCCTTTTGTGAACAAGGGCTATATGAAGGTAGTATGGGCAATATTTGACAAAGCTGATCCCAAACAAGTTAAAGAATTTATGTCCTCTGAGAAGGCAAGGGAAATATGTTCTATATTGGGAAAAAGAAATGACGATTCATTAAACAAGTTCTTATCGTATAGTAGTTCTATTGATGAAGAATTATCTAGTAGTCTTAATAATGTTAAGTTAGCTAAAGTACAGAGAAAATCAGGATTAGGAGGAGATTACTAAAAAATAGTTTACTCTCTCTTAGAGAGTAATATTAAATCAGGCTATCGTGGGTTTATGTTAAATTTTTGGAGGGAGTATGCAAAAAAATCAGCCACAGGAGAGGCAAAATCTTAATGATGATCAAAAAAATATAAGATGGGTTGACGTACCAGGTGATGGTAGTTGTCTGTTTTGGTCTACCGCTTTGGCCTACTTGATCCCTGTTAAAGATAATGACAACTTGTTTGCAGAAAGATATCAGAAGCTGTTTGGGGCTGAGTCACTACAGCATCTAGACCATGTTAGAAGTCTGATACGTAATAACGATCTAGGCGACAATGTCCTCTCAGGGCTGATAAGAGATCACTTTCGTAACAGAGTGGTTAATCACATTGAGAACAATAGAACATTATTCCAAGATTTCATTGGCAATAATGAACAATTTACAAGTTATTTAAATAGCATGAGAAATCCTGAAACTTGGGGAGGTGAACATGAAATAAGAGCAATGAGTGAAATGCTGGGAGCTCTTATTACTGTCCATAGTCGTGTAGTTGTGAGATATGGTGATGGTAATGTTCAGATTGATTTGTGTCATACCGGCCCTCAAGATCAAAGGAATCATTATAATTTCGGTTTAGAGATAGGTTTAATCGATGAGAATGCAGTACGGAGTTTAGAGGGAAGTTTGAAGAAATATCGTCGTAATATCTTGTTACATGTTTCTCTTTCTGAAGTTAATAAAGAAATAGAACGATTACTCCTAAGTGAAGAGGCAGAAGTTAATATTGAAAACAATGATGGTAAGACTTCACTTGATACTGCTGAGCAACCAAGTGAAGGGGCAGAAGTTAATATTGAAAATAATGATGGTAAGACTTCACTTGACATCACTAAGAAGCAAAATAAGGAAAAGATTACTAAGACTTCAGAAGAACATTTAACAAAATCTTCTCATCAAGTAGAAAGACCTTCTGTACAGGAGGAGGTGCATAAAAAGCTCAGAAAGTTTGTTGAAGATTTTGTATTTATTTATGAATGCTCTTTATCAGGATATTATAAAAGACTAGAAAATAAAGAAGGGAAGTCAGGTAAATCGGTGAATTTTGCTAGTAAAGTAATGGATATAGAAAGAAATGGAATAGGAGAATTAAGAGTGTTATTAGGAGCAAAGGCACCTTTTCTTGCTTTGATTAATGCTCTTCAAGGAGGAATGTCTAGCATTGGTAGTTATCATAATAGATTAGAGCTAAAAAAGCTGATAGATCAATTGTATATCTTTAAAAAGGATCCGGTCAAAGTTCGAGAAGAGTTAGTAAAATCTGGTATTGAAATTTTTCGCAGTTTTGAGAGCCAATTTATGCAAGTAACAGCAGGCGGGAGTTGGCAGAGGGCAATGACAAAATTAGCAGAAGATGCTGTGAGTAGAGTGATTGATTACTATAGAAAAAATACCGAAAAAGAGTTTTCTGCTCAATCAATCACTGAGGGTGTTGTCTTTGGAAAGTCAAAAAAATATAAACACATCTCCACTGGTATTCCTCATACTGAATCAGGGCATACTTTAGAAAGTAAAAATTCATGGAATACTGCAGAATTATTTGATAGAGCAGGATTAGTAACGATAAAGAGCGATGGTAGTGCTGATAAATACTATAAGAGAAAGGATGGAAAGAGTGATACTGGCAAATATGGTTATCGTCTTCTTTTTCAATGGGAAAAAGAACAGAAGATTAAAATGTTCGTGATGGAGTATAGTGAAGAGAAGCCTCCTAGAGAAGAGTATAGGTATGTTTTAAAGTCAGATGCAGGAAAATGGCAAGGTGAATTATTGGACGAGCTTAATAAGCAAGATCCTAAGTTATTCGAAGAGAGGTTGCTAAGCAATTTCAAAGAAGAAATGAGACGGCAAATTGAGGAAAACTCAAATGAATTAGAGGATTATATAGATAAAAACTTTAATGAGCTATCAAGTTATATAGTGCGCTCTATTGCAGAAGAAGGAAGAAAAAGTAGAGAAAGTTTCGAGAAAGAATATAAAAAGCTTGATGGAATACATAGTTTCATTATAGCAACAGAGGAAAATAAACAAGTAAGAGAGCCAATATGGTTTGATGTAAAAAAGCCAGTAAGTTTGTTTACTGGGAGAAAAGAGGAATTAGCTGACCTACATCGAAAGATACACCGTGGTTCAAAAAAGGCAACGTTAATATCACAAATAACCTCAATTAGCGGTTTAGGGGGAATAGGGAAAACACAGCTAGCTAGAGAATATATTCAAGAATATAGTAAAGATTATTATAATATTATATGGATTAATGCTGAGAGCGAAATGTCTATTGTTGAATCATTTAATCGATTAGCTAAGGATGAGCTAAAAATTAATACAAAAGATGCAGATGGAAAAGAAAAGGACATGAAATCTATCGTGAAAGAGGTTTATAAATTTTTCAGTAATAGCGAAAGCTTATTTATTTTCGATGATGCCGAGAAAAGTAATGATTTGAATAAGTTTTTACCAATTCATTCATTACCGGGTGGTAATGGACCTTGTATTTTAATTACTTCTCGTAATCGAGAGTGGGAAAGGGGGATAGAAGTTATTGATCTAAACGAATTAAAGCCAGGAGAAGCGATAGAATTTGTAAAAAAGGGCTTTAATATAGAAGAAGATGAATCTCAAAATGAAAAGATAAAAGCTTTAGTAGAAAAGTTACAATACTTTCCTTTAGCTATACAACAAGCAGTAGCATATATTGAAGATCAAAGAATTACTAGGGAATTTGATATAGATGATTATCTGAATGAATATAAAAAGAAGACGAAAGATTTGCTTGATTCCAAGGTATTCGAGGGAATTGATAACGATTACGCTAAAACAACTTTTACAACCTGGAAGATTACAATAGATAAAATAGCAGGCGACAAAGTACACGGAGAGTTAGCTTTAAGGATTCTTAACATTATCTCTTATCTTTCATCTGAGAAGATTAGTAGAGAAGTGTTTTTAAGTTTAACAGGGGGTAGTGAGGAGAAATTAAGGTCAGCTGTTCGTTTGCTCATAAAGTATTCTATAGTGAATGGTGAACAAAATCAAAGTGTGTTGAGTACTCATAAATTAGTTCAAGAATTTACAAGAATAGTGTTAGAAGAAGAGGGTAAAAGCGAAGAAGTTATGAAAAAGACTCTCGAGCTATTCAGAGCAAGTTTTCCTTATCTTAGTAATAGATTAGAAGACCATTTAAAAAAGCGACAATTATTACCGCACTTAGAGGAATTTTTATCACATATAGATAATTGGTTGGAAAGGAACCCGGAAAATAAAGCAAAAATAGAGAATGGTTACCTTAAGAATTTGTTGATGTGGATGAGTTACGGCTATTATAGCTTGTTTAACTCTGAAAGACACAGAGAATTGTTAGAAAGGACATTAATTCTTTTAGAGGAACATTATAGAGAAGATAATTTCGAAATAGCTAAAATTCTACTAATCCTGGGTCTCAATAATGGAGATTTGGGTGATTATGAGGAAGCACAAGATTTGCTAGAAAGAGCATTGCCTATTTTCGAGAGTCATTATAGAGGAGATGATTTGAGATTAGGAATAATTCGAGAAGAATTAGCCAAGGTTTATTTAATTTTAGGTGATTATGAGGAAGCAAAAGATTTGCTAGAAAGAGCATTGCCTATTTTAGAGAGTCATTATGGAAAAAATACTCCTAAAGTAGCTAAAACACTAGACACCCTTGGTGTCGCTTATCGAACTCTAGGTGATTATCAAAGAGCAAGAGAGTTAGCAGAAAGGGCTTTGTCTATTTTAGAAAATCATTTCGAAAAAAATAACCTTGAAGTAGCTATAGTCTTAGAAAATTTAGCTACTGCGAATAGAGATTTATATAATACTCAGAGAGCAAGAGAGTTAATGTACAGGGCTCATGAAATATATCAAAGAGGTAGAGTTGAAGAATGTTTACGAAGTACAAGTTTAGGAAGGAACAAAAGAGAAGCGAAGATTGGGGAGTGTGAATTTTCTTGGGAAGACGTAGATGAATTTAATGAAGAAACAGATGAAAAAAGAGATTTAAGTAAAATTAGAATAGATAGTCAAAAGTTTATTGATTACATTAAAGATTTGCCAGAAAGAAAGCAGAGTCAGCTAGTACAGCTAGCAGGTCAAATTAAAGTTACAGGGAAATCTCAAGGTTTAGTTAATAAGCTTATCAGCAATCAAAAGTTCATAAATCATTTGAGTAAAGTTGGAATGATTTCTGGCATAACTATGAAAGGCATGATGGCTAAAAATGTTTTAGCTGATGTTGTTAATGGCAATTATCAAGGTCTAGCTATCAATCTAGGTTTTATTGCTCTACCATTTGGTGTTAAAGCTGGAGAAAATGCTGCTCTTGAAGTTTTACACGTAGCTTCTAAGGCCGCATATGCTAAAGGATTTAAACTAGCTCCACTTGTAGAGTCATCTCTTGCTCAGTCCTTCAAACTATCATCTTCTTTCCTTGCTCGTAGTACATCAGTTTTTATTGCCTATGATTTATATAATGAGGTACAAGAGTATAAAAAAGGTAACAAAGATGCTCTTGTTGGTGTTGTAGGAGATAGCGTTTATTTAGGAGTTGATGCTGCGGAACTTGGTATAGAAGTTGCTGAAGGGTTTGGAGTATTAGAGGGAGTTTCATCAGTTACAGGTCCTATAGGTGCTACAATTGGTGCTATTATATTTGTTGGTATTGATATTTATCAAGCTGTAAAAAGGGTAGAAAATATCGATAGATTGATACATCTAACAGAACAGGAAAGGTTTACTGAAGGAATACGTGCATTTATAGGTATGAGACCAGAAAGTTATATAGAAGAATTAATTGAAGAAACACAGTTATATAATCAACTTGTTACGCAAGCCCTTGAGTATTTAGAACGGCATAGTGATATTCAAAGATATGTTTTCCCAACAGGAAAAAAGGCGATAATAGGGTGTGAAGTACACTATATTAAATTGCCAAGGATACCTGCTGTATCTTATGGAGATTATAAAATAAGAGAGGAAATATGTAAAACAGTATTTCAAGAAGATTTAGACAATACAATAATACTGTCTGATCAAGATAAATATAATAACTTTTGTAGCTTAAATAACAGCGTTTTAAACTCAAATGGAATATTATGTTCACCAGCAAAGAGTTTACTTCCTGTAGAAGATGATATGTTTATTAGAAATTTTTATCCCAACAAAGAAACAAGATTTATTAAGTACATATCTCGGCATGATCAAAATTATACTAGTAAGATCGCATCAATCCAGAAATATAATCAAAGCGAGTGTGGTTCGTATCTAACATCCACTCCTAATGTAATGTCTATGGTGATTAATACGTTCACTCTGTTTGAGCTAAAAAAAGGTTACGAATACATGGATAAGAAGCCTTCTTATCTTTGTCATAATGCTATTGGTGTCGAATATAAACATAATAGAAAAGAAAATTGTACTCTTATTCAACTGGGAGACGGGAATGATATTGCTATAGGATTTAGAGAAAGTCGAAATATCTTTATAAGTAAGAACGGGAATAAAGCAATTACAGGTGGTGATAAAGATGATGTATTTATTTTTATGGGAAATTATAATACAGGGAGCATTAATGGAATGGATGGAGAAAATACGTTAGACCTTAGTCAATTTGCATTACAAGAAAATATTATTTGGTTAAATGTGAACAATATTCAGTCTGGTAATATTTCAATTGCAATACGAAATATCAATAACATTCTTGGAAGAAAGGGTAAAGCAGACTATATACATTGTACATGTGATATGAGTTATGTAAATGGACAGGGTGGACAAGATATTATGATTATAAAAGATAATGGCTGCTTTTACCGGCTAGATATAGTTGTAAAAGAAAGTAACATAGTTCTTAATGAAGGTAAAGGTAACTTTCATTATTTTATAGCATCCAGCACACGGCGGGGGAGATCAGTAATTAGTTTGCCATTACATTCTGAAAGCAATAATACAATTTCTTTGAATTATACACTTTCAGATATTGATCGCATAGATGTACAAAGTACAAACCATACAAAGTTTTCTATTTCATTGTTTGATGTAACTATTAGGAATACAAAAAATCCTACTAAATATCTACTTAGTGATAAAAGTATACTAGAAATATATAATGAAAATAGTATATATGTCTTTCATAAGGTTAGCAAAGCACTTGAAGAAGTGGTAGCTCACTATTCAGATATTGCAAGTAAGTTAGGAGGTCATATCTTTATTCAGTCTCAGCTAAATAATGAAACTGCTTTGATAGGACACGGAAATCATGATGTTCTTTACAGTGATCCTTATCACAAAAGCCATTTAGTTGGTAACGGTGGTGAGAACATATTTGTGGTTACATCTGATAAACTACCTATACCAGAAATAGTACTTTATGATCTTGATCAAGAAAATAAAATAGACACTCTAGATTTACGTCAAGTAAGAAAACAAGTAGAAAGTGATTTAAATGTAAAGCTTAAAGCAAGAATTATTACAAGTGACAAAGATTTAATAATATGGCTCTTTTATGAAAAAGATCACGAAGTATCAAAAGGTACCATAGTAGAAGGTACTGTAGTACAAGTAAGATTAAAGAATGGTCTATTAACAAATTGGTATGAAAGACTACATGTAATTATGAATCACGTACCAATGAAAATAGAGGAATTTAAGTTAAGACCACTACCTTTAGTATTCGATAATAACGAGGAAATAATTAGAATAGCAGCGGAAGATGTAGATAAAAATAATAAGATCATTATATCACAGAAAATTGAAGATTATACTTTCAGTAAATTAGAAAACGATCTAATAATGACCTTTAATAACAATGCAAGTTTGATACTCAGTGAATTTTATAAAAACAAAGAAATGGAAACACTAACTATTAGATTTGCAAATAAAGAAGTAACAATAAAGGATGAGTTAAATAATGTAAGAAGTTTTGATGATTTAAAAGAAGAGTATAGAAACAATACTGCTAATATTATCAATAGTTTCAACAATTCTACTGAGGCAACTGAGGCAAGTAATTCGACTGAGACAAGTGTGAAATCCTTCATAAGGAATAGAAGAAATATAGAAAGTAATGTAAAAAGTGCAGCTAATAGACCAACTTCATTTATAAATACTATAGCAAGTACTTTCACTAATGCTGTAATAGGTACTTTACAAGGTATTACTCAATTTATTTCAGCTAGAACTTCTGCATCAGGGTATTCAACTCAATGTCATATAGATGATAAGCCTAGTAATTATAAAAGCTCTTTTAATGGATATAAACCTGAGAGTTCAATATCACAAGTTAATGTACAAACGGATATAAATAGTACAATACTATTACTTGACTTACTGATTAGAAGGGTTACAGGTCAAAAATATAATTCTACAGCAGAGCAGTCTATATCTCCACCAGAAGCAAGAGATTATGCCTTAAGTATTACAGACAGCTTCGAAAAGGTATTAGCTAAAAGCTCTGGATGTGAAATATCAAAGTTGGACTTCGATTGGTTTAATAAGTTGTTTAGGTCTATAGAAGGTAGTATGATTAGCGGTCAGTACTCTAAAGTGCCAAGAATATTGCATGAATCTGCTAAGAATATTTGTAGTAATCCAAGTGAAAAGTTTTTTAGCGATGTAGAAAGAAATATTAAAAGAATGCTTAATGATATGGTGAAAGAGAATTCTTTAAATGTAGAGAAAAGATCGACTATAAACAATAATACACCTTTGTCTTCACTCAGCAAGATTGATATAGAACCTGTTAGGAGGAGAAGAGCTATAGGTTGAGCAGTGGTTTAGCATTACTTTGCTTTCTAAGGGTATGTATCCATTTGTAGAATATTCAAGTGCTTTATATTCTGGAAGAAGTATAATTAATAAGATGGCAACTAAAAATATTACTTTTGAAGTTTTTTTATTTCATCTATAGAAAGTCCGGTTGTTTCAGCTATAACATCTATAGACATACCAGCTTTAAGTGATTTTTTTGCCACTGCTACTTTAGCTTTCATTTCACCCTCTTCTCTACCTCTTTCCTCGCCGATTAGGATACCTTCTTGTCTACCTTCTTGTCTACCTTCATGTTTAGCATCATCAAGTTTTTGAGCAAGGACAGCCTGTTCATCACGAATACGCTTGATCTCTTGTTCATAGGCAATAAATTCTTTTTCTGACCAGTTGAACCTATTGAGTTCTTCATATGCTCTTTTAATTATTAGATCACTTCCTATTATTCTTTCTAACTCTTCTTCACTAGTTTCATCTGCATATCTAAAAAAGTAGACCCATTTTTCAACTATACTTGAAAGCTGATCTTCTTTGGTTTTTGGAAATTTAGGCAGCTCAATAAATACAAAATAAAAATCTTTTAGATCATGTTCATTAGTATCTTCATCCCGAATGGTGTGTTTTGATTTATACTCAGCCTTATCCGGAAATAGTATACAATCTGCTATAGCAATAAAGATAATTTCCTTAAGGTCATGGTATTGATCACCTTTATCCGCTTGTCTTGAGTAAGCTTTAGCTGCGTAGTATTGGGCACGTTTTTCAAAGCCTTTGGTTTTAGCGACCTGCATCTCAATTATCCATTGCACTCCTGTAGAATCTCTACATAGCACATCAACAATACTTTGCTTTTTAGATGCAATATCAGGATCTTGAATAGTACTTAAAAACTCTATATCCTGTATTGCATTTTTGCCAGTAAAGCTCAAAATATCATTTAGAAAGTGAATGAGGATATCTTTATTCTTTTCAGTACCAAAGATACGCCGAAACGCAACATCATTTTTTGGATCGAGAAACTTAGAAAGAGCCATGAGAAAGTAAGATAAAAAGCATTAATAATTATACGCAATTCTGAAGAAATATTCAACAATTAAACGTAATGTTAACCCGTATAATATTTATGACAAACATCTCGATAAGGTATCAGATAGAACACAAAGTAAGAAGCTGGAGGTTAAAGAGAAAATATACTCTGAAAGATTTAGCAGGCAAAGTAAACATAAACTATCATACGCTGCTAAGATATGAGCAAGGAGCATGTGGCATTCCAATTGGGAAGTTAAAAATATTAGCAGATGCATTATCAGTTCCTATTAGAAATCTATTTCCCAAACGAAAGGTGCTAAGAGAAAATAGCTGTTTTGATAAAGCTAAGGAACAAGCAATGTATAATCTAATGCAAAGATACATACAAATAGGAGAGCGAGAACTACGCAAGGTGGTTTATGCTTTGACCCAATCTATTCAAGCTGAAAAGGAAAGTAATATCAAAGCAGCAAGAATAAGAATTGCAAAGAATCTAGTTAAGGCAGAGTTTGATAATGACATTATCTATCGAGCAACGGGCTTATCAACTGAAGAATATGCTGATAAAGATAGTATCGGCTGTACAAGTCAAAATGGAGGACAAGAGATCAAGAAGTGGAGAATAATCAGAGGCTATACACAAGAAGAATTAGCAAAAAAGCTAGATGTAGGTCCCTCACAGATACATCATTATGAGCAAGGTAGTGTTACTCTTTTAAGTGAAAGGTTGTGGGAGATAGCAAGAGAATTATCAGTGAATGCTGAAGATCTGATAAAGGAAGAAGATAATTATGAAGATGGTGAAGCAGAAAATGATTTATTAAGTTGGGCGAGGGAATATAGAAAAATTGACAATCAAGAATCACGAGATGAGCTAAATATATGGGCAGAATTTTTCTTGCAAAGAAAGCAAATTTACAAAGAAAAGATTTACAAAATAGAGGAAATGAAAGTTGCAAATAATTTACTTCAGTTAGGTTTTTCTACTGATGTTATTTCTAAAATAATTGATTAACAACAACCTTTTTACATAACTTGAAAACAAATATATATTAATATCTTTACCTATCCATGAAAAAATAAGTAAAAAAGATTGAAAAATTGATTTGACTTCACTCAAAAGCTATGGCTCTATGCCAATGCTGATAAAAAACAGCAGTAAATAATTAAAAATAATTTGTTATTAACGAGGAGTATATTTTATGAATAATAGTGAAAAACTTACAGAAGAAATAGAAAGAGTACTACAAAGCGGAGGAGGAGGTGCTCTATTTGATCGTGAGATAGTGTCAGTGCTTCTAGGAGCAGTTCACGACAGAAAGCAAGCACAAGATGTTACTAAAACTCTAATGGATAATTGTCCAGGAATAGGAGAAATTTTGGGACGAGAAATCGATGATCTGAAAATGATAGAAGGAATGACCGAACATGCAGCTGCAGCAATTGAATGTGTTAAAGAAGCTTATAAAAGAGCACTCAGAGAAGGATTAAAGAGAGGCCCAGTAATGGATAGCCAAGAAAAGCTGATAGAGTATGTAAGGGTAAACATAGGCTTTTCAGCAAAAGAAGCTGTCCAGATAATATACTTGGATAAACAGAACCGTTTGATAAGAGATGAAGTGTATTTTGGTACAATAGATGAAGTACACCTATCTGAAAGGAAAGTGGTAAAAAAGGCGTTATCAATGGAAGCAGCGTCAATAATATTAGCTCATAACCATCCAGGAGGGAGTTTATACCAATTCCCACTATGTAAAGAACAGATAGACAATAATGGGAAAGAAGTGATACTAGAGTAGATAAAATAGCGAGGTTTAGATGGCATTAAGGTCAAAACTGTTAGACGAAAAAGTTGTAAATTTGGCGAAAGAAATGTTAAAAAAGGTCAGAAATAACGCATGTGTTTCAAAAAAGTTACAAGCGGTGATAGCAGGAAAAGAAAGTAGTATAAACGCTAATTCTGGATTAAGGAAGGAAGAAAGTATAGGAAATGGAAGGCTTTTTGGATTTCAAGGAATAGGAAATGAGAGTAGAAAAGATGTGAACCAAGAAATTAACGGGAGATCTATGGCGAGTATGTTCAATTTCAAGTCTATTTTTGAGGTAGCCAAAAATCGTCTCAATGATCGACCTTTTTCTCAGCAAAATCTTTTCATGTAGTGAAATTAATGCGTTTTTCATCCCCTTTTTCACCTTGGTAACAAGTTTCAAACCGCGGTTAAACAACTCTTGGAAAAGCTCTTTTTTAATATAGCCTTTATCACCAAACAAAAGACCGGTTAATTTCTTAGTTAGGTTTGCTACAGGCTCTCTATCGTCAACATTACCTCTTGTAAGCGTAAAAGCTTGAATTTCACCTTTCTCGTTAATTATCAAATGTAGTTTAAAGCCGAAAAACCAGCCATATGTACTCTTGCTTAATTTTGCAATTCCAGCAAAAACCTTATTTCTTGATATTCTTTTTGCATGGCAAACTGCAATAGGAGTTGTATCTATGTATGAGATTCCAGTAAGTTCTGACCATCCGCAAAGGCACTGTAATAGCATGGCTAAATGCCACAAAACCCTGGGCTTTAGAGCAACAAACCTAGTGTATGAAGGCAACTTCGAAAACTCTGATTTGTAGAGCAATGTTAGGTAATGCAGGTAGAAAGCCTTAAAATTTTCACAGGGAGATTGCTGATACAGGAGGATTATTGTGATAATTTCCGAATGTGTAATTTCTGGCACTCTTGTGGGTTTTTTACCGTTTGGCAGTAGTTTATCTGCAAAATTTTTCTCTATATCTCTGCAAAAATCATCGACCAGACAAAACAGTTTTGTTATATCTTCCATGGGTAACCTCATCTATTTTTTTCTATTTGTTGAGTTTACCCTACTCTCCTGACTTTTCTATTCTCTTTTTAATCCAGAATTAGCGTTATAAGCGCTGTGGCAAGAATATGTAAAATTTCAAGGACTGCTTTGACTGAATGGATAAAGCACATAAAATTTGGTAGAGTAGAAAAATTATTTTCCCCTTCTCAGCGGCGAAGAAAAAGCAAATTAAACAAAAATCAACGTGAGCAAATTGAAATATGGGTAGAAAGAAATCCAAATATTACTATTAAGGAAGTGCAAATAAAAATCTCAGAGGAATTTGGCCTAAACATTAGCAAATCAACAGTGCATCGTGAGATACAAAGGATGAAGTTTTCTTATATAACACCGAGGCCAATTCACCATAAACAAGATAAAAACAAGCAAGAAGAGTTTAAAAAATACTTCAATAAAATAGTCAATTCCCACCCTGAAAAGGAGGTATTTTTTTGATGAATCACGATTTGGAACTCATTCAAAAATCGGACACGGATGGTTTAAAAAAGGGGTCAGAACGCAGGTTAAATGAAAATTGGTAGACAAAATTTCTATATCTACAGTGCGGTAAATCCAAGAAGTGGTAAGAAAATTAGCCTACTTGCTCCATATGTAAACACTGATTGTATGAATATATTTCTGGAGCAGATGTCGAAAGATTTAGGCACGAAAAAAGCCTTTCTTGTAATGGATTGTGCAGGCTGGCATAGATCAAAAAGTTTGAAAATTCAGAAAAACATTACCATTATATACTTGCCTCCTTATTCACCAGAACTGAATCCTGTTGAGAGGTTGTGGCAATATATCAAACACAATACTTTACGCAACAGAGTCTACGATACCATAGGCTTACTTGAAGATGTTCTGTGTAATTTTATTGTCAGTATTTCCAGTGCTACTATTAAACGAGTTTGTAATGTTTCTTATTTGTTCGATTAGTAATGGAATTTGGTATTAGATAGGAAAGAGTGAAGAGCTCGATAAACAAATAGATAATATAGAAGAAAGTAGAAAAGCTGAAGAAGGAAATTTTAATTTTGAACCTGTCAGATTTCCTAATAAGTTAGGAAATATTAAAACACTTGATTCACAAAATAATTATAGTCCAAAAAGTAAGAAAGATAGTATTTCATCAAATCAAAAAGTATTTTTGTTTACTATTATAGTAGCTTCTGTGTTAACAACTATTATTATAGCAGTTTATTATTCAACATTAGCAGCAGCAATAGCTTTACTTGGTTGTATGTGGCTAGTATATAATGATGTGTTTAAAAAAACAAATGGCCCTAATTCTACATTAGAGGAACCAAGAGAAGAAAAGATACCCATTCAGGTAATGGAATCAATTTAAACTCCATTCAAATTAATATAAAAAATAGCAAAATACGGGGTAGCACAACAACACCATGAACGGCTAAAGCTACTGGATATACTTATTAATAACTAAAAATAAGAAGCTAATTTGATAACTATTATAATCTAGATATGACTCCGCGAATATAACTACCTGCCTTATAAAACTCTTTAAATAACTAACCTAAGCCCTATAATAATGAAAGCTTCTACTTGGACCTGCTACATTTACACTTTCCATACTACTAGATGGTGGTGCTCTCCGTAGTAACATTTCCTTAATATCTTCGTTTGCATACTGCAGAGGAGTTATGCCTCTTTTATCAGGAAGATTAAGGTTAGCACCATTTTCTACAAGAAACCTCACTATCTCCAAGTGACCATTTTTAGTAGCATAATGTAAAGGTGTTAAGCCAGTACCGTTTTTGGGATTAAGATTAGCACGGTTACTTACAAGTAATTTTACCATATCTAAATCTCCTCTCATAGTAGCCTTGTGTAAAGGGGTATTACCGTATTTATCACTAGCATTTATCACAGCTCCTTTTCTGATAAGAAATTCTGTTATCCCTAGATATCCTTTAGATGTAGCTTCATGTAAAGTAGTCCAACGATTATCAATCCTTCTAGTGTTTATATACTGTGTGATACCCTTTTCTTCTACAAGGTACTTTACCATATCTAAATTACCACTGCTAACAGCTAAATGAAGAGTAGTTCTACCTCCTATATCTTTATCATCAAGACTCATTGCTCTCTCTTCTATAAGGTATTTTGCTACATTTAGATGTCCTTTTTCCAAAGCTGGAAATAGGATAGTATGATAATTTTCATCTTTGGTATTAACATCAGCACCTTTTTCCTCTATAAGATATTTTACTACGTCTAATTTACCGCTACAGCTAGCACCTTGGAGTGGAGATCTACCTTTATCGGTAATAATATTAATATTTGCATCTTTATCTACAAAATATTCTACCATATCTAATTTACCTTGATTAAGTGTAGCAAGGTATAAGGGAGTCCATCCACTTTGATTAGGAGTAATAAAATCTACACTTTTCTCATCTACCAGATATTTTACTGTATCTAATTTGCCAGCTGCAGCAGCACAATATAAAGGAGTCCATCCATCATGATCAGGAGTAATAAAATCCATATTTTTCTCATCTATCAGATATTTTACTGTATCTAAATGACCACCTCCACAGGCATAGTGTAAGGCAGTACGACCTTCATTATCTACCACATTATTATCGGCTCCCTTATCTATAAGAGCTTTTATTATTTCTGTTTGACCATTTTGAGCTGCAACAAGTAAAGGAGTCCTCCTATATTGATTTGCTTTATTAACATCAACATCTTTATTTATTAGAGCTTTTACTATATCTGCATAACCACTCTTAGCAACTAAACCTAGCAATGTTTGGTAATCATTGATATGACCATAATTAACCTTAAATAAGTAATTTATATCAAAGGATGCTTCTCTCCACTCTGCATATATGCTTGAATCTGCTATTCTTAACTTATCTTTTATTTTTTCAATGACATTATTTGAATTTAACTCATTATCAGCATTCATTACATTTAATATTTCTAACCATTTTTCGTATTTCATAATTTTTACTCCAAATTTTTATAGTAATTCAATATAAGTATCTTATAAAGGAAGATTTCCATAGCTCCTACTTGGACTTGCTACATTTACACTTTCCATACTGCTAGAGGGCGCAAGGTTTTTCAGCATTTTTGACAACTCAGTTGCAATATCTCTGTGTTTATTAGCTATAGCAACTTGTAGCAATGTATGGCCTTGATCATTACGAGCATTGGTAACTGCTATGAAATCATCTGCTTTCAAACTACGTAGCTTGCTAATAATTTGAAGATTACCTTTTTTTACACCTTCAAAAAGCTCATTAGTGAAACTTAGTAACTTTCTAATGTCATCATTTTTAGCAAGATCAAGAGGTGTTTTACCTTCCTTATTTTTGATGTTATAAACTGCACCATATTGCAACAGAGATCTAGTAACTTCTATATTAGAGGCAATATGCAATGCTGAGGTTTCACCTGCAGTTGTTTGTGTATTAATAAATTGACCTAACTTATCGGAATATTTATTTTTTACGTGAGCTAATAAAATCTTAACGGCTTTTGTGTTTCCTTTATTTGAAGCGATATGTAAAGGTGTATTGCCGTTATTGCTAGTTTTAGTGATATCAGCTCCTTTTTCTAGTAAGAAATCCACAATATTTACATGACCGCTATAAGCAGCGTGACATAGTGGCATAGTACCATTAGCATCTTGGGCATTAATATCTGAACCATTTTGAACTAAAGACTTAACCTCTTCTAAGTTACCACTTTGCACTGCTTGCAATAATGGGACTAAACTCTTATCGTGGTTACTTAGCGTGTTTAATATTGCTTTTACTTGAGAAACAACAGGGTGATTATTTTTTTCAAGAATAGGTAGGGCACGCTCAAGCAACTCCTTTTTTTCATGATGATCACCTAAAGACCCATAAGCGTTACCTAAGTTTAATAATATTATAGCTACTATAACATGATCGGTGCCATAGTGTTTTTCAAGAATACCTAAAGCCCGCTCAAGCAACTCCTTTTTTTCATGATGATCACCTAAAGACCCATAAGCGTTACCTAAGTTTAATAATATTATAGCTACTATAACATGATCGGTGCCATAGTGTTTTTCAAGAATACCTAAAGCCCGCTCAAGCAACTCCTTTTTTTCATGATGATCACCTAAAGACCCATAAGCACTACCTAAATTTCCTAATGTTTTAGCTACTTCAAAATGATCTCTGCCATAGTGTTTTTCAAGAATACCTAAAGCCCTCTCAAGCAACTCCTTTTTTTTATGATGATCACCTAAATCCCCACAAGCGTTACCTAAGTTTACTAATGTTTTAGCTACTTCAACATGATCACTGCCATAGTGTTTTTCAAGAATACCTAAAGCCCGCTCAAGCAACTCCTTTTTTTCATGATGATCACCTGAATCCCCACAAGCGTTACCTAAGTTTACTAATGTTCTAGCGATTTCAATATGATCGTTGCCATAATCTCTTTCTTTAATATCTAAAGCCCTCTCAAGCAACTCTTTTGCTTTATTAGGATTACCTAAATCCCTATAAGTGGCACCTAAGTTTGTTAATGTTCCAGCTACTTCAACATGATCGTTGCCATAATCTCTCTCTTTAATATCTAAAGCCCTCTCAAGTAACTCTTTTGCTTTACTATAATCACCTAAATCCCCATAAGCGTTACCTAAGTTTACTAATGTTCTAGCTACTTCAACATGATCGCTGCCATAACATCTCTCTTGAATATCTAAAGTCCTCTCAAGCAACTCCTTTTGTTTGTTAGGATCACCTAAATCTCCATAAGTATTACTTAAGTTTCCTAATGTTTTAGCTACTTCAACATGATTGCTGCTATAACGTTTCTCAAAAATAGGTAAAGCCTTCTCAAGCAACTCTTTTTGCCTTTTATAGTTTCCTAAGTCATAATACCCATCACGCATCAATTCTATTAGTTGTTCGACGTAATCTTCTACTTTTTGTTTATCTTCAGTTTTTTTCATCAACCAATTATCAAGATATGATAAGAGAGCTTCGCAATGTGGTAGCAATTCACGCTTCTTTGCCGAGTCTTCTGATCTATCACTACAATAAGGAAAATTTCCCTTTAATAAATTAAAAGCTTGATCTATAGTCTCTTCTGCCTTACCTTGCTCGTCCAAGTACAATCTTGTTACCTGCTGTACTAACCTATGAACACTTAATACTACTTGCTCTTGTTCTACATTAACAATTGAATATTGCTTTAATAATCCAATTGCAGATCCCAACTCTTCTTTATTGCTTCGTAGACTTAAAAACATTTTTGTAGAAATATTTTCAGGTGCAAGATAAGCTATCACATTAATAATCTCTATGGCTTTATTTCCATTCTCCCTTTTTTCTACAGCATCTAACTGTACCTTCAAAGCTGTAAAAGTTGCTTTAGTATAGTTGTCATCACTATCTTCTGGAAATGGAAAATTAAGCAATTCTCTTGTTTTACCTTCATATCTCTGTAGGTAATCATTAATCGTAAATTCCAAACCTACATTTCTTAATTCCTTTTTCTTTTCTCTTATGTACGCTACTACTTGTTGTAATGCTAAAGGAAAATATTGAAGCGTTTCTGCTAATTTTATTATATCTTCATCTTGTTTACTATTTTCCATCCTTAAAGCTTTTTTAATAAACTCTATCGATTCTGCTTTAGTAAATGTATTCAATGAACATATCTTTACATGTTTTGGCCATTTTGTATTACGAGACGTTACCAAAATATGTGGTTTATTCATATTCTCTGGTAAAGAAGGTAAAAACTTATCTATTCCATCATCATCTTCTCTTTGACTTCTATATTTCTCAGCATTATCAAAAATAAAAAGACTCTTTCCCTTAGAAAAGAACCTATATACATCTTCAACTATAGACTTTATATCTTTTTCTTTTCCATCTCTATTTTTTAGACTAATTCCTAACTTATCACATGCCAATCTACGAAAAGACTCTGAAAGAGTGTTATGATTTTCAGCATTTATCCATATAACCTTGTTATCATAATCTCGGCTGTACTCTCTAATGTATTTCCTCGCTAACTCGCTTTTTCCTACTCCACCAAGACCACTTATTGAAACAGATTGTGATACTATAGCACGGCCACCATTCATCATTGCTTTATGTAAATTATCTAGCTGTTCAATTCTTCCGGTAAAAGAACTTACTGGATCTCTGACGTTAAATAAGATAGGCAGTCCTCTTTTTGCTTCTTCAAAAAATTCTTTTCCTTCTTCATATGATAAAAACCTTCCTCTTTCCTTTTCCTGTAGCCACCTTAACATTGTTATAAAGAATTTATTATATGTATTCTCTGTTGTAACTAAATCTAAGTCTTCACCTATTTCGCTTTTGATAATTTTGCCTAGCTCTTCTTCGTTAGGTTGATTTACTGCAAATACTAAGTGGCTTAAGAAGTCTTTTACTTCTACATCAGTAATAACGTTATTTGGCCAGTTTGAATTCCCTCCTTTACCAAAATTCTTTGATAAAATCAAACCAACTTTTTTATCCTCAAGTGCTTGATTTAGGCATTCAATGTTTACTTCCTCTTTAGATTTTTTTCTAAGTTCACTTATAAAAGTTCGTCTAAATTTTTCAGTTATTCCACTTATATTGTCACCCCTGATAAATTTATCATAAAACTTCTTAGTTTTAGCATCAATTACCTCGTTTGCTATAACTTCATGATAGAAGTAAAAAATGTCACTTTGTTGATGATGTTTTATAGGATTCTTTTTAAGAAGACATTCAACTAGCCTTCTTGCTAATCTAGTAAGATTGTAATCCTCAAGAATGGGTTTTAACTTTGGAATAAGTTCTTCACCAAACTCATATTTCGCACTTGATCTACCATCATTCATCTCAAGAATATTATCAAAACTCTCTATCTTTTTAACTCTTACTTCATTTTTTTTTAGGTCCTTATAATCTAAATCAATGTTAGTAGAAATTATTACGTCTTTTATTACACCATCTTTAAATAATTTTTCTTTTTTAGCATCCCTATAAGAGTAAAAGTACTTTACTAAACTGTAGTCATTGTCATCTTCTGTAAGTAAATTAGATGATTTAATCTTATCAGAGTCATCCAACCTGTGTTTTGCCTGCAGTAAGCGGTATTTTGTTTCACCACCTTCAGTATACTGAAATACTAGATCATCAAATTTTTTAGCTTCTTCTATTTCTGTACCTAACTGAAAGGAATATTGATTGGAAGTACCACGATAAAGAAATAGCATTAATAACTTTAACTGATAGATGTTACCATGAACTGGATCAGGTCTTTTCTTTCTATCTTTTTTGTCTGTGTTTTTGAACTTTTGTTTTTGGTTAGGTTGTTCTGATTGTTCTTTAGAAAAAGGTTTTTGCGCAAAATTTCCCAGTACACTTGATACGTGTTCTTTTTTTACTCTAGATTGTGTTAAGATATCAACAACATCTTGCTTGTCATTACGCATTGCAATATCTAATGGAGTTCTACCTCTACCATTTTTAACATTGATATCTGCTTTATTTTCGATAAGTAATCTAATAACTTTTAGTTCCTGTCTACGAACAGCGATGTGTAAAGGTGTATCATTACTACGGTTATAATCTTGAAAATTTATGTTAACACCCCTTTGAATTAAGACATTAATTTTCTCTAACTTTTTATCTTCTGTATCCAAATTGCTTCGCAAGAGATTCATCAACTCTTCTTCAAGTGTTATTTGATTATCATCAGATTCAGAAGAATGTCTGTAAAACTGTTTTTCCTGAATTCTGAGTACTGGATCAAAATGCCCTATAGCTCTGTTTATTATGTGTATTGTGTTTAATTCATTATAATTTGCATTATCTACAGATTTAGAACCTAACTCATCTACAATTTGATGTAACCACCCTGCAATAGGTTGTTTTTCAATGACATGCAACTTTACATGATATTTTTTACAAATCATCTTACCCTCAATATCAGGCCTGCCCCAGATAGGCGTTTTCAAAGTACTCCCGTACCTTAAATCAGTGAGTGATTGATGTAGGCTAGGATTATCAACACGCATTTTTTCTATTTCTTCATAGGCATACTCAATACTAGCTAAATAAGCATTCCAAAGTTCATCATCACTAATATCAGTAGTTGGAAGAGTTACAGTTGGATCATAAGCATTTCTAGCATCTCTTATAACTTTATCTCTTATTTCATCTTTCAAACGGTCAGTTAAAACAAACTCTTTACACACCTTACGTAGAGACTTTACATCGCAGTTCACATCGTGCTTTATTTGTTTTAAACCTTTTGCAATTGCATCAAAAAAACAATCTCCATCACCAATTGCTTCTCCTATTTTGAAATTTTCTGGTAGGTTTAGATTGTCATCTTCTGAGTAATTCAAAAACATATAGAAACATCATTACAAATATGGCAAGTATGAAGAATAAAAAATAATAGAGCAAGAACTGTATGTTTATAAACGCACAACTTTCTATTTACACCTAAATATCAAAAAAATCACCTTCTTTAGTGTCAAAGATAATTTAATTGTTTACTTCTGCTTTTCTTTAAATTATTGAAAAATACCCTATATTGTAGAGAAATAGAGAGCTTTATTAATAGATTATGTAAAAATATGTAGTTTCTATGGGTAAACATTTGAAGTTAAATACCGCATTTATTTGAGCAGTATTTAGTGTATTTTTGTATTTTAAATTTTGGCTAAAAACTCTCTATTAGTGGGCGATGACAGGCTCGAATTGCCGACCTCCTCGGTGTAAACGAGATGCTCTACCAACTGAGCTAACCTCCCTTTTTCTCTGTTTGGTTTGGTGGAGGCAAGTGTACTTTTCGAACTTGTTCTCCGTTCATTTATGTAAAATAGTGAAAAACACCTAAATCATACACCTTTTTGGTAACTTTACTCAACATAAAAATCCCTATGTGTTTGAGAATTTGAGAGAAATTCAAGATAAAAAGGATTACTAAAGTGAGTAAAGTAAATAAAAGATCCTCCACTTCTACTGTAGTAGATAAAAATTCTAGAAAATTTATAAAAATATCTTGTATTCCTAATTTCCCTGATTATACTACAGCAGTCTTATTATAGTAATACCAATTCTCATTATTAATGAACCAAATAAGAAGCATAGCAGAGTTGTTTAACCGTGGAAGGGGAAAGAGAGGTAATAAATTTACACAAAGCGCATTCAAGCAGAACAATTGTATTGTAGATTTTATTGCGTAAAATGTTCTGTTTTATATATAACCAAAACCTCTCAACAGGATTGAGTTCAGGTGAGTATGGTGGTAGGTATATAATTTCGATATTTTTAGGTGCCTTTAAATTTTTTGACTTATGCCAACTAGCGCAATCCATCAAGAGAAAAGCCTTTCGTATTCCTAAATATTGCGACATCTGTTCAAGGAATATATTTATACAATCAGTGTTGACGTTTGGTGCAAATAAGCTAAAATTCTCTCCATTTCTGGGATTAACTGTACTATAGAGATAAAAATTTTCCCTACCTAATTTTACCTTAACCTGTGTCCTACTGCCTTTTTTAAACCACCCATGTCCAACTTTTGAATGTGTACCAAACCGTGATTCATCGAAGAAAAATAGCTCTTTTTCAGAATGCATGACAATAGTTTCATTGAGGTTTTTTTTAAAACTCCTCTTGCTTGTTTTTATCTTGTCCACTATGAACTGGTCTTGGTGTGATATATGAGAATTTCATTCTTTGCATATTACGATGTATTGCGGATTTGCTGATATTCAAACCAAATCTTTCTTGGATTCTTATTCTCATTTCTCTAATAGTAATATTGGGGTTTTCCTCTATCCACAACTCAATTCGTTCAAGTTGACTTTGGTTCAATATAGTTTTTCTACGGCGTTGAGGTGGAGCAAATAATTTTTCTTCTCTTCCAAATTTTATGTGCTTTATCCATGTAGTAATTGCCTTTCTCGAAATGCAACATATTTTTGCTACAGCTGTTATACTGTGCTTTTTTGCTGCAATTACAGCATTTAGTTTTTTTGCAACATACGCATTATTTCTTACTCTCTTCAGCATCTCTTTTGCTGATTTCACCACTTTTTCATCCAATAATTTTGATCTTAATGCCATCTAAACCTCGCTATTTTACTTACTTCAGTATGGCTTTTTTCCATTATTTTCTATTCGTTGCTTGTATAGCGGGAATTGGTATAAGCTTAACACAAAATTAATAATACGCAATCTTATGACAATAATACTACATACCAAAGAAGAAATTTATCCACACGATAATAAGCCATCAGAACAAGAACAGTTAAACCAAGAATTTAGCTTGAAGCGCTTTAAACGTTTCAACGATATACCAGAATTACCACAGGGTTTTAGAATAGGTGAAGCAATTGGAGATGGTGATTGTTTTTTTGATGCAGTTGCGCAAGGTCTAAAACAATCAAGGCCTGAAATGGTCTTTACTGCTAAATCTTTAAGAAAAATTTGTCAGGAATTTGCGCAAACTGAGTTAGAAAAAGATCAATCTTGGCTTAGAGAAGCTTTAGAAAGAGAAGTTGAACCAATTGAGCAATATATCCCACGCATTGAATTGACTGCAGATGACATTAATCAAGGATCTGAATTAGCAAGAATATTAGGATTGAATTCTCCTATATGGGGTAGAAGCGAAATAGAAGGAAGGATAATTTGTCAAAAGTACAATGTAAAGTTACATATCATTGAAAAATATGATGTTGATGGAAAAGAAATATGGACTGATCAAATTGTAGATAAATCAAGCTCCAGGTCTGTAGGTGATAACGATGTTGATTATAATGATGCCAATACAATACATGTAATAAATAGTGGTAAGGGGCATTTTGAACCTATTATTCGAACTCAGGAAATTCAGCCTGTAAAATCGATGGAACAGCAGACAGATTTATCAAGAAGCAATTTAGAAAGAACTAATAATGAGCCTCAACCAGAGTCTTCAAATGCTAATCGAAGGAATCAGCAACATAATACTCAACCTAGAAGGTTCATTGATAAAAAGAAGCTTCCAAAGTTAGTAGATGCAATGAATAAAGGAGACTTCAATCTGTTTAAGAGTCTTTTGCGAGGTAAAGTAGATTTGAATGCTAGAGTTAATATTAATAATAACGTTAATGATAACACACTTCTCCACTATGCTGCCCGAAATGGTGTGGAATTAGTGATGCAAGAAATATTACAGCTGGAGCAGAAAATAGATGTTAATATTCGGAACAAACAAGGTGATACTCCCTTACACGCTGCTGTTCTATCTAGTAAAAGAAAGGTAGTGAGCCTGTTATTGAATTCTAAATTGGGAGTAGATGTTAATGCTCGGAATAATCAAGGTGATACTCCGCTACATGTTGCTGCTAAAAATGGCAAAGTAGGAATAGTGAGGGAGTTATTAGAGTCTCAACTAGAGATAAATGTTAATGCTCAGAACGAACAAGGTGACACTCCACTGCATGTTGCTGTTAGAGAAAATAAAGAACAAGTAGTTCAGAGACTACTAAAGACTAAGTTTAAAAAAGTAGATGTTAATGCTCAGAACAAACAAGGTGATTCTCCTTTGCACGTTGCTGTCAGAGAGAACAGAAAAGAAATATTCCAAGAACTGTTGAAGCCTGAGTCGAAAGTAGATGTTAATGCTCAGAACAAACAAGGTGATTCTCCTTTGCACGTTGCTGTCAGAGAGAACAGAAAAGAAATATTCCAAGAACTGTTGAAGCCTGAGTCGAAAGTAGATGTTAATGCTCAGAACAAACAAGGTGATTCTCCTTTGCACGTTGCTGTCAGAGAGAACAGAAAAGAAATATTCCAAGAACTGTTGAAGCCTGAGTCGAAAGTAGATGTTAATGCTCAGAACAAACAAGGTGATTCTCCTTTGCACGTTGCTGTCAGAGAGAACAGAAAAGAGATAGTCCAGGAAATGTTGAAGCTTGAGTCGAAAGTAGATGTTAATGCTCAGAACAAACAAGGTAGAACTATACTGCACGTTGCCGCTGAATATAGCAACGTACAAATAGTAATACCAATTCCCGCTATACAAGCAACGAATAGAAAATAATGGAAAAAAGCCATACTGAAGTAAGTAAAATAGCGAGGTTTAGATGGCATTAAGATCAAAATTATTGGATGAAAAAGTGGTGAAATCAGCAAAAGAGATGCTGAAGAGAGTAAGAAATAATGCGTATGTTGCAAAAAAACTAAATGCTGTAATTGCAGCAAAAAAGCACAGTATAACAGCTGTAGCAAAAATATGTTGCATTTCGAGAAAGGCAATTACTACATGGATAAAGCACATAAAATTTGGAAGAGAAGAAAAATTATTTGCTCCACCTCAACGCCGTAGAAAAACTATATTGAACCAAAGTCAACTTGAACGAATTGAGTTGTGGATAGAGGAAAACCCCAATATTACTATTAGAGAAATGAGAATAAGAATCCAAGAAAGATTTGGTTTGAATATCAGCAAATCCGCAATACATCGTAATATGCAAAGAATGAAATTCTCATATATCACACCAAGACCAGTTCATAGTGGACAAGATAAAAACAAGCAAGAGGAGTTTAAAAAAAAACTCAATGAAACTATTGTCATGCATTCTGAAAAAGAGCTATTTTTCTTCGATGAATCACGGTTTGGTACACATTCGAAAGTTGGACATGGGTGGTTTAAAAAAGGCAGTAGGACACAGGTTAAGGTAAAATTAGGTAGGGAAAATTTTTATCTCTATAGTGCAGTTAATCCCAGAAATGGAGAGAATTTTAGCTTATTTGCACCAAACGTCAACACTGATTGTATAAATATATTCCTTGAACAGATGTCGCAATATTTAGGAATACGAAAGGCTTTTCTCTTGATGGATTGCGCTAGTTGGCATAAGTCAAAAAATTTAAAGGCACCTAAAAATATCGAAATTATATACCTACCACCATACTCACCTGAACTCAATCCTGTTGAGAGGTTTTGGTTATATATAAAACAGAACATTTTACGCAATAAAATCTACGATACAATTGTTCTGCTTGAATGCGCTTTGTGTAAATTTATTACCTCTCTTTCCCCTTCCACGGTTAAACAACTCTGCTATGCTTCTTATTTGGTTCATTAATAATGAGAATTGGTATAAGCAGCGTATGATAGTTTATGTTTACTTTGCCTGCTAAATCTTTCAGAGTATATTTTCTCTTTAACCTCCAGCTTCTTACTTTGTGTTCTATCTGATACCTTATCGAGATGTTTGTCATAAATATTATACGGGTTAACATTACGTTTAATTGTTGAATATTTCTTCAGAATTGCGTATAATTATTAATGCTTTTTATCTTACTTTCTCATGGCTCTTTCTAAGTTTCTCGATCCAAAACTGGACCTGACCTTTAAGAAGATTTTTGGTACTGAAAAAAATAAGAATATCCTTATCCACTTTTTGAATGATATCTTAGGCTTTACTGGAGTCAATGCTATTCAAGATGTTGAGTTCCTCAGCACCATTATGGACCCTGAAATTGCCTCTGATAAGCAGAGTATTGTTGATGTTCTTTGCAGAGATTCCACTGGTGCCAGATACGTGATTGAAATGCAACTCGCTCGTGATAAAGGCTTCGAAAAACGGGCTCAATTATATGCTGCTAAGGCTTACTCAAGGCAGGCTGATAAAGGTGGTAAGTACATCGATTTAAAGAAGGTTTTCTTTATTGCTATTTCCAATTGTAATTTATTTCCTGATAAGCCTGATTATATATCTAGCCATACCATAAGAGATGAAAAAACTAACGAGCATGACTTAAAAGATTTTCAATTTATCTTCATTGAGCTGCCAAAGTTTCCTAAGAGCAGAGAAGAGCAGCTAGAAAATGTAGTAGATCGTTGGCTGTTTTTTTTTAAATACGCAGAAGAAACAACTGATGAAGATTTGAGAAAAATAGCAGAAAAATCACCAATAATAAAATTAGCATATGATGAGTTAGATAAGTTTCACTGGAATGAGAAGGATCTTGTAGCTTATGAAGAAAGGGTCATGGATTTACAAAAAGAAGCTGCTATCTTAGAACAGAAACTTGATGATGCTACTCAAAAAGGTAGACAAGAAGGTATTCAAATCGGCGAGGAAAGAGGTATTCAAATCGGCGAGGAAAGAGGTAAAATTGAAGGTAAAATTGAAGGTAAAATTGAAGTTGCAAAAAATTTACTTAAAGCTGGCATCTCTATTGACGTTGTATCGCAAACTACAGGTCTTTCTTTCGATAAGATCAAACAGTTACAGGCAGAAAAGACCTCATAGTTCCCTCAATTTATCCCTCTGCTTATTCCTTTAACTACTGATGTTCCATTTAAGAATGTATCAGGCTTTTTAGATAACTCTACTTTACTTGAAACTTCCTGACTCAAGTCTTTGTAAGGCTTTTCTACTTTCTGTTGTAGCACTTTTTCCCCTTCTAATTGACTTCTTAAGTGAACTAGAAACTTATCAGTTTGTTTGAATTCTGGACATGCTTCTTTTGCAAATGAATATAGGGTTTTTGCTATTTCAGAAAATCTTCCATTTATTATTTTTCTAACTATAGCTGATTGCACTGCCACAGGATCTAAGTTTAGGTTTGTCAGTGATATTCCTGACTTAATAGCAGTTTTATTTAGCACTTTCTCAAATCTATTTGTAATATTGAGTGCATAGCCCTGTGCTTCTAGTAGAGATATAGACTGACCTACTGTAGAAACATACTTTTGACCTGTAAATTTTCTAATGAGCATGTCAAGTAATAGTATTGTACCATTTATATCCGTTTGTGCATCAACTTGTGAGATTATACTTGAAGTGCTTGGCGTTTCCCTATATTTATACCAATTCCCGCTATACAAGCAACGAATAGAAAATAATGGAAAAAAAGCCATACTGAAGTAAGTAAAATAGCGAGGTTTAGATGGCATTAAGATCAAAATTATTGGATGAAAAAGTGGTGAAATCAGCAAAAGAGATGCTGAAGAGAGTAAGAAATAATGCGTATGTTGCAAAAAAACTAAATGCTGTAATTGCAGCAAAAAAGCACAGTATAACAGCTGTAGCAAAAATATGTTGCATTTCGAGAAAGGCAATTACTACATGGATAAAGCACATAAAATTTGGAAGAGAAGAAAAATTATTTGCTCCACCTCAACGCCGTAGAAAAACTATATTGAACCAAAGTCAACTTGAACGAATTGAGTTGTGGATAGAGGAAAACCCCAATATTACTATTAGAGAAATGAGAATAAGAATCCAAGAAAGATTTGGTTTGAATATCAGAAAATCCGCAATACATCGTAATATGCAAAGAATGAAATTCTCATATATCACACCAAGACCAGTTCATAGTGGACAAGATAAAAACAAGCAAGAGGAGTTTAAAAAAAAACCTCAATGAAACTATTGTCATGCATTCTGAAAAGAGCTATTTTTCTTCGATGAATCACGGTTTGGTACACATTCGAAAGTTGGACATGGGTGGTTTAAAAAAGGCAGTAGGACACAGGTTAAGGTAAAATTAGGTAGGGAAAATTTTTATCTCTATAGTGCAGTTAATCCCAGAAATGGAGAGAATTTTAGCTTATTTGCACCAAACGTCAACACTGATTGTATAAATATATTCCTTGAACAGATGTCGCAATATTTAGGAATACGAAAGGCTTTTCTCTTGATGGATTGCGCTAGTTGGCATAAGTCAAAAAATTTAAAGGCACCTAAAAATATCGAAATTATATACCTACCACCATACTCACCTGAACTCAATCCTGTTGAGAGGTTTTGGTTATATATAAAACAGAACATTTTACGCAATAAAATCTACGATACAATCGTTCTGCTTGAATGCGCTTTGTGTAAATTTATTACCTCTCTTTCCCCTTCCACGGTTAAACAACTCTGCTATGCTTCTTATTTGGTTCATTAATAATGAGAATTGGTATAAGAAAGTTATTGGAGACTAAGTGGGAAATAGATGTTAGTGCTAGGGACAAGGAAGGTGATACTCCACTGCACCTTGCTATTGTGAATGATAGAATAAGAATAGTTGAGGAGTTATTAGGGCCTAAGTGGGGAACAAATGTTAATGCTCAGAACAAACAAGGTGATACTCCTTTGCATTTTGCTATTAGAGAGAGTAAACAACGATCAAGAGGCAAAACAATAGTTAAAAAATTATTAAATTTGGATTCGATAATAAATATTAATATTCTGAACAAAGAAGATGGTACTCCTTTGCACCTTGCTGTCTCGTTGGGAGATTTAGCAATAGTACAAATGCTCTTAGATCCAAAATTAGAAGCAGATGTTAATTCCAAAAATTTTCAAGGTCAGACTCCGTTAGATATTGCTAATGAATTCAGTCGGACGTTGATAATAAATGCATTGTCAAATGCAAAACGCATAACTAATAAATCTGGTATTAATGACGCAGAGAATAACTTCGCTGACAGCGCTGACTCTACCTTTAAACATCAGTACTTTGATGCTTCTCCAACAGATGTGGGCGTCAAGGATGCAAATCATACAGATATTGATAAGTTAAATCGTGCCATACAAAAGGGTAATTTTAATCTATTCAAGAGTTGTTTGACAAGAGTAGTGAACATAAATACCAAAAACGCACAAGACCATAACAATACACCTCTGCATTACGCTGTTAATAGTGATAATAAGCGAATAATAGCTGAGTTGTTAGACCCGGAGAGGGAGGTGAATGTCAATGCTATAAATGACGAGGGCAATACTCCGTTGCACCTTGCTGTCAAATTGAAAAAATATCAGGCCCTAGAACTTTTATTAGGATTGGGATCAAGGTTAAATGTCAATGCTCAGAACAAAGAAGGTAATACGCCGTTACATATTGCAGTGATTCAAAAAGACGATCTAATAGTAAAAGATATTTTAGCTTTAAAAGGAAGAACATTAGATTTGTACGCTACAAATATGAAAGGCGAGACTGTTTTGGAAATTGCTCGTAGAGATCAAGATTCTTTAATATACAATATGTTCTCAGGTTCACAATCAGGGGCCCTTCAAAGTGATATTCCTTCAATACTGAGTTCATCTGATCATCAACATTTAATTCAGGATAGAATTAACGCTATCAGCAAATCAGATCATGGAAGCCTAGCATTGGAAATTTTGAATTCCGTGTCCTATTTTGCAAATACGCGTATACGCGGAACTATCTTTGTAGGTTTAGTAGATAATAACGATGAAAAATTGAGTTCGGTACTTAGTTTACTTATAGACGGGTCTTTAATAAGTGAAGTAAGTAGAAAACCAGAATATTTTCTAAGAATAAAGAAAGCAACTCAGGAAGCAATCAGAAAGCAGTTGGCACAGGAAAATAAAGAAGAAAAGGTTCTAGAAAAGGCTCTCGGGGTGTTCAAGAATGGTGTTGATCTACTTGATGTAAGACACGCTATTTCTGTTTGGGATTATGCAAGTAATACCAAATTCCATTACTAATCGAACAAATAAGAAACATTACAAACTCGTTTAATAGTAGCACTGGAAATACTGACAATAAAATTACACAGAACATCTTCAAGTAAGCCTATGGTATCGTAGACTCTGTTGCGTAAAGTATTGTGTTTGATATATTGCCACAACCTCTCAACAGGATTCAGTTCTGGTGAATAAGGAGGCAAGTATATAATGGTAATGTTTTTCTGAATTTTCAAACTTTTTGATCTATGCCAGCCTGCACAATCCATTACAAGAAAGGCTTTTTTCGTGCCTAAATCTTTCGACATCTGCTCCAGAAATATATTCATACAATCAGTGTTTACATATGGAGCAAGTAGGCTAATTTTCTTACCACTTCTTGGATTTACCGCACTGTAGATATAGAAATTTTGTCTACCAATTTTCATTTAACCTGCGTTCTGACCCCTTTTTTAAACCATCCGTGTCCGATTTTTGAATGAGTTCCAAATCGTGATTCATCAAAAAAATACCTCCTTTTCAGGGTGGGAATTGACTATTTTATTGAAGTATTTTTTAAACTCTTCTTGCTTGTTTTTATCTTGTTTATGGTGAATTGGCCTCGGTGTTATATAAGAAAACTTCATCCTTTGTATCTCACGATGCACTGTTGATTTGCTAATGTTTAGGCCAAATTCCTCTGAGATTTTTATTTGCACTTCCTTAATAGTAATATTTGGATTTCTTTCTACCCATATTTCAATTTGCTCACGTTGATTTTTGTTTAATTTGCTTTTTCTTCGCCGCTGAGAAGGGGAAAATAATTTTTCTACTCTACCAAATTTTAGATGCTTTATCCATTCAGTCAAAGCAGTCCTTGAAATTTTACATATTCTTGCCACAGCGCTTATACTACTTTCTTTTCCTGCTATCACCGCTTGTAACTTTTTTGAAACATATGCGTTATTTCTGACCTTTTTTAACATTTCTTTCGCCAAATTTACAACTTTTTCGTCTAACAGTTTTGACCTTAATGCCATTTATACCTCTCTATTTTATCTACTCTAGTATCACTTCTTTCCCATTATTGTCTATCTGTTCTTTACATAGTGGGAATTGGTATAAGTATGATAAATTGGTAAAAGAATTTAATGAGATACCAATGCACATTCTTGATCTATTCCCTCAATCTCTGATAGAAAACGGAGAATTATATAAGTTTGCGAAAAGAGCATGTACTGCACTACAAAATGCTCTTGGTTCTGATGATTCTTACACTTTACTTTTAAAGCTAAAGCTATTTTCTGTATTGCAAAAAACATTCGAGAGTGACCGATCTCGAGGCATTACTACTAATGATGATACTGCAATAATAAAAGAAGATTTTTGGGAATTCAATCTATTGCGCAAACAAGGAAGACTTATATTTCAAAACACTAAATACGAATACTTAAAGGCTAATACCAATTCCCGCTATACAAGCAACGAATAGAAAATAATGGAAAAAAGCCATACTAGAGTAGATAAAATAGCGAGGTTTAGATGGCATTAAGATCAAAATTATTGGATGAAAAAGTGGTGAAATCAGCAAAAGAGATGCTGAAGAGAGTAAGAAATAATGCGTATGTTGCAAAAAAACTAAATGCTGTAATTGCAGCAAAAAAGCACAGTATAACAGCTGTAGCAAAAATATGTTGCATTTCGAGAAAGGCAATTACTACATGGATAAAGCACATAAAATTTGGAAGAGAAGAAAAATTATTTGCTCCACCTCAACGCCGTAGAAAAACTATATTGAACCAAAGTCAACTTGAACGAATTGAGTTGTGGATAGAGGAAAACCCCAATATTACTATTAGAGAAATGAGAATAAGAATCCAAGAAAGATTTGGTTTGAATATCAGCAAATCCGCAATACATCGTAATATGCAAAGAATGAAATTCTCATATATCACACCAAGACCAGTTCATAGTGGACAAGATAAAAACAAGCAAGAGGAGTTTTAAAAAAAACCTCAATGAAACTATTGTCATGCATTCTGAAAAAGAGCTATTTTTCTTCGATGAATCACGGTTTGGTACACATTCAAAAGTTGGACATGGGTGGTTTAAAAAAGGCAGTAGGACACAGGTTAAGGTAAAATTAGGTAGGGAAAATTTTTATCTCTATAGTACAGTTAATCCCAGAAATGGAGAGAATTTTAGCTTATTTGCACCAAACGTCAACACTGATTGTATAAATATATTCCTTGAACAGATGTCGCAATATTTAGGAATACGAAAGGCTTTTCTCTTGATGGATTGCGCTAGTTGGCATAAGTCAAAAAATTTAAAGGCACCTAAAAATATCGAAATTATATACCTACCACCATACTCACCTGAACTCAATCCTGTTGAGAGGTTTTGGTTATATATAAAACAGAACATTTTACGCAATAAAATCTACGATACAATTGTTCTGCTTGAATGCGCTTTGTGTAAATTTATTACCTCTCTTTCCCCTTCCACGGTTAAACAACTCTGCTATGCTTCTTATTTGGTTCATTAATAATGAGAATTGGTATAAGTTTACGAATCAGTGTATTGAGGTGTCCACGATGTTCCTGAAACTATATAAAGAGGCGGCTGATAGACTTGGTATAACTGAACTACACACTCATGCTCTCAATCTGGATGAAGAAGGTATTAGGGGTGCATTGATGAGAGGAGAATATTATGATGCTCTTGGTTTCGGAGGAAAAACCGCAAAGGAAATAGTTGAACATGTAAGGTATAAAAATGAAAAGGCGAGCTCTAATATTATAAAGCTCATTGGATCAATTGAGAAGTTATTCAATAACGTTAGGAACAATAACGAAAAAGGAGTTCGTGATCTCTTAAACACAAAGGATGCTAAGACACGCAAGGTGCTGCTACATACTCGCAATAGTGGTGGCAAGACTGCATTAGACGTAGCTAGGTCACTTATTAGTGATCTAATAGATAAAATAAAGGATGCTGAGAAACGCAATAGTGATGGCCAGACTGCATTAGACGTAGCTGGGTTACTTGTTCTGGAGCAGAGGAGGGAAGGATACGAAAGAATTGCTGAACTCCTCGCAAAAAATTTGGAATTTATCCCTAACTTAGTAGGTCTTCAATCCTTACCAGGGTGTTCTTCGACTACAACTTTAGGTAGAAGAAGGAGAAGAGCTAACACATGTGAGTGGATATCGTCAAACGATATAAGTAAGATCCTTGAGGAAAATACCAATGTTATTGACCAGACTATGACTATCAATAGCGACTTATTTCTAAAATATATTCAGGATGAATCACTATCAGAAAATAAGCGTTTTCAACTCATTCAATTAGCAGGAAAAGAGCGGCTTACAGGTGAATCTTCTAGTTTAGCAAACAAACTAATCAGCAATCAAAGGGTAATGAGTCATCTTGATAGAATAGGAAAAGTATCGGGAGCTGCTATGCAAGGCATGATGGCTAAGAATATTTTAGCTGATGCTGTTAATGGTGATTATCAAGGTCTAGCTATCAATCTAGGGTTTACTGCTCTACCATCTGGAGTTAAAGCTGCAGAAAATGCTGCTCTTGAAGGTTTAAACGCAGCTTCGCAGGCCTCATATGCTCGAGGATTTAAACTAGCTCCACTTGTAGAGTCATCTCTTGCTCAGTCCTTCAAATTATCATCTTCTTTCCTTGCTCGTGGTACATCAGGTTTTATTGCATATGATTTATATAATGAGGTAAAAGAGTATAAAAAAGGTAACAAAGATGCTCTTGTTGGTGTTGTAGGAGATAGCGTCTATTTAGGAGTTGATGCTGCGGAACTTGGTATAGAAGTTGCTGAAGGGTTCGGAATATTAGAGGGAGTTTCATCAGTTACAGGTCCTATAGGTGCTACAATTGGTGCTGTTGTGTTTGTTGGTACTGATATTTATCAAGCTGTAAAAAAAGTAGAAAACATTGATAGACTAGTACATCTAACAGAAAAGGAAAGGTTTATTGAAGGAATACGTGCATTTTTGCATGTGAGCCCTGAGCCTTATATAGAAGAATTGCTTCGTGAACAATTATTTGCCAGCCAATATATCTATAAAGCTGTTGATTACTTAAAGCATCATACTGATGTTAGAAAGTATGTTTTCCCGACTATGAAATCAGAAAGAAATTGTCAGTTTGTAAAAACACTTGCGTACCCATGTACTGCAATTTCGGACTCATGCGGCTTAACGTACCTACCAAAATGCGTGACTAAATATATAACATCAGGAAGTCATACAGCTGCATTTTTACATAAGATGTCGGATATCAGATCAAGTAGGGCAATTCCTGAAAGGGTACATGGTGGAGAATTATTTTGTTTACCCACTGCTTTTCCTATGTTTAAAGGTGATTATCCTGCTTCAAGCGAGGATGCCTATATCTGTGAAAACGCAATTGGGTTAGAGTATCCTTATGATAGGACAGCAAACTATACATATATCTCCCTAGGTACTGGTTATGATAAGATAATCGGTTTTCCACATGATAATCATGTGGTTGTTCTTGAGGACGGAGAGAAAATTGTTCGTCTAAATACAGGAGATGATACTATTATTTTAAAAGGTGACAAAATTACAGGTAGTATTGCTGGAGGTTCTGGTATCAACACTTTAGATCTGAGAGATTTTTCTAAGCAAAAGCATATATTAATCGATCAAAATATATATATTACTGGTGAATATGGGACAAAATTAGAACTCTATAAAATACATAACTTTCTATTAAGAGAAGATATTATTGATTCCCTAGTGATCAATGATTGTGAAACTAGATATATAGATGGTAGAGGAGGAAGGAATGAGGAGAACATGGACGATATTATTGTATATAAGAGTAGCAATAGTTGTTCACATGATATCAAGTTTGTTATCAGGACTTATACGAAAATTACCAACTATTCTCAAGGTGATTTCACCTATATGGTGCCCTTTGCAACAAGTAAAGGCAAAGCTTTCATTAACCTAAAACAAGTTCCAGGTACACACACATTTGTATTTAACTACACTCTATATGATATAGATAGCATTTATGTTGAAGACACTACTGTAAAATTTAACTTTAAAACTGATGCTGGTGACAGAAAAGTTACTCCAGAATTAACAAGAATAAATCTAGGTAACCACAACTATAAATCAGAGGGCACTACTTTTAGTATAACAATACATGGTCATAATTCCCCAATATATCACTTAGGGGACAATTCTGAGATAAGAATAATAAAGGGAGAACTATTTTTGTTACAAAACAGCAACAAATCAGTTGATGAAATAATTAATAGTTACTCTAGAGTAGCGAATAATTTGAAAATGTCTATCTTTGTCCACTCATTACTAAACAACGAATCTATTGTAGTTGGGCATGGAAAACATGATGTTATAGAGAATAATCCTAAGTACAAGAGTCATCTAGTTGGTAACGGTGGTGAGAACATATTTGTGGTTACATCTGATAAACTACCTATACCAGAAATAGTACTTTATGATCTTGATCAAGAAAATAAAATAGACACTCTAGATTTACGTCAAGTAAGAAAACAAGTAGAAAGTGATTTAAATGTAAAGCTTAAAGCAAGAATTATTACAAGTGACAAAGATTTAATAATATGGCTCTTTTATGAAAAAGATCACGAAGTATCAAAAGGTACCATAGTAGAAGGTACTGTAGTACAAGTAAGATTAAAGAATGGTCTATTAACAAATTGGTATGAAAGACTACATGTAATTATGAATCACGTACCAATGAAAATAGAGGAATTTAAGTTAAGACCACTACCTTTAGTATTCGATAATAACGAGGAAATAATTAGAATAGCAGCGGAAGATGTAGATAAAAATAATAAGATCATTATATCACAGAAAATTGAAGATTATACTTTCAGTAAATTAGAAAACGATCTAATAATGACCTTTAATAACAATGCAAGTTTGATACTCAGTGAATTTTATAAAAACAAAGAAATGGAAACACTAACTATTAGATTTGCAAATAAAGAAGTAACAATAAAGGATGAGTTAAATAATGTAAGAAGTTTTGATGATTTAAAAGAAGAGTATAGAAACAATACTGCTAATATTATCAATAGTTTCAACAATTCTACTGAGGCAACTGAGGCAAGTAATTCGACTGAGACAAGTGTGAAATCCTTCATAAGGAATAGAAGAAATATAGAAAGTAATGTAAAAAGTGCAGCTAATAGACCAACTTCATTTATAAATACTATAGCAAGTACTTTCACTAATGCTGTAATAGGTACTTTACAAGGTATTACTCAATTTATTTCAGCTAGAACTTCTGCATCAGGGTATTCAACTCAATGTCATATAGATGATAAGCCTAGTAATTATAAAAGCTCTTTTAATGGATATAAACCTGAGAGTTCAATATCACAAGTTAATGTACAAACGGATATAAATAGTACAATACTATTACTTGACTTACTGATTAGAAGGGTTACAGGTCAAAAATATAATTCTACAGCAGAGCAGTCTATATCTCCACCAGAAGCACAGGGCTATGCACTCAATATTACAAATAGATTTGAGAAAGTGCTAAATAAAACTGCTATTAAGTCAGGAATATCACTGACAAACCTAAACTTAGATCCTGTGGCAGTGCAATCAGCTATAGTTAGAAGAATAATAAATGGAAGACTTTCTGAAATAGCAAAAACCCTATATTCATTTGCAAAAGAAGCATGTCCAGAATTCAAACAAACTGATAAGTTTCTAGTTCACTTAAGAAGTCAATTAGAAGGGGAAAAAGTGCTACAACAGAAAGTAGAAAAGCCTTACAAAGACTTGAGTCAGGAAGTTTCAAGTAAAGTAGAGTTATCTAAAAAGCCTGATACATTCTTAAATGGAACATCAGTAGTTAAAGGAATAAGCAGAGGGATAAATTGAGGGAGCTATGAGGTCTTTTCTGCCTGTAACTGTTTGATCTCATCGAAAGAAAGACCTGTAGTTTGCGATACAACGTCAATAGAGATGCCAGCTTTAAGTAAATTTTTTGCAACTTCAATTTTACCTTTTTCTTCGCCGATTAGGATACCTTCTTCTTTGCCTATGAGGATGCCTTCATGAAGTTTTTCTTCAAGGGTAGATAAATAATCATCGGTACGTTTCTTAGCTTGATCATAAGCAAGACGTTCTTCTTTACTCCAGTTATATTGGTTTAACTCATCATAAGCCCTACCAATAATTACATCACTACCTATTATTTTTTTTAGATCCTCTTCGCTCGTTTCATCTGCGTGCTTAAAAAAATAGATCCATTTTTCAACAATATTTTCTAATTGATCTTCTTTTGTTTTATTAAACTTTGGTAGCTCTATAAAAGTGAAACTAAAGTCTTTAAGATCATGTTCAAAGGTCATCTTATCAAAAGTCACGTGATCAGACTTATAAGCTAGCTTGTTAGGAAATAAGATGAAATCAGCAATAGCAATAAAGATAACCCCTTTAAGATCATGATACTGATCACCTACATCAGCTTGACTTGAATAAGCTTTGGCAGCGTAATATTGGGCACGTTTTTCAAAGCCCCTTGTTTTAGCGACTTGCATCTCAATGATGGTTTTGACCCCTGTAGAATCAACACAGAGAACATCAACAATACTTTGCTTTTGAGAGGCAATTACAGGGTCTTGAATGGGACTGAGAAAGGAGACATCTTTAATCTTATTGTCATCGGTAAGACCTAGTATATCATTGAGAAAGTGAATAAGAATATCTTTATTTTTTTCGGTACCAAAGATACGGCGAAAAGCTATATCATTGCGAGCATCAAGAAACTTAGAAAGAGCCATGAGAAAGTAAGATAAAAAGCATTAATAATTATACGCAATTCTGAAGAAATATTCAACAATTAAACGTAATGTTAACCTGTATAATATTTATGACAAACATCTCGATAAGGTATCAGATAGAACACAAAGTAAGAAGCTGGAGGTTAAAGAGAAAATATACTCTGAAAGATTTAGCAGGCAAAGCAAACATAAACTATCATACACTGCTAAGATATGAACAAGGAACATGTGGCATTCCAATTGAAAAGTTAAAAATATTAGCAGGGGAATTATCAATTCCTGTTGGAAATCTCTTTCCAGGACGAAAAGTGCTAAAAGAAAGTAGTTGTTTCGACAAAGCTAAGACCCAGGAAATGTATAATTTCATAGCACCGAACAGAAAAATCTGTCAAACCAGGAAGAAACTCTCCAATTTAAGTTTTTAGCAGTTTTTAAGTACAATTGTACAGGAGGCGCTTTTGCAGTTATAATCGAATTTTTCACTGGTGCCATAAGTGCCCGTTTCATAGCATGGTTTTGGGAGGAACGCTCGAACCATTGATGGAGCCATATTTTATGACTACCTCGTTTAGGAGATTGTATAATCTTAACCATTCCCAAGCTGAAGGACCTCGTTATTACAAATTATAGGAGCTACCATGAAAAAAGCAAAAAGTAAATTAGAGATAATGAATCCTAACGCAGCAGGAATAGATATCGGTTCATCTGTGCATTATGTATGTATACCTGAAGAAAGAGATGAACAACGTGTACAAAAGTTTAGCTGCTTCACAGAAGATCTTCACAATATAGCAAAGTAGTTAAAGAAGTGTAAAGTTACTACAGTAGCTATGGAGTCAACAGGAGTATATTGGATTCCTTTGTTCCAAGTACTTGAATCGTATGGATTCGAAGTAAAACTGGCAAATGCAAGGCATGTAAAAAATGTACCTGGGAGAAAATCAGACGTCCAGGATTGCCAATGGCTACAACAACTACACAGTTATGGGTTAATCCAAGGATCGTTTAGGCCAGATGATCAAATGTGCATATTGCTTAGTTATGTTCGGCAACGTAAAAATCTTACAGAAAGTGCGACTACACATATTAATAGGACGCAAAAGGCGTTAGTACAAATGAATATTCAGTTACATAAAGTAATAAGCCATATAACAGGTGTCACTGGAATGCAAATTATTAAGGCTATAATCGAAGGTGAAAGAAATCCTAATAAATTAGCTGAATTAAGGGATATGCGAATAAAGAGTGATAAATCGGCTATTGCCAAAGCACTAACAGGTGACTACAGAGAGGAACATTTATTTGCATTACAGCAGGAATTTGAACTATACAATGTTTATCAGGAAAAAATAGCAGAGTGTGACAAAAATATTGAAAACCACTATAAGACATTTGAAGCGAAATCTGACGAGAGTAAAGAGCTAAGCAAGGAAAGAAGTAAGTATCGAAAAGATAAGCCAAACTTTGCCTTGCGTGAAGAATTGTATCGAGTAACCGGTATAGATTTTACTAAAATTCCTGGATTTGATGTACTAACTGTACAAGCTATTATTTCGGAAATTGGTATTAACTACAGTAAATGGCGATCAGAAAAGCATTTTACTTCATGGTTAGGGCTAAGTCCTGCTAATAAGATTACAGGGGAAAAAGTATTTAGGACAAGAACTCGTGAGGTTATCAATCGTGCTGCAAATGCCTTTCGAATGGCTGCTTATGCCGTGGGAAAAAGTAAGAGTGCATTGGTGCATATTATAGAAGATTAAAAAAGCAACTAGGATCCCCAAAAGCAATTACTGCTACAGCAAGGAAATTAGCGTGTATCTTCTATCAAATGTTGAGATACGGACAAAAGTATGTAGAAAAAGGAATGAACTATTACGAAACACGTTACCAAGAGAGAGTCGTGAAAAATTTGATCAAAAAGGCACGGGATTTTGGTTATATCTTGGTGCAACAGGAAGAGCTAATTGAGGGAGTTTCTTAGGAGAAAAATACAAAAAAAAACAAGAGGACGTAAAGCAATTTATGCATTAACCAAATCTATCCTAGCTGAGGAAGAAAGTAATATAAAAGCAGCAAGAATAAGAATGGCTTTGTTGCATAGCTAGTGTTGGTTGAGGTTATTGTAAGAAGAAAAGCTTTTTAATATATGGCTACTGACGCATTTTGTTGTAAAATAGGCGTTTTTCAAACAAGTACAACTTATGCCACAAAAAATGAGAGTCAGTAACCAAAGAGAATATAACGAGTTTCTCAAAAAAAGAGGAAATGTTTTTCATTTTGTTAATCAAGCCATAGAAAATTGGTATGAAAACAGTCCAAAAGTTGCAGGTGGTAATAACATTTATAGTGATAAAGTTGTAATTTTAATACACATAATAGTTCATCTTTTTAGAATTGTCCTGAGACAAGCTGTAGGTTTTGTAAAAGGTTATATGATACAAATAGGCAAAAAAACTTAAGATTATCAGCTATACACAAGCTTCCAGAAGATTTAAAAAGCTTAATTTGAAGATTGATGACCATAGAAGCAATAAAGATGATTTGGAAAATATTGAAATTGCCGTAGATAGCACTAGAGTTAGTATCTACAATAATAACGGTGGGCATAGTAAGCTTAATATTCGAAAAAGAAAATACAGTGGCTATGGTCAAGTAAGAAAATTACATGTTGTTTTAAACATAAATGATAAGAAAGCAATAAGCATGAACTACACTAGTGGTGTTGCTGTAGACTATTTGCCGGTCTGCGATATGTTAGAAGAAGTCAGTGATAAATATAACATTTATTCTATTGAGCAGATGCAGCTTATGATATAAAAAGTGTGTATAAAGAATGCAGAAAATACAATATTGTGCCTATTATTCGCCCTAGCTAAAATTTGTTTAGCTGACTACTTATCAGAAAGAAACAAGTATATTAGTAGAATTAGGTCATATGAGAATTATGAAAATGAATGGAAGAAAAAAGTTAAGTATGGAGCACGGTCTTATATTGAAGTCTTTTTCTATAGGTTGAAGCAAATATTTGGGTTTGGCTTGAAAAATAAATCAGAGGTAAATCGTGAAAAAGAGCTGTTAATTAAGTGCTACTTATTGAACAAATTTACTGATATAGGTACGGCTAAATTTGAATGAGCTGCATAAATTTACTGTGATTTACATCCCTATCAGTGCTATGCAACAAAGCCAATAAGAATTGCAAAGAATCTAGTTAAGGCAGGGTTTGATACTGATACCAATTCCCACTATGTAAAGAACAGATAGACAATAATGGGAAAGAAGTGATACTAGAGTAGATAAAATAGAGAGGTATAAATGGCATTAAGGTCAAAACTGTTAGACGAAAAAGTTGTAAATTTGGCGAAAGAAATGTTAAAAAAGGTCAGAAATAACGCATATGTTTCAAAAAAGTTACAAGCGGTGATAGCAGGAAAAGAAAGTAGTATAAACGCTAATTCTGGATTAAAAAGAGAATAGAAAAGTCAGGACAGTAGGGTAAACTCAACAAATAGAAAAAAAATAGATGAGGTTACCCATGGAAGATATAACAAAACTGTTTTGTCTGGTCGATGATTTTTGCAGAGATATAGAGAAAAATTTTGCAGATAAACTACTGCCAAACGGTAAAAACCCACAAGAGTGCCAGAAATTACACATTCGGAAATTATCACAATAATCCTCCTGTATCAGCAATCTCCCTGTGAAAATTTTAAGGCTTTCTACCTGCATTACCTAACATTGCTCTACAAACAGAGTTTTCGAAGTTGCCTTCATACACTAGGTTTGTTGCTCTAAAGCCCAGGGTTTTGTGGCATTTAGCCATGCTATTACAGTGCCTTTGCGGATGGTCAGAACTTACTGGAATCTCATACATAGATACAACTCCTATTGCAGTTTGCCATGCAAAAAGAATATCAAGAAATAAGGTTTTTGCTGGAATTGCAAAATTAAGCAAGAGTACATATGGCTGGTTTTTCGGCTTTAAACTACATTTGATAATTAACGAGAAAGGTGAAATTCAAGCTTTTACGCTTACAAGAGGTAATGTTGACGATAGAGAGCCTGTAGCAAACCTAACTAAGAAATTAACCGGTCTTTTGTTTGGTGATAAAGGCTATATTAAAAAAGAGCTTTTCCAAGAGTTGTTTAACCGCGGTTTGAAACTTGTTACCAAGGTGAAAAAGGGGATGAAAAACGCATTAATTTCACTACATGAAAAGATTTTGCTGAGAAAAAGGTCGATCATTGAGACGATTTTTGGCTACCTCAAAAATAGACTTGAAATTGAACATACTCGCCATAGATCTCCCGTTAATTTCTTGGTTCACATCTTTTCTACTCTCATTTCCTATTCCTTGAAATCCAAAAAGCCTTCCATTTCCTATACTTTCTTCCTTCCTTAATCCAGAATTAGCGTTCCAAATGTACAAGGAGGATTCTTCGTGTTATACCAAATTCCATTACTAATCGAACAAATAAGAAACATTACAAACTCGTTTAATAGTAGCACTGGAAATACTGACAATAAAATTACACAGAACATCTTCAAGTAAGCCTATGGTATCGTAGACTCTGTTGCGTAAAGTATTGTGTTTGATATATTGCCACAACCTCTCAACAGGATTCAGTTCTGGTGAATAAGGAGGCGAGTATATAATGGTAATGTTTTTCTGAATTTTCAAACTTTTTGATCTATGCCAGCCTGCACAATCCATTACAAGAAAGGCTTTTTTCGTGCCTAAATCTTTCGACATCTGCTCCAGAAATATATTCATACAATCAGTGTTTACATATGGAGCAAGTAGGCTAATTTTCTTACCACTTCTTGGATTTACCGCACTGTAGATATAGAAATTTTGTCTACCAATTTTCATTTAACCTGCGTTCTGACCCCTTTTTTAAACCATCCGTGTCCGATTTTTGAATGAGTTCCAAATCGTGATTCATCAAAAAAATACCTCCTTTTCAGGGTGGGAATTGACTATTTTATTGAAGTATTTTTTAAACTCTTCTTGCTTGTTTTTATCTTGTTTATGGTGAATTGGCCTCGGTGTTATATAAGAAAACTTCATCCTTTGTATCTCACGATGCACTGTTGATTTGCTAATGTTTAGGCCAAATTCCTCTGAGATTTTTATTTGCACTTCCTTAATAGTAATATTTGGATTTCTTTCTACCCATATTTCAATTTGCTCACGTTGATTTTTGTTTAATTTGCTTTTTCTTCGCCGCTGAGAAGGGGAAAATAATTTTTCTTCTCTTCCAAATTTTAGATGCTTTATCCATTCAGTCAAAGCAGTCCTTGAAATTTTACATATTCTTGCCACAGCGCTTATACTACTTTCTTTTCCTGCTATCACCGCTTGTAACTTTTTTGAAACATATGCGTTATTTCTGACCTTTTTTAACATTTCTTTCGCCAAATTTACAACTTTTTCGTCTAACAGTTTTGACCTTAATGCCATTTATACCTCTCTATTTTATCTACTCTAGTATCACTTCTTTCCCATTATTGTCTATCTGTTCTTTACATAGTGGGAATTGGTATAAGATGCTGGAATGGTCTATTTTTGAGATTTTATCAATAAATTGCTGCCTATCTTCTTGATTGCGCTCTTGATATAGTGTGACTTTTTTTTAAAGTAATTTTTAGCTGTTTTAGTCTATACCAAATTGAATTTATTCCAAATCCAAGATTTTGTTTCATCTCTGCCAGAGTATGATCTGGATTCTTTGTAACATATTCTTCGAGTATTTTTGGGTCTATTTTTCGAATAAAGCTACCGTTTTAGATGGCTTTAGGCTTTCACCAGCAGCTTTCTTTTTTAACCAGCGGTACAGCGTTGCTATTCCTATCTCCATGAGCTCTGCTATCTCAACCTTTGCCTTCCCTTTTTCTATCATCAATACTGCCTTTTCCCTTAAATCCACACTATATGCCATTATAACTCAAATACTTTATTATACCTTTATCATTTACTTTAGGAAATACTATACTTCTAAATCTTCCTTTTCCTTTTTAATCAAGTCTTTTACGAATTGATCCCATTGTTCTTGATTAAACTGACTCAATTCATTTTGATTTTCTTGTGTTGTACCTAATATAAAATTCCCCTATAAAATTAACCAAAATATTTTAATTTAACATGAATATTAAGTATTTATTAAAAATATTAGCGTATCTAGCAACATATGTCAAATTCTTCATCATTAGGCGATAGCTTCCCTTTTTTGTTACAAAGCCTTATATAGCTTTATATGGAACGCTTTAAAAGCTTACCAAAAGCCTAAACTTGCTTAAAAAGCAAGTAAGTATTATAAAATTAAATAAAAGAAATTGAATATGACAGAATGGCTAATCTCTAACCAATTTACTGATTGTAACCATTCTGTGAAATTCATGGAAGCAAAAATTCAACAAATTCACAATAATTTATCTGATGAGTTAGTATGGCTACTCCAGCACCCTCCACTTTATACTGCAGGAATCGGTGCAACAGATGATGACATTATTGAAAAATTATTTCCCATATACAAAACAGGCAGGGGCGGTAAATATACATATCACGGTCCAGGGCAGCGCATTATATACTTAATGCTAAACCTCAAAAAAAGAAACAAATGTGACATCAAGCTGTATATCAGGGACCTAAGTAATTGGATCATAAATGTTTTAAAGCACTTTAATATACTCGGAGAATTCAAAGAAGATAGAATAGGTATCTGGGTGAATAATAATGGAGTAGAAGAAAAAATAGCAGCTTTTGGCATTCGCTTGAGAAAATGGGTAACTTATCATGGCATAGCACTTAATGTCTCTCCAAACCTTTCCCACTATAAGGGTATTATTCCTTGTGGACTAAAAGATTACGGCGTTACATCAATGGAAAAACTAGGAGTAAAAGTTTCTCTTTGCGAATTAGATGATATATTAAAGCAAGAGTTTCATAAGATATTTTAATGTATTCCTTTATTCTTTATTTTCTATGCCTTTTACTCACTAATCCTGCAAATCAAGTTGATATTATTGCTCCTTCTTCGAAAGGAAAAGAATCAGATCTGCCTACTATAAGGGAATACGTAAAAACTTTGGATTTTAATCCCCATATTTCGGAGAAAATATACAGTAATGACAACCCATTTTATTCTAACTCCGATGAGTTTAGAGCGAATGATTTGGTTAATGCGCTCACTGATGATAGCAAAATAATTTGGTGTATCAGAGGAGGAGAAGGGGCTTCTCGGCTAATTCCTTACCTAGAAAAGCTGCCCAATGATAAAAAAGAAAGAATTGCTCAAAACAAAAAAATTCTTATAGGCTATAGTGATATCACTGCTTTACATATTTATCTGCAAGTTAAATATGACTGGCAAACTCTTCACGGTACCATGTTGGAAATGATAGTAAATAACTCTGTTGCTGAAAGCTCTGTTAAAAAATTAAAAGAATTAATTCTTAACCAACGCAACTCTATCAGATTTGACAACTTAAAGATGATAAATAATGGAGTTAGACTAAAAAATGGCAGATTAGAGTCTAAAATCATCGGTGGTAATATGACTTTGGTTGAAAATAGCATAGGAACTACTTGGCAAATAAACGCAAAAAACAAAATTCTATTTTTAGAAGACATAAAAGTTTATCCATATTCAATTGAGCGCAGTCTAGATCACCTAAAACAAGCTCATATTTTTGATGGAGTAGATGCAGTAATATTCGGTGACTTTGTTAACTGTTATAATGATAATCTTGTTGAAATTGTAAAAGAAAGGTTTGCAAAAAGTGTCAACTTTCCAGTATTTACAATGAAAGGAGTAGGTCATGGACATATAAATGACCCTTTACCTTTCAACACTCACACTATCATCAGCATTCAAAACGAGAAGGAGTTTATGGATGTGCAACAGTTATACAAGTAGCTTTATCTAATACTCCTTTCATTCCAGTACCTTCGTTGTCATCCTAGTATCCCCCCTTGTCATCCCAGTGCCCAGACACTGGGATCCAGGAACCTGCGTCACGTGCTCTACTATGAAGGAATGCTAGTAACTCCCTGCTGTCCATTTATTAAGGCAGCAGATGGTTTCTCTGCTCCATCAACTTTAGTACTAGGCTTTAGTAATTCATATGTAGCACAACCAACTACCAGTGCTGCTGCTGTAACTGCAACCACTGCTATAACGATAGGTATCAACTGAGCTGTAATTGTTCCAGTTGTAAAAAGTGCCACTGCTATAGCAGTGCCTAATAATGTAGTTACTCTACCAGCAATCATTGCCTTATTACGTGCTTTCACAAAAGAACCTCCTCCTGCGTCTAATAGAGCTTTTACTACGTCTTGACTCTTAGCATAATCTAAAGGGGTCTCTCCATATTGATTTGCTGCGTTAACATCTGCTCCTTCTTGGATTAAACCTCTACTGTCTTTTTGTGAACAATAAAAGCAGCGAAATGCAAAGGAGTCATATCGTGGTAACCTTTCTCATTAACATTTGCTCCTTTTGCTAGTAAAAACTCTACTGTCTTTTCGTGACCATTCTCAGCAGCTAAATGCAAAGGAGTAATATCAACCAAATTTTTCCGATTAACATCTGCTCCTTTTTCGAGTAAAACCTTTACTACATCTACGTGACCATTCTCAGCAGCTAAATGCAAAGGAGTCATATCACACCAATTTTTCCGATTAACATCTGCTCTTTTTTCTAGTAAAACATTTACTATATTTGTGTAACCATTCTCAGCAGCTATCGTTAATAACGTACACTCAATACAGAAGGAGAGAGAAAATACATAATTTACATCAAATTTACCTTCCTCCCAATCTTTATATAGACCTTGATCCTGTTCCTCTAGTTCTGTTTTTATTTTCTCAATTATATTATCTTGATTTAAATCTTTCTTAACCTCAATCTTACCCAGTACTGTTTCCAGTGATTCATATTCTCCTGCCATGATTTTACCTTCAATATCAAACGATATGTTTAATTATTACATGATTATGATAAAAAGTCAATTAAAACAAGCTAATACCAATTCTCATTATTAATGAACCAAATAAGAAGCATAGCAGAGTTGTTTAACCGTGGAAGGGGAAAGAGAGGTAATAAATTTACACAAAGCGCATTCAAGCAGAACAATTGTATCGTAGATTTTATTGCGTAAAATGTTCTGTTTTATATATAACCAAAACCTCTCAACAGGATTGAGTTCAGGTGAGTATGGTGGTAGGTATATAATTTCGATATTTTTAGGTGCCTTTAAACTTTTTGACTTATGCCAACTAGCGCAATCCATCAAGAGAAAAGCCTTTCGTATTCCTAAATATTGCGACATCTGTTCAAGGAATATATTTATACAATCAGTGTTGACGTTTGGTGCAAATAAGCTAAAATTCTCTCCATTTCTAGGATTAACTGCACTATAGAGATAAAAATTTTCCCTACCTAATTTTACCTTAACCTGTGTCCTACTGCCTTTTTTAAACCACCCATGTCCAACTTTCGAATGTGTACCAAACCGTGATTCATCGAAGAAAAATAGCTCTTTTTCAGAATGCATGACAATAGTTTCATTGAGGTTTTTTTTAAAACTCCTCTTGCTTGTTTTTATCTTGTCCACTATGAACTGGTCTTGGTGTGATATATGAGAATTTCATTCTTTGCATATTACGATGTATTGCGGATTTGCTGATATTCAAACCAAATCTTTCTTGGATTCTTATTCTCATTTCTCTAATAGTAATATTGGGGTTTTCCTCTATCCACAACTCAATTCGTTCAAGTTGACTTTGGTTCAATATAGTTTTTCTACGGCGTTGAGGTGGAGCAAATAATTTTTCTTCTCTTCCAAATTTTATGTGCTTTATCCATGTAGTAATTGCCTTTCTCGAAATGCAACATATTTTTGCTACAGCTGTTATACTGTGCTTTTTTGCTGCAATTACAGCATTTAGTTTTTTTGCAACATACGCATTATTTCTTACTCTCTTCAGCATCTCTTTTGCTGATTTCACCACTTTTTCATCCAATAATTTTGATCTTAATGCCATCTAAACCTCGCTATTTTACTTACTTCAGTATGGCTTTTTTCCATTATTTTCTATTCGTTGCTTGTATAGCGGGAATTGGTATAATAACCGGGATTGTGAATAGTAAATTAGATTCAAATAGCCTCTTTGGTGTTATTTCAGTGTTAGACCTTTTCATATCCCTACGAGCAAATTAATGTTATCCTTTTATTGCTAATCTAAAGTTTTTTATGTTCATACACTTGCGTGTTCATAGCGTTTATTCTCTGCTTGAGAGTTCGGTTAAAATTGAGGAGCTGATTGGTCTTTGTTTGCAGAACAAAATGCCGGCAGTTGCAGTTACTGACTCAGGTAACTTATTTGGCTCACTTGAATTTGCAGAATATGCAGCAAGTAGGGGAATACAGCTAATAATAGGATGCAATATTATCGTTCGACACTTAGAACAAAATTTATCAATACTCCTACTTGCAAAAAATGAACAAGGGTACACTAATTTAGTCACCTTGGTGAGTGAGTCTTTTAAAAAGCGCAAGAATAACAGCGATATTCCTTACGTTGATTTTGATGAGCTATTAAATTTAAGTTCAGGCCTAATCGCCTTAACTGGTGGATATGACGGCATATTGGCTCAACTGTTATTGAAGCAAGATAAAGAAACGATAAAAAGACTGCTCTCAGCATTCGATGGTCATTTATATGTTGAATTGCAGCGTCATGGGCTGAATAAAGAGCTAGAGCTTGAAGAAGCTTTAATAGATTTTGCTTATCAGCGCAATATACCACTAGTTGCAACGAATGATGTGTTTTTTTCAAATAGATCTGATTATGAAGCTTATGATATATTAACGTGCATATCGGAGGGCAGTTATGCCCTGGAGAATAACAGAAAGAAGTTAACTACCGAGCATTACTTCAAATCTGTAGCAGAAATGGAGGAACTGTTCAGCGACATTCCCGAAGCAATTCATAACACTTCAGTGATAGCTAAGCGGTGCTCTTATATGCCAAGAAGCAGGCAGCCTATCTTGCCTAAATTTCCTTGTCGAGAAAATAAAACTGAGAATGAAGAACTGAGGGAGCAGGCAATTGCAGGATTAGAATTCCGCATTGCAAATGAAACGGACATAGACCTTAAACAATACTACGATCGGCTGAATTACGAACTAAGCGTAATAACTTCGATGAACTACGCTGGCTACTTTTTGATAGTTTCTGATTTCATTCGTTGGAGCAAAGCAAATGGCATTCCAGTTGGACCGGGAAGAGGTTCTGGTGCTGGATCGATTGTTGCTTGGAGCTTACAAATTACAGATCTTGATCCAATAAAGTTTGGTCTGATCTTTGAAAGATTTTTAAATCCTGATCGTGTATCGATGCCTGACTTTGATATCGATTTCTGCCAAGAGAAAAGGGACCTGGTTATTGATTATGTTCAGAAAAAGTACGGTTATGTTGCTCAAATAATCACTTTTGGAAAATTGCAAGCAAGGGCAGTATTGCGTGATGTTGGTAGAGTATTGCAAATGCCTTACTCTCAAGTGGATAAAATATCTAAAATGGTTCCATTTAATCCAGTAAATCCTGTAACTTTATCGCAAGCGATAGAGTTTGATCAAAATCTTCAGAAAGAAAGGGATAGTGATGAAGTAATTGCCAAACTTCTTGATATATCTCTAAAGCTCGAAGGAATATATCGTCACGTTTCAACTCATGCTGCTGGAATTGTAATATGCGATCAAAAATTAGAAAATTTTGTTCCCGTCTATTATGATCCAAATTCGGCTCTGCCAATCACTCAATACAGCATGAAATATGTAGAGAAAGCTGGGTTAATAAAATTTGATTTTCTTGGACTTGGTACGCTAACACTAATAGATCATGTATGTCGTTTAATTAATCGTGATGAAAAAAAATTTGATATTTCCTCGGTTTCTTTGATTGATCAAAGAACCTATGAAATGCTCTCAAGAGGTGATTCAATCGGAGTGTTTCAGCTTGAAAGTTCGGGAATGAGAGAAGCTTTAATCAAACTAAAGCCAGACTGCATTGAAGATATCATCGCTTTAATTTCTCTTTATCGCCCAGGGCCTATGGATAACATTCCAACTTATGTTGCAAGAAAGCATGGACTTGAAAAGCCGGATTACATTCATCCATTGCTTGAGGAGGTGTTAAAAGAAACATTCGGAGTAATAATCTACCAAGAACAGGTAATGGAAATAGCGCGTATTCTCTCTGGATATAGCTTAGCAGAGGCGGATTTACTCAGACGCGCCATGGGTAAGAAAATTAAGGCAGAGATGGATAAACAACGTGAACTTTTTGTTCAAGGAGCAACAAAAAACGGTGTTGATTACGACAGGGCAAGTTATATTTTTGATCTTGTTGCAAAATTTGCTGGTTATGGATTTAATAAATCCCACGCTGCAGCATATGCGATTATATCTTACCAAACAGCTTACCTTAAGGCTAACTACCCGCTAGAATTTTTTACGGCCTTGATGAATCTCAACATTGATGATAGAGACAAACTGAATTTGTTTTATCATGCTGCAAAATTCAGTGGAGTTGCTGTTCTTTCGCCTGATATCAGCAAATCTAAGGCTGAATTTTCAATAGAGGGTGAGCACATACACTACGGAATTGCTGCTTTGCGTAATGTTGGTTTTGCTATAGCAGAAGGAATAGTAAATGCACGCTCAAGTTCTTATAAGGACATATGGGAATTCATTCAAAATTTGGGGCATATAATAAATAAAAGGGCATTAGAAAGTTTAATTAAATCTGGAACATTCGATAGTGTGCACAAAAATAGAAAGCAGTTATACGAGTCAATAGACACATTGATTTACTTTGCAAATAAAAATAGGCAGTCAAATCAAGCTGCTTTATTTGGTAATCTTGATATTCTGAAGCCAAAACTTGAGAACGTGGAAGATTTTAATGAAGAGGAAAAATTAGAGCATGAGTTATTTTCATTGGGATTTTACTTAACTAATCATCCACTTGAAAAGTTTAGAACTCTCTTGAAAAAATTAAATATTGGGTTTATCGGAGAGAGTAAAACGATAAAAACTGCTGGTGTAATATTAAATGTGCGTATGAGAACCTCAGAACGTGGAAGATTTGTTATCCTAACACTTTCTGATCCCCACAATGTTTCTGAAATAGCATTCTACAATAATGAAATAATAGAAGAAAAAAGGAATCTATTTTCACCTGGAGCATTTGTGATAATTGATCTTGAAATTTCAGAAAACACAACGAGACTATCAGGAAAGGACATATCTGAATTTACAGAAAAGGTTACTTCTCTAATGAAAGGATTAGTTTTAACTGCTGTATGTTCAGACTCGCAAAAAGTTGCTGAGGAGTTGAATGCAGTGTTGAAAAATGGAGGCAAAACCAAAATAATGCTAAAGTTTCTTCTCGAAAAACATAAAGTCAGCATCTTGTTGCCAGGTACATATTCAATCACCCCCAAAGCTATTTATGAAATATCTCACTTAAGTTGGATTGAAGACGTAGAAATTAATACAAACAACTTGCTTATATAAAAAAGTTTTATATAATTAAAGTGTTTAATTGATATTAAAGGAAGATATAGTGAATCTCTATGAATTTACTTTTATAGCACAACCGAACTTATTGCAGCAAGAAGTAGAAGAAATGGTCCAAGAATTGGCTATTTTGTTGAAAAATATTAAAGCAGATGTTATTTCTCAGGAGGTTAAAGGTCTCATAGAAAGAGAACATAGCACAGTTACAAAACGAGAGCTAGAGGCAAGTACCGAAAGCGTTAAAAAAAGTCTGATTGTTTACTCTGATTTTTTGGAAACTCTGACAAAAATTTTGTGGGTTGAATTGGAAGAAGATTTTTCAAATTTAAAAGAAATAAAGTCAAGAATCGATAAAGAATTGAAAAATGAACTAAGTGATACGGGAATAAAACAAAATTTTATGGACCTTCCAGGAGCTAACACTAAAAGTGCATTTATCTATAATGTAGTAAATGCTTTCAAGGAAAATATTTCACAACATCTAATAAAGCCCCTTCAAGAGGTTTTAAAAAGTTTTAAAATAGTAGACTCAAATCAATTGAATAAAACGCTGGAAGTGCTTTTGAAAAATATTGAAGCTTCAGGATTGATAAAATATGAATATTGGGGTCTATTAGATTTTGCATACCCAATAAATAAGATGAAAAGTGGTCATTACTGTATGATGTGTATAAGTTTTACTTCAAGCATTATGGATGAATTTGAGCGTAGAGTAAAACTGAATGAGAATATTATTCGCCACTTGTCTGTACGGGTTAATGAGTTTTTTAAAGGTAAATCTTACATGATGGATAAACAAATTGAGGAGAAAAGTGCATAATGATGAAAAGACGAAATAGTTTTAATAATTCTTACGTGTCTGTAAATAACAGAACTGGCTTTAGGCGTCCTAAGGTCTGTCCTCTTGCTGCATCTAAAGATGAGGACATAGACTATAAGAATATAGATTTATTGTCCAAATTCACCTCTGACTATGGTAGAATATTACCTAGAAGGTTAACAGGTGTGTGCGCAAGAAAACAAAGAAAGTTGCGCTTAGCAATTATAAGAGCACGCTTTTTAGCTCTTGCTCCTTACTGTACTAAAAAAGTTAGGTAATTTATGTTAATAATTTTAAAGGAAAATATAACAACTTTAGGTAAGCTTGGTGAAGTTGTCAAAGTTAAGCCAGGTTATGCACGTAATTTTCTTTTTCCACAAAAAAAGGCGATGAAAGCCACTAAGGAAAATTTAATAAAGTTAGAGGAACAGCGTTTATTATTGGAAGAAGAAAATACCAAAAAATTAAATGCAGCAAAAGTGCTTGCATCATCACTGCATGATATATTTATTATATTAATAAAGCAAGCTTCAGAGGATGGAAAGATTTTTGGCTCTGTAACCACACGTGAAATTGCAAGAACTTTATTACAAGAAGGATATGATATAAGTCATCATAGTTTATCTTTGGGTGGAATAAGCATCAAAAATTTGGGCGAGTATCAAGTGAATATAGAATTACATAGTAAAGTGATAGTGCCAATTACTATATACGTTGTCAGATCTGAGAAAGATGCACATGAATCAAGGCAAGCAAAGTTGCAAAATCAGAAATCTGAGCAACAAGAGGCAGAGCAAGATGCGAGTAAAGAAGCTACTGATGGTGATGATAGCTGATCAAAGATGGTTCCTTGTTATAGTCGTAAAGAAATGTCTTCCATTGCTAAGCTGGTATCATCCCAGTGCTCCCCTCGTGTCATTCCAGTGCATGACACTGGAATGACACCATTATTGGAATAAATCAAAAATGATTCCACGCTATAGCCGCAAAGAAATCTCTTCTATTTGGGAAGAAAAAAATAAGTTCAACATGTGGCTCAAAATAGAAAAATTAGCATGTGAAGCTCAAGCAAAATTAAAAGTTATTCCAAATGATGTTGCTGAAAAGCTCTCTGGTGCTATTGAATTTGATATTGAGCGTATTAACGAAATTGAATCCATTGTAAAACATGATGTTATAGCCTTTTTGACATATATTGCTGAAAAAGCGGGAGTTGATGTTCGTTATCTCCATTACGGAATGACAAGTTCTGATGTTTTAGATACATGCTTTGCAGTGCAGTTGAAAGAGTCATGTGATATTTTACTCAAGAATCTAAAAAATTTACTTATAGTATTGAAAAAAAAAGCTGAGGACTATAAAGATATTGTTTGTGTTGGGCGCAGTCATGGAATGCATGCAGAACCAATAACTCTTGGATTAAAATTTGCTAGATTTTATGCTGAATTTAAACGCAATTATCAGAGATTAATTAGCGCGCAAAAAGAGATCTCAATTTGTAAAATATCAGGTGCAGTAGGTAATTTTACAAATATTAATCCATTTGTTGAAGAGTATATAGCGAAAGAAATGGGACTCATACCTGAAACCATATCGTCTCAAGTCATCCCTCGTGATAGACATGCCATGTTCTTTTCAATTTTGGGAGTAATTGCAAGCTCAATAGAAAATATTGCAATTGAGATTCGTCATTTGCAAAGAACTGAAGTCGGCGAAATCTCTGAATATTTTTCCACTGGACAGAAGGGAAGTTCTGCTATGCCGCATAAGTGTAATCCTATTTTAAGTGAGAATTTGACTGGGCTCTCACGCTTAGTACGCAGCTACGTTTTTCCTGCATTAGAAAATGTTGCATTATGGCACGAACGAGATATATCGCACTCGTCTGTGGAAAGGTGCATTGCTCCTGATGCTTGTATAGCAATGGATTTTGCTTTAGTACGATTAACAGATTTGATAGATAAATTGGTGATCAATAAGGAAAATATTGAAAAGAACTTAAATTCTTCAAAAGGCTTGGTTTTTTCACAACGAGTATTACTCGAGTTGGTAAATAGTGGTTTGGCGAGGGAAGAGGCGTATAAAATTGTTCAGAGCAATGCAATGAAAGTGAAACGAAACAATAGTGATTTTCTGGCCGAACTGAAACAAGATAAATCCTTACTTGAAGTTATTAACTCTAAAAAACTTGAATCTTTGTTTGATTTGAAGTATTATACGAAGCATGTAGATCATATATATAGCAAGGTTTTTAATGAGGCTGAGTAGCTCAGTGGTAGAGCAGGAGGATCATAATCTCTTGGTCGGGGGTTCAAATCCCTCCTCAGCCACTCAAGCTAGGCTATGGTCTGGCGATAGCAGCGCATTTGACAAAATAATGTGATTCATTGTCAATTAACTGAAGTCTTTTTTTTTAGTTGTTCATATAGTATATGGAATAATGTATGTGAAGTGATAAAGATACAACATTTGTTGTATCTATTCAGGGGAATGGCTAATGACGCTAATTCTGGATTAAGGAAGGAAGAAAGTATAGGAAATGGAAGGCTTTTTGGATTTCAAGGAATAGGAAATGAGAGTAGAAAAGATGTGAACCAAGAAATTAACGGGAGATCTATGGCGAGTATGTTCAATTTCAAGTCTATTTTTGAGGTAGCCAAAAATCGTCTCAATGATCGACCTTTTTCTCAGCAAAATCTTTTCATGTAGTGAAATTAATGCGTTTTTCATCCCCTTTTTCACCTTGGTAACAAGTTTCAAACCGCGGTTAAACAACTCTTGGAAAAGCTCTTTTTTAATATAGCCTTTATCACCAAACAAAAGACCGGTTAATTTCTTAGTTAGGTTTGCTACAGGCTCTCTATCGTCAACATTACCTCTTGTAAGCGTAAAAGCTTGAATTTCACCTTTCTCGTTAATTATCAAATGTAGTTTAAAGCCGAAAAACCAGCCATATGTACTCTTGCTTAATTTTGCAATTCCAGCAAAAACCTTATTTCTTGATATTCTTTTTGCATGGCAAACTGCAATAGGAGTTGTATCTATGTATGAGATTCCAGTAAGTTCTGATACCAATTCTCATTATTAATGAACCAAATAAGAAGCATAGCAGAGTTGTTTAACCGTGGAAGGGGAAAGAGAGGTAATAAATTTACACAAAGCGCATTCAAGCAGAACGATTGTATCGTAGATTTTATTGCGTAAAATGTTCTGTTTTATATATAACCAAAACCTCTCAACAGGATTGAGTTCAGGTGAGTATGGTGGTAGGTATATAATTTCGATATTTTTAGGTGCCTTTAAATTTTTTGACTTATGCCAACTAGCGCAATCCATCAAGAGAAAAGCCTTTCGTATTCCTAAATATTGCGACATCTGTTCAAGGAATATATTTATACAATCAGTGTTGACGTTTGGTGCAAATAAGCTAAAATTCTCTCCATTTCTAGGATTAACTGCACTATAGAGATAAAAATTTTCCCTACCTAATTTTACCTTAACCTGTGTCCTACTGCCTTTTTTAAACCACCCATGTCCAACTTTCGAATGTGTACCAAACCGTGATTCATCGAAGAAAAATAGCTCTTTTTCAGAATGCATGACAATAGTTTCATTGAGGTTTTTTTTTAAACTCCTCTTGCTTGTTTTTATCTTGTCCACTATGAACTGGTCTTGGTGTGATATATGAGAATTTCATTCTTTGCATATTACGATGTATTGCGGATTTGCTGATATTCAAACCAAATCTTTCTTGGATTCTTATTCTCATTTCTCTAATAGTAATATTGGGGTTTTCCTCTATCCACAACTCAATTCGTTCAAGTTGACTTTGGTTCAATATAGTTTTTCTACGGCGTTGAGGTGGAGCAAATAATTTTTCTTCTCTTCCAAATTTTATGTGCTTTATCCATGTAGTAATTGCCTTTCTCGAAATGCAACATATTTTTGCTACAGCTGTTATACTGTGCTTTTTTGCTGCAATTACAGCATTTAGTTTTTTTGCAACATACGCATTATTTCTTACTCTCTTCAGCATCTCTTTTGCTGATTTCACCACTTTTTCATCCAATAATTTTGATCTTAATGCCATCTAAACCTCGCTATTTTACTTACTTCAGTATGGCTTTTTTCCATTATTTTCTATTCGTTGCTTGTATAGCGGGAATTGGTATCAATATGCTTATTTGTAGTAAAGATTTCAGCATCAAGTGCTGGCCTGAAGCTTTAGCTATAAATATTAATAAATTTACTAAGTAAAAAAAGGCAAAAGAATCCCTATATAGCGAGTTTTAATAATGTAATACCAAATTCCATTACTAATCGAACAAATAAGAAACATTACAAACTCGTTTAATAGTAGCACTGGAAATACTGACAATAAAACTACACAGAACATCTTCAAGTAAGCCTATGGTATCGTAGACTCTGTTGCGTAAAGTATTGTGTTTGATATATTGCCACAACCTCTCAACAGGATTCAGTTCTGGTGAATAAGGAGGCAAGTATATAATGGTAATGTTTTTCTGAATTTTCAAACTTTTTGATCTATGCCAGCCTGCACAATCCATTACAAGAAAGGCTTTTTTCGTGCCTAAATCTTTCGACATCTGCTCCAGAAATATATTCATACAATCAGTGTTTACATATGGAGCAAGTAGGCTAATTTTCTTACCACTTCTTGGATTTACCGCACTGTAGATATAGAAATTTTGTCTACCAATTTTCATTTAACCTGCGTTCTGACCCCTTTTTTAAACCATCCGTGTCCGATTTTTGAATGAGTTCCAAATCGTGATTCATCAAAAAAATACCTCCTTTTCAGGGTGGGAATTGATTATTTTATTGAAGTATTTTTTAAACTCTTCTTGCTTGTTTTTATCTTGTTTATGGTGAATTGGCCTCGGTGTTATATAAGAAAACTTCATCCTTTGTATCTCACGATGCACTGTTGATTTGCTAATGTTTAGGCCAAATTCCTCTGAGATTTTTATTTGCACTTCCTTAATAGTAATATTTGGATTTCTTTCTACCCATATTTCAATTTGCTCACGTTGATTTTTGTTTAATTTGCTTTTTCTTCGCCGCTGAGAAGGGGAAAATAATTTTTCTTCTCTACCAAATTTTAGATGCTTTATCCATTCAGTCAAAGCAGTCCTTGAAATTTTACATATTCTTGCCACAGCGCTTATACTACTTTCTTTTCCTGCTATCACCGCTTGTAACTTTTTTGAAACATATGCGTTATTTCTGACCTTTTTTAACATTTCTTTCGCCAAATTTACAACTTTTTCGTCTAACAGTTTTGACCTTAATGCCATTTATACCTCTCTATTTTATCTACTCTAGTATCACTTCTTTCCCATTATTGTCTATCTGTTCTTTACATAGTGGGAATTGGTATAAGATGGTTCAGGTTATCGCACTGTATTATCAGCATCAACGTTAAGAGAAAATAAGTAAAACAAATATTTAATGTTGAAAAAAGTATTAAATATGAATAGAGACTCAAGAAATAAGATACATTTTTGGTGGTATATAACAATGATAATATGTGTTGTTATTACCTATTGCTACATGAAGGCAAAAGCTACAGACAATTATAAAACAATATTGCGGATTGCTTCTAAGAACTGTAGCCTAGAAGTAGTAAAATTTTCAGCAAATAATCTATTAGATATTAATACACAGATTCCCGAATTAACAGCATTACATTATGCATCAGGTGCAGGATGTTTGGAAGTTGTTAAATTTCTAATAGAGGAAGGAGCTGATATAAACACAGCAAAATATGAAAAATGGACAGCATTACATGCAGCTTCATACAAAGGTAACTTAGAGATAATTAAACTTTTGTTAGAAAAAGGCGCAAACCCTAACATTAGAGACACAGATGGGAAAAACCCAAGAGATGTAGCTGTACTAAGATCACGGCATAACAAAGATAAACCGTACGATGAAATTATACACTTGCTCTATAATGCTGAAAAGAAACACGATTCTGAGCGGTAATATTTCGTAACCGGAAACAAGAAGTAGTTGAAGGATTACACAGTTAGGAGAAACATGCAAAATCAAAAAATCCCAATTACAGTAATTATCACGTTATTAATACAAACAGTAGCATTTATATGGTGGTTATCCAAGTTAGACTCAAGGGTACAATTTCACGATAAACTTATTGAATATGGTTTAATGGAAAAAGTGTTAGTACTTGAGGAAAGGGTGAAAAATCTTTCTGAGGAATTAGATGAATTCAAAGATAACTTAAAGTCTGGTGTATAATGCTTAGACTGCGATTGGCGATTTTTCCAATTTTTGACGTATTGTTCAACTAGTGGAGAATCTCCTGTTATGATCAGTAGGTTTTCAGCATTTCTTTGCTGAGCGGCATCTGAAAAGTTAAATGATCCGGTTATGATTTTTTGCTCATCAATAATAATTACCTTACTATGAGCAATAGCGGGTTTAAAGTCAATCCATATCGGGATTTTGTGCTCAAATAATTCGTTAATTACACTATGTTTTGAACTAGTTTGTGATTCATCTAGAATAACCTTAATATCAACTCCACGCTTTTTAGCTTGAACTAAGGATTCAGCAATAGGCTTTGAGGTAAATTGGTATGCCTGAACCAACACGGATTTTTTAGCATGACCCACGGAATCAATTATTAGGTTGGTGCAATTTTCTCCAGGCGTGAAGCAGACTGTGGCTTTTGGGCAGGAAACACATCCCGATAAAAGCGAACAAGTTAATAAAATCAATAAATACCTAACCATGGCAAAATACATCCTTTCAGTTGACGGCGGAGGTATAAGAGGCATCATACCAGCTATTATACTAGCAGAAATAGAAAAAAGAACAAGAAAGAGGGTAGCTGAAATCTTTGATTTAGTGGCAGGAACCTCAACCGGTGGAATTGTTATAGCAGGGTTATGTAAAAAAGATAAACAAGGAAACCCTCAATATTCAGCTAGTGATTTAGTCGAGCTTTACCAAGAATACGGGTCATATATTTTTAAATCTTCATTTTTGAGAAGATCAATATTTTCTTGGCTTAATTGCGCACAATACCCACATAAAAATATTGAATTTGTACTGGATAAATATTTTGGAGAGGATATTCTAAAAAATACATTAAGTAAGGTACTGATAATAAGTTACGATTCAGAGTTCTTCCCTTCTCCACCTAATGCTTAAGCTTAAAACACTAGATGCTTTTTACAAGATATAAGTTATGATATTAACAACAACTATCCTTTCTTTTTTAAGAGCTGAAGAGAAGACAGAAATTTTATCAGGCTAAAAGATGCACTCAGAGCTGCAACGGCTGCATCTACTTATTTCATACCAAAACATCTAAAAATTGATCAGATAGACAGAGTATTAGTGGATGGCGGGGTATTTGCCAATAATCCAGCGGCTTGTGCATATGCAAGTGGTAAGAGGTTATTTCCAAATGATGATATTCTACTGTTATCGATAGGTACTGGAAGAACAGACAGAAGCATAGAGTATGCCAATTCAAAGAGATTTGGAAAAATAAGCTGGATAAAACCTTTGTTAAATGTGATGTTTGCCTCTGGATTGGACTGCGTAAATTATCAGATGAATCAAGTAATAGGCAATAGATACGTAAGAATACAATCGCAATTGAAGCTAGCATCGGCTGACATGGATAACATTACATCAAAAAATATCAAATTTCTGCAGGAGGAGGTAAATGCAATGATAGAGGATAATCAGAAAGTGATAGAGAAATTCTGTATAGAAATATTAAATATATAACTATTCTCTCTAATATTTTAATATATTATTTATGAGTCAGTAAACTACTGAGGTTTTTAATCCAGGTTAAATTTTGAAAGCATAATTTTCAAGCTCCTCAATAGATAAATCTGTTATTTTAGAAATAGCATCAATAGAAACGTCCAACATACGTAAATTATTCGCAACTTTTATTGCCTCTGCTTTGTAAATCTTTTCTTTATAAACTTGCTTTCTTTGCGATAAAAATTCTACCCATATGTCCAGTTCATCTCGTGATTCTTGATTGTCAATCTTTTTAGACTCTCTCACCCAACTTAATAGCTCGTTTTCTGCTTTATAATTATCTTCTTCATATTTCTTCATCAGATCTTCAGCATTCACTGATAACTTTTCTGCTATTTCCCATAATCTTTCACTTAAAATAGTAACATTCCCTTGCTCGTAGTGATGTATCTGTGAGGGTCCTATATCTAGCTCTCTTGCTAAATCCTCTTGAGTATACCCCCTTATTATTCTCCATTTTTTTATCTCTTGTCCTTCGTTTGAATGCTCAGAGCCTTTTTCCTCATCATATTCATCAGTTGATAAACCAGTTGCCCGATAGATAATATCAGTATCAAACCCTACTTTCGCTAAGTTCTTGGCCATGCTTACCCTTGCAGCTTTTACATTATTTTCCTCTTCAGCTTGAATAAACCCAGTTAAGTCGCGAATCAACTTGCATGACTCTTGTCCCTTTATTTTTTCTATGAAGTTGTACATCCATTCTTTGTTAAAAGAACAATTTTCTCTCAGTACTTTTTGTCTAGGAAATAAGCTGCCAACATGAACTGATAATGCTTCCGCTATTACTTTTAATTTTTTAGTTGGAATGCCACATGTCCCTTGCTCATATCTTAGCAATGTATGATATTTTATGCCGGTTTTATCTACTAAATCTTTTAGGTTATACTTTTGTTTTAGCCTCCAGCTTCTTACTTTTTGTGCTATTTTGTATCTTATAGAGATATTTACCATATCGTAACAATTTTACCGAAATAAACATCTGTTATTTTGCTACAACCTAAGTTTAGCTTATAAAGATTTTGTAATTTTATGATTTTGGTTAAAGAAGGGAAGAAAACCTCCCTTCGTTTAAAGTTTCCGAGAGGTCTCTTTACTACCTTCATATATCCTATTAACCCATGATAATGTTTCATTATTACTAATCGCCCTTATTTCTTCTTTTGCCTTTTCTTTACTCCACTTACCACTCCTAGGGAAACTTCCTTTTTCTACTGCTTCTGCAACTGCCATTCCCCAAAAAAACATCCTTTCCCTATAGTTTCCCCTCTTTTTTGCAGTTCAGACCACATTTCCTTGTTTTCTACTCTGATCTCTACTTGATGGTCATTTTCTGCATTATGATAGACTACAATTTTTAGGCTACCAATACTTGTAGAAAATGTTATTTCAAAAGCACTATTATCAGACACATCAATGTAATTCCTCTCACCTTCTTTTTCACTTCTAACCTCAACCTTACTATTTCCTATTTCTATAACATCACCTCCTAATTTTACCTCTCCTGTGGTTAACCCTAAATTTTTTGTACCTTCCAATACTCTTGCAACATCTACCTTGCTATTTTCAGAAAATTTCATAAAAAACGTCTGATTGTCTATTTCCACATCTTCTATGATTCCTTCATTTTCAATAGCACTTTCACCGATTTCTCTCAATTCTTTAAGCCACTCATCTATCTGTGGACGAATCTCTTGATAGAGTTTGTTATGCATTTTACTTATTCCCTTATCCTACAATAGATCGTAACTGAATATTGCTCCATTTAGCATCAATTCACATATTACGTCTTCCTTCTCGTTTTCTTTTCATTTGATCGAAGATACTTTCGATATTACTGTATCAGCAAAACTCTTCTGTCCTTCGCTATACGCATTTATCCTTATTCCAGTACTTAGTGCTTGATCTATAGTTTTGTTCAGTTCGTCTACGCTTTTTGCCTTTACTACTCTACTTTTAAACCACCTCAATTCTGCATTTTCACTTGCACTTGGCTCTATCTTACTTAAAGATGGAATAAACGGATTTTGACGATTTGAAGATTTTTTGTTATAAACCTCACGTCCTTCTCCAAGATTGATTGATTTTTCAGAAACATCGCTAGGGGAAGGCACACCTTCAGGCTTCTCAAACCTGCTTTTATCATCAAATATTTTCGGATCAGTCTTGTCTATAAATACAGACTCTTGAGTTTTCTTTCCAGTACGCCTAATAGCACTATATAGTCCTTTTGGTAACTTTTTAGAATCAATGATTAACTCATAAGTATTTCCATCTGTATCATCAAATGATACTGTTTTTTTAGTAGTCATATAGCCTCCTATTAAGCATGTTATTCAAGTCTAAAGAGCAATTTATTGCTTTATAATTAACTTAATACGCAAATTATAAAAAGATCTTGTATATTTTGCAACTATTTCTAATAAAATAATAGCTTTATCAGGACTTTTATTCTTTAACTACAACTTAATATACAAACTATACAAAGATCTTTTATATTTTGTAATTCTCCAATATCTCTCTCCAGATTCTTGACTTAGTTTTCTTGCTACTGTGTGGTAGCCAAACTTCTCAAGCAATTGAAATTTGATTTATAACAACTCTCTTTCCTTAAAGCTGCAATATCCTTTGTCTGTCATAATAATGTGATCCTCTAACTCAATTCCCACTCCTTGACATGCTGACACTAATTCTCTAGTCATTACTTTATCATCTTCTGATGGTTCTAAACTCCCTCCTGGATGGTTATGAGCTAATATTATTGACGCTGCTTCCATTGATAACGCCTTTTTTACCACTTTCCTTTCAGATAGGTGTACTTCATCTATTGTACCAAAATACACTTCATCTCTTATCAAACGGTTCTGTTTATCCAAGTATATTATCTGGACAGCTTCTTTTGCTGAAAAGCCTATGTTTACCCTTACATACTCTATCAGCTTTTCTTGGCTATCCATTACTGGGCCTCTCTTTAATCCTTCTCTGAGTGCTCTTTTATAAGCTTCTTTAACACATTCAATTGCTGCAGCTGCATGTTCGGTCATTCCTTCTATCATTTTCAGATCATCGATTTCTCGTCCCAAAATTTCTCCTATTCCTGGACAATTATCCATTAGAGTTTTAGTAACATCTTGTGCTTGCTTTCTGTCGTGAACTGCTCCTAGAAGCACTGACACTATCTCACGATCAAATAGAGCACCTCCTCCTCCGCTTTGTAGTACTCTTTCTATTTCTTCTGTAAGTTTTTCACTATTATTCATAAAATATACTCCTCGTTAATAACAAATTATTTTTAATTATTTACTGCTGTTTTTTATCAGCATTGGCATAGAGCCATAGCTTTTGAGTGAAGTCAAATCAATTTTTCAATCTTTTTTACTTATTTTTTCATGGATAGGTAAAGATATTAATATATATTTGTTTTCAAGTTATGTAAAAAGGTTGTTGTTAATCAATTATTTTAGAAATAACATCAGTAGAAAAACCTAACTGAAGTAAATTATTTGCAACTTTCATTTCCTCTATTTTGTAAATCTTTTCTTTGTAAATTTGCTTTCTTTGCAAGAAAAATTCTGCCCATATATTTAGCTCATCTCGTGATTCTTGATTGTCAATTTTTCTATATTCCCTCGCCCAACTTAATAAATCATTTTCTGCTTCACCATCTTCATAATTATCTTCTTCCTTTATCAGATCTTCAGCATTCACTGATAATTCTCTTGCTATCTCCCACAACCTTTCACTTAAAAGAGTAACACTACCTTGCTCATAATGATGTATCTGTGAGGGACCTACATCTAGCTTTTTTGCTAATTCTTCTTGTGTATAGCCTCTGATTATTCTCCACTTCTTGATCTCTTGTCCTCCATTTTGACTTGTACAGCCGATACTATCTTTATCAGCATATTCTTCAGTTGATAAGCCCGTTGCTCGATAGATAATGTCATTATCAAACTCTGCCTTAACTAGATTCTTTGCAATTCTTATTCTTGCTGCTTTGATATTACTTTCCTTTTCAGCTTGAATAGATTGGGTCAAAGCATAAACCACCTTGCGTAGTTCTCGCTCTCCTATTTGTATGTATCTTTGCATTAGATTATACATTGCTTGTTCCTTAGCTTTATCAAAACAGCTATTTTCTCTTAGCACCTTTCGTTTGGGAAATAGATTTCTAATAGGAACTGATAATGCATCTGCTAATATTTTTAACTTCCCAATTGGAATGCCACATGCTCCTTGCTCATATCTTAGCAGCGTATGATAGTTTATGTTTACTTTGCCTGCTAAATCTTTCAGAGTATATTTTCTCTTTAACCTCCAGCTTCTTACTTTGTGTTCTATCTGATACCTTATCGAGATGTTTGTCATAAATATTATACGGGTTAACATTACGTTTAATTGTTGAATATTTCTTCAGAATTGCGTATAATTATTAATGCTTTTTATCTTACTTTCTCATGGCTCTTTCTAAGTTTCTCGATCCAAAAAATGATGTTGCGTTTCGGCGTATCTTTGGTACTGAAAAGAATAAAGATATCCTCATTCACTTTCTAAATGATATTTTGAGCTTTACTGGCAAAAATGCAATACAGGATATAGAGTTTTTAAGTACTATTCAAGATCCTGATATTGCATCTAAAAAGCAAAGTATTGTTGATGTGCTATGTAGAGATTCTACAGGAGTGCAATGGATAATTGAGATGCAGGTCGCTAAAACCAAAGGCTTTGAAAAACGTGCCCAATACTACGCAGCTAAAGCTTACTCAAGACAAGCGGATAAAGGTGATCAATACCATGACCTTAAGGAAATTATCTTTATTGCTATAGCAGATTGTATACTATTTCCGGATAAGGCTGAGTATAAATCAAAACACACCATTCGGGATGAAGATACTAATGAACATGATCTAAAAGATTTTTATTTTGTATTTATTGAGCTGCCTAAATTTCCAAAAACCAAAGAAGATCAGCTTTCAAGTATAGTTGAAAAATGGGTCTACTTTTTTAGATATGCAGATGAAACTAGTGAAGAAGAGTTAGAAAGAATAATAGGAAGTGATCTAATAATTAAAAGAGCATATGAAGAACTCAATAGGTTCAACTGGTCAGAAAAAGAATTTATTGCCTATGAACAAGAGATCAAGCGTATTCGTGATGAACAGGCTGTCCTTGCTCAAAAACTTGATGATGCTAAACATGAAGGTAGACAAGAAGGTAGACAAGAAGGTATCCTAATCGGCGAAGAAAAAGGTAAAATTGAAGGTAAAATTGAAGTTGCAAAAAATTTACTTAAAGCTGGCATCTCTATTGACGTTGTATCGCAAACTACAGGTCTTTCTTTCGATGAGATCAAACAGTTACAGGCAGAAAAGACCTCATAGCTCCCTCAATTTATCCCTCTGCTTATTCCTTTAACTACTGATGTTCCATTTAAGAATGTATCAGGCTTTTTAGATAACTCTACTTTACTTGAAACTTCCTGACTCAAGTCTTTGTAAGGCTTTTCTACTTTCTGTTGTAGCACTTTTTCCCCTTCTAATTGACTTCTTAAGTGAACTAGAAACTTATCAGTTTGTTTGAATTCTGGACATGCTTCTTTTGCAAATGAATATAGGGTTTTTGCTATTTCAGAAAGTCTTCCATTTATTATTCTTCTAACTATAGCTGATTGCACTGCCACAGGATCTAAGTTTAGGTTTGTCAGTGATATTCCTGACTTAATAGCAGTTTTATTTAGCACTTTCTCAAATCTATTTGTAATATTGAGTGCATAGCCCTGTGCTTCTGGTGGAGATATAGACTGCTCTGCTGTAGAATTATATTTTTGACCTGTAACCCTTCTAATCAGTAAGTCAAGTAATAGTATTGTACTATTTATATCCGTTTGTACATTAACTTGTGATATTGAACTCTCAGGTTTATATCCATTAAAAGAGCTTTTATAATTACTAGGCTTATCATCTATATGACATTGAGTTGAATACCCTGATGCAGAAGTTCTAGCTGAAATAATACCTTGTACAGTACCTATTATAACGTTAGTAAAAGCATTCACTATGGTATTTACAAATGAAGTTGGGCTACTAGCTGAACTCTTTACATTACCTTGTACAGCTCTTCTATTCCTTTTTAATGGTTCTACTCTTGTCTCACTTGCCTCAGTGGAATTGAAACCTGCTATTGCTTCAGTAGTATTGAAACTATTAATAATATTAGCAGTGCTGTTTTTGTATTCTTCTTTTAAATCATCAAAACTTCTTACATTATTTAACTCATCCTTTATTGTTACTTCTTTATTTGCAAATCTAATAGTTAGTGTTTCCATTTCTTTGTTTTTATAAAATTCACTGAGTATCAAACTTGCATTGTGATTAAAGGTCATTATTAGATCGTTTCCTAATTTACTGAAAGTATAATCTTCAATTTTCTGTGATATAATAATCTTATTATTCTTACCTACATCTTCTACTGCTATTCTAATGATTTCCTCGTTGTTATCGAATACTAAAGGTAGTGGTCTTAACTCAAACTCCTCTATTTTCATTGGTACGTGATTCATAATTACATGTAATCTGTCATACCAATTTGTTAATAGACCATTCTTTAATCTTACTTGTACTATATTACTTTCTGAGACCTCGTTATCCTTTTCATAAAACAGCTGTATTATTAAATCTTTGTCACTTGTTATAATTCTTGTTTTAACTTTTACATTTAAATCACTTTCTACTTGTTTTCTTATTTTACGTAAATCTAGAGTGTCTATTTTGTTTTCTTGATCAACATCATAAAGTACTATTTCTGGTATAGGCAGCTTATCAGATGTAACTACAAATATATTCTCACCACCATTACCTATTAGATGACTCTTGTACTCAGGATTATTCTCTATAACATCATGTTTTCCATGCCCAACTACGATAGATTCGTTGTTTAGTAATGAGTGTACAAAGATAGACATTTTTAAATTATTCGCTACTCTAGAGTAACTATTGATTATTTCATCAACTGATTTGTTGCTATTTTGTAATGCATATAGGTTACCTTCTTTACTCACACTAATTACTATACCATCTTTTAATGTAAATGAGATATTCTGTACTCTATAAGAAATAAGCGTTTCAGTGTTATGTGGTGAAAAAACAAACTTTACAGTTCTTACATCATTACTATTGAAATTTATAGCTTTAATGTCTTCGAGAGTATTATTAAATATAAACTCATTTTTACTTGTGCTTAAGATATCTACAGATGCTTTTCCTTTCTTCTGATCAACAAAGTAACTAAAATTTCCCTTTGACGCACGATTATTTACTACAGTGTAATCCCTTAACATTATTTGCACTTTAGGAATAAATTTTCCACTTAAGTAATCTCCGCTATTAACAGTTATAATATCCTGTTCTTTCTCATTTTTTCCACCACGACCATCGATATATTTTAGACTAACGTCACACGAGATAATGTCCTCTTTATTTTCTCTTGTTATTACTTTGCTTATTTGATCGATCAGACCTTTTGAAAGAGGTAAATTTGAAAGAGGTAAATGAGAACCACGAAAGTTTAAGGATAAAGATTTACTTTGCGGTGAAAATTTACTTAGGTCTAAAGTATTTGCTCCATTTCTACCAAAGATTTGACCTTCAAAGCTATCACCTTGTAAAATAAAAGTATCATCTTTTTCTCCTCCATGAATAGTCTTGTATCCATTACCTATGAGAAATATATTACTATTGTTATTAAATCCTATTCCAAGGTCAGTACCATCTCCTAAGTCAATGAAAGTGTAATTATTTGTTCTATTGCTAGAATACTCAACACCAATTGCATTGTTACAGCTGTAAGCTAACCCTGGTGCTAAATCGCCATGACCTTGCGTTATACAGAAGAGATTTCCTTCAGGTGAATTATCAGGTCTTATCTCACTCCACTTAATACCAGGCTTCTGTTCATCTAGAATCACCATGTTATTTGAGTCTGGTTTAAATTTAGTTATGCATTCCTCTCTTTCTTTTAGAATGAAGAGATTACCATTTTTATCCTTGTGGCAAGCGTTTCTTATTCCAAGCCCAGTGGGTTCACCTGGCATAACCATTAGATCAGAGTGTATATCAAGAGAAGGACATTGTTCTTTGTATTGAACCATACTACAAGTATCTTGAACTAATTTACCAGTAGGAAAAACATATCTTTGAATATCATTGTGCTGTTTAAGATACTCAAGAGCTTGTCTAACAAGTTGATTATATAACTGTTTTTCTTCAATTAATTCTTCTATGTGCTTTTCTGTTCCTATGCCTATAAACGCACGTATGCCTTCAAGAAATCTTTCTTCTGCTGTTAGATGTACTAGTCTATCAATATTTTCTACTTTTTTTACAGCTTGATAAACATCAGTACCAACAAACACAACAGCACCAATTGTAGCACCTATAGGACCTGTAACTGATGAAACTCCCTCTAATACTCCAAATCCTTCAGCAACTTCTATACCAAGTTCTGCAGCATCACCTCCTAAATAGACGCTATCTCCTACAACACCAACTACTGTACCGTTTCTAAGTTCTTTTACTAAATCATAGGCAATAAAAGCTGATGTACTACGAGCAAGGAAAGAAGATGATACTTTGAAAGCCTGAGCAAGAGATGACTCTACAAGTGGAGCTAGTTTAAATCCTCGAGCATAAGCAATCTCTGAAGCAGAGTGTAACCCTTTAAGAGCAGCATTTTCTCCAGCTTTAACACCAAATGGAAGAGCAATAAACCCTAAATTGATAGCTAGACCTTGATAATTGTCATTAACAGCATCAGCTAAAACATTTTTAGCCATCATGCCTTGCATAGTAATACCAGAAATCATCCCAACTTTACCCAAATGGTTTATGAATTTTTGATTGTTGATCAGCTTGTTAACTAAACCTTCAGATTTTCCTGTAACTGGAACTTGACCTGCTAGCTGTATTAATTGAGTATGTTTATTTTCTGATATTGACTTGATATAATCGATAAACTTGTCGCTATTAATCTTAAGATTACTTAAACTCCTTATATTTTCTTTTCCCTCGCGAATCTTTTCTATGTCGGTGTTCCATGATAGTTCACACTTACCGATTTCTCTTCTACGTCTTCCATTTGGTAGACATTCTGAAGCTTCAATTATTTGCCTTTCTCTTATATACTCCTCCCAAGATTCTTGGAGTTTTTGTTCAAGCATCTGTTTAATTTTCTCATAAGCATATCTACCTGCTTGTTCTGTGCTACTATTTAATTTGGTGTTGGCTAAGTTGAGATAATCAGAATTAACTTGAATCTTTTTATTGTCCAACAAAGTCTTAACAACTCCTTCATTACACTTTTCGATTGCCAAGAGCAAAGGTGTTTGATTTTGACTGTTCTTAGCATTAGGGTCTGCTCCATAATCTAGAAGTAGTTTTACAATTTCAAAGTTTCCCTTTTTAACTACAATGTGAAGAGCAGTATTTTTTTCATTAGTGCCAGCATTAATAAAATCTGCTAATCTATCACTATGTTTTTCTTGTATATGCTTTAATAAAAGCTCAACAAGTTCTTTATGGCCTTTAGAAGAAGCAATGTGTAGCGACGTATTTTGTTTATTATCTCTGTCACTAGTAACCTGAAAAACATTGACTCCAGAATATAAAAGGATTGTTACAATATTTTTATAGTTTTTATGAATAGCCCAATGTAGAGGAGTCATACCAGCACTATCTTTAGCATTAACAGTTACCTTTTCCTCTTTGATTATTCTATCAACTTCTTGCTTGTTCTCTTGTTCCACAGCTTGAAAAAGATTTCCTACTAATTCAAGTAGAGATTTAATATTACTATCTTTGGTGAGCTGCAATGGTGTATGTTGAGACTGAGTTTTAGCATTATAAATTGCACCATTATTCAATAAAACCTCAACAACTTCCTTGTGACCAACGTATGATGCTACGTGTAATGGTGTAGTCTTCTCACTGTCAGCAGCATTAACATTAGCACCTTTATTTAATAAGGTATCAACAATTTCCTTGTGACCATTTTGAGCAGCCCAGTGCAGAGAAGTCCTGCCATAATTATCTTTAGTTTCAACATTAACACTCTTTTCATCTATCAGATATTTAACTACGTTCAAGTAACCATACGTAGCAGCCCATTTTAGAGGATCCAGGCTAACCTTTTTTAACAGTAACTCAACAATTTCCATATAACTTCTACTAGCAGCTAAGTGTAACGGTGTCATATTATGATTATTATGAAGATTAACTTCTGCTTCATTATCTAATAAAACTTCAACCACATTTTTATGGCCGATTGTAGCTGCGTAGTGTAGTGGTGTACTCCCCTCACTGTCAGCAGCATTAATATTAGCACCATTGTGCAATAGAATCTCAACAATCCTATCGTGACCACCTAGAGCTGCAGAGTGTAATGGTGTAACTCCTTTTTTAGTTCCAATATCAACATTAGCCTTATTATTCAACAAAACATTAACAACTTCTACATTACCCCTATCAGCAGCTAAGTTTAGTGATGTTCTGCCAAGTTTATCGGCAGCATTAACATTAGCAGCACGATTGTGCAATAGAATCTCAACAATCCTATTGTGACCACCTAGAGCTGCAAGGTGTAATGGTGTAACCCCTTTGCCAGTTTCAGCATTAACATTAGCACCATTGTGCAATAGAATCTCAACAATCCTATCGTGACCACCTCGAGCTGCAAGGTGTAATGGTGTTGCACCTTGTTCTTCTGTTTTAGCGTTAACTTCAATCTTAGAATTCCTTAATAATAAATCAACAACATCCTTGTGACCATTTTCGGCTGCTAGATGTAATGGTGTTGCACCTTGTTCTTCTGTTTTAGCGTTAACTTCAATCTTGGAATGCCTTAATAATAAATCAACAACGTCCTTGTGACCATTTTCGGCTGCTAGATGTAATGGTGTAACCCCTTTGCCAGTTTCAGCATTAACATTAGCACCATTTTGCAATAAAATCTCAACAGTATTCTTGTAACCGTTGTATGCAGCTTCATGTAATGGTGTAACTCCTTCGTAATCAGCATTAACACTAGCACCATTTTGCAATAAAATCTCAACAATCCTATCGTAACCACCTTTAGCTGCATAGTGTAATGGTCTAACTCTTTCATTAGTTTCAGCATTAACATTAGCACCTTTCCGCACAAAAAGCTTAGTAACACCTAAATTACCATTAGAAGCAGCAAAGTGTAGAGGGGTCATACCATATTTATCAGGAACACTTAAATCAGCGTTATTTTCTAATAAAACTTCAGCTATATTCTTGTAACCGTTGTATGCAGCTGCATGTAATGGTGTCCTATTATTCTTGTCAGGAACATTAACTACGATATTAATATCAGCATCGTTTTCTATAAGCAGTTTAACAATACCTAAGTTACCATAATAAGCTGCTAAATATATAGGAGTTTTTCCATATTTGTCAGGAGTATTAACACCAATGCTTTGAAAATTATCTGCTAATTTTTTTAGCAAAATACTTACAACCTTAGTATTACCTTCTTCAGCAGCCCAATGTAGAGGAGTTCTATCATCTTTATCAGGAACATTTAATAAACCTGTATCTTTTCCCAGAAGATACTCTACTATTTCTAGACCTGAAACCAATTTAGAATGCTGAGTATAAGTGGCGCAAATTAATGGCGTTCTACCAAGATTATTTTTACTATTAACCTTGGCATCATTTTCATCCACAAGATATTTTACCATATCTAAGTTTCCATTCAAAACAGCTATGTGTAGAGGGGTATTTCCATAACCACTTTCGATATTAGCATCGGCACCTTTACTTAATAAAGCTTCAGCAGTAGTTTTATACCCACCTTCTGCTGCAAAATGTAATGGTGTAACACCTTGATCATTTTTATTATCAACAAGTTCTACAAGTTTAGTAGGAAGTTTTCTGTCTATATAATTCAGTAAAGCTATAACAACATCTGCGTGACCATTTTGCGCTGCATAGTGTAACGGTATATTACCGCCCTTGTCAGGCATACTAACTACATCATTATCTACAAGAAGCTCGATAATACCTACGTTGCCATATTGAGCGGCGAAGTGTAAAGAAGTTTTACCATCATAATCAGGAATATTAATATTAGCCTTTCCTTCTTGAGTAAGAGTTGTAACAACATCTAAGGCACCAAATGACGCAACTACGTGTAAAGGTGTCCAACCATAGCCATTTTGAATATCAACTTCTGCATCTCCTTCTAGTAATATCTTAATAACTCTATTATGCCCACCTTGAGCTGCATAGTGTAATGGTGTACATCCTATTTTATCTTTATCATTAACAATATCTTTATTATTCTTTAAGAGAACTTCAACAATTTGCTCATGACCTCTACTAGCAGCACAGTGTAGAGGAGTCCACTCATCATTATCTTTAATATTAATTTTTGCACCATTGCTTAATAAAACTTCGACGTTAGCAATAACTCCTTTGTAACCAGCAGCAAGATGTAGAGGAGTTATGCTATTCTTAGCTTTAGCATCAATCTTTGCACCTTTTTCAAGTAAATATTTGATAGTTTCAACATTATATAATGATAAAGCTGCCCAATGTAATAGAGATAAACCACCCTTATCAAAAACATCAACATTAAAATCTTCTTCTGCAAAAAGTTTGATGATGTTCAAGCTACCACTAAACACAGCATTATATACCGGCGTCCGATCATTATTGTCCCTAGCATTAACATCTGCCCCGTGCTTTAATAAAATTTCAGTAGCTATCTTATGACTACGTAGCGCTGTATAATGCAATGGTGTATCTTTCTTACTATTAATAGAGTTAGCTTGAGCTCCATTCTTTAATAAAGTTTCAACAACAAGATGATGTCCATAATATGCAGCTAAGTGTAATGCTGTATGACCATCTTTATTAACAGCATCAATCTGAGCTCTATTGTTTAATAAAATCTTAACAATCTCATTATAGCCCTTATATGAAGCAACATGTAATAGTGTCCATGACTTACCACTCCTAATATTAATATCCCCTCCAGTTTTAAGGAAGTTTTCAATCGCTTGCTTGTCACTTTGTTTTACAGCATCAAACAATTCATCTTGATAAGCAAACAACTTTAAATTTTGATTATAACTATCAGCCACATCAGATTTAACGACAAGAATATTACCTTGCCTATTATTTAACATATTTGTTAGATAATCTATCCAATGATCTGATTGTTGTAGTGCAGTTATAGATCCTTTATGTTGTTGTAAGTTAGTAGGAAGTCCTTCTTTACTTAATTTATCTATTAGGTTATTACTAACTTTGTTGATAAGGTATTTCTTCATTTCACTATCTTTAACAAGCTTATTGAGCGCAATTATTGATTCACCTTCTTTAACAAATATTATGGCATTAGAAATAACTGCTATTATTGGATCACAGTATAATGAGTCAATTAAAGCATCTCCATGCGCTAAATAATGACGTAATGAAATACCTGTTAGAATTGGAAATTGTCCGTCCAAGAATAGAAAACTTTCTTCTACATTCTTTGATGAAAACTGAGCTATATTTGAAAATATTTTACCTAAATTAAGCAAAAGGATTTCCACTTCTGCTTGCAATTTTTTGTCCTGTTTATAGTGTGATATCAATTCATGCCTTGAACCATAACCCACATTCTCCAATCTCTCTTTCAGAGAGTTCAATCTATCACTAAAATAATCTTCAAGAATTTTAATTTTTTTTTCTGTAAAAATCTTCTTTAATAATTCTTGGCTGTCAGATTCTAATTGAAGTGTTTTAGAAAACTTGATAAAAGAACTTAAAATCTCATCTATATTTACTTCTTTTTTCGTAACAGCTTTGATAAAAGCTCCATAATTATCAGTTAATGTTTTCACTTCATGAATAGCTTTGCTCACAGGACTATAGAGCTCCTTTAGTTCTTTTTTGTTTATAGATGTTGTATCTAATCTATCAACTAATTGCCCATATTCTCCTTCTTCTAGCGCACTATTATTTTCAAAAAAATCAATTAATTTTTGTTGTGCCTTATGAGCATCTTTTTTCTTTTCTAGTTCTTTTATTAATTCCTCATACTCTTCATTTGTTAATAGAACTTTAATATCATCAAGAACATTGTGTAACAGTGATTCATTAGTACAACCTTGAAGTAAGCCTTTTTTTTCATCAAAAATACTTTTCAATAATTTTTCGTGATTAGGTAACTTAAGTGACTTAAGAAGTTTATTAAAGTCTTTTTTACCATCTAAGAAATCCCCGTAGTGATCATGTGCTTTTTTCATCAAATTTTTTCTTTTGTCATAACTTTTTTTTAATTCATAATAACCAGATAGTTTTTTCTTTTTGTCTACTGATTCATTTAATTTGGCAACTAACTTATTATATTCTTGTTGTGTTAGCTTGATTTTGTCTTCAAAGTGACCAATTAGTTCTAATTTTGTCCTATAAGTTTGCTTTTGATTTTCTAATTTTGATACTAGCTCTTGATACTTTTTGTCATTTTTTATTTCACTTCTAAATATATCAATAACATCATCTAGCTCAGCTTCTACCTTACTAGAAATATCAACTTCTGGAGGATCCAACTTTTCTTTAAATACATTAATTCCTCTAATCTTGGAATTTTCTAAATTAATAATATAATTGATTTCAGAAGCTAAGCTTACAATTTCCTTGTACTTGTTATGTCCTTTATTGTTTTTAGAAATTTTATCAATCAAGTCATTGATTTTTTTTAGCTCATCATCCATTGTTCCTCTTTCTCTTCCTGTCATTATTACTTCAAGAGTTTTTTGGGCTCTTTTTTTGAAATCACTGTTATCGTTTCTGATCAAGCTTTCCCTAACTTCACGGATCAAACTGTCAACAATCTCTACAACTTTATAATGGTTGATCTCTATTTCTTGTATCTTATTTTTTTTTGACTCGATAATATTACTAATCTCAGTAAAAAGTTTTTTATTCTCCTCCTCCATTGTCAAGATTTGAGTATAAAGAGGTTCAATAGTTTGATCTTCATTATCTGTTTTTAAGTCAGTAATTTGACGTATTTTTTCAATTAAATCCTCGATTTTTTTTAACCCACCTGTATTACGCATTGTAATTTCTTTTGATTCATATCCTTTACGATTGATATAATCACTAAACTCATCGGCTAGTTCTTTAGCTTTTTCAGGGTTATTGTTACTAATAATTTTTTTGCACCAATCTCTAATCCTCACAATTTTAATATTATAAAGAAGCTGGATAAATATTGCTTGAACTCTCCTTAAATCATTTTGGACATTAGTAAAAATGTCTACCTCTTTTTCAATACATTTCTTTGCAATCAATATATTGATCCACTCAGGATGAGACAACCTGTCCCGTAAAGATGGAGCTATTTCATTTATTATACTTTCACCCATTAAAACCAAAGTCCTTTCTGTATTTTCTGATAAATGAGGTGATGATGGAGTATTCTTGATATATTCACCAATTACCTGCAAAGCCCTTTGAATAATCAATTGACCTGATATTTCCTCTGTATTCACTGACAGCGCTAATTCTATGTACTGAAGCATTCGATTTAAAGAATATGCATCTTTTAATAATTCATAATTAGTGTATAGAGATTCAAGGCCAGAAATTTTTACACGATTTCTGTATTCTTCTTTGTTAATATAACTTTTTATATTATTCTTTATGTTATTAACGTCATTATCCTTGAGGCTATTACTATAACCAAAAGTGCTCTTAAGCTTATCAGCAAATTCAATCATATAACCTTGAAGATTTTCTCTTTGTATACTATCAAGAGAAGCAAAGCGAGATAAATAAAACTCAATTTCTTCCCATTGAATTTTTTCATAAGTTGATTTTAACTGTCGTTTTAATATACGAATATTTTGAGCAATGAATCGTGCAATAAATAAAACCTTTGATGAATTTATACCTATCTCATCCACATTTCTTATTGTCTTGTTAAAATCATCTATAGCAGTAAGAATAATGTTTATTTGTTGATAAGCGTTATCAACTTTTTCAGAAGGAACACCCTGAATATTTTTACTAACTATTAAATTCGCCGTATTAGCTGTAATACTAAAAAAACGCTCACGTATTAATAAATCTTCAACAAAAATTTGTATTACTTCGGATATTTCTACATTTCTTAATTTTAATTCTTTATAGCTTCTAGATAAAAAATCACCTAATTTTGTTGAGCGTAAACTATAGAAAAAATTATTTGGCCACTTAATCAGTACTTCAAGAAGCTCAACATTGCCTGAACGGATAGCATAATAAAACGCATTATGATTTTCCCCATCTGTATCAGTTGGGTTTATCGTGGGCTTATTAATATAATCAGATAAATTCTTTAGAAGATCACTTCCTTCTATACTAAGTAGATACTTAAGAATTTCAGGCTGATTGTGCTTACAAGCTAAGATGATCAAATTAGTATCCTTGATAGGATTATCTTCTTTATTAAAGATAGTTTCTAGAAGAGTCTTTTTTTCTATTTTGGTTATACTAGCAATGAGAATACTCAAGTTTTTAAGTCTATCTACATCTCCCCTTTCTATTAAGCCTTTTACTTCAGAGAGAACATTGAGGTAAAGACTTGTTACTTTTTTATAATTAACGTCTTTTCTTTCTATATAAACTTTTCCAGACTCATCAACAGGTTTACTTTGATTAGAATAAAGTTTTCTATATTTGTCCTTAAATTCCTCTTCAGGTAAAAGAAGCGAAAGCAACAAAAATTTATCTAAGTCTACACCATTCTGATAAACAAATTTGTTTACATATTGTATTAGTATTTCCTTCTTATCAAAGGATTGTTGATACTCCTTAATATCTGATATTCTATTCAACAAACATATAGCAACTTCCAGATTATCATTAACTTCATTTGGCACTATTTCCGGAAGAAGAGAAAGAGCAACCTGTAAAGGTGTTTTCTTGAGCTTACTTTCAATATTTATCTTTGCTTTGTTATCTAGAAGCAACTTAACAACTTCTAACTTACCACCCTCGACTGCATAATGTAGAGCCGTCTTTCTTTCTTGATCTTGAAAATTAATATCTGCTTGTTCTGTTATAAGTTGCTCTACTTTTTTATAATCACCACTTTCTGATGCAATTAATAACCCTTTGCTAATACTTATTTTTCTATTTCTTATTCTATCTTCTATACCGGTATCAGCGCGACTAACTTGACTAGAGGTTTCCGGCCGTTGAGTTGATCCAGACTGATGACTATCAGTTTGACTACTTCCTTGATTAGCATATTGACTATCAGATCTCTCAATTCTACTTCCTGACTGTTGTTGATCTGATTTAGGTGGATCCAAAGGTTTTTCTCTGTTTTTGTATTGTCTTAAGGTATTGCTTGATTGTTGTTTACTTGATGCAGATCTTGCTTCAACTTTCAGAAGATTTATGATTTCTTGATGATCTCGGAAAAATTGTTGATCATGCTTCTCTATATGCTTTTTTAAATTTTCCTTTTCATCATCGCTAAGATTTTGAATGACATCATTACTGACTCCAATCTTTACAGCAAATGAAGCAATTCTTATGTAATCTTTCTCAACAGCCCTACGGAACAATTGACCCAGTTCTTGACTATTTTTTAAGTTTGATTGACTTGGCTGATTAATATCACTATCACTTATTTCTCTAATATCTATATTATGACCTAATGCAAAATCTCTTATATTAGTTTTAAGTCTTTCAGAATCTTTCTTTAATTCCTCTGAAAAAGACCTACGCATACCCACCAAAAAATCACTAGAACTTTCCATTCCTCTTATAGCACTATCTACCTCGTAGAAAGGCTTATTATCTTTTAATAATTCATTAATCTTATTAGCATTTAACAATGAGAATATTCCACAATTATGACCATCCACCTGTTGCTCGATTTTTAAATCAAATATGTTAACGTTAGCACTAATTTTGTTCCTCAGGACTGATTCAACATTTTCCTGAATCTTATGTCCTAATGAGTCAGAATAATATGCGTAGTAATGACCTAGTTTATTTTGAACAATTAATGTAACCCAATGTCCTGCCCCCAAATTGATAATTAAAGTTAGAGGCCTCTGCTCGTCATTATCTACGTAACCCTTAAATTGTGCTAGTTGATTATTTAAGGTATTTAAATCACAGATTTCAAATATGGTTTCACTTTGAGTTTGTCTACCTTGCTTATCGTATCCCTGGTCATACTGATATGAAGTCCTTGCAATATCAGCAATATCACGCTGTTGTAACCAGTACTGATAATTTCCTTTTTCAGTTTCATCTTCTAGATTTTGCCAGGTATATCGGTTATCATAGTCGTTAGAACGTCTAAAACGCTTTATCCTGGTTTCTTGAAAGATTTGGTTGAACATAGAACCCCATTGTTAAGTTTTTGATAGATAGCGTAATGCCAATTTCGGTAAAGATAGCTTAAATGTTTTTTAATGCAACACAAATGTGAATGGAAGTATCAAAGAAAAATCATTTATTGACTCACTTTACCAACTTTTTCTCTCAAATTCTCAAACACATAGGGATTTTTATGTTGAGTAAAGTTACCAAGAATGTGTACAATTTAGGTGTTTTTAACTATTTTACATAAATGAATGGAGAGCAAGTTCGAAAAGTACGGTAAGGTCCACCAATCCACCACAACAAACCACTTACCATCTCCAACATAAAATTAAGAAAATCCCTCAAAAATAGAGAACTTTAAGTCAAAACAAATAGAGAATTCTACTTCAATTATTTTTCATAAAAACTCTCTACTTTTACATAATTTATTAATTAATCTCTCTATTTCTCTACAATATAGGGTATTTTTCAATAATTTAGAGATAATCATAGAGTAAACAAGTCAATAAAAGGATTTAATTTGACAGTAGAGATAGGTATATTTTGAAATATTTTAGTTTCAATATTATTGATAATCAAATTATATTCCTTAAAAGCTATAAATTTTGTTGCGCTGGAAAGTGTTCTGTGTAATATCACATTATCTTATGATTTAGTATGGTCAAGTAAACCTACTAATTTTCTGAACAATTAGAGTTATTATAAAACAAAGGATACAAAACATGCTTACTAAACAACAATTCCAAGAAACAAGTAAAAGACTTAATCCAGTACACGGTAACATTTATCAGTTAAAGTTGTTAATGCTCTTTCTTTACCGTGGTGTTTCTAATCAATATTCCTTTCGTTTAGCTACAGAAGTAAAAGAAGCTGAAAAGTTTGATGATCTGGTATTTCAATACGTTGAAGATGGTAAAATAAAGTATCGTCTATTGCAGGCGAAACATAAGTTAGATCAATCTAAGAAGATTACATTAGATGATTTACTTGGAAGAAATGATAATAACTACAATTTAGTCAAATATTTCTTTTCTTACAGAGATGCTAAGAAGAGTAAGTTATTTCAAGATGGTATAATAGAAGACGTAATAATATGTACTAACATTGGTTTGGATTTGCCAGACCTAAAAAGAAATGGAATAGAGGTTAAAAATATAGAAGGTCTTGATTGTATTCTTGATATTAAGAATAGCGCAAGTAAAAGATATGGCTTTAATCAAGGACTTATTTCAAAGTTAAAGCCAATACTGGACACAAACTTGAAACATGGTAATCTAATTAGTGACGAAGAAATACAAGACTTCCTCAACCACTTAGTATTTGCAGTAAATCAACCTAACGAAGAAGAGCTAGGCAAAATTATCAAAAGCGAAATAGGTGAAGACTTAGATTTAGTTACAACAGAGAATACATATAATAAATTCTTTATAACAATGTTAAGGTGGCTACAGGAAAAGGAAAGAGGAAGGTTTTTATCATATGAAGAAGGAAAAGAATTTTTTGAAGAAGCAAAAAGAGGACTGCCTATCTTATTTAACGTCAGAGATCCAGTAAGTTCTTTTACCGGAAGAATTGAACAGCTAGATAATTTACATAAAGCAATGATGAATGGTGGCCGTGCTATAGTATCACAATCTGTTTCAATAAGTGGTCTTGGTGGAGTAGGAAAAAGCGAGTTAGCGAGGAAATACATTAGAGAGTACAGCCGAGATTATGATAACAAGGTTATATGGATAAATGCTGAAAATCATAACACTCTTTCAGAGTCTTTTCGTAGATTGGCATGTGATAAGTTAGGAATTAGTCTAAAAAATAGAGATGGAAAAGAAAAAGATATAAAGTCTATAGTTGAAGATGTATATAGGTTCTTTTCTAAGGGAAAGAGTCTTTTTATTTTTGATAATGCTGAGAAATATAGAAGTCAAAGAGAAGATGATGATGGAATAGATAAGTTTTTACCTTCTTTACCAGAGAATATGAATAAACCACATATTTTGGTAACGTCTCGTAATACAAAATGGCCAAAACATGTAAAGATATGTTCATTGAATACATTTACTAAAGCAGAATCGATAGAGTTTATTAAAAAAGCTTTAAGGATGGAAAATAGTAAACAAGATGAAGATATAATAAAATTAGCAGAAACGCTTCAATATTTTCCTTTAGCATTACAACAAGTAGTAGCGTACATAAGAGAAAAGAAAAAGGAATTAAGAAATGTAGGTTTGGAATTTACGATTAATGATTACCTACAGAGATATGAAGGTAAAACAAGAGAATTGCTTAATTTTCCATTTCCAGAAGATAGTGATGACAACTATACTAAAGCAACTTTTACAGCTTTGAAGGTACAGTTAGATGCTGTAGAAAAAAGGGAGAATGGAAATAAAGCCATAGAGATTATTAATGTGATAGCTTATCTTGCACCTGAAAATATTTCTACAAAAATGTTTTTAAGTCTACGAAGCAATAAAGAAGAGTTGGGATCTGCAATTGGATTATTAAAGCAATATTCAATTGTTAATGTAGAACAAGAGCAAGTAGTATTAAGTGTTCATAGGTTAGTACAGCAGGTAACAAGATTGTACTTGGACGAGCAAGGTAAGGCAGAAGAGACTATAGATCAAGCTTTTAATTTATTAAAGGGAAATTTTCCTTATTGTAGTGATAGATCAGAAGACTCGGCAAAGAAGCGTGAATTGCTACCACATTGCGAAGCTCTCTTATCATATCTTGATAATTGGTTGATGAAAAAAACTGAAGATAAACAAAAAGTAGAAGATTACGTCGAACAACTAATAGAATTGATGCGTGATGGGTATTATGACTTAGGAAACTATAAAAGGCAAAAAGAGTTGCTTGAGAAGGCTTTACCTATTTTTGAGAAACGTTATAGCAGCAATCATGTTGAAGTAGCTAAAACATTAGGAAACTTAAGTAATACTTATGGAGATTTAGGTGATCCTAACAAACAAAAGGAGTTGCTTGAGAGGACTTTAGATATTCAAGAGAGATGTTATGGCAGCGATCATGTTGAAGTAGCTAGAACATTAGTAAACTTAGGTAACGCTTATGGGGATTTAGGTGATTATAGTAAAGCAAAAGAGTTACTTGAGAGGGCTTTAGATATTAAAGAGAGAGATTATGGCAACGATCATGTTGAAGTAGCTGGAACATTAACAAACTTAGGTGCCACTTATAGGGATTTAGGTAATCCTAATAAAGCAAAAGAGTTGCTTGAGAGGGCTTTAGATATTAAAGAAAGAGATTATGGCAACGATCATATTGAAATCGCTAGAACATTAGTAAACTTAGGTAACGCTTGTGGGGATTCAGGTGATCATCATGAAAAAAAGGAGTTGCTTGAGCGGGCTTTAGGTATTCTTGAAAAACACTATGGCAGTGATCATGTTGAAGTAGCTAAAACATTAGTAAACTTAGGTAACGCTTGTGGGGATTTAGGTGATCATCATAAAAAAAAGGAGTTGCTTGAGAGGGCTTTAGGTATTCTTGAAAAACACTATGGCAGAGATCATTTTGAAGTAGCTAAAACATTAGGAAATTTAGGTAGTGCTTATGGGTCTTTAGGTGATCATAACAAAGCTAAGGAGTTGCTTGAAAGGGCTCTTTCTATTTTAAACAATCATTCCACTAGTCATCCTAGTCTCGATGTAATACTAGAAAATCTATATCTAGTCTCAAAGGCAAATTGTGAACAAAATAAGGAAACAGAAGTGAGTCCTCTCTATAGGGATAGGGATGAACTTTTATACCGCGCCGTTGTAAGTGGTGAGGAAGAGTATGTTAGAGGTTTACTAGATAGTGGAGCAGATGTTAACTATCAAGTTAAAGAAAATGGTTTTACACTACTTCACATAGCAGCAATATTTTACTAAAAAATGGTGCCGATGTTAATGCCAAAGGCAATGAAGATAATTGGACACCATTACATTTTGCAGCATTTAAAGGTTATTCCAAAGTCATTACTTCTTTGTTGAGAAATGGAGCAACTATTGATGCTGTCACTCGAGATAATGCAACTCCACTACACCTAGCTGCAGAGGAAGGTCACTTAGAAAGCGTTAAGGTTTTATTAGCAAATCAAGCTAACATTGATTCCCTAACTAATGGTAAGAATACCCCATTGTACTTTGCAATTCGAAACAGTCACATTAGTGTAGCTAATATTTTGCTGAGTAGTGGAGCAGCTGTTAATATAGAAAATAAACAAGGTGAAACTCTACTGCACTTGGCTATTAAAATGGGGAAGCTGGAAATAATTAAAGCTTTATTGTATAGGGGTACGTTATTTAACGTTGTTCCGAAGTTACCTGACTACAAACAGCTTACACAACTAAAGCCTGTTCTAGATAATGAGATTAGAAACCTACTTAATTTAGTAGAAAAACTATTTGAAGCTGTAAAACAAGGAAAGAGTATAGAAGCTGAACAATGTCTTAAAAAGGAAAAAGCAATTGTCAATGCTAGGGATAATAACGGCGGAACTCCTCTATACTGGGCTATTTCTAAGGGTTACTTAGATACTGCGAATATCCTTTTAAATAATGATGCTGATCCTACTTTAGTTACTAACAAAGGTAACACACCTTTACATATGACCTCAAATAAAGGAAACACAAAAGCCGTTAAGATTTTATTAGCTCACGTAAAAAATAAATATTCCGATAAGTTAGGTCAATTTATTAATACACAAACAACTGCAGGTGAAACCTCAGCATTGCATATTGCCTCTAATATAGAAGTTACTAGATCTCTGTTGCAATATGGTGCAGTTTATAACATCAAAAATAAGGAAGGTAAAACACCTCTTGATCTTGCTAAAAATGATGACATTAGAAAGTTACTAAGTTTCACTAATGAGCTTTTTGAAGGTGTAAAAAAAGGTAATCTTCAAATTATTAGCAAGCTACGTAGTTTGAAAGCAGATGATTTCATAGCAGTTACCAATGCTCGTAATGATCAAGGCCATACATTGCTACAAGTTGCTATAGCTAATAAACACAGAGATATTGCAACTGAGTTGTCAAAAATGCTGAAAAACCTTGCGCCCTCTAGCAACGCTAATTCTGGATTAAGGAAGGAAGAAAGTATAGGAAATGGAAGGCTTTTTGGATTTCAAGGAATAGGAAATGAGAGTAGAAAAGATGTGAACCAAGAAATTAACGGGAGATCTATGGCGAGTATGTTCAATTTCAAGTCTATTTTTGAGGTAGCCAAAAATCGTCTCAATGATCGACCTTTTTCTCAGCAAAATCTTTTCATGTAGTGAAATTAATGCGTTTTTCATCCCCTTTTTCACCTTGGTAACAAGTTTCAAACCGCGGTTAAACAACTCTTGGAAAAGCTCTTTTTTAATATAGCCTTTATCACCAAACAAAAGACCGGTTAATTTCTTAGTTAGGTTTGCTACAGGCTCTCTATCGTCAACATTACCTCTTGTAAGCGTAAAAGCTTGAATTTCACCTTTCTCGTTAATTATCAAATGTAGTTTAAAGCCGAAAAACCAGCCATATGTACTCTTGCTTAATTTTGCAATTCCAGCAAAAACCTTATTTCTTGATATTCTTTTTGCATGGCAAACTGCAATAGGAGTTGTATCTATGTATGAGATTCCAGTAAGTTCTGACCATCCGCAAAGGCACTGTAATAGCATGGCTAAATGCCACAAAACCCTGGGCTTTAGAGCAACAAACCTAGTGTATGAAGGCAACTTCGAAAACTCTGATTTGTAGAGCAATGTTAGGTAATGCAGGTAGAAAGCCTTAAAATTTTCACAGGGAGATTGCTGATACAGGAGGATTATTGTGATAATTTCCGAATGTGTAATTTCTGGCACTCTTGTGGGTTTTTACCGTTTGGCAGTAGTTTATCTGCAAAATTTTTCTCTATATCTCTGCAAAAATCATCGACCAGACAAAACAGTTTTGTTATATCTTCCATGGGTAACCTCATCTATTTTTTTCTATTTGTTGAGTTTACCCTACTCTCCTGACTTTTCTATTCTCTTTTTAATCCAGAATTAGCGTTTCCACGGTTAAACAACTCTGCTATGCTTCTTATTTGGTTCATTAATAATGAGAATTGGTATGAGCACAAAATTATGCTAAAATACAACGTTTTTGGTGAGACTATGGACAAACTGAATCCCAGTATCTGGGCGCTGGGATGACAAGAAATAGGCTGCTTTCATAAGAATGAAAGGTTATTTGGATGATAGCTGCACTTCCAGTTTCAGCTACTCGGATGACAAGAAAGAGGGCACTGGCATGCTGAACCATAATGTTCGTACAGCTGTGCAAGAATCAGTGGGTGTGACTTGCCAAATTTTTAAATTACGGACAGCACCAAGTAACGCACAAGTACAGCGTCTATACCAGTTACTGTTGTACCTTATTTCTTTCTCCACAATACATTTTACCTGATAAGAATAGAGCTACTATAAGATAAATAAGATTCCATGTTGCTAACGAAACACCAAAAATATAATGAGGTCTGTCACAAGACGGAGAGTAGTTAGGGTTTAATAGATTATTTCTTAGCTCTTCTATGCTAACCTTACCACTTGCTTGCTCTGTACAGCCTAAAACATCATGAAATAAGTGGAGTTCAAGACCTACATGATAAAAAGATATTATTGCACCAATGAGATAGCTGCAAAACATCGCATAGATTAGGATTTTGTTGTCTTTGAACATGTACGCAACTGCAAGTAGCCCTGTAACATAGTAAACTACTCGCTCGTATATGCATAACTTGCATGGTAGCATATTGAAGAAATACTCTAGCACATATGCAAAAATCAGAGCAGCGGCACTTGACAGCAAAAAGATTGTAGAACTGTTATTTATATCTGACATAATTAACGGATTACCACAACAACCGAAAAAGTCAACTTTTGTTTAATAATGTTCTATATAATTATAAAGCGACACATATCACTCTATAACTTTTTTATCTAGCCTCTATGCATGTATTCACAGCTAGATACTGATTTAGTTTGCATACTAGTTACAACCCTAGTATCACTATCTATTCTTGCAATCTCTTCTTTAGTATACAATTCATCCTTGTTTTTCGTCCAGCTATTGTCATATTGAATATCAACTTCTCCTCCATTGGTTTTAAACCCAAATGTTTCTTTTATAAGCAATCTTTTCTCTTCTTGTAATCTATTAAGATGTTCGCTAAGACTTGTATAATCAGAAGTAGGAAGAACCTCATTAATAGGACTGTTATATTCAATATTTTCCATTAGTGCATAAATGTGATGCGGTGATGATCGGAGAGTAGGATAATGCTTTTAAAATCTATGCTTTATCTCATTATAAAATTCCGTAACCTTTACTTTACCAGCATCACTTACAGCAACTATAGCATTCTCAATATTTGTTGTACCGTCATAGTCGCGACCTGTCTTGTCATTTTCAGCAACCAAAAAGCCCTGGCTAGTCTGAATCTCACCAAGTTTTTTGTCTTCCTTAGGTAAAATATCAAAATCAAAATAGATCATAGGAGATTTCAATACCAACAACATAAATATACGCATACTGTCTATCTCATACCAATTCCCGCTATACAAGCAACGAATAGAAAATAATGGAAAAAAGCCATACTGAAGTAAGTAAAATAGCGAGGTTTAGATGGCATTAAGATCAAAATTATTGGATGAAAAAGTGGTGAAATCAGCAAAAGAGATGCTGAAGAGAGTAAGAAATAATGCGTATGTTGCAAAAAAACTAAATGCTGTAATTGCAGCAAAAAAGCACAGTATAACAGCTGTAGCAAAAATATGTTGCATTTCGAGAAAGGCAATTACTACATGGATAAAGCACATAAAATTTGGAAGAGAAGAAAAATTATTTGCTCCACCTCAACGCCGTAGAAAAACTATATTGAACCAAAGTCAACTTGAACGAATTGAGTTGTGGATAGAGGAAAACCCCAATATTACTATTAGAGAAATGAGAATAAGAATCCAAGAAAGATTTGGTTTGAATATCAGCAAATCCGCAATACATCGTAATATGCAAAGAATGAAATTCTCATATATCACACCAAGACCAGTTCATAGTGGACAAGATAAAAACAAGCAAGAGGAGTTTAAAAAAAAACCTCAATGAAACTATTGTCATGCATTCTGAAAAAGAGCTATTTTTCTTCGATGAATCACGGTTTGGTACACATTCGAAAGTTGGACATGGGTGGTTTAAAAAAGGCAGTAGGACACAGGTTAAGGTAAAATTAGGTAGGGAAAATTTTTATCTCTATAGTGCAGTTAATCCTAGAAATGGAGAGAATTTTAGCTTATTTGCACCAAACGTCAACACTGATTGTATAAATATATTCCTTGAACAGATGTCGCAATATTTAGGAATACGAAAGGCTTTTCTCTTGATGGATTGCGCTAGTTGGCATAAGTCAAAAAATTTAAAGGCACCTAAAAATATCGAAATTATATACCTACCACCATACTCACCTGAACTCAATCCTGTTGAGAGGTTTTGGTTATATATAAAACAGAACATTTTACGCAATAAAATCTACGATACAATCGTTCTGCTTGAATGCGCTTTGTGTAAATTTATTACCTCTCTTTCCCCTTCCACGGTTAAACAACTCTGCTATGCTTCTTATTTGGTTCATTAATAATGAGAATTGCTATAAGTTATATACATAACAATCTGTGCAATGAAAAATATAACTTGATATTGTGGTTCCCTGTTTTTCAGTGTGCAGGAATTTTAACCTATTTCTCATTAAATTTTGAACCAAGCTGTGCTTTCACTATATCTATTTTTCTCTTGCTTTCACCTATACTAATTCTGATTGCAATATTATACAGGAAATACGCAATATTATGCATTTCTTTAATTGCAGTGCTCATAACGCTAATTCTGGATTAAAAAGAGAATAGAAAAGTCAGGAGAGTAGGGTAAACTCAACAAATAGAAAAAAATAGATGAGGTTACCCATGGAAGATATAACAAAACTGTTTTGTCTGGTCGATGATTTTTGCAGAGATATAGAGAAAAATTTTGCAGATAAACTACTACCAAACGGTAAAAACCCACAAGAGTGCCAGAAATTACACATTCGGAAATTATCACAATAATCCTCCTGTATCAGCAATCTCCCTGTGAAAATTTTAAGGCTTTCTACCTGCATTACCCAACATTGCTCTACAAACAGAGTTTTCGAAGTTGCCTTCATACACTAGGTTTGTTGCTCTAAAGCCCAGGGTTTTGTGGCATTTAGCCATGCTATTACAGTGCCTTTGCGGATGGTCAGAACTTACTGGAATCTCATACATAGATACAACTCCTATTGCAGTTTGCCATGCAAAAAGAATATCAAGAAATAAGGTTTTTGCTGGAATTGCAAAATTAAGCAAGAGTACATATGGCTGGTTTTTCGGCTTTAAACTACATTTGATAATTAACGAGAAAGGTGAAATTCAAGCTTTTACGCTTACAAGAGGTAATGTTGACGATAGAGAGCCTGTAGCAAACCTAACTAAGAAATTAACCGGTCTTTTGTTTGGTGATAAAGGCTATATTAAAAAAGAGCTTTTCCAAGAGTTGTTTAACCGCGGTTTGAAACTTGTTACCAAGGTGAAAAAGGGGATGAAAAACGCATTAATTTCACTACATGAAAAGATTTTGCTGAGAAAAAGGTCGATCATTGAGACGATTTTTGGCTACCTCAAAAATAGACTTGAAATTGAACATACTCGCCATAGATCTCCCGTTAATTTCTTGGTTCACATCTTTTCTACTCTCATTTCCTATTCCTTGAAATCCAAAAAGCCTTCCATTTCCTATACTTTCTTCCTTCCTTAATCCAGAATTAGCGTTAGCAGTATGGAAAGTGTAAATGTAGCAAGTCCAAGTAGGAGCTATGGAAATCTTCCTTTATAAGATACTTATATTGAATTACTATAAAAATTTGGAGTAAAAATTATGAAATACGAAAAATGGTTAGAAATATTAAATGTAATGAATGCTGATAATGAGTTAAATTCAAATAATGTCATTGAAAAAATAAAAGATAAGTTAAGAATAGCAGATTCAAGCATATATGCAGAGTGGAGAGAAGCATCCTTTGATATAAATTACTTATTTAAGGTTAATTATGGTCATATCAATGATTACCAAACATTGCTAGGTTTAGTTGCTAAGAGTGGTTATGCAGATATAGTAAAAGCTCTAATAAATAAAGATGTTGATGTTAATAAAGCAAATCAATATAGGAGGACTCCTTTACTTGTTGCAGCTCAAAATGGTCAAACAGAAATAATAAAAGCTCTTATAGATAAGGGAGCCGATAATAATGTGGTAGATAATGAAGGTCGTACTGCCTTACACTATGCCTGTGGAGGTGGTCATTTAGATACAGTAAAATATCTGATAGATGAGAAAAATATGGATTTTATTACTCCTGATCATGATGGATGGACTCCTTTATATTGTGCTGCTGCAGCTGGCAAATTAGATACAGTAAAATATCTGGTAGATGAGAAAAGTGTAGATTTTATTACTCCTAATCAAAGTGGATGGACTCCCTTATACCTTGCTACACTTAATCAAGGTAAATTAGATATGGTAGAATATTTTGTAGATAAAGATGCAAATATTAATATTATTACCGATAAAGGTAGATCTCCACTCCAAGGTGCTAGCTGTAGCGGTAAATTAGACGTAGTAAAATATCTTATAGAGGAAAAAGGTGCTGATGTTAATACCAAAGATGAAAATTATCATACTATCCTATTTCCAGCTTTGGAAAAAGGACATCTAAATGTAGCAAAATACCTTATAGAAGAGAGAGCAATGAGTCTTGATGATAAAGATATAGGAGGTAGAACTACTCTTCATTTAGCTGTTAGCAGTGGTAATTTAGATATGGTAAAGTACCTTGTAGAAGAAAAGGGTATCACACAGTATATAAACACTAGAAGGATTGATAATCGTTGGACTACTTTACATGAAGCTACATCTAAAGGATATCTAGGGATAACAGAATTTCTTATCAGAAAAGGAGCTGTGATAAATGCTAGTGATAAATACGGTAATACCCCTTTACACAAGGCTACTATGAGAGGAGATTTAGATATGGTAAAATTACTTGTAAGTAACCGTGCTAATCTTAATCCCAAAAACGGTACTGGCTTAACACCTTTACATTATGCTACTAAAAATGGTCACTTGGAGATAGTGAGGTTTCTTGTAGAAAATGGTGCTAACCTTAATCTTCCTGATAAAAGAGGCATAACTCCTCTGCAGTATGCAAACGAAGATATTAAGGAAATGTTACTACGGAGAGCACCACCATCTAGTAGTATGGAAAGTGTAAATGTAGCAGGTCCAAGTAGAAGCTTTCATTATTATAGGGCTTAGGTTAGTTATTTAAAGAGTTTTATAAGGCAGGTAGTTATATTCGCGGAGTCATATCTAGATTATAATAGTTATCAAATTAGCTTCTTATTTTTAGTTATTAATAAGTATATCCAGTAGCTTTAGCCGTTCATGGTGTTGTTGTGCTACCCCGTATTTTGCTATTTTTTATATTAATTTGAATGGAGTTTAAATTGATTCCATTACCTGAATGGGTATCTTTTCTTCTCTTGGTTCCTCTAATGTAGAATTAGGGCCATTTGTTTTTTTAAACACATCATTATATACTAGCCACATACAACCAAGTAAAGCTATTGCTGCTGCTAATGTTGAATAATAAACTGCTATAATAATAGTTGTTAACACAGAAGCTACTATAATAGTAAACAAAAATACTTTTTGATTTGATGAAATACTATCTTTCTTACTTTTTGGACTATAATTATTTTGTGAATCAAGTGTTTTAATATTTCCTAACTTATTAGGAAATCTGACAGGTTCAAAATTAAAATTTCCTTCTTCAGCTTTTCTACTTTCTTCTATATTATCTATTTGTTTATCGAGCTCTTCACTCTTTCCTATCTAATACCAAATTCCATTACTAATCGAACAAATAAGAAACATTACAAACTCGTTTAATAGTAGCACTGGAAATACTGACAATAAAATTACACAGAACATCTTCAAGTAAGCCTATGGTATCGTAGACTCTGTTGCGTAAAGTATTGTGTTTGATATATTGCCACAACCTCTCAACAGGATTCAGTTCTGGTGAATAAGGAGGCAAGTATATAATGGTAATGTTTTTCTGAATTTTCAAACTTTTTGATCTATGCCAGCCTGCACAATCCATTACAAGAAAGGCTTTTTTCGTGCCTAAATCTTTCGACATCTGCTCCAGAAATATATTCATACAATCAGTGTTTACATATGGAGCAAGTAGGCTAATTTTCTTACCACTTCTTGGATTTACCGCACTGTAGATATAGAAATTTTGTCTACCAATTTTCATTTAACCTGCGTTCTGACCCCTTTTTTAAACCATCCGTGTCCGATTTTTGAATGAGTTCCAAATCGTGATTCATCAAAAAAATACCTCCTTTTCAGGGTGGGAATTGACTATTTTATTGAAGTATTTTTTAAACTCTTCTTGCTTGTTTTTATCTTGTTTATGGTGAATTGGCCTCGGTGTTATATAAGAAAACTTCATCCTTTGTATCTCACGATGCACTGTTGATTTGCTAATGTTTAGGCCAAATTCCTCTGAGATTTTTATTTGCACTTCCTTAATAGTAATATTTGGATTTCTTTCTACCCATATTTCAATTTGCTCACGTTGATTTTTGTTTAATTTGCTTTTTCTTCGCCGCTGAGAAGGGGAAAATAATTTTTCTACTCTACCAAATTTTATGTGCTTTATCCATTCAGTCAAAGCAGTCCTTGAAATTTTACATATTCTTGCCACAGCGCTTATACTACTTTCTTTTCCTGCTATCACCGCTTGTAACTTTTTTGAAACACATGCGTTATTTCTGACCTTTTTTAACATTTCTTTCGCCAAATTTACAACTTTTTCGTCTAACAGTTTTGACCTTAATGCCATCTAAACCTCGCTATTTTATCTACTCTAGTATCACTTCTTTCCCATTATTGTCTATCTGTTCTTTACATAGTGGGAATTGGTATTACTCTTTTTGGACTATTATGGGAAGGGCTATAAATTATTAAAACTCGTTACACGGGGACTTTTTTGCTTTTTTTGCTTGGTAAATTTTTTAATATTTGTAGCTAAAGTAATTTTCGAGAGGTGTTATGTAAGTAGCTGACACACAGCTGTACGAGCATTCATTTTTGAAAGTAAATTGCGTAGCAAATGGTGTCATCCGAGTAGCTGACACTGGGATCCATCTCTTAATACAGCCTCATCAAAAATGTTGTGTTTTAACATAAAATTAGCTACTTCTATGCTCATAAACTTAATATCCAATCAAATTTCCTGGATCACAGTGTCAAGCACTGGGATGACACCGTCACAAAGTAAACCAGTACTTGGATGAACTGGCAAAAATTGCTCTCAAATCACAAGTTCGTGCAATGATGGTGCTCCTTAAAGAAGCACCATTTGCTAATGTTTTTCTGAAATTTTAGTGCCTAGCGGCATCTATTTGATGCTGCATCCCATGTTTGACCACTAGGGCAAGTTGGGGTTGTACTACTAGTTGTACATGCATCTTTTCCTGTTATTGCTTTCACAACTGCAGGAGCACCAAAAAACACAGCAGTAAATGCACCAAGTGCAAAAAGTGCTGGCCACGGCATTCTGCCAAATATTGCAAGCAATGCTGCACCTATTATCACTATCGTGATCATTGGTCCACCCAAACTGTGAGTATAGCTCACTATTTTACATATCACTGCTGATGTTTCATCAGCATGTACATCAAACGCAAAGGAAAGAATTAAAGCTACAAGTAGAAGAAAGTTTTTCATTATGCCTCCGTATTCAACGCTGGATTATTCTTCACTTTGATTAAATTTAAGTAAACGGTGAGGATTTTTTGCTTAAAAGTATGCTTTATTTCATTTAGAATACTTTTCTTAGTTTATTTATATTACAAGTGCTACAGCAATTTTATAGTATCGTTTATTGCCTTTATCGTGCTTTAATTGACACAATTTATAATGATGGAGTGGAGCATGCAGGGTATCTATCATTTTTAATCCTGTTATCAATATTTCCTTTTCTTATTGTTTTAATAGCCATGGCATCAACGTTCGCAAATTTCTTAGATCAATACAATGTCGGCTGGGCATTTATTATTGATAACATGCCACAGGATATTTTATCATCTTTGATGCCACGTATTAGGGAGATAATATCAGGCCCTCCGCAAAGCTTATTAACCTTGGCAATTGTAGGCGCTGTTTGGACTGCCTCATCGACAATTGAAGGATTTAGAACGATATTGAATAAGGCCTATAAAGTTCCGGTTTCATCGCCTTATATATGGAGAAGGGTGCTCAGTATATTACAATTTTTAGTAATTACGCTTGTTACAACTCTGACTGTAGTATTTTTTACATTAGTGCCAATGTTAATTGATTTTTCTTACCAAGGGCTAAGTTATACTAGATATTTACTTATTGAGTTTGTGCTTTTTACTATAGTATCTTGGCTATATTTCACATTGCCAAACATAAAACAAAACTTATCGGACGTATTTCCCGGATCTTGTGTGGCTGTTATTCTTTGGACGATCTCTGCTTCAGCTTTCAAGCAATACTTAAAAGCTTCCTTTGACCAACTGAATTTGATATATGGAAGCTTAGGTGGTGTGGTAGTATCGTTACTATTTTTTTATGTGCTAAGTTTGATTTTTATATATGGAGCAAAATTTAATTTTCAGCTAAAATATTTCAATGGATCTTGCTAAGGAGAAAGAAATGGGTGACTTAGAAGGTAAAATAGCTTTAATTACCGGAGCTTCAGGTGGAATAGGCTCTTCTGTTGCAAAAAGATTTGTAAAAGAAGGTGCATGTGTAATTCTGATTTCCAGATCTCTTGATAATCTCAAGCCATTGTATAACGAAATTGAAGAGCTTAAAGAAGGCTCTGTGAAACTAATTCAGCTTGATCTTTTAGACTTTGAAAACGTAGAAAAACTGGCAAATATGATAGAAAGCCCAAAATTATCAGAATCTGGAACACTTGATATACTGATTACATGCACTGAAATTTTAGGTAAGTTGAGCTCTGTTCATGATTGTGAGCTTGAAGATCTACAGAACGTAATGAATACAAATTTTACTGCCAGTTGGTACTTGCTAAAAAATTTGGGTCCGATACTAAAAAAGTCTAATGCTGGAAGAGCGATATTCATGACCTCAGAGATAACACTTTCTCCTTCCTCTTATCCATATTGGGTACCATATGCTGCAAGTAAGGCTGCACTAGAAGTAATGGTGAAGATATATGCATCTGAGACAAAGCATACGAACTTATGCATAAATGCCGTGTATTCGGAAGGGCCTATCGATAGTGAAATGTATAAGCAAGCATTTTCGGGAAAAGATATATCTGAATTAGTATCGCCTGAGAAGTTAACAAATAAATTCGTAGAGTTGGCTTCTGATGACTGCAGTATATCAGGACAAATCTTGCCATTAAGTAAATCTCCCGAATAAATTACCATAGTATCTGCAAAGATACCGTTAAGCCCACAACTGTATGAACATTGTGATTTGAGTCCACTAGGAACGCTAATTCTGGATTAAAAAGAGAATAGAAAAGTCAGGAGAGTAGGGTAAACTCAACAAATAGAAAAAAATAGATGAGGTTACCCATGGAAGATATAACAAAACTGTTTTGTCTGGTCGATGATTTTTGCAGAGATATAGAGAAAAATTTTGCAGATAAACTACTGCCAAACGGTAAAAAACCCACAAGAGTGCCAAAAATTACACATTCGGAAATTATCACAATAATCCTCCTGTATCAGCAATCTCCCTGTGAAAATTTTAAGGCTTTCTACCTGCATTACCTAACATTGCTCTACAAACAGAGTTTTCGAAGTTGCCTTCATACACTAGGTTTGTTGCTCTAAAGTCCAGGGTTTTGTGGCATTTAGCCATGCTATTACAGTGCCTTTGCGGATGGTCAGAACTTACTGGAATCTCATACATAGATACAACTCCTATTGCAGTTTGCCATGCAAAAAGAATATCAAGAAATAAGGTTTTTGCTGGAATTGCAAAATTAAGCAAGAGTACATATGGCTGGTTTTTCGGCTTTAAACTACATTTGATAATTAACGAGAAAGGTGAAATTCAAGCTTTTACGCTTACAAGAGGTAATGTTGACGATAGAGAGCCTGTAGCAAACCTAACTAAGAAATTAACCGGTCTTTTGTTTGGTGATAAAGGCTATATTAAAAAAGAGCTTTTCCAAGAGTTGTTTAACCGCGGTTTGAAACTTGTTACCAAGGTGAAAAAGGGGATGAAAAACGCATTAATTTCACTACATGAAAAGATTTTGCTGAGAAAAAGGTCGATCATTGAGACGATTTTTGGCTACCTCAAAAATAGACTTGAAATTGAACATACTCGCCATAGATCTCCCGTTAATTTCTTGGTTCACATCTTTTCTACTCTCATTTCCTATTCCTTGAAATCCAAAAAGCCTTCCATTTCCTATACTTTCTTCCTTCCTTAATCCAGAATTAGCGTTAGGAAGGATGTCATCCCAGTGCCTCTATGGTGTCATTCCAGTCTGGAATCTAGTCTTTATTGTGCGGCCACTTATTTAAAGTTAAGTTTTCTGGATCCCAGACTGGGATGACACCTCTGGGCACTGCCGTCATAAAGGAACCAGTGTCAGCTACTTGAATGACATCATTTGCTGTGCAATTTACCTTCAAAAATGAATGTTTGTACAGCTGTGTGTCAAGCACTGGAATCTGCCACGCAAATTGCAATTTTCGTACAGTGATGCGTCAAGCCTAAAAGTAGTTAGCTAATAGGTTTAATAAAAATTCACATATACAGGAAAGATTGGTAACATTATTTGAGACGAAACTATTATTGTAATTATGCCAAAACGCACAGATATAGAATCTATATTAGTAATAGGAGCAGGTCCAATAGTTATAGGTCAGGCATGCGAGTTTGATTATTCCGGAACGCAAAGCTGTAAAGTATTAAAAAGTGAAGGTTATAAAGTCATTTTGGTTAACTCCAATCCTGCAACTATAATGACAGATCCTGAATTCTCTGATGCAACTTATATTGAGCCGGTACTGCCTGAAATCATAGAGAAAATTATAATCAAGGAGATGCCAGATGCAATATTGCCAACAATGGGCGGGCAAACAGCACTCAATTGCGCAATAAAACTTGCAGATGATGGAGTGTTAGACAAATACAACGTAGAATTAATAGGGGTAAATAGAGAAGCAATAAAAAAAGCAGAGGATAGAGAGTTATTCCGCCAATCCATGGATAGAATAGGACTGAAATACCCCAAAAGTATCATTATAAAAAATCAAGAACAAATAAAAGAGGCTTTGGACTACATTGGATTACCAGCAATCATCCGCTCATCATTCACCCTTGGTGGTGCAGGTAGCGGCATAGCATACAATAAAGAGGAGTTTTTCAATATTGCAGAAAGTGCTCTAAAAATTTCACCAATAAATGAAGTTCAGATAGATGAATCAATTATGGGCTGGAAGGAATATGAAATGGAAGTTATCCGTGATTGCAAGGATAACTGTATAATAGTGTGTTCAATAGAAAATATTGATCCAATGGGAGTGCACACCGGAGATAGTATCACAGTTGCTCCTGCTTTGACTCTGCGTGATGCTGAATATCAACAAATGAGAAATGCATCTATAGCAGTGCTAAGAGAAATTGATGTTAGCGCCGGTGGTGCAAATGTTCAGTTTGCAGTGAATCCTAAAGAAGATGGAAGCCTCGTTGTAATTGAAATGAATCCAAGGGTTTCTCGCTCCTCTGCACTTGCTTCGAAAGCAACAGGCTATCCTATTGCAAAAGTTGTAACTAAACTTGCTATTGGCTATTCGCTCGATGAAATATGTAATGACTGTGCTCCAGTTATACCTGCTGCATTCGAACCAGTGATTGATTATATCGTCACTAAAATTCCTCGATTTGAGTTTGAGAAATTTAAGGGGACGAATTGTGAACTATCAACCTCCATGAAATCAGTGGGAGAAGTAATGTCTATAGGCCGCACTTTTAATGAGTCACTACAGAAAGCTTTTCGCTCACTTGAAACAGGGCTCACGGGACTTGATGAAGTGTTTTCTGAAGACACGGATGTTAAATCTCAATTAGCAAAATTGCTGCCAAACAGATTACTGATTGCTGCTGACGCAATGCGTCACGGAATTAGCATAGAAGAAATAAATTCGATTACAGGATATGACTTATGGTTTTTGCAGAATATACAGCAAATTATATTAGCTGAACAAAAAATAAAGGAAAACGGCCTTCCTGAGACTGCATATGAAATGTTAGAGCTGAAAAAAATGGGGTTTTCAGATGCAAGATTGGCAAAATTAAGCAATAAGAAAGTAGAGCAAATTGAAGAAATAAGAAAAAAATTTGGCATTAAACAAGTTTATAAGCGTGTAGACACCTGTGCAGCTGAATTTGAATCGAGCACTGCTTATATGTATGGCTGTTATGAGAGTAACACAATCCAGCGTGTGACTAGAGATAAGGAAGAATGGATCCCAGTGTCAGCTACTCGGATGACAGAGGGAATGGAGTGCGAAGCAGATGTTTCTGACCGAGAAAAGGTTGTCATTTTAGGAAGTGGTCCAAATCGCATTGGTCAAGGTATTGAGTTTGATTATGCATGCGTACATGCAGCTTCTGCCGCCAAAGAAATGGGGTATGAAACAATAATGATTAACTGTAATCCAGAAACCGTTTCAACTGATTATGATACCGCTGATCGTTTATATTTCGCCCCACTGATTGCAGAGGATGTGCTTGAAATACTAAGCAAAGAGCAAGAAAATGGCACACTGGTTGGTGTAATAGTTCAAATAGGTGGTCAAACACCTTTAAAGTTAGCCAAAGTGCTTAACGAGAGAGGTTTCAAAATTCTGGGAACTTCGTTTGATTCTATTGACCTTGCAGAAGATCGCATGAGGTTTAAAAACCTTGCTTTGCAACTTAATTTAAAACAACCTGAAAGTTCTATCTGCCATTCAGTAGAAGAAGCGTTAACCAACGCAGAAAAGGTGGGGTTTCCACTAGTAGTTAGGCCATCATATGTCCTCGGCGGTCAGTCTATGTCGATTAGACATGATACTCAGAGCTTTAAAGAGTATGTCTTGAATCAAACCAAAATTTTTGAACACGGATCGCTTCTTCTTGATAAATTTTTAGTCAATGCAGTTGAGGTTGACGTTGATGCTGTGTGTGATGGGGAAAAAGTTTTCATTGCAGCGGTCATGGAGCATATTGAAGAAGCTGGTATCCACTCTGGCGATTCAACATGCTCAATACCGACAAACACATTGAGTGACGAAGTAATAAAAGAGATCGAGCTCCAAACTGAAAGAATAGCTCTTGCACTAGAAGCGAAAGGTCTGATAAACATTCAGTTTGCTGTTCAAGAGAGTGATGTATGCATACTTGAAGTAAATTTACGAGCTAGTCGAACCGTTCCTTTTATTTCCAAGGTAATCAATATTCCTATTGCAAAGCTTGCCACTCAGGTTATTTTGGATAAAATTTTGAATCAGGAAAACAAGCCTTTCAATCATTTTGCAGTTAAAGCTGCTGTTTTTCCATTTACCCGCTTTGCAGGAGTTGATACTTTACTTGGTCCTGAAATGAAATCAACAGGAGAAGTGATGGGAATTGACTCATCTTTCGAAGCTGCACTTGCAAAAGTGCACATGGCTGCAGGATACAAGTTACCAACAGAAGGAACAGCTCTGATTTCAGTAAAAGATGATGATAAAGAGTATATATTGACTGTTGCACGAATGTTGAAAGAACTGAGTTTTGAAATATATGCCACCAAAGGCACAGCTTCGTATCTGAACAATAACGGCATTGCTGCAAAAGCTGTAAATAAAGTGAGAGAAGGCAGACCCCACATAGTTGATATGCTCAAAGATGGAAAAATAAATCTAGTAATCAATACCTCAAAAGGTGTGAAATCAGTTTCAGATAGCAAAGATATCAGGAGAACTGCTATTTTGCAAAATATAGCTTATAGCACCACAGCTTCTGGGAGTAAAGCGTTAGCGCTTGCAATTCAATATGTAAAGAATAGCAAATTGGAAGTGAAATCATTACAGCAGATACAAAATGTTTAAATATCAAGACTATAATAAATTATTACTTATTTCAAAATGAGGATCGTGTAAGCTAAGGCGAGAGAAATTTAATTAAAGGATTTTTGTGTCAGTATCAATATATATAGCACTTCTCATAATAGTCCAAAAAAGGTAAGATATGGATTTATAGTAGTGATGGTAAGCATGCCAGCAGCATATAGTTATGACTTAAGGAAAAAGGTAATGGAAGCATTGGATGAAGGAGAGAGTGGAGAAACTGTTGCCAAGAGATTTAAGATTGGAAAAACAACTTTATATGAGTGGAAGAAAAGATGTGAGAAAACGGGAGATTTTCAATCAAAAAAGCCTGGAAGCGTGGGCTATAACCATAAAATTACCGACTGGAATGCATTTACTGAATTTGCAAATGAGCAAGGTGGTAAAACTCAGTCAGAGATGGCTAAGCTTTGGGGCAATATTAGTAGACAAACGATTCATCGAGCACTTAAAAATATAGGATTCACAAGAAAAAAAAGACCTACGGGTATAAAGAAAGAAATGAGGAAAAGCGAGCTCAATTTGCAAGGGTTATAGCGACAAAAGAACCTGAAAACTTAGTGTATATAGATGAGTCTGGCATTGATAACACTGAACCTATGGGTATTGCCAGAAAGGACAGCGGTTTTATGCCCTAAAATCTGGAAAGAAAACTCAACGAATCAGTATGGTTGCAGCCTTAAGTAGAAGAAAGATAGTTGCTCCATTAACCTTTGAAGGCCACTGTAATATGGATGTTTTTAATACGCTAATTCTGGATTAAGGAAGGAAGAAAGTATAAGAAATGGAAGGCTTTTTGGATTTCAAGGAATAGGAAATGAGAGTAGAAAAGATGTGAACCAAGAAATTAACGGGAGATCTATGGCGAGTATGTTCAATTTCAAGTCTATTTTTGAGGTAGCCAAAAATCGTCTCAATGATCGACCTTTTTCTCAGCAAAATCTTTTCATGTAGTGAAATTAATGTGTTTTTCATCCCCTTTTTCACCTTGGTAACAAGTTTCAAACCGCGGTTAAACAACTCTTGGAAAAGCTCTTTTTTAATATAGCCTTTATCACCAAACAAAAGACCGGTTAATTTCTTAGTTAGGTTTGCTACAGGCTCTCTATCGTCAACATTACCTCTTGTAAGCGTAAAAGCTTGAATTTCACCTTTCTCGTTAATTATCAAATGTAGTTTAAAGCCGAAAAACCAGCCATATGTACTCTTGCTTAATTTTGCAATTCCAGCAAAAACCTTATTTCTTGATATTCTTTTTGCATGGCAAACTGCAATAGGAGTTGTATCTATGTATGAGATTCCAGTAAGTTCTGACCATCCGCAAAGGCACTGTAATAGCATGGCTAAATGCCACAAAACCCTGGGCTTTAGAGCAACAAACCTAGTGTATGAAGGCAACTTCGAAAACTCTGATTTGTAGAGCAATGTTAGGTAATGCAGGTAGAAAGCCTTAAAATTTTCACAGGGAGATTGCTGATACAGGAGGATTATTGTGATAATTTCCGAATGTGTAATTTCTGGCACTCTTGTGGGTTTTTACCGTTTGGCAGTAGTTTATCTGCAAAATTTTTCTCTATATCTCTGCAAAAATCATCGACCAGACAAAACAGTTTTGTTATATCTTCCATGGGTAACCTCATCTATTTTTTTCTATTTGTTGAGTTTACCCTACTCTCCTGACTTTTCTATTCTCTTTTTAATCCAGAATTAGCGTTTCAAGCAACGAATAGAAAATAATGGAAAAAAGCCATACTGAAGTAAGTAAAATAGCGAGGTTTAGATGGCATTAAGATCAAAATTATTGGATGAAAAAGTGGTGAAATCAGCAAAAGAGATGCTGAAGAGAGTAAGAAATAATGCGTATGTTGCAAAAAAACTAAATGCTGTAATTGCAGCAAAAAAGCACAGTATAACAGCTGTAGCAAAAATATGTTGCATTTCGAGAAAGGCAATTACTACATGGATAAAGCACATAAAATTTGGAAGAGAAGAAAAATTATTTGCTCCACCTCAACGCTGTAGAAAAACTATATTGAACCAAAGTCAACTTGAACGAATTGATACCAATTCCCACTATGTAAAGAACAGATAGACAATAATGGGAAAGAAGTGATACTAGAGTAGATAAAATAGAGAGGTATAAATGGCATTAAGGTCAAAACTGTTAGACGAAAAAGTTGTAAATTTGGCGAAAGAAATGTTAAAAAAGGTCAGAAATAACGCATATGTTTCAAAAAAGTTACAAGCGGTGATAGCAGGAAAAGAAAGTAGTATAAGCGCTGTGGCAAGAATATGTAAAATTTCAAGGACTGCTTTGACTGAATGGATAAAGCATCTAAAATTTGGAAGAGAAGAAAAATTATTTTCCCCTTCTCAGCGGCGAAGAAAAAGCAAATTAAACAAAAATCAACGTGAGCAAATTGAAATATGGGTAGAAAGAAATCCAAATATTACTATTAAGGAAGTGCAAATAAAAATCTCAGAGGAATTTGGCCTAAACATTAGCAAATCAACAGTGCATCGTGAGATACAAAGGATGAAGTTTTCTTATATAACACCGAGGCCAATTCACCATAAACAAGATAAAAACAAGCAAGAAGAGTTTAAAAAATACTTCAATAAAATAGTCAATTCCCACCCTGAAAAGGAGGTATTTTTTTGATGAATCACGATTTGGAACTCATTCAAAAATCGGACACGGATGGTTTAAAAAAGGGGTCAGAACGCAGGTTAAATGAAAATTGGTAGACAAAATTTCTATATCTACAGTGCGGTAAATCCAAGAAGTGGTAAGAAAATTAGCCTACTTGCTCCATATGTAAACACTGATTGTATGAATATATTTCTGGAGCAGATGTCGAAAGATTTAGGCACGAAAAAAGCCTTTCTTGTAATGGATTGTGCAGGCTGGCATAGATCAAAAAGTTTGAAAATTCAGAAAAACATTACCATTATATACTTGCCTCCTTATTCACCAGAACTGAATCCTCACTTTTACCCACAAGTATAAAAAGCAAGTAAGATAGAGAAAAATATACTTAAGATGAGGTAAAAATGTGTGAAGTAAATAGAAATGTACAATGTGCTGATGGCTTAGGAGATAAATGGCTAGAAAAAGAGTTGAGACATGTTAATCTGGGAGATGTAAGGCTTAATACAAGACTTATTAAAACAAGCTATTTAATAGAGAATAAGGCGTCTGGGTCAATTAGTCAAAGCTGTGTAGGATGGAAAGAAGCTAAAGGTGCATACAGATTATTTAGCAATGAGAAGCTTGAAGCTAAGGAAATTTATTCTTCCCATTATAAAGAAACTATGGAAAGGATAAAAGGAAATGAGCTGGTATTTTCAGTTCAAGATACAAGTTATTTGGATTTTGACTCTCATATAAAGACTAAGGGTCTAGGTAGTATTTCTAAAGCCTATACAAAATATAAAAAGGGTTTGTTATTGCACAGTAACTTAATGGTTAACAAAGACGGATTACCTTTAGGGCTATCTTCTCAACAGTGTTGGGCACGTTCTATCAGGGAAGAAACAGCCCAAGAAAAAGCAAACAGGAAATACCGTACTGCTATAAAGGAGAAAGAAAGCTATAAGTGGATAGCGGCACTAAAAGAAACCCTAAATAACCTCGCAGAAGGTGTACAGCTTGTTACTATTGGTGATAGGGAAGCAGATATTTTTAAGTTTTTATGGACTGTTGAATCATTGGACAGTTTTTATGTAATCCGCAACCGAACTAATAGGAAATTCATCTGTATTGAAGGGGGAAAAACGGATTTGCAAACACGTATAACTCAACTGCCTGTAAAAAAGGAAATTGTCTTGAATGTTGCTGAAAATAAATACCAGATCTCAAGAAAAGCTAACATTGAAGTCAGGTATATGAAAGGCTATATACCTATCAGATCTCCTTACATTTATGGATCGAAAGATACAGAGCATAAAATAAGTGATAAAATCGCTATATATGTAGTAAGTGCCAAAGAAACAAATCCTCCTGAAAGAGTAGAAGCTATTGATTGGACTTTGCTGACTAATGTACCAGTTAATAGCACTTTAGATGCTATAGAAAGGATAAATTGGTATAAGCTAAGATGGAAAATCGAGGAGTATTTTAGGATTTTAAAATCAGGATGTAAGGTAGAAAGCTCTCGTTTAGCTACAAAAGAAAGATTAGAGAAATTAATCGCTATAAAGAGCATTATTGCATTTAATATTTTATATTTAACAAAAATCGCTTTATCGAATCCTATGGAGGTTTGTACTAAGGTTTTAAGTAATGAAGAGTGGAAAACCCTTTACATACGTGAGCATAAAGTAGCCAAATTGCCAGAAGAACCTCCAAACATAAAACAAGCTATTATTTGGTTAGGAAAATTAGGTGGATTTATGAATAGAAAAAGTGATAATTTACCAGGAACTATGACTCTATGGCGTGGTTATGAAAACCTCAGGGAAAGCATGGTTATGCCTCGCATAATGACCTCTCAAAGTTGTGGGTAAAAGTGAGAACTGAATCCTGTTGAGAGGTTGTGGCAATATATCAAACACAATACTTTACGCAACAGAGTCTACGATACCATAGGCTTACTTGAAGATGTTCTGTGTAATTTTATTGTCAGTATTTCCAGTGCTACTATTAAACGAGTTTGTAATGTTTCTTATTTGTTCGATTAGTAATGGAATTTGGTATGAGTTGTGGATAGAGGAAAACCCCAATATTACTATTAGAGAAATGAGAATAAGAATCCAAGAAAGATTTGGTTTGAATATCAGCAAATCCGCAATACATCGTAATATGCAAAGAATGAAATTCTCATATATCACACCAAGACCAGTTCATAGTGGACAAGATAAAAACAAGCAAGAGGAGTTTAAAAAAAAACCTCAATGAAACTATTGTCATGCATTCTGAAAAAGAGCTATTTTTCTTCGATGAATCACGGTTTGGTACACATTCGAAAGTTGGACATGGGTGGTTTAAAAAAGGCAGTAGGACACAGGTTAAGGTAAAATTAGGTAGGGAAAATTTTTATCTCTATAGTGCAGTTAATCCTAGAAATGGAGAGAATTTTAGCTTATTTGCACCAAACGTCAACACTGATTGTATAAATATATTCCTTGAACAGATGTCGCAATATTTAGGAATACGAAAGGCTTTTCTCTTGATGGATTGCGCTAGTTGGCATAAGTCAAAAAATTTAAAGGCACCTAAAAATATCGAAATTATATACCTACCACCATACTCACCTGAACTCAATCCTGTTGAGAGGTTTTGGTTATATATAAAACAGAACATTTTACGCAATAAAATCTACGATACAATTGTTCTGCTTGAATGCGCTTTGTGTAAATTTATTACCTCTCTTTCCCCTTCCACGGTTAAACAACTCTGCTATGCTTCTTATTTGGTTCATTAATAATGAGAATTGGTATTAAAACCCAGAATAACAATTAGAACCTATCTTGAAAGGGAAAAAATAAGATGAGGTAAGCAAAAAATAGTAGGGTAACGAGTGATGTCAGTGACAAGGCCAAATGTTGCACAAGGGAAGATAACAATTATTAATGCAATAAAATATATAATGAGGGAGTGGTAACCTTTAATATAGTTATGCAAGAGGCCTAATTTGAAATATTAACATGAAAAATTGCTTGCGCATATTTCAAATCTGATTCTAATTACAGTTAGAGATATTTTAAGAGCTCAAAATCTATCTTTGTCTGCAGACTTTTTCTATTAAACAATCAAACTCATTAATGTAGTGTGTCTTCTTCAGTGTATACACGTATACTTAATCTCTGTCGTATGTCCACTGCATTTTTTCTAATCTTTTTTACACAGGAGGATTTTATGTCCAGAATTCCAGATATTTGACTTTTACTTTAGCTAAAAACCAATAGGCGCCTATTGTTTAACGCTAATTAAAATAAAAATTTTTCTAATATATAGAAGAATCACTGTTTACTGAAAATGGGATACGATTGCCAAGAAAGCTGCGAATGTCAAAGAATTTTAGGTAAACATTATTTGCTTGACGTATGAGCGTGCTCTCCTTACTGCAAGAACTCTTTAATATATGCTTAACCACTTAAGTCCTTTCAAGATATGTTCTTAGATTTAAGCTTTTAGGTAAACATACTACAATAAAATTTACTTTAGTATAAAATTATTTGCATAAGATTTTGGCAGTCTTTTAACATCTTTTGGCATTTCAATTGTGTACTTTGTGTTGTGTTTCTTTGCGTAAGATATTGCTTTTTCAAGAGAATCAAACTTTAATACAATCTGTTTTTGGGGATCTTTTGAGCCAACCCATCCCATCAAAGGTTCAATATAGTAAGAACAAGGCTCAATTTTTAGGTACCAGAATTTTGTATTACCTAAGCCAGATTGTGTTGCAGTTTTTGTTGGCTTATAAATCTTAAAAACTACTTGATCGTCAATACTCATAGTTCTTATACCAAATTACATTACTAATCGAACAAATAAGAAACATTACAAACTCGTTTAATAGTAGCACTGGAAATACTGACAATAAAATTACACAGAACATCTTCAAGTAAGCCTATGGTATCGTAGACTCTGTTGCGTAAAGTATTGTGTTTGATATATTGCCACAACCTCTCAACAGGATTCAGTTCTGGTGAATAAGGAGGCAAGTATATAATGGTAATGTTTTTCTGAATTTTCAAACTTTTTGATCTATGCCAGCCTGCACAATCCATTACAAGAAAGGCTTTTTTCGTGCCTAAATCTTTCGACATCTGCTCCAGAAATATATTCATACAATCAGTGTTTACATATGGAGCAAGTAGGCTAATTTTCTTACCACTTCTTGGATTTACCGCACTGTAGATATAGAAATTTTGTCTACCAATTTTCATTTAACCTGCGTTCTGACCCCTTTTTTAAACCATCCGTGTCCGATTTTTGAATGAGTTCCAAATCGTGATTCATCAAAAAAATACCTCCTTTTCAGGGTGGGAATTGACTATTTTATTGAAGTATTTTTTAAACTCTTCTTGCTTGTTTTTATCTTGTTTATGGTGAATTGGCCTCGGTGTTATATAAGAAAACTTCATCCTTTGTATCTCACGATGCACTGTTGATTTGCTAATGTTTAGGCCAAATTCCTCTGAGATTTTTATTTGCACTTCCTTAATAGTAATATTTGGATTTCTTTCTACCCATATTTCAATTTGCTCACGTTGATTTTTGTTTAATTTGCTTTTTCTTCGCCGCTGAGAAGGGGAAAATAATTTTTCTACTCTACCAAATTTTAGATGCTTTATCCATTCAGTCAAAGCAGTCCTTGAAATTTTACATATTCTTGCCACAGCGCTTATACTACTTTCTTTTCCTGCTATCACCGCTTGTAACTTTTTTGAAACATATGCGTTATTTCTGACCTTTTTTAACATTTCTTTCGCCAAATTTACAACTTTTTCGTCTAACAGTTTTGACCTTAATGACATTTATACCTCTCTATTTTATCTACTCTAGTATCACTTCTTTCCCATTATTGTCTATCTGTTCTTTACATAGTGGGAATTGGTATTACTACGTAATCTTAAGTATATATCTAAATAAATTTTTCCACAAAGAATTAGTGTGAAAGAATGAAGTTTGAAATAAATATTTTTATGTTATATTATTAAATTATATAAAAAGGATTAGCTGAATAGGAGTAATCGATGGCACAGCAAGAAATGGTAACAATTAATGCAGAGTTACGTGATGTAAAAAAAAAGAAAGCGATGCAGGCTCTGAGGGAGAAGGGAAGTATACCTGCAGTTATATATGGTAAAGGGCATGATAACGTAAATTTGACATTGTCTGCAAAGGAATTTACTAAACGATATAAATCAGGTGCTCTTTCTGCACATTTAATAGAACTAGATATTTCAGGGAAAAAAGAATATGCTCTTGTTCGTGATGTTCAATGGCATGTAGTAAAGGATACTGTGCAACATGTTGATTTTCAGTTTGTTGATAAAGGTAGTGAAATTAAAATAGATATACCTTTATCATTCATCAATGAAAGTAAATCACCAGGAATCAAATTAGGTGGAGTGCTTAATGTTTTGTGTCGTTCTATTACTGTCAAATGCTCTCCTGAGAAAATACCTCAAGTCATAGAAATTGATTTGTCTGGCAAAATGATCGGTCAGTCTATACATATCAATGATATAAAATTACCAGAAGGTGTTAAGTTTGTAGCTCATGAGGAAGAAAATTTCACCATTGTGACAATTTCTGCTGCTGATAGTGATGTTGAAGAGTCTCAAACAAAAACAGAGGAGTAGTGCATTTAATAGCTGGGCTTGGTAATCCTGGTAGTAAATATGAATTAACTCATCATAATATTGGCTTCATAGTTATTGATGCAATTTGCAAGTATTGGAATTTTCAGTCATTTTCTAAGAAAGCTGATTACTTGATAACCTCAGGCATAATTAATAATAATAAAACCATACTGATAAAGCCTTATTCGTTTATGAATAATTCAGGCATTCCTGTTGCAAAAATAAAAAATTTTTACAAATTATCGTTAGATAACATTTTTGTTATACATGATGATGCTGACTTAAAATTTGGAAGAATAAAAGTAAAAAAAGGTGGTAGCTCTGCTGGACATAATGGACTGAAGTCTATAGATAGCTTTATTGGTAACGATTATTGGCGTTTAAGATTTGGAGTAGGCAGGCCCGAAGGTCAGAAAAGCTTAGCAGATTATGTATTATCAAAATTTGAAAATTTTGATAATGTTATCCTCTTAGTGGAAAAAATAGCAAAAAATATACACCTAATACTACAAGGAGATATCGCAGCTTTTATCAACTCAGTTGGGAGAGTGTGAAATATAGCAATTGAACAGGACATCCTATTCAATATAAAACTTGTATCCGTTCAGCAGGGTAGCAAAATAAGATAGACAAAAATATAGGAACAAATAGTCAGTGTGCAAACACACAGCTATACGAACATTGTGACAATTTACGTAACAAATGGTGTCATCCCAGTGCTTGACACTGGGATCCAATTTTTCATTTAAGCTCATTAATTTAGCATAAGCTTACCGAATTATAGCCCTTCCCATAATAGTCCAAAAAGAGTAAGATATAGATTTATAGTAGTGAAGGTAAGGATGCCAGTAGCATATAGTTATGACTTAAGGAAAAGGGTAATGGAAGCGTTGGATGAAGGAGAGAGTGGAGAAACTGTTGCCAAGAGATTTAAGATCGGAAAAACAACTTTATATGAGTGGAAGAAAAGACGTGAGAAAACGTGAGATTTTCAGTCAAAAAAGCCTGGAAGCATGGGCTATAACCATAAAATTACCGACTGGAATGCATTTGCCGAATTTGCAAATGAGCAAGGTGGCAAAACTCAGTCAGAGATGGCTAGGCTTTGGGGCAATATTAGTAGACAAACAATTCATCGAGCACTTAAAATATAGGATTCACAAGAAAAAAAGACCTATGGATACAAAGAAAGAAATGAGGAAAAGCGATCTCAATTTGCAAAGGTTATAGCGACAAAAGAACTTAAAGAATTAGTGTATATAGATGAGTCTGGCATTGATAGCAGTGAAGACTACCCTTATGGATATTGTCAGAAAGGACAGCGGTTTTATGCCCTAAAATCTGGCAAGAAAACTCAGCGAATCAGCATGGTTGCAGCCTTAAGTGGAAGAAAAATAATTGCTCCGTTAACCTTTGAAGGCCACTGCAATATGGATATCTTTAATAAATGGTTTGAGCAGTTTCTGACACCGATTTTGAAACCTGGACAAACTGTTATCCTTGATAATGCTACTTTTCATAAGTCTAATAAGATTACTGAACTTGCTAAAGGAGTTGGTGCAGAAATTTTATATCTACCTCCTTATTCTCCAGATTTTAACAAAATTGAGCATAATTGGTTTGCTATAAAAAACAGAATTAGGAAAAACATTCCTCTATTCACATCTTTTCGTCATGCTGTCGATTCTTCCTTCTTATGATTTTTTTGGACTATTATGGGAAGGGCTATAGTTTGCCTGTGAATTTTCTTATACCAAATTCCATTACTAATCGAACAAATAAGAAACATTACAAACTCGTTTAATAGTAGCACTGGAAATACTGACAATAAAATTACACAGAACATCTTCAAGTAAGCCTATGGTATCGTAGACTCTGTTGCGTAAAGTATTGTGTTTGATATATTGCCACAACCTCTCAACAGGATTCAGTTCTGGTGAATAAGGAGGCAAGTATATAATGGTAATGTTTTTCTGAATTTTCAAACTTTTTGATCTATGCCAGCCTGCACAATCCATTACAAGAAAGGCTTTTTTCGTGCCTAAATCTTTCGACATCTGCTCCAGAAATATATTCATACAATTAGTGTTTACATATGGAGCAAGTAGGCTAATTTTCTTACCACTTCTTGGATTTACCGCACTGTAGATATAGAAATTTTGTCTACCAATTTTCATTTTAACCTGCGTTCTGACCCCTTTTTTAAACCATCCGTGTCCGATTTTTGAATGAGTTCCAAATCGTGATTCATCAAAAAAATACCTCCTTTTCAGGGTGGGAATTGACTATTTTATTGAAGTATTTTTTAAACTCTTCTTGCTTGTTTTTATCTTGTTTATGGTGAATTGGCCTCGGTGTTATATAAGAAAACTTCATCCTTTGTATCTCACGATGCACTGTTGATTTGCTAATGTTTAGGCCAAATTCCTCTGAGATTTTTATTTGCACTTCCTTAATAGTAATATTTGGATTTCTTTCTACCCATATTTCAATTTGCTCACGTTGATTTTTGTTTAATTTGCTTTTTCTTCGCCGCTGAGAAGGGGAAAATAATTTTTCTACTCTACCAAATTTTAGATGCTTTATCCATTCAGTCAAAGCAGTCCTTGAAATTTTACATATTCTTGCCACAGCGCTTATACTACTTTCTTTTCCTGCTATCACCGCTTGTAACTTTTTTGAAACATGTGCGTTATTTCTGACCTTTTTTAACATTTCTTTCGCCAAATTTACAACTTTTTCGTCTAACAGTTTTGACCTTAATGCCATTATACCTCTCTATTTTATCTACTCTAGTATCACTTCTTTCCCATTATTGTCTATCTGTTCTTTACATAGTGGGAATTGGTATTAGATCCCAGTGTCAAGCACTGGGATGACACCAAAAGGGCTACTTAGGCGACAAGAAAAGAAGCACTGATTTCAACATTTGCACATTGGCCATGCATCTGAATGGATACTAAAACTTCACCCTAATCTAGATTAGAATACTGATTCTTCTAGAAGTTGTTCGCGTTCCTCTTCTATTGCAATAGAATCATCGTGATTTTTAAATAAATCTCTGATTTTTGTTTCTATTTCATTTGCAATTTCTTTATTTGCCTTGAGGTAGCTTTTTACATTTTCTCTTCCTTGTCCAAGACGTGTATTGTTATATGAATAATAAGCACCTGCCTTTTCAAGCACACCAAGTTTTGTTCCTATATCTATTATTTCTCCAAGCTTTGATATGCCTTCATTGTACATTATATCGAATTTTGCTTCTCTAAATGGAGGAGCAACTTTATTTTTTACAACTTTAACTCTCGTTTCATTACCCGTAATATTCTCCTTATCCTTTATCGCACCAACTTTTCTTATATCAAGTCTTATAGAAGTATAGAATTTTAACGCATTCCCACCAGTGGTAGTTTCAGGATTTCCATATACTACTCCTATTTTCATACGAATTTGGTTAATAAATATCAATATACAGTTTGCTTTTGAAACTGCAGAGGTGAGCTTTCGTAGCCCATGACTTAGAAGTCTTGCTTGTAGTCCCATGTGCTGGTCGCCCATATCTCCTTCAATTTCAGCTCTTGGAGTTAGTGCTGCAACAGAGTCAATAACTATTACATCAACTGCACCAGAACATACTAAATACTCAACGATATGTAACGCTTGTTCCCCAGTGTCTGGTTGTGAAATCACCAAATCATCGGTGTTTACTCCAAGTTTACGAGCATATATAACATCCAGTGCGTGCTCCGCATCGATAAATGCACATAATCCTCCTTTTTTCTGTGCTTCAGCAATTACATGCAAAGCAAGGGTAGTTTTACCAGAACTCTCAGGGCCAAATATCTCAATTATACGTCCCTTTGGCAATCCCCCAACACCCAGAGCTGAATCAAGTGCAATCGACCCTGTGGATATCGTGTCTATTTTTTCTACAGGATTTTGCTTTAGTTTCATTATTGCACCTTTACCGAATGCTTTTTCAATTTGGCTTATTGCATTATCTAGTGCTTTTTGCTTATCATTATTTCTTTCTTCTGAGTTGTTTGCCATGGATCGTTTATTAACTTATATAACTTCCATGGTAATTGAACGTAAACAATCTGCCAAGGGTTTTTTAATAACGAAGAACGTTAGTGACCTAAATTATATTAAGATAGATAGACTTTGTAGTGCGATACAAAATAACGATAGAATATAATGGTAGTAGTTTTTTTGGCTGGCAGAAACAACAACACTCTGCTAACTCAATTCAAGAGACTATAGAAAACGCTATATTTAACTTCAGTGGCGAGAGAGTCTCTTTGCATTGTGGTGGCAGAACTGACACAGGAGTTCATGCTTTAGGGCAAGTTGCTCATTTCAATATGGAAAGGCAATTTGAGCTTTACAGAATAAGAAATGGAATAAACTATCACTTAAAAGCGATTCCTATAGTTGTGCTTAGTGCAGAAGCCGTAGATGATGCATTTCATGCGCGATTTTCAGCAAAAAAAAGATATTATGAATATAGAATAATTAATCGCTACGCTCCTGCAGCTCTGGAAATCGGTTATGTATGGCAAGTATTTAACCCACTTGACGTAAACATCATGCGTGAAGCTGCTAGACACCTGCTTGGAAAACATAATCTTTCAAGCTTCCGCTCAAAAGATTGTCAAGCTACAAATCCGGTCAGAACAATCGATGATATTGATATAGTACAAAACGGAAGTCACATATACATCAAAATATCTGCGATTTCCTTTTTACATAACCAAGTGAGGATTATTGTTGGTACTTTAGTTGAATTTGGAAAAAACAAAACTAATCCACAAAAAATGCTAAATATATTAAGTCAATGTAAAAGAAACGCTGCTGGAATCACTGCACCGCCTCACGGCTTATACTTAGTAAAGATAGATTACTAGCTTAAGTCCTCATTGGCATTACTATATATAGTGCACTTGGATCATCTTCATCAGTGATAATTGTAGCACTATTACCATCTGATAAGCTGACCTTACATTTGTTTTTTATACAAGATAAAGCATCAAGCAAATAACGAGAATTAAATCCTACTTCCATAAGAGCTCCATCGTAATCCACCTCTATAGATTCAGTTGCATCACTGCACTCTTGGGAATTTGAATGTAGAGTTAATAAATTCTCTTGCAATGAAAATTTAATTGATTTTATTTTATCGGACACAACAACGGAAACTCGGTCTATAACACTAGCAAGTTTGCTACTCTCAACAATCATTTGTTTATCTTGAGACGTTGGAATAACGGCTTTGTAATCTGGAAAAGTTCCATCTATCAATTTTGATATTAGAATATACTCACCACATGTAAATTTGATTTTTCTATCTGAAAGTTTTATATTTATCTCATTACAATCATCCAATACTTTCAACAGTTCCATGATAGTTTTACGTGGAATGATCACCCCAAATTCTCCGTTGATATCTTCAGGTTTAGGCCTTTTTATACATGATAAACGGTGGCCATCAGTTGCAACGCAGTACAGAAATTGCTCATCTGTATGCAGATATATCCCATTCAAATTATACCTTGTATCATCTAGCGACACAGCAAACTTCGTTTTAGTCAACAAGTCTACCAAATCTGCACTTAGTAGAGTGAAATCGTATTGATGATCACCTTCTTCAAGAACAGGGAAGTTATTTGAAACTACGTTCGGTAAAGAAAAATTTGCATTTCCACAGGATATCAATAATTTTCCTTGATTATTCATTTCGAAACTGACATCCAAATTAGTTGGCAATTTTTTCACTATGTCATGTAAAGTATGTGCTGAGATTTTCACTTCTCCTTCTGCTGATACATTTGCAGTAAGTGAGGCAAATATTGAAATGTCAAGATCAGTAGCCTTCAATTTTATGCTACCATATTGTGCTTTGATATTTATACACGCTAAAACATCTATCGCGTTGCGCCTTTCAACCACTCCACTTACCCTGGATAGCGTATTTAAAAGGCTTGCACGACTTACACTAAAACGCATTTGTTCACACACAGAACTTTGTTCTTTGATTCCTATATCTACAATTTTTGACATATTAATTCTCAAAAATATATTTTAAATGATATTCATATTCTATGTAAAGTGATATCCATATTTTTGTCTGAGAGACAAAACAGCCTATCTTATACTTTAGTGATCAATAATTTACTTTGTATGGCATAAGTCATGCATTTTTTGGTACGCTTTTTGAAAGCCAAGCAAGGAATAAGTATCATCAACATTTGCTGTTTTTACTTTTCCATTAACTACCATTGATAATCCCTGCTTCATTTTTAGAATCAAATCTTGGTCTATTTTTGTATCATCTGTCCACGCAAGACTTCCCTGTATTATTGGCAATTGATATTTAATTTTTTTATCGATATTGAGAACTACAGGCTCATTATTATACTGAAAGCCAGAAGTGACGCTCACCTCATCTGCTTTTTTATCAACGTAACTGACCATTACATACGGCTTGCGGTCGGCTGTATAATGTTCACTTTTTTTCTTAGGATGAGATACAATGTAACACACTTTTTCACCATCTTCCAATGCAGTGTACACAAACCAATCTTTATATTTTTCGCTCAGTTGTACGTTATTAACCGATGCAAGAGCACCTGCTGAGAGAAATATTAGAAGTACGAAAAGACTACGCATGTAACCCAAGTTTCAAACTCTCTGATTTTATGTATTGTTTTACCTTACTCATCGCTTGCTCAGCCAGCTGTCTTATTCTTTCTCTTGAAACACAATATTTTTTGCTAAGCTCATCCAAAGTCTGAGCATTCTCAGACAAATATCTGCTAATGAAAATGTCTCTTGATCTTTCATTAAGACTTGCCAGCGCATTGCTTAAAATTGTTTCTTTTAATGCCTTTTCTTCATGATTCTGGTAAGCTAGTTCTTGATTGACTAAATTACACGGAATCATATCTTGTAACTCCTTTTTAGAGTCATCACCTATTTTTATACAATTATTTAACGACTGATCCTTACAAGCCAAACGATAGTTCATCTGTACAACATCTTCTTCAGATACAGAAAGCTCGTTTGATATTGCTTTTATTTCTTCGTTACTCAAAGTTTCTCTGTTTGTGTATTGCAAAATTCTTTTTTTTATTTTACGTAAACTAAAAAACAATCTCCTTTGTGCTTGCGTTGTACCTATTTTTACAAGCGACCAAGATTTTAATATAAAGTCTTTCATTGAAGCTTCAATCCACCATACTGCATAAGTTGAAAAACGAAACCCTAAATCGGGATTGAACTTTTTCACTGCATGCATTAAACCCATATTCCCTTCCATGACCAGGTCCATCAACAATAGCCCGTAATTCTTAAATTTCATTGCAATTTTTACTACCAAATTCAAATGGCTAGTAATCAACCTGTGAGCAGAAGAAATATCTTGGTATTCTTGCCAATTTTTTGCTAATCGCACTTCCTCTTCTTGGGAAAGCATAGGAAATTTTCGCACTTCAGCAATATATTGCATGAGATTAGTGCTACTGTTAACAGATAAATTCGCTACTGAGGTCAACATAATAACTTAAATTAAAACTCCATGTATATAATATATTGATTTTCAGCAAAAAATTCAAGCTTTAATTAAAAAAGCATAACTTTATATTTAGTTGAGATCTTAACAACAGCCACCTAAATGTAGCATTAAAACTGCTAGCGTGTAATGATAAAAACTACATTAAATAAATAATGTGTCATTCCAGTGCTCAAACACTGGAATCCACATTTCTTTTTTCTAGATCCCAGTGTCATGCTACTTGAATGACAAGAAAAACCCACTGGGATAATAAGACAAAGATAGACTAGAAATTAAATGCTACTCCAGCTTCTGCACCAACAGTGCTGTAAAGAACTTTGATTCCGCCATCATCTTTAGCTGTCTTACCAAAATTAGCACCATAAGAACCAAAACAACGAGCACCAGCATAAAGCTTGATTTCTGGAGTTACATCATAACTAACACCAGCTTTTGCTTGATAAGCAAAACCAAATCCAGATTTTTTATCACCAGTAACCTCTGTTACTAAAGGATTGCTTACATACGCTGCACCAACACCAACACCAACATATGGAGTGATAGGCATATCTTCAATTGCTATATCGTAATAAACATTAACTAGTCCTGAAAATGCTGTTAAACTTTCTACAACTGCTGGAGAAGTATCTACTACATCTGCATCTTTACTCAATTGTGAGTAAAGTCCTTCAACATCAACCCTGATATCATCCATTTTATAACCAAATGCACCACCTCCAGCTAGAAAAGATGCTTTTAAGGGACTATTGTTGTCCTTACCTGATTTATATGTAACACCATCAATCTTTGTTTTAAAAGGTAAAACTTCACCATTATATTGCAAACGAACATAGTAGCTAGTTTCTTCATCACTTATTGGACCAATAGGGTCTGATGAAAAAGCAGAGTTTGATAGGCTTAGCAACGTCACTAAAGCAGCTGCCGAAAAAAACTTTTTATAATGCATAATTGCCCTCGTTAAAAAAATTAAAATTCCACTTTAGCAGTCTAAATAATAACTAAAGTTAAGTCAAGTGCTAACTTAATAACATAAAACCTTCTGTATCTTAACTAACTTTTAGGAAAATACAAAGATTTTATTAATTAATAAATAGAGTTACTCTACTTTTTTTTACTCTTGATCTTCTGACACCTATTTCACTAATGTCTTTTTATCTTCTGATCTGCATTCATCATTGTGAATTGCTGCATATTCATGCAGTAATATGAATGTACTTCATGGAAGTACTAGTATAAAAGGAAAACACTTAGTTACTGCATTAAGGCAAACTTCAGTAGTAAATTTAAAAAGGAAGTTTAAATCCAGGTGGTAACCCCATCATACCTGCAAGATCAGAGGTTGCATTTGCCATATCTTCTTCTGCTTTTTTGATGGCATCATTAAACGCTGCTGTCACTAAATCTTCTACTATGTCTTTTTCTTCATTTCTCATAAGCTCTAAGTCTATGTTTACCTTTTTAGCTTTATAGCCACCTATTTTTATAACTTCCACTAATACAGAAACTTTGCCACCACCAGAAACACCTTGAAATTCTTTTCCAATGTATTTTTCTTGGGCTTCCGCAAGCTTTTTTTGCATTTCTTGCGCTTGCTTCATTATTTGACTGAAATCCACAACCTACTCCTTATTTTCTATATTAATTATCTTTGCACCTTTAAACGTATTTAATATATCCTTAACTACAGGTGCATAATTTAAATTACTCACTTCCCTATTCATATAACTCGTATCAACTACAATAACCCACTCCTGATTAGTAGCTTGATTTAAGTAACTTTTCAAGTCATTACAAAAATTACTGTTCAAGTTAGATACAGCTTTTAATTTTAAACACCCAAATTTACAATCTATTAATTTTAGATTACTACATAGTTGTTTGTAAAGATAAATTTGGTTACTCCGCCTTAATAGTTGCAAAATCTTATCAAAATCGTAATTTTGTTGTTTATTTTTCACATGGATCCCAGTGTCACGCACTGGGATGACAGAGTGGGGGTTTTCCACATATTTTTTTGGATCCGAGTAGTCAGCTACTTGGATGACAGAGGGGGAAGGTGCAACAGGTCTGCCCTGTCTATTTCCTTGCTCTACATTCTGTGAAAGAATTTTTTTGATCACCTGTTCCGGAGAAGGCAAATCAGAAAGATAACAAAGGCTAATTAATATCATTTCAGCGGCAATTTCATTGCATGTTGAAACCTTTATATCTTGAATACCCTTAAGCAGCACCTTCCACAATCTCGAAAAAAATATTAAAGACTTTTTTGTACTCAAATCTTTTACTCTGCTCTTCTCATATTCTGTATCAATCTCTTTTGTAATTAAAAAACGGCATATTAACTGGATTGTTTGCAGTAGATCTTCAAAAATATTGAGCGGATTTGCTGTTTTTACCACATTGTCGAATACTAACAAAGCCTTCTGTAAATCACTATCTAATACTGCTTCCAGTAGATCAAATATAACGTTTCTATCTACTAGACCAAGTATGTCTTTAACACTTTGAGTGGATATTGTACCATCTTTGCTATATAGCACTGCTTGATTCATCAAAAATAAAGCGTTACGCATTGAATTGCTACAGTGGTGCGCAATTAATTCCGATGCTTCTTTTTCAATAAAATAATTTTCTTTTTGTGCAATATCATTTAAATGCTCCATTATCTTAACTGAAGGAATGTTATGTAAGTCAAACCTTTGACAACGCGCAATAACAGTTATTGGTATCTTTTTTATTTCTGTAGTTGCTAGAATAAACTTTACGCTAGATGGTGGTTCTTCTAGAGTTTTAAGTAATGCATTAAATGCATTACTGGATAACATGTGTACTTCATCTATAATGTAAACTTTAAATTTAGAACTTATTGGTAAATAGCAAATATCTCCCAAGATCGCTCTAACATCCTCAACACTAGTGTGACTTGCCGCATCGATTTCAACCACATCTGGATGGCTTGAATTTTTTATTGCCAGACAACTTGTACATGATCCACAAGGTTCAAAAGTTGGCCCCAATGAGCAGTTCAAGCATAAAGCTATTATTCTTGCAGTGGTGGTTTTACCAATTCCACTGCTACCAGAAAGCAGTATAGATTGTGGAATTTTGTTGAGAGTAAAAGCATTTTCTAGTATACGCACCAATATATCTTGACCTACTAAATCTTTAAAGCTATTAGGACGATATTTTAATGCTATGTTCATAGCCTAGAATAAAACAAATAGTACAAATAGGTATGCAACCCAAAAAGATCCTGATATGGTTGCTTCATTTCTGACCTGACCAAGTTACAGAATTTTTGCCTGCATACCTTATAAAAGGTTATACTCTTTTTTTTTTTTAGCAAGGTATATTCTATATTAGCCTTATAATTTATATGTTAGACCTTTTGCAACATTACTTTGGAGTAAACAGCTGTTACCTAAAATACTCTTCTTCTGTCATCCCAGTGCCCAGACACTGGGATCCAGAAAACTTAATTTTAAATGAATACATTAGGCTGTTGTATAATAAGAACTGGATTCCAGTGTCAATCACTGAAATGACACCCTTCCGGTGGGGATTGCTCTCAAACTACAATGTTCGTACAGTTGCACTGGGATTTAAGTATAAAAATATTTGGAAATTATACAATGGACAATGGATTCTAGGAATATATGTTAAAAGTAATGTCCATGATGAAATAAGCTGGATTCCAATGTCACGTACTGGAATGACAACATATAGGTATTGGAATAACAAAAGAGGAATATTATGATTTTATATCATTTTCCTCTTTGTCCATTTTCACGAAAAGTTAGAGCTCTTCTCAAGGAAAAAAAGCTGAGTTGTGATTTGGTATATGAAAATCCATGGGAAAAGCGGAATGAATTCATGGAGATCAATCCAATCGGACAAGTACCAGTATTAATAGATAATAACTTTGTAATAGCGGATAGTAATGCCATTTGTGAATATATAGAAGAGATTTACAATAGTGACGTCAAATTACTTGGTTCATCAACTATTATTAAGTCTAAAATACGCGCTTTAATCAATTGGTTCGATAGCAAATTTTACAATGAAGTTACTAAGTATATTATGAATGAAAAAGTAATTACTAACCGCAGCCCTGACTCTAGATTTCTTCATGCAGCTCAGCATAACCTGCCTTACCATATGGAATACATCGAACACTTAATTAACAAGAACGTTTGGCTTGCAACCGATAAGTTCACTTTAGCCGATATTACTTTAGCATCACATATTTCTATAATAGACTACGTAAATAGTTTTCCCTGGGAAAAAAGTAAGATTTTAAAAGAATGGTACTCCATTGTTAAATCAAGGCCTTGTTTTCGCGAAATATTATTAGAGAGAGTTTTTGGCTTAACTCCCCCTAGACATTACGCTGACCTTGATTTTTAACTTGCGTTAGTTTTAAAGCTACAGTCATTCCTTCGTCAGTAGGAATCAATATGGAAAAATATTTTTTTTCATCTGACAATCTATCGTTAAACTCTCTCATAGCATGCCATGACTTTTCTGATACTTCTTTTGGAGGAGATTCTAAAAATACTGTATCAAATAATAGAGTGTTATCTGCAACGATTAGCCCATCTTGTTTAATGTATGACTCTGCCCAATCTAAATACTTAGGATAACTACTTTTGTCAGCATCGATGAATATCATGTCAAATGGTGCCTTTGCTGATAATTCATTAATTTTTTCCAGTGCATCACCTTCTATTAGAGTAATTTTATCACTTAGATTAAAAGCACTAAAATTTTTTTTTGCTATTCTTGAGTGTTGAGGATTATTTTCTATTGTATATATATGACCATCTTTCGGTAAAGCTTTTACCATACAAATTGACGAATAACCATATAAAGTGCCAATTTCAACTATGCTTTTAACTTTATGGATTTTGATAAATAAATTTAATAATTTTCCTTCTTCAGGAGTGATTTGAATACGTTGTTTCTTATCAAGAGTACAATGTACTTCTATTTTTTTATACTCTTTTGCAAATAAGCTTCTTATGTACAACGATTTTCTGCTAAAGTTATGACGCATTAAGTTTTATAATATAAACTAAGGAGGTTTAATCTATATAAGATTTATAGATATAACAATAAAGTTAAGAATAATAAAATTTTTTATTTTAAGTTGTTATTTTATAAAGTAAAATTTTAAGTGACAAAGGTTATTATATATTTTACTATGGCTAACTGGTATAATAACCAATTGTTATGCTAGAATTAAGGGATCGTTTATTTACATCTCTCTTAAAATGTAATTTTTATAATCAATTAGAGGTGGTTATATGTCTTATAACATTGCTAACGAAGTTGAAACGTTAAGCAAGAAATCTAATAATAATGAAGGAGTGAAATTACTGCACAATCCAGCTTATCGCGAGAAGTACAAAGAACGCTTTAACGAAGCTCAGAAAAAAGTTATGGATATGGTCCAATTTTATGATGGAACGATAGTATTAATAGAGAATAAAATTGCCATGTATTATTATGCTTGGCACAGTAAAAAAAGAGAGTTTGAGCGTAAAAAGCAACAAACAGTATCAAAAAATAATGATTCAGCATAGGGTTTTTATATGGTAAGCTACAGTGTTATTACTTCACTATAGCTTTTCCATATAACTCATCTATTACATTAGTGAAGTATTCCAGCTCTCTATATCCTTCATGTTTGATTTTACCATTCTCTACATATGATTTGTCATCGTTAAGCTTGATGATGAATACAGGAGTAGCTGTGATATCAAGTTTATTAATTGCAAGTGATTTATCATTTATAATTTTGTCCATCATCTTTTTATCATTAATGCATTTGTTAAATACATCTTGCTTCAAATTGCTTAGTGCAGCAATTTTTTGTAGTATAGTTAAATCACTAAAATTAGAGTAGTTCCATGAGTCTATTGCATTAAACACAGCTTTGTTAAAATTAAAATAGTCTTCTTCTTTTTCATAGCAATAACTTAGCATTGCAGCTTTTAATCCTCTGTAATCTAGAGGAAAATGACGGAATATGTATAACATCTTACCTGTATCTATGTACTTCTCTTTGATTTTAGGAAAAACTTTCTTATGAAAAAGAGAACAGTGATAACAAGTGAGCGAGGCGTATTCTATCACTAAAATTGGCGCTTTTCGATCTCCTAATAATTTATCATCAGGCAATAGGGACAGTAGTTCTTTTGGTGTTATTTCATCAGTTTTTTGAGTGTTGGGTAAGTTTTGTTCAATAGCTGCATAAGAACTAACACTTATAAAAATAAGTAAGAACAATAATCTAAAAATCATTACAATGAAAATACTTAACTTATTAAAGAATCTATGCATTTATATAAATGATGTCAAGATAACTTTTGCTTAGCAAGGCTTTCTAGTCTGTCTTCGAATGCAGTAATTATTTTATTTTGTGCATATTTATACACCGAGTTTAATAAAGTAGAAAACAAATTGGATTTAAACTCAAACTCTATATAGAACTCTACCATAGTTTTATTTTTGCTCATAGGAGTGAATTTCCATTCGTTGTATAAATGTTTAAATATTCCATTTGAGGAGACAGCTTTTATCCAACTTTCACTTATTCCACTTGGAGCAAGGGAGGTCACTTCTGATGTGTAACTTCCTTTAATGCCATAAAAAGCTGCAAGGAGATCTACAATCATTTGGCTATCAGTTTTTTCTTTTATATAAACAGCTTTGCACCAAGGAACAAAATCAGGATACTTCTCAACGTCAATTGCAACTTGAAATATCTCACGAGATGAACAAAAAAAAACACCTTGTTCTTTATATTGGTGTAACATAAATCTGAATAATAAAAATGGGATCCACATCTACCGTCAGTCTTAGTAGATTCCTGAGACCTAAAGTTAAGGTGGGTATCACATACTAATTTCAATGAAATTAACAGAGGCAATCCCCTTGATCAGAAATTATCGCTCGGAAAATTTAACTTAACTCATAACGTATAGCATAGACCCCTATTAATTATAGGTTATTTATATAGAGTATGTCTATAGGTATGTTAGAGCTAGCGACTATTATTTTGCCTTTGTTAAATTTTGCATTTTAAGTATCATAGCTAATAAATACATCTTATGAATGTTATTAAGCTCTTAACTATTTTTATTTTAATATCCTCAAGTGCTTACGCGAGTTGTGTAGGTCACAGAACTTTTGTGCTTGCCATGAAGCAGCAAGTAGATAATACGTCTATGAAAGGGAATAGAAAAAATTCAGAACATATACACGAAAAGCTTCGGAAGATCATTCAGAATAATGTTAACCTCAAAGAAATATCTCGATTTGTAGTAGGGAAATATTGGAATTTATCTACTCAGAAAGAAAAAGAAGAGTTTCTAAAAGAATATGAAGTATATCTCGCGCGTTTGTGCGCTAAAATTTTGTATAAATACATAAATAATAGTGAAATGATCATAATGAATACAAGAGCAGTTGACGATGAAACTTGTCTGATGAGAACAAGATTTTCTTATGGTGATGAGGAATTTACAAATATTGACTTTAAAGTTACTAAAAGTGACAGTTCTTTCTTAATAAACGATGTTGTGATGAGTGGAATAAGTATTGCTATTAATCAACGTTCTCAATTTAGTGAAAAGATCGACACGAATGGCATGGCAAGTGTAATAGATGAATTAAAACGTAACAATAATTTATGATATACATGCCTCATTGGCCTAAGCCGATTGGCAGTAGGCCAAAGGATTTTTCTCTTGATCGCATAAAAAGTTTTCTAAATAAATTGGGTAATCCCGAGAAAAGAATACCGCCAATAATTCACATAGCTGGCACTAATGGCAAAGGATCAACACTATCATTTATAAGATATATAATGCAAGCAGCAGGGTATAAAGTTCATACGTACACTTCTCCACATTTAGTGAATTTTAATGAGAGAATAGTTGTTGCAGGCAATGATGTCGATGATAGTGAATTACATAACTCACTGGAAGAATGCCGTATAGCAGTTGCGGAACAACCTATCACTCTATTTGAGGCCACAACAATTGCAGCTTTCTTAGCTTTTGCTCGTCATAAAGCGGATATTACTTTAGTTGAGGTAGGTATGGGTGGAAGGCTTGATGCAACAAATGTTATAGATAATCCGATCCTAACGATCATCACTTCCATTGCACTTGACCATACAGAATATCTTGGTCCTACCGTAGAAACCATAGCAGTTGAAAAGGCTGGAATAATGAAACCTAATGTTCCTTGCGTAATAGCACCACAAGAAAAATCTATAACGAACACATTAGAACATCATGCAATAAATAAGAAATCTCCTCTGTATAGAGGAGGACTTGAATGGAATTGCGAAAAACAGAATAACAGGATGGTCTTTCAATCGACTATTCAATCAATAGAATTTTCTTTGCCATCTTTAAAAGGAGATCATCAAATAATCAATTCAGGAAACGCAATTGCAGCATGTAGCATTTTGAGTGGGAAGTATGGATTTAATATTGGAGAAGAGGACATTGCTTCAGGTTTACAGAGCACTTATTGGCCTGCGCGGCTAGAGTCTATAAAAGAAGGTAATTTAATTTCTTTATTACCAAAAGATTGGCAATTATTTCTAGATGGCGCACACAACAATGATGGTGCCAAAGTGTTAGCTAAGTGGGTAAGAGACAATTTTGCTGAAGGTATCTATATGATCTTTGGTGTTACTCGTAACAGAAACGTCGCAGAGTTCTTAGAGCACTTAAAGCCATACATCAAACTACTATGCGCCGTTTGTGTTAAATCTGAACCTAAAGCAACAAGTACAGATTTAATCAGAGAAGGAGCTCATAATATAGGAATCAATGCTATCGAATGTGAATCAATCAGTGATGCAATATCAAATTACATATTGAAAGCCTCTATTCAAAACGTCAAAACCATACTAATTTGTGGCTCGTTATTTTTAGCCAGAGATTTGAGTATGGAGAATAATCAACCTACTTGATGAGCCGAGACGTTAAAAGCACCATCAGGATTTACAATGCTGCTTGGCTTTTCGGTTGATGCTCCTATAACGCTAATTCTGGATTAAGGAAGGAAGAAAGTATAGGAAATGGAAGGCTTTTTGGATTTCAAGGAATAGGAAATGAGAGTAGAAAAGATGTGAACCAAGAAATTAACGGGAGATCTATGGCGAGTATGTTCAATTTCAAGTCTACTTTTGAGGTAGCCAAAAATCGTCTCAATGATCGACCTTTTTCTCAGCAAAATCTTTTCATGTAGTGAAATTAATGCGTTTTTCATCCCCTTTTTCACCTTGGTAACAAGTTTCAAACCGCGGTTAAACAACTCTTGGAAAAGCTCTTTTTTAATATAGCCTTTATCACCAAACAAAAGACCGGTTAATTTCTTAGTTAGGTTTGCTACAGGCTCTCTATCGTCAACATTACCTCTTGTAAGCGTAAAAGCTTGAATTTCACCTTTCTCATTAATTATCAAATGTAGTTTAAAGCCGAAAAACCAGCCATATGTACTCTTGCTTAATTTTGCAATTCCAGCAAAAACCTTATTTCTTGATATTCTTTTTGCATGGCAAACTGCAATAGGAGTTGTATCTATGTATGAGATTCCAGTAAGTTCTGACCATCCGCAAAGGCACTGTAATAGCATGGCTAAATGCCACAAAACCCTGGGCTTTAGAGCAACAAACCTAGTGTATGAAGGCAACTTCGAAAACTCTGATTTGTAGAGCAATGTTAGGTAATGCAGGTAGAAAGCCTTAAAATTTTCACAGGGAGATTGCTGATACAGGAGGATTATTGTGATAATTTCCGAATGTGTAATTTCTGGTACTCTTGTGGGTTTTTTACCGTTTGGCAGTAGTTTATCTGCAAAATTTTTCTCTATATCTCTGCAAAAATCATCGACCAGACAAAACAGTTTTGTTATATCTTCCATGGGTAACCTCATCTATTTTTTTCTATTTGTTGAGTTTACCCTACTCTCCTGACTTTTCTATTCTCTTTTTAATCCAGAATTAGCGTTTACCAAGGTGAAAAAGGGGATGAAAAACGCATTAATTTCACTACATGAAAAGATTTTGCTGAGAAAAAGGTCGATCATTGAGACGATTTTTGGCTACCTCAAAAGTAGACTTGAAATTGAACATACTCGCCATAGATCTCCCGTTAATTTCTTGGTTCACATCTTTTCTACTCTCATTTCCTATTCCTTGAAATCCAAAAAGCCTTCCATTTCCTATACTTTCTTCCTTCCTTAATCCAGAATTAGCGTTTTTAGTGCCGCTATCCACTTATAGCTTTCTTTCTCCTTTATAGCAGTACGGTATTTCCTGTTTGCTTTTTCTTGGGCTGTTTCTTCCCTGATAGAACGTACCCAACACTGTTGAGAAGATAGCCCTAAAGGTAATCCGTCTTTGTTAACCATTAAGTTACTGTGCAATAACAAACCCTTTTTATATTTTGTATAGGCTTTAGAAATACTACCTAGACCCTTAGTCTTTATATGAGAGTCAAAATCCAAATAACTTGTATCTTGAACTGAAAATACCAGCTCATTTCCTTTTATCCTTTCCATAGTTTCTTTATAATGGGAAGAATAAATTTCCTTAGCTTCAAGCTTCTCATTGCTAAATAATCTGTATGCACCTTTAGCTTCTTTCCATCCTACACAGCTTTGACTAATTGACCCAGACGCCTTATTCTCTATTAAATAGCTTGTTTTAATAAGTCTTGTATTAAGCCTTACATCTCCCAGATTAACATGTCTCAACTCTTTTTCTAGCCATTTATCTCCTAAGCCATCAGCACATTGTACATTTCTATTTACTTCACACATTTTTACCTCATCTTAAGTATATTTTTCTCTATCTTACTTGCTTTTTATACTTGTGGGTAAAAGTGAGGATTCAAATCTGGTGAATATGTTGGAAGATACAGCACATGACAGCCAAAAGACTCTATTAATGATTTTGTTTTAGTGGTCTTATGAAATGTAGCATTATCCATAACTATGGTTGTGCCAAGTGGCAATTTAGGTTTCTCCAACCATATATTGAATACCTCTTTGTCACACCCACCTTTGAAAGTCATTGGTGCAATAAATCTCATTCCAATCCACCCGGCTACTATACCGATTCTCTCTCGCTGGAATATCTGCATAAATTTTCTTTCCTCTTGGAGCACGTCCATATTCTCGGTATAACTTATTATCAACTCCTGCTTCATCTATATATAAGATGCTGGAATGGTCTATTTTTGAGATTTTATCAATAAATTGCTGCCTATCTTCTTGATTGCGCTCTTGATATAGTGTGACTTTTTTTTAAAAGTAATTTTTAGCTGTTTTAGTCTATACCAAATTGAATTTATTCCAAATCCAAGATTTTGTTTCATCTCTGCCAGAGTATGATCTGGATTCTTTGTAACATATTCTTCGAGTATTTTTGGGTCTATTTTTCGAATAAAGCTACCGTTTTTAGATGGCTTTAGGCTTTCACCAGCAGCTTTCTTTTTTAACCAGCGGTACAGCGTTGCTATTCCTATCTCCATGAGCTCTGCTATCTCAACCTTTGCCTTCCCTTTTTCTATCATCAATACTTCCTTTTCCCTTAAATCCACACTATATGCCATTATAACTCAAATACTTTATTATACCTTTATCATTTACTTTAGGAAATACTATAGATTGATACTGTAACACCAAACCTGCTACTAATAAAATAGAAGGAAGATAATTTGAAATTTGGGAAGTAAGAATTAGATATTTAAATGCTTTACTTTTGGATATTTCATCTTTTAGCTCTTCTTGATCTAAATTTTCACCTTGTTCCCGTTGAACGCTAATTCTGGATTAAAAAGAGAATAGAAAAGTCAGGAGAGTAGGGTAAACTCAACAAATAGAAAAAAATAGATGAGGTTACCCATGGAAGATATAACAAAACTGTTTTGTCTGGTCGATGATTTTTGCAGAGATATAGAGAAAAATTTTGCAGATAAACTACTGCCAAACGGTAAAAACCCACAAGAGTGCCAGAAATTACACATTCGGAAATTATCACAATAATCCTCCTGTATCAGCAATCTCCCTGTGAAAATTTTAAGGCTTTCTACCTGCATTACCTAACATTGCTCTACAAACAGAGTTTTCGAAGTTGCCTTCATACACTAGGTTTGTTGCTCTAAAGCCCAGGGTTTTGTGGCATTTAGCCATGCTATTACAGTGCCTTTGCGGATGGTCAGAACTTACTGGAATCTCATACATAGATACAACTCCTATTGCAGTTTGCCATGCAAAAAGAATATCAAGAAATAAGGTTTTTGCTGGAATTGCAAAATTAAGCAAGAGTACATATGGCTGGTTTTTCGGCTTTAAACTACATTTGATAATTAACGAGAAAGGTGAAATTCAAGCTTTTACGCTTACAAGAGGTAATGTTGACGATAGAGAGCCTGTAGCAAACCTAACTAAGAAATTAACCGGTCTTTTGTTTGGTGATAAAGGCTATATTAAAAAAGAGCTTTTCCAAGAGTTGTTTAACCGCGGTTTGAAACTTGTTACCAAGGTGAAAAAGGGGATGAAAAACACATTAATTTCACTACATGAAAAGATTTTGCTGAGAAAAAGGTCGATCATTGAGACGATTTTTGGCTACCTCAAAAGTAGACTTGAAATTGAACATACTCGCCATAGATCTCCCGTTAATTTCTTGGTTCACATCTTTTCTACTCTCATTTCCTATTCCTTGAAATCCAAAAAGCCTTCCATTTCCTATACTTTCTTCCTTCCTTAATCCAGAATTAGCGTTTATAATAGAGCCAAGAGTTTCTAACATTAATCCAAAAATACTAACCGAATTACCAGTAAAGCCAGATGATTTTTACAATCCTACTCTTGACACTTAGATTTAATGCAGCTACCCTAAGTTCAAAATTCTATACTCAATTTTGCTGTTCTTGCATACAAGGAACACGTTTTTAGAATAATGAAAACAATCAGCGCTTTAATTAAAGAAGGGTCAAAGCTACTGTCATCACATAGAATTGAATCACCACATTTGGATTGTGAAATCATCATGCAGTACGTACTTGGAGTAGAAAGATCATTCACAATCATGAATCACACCAATCAGGTACCAAGAAACAAAGAGCTTCTATTCTGGAAATTAACAAAAAAAAGAGCAGAAAGATATCCAATATCGCAAATAATAGGTAATCGTGAATTCTGGAGTAAAAATTTTATAGTTAACCAACATGTTCTAGATCCAAGACCAGATAGTGAGACAGTAATTTCAATAGTGTTAAAATATTACCAAAATAAGAAGCAAAAAATAAAAATTGCAGATTTTGGCACAGGCACAGGCTGTTTGTTGATCTCCATACTTAGTGAGTATGAATATGCTATTGGAGTTGGTTTTGAAAAAAGCCTGGAAGCATACAAAATTACCTGCCAGAACACAAAGAAACATAATCTTCTCAACAGAGCTAAAATATTTCCAAATTCGTGGACAGAATGTAGAGATTTATTTGATCTTATAATAAGCAATCCTCCATATATTAAAAGAAGTAAGTTAAAAAATCTGCAAGCTGAAGTGCAAAAAGAGCCAAGAATTGCTCTTGATGGTGGTATCGATGGATTGAGCTGTTACCTGAGTATTTTTCCAATATTGAAAAAGTGCCTTAAAAAAGATGGGTTTGCGATACTGGAAATAGGCGAAGATCAAAGCAATATTGACAAAATAATACCCTTATATGGACTGGCTTTTCAGGAATACGTATACGACTTGGCTGGAATGAAAAGATGCATTGTTGTAAAGCAAGATAAAGAACATGACTAGTAGAACGCTAGCTTTCTCAGAACCTGTTCATAATATCAAGAAAGGCATAAAGTAAGAAATAGAGTGTATAAATTAGGATATATGAGGAGTGTATACCCAAGTGACATAAGTCGAGAGAAGTTTGAGATTATTTCACCAGATCTGGAGTCTTGTGAAAAAAACAAAACCAAGAAAACTTGATTTGTATGAATATATTTTGCGGAGTGTTGTACGCCCTAAAAACGCTAATTCTGGATTAAAAAGAGAATAGAAAAGTCAGGAGAGTAGGGTAAACTCAACAAATAGAAAAAAATAGATGAGGTTACCCATGGAAGATATAACAAAACTGTTTTGTCTGGTCGATGATTTTTGCAGAGATATAGAGAAAAATTTTGCAGATAAACTACTGCCAAACGGTAAAAAACCTACAAACGCTAATTCTGGATTAAGGAAGGAAGAAAGTATAGGAAATGGAAGGCTTTTTGGATTTCAAGGAATAGGAAATGAGAGTAGAAAAGATGTGAACCAAGAAATTAACGGGAGATCTATGGCGAGTATGTTCAATTTCAAGTCTATTTTTGAGGTAGCCAAAAATCGTCTCAATGATCGACCTTTTTCTCAGCAAAATCTTTTCATGTAGTGAAATTAATGCGTTTTTCATCCCCTTTTTCACCTTGGTAACAAGTTTCAAACCGCGGTTAAACAACTCTTGGAAAAGCTCTTTTTTAATATAGCCTTTATCACCAAACAAAAGACCGGTTAATTTCTTAGTTAGGTTTGCTACAGGCTCTCTATCGTCAACATTACCTCTTGTAAGCGTAAAAGCTTGAATTTCACCTTTCTCGTTAATTATCAAATGTAGTTTAAAGCCGAAAAACCAGCCATATGTACTCTTGCTTAATTTTGCAATTCCAGCAAAAACCTTATTTCTTGATATTCTTTTTGCATGGCAAACTGCAATAGGAGTTGTATCTATGTATGAGATTCCAGTAAGTTCTGACCATCCGCAAAGGCACTGTAATAGCATGGCTAAATGCCACAAAACCCTGGGCTTTAGAGCAACAAACCTAGTGTATGAAGGCAACTTCGAAAACTCTGATTTGTAGAGCAATGTTAGGTAATGCAGGTAGAAAGCCTTAAAATTTTCACAGGGAGATTGCTGATACAGGAGGATTATTGTGATAATTTCCGAATGTGTAATTTCTGGCACTCTTGTGGGTTTTTTACCGTTTGGCAGTAGTTTATCTGCAAAATTTTTCTCTATATCTCTGCAAAAATCATCGACCAGACAAAACAGTTTTGTTATATCTTGCATGGGTAACCTCATCTATTTTTTTCTATTTGTTGAGTTTACCCTACTCTCCTGACTTTTCTATTCTCTTTTTAATCCAGAATTAGCGTTTATATATAAAACAGAACATTTTACGCAATAAAATCTACAATACAATTGTTCTGCTTGAATGCGCTTTGTGTAAATTTATTACCTCTCTTTCCCCTTCCACGGTTAAACAACTCTGCTATGCTTCTTATTTGGTTCATTAATAATGAGAATTGGTATTATCACTTAAGTAGCCCTTTTTGTGTAATCCCAGTACCCTCTCTTTGATGTCATCCAAGTAGCTGACACTGGGATCCAGTTAAATTTACGAGTATAAAAGTAATCAATGTTTTGATGATTATGAAAAAGCTGGATTCCAGTGACCATCTACTATATAAATAGTACCTTCAAAAACAAACGTTAGTGCGGTTGTGTGTCCCACGCTGAATTACTTTAGCTACAAATATTAAGAAATTTACTAAGTAAAAAAAAGACAAAAGAACCCCCGTATAGCGAGTTTCGACCCTATAATAATTTAAATTGGCGTTGTAATAATGTGCTAACGCTTATTTTAAGCGCGATTTGGCTGAATGTAGAAAAAATTTTTAAAAGACATGCAGCCGCTATAATTTTTATGTAATTTGCCAATAAATACCTGAGTTTTTTACTGAATTTTGCTGTTAAATCCGTGGAGATTAAAAACAAGGATAAATACTCTTGCTATCACAGTAAGGGGGATGGCGTAATTTGTCAAGTTAAATAAGCTAACTTATTAACATGTAATAATCAGGGAGCTATTGCAGATTTAATGTTCACTAGCTTTGAGGTTTTAGTTTCATCTATTTGCGACTGACTAATCATAGTTCGAATGAAATTAGTTGCCATAAAGGTACAACCTAGAATAAAAAAAGCAACGGAAATAAGGGGATAATAGGAAATTCAAGAGGTAATATAGGTGTAATTCCTCCTATTAAAAATGAAACGTTAGATGCAATGTCGAGGCAGATCTTCATTAATTTCTCTTGCCGAGAGGTATCGAGTTGCTTATTAAGGCCACACTGCCTAAAATGATCAGTTAATGACCATATATTTAAAGCAAGCGAAAGTGCACTTAGTATAGTGCTGACAATAGCAAAATACAAGCTTAAGGAAGGAATATTTAGGGCTAATGCTGCTATGTACCCACTCAAAGAAGCAATAGATAGTGCAGTAACCAAGCGTTTTGAATAAGTTCGTATTTTTTTCCTGTAAATAAGCCTCTCTTTCTCATAACTCATAAACTTAGCAGTAAATGCATATTATATCATAACATTAATTGATTTAAAAATCAATACAGAGTGCCCGGGAGAAGACTTGAACTTCCACAACTTGAAAAGTTACTAGCACCTGAAGCTAGCGCGTCTACCAATTCCGCCACCCGGGCTTTTTGTGATTTACTATGTTAAAATAAAATAATATACTCAAGTAGTTTTTAGCTCAAAGGTAATGCCAAATCTAGATCAAATATTTTTTGCTCAGAACAATGTTAATATTAATAATGTATATAAAATAGTCAACAACGCTTTGAGCAATAGTGATGGTGGCGAGCTATTTTTAGAGTTTTGCCAATCAGAATCCCTGATTTTTGATGATAATATATTAAAACATATGGATTTAAATATCAGAAGAGGATTTGGTCTCAGGTCTTTTTGTGAAGATAGTACGTCTTTTGTTTGCTCTTCTGAGATTAGCGAAAAAGAAATTAGTAAAGCTGCTTCTATGGTAAAAAGTTCAGCATCTTTAAACGCTAATTCTGGATTAAAAAGAGAATAGAAAAGTCAGGAGAGTAGGGTAAACTCAACAAATAGAAAAAAATAGATGAGGTTACCCATGGAAGATATAACAAAACTGTTTTGTCTGGTCGATGATTTTTGCAGAGATATAGAGAAAAATTTTGCAGATAAACTACTGCCAAACGGTAAAAACCCACAAGAGTGCCAGAAATTACACATTCGGAAATTATCACAATAATCCTCCTGTATCAGCAATCTCCCTGTGAAAATTTTAAGGCTTTCTACCTGCATTACCTAACATTGCTCTACAAACAGAGTTTTCGAAGTTGCCTTCATACACTAGGTTTGTTGCTCTAAAGCCCAGGGTTTTGTGGCATTTAGCCATGCTATTACAGTGCCTTTGCGGATGGTCAGAACTTACTGGAATCTCATACATAGATACAACTCCTATTGCAGTTTGCCATGCAAAAAGAATATCAAGAAATAAGGTTTTTGCTGGAATTGCAAAATTAAGCAAGAGTACATATGGCTGGTTTTTCGGCTTTAAACTACATTTGATAATTAACGAGAAAGGTGAAATTCAAGCTTTTACGCTTACAAGAGGTAATGTTGACGATAGAGAGCCTGTAGCAAACCTAACTAAGAAATTAACCGGTCTTTTGTTTGGTGATAAAGGCTATATTAAAAAAGAGCTTTTCCAAGAGTTGTTTAACCGCGGTTTGAAACTTGTTACCAAGGTGAAAAAGGGGATGAAAAACGCATTAATTTCACTACATGAAAAGATTTTGCTGAGAAAAAGGTCGATCATTGAGACGATTTTTGGCTACCTCAAAAATAGACTTGAAATTGAACATACTCGCCATAGATCTCCCGTTAATTTCTTGGTTCACATCTTTTCTACTCTCATTTCCTATTCCTTGAAATCCAAAAAGCCTTCCATTTCCTATACTTTCTTCCTTCCTTAATCCAGAATTAGCGTTTTAAGCAAGTTAGTCAGAATTTTTCTGACGCAAAGGAACAAGTTTTAAATTTAGCTGTCAACTCTGAAAATTTGGCAGGCAAGTTTCTTAATTATCACCCGAATATGTGCATAGTATAAAATTAGCTTGATAGACTTCAAGAGCTTTGCCTATGAAGTCAGTGTGCTTCTTGAAATGCAATATACTTTTATTACTTTAATTATGAAAATCCGTTAAGCCTTCTTGCCAATTACTACAATATTTTCACTTGGAAAAAAGTAGTCAGGTATAGCCATGTTCTTTGGTGCAGGACCGCCAATTACTCGGCCTGATGTGTCATAATATGAACCGTGACAAGGGCAGAACCAACCGTTGCCGTCTTTTGTAGCGTGATCAACTGGTACACATCCAAGATGGGTGCATATTCCAATCATAATTAACCATTCATCTTTTCCTTTGTATACTCTTTTTTCATCTGATTCAGGATCTCTCAAATTTTCTGCATTTATGGCTCTTGCAGCCTCAATCTCTTGCTTTGTGCGCTTGCGGATAAATACTGGCTTACCTTGCCATTTTACCTTTTTTCCTTGTCCTTCTTGAATATCAGATAGATTAACTTCAACCGTAGACATCGCTAAAACCTCAGCAGAAGGATTCATAGACTTAACCAATGGCCAAAGACCGCTTGCAGCTCCTATACCTGCCATGGCACACGTAGTTAATGTGATAAAATCTCTTCTACTCTTATTTTTGGCAAAATCTTTAACAAGAGATGTTTTTTTATTCTTCTCATTCGTCAATGATTTTTTATTTTTAGTTAACTTCTTATCCATCAATCTCTACTTGAACATAGACATATATTTTAATTTAAATATTATAGATTAATCAATAGAAATTTGCACTATTTGTTTAACCTTTGCTATACAGTTAAGAAGAAACAGAGTTGTCAATTTCGGAAATACTATCTTCAGTGGAATCGGGATCCTCAATTTTCGCTACTGACACCACCTTTTCTCTACTCTCCGTTTTAAACAGAGTGACTCCTTGAGTGCTACGTCCTGCAATTCTGATATCATTTACTGAAATACGAATTAACTTTCCTTTATCTGTAATAAGCATGATATTATCACCCTGTTCAACTGGAAAGCTAGCAACAACATTACCGTTTCTGTCGGTAGTCAGGATATTTGTAATACCAACACCACCTCTATTTGTTACCCTATACTCGTAGGCAGAAGTTCTTTTACCAAAGCCATTTTCAGTAATAGTTAATATGAACTCCTCATTCATTGCAAGTTTTAAGAACAGTTTGTTATCTATTCCTAAATCATTCAAAGTCTTTTCCAATTTAGAATCAATGAGGTTATTAATTGCAGTCCCCAGTCTTTTTGCAAGTGGAACTTTTAAGTAAAGTTCTTTTGTTTCTGTTGCTACACCTATCCCATTTAATATGGTCATAGATATCACGCTGTCATTCTTTGCAAGTTTGATACCTCTTACACCATCTGAATTGCGACTTTTAAATTGACGCACATCACTTACAACAAATCTGATACTTTTGCCGAATCTTGTTGAAAGAAAAACATGATCAATTTCATTGCATACTTTAACTGATATTAACTTATCTCCTTCATCGAGCTTGATTGCTATTTTTCCATTGCTTGGAATATAGTGAAAATCTGCTAAAGAGTTGCGCCTTATGTTCCCATGAGCAGTAGCAAAAACTATGTTTTGATTTTCGTCATTTTCACTTGGTAATGGCATTATATTAGTTATAGTTTCACCATCGTTAAGCGGGAATATATTAACAAGTGCTCTTCCACGTGCAGTTGGCTCTGCAATAGGTAACTTATAAACTTTTAATCTATAAACTCGGCCAATATTAGAAAAGAATAAAAGGCTAGTGTGGGTATTCCCAACAAATAATTTTGTGGTTACATCCTCTTCTTTTAATCCTTGTCCTAGCTTTCCTTTTCCACCACGACGCTGAGTTCTATAATGAGAAAGCTTCACACGCTTGATATAACCATTCATAGTTACGGTTATCACCATATCCTCTTGTGGAATTAGATCTTCAGCTTCAATGTCCGTATCTGATTCCTCTATTGAAGTTTTTCGCGGCACAGTAAATCTGTTCTTTATTTCTTGTAGATTGTTTTTTATTTCTTGCATCAATTTCTCTTCTGAGCCAAGAAAAGAGATATATTCTTTTATCAGGCTAAGCATTGAATTTAACTCATTTTCTAATTTGCCTTTTTCAAGGCCTGTTAAACGTTGCAATTTCATGTCAAGAATAGCTTTTGTTTGCAGCTCAGTTAATCTATACACTCCATCTTTCAAAAAGCTCATACTGTCTGAGATTAATTCAATAATCGTGTTTATTTCAGCTGAGGTTTTCCATTCCTTGTTTAAAAGCTCTCTGCTTGCTTCTTCAGGATCTTTTGCGCCACGGATGATTTTTATCACTTCATCTATGCTGAGAACCGCAATGTAGAGTCCTATGTATATATGAGCTTTTTCCCTCGTTTTTCTTAGACGAAACTCTGTTCTCCTGATTAATACTTCTTTTCTAAAATCAATAAAAGCAGCTATAATTTCTTTCAACGACATCAAAGCAGGCCTGTTGTTGTTGAGGACTAAGGTATTAACACTAAAACTACTTCTTAGTGGAGTTAGTCCCAATATTTGATTAAGTATAAAACTTGCTTCAGCATTTCTTCTGAGGTCAATTACTACCCTAATACCAGACTTATCAGATTCATCCCTAATTTCTGTTATGCCATCAATTCTTTTTTCTTTTACAAGCTCACCTATCTTCTCAATTAATTTTACTTTATTTACCTGGTAAGGTATTTCATCAATCACTATTGCTTGCCTATCTTGTGGCAGGTCTTCCATGTGAGTCTTGCCTTGCACAACAATTGATCCACGACCCGTTGCAAATGCTGATCTTATTCCAGACCTTCCAAGAATTGTTCCCCCAGTTGGGAAATCCGGTCCTGGCATCACTTCAAGTAACTCATCCAAAGTAACTTCAGGATTATCTATATATAACATACAAGCATCTATTATTTCTCCAAGGTTGTGAGAAGGAATATTGGTTGCCATACCAACTGCAACACCGCTTGCACCATTTACCAATAGATTCGGAAATTCTGCAGGCAGTACAACAGGCTCTGTTTCATTTCCATCATAGTTTGGCCTAAAATCAACTGTATCTTCGCCAATATCATTTAGTAAAAAATGCGACGCTCTGTGGAGCCTTGCTTCTGTATATCGCATTGAAGCTGGCGGATCTCCATCTATCGAACCAAAGTTACCTTGCCCATCAATAAGTGGTAAAAGAAGAGAAAAATCTTGAGCCATCCTGACCAAAGAATCATAGATAGCCATGTCACCATGTGGGTGATATTTTCCCATTACATCCCCGACTATACGAGCTGCTTTTTTATACGGTTTACCAGCATCGAACCCAGCCCTCAACATTGCGTATAATATGCGCCTATGAACAGGTTTAAATCCATCTCGCACATCAGGTATAGCTCGACTTATGATCACACTCATTGCGTAGGAGAGATAAGAATCCTCTAGCTCTTTCACTATTGAAACTGGTACTATGTTGTCTTGCATTTTCTATACTTTGATTGAAATAATTGTAATATTAATATTCAACTAGGCTAATGGGCAATGACAGACTTGAACTGCCGACCTCCTCGGTGTAAACGAGATGCTCTACCAGCTGAGCTAATTGCCCCTCTAGATATAATTCTATAGTTCAATGTTGTTGTTGTAAACAAAAATAGCGATACAAGCAACTCTTATGGAATCGCTGGGTGCGCACTATGGAGTTGTATAAATTTTAGTCTTGCTGCTACCTTGTATAAAGGTATTCTTTCACTTGCATTTTTTGACATGTTCAACAACTTTGAATAACATGCTGTGGCATTTTTAAAATCTGAGAGCTTATCTAGAAGAACAGCTAAATTATAGGTATAAAAAATATTGTTTTGATCTAAAGAAATTGCTGCTTTCATATATTCTTTAGCTTTTACGTAATCCCCTTTTTTCATATAGATCAAACCTAAATTTGCTGATAAAGGGGCGCTATTTCTGAGTGTATCATACAATTTCAACATTTCACTCAATGCTAAATTAGGATCATATTGTGAGATTATCGTCAGAAAATTCTTTAATACATAAGGGTTGCTAGGATATTCTTTTAACAGTCTTGTGTAAATCTCTACAGCTTTTTTAAATTCTTTGTTAGCGTAATAGATATTCCCTAGTCCAATTAAAGCACTTTCATGATAAGGAAATCTTGCAATAATCTGATTGAGGAGAGAAGTAGCTGTTTCACTATCTCCTAACTCAAAGGAATCTTTTGCTTTTTTTAAAATAGAGTATATGTCAAAATTCTTGCCAGAATTCTGCGAAATTTTGATATTAAATTTGTCACTTTTTCTCTCGAGAACATCAAGATCTTTATATTTTTTATCAGCTTTTATATGCTTGACAACACTATCAAAGACCTCCTGTATCTCCAAATTTTCACTAGCATAGGTAACAGAAGACCTCCATAAAATCACAACGCAAATTAACATGCAGACAAACATAGATCCTAGTGTTGTGGCATTGGCTGCAGCGCGTAACCAGTAAATCTTATTTCTTTGAACTATACGCAACACATTACAAATTCATAAATGCTAAATTACTTATCTAATATAATAATAAAGATATTATTAATTGGCAGATACTATTTAGAATGAGTTAAAAGAGCACTTCTACACATTCCATATGGTTGCCAATTACACTCCTCACATGCGTAGTCAAATTTCTCTAAAGACATTTTCTTTCTAATTCTTTTTACTGCTTCACTCCAGGTCAAAATCTCGCCAATTTTTATTCCTAAAATTTCCATATGCCTTCTATCTAGCTCTAAAACTTTAGCTTGTGTAGTACATTCACCTTGTTTAGTCTGGTTTGGGCAAACACCACAAATAGTGTCAAGATTATCGACTACTTCGATTTTAGTATTAGGATCACTAATTACTTTACTTGCTATCTTTTCATAATTTTCTACAAAGCTCTGAGAATATCCATACCCTTGAAATGCAAGAGTGCACATAAAATGATGAGGACGAAACCTTATCACTTTTTCAAATACTGCAAAGCTGCTACAAGTAGAAAAATTTTTACCAAACCAGGAAGGATGAATGGTAAAACACCTACCATTATTGCTTGTTTCAGACTCACGTAAATAGTAAGCCAACTAATACCACAAATAAAGATTACGACTGTACCCGCCAGACAACTTAAAGAATTACACATAAATGATTTATATTTAGAGTTCAGTAATTCATTTACTCTGCTCATTACTACAACAGCAACTAAACAGCCAATCAAATATCCACCTGTTGGCCCGAGAAAAATATGATGACCACCAGAAAAATTCGCAAAAACAGGAAATCCTGCTGAACCAAGTGATAGATATGTAAGCACAGAATAGAATGCTGTTCTGCGGTTAAATTTAAGCCCAACAAGCATTAATCCTAAAGTTTGCAATGTGATAGGCACAGGCTGCAATGGTATGCTTATTTGAGCCATCAAGAATAAAAGTAAAACACAAGACAATATTTCAGCAAGTGTTGACCTACTGCTTGATTGTGTTATAAACATATCTTCCCAATAAAAATAACTTACTAAATGTAATATATGTGTATAAGAGGTTTTGCAATTTAAATTTTGCTTATATTGCGCTACAATGAATTATTTATGCACTATTTAAAAATGATGAGTAAACAAGATCTATTATCGTTGATGAAAGAAAGACACAGCGGACGTTCATACGATCCTACAAGAGCAATATTTCAGAAAGAAATGGATATTTTAATAGAAGCTGTAAGGCTAACACCCTCGTGTTTTGGTGATGAACCTTGGCGATATGTGATATGCAACAAACAGAACAATCAAAGCGCATGGAAAAAATTGCTCGGTTGCCTTGATGAATCTAATCAAAAGTGGGCAAAAGATGCACAAATACTAATTATATCTCTAAGCGCTAAGAACTTCCGTAAACAAGGTAAAGGAGAAAATCTTTGGGCTAAACATGATACTGGTGCAGCAAATTATGCACTTATGCTGCAGGCTGCAGCTATGAACTTAATGGCTCATCAAATGGGTGGATTTGATAGAGATAAAATAGTTAAGAGATTCAATATACCTGATGATTTTAATGTAATGTCAGTGATAGCAGTTGGTTACGAAAAAGAGGGTGCTGAAGTCAAAGAAAAACAAAGAAGATCAATAAAAGAAATATTCTTTTATGACGAATGGCCAGCAAGCTGACTTGACCATTCTTCTCTTAATATCTTAAAAACTGAATTATTTGGCAAATAATTTTTTTTTCATCCTACCCTCTTCAATTGCTTGCCAGTCTTTCCATGAAAGCTTCTCGTTTCCAAGTTCATAGTCCATACCATCCCATATATCTTCTCGAAAGCCATAAACAGCAAAATGCCAATTATATTCATTAAAAATAGAAGTAAGATCTCGAAAATAGTGCTCTAATCCTTTTGAGCAGCGGTGCCCGCCAAACTCTCCAGCAAGGATCTTATAATCTGGTATATTATACCTCTTTTGGAAAATTTTTACAGGTTCTATATATGATTTTAACTTATCTTTATTCCAATACTCTACTTTTTTTGCATCAAAAGATTGAACATGTCCAGGGTAGGCGAAGTTACCTTGGTTTAATTTTAAGTTTGTATAAGCAAAGGGCTCATATATATGAAATGAATAAAGAACATTTTTATCACTAACTGGTTCAAATTTGTTAAAAGTATTAGAGTCAGCATAACTGCTGCTATCAAGTATTATTGGGGTCTCTGAATCAACTTGGCGGATACTGTTTACCACGCTGCTATAAAAGCCAAATAGATTCTTCTGAACTTTGCTTTGTTCTACTTTATAAATAGCCGAGTCTGCAGTATTATAAAGCTTTTCTGGATGTGGTTCATTTAAGATATTATATCCAACAATGGCAGGATGGTCCTTAAGTTCTCTTGCAAGATCTTGCCAAAATTTTGCTGCTTGTTTTTGAAAAGCTTGATCTGACCATAAACGTAAATCATCTTTATCGTTATTATTTTGCTTCCATCTAGATCCAGGTAAGCTAAGCATCGTTAACACTACTGGTATTTTTTGTTGATGAAAAGCATCTAAAACATCTTTCAGAACTTTCAGGTCTTTGGAAATCAGGCCCGGATAATTGTCTGCATTGCCTAAGAGGAAGTCACGTTGCGTAGTTTCAAATTTGTCAGGAGCAAGACGAATAAAACCAATTTTGCATTCCTTTGCTGCTTTGATTAAGTCACTATCAACTTTTCTATTGAAAACATTTGCTCCCTTTCTAACTCCAGTTTGCCAAAAGAGCATTTTGCTGTTCTCCGGTATTGACTTAGCACTCACATTACAGAAAACTATAGAATACAAAACAGCTGTAATTAGAAGAAAAATTTTCACTTATATAATTTTGCTATAATGGTAAGTAACCTAACGGACAAGATCCCGTTTGTAAAGATGCATGGTACTGGCAATAGTTTTGTTATCATAGACTCACGTTCAGCAAATAATTTAGACTGGAATTATAGACAAATTGCTGATCAAGGCAGTTGTGATCAAGTGATAATTATAACAATGTCTAATGCTGCAAACTGCTTTATGCATATCTACAATGCTGACGGTAGTCGAGCTGAAATGTGTGGAAACGCAGCACGCTGTGTTGGATATTTGATAATGTTAGAAAAAGGTACTGAATATATCACTATTGAGCTGATAAATAATCGTATCTTAGAATGTTTTAAAGTAGGTGATAAATCAATAAAGGTCAATATGGGTAAACCACTGCTTAAATGGAATGAAATTCCTCTTTCTTGTGAATGTGATCCCCTTTATCTACCTATAGAGCTTGAAATGCTGAAAGAGCCAGTTGCAGTAAATATTGGTAACCCTCATATAGTTTTTTTTGTTGATAACATAAGCAAAATACCATTGCAGAATTTAGGACCAAAGCTAGAAAATCACGAATTATTTCCTCAGAAAACAAATGTTAGTATTGCACAAATAGAAAAATCTGGAGAAATAAACTTAAGAGTTTGGGAAAGAGGAACAGGTATTACTGCTTCATGTGGTAGTGCGGCTTGTGCAGCATTTGTTGCATCTATACTTCGTAAGTGTTTGGCTACTAAACAAACTTCAGTGCATTTACCAGGAGGTCAGTTACTGATTGAGTGGTCAAAAAATATACTGATGACTGGGGATATAGGGTTTTTATGACCTAGGCTAGGCACTGACACTCATTACTTCTAACACCTTTTTACCAATCACAGCAGGGGTTTCTGCAATCGCAATCCCAGCACTGCGCATAACCTCTAACTTTGCACCAGCACTTCCGCCACTAGAGGAGATAATAGCCCCAGCGTGCCCCATACGTCTTCCTGGAGGTGCTGTTTGACCTGCTACAAAACCAACGATTGGCTTTTTAGTTTTTTCTGTTTTCACAAAATGTGATACATCCTCTTCTTCGTTTCCACCTATTTCACCAATAACTATAATACCATGAGTATCGTCATCTTTTAAAAAGAGCTCCATACAGTCAACAAACGTCATACCATGAACAGGATCCCCTCCAATTCCTATACATGTTGACTGACCAAGACCAACAGCGGTTGTTTGTGCTACCGCTTCATAGGTTAAAGTTCCAGAACGAGACATAATTCCTATATGTCCACGTCTGTGAATATGTCCTGGCATAATTCCTATTTTGCATTCTTCGGGTGTAATAACCCCTGGACAGTTTGGGCCAATCAATCGACTGTTTGAACCAGCAAGAGCGTGCTTTACCTTTACCATGTCAAGTATAGGAATGCCCTCTGTGATGCAAACTATTAATTCTATCTCTGCATCTATTGCCTCAAGTATTGCATCAGCTGCGAATTTAGCAGGTACATATATCACAGTAGCATTCACATCAGTTTTTTCTTTAGCTTCTGCTACGGTATTAAAAACTGGTAAATTAAGGTGAGTGCTTCCACCCTTGCTAGGAGTTACACCGCCAACCATTTTGGTTCCATAGCTAATTGCTTGTTCTGAATGAAATGTACCTTGTGCACCAGTAAAGCCCTGGCATATTAATCTTGTATCTTTATTTACTAAAACAGACATACTCTACTTCACCTCTTGTACTATTTTCTGTGCAGCCTCGTCAAGTTCGTCTGCAGCAATAATATTTAGCCCTGACTCTTCTAAAATTCTTTTTCCTTCTTTAAAGTTAGTGCCTGATAATCTAACCACTAAAGGGACCTTAATATCTATTTCTTTTGCAGCTTCAACTATTCCATTTGCAATGATATCACAACGCATTATACCGCCAAATATATTAACCAAAATTCCTTGTACATTACTATCAGATAATATAATTTTAAATGCTTCAGTGACAGTTTCCTTACTTGCTCCACCACCAACATCTAGAAAGTTAGCAGGCTCTGCTCCATAGTACTTTATTATATCCATTGTTGCCATAGCAAGACCTGCACCGTTCACCATGCAACCAATATTGCCATCCATTTTGATGTAACTAAGTCCATGTTTTGAAGCTTCTATCTCTTCTTTAACTTCTTCATCATAATCACGAAGCTGCACGATTTCTGGATGACGATATAAAGCGTTGTCATCAAAATTAATTTTAGCATCAAGTGAAACAAAATCCCCGGAATTTGTTTCAACTAGTGGGTTAATTTCTATTTGGCTTGCATCAGTTGTAATAAACGCATTATATATATTTTTTGCAATATTTGTTATTCTTTCTATTTGTTCTGAATTCAAATTAAAATTATTGGCAAGTTTACTGTTATCAAGATTTGTAAAACCAGTAGCGGGGTCAATATCAAATTTCACAATTTTTGTAGGAGAATTTTTTGCTACCTCTTCAATATCCATACCACCTTCTGAGGAAAATATAAATACTAACCTACTGAGCTTTGGATCAACTACTAGACTCAAATAGTACTCTTTTTTAATGCTTGAACCTTCCTCAATGTATACTCTTCTTACCTGCTGTCCACTAGGCCCTGTTTGATGAGTAACTAAAGTTATGCCAAGCATGTTCTTTACAAACTGTTGAGCTTCTTCAACTGACTTTGCTAGCTTTACACCACCAGCCTTACCCCTACCACCTGCATGAATCTGAGCTTTAACCACAAACACGTCAGATTTTAGTTGATTTATTTGAGTTTCTACTCCTTCTGCAGATGTAGCAACAAAACCCTTTGGTGCCGGGACATTAAACTTGTGTAAAATTTCCTTTGCTTGATATTCATGAATATTCATAAGATAACTAATTATTAATCTTAGTAAAAACTACCAACCATAACGCTGTCTTCTGCATTCTTGCTGATACCTCTTTTTCCTTGCTTCAGCTTTTTTTTTAGCTGTTTTCTCTGATTTCTTTTCGTGATATTTTTTTTTCATTTTGAGCCCTCTTCCTTCCTTTTGAATTATTTTTCTCAACACTGGAAGAGCTCTATCTACATCACCATAATGGACTGATACTTCAATCAAACTCTATACCTCCTTCGGTAATCACTTCAAAATCCATTTATAAATTAGAAAATTAACATTGTCAATTATTTTATAAACTTGAGCGATAGAATATGATATTCAGTGATTTATATGAAAAAAGCTTCATTCTGCTGTCAATCATTTACTTGCTGATAAAAATTGCTCTTAGGTTACAGTGCTCTTTTAATTTTTCTAATCTCGGGGCGGAGAGATTTGAACTCCCGACCCTTTGGTCCCAAACCAAATGCGCTACCAGGCTGCGCTACGCCCCGACTTCTTTACTAAGAGTATCGATAGTTCGGAAAAATGCAAGTTTCATTTATTTCTTTTAGGAAAAATATAATGCAGATTTCTTTACATAGAGTGTCAAGTTGCACTAGCCATATTAAAAAATCTAGCTATACCAATTGGTGAAGGTTAATGCAGCAACTACAGCAGTATCAACTCTCAAAATTCTTTTTCCTAGACTCAGTTTCTGACAAAATTTATTGGCAGAATCAAGTTCGCAAGATGAAAAACCACCTTCGGGGCCAACAATAATAGCAACGTTTTTCTTGCCTTTTAGAACTTTATTAGGAGGTTGTCCTTCACCTGTTTCATCACACAAAACAAAATTTTTATTCTGGGAATCGGATAATTCACAAAAATTAATAGGAAGAAAAATCTGTGGTATACTTGTCCTACCGGATTGTTCCGCAGCTTCAATTGCCTGTAATTTCGCTCTACTTAGGTTAATGTTTTTTACTACTGTACGTTCTGTTGAAATAAATTGAATGCAGGTTACTCCCATTTCAGTTGCTTGTCTTACTATGTTGCTTAAGGCGCCGCTTTTTACCAGAGCACAATACAAATATAGATTTTTTTCATGTTGTTGTTGTTTAGTGCGTTCTTTTATTATAATTTTTGTCGATTTACTTGATATATTCACCACTTCTCCTAACCATTCTCCATCCTTTCCATTAAAAAGATAGATGTTATCATGCTTCTTAAGCCGCATTACATTGTAAATATAGTGACTTTGTCGTGGATGAAGCGCCAAACTTACATTTTGTGATAAAGCTTCTTCAACATAAAGCCTAATTTTTTTCATTCAAAACTTTAGTTATTTGCATTCTGTTTGAGTGACTCTTACGGGATTTGAACCCGTGTTACCACCGTGAAAGGGTGGTGTCCTAACCACTAGACGAAAGAGTCGACTTGAATCTAACTGAGTTATATCGATTATACATATAAAGTCAATTCAATTATTTTGAATCACACAGTTAGAGTAGTGATTTTATATCGACAGCCTCCTATTACCCCATGTTCAATGCTTACTGAACCTATCTCAGATTTAGGAGCTTTAGATCCTAATTCTAATTTTGTTCAACTTTTGTATCTGAATCATAGCCAGAATCGTATCCAGAATCTCTACGCTCAAAATTTTGCCTTATTTCTTTTACGTTAAAGCCAGCCTTGGTCTTGATTTGCTGACTCGCTGGCTTATTAGCACTTTGCTCATTTATAGCATTTCTCATAATAGTCCGAACAGGTCATGGGAAGGCAGAATCAACAGCACGACGAAAGGATTCGAATAGAGGAATGTTTTTCCTGGCTCTGTTTTTTATAGCAAACCAATAATGCTCAATTTTGTTGAAATCTGGAGAATATGGAGGCAGATACAAAATTTCTGCACCAACTCCTTTAGCAAGCTCGATAATCTTATCATACCAAATTCCATTACTAATCGAACAAATAAGAAACATTACAAACTCGTTTAATAGTAGCACTGGAAATACTGACAATAAAATTACACAGAACATCTTCAAGTAAGCCTATGGTATCGTAGACTCTGTTGCGTAAAGTATTGTGTTTGATATATTGCCACAACCTCTCAACAGGATTCAGTTCTGGTGAATAAGGAGGCAAGTATATAATGGTAATGTTTTTCTGAATTTTCAAACTTTTTGATCTATGCCAGCCTGCACAATCCATTACAAGAAAGGCTTTTTTCGTGCCTAAATCTTTCGACATCTGCTCCAGAAATATATTCATACAATCAGTGTTTACATATGGAGCAAGTAGGCTAATTTTCTTACCACTTCTTGGATTTACCGCACTGTAGATATAGAAATTTTGTCTACCAATTTTCATTTAACCTGCGTTCTGACCCCTTTTTTAAACCATCCGTGTCCGATTTTTGAATGAGTTCCAAATCGTGATTCATCAAAAAAATACCTCCTTTTCAGGGTGGGAATTGACTATTTTATTGAAGTATTTTTTAAACTCTTCTTGCTTGTTTTTATCTTGTTTATGGTGAATTGGCCTCGGTGTTATATAAGAAAACTTCATCCTTTGTATCTCACGATGCACTGTTGATTTGCTAATGTTTAGGCCAAATTCCTCTGAGATTTTTATTTGCACTTCCTTAATAGTAATATTTGGATTTCTTTCTACCCATATTTCAATTTGCTCACGTTGATTTTTGTTTAATTTGCTTTTTCTTCGCCGCTGAGAAGGGGAAAATAATTTTTCTACTCTACCAAATTTTAGATGCTTTATCCATTCAGTCAAAGCAGTCCTTGAAATTTTACATATTCTTGCCACAGCGCTTATACTACTTTCTTTTCCTGCTATCACCGCTTGTAACTTTTTTGAAACATATGCGTTATTTCTGACCTTTTTTAACATTTCTTTCGCCAAATTTACAACTTTTTCGTCTAACAGTTTTGATCTTAATGCCATCTAAACCTCGCTATTTTATCTACTCTAGTATCACTTCTTTCCCATTATTGTCTATCTGTTCTTTACATAGTGGGAATTGGTATAAGTAATACCAATTCCCACTATACAAGCAACGAATAGAAAATAATGGAAAAAAGCCATACTGAAGTAAGTAAAATAGCGAGGTTTAGATGGCATTAAGATCAAAATTATTGGATGAAAAAGTGGTGAAATCAGCAAAAGAGATGCTGAAGAGAGTAAGAAATAATGCGTATGTTGCAAAAAAACTAAATGCTGTAATTGCAGCAAAAAAGCACAGTATAACAGCTGTAGCAAAAATATGTTGCATTTCGAGAAAGGCAATTACTACATGGATAAAGCACATAAAATTTGGAAGAGAAGAAAAATTATTTGCTCCACCTCAACGCCGTAGAAAAACTATATTGAACCAAAGTCAACTTGAACGAATTGAGTTGTGGATAGAGGAAAACCCCAATATTACTATTAGAGAAATGAGAATAAGAATCCAAGAAAGATTTGGTTTGAATATCAGCAAATCCGCAATACATCGTAATATGCAAAGAATGAAATTCTCATATATCACACCAAGACCAGTTCATAGTGGACAAGATAAAAACAAGCAAGAGGAGTTTAAAAAAAAACCTCAATGAAACTATTGTCATGCATTCTGAAAAAGAGCTATTTTTCTTCGATGAATTACGGTTTGGTACACATTCAAAAGTTGGACATGGGTGGTTTAAAAAAGGCAGTAGGACACAGGTTAAGGTAAAATTAGGTAGGGAAAATTTTTATCTCTATAACGCTAATTCTGGATTAAGGAAGGAAGAAAGTATAGGAAATGGAAGGCTTTTTGGATTTCAAGGAATAGGAAATGAGAGTAGAAAAGATGTGAACCAAGAAATTAACGGGAGATCTATGGCGAGTATGTTCAATTTCAAGTCTATTTTTGAGGTAGCCAAAAATCGTCTCAATGATCGACCTTTTTCTCAGCAAAATCTTTTCATGTAGTGAAATTAATGCGTTTTTCATCCCCTTTTTCACCTTGGTAACAAGTTTCAAACCGCGGTTAAACAACTCTTGGAAAAGCTCTTTTTTAATATAGCCTTTATCACCAAACAAAAGACCGGTTAATTTCTTAGTTAGGTTTGCTACAGGCTCTCTATCGTCAACATTACCTCTTGTAAGCGTAAAAGCTTGAATTTCACCTTTCTCGTTAATTATCAAATGTAGTTTAAAGCCGAAAAACCAGCCATATGTACTCTTGCTTAATTTTGCAATTCCAGCAAAAACCTTATTTCTTGATATTCTTTTTGCATGGCAAACTGCAATAGGAGTTGTATCTATGTATGAGATTCCAGTAAGTTCTGACCATCCGCAAAGGCACTGTAATAGCATGGCTAAATGCCACAAAACCCTGGACTTTAGAGCAACAAACCTAGTGTATGAAGGCAACTTCGAAAACTCTGTTTGTAGAGCAATGTTAGGTAATGCAGGTAGAAAGCCTTAAAATTTTCACAGGGAGATTGCTGATACAGGAGGATTATTGTGATAATTTCCGAATGTGTAATTTCTGGCACTCTTGTGGGTTTTTTACCGTTTGGCAGTAGTTTATCTGCAAAATTTTTCTCTATATCTCTGCAAAAATCATCGACCAGACAAAACAGTTTTGTTATATCTTCCATGGGTAACCTCATCTATTTTTTTCTATTTGTTGAGTTTACCCTACTCTCCTGACTTTTCTATTCTCTTTTTAATCCAGAATTAGCGTCTATAGTACAGTTAATCCCAGAAATGGAGAGAATTTTAGCTTATTTGCACCAAACGTCAACACTGATTGTATAAATATATTCCTTGAACAGATGTCGTAATATTTAGGAATACGAAAGGCTTTTCTCTTGATGGATTGCGCTAGTTGGCATAAGTCAAAAAATTTAAAGGCACCTAAAAATATCGAAATTATATACCTACCACCATACTCACCTGAACTCAATCCTGTTGAGAGGTTTTGGTTATATATAAAACAGAACATTTTACGCAATAAAATCTACGATACAATTGTTCTGCTTGAATGCGCTTTGTGTAAATTTATTACCTCTCTTTCCCCTTCCACGGTTAAACAACTCTGCTATGCTTCTTATTTGGTTCATTAATAATGAGAATTGGTATCAACACCAAAATTTTACTTTCTGGAATAGAGTATAGATCTTTGAAATATTGAGATACAGTGTATAAAGGACATTTAGATAGTTCTGTTTTCTTATCTGTTTGTAAGTGAAAGCTAAATTCATACTCTCCTAAATCCAGCTCATTAAAGTCTATAAGCTCTATGTTTTTGTTTGGGTTAAACTCTCTGTTTGATATTTTATTCTCCAACTCTTTACGTTGCGTAGGAGTAAAACCAGATCCATTTATTACTAACTTCACTACACGCGTATCTTCTCTTTTTGCCCATTCGCTCAATCTCTCCAAATATTTTTCTGGGATCGGATATCCATATCGCCTTGGAAGCCACTGAAATACTAAAGGTGTATCAACCGTGAAAGTATGTGGAGATCCAGGCCTTAAATCTTGTCCTTTATAATTCATAGCAAAAGCACTAAATAAGTTAATATTTTACTATATAATATTAACTTATTTAAGTAATATTATTTATTTGTTAACAATATTAATAAGATAAAAAAACTATATTGTTAATAAAACAAGATTACCTACTTTACATAGGGATTCTTATTCTTTTTCAAAAGCAATCTGACTGGTACGCCTTCAACAAAGAAGTTTTTTCTAAGACCATTAGTCAAATAACGTTTATAACTCTCATCAACACTTTCCGGGACGTTGCATACCAAAGAAAAAGCTGGAGGTTTGGTGCCAATTTGAGCAATATACTTCATTTTAATTGCTCTACCTTTTATAAGTGGGTGAGAATGTTTTTCCACAGCATCTATTAGCCAATTATTCAGTTTTGCAGTGCTGATCTTCTTGTTTAAGGATTCACTCACTTCAAGACACTTATCTATCACATCACCACAGCGCATACCTTTCAATGCAGAAATTGTTACAGTTGGCACTTCCAAAAATAACCGAGTCACTTCCTGTTGTTTGACAAATTTTATTAACTTACTTCTGTCATCCTTACCTATTAAATCCCACTTATTTAAAACAATGATAATTCCCTTCCCCCCTTTAATTGCAGCTTCAGCAATTGATAAATCCTGCTGCTCAACGCCAAGCAAGGAATCTAGCATTAAAATCACTACATGAGAGCGCTTTATTGACTCTATACTTTTTTCAACAAATCTTGATTCTAAGTTATCAACAACATTTGCCTTTCTGCGGATTCCCGCAGTATCGATGAGAGTGATTAATTTCCCATTATGGTCGTATGAAATATCCACAGAGTCACGCGTGGTACCAGGTTTTGAGCTTACTATTAGTCTATTTTCTGCAAGTAAACTGTTTAAAAAAGTTGATTTTCCAACGTTTGGGCGACCGATGATTGCAATCCTCAGTCTAATGGACTCACTTTCAGGCAGCTCAGTTTTTTTGTTAAAATCTTCAATAACACCAGCTAATACATCATAAAGATCAATCATACCAAGATTATGTTCGGCTGAGATATACACCGGACCTATGAAGTTGAAGAACTGCAAATAATCAACATTTTCCGATTTATGACTTTCGCATTTGTTTGCTATTAGTATTACAGGTTTGTTCGTTTTTCTCTTCAGCCACTTTGCAAACTCTTTGTTCTGCTCGTTTTGCACTTTTGCATCAACAAGAAAAAAAATTACATCTGCGCTTAATAAAGAAAACTCTATTTGTTCAATAACTTGTAGTGAAAAACTGGTTTGGTCATTCCATCCTCCTGTATCTATAACTTTAAACTCTAAATCACTAATTCTTCCAATTCCTTCACGCCTATCTCTCGTTACTCCTGGAATGTCACTAACTACCGCTGCTTTTCTTCTTACTAGCCTATTAAATAGAGTTGACTTGCCTGCATTTGGAAGGCCTATTATGACTATTTTCAGCATAGTTTAAGAGCGTATTTTATACATAGTAAATTATAATCAAAATTTTTTAGTTTAACTATTGACTTGATAGATTATACACCTATCCTAAAATTAGGATATTTTATCTTAAGTTTATTATGTAGAATTGGAGGCGCTATGCACAATGCAAATGAAACTTTAATAATGAATTTCGATCAAGTTGCTCAATTAACTCCTCAAATTTATAAATTAGGGACACCTTATAACAACAGGACACGTATATATAACTATATAACTTTAGCTAAAGCATTGGAGAATCTCAATGATCCATCCCGGTCACATGCAAATAAGGAGCTTTTTTTGAGTGACAATGATGAAGAAACTAAGAAATTTCTGAGTGTAATTCGAAAAGGAATTGCTGAATATACAGGTAATGATTCTATAGATGTGAGGTTGAGAGGAAAAGAAGATAAATCATTTACTGCATGGGTATCGTTAAAAGAAGGCAGGGGTGAGTTAAAATTTGATAACTCATTTCCTGGTAAAGTCTTAAAACGCTAATTCTGGATTAAAAAGAGAATAGAAAAGTCAGGAGAGTAGGGTAAACTCAACAAATAGAAAAAAATAGATGAGGTTACCCATGGAAGATATAACAAAACTGTTTTGTCTGGTCGATGATTTTTGCAGAGATATAGAGAAAAATTTTGCAGATAAACTACTGCCAAACGGTAAAAACCCACAAGAGTGCCAGAAATTACACATTCGGAAATTATCACAATAATCCTCCTGTATCAGCAATCTCCCTGTGAAAATTTTAAGGCTTTCTACCTGCATTACCTAACATTGCTCTACAAATCAGAGTTTTCGAAGTTGCCTTCATACACTAGGTTTGTTGCTCTAAAGCCCAGGGTTTTGTGGCATTTAGCCATGCTATTACAGTGCCTTTGCGGATGGTCAGAACTTACTGGAATCTCATACATAGATACAACTCCTATTGCAGTTTGCCATGCAAAAAGAATATCAAGAAATAAGGTTTTTGCTGGAATTGCAAAATTAAGCAAGAGTACATATGGCTGGTTTTTCGGCTTTAAACTACATTTGATAATTAACGAGAAAGGTGAAATTCAAGCTTTTACGCTTACAAGAGGTAATGTTGACGATAGAGAGCCTGTAGCAAACCTAACTAAGAAATTAACCGGTCTTTTGTTTGGTGATAAAGGCTATATTAAAAAAGAGCTTTTCCAAGAGTTGTTTAACCGCGGTTTGAAACTTGTTACCAAGGTGAAAAAGGGGATGAAAAACGCATTAATTTCACTACATGAAAAGATTTTGCTGAGAAAAAGGTCGATCATTGAGACGATTTTTGGCTACCTCAAAAATAGACTTGAAATTGAACATACTCGCCATAGATCTCCCGTTAATTTCTTGGTTCACATCTTTTCTACTCTCATTTCCTATTCCTTGAAATCCAAAAAGCCTTCCATTTCCTATACTTTCTTCCTTCCTTAATCCAGAATTAGCGTTTAAAGGATAGTAATCCAAAAATTGGAGCTTTTACATTGGTATCTCCAGAAGATAAAAGGTTGGTGCGTGTTTCACAAAGTGATGATGGTGTAAGGCTTTATCAAATACTAAATGAGTCTTGTATAATTAAATTTAACTGGAAAGTGGGTGATAGAGATTGCAGTATTGCTTTAAATATTAGTGAAAATGGTAACGTATTTTGTACTGATTTAAGTGATAATATAAGTCCTGAGGACTTCGAGGAAAACAAAGCTGTAAAAATAAAATTGGCTATTATGAGAATAAGAAGATGGATAAATATAATGACATGACTCTAGCAAAATTGGTCTCATTGGCTTCAAACTTACAAGGAATTGAAAGAGAAGTTATAACAATTAATCCATCAACAGGTGTAACAAGTGCAAGTGCACAGAATGTTAGTGAGTCTCAGCATTCTCAAAATATTAAATAGAAATTGCTAGCGCATTAATTATCGTACACATATACCGTTGCATGCAGCAACGGTATATGTGTATAATCAATAGGATTTGTAAGCTCAATAAAGTTTACAACCAATTTGAAAGTTATTTTACTACATGCAAGACTATGAAATACTAGAAACTCTAAAGATCAAAACATTAGAAGCCGAAAAAGGAGGAGGTCCTGATAGAGTTAACAAGCAACATGAAAAAGGAAAGCTAACCGCTAGAGAAAGGCTGAGTATATTGCTCGATGAAAATTCATTTCAAGAGTATGATAAGTTTGTGAAGCATCACGCAACTGATTTTGGCATGCAAAATGCTGATTTTTTAGGTGATGGAGTTGTAATTGGCCATGGTACTATTTATGGCAGAAAAGTTTTTGTTTATTCTCAGGATTTCACTGTCTTTGGTGGATCACTTGGTGCATCACATGCAAAAAAAATATGCAAAATTATGGATATGGCAATTAATGCCAGGATTCCAATTATCGGACTAAACGACTCTGGTGGAGCTAGAATTCAAGAGGGAGTAAATTCCCTTGCTGGTTACGGAGAAATTTTTCAAAGGAATGTAAATGCATCAGGCGTTATACCACAAATCTCTCTAATCATGGGCCCATGTGCTGGCGGTGCAGTTTACTCTCCAGCGCTAACCGATTTTATTTTCATGGTAAAAAATAGCTCATACATGTTTATAACCGGACCAGATGTAGTGAAAAAAGTTACATACGAGAACGTAAGCCACGAAGATCTCGGTGGAGCAAAAATTCATACGAGCAAAACAGGAGTAGCAGATTTTGCATTCAATAATGAAGTTGAAATGCTACTAGAAATGCGAAAATTCTTCACCTTTTTGTCAGCAAATAATCAAGAGTTGCCAAAAACTGTACCAATTTGCGACTTAATTGATGATGTTGATGAATCTTTGAACACTCTAGTGCCTAGTAATCCTAATACTCCTTATGATATGTATGAACTCATTGAAAAGGTGTGTGATGAAAGGAAATTTTTTGAACTAAAACCCGATTTTGCTCGTAACATCATAATTGGCTTTGGCAGAATTGGAGGAAATACTATTGGTGTTGTTGCAAATCAACCTATGCACCTTGCAGGATGCTTGGATATTGACTCTTCAAGAAAAGCTGCAAGGTTTGTAAGATTTTGTGACGCATTTAACATTCCCATCATCACACTTATTGATGTTCCAGGGTTTTTACCTGGCACGAATCAAGAATACAATAATATAATACAACACGGAGCGAAACTGCTTTACGCTTACGCTGAAGCGACCGTACCGAAAATTAGCCTTATCACTAGAAAAGCGTATGGTGGTGCATATATTGTTATGAACTCAAAGCATTTAAAAGGTGATATAAATTATGCTTGGCCAACCGCTGAGATAGCTGTAATGGGCCCTGAAAGTGCAGTTGAAATTATATTTAGGCATGAAAAAGAACAGCAAACGTTAATCAAAGAATATAAAGAGAAATTTGCTAATCCATTTTTTGCTGCATCACATGGATACATTGATGACATTATAGTGCCAAGTAAAACAAGGCATCACTTTCACAAAGCATTAGAGCTACTTAAAAACAAGAAAGTAGAAAGAATATGGAAGAAGCATGATAATCTTCCTTTGTAACTTTCCTCTCAGTCTTTATTGTAAGGTCTACAGTGCCGTTACACCAAGACTAGCGCTTGGATTACCAATAACGCTAACTTTTGGGTTCCTTTTTTCTATAATATATTCTTATAGCTAAAAAATTACTTCCGCATATTCTAATACTAATTCTCATTATTAATGAACCAAATAAGAAGCATAGCAGAGTTGTTTAACCGTGGAAGGGGAAAGAGAGGTAATAAATTTACACAAAGCGCATTCAAGCAGAACAATTGTATTGTAGATTTTATTGCGTAAAATGTTCTGTTTTATATATAACCAAAACCTCTCAACAGGATTGAGTTCAGGTGAGTATGGTGGTAGGTATATAATTTCGATATTTTTAGGTGCCTTTAAATTTTTTGACTTATGCCAACTAGCGCAATCCATCAAGAGAAAAGCCTTTCGTATTCCTAAATATTGCGACATCTGTTCAAGGAATATATTTATACAATCAGTGTTGACGTTTGGTGCAAATAAGCTAAAATTCTCTCCATTTCTAGGATTAACTGCACTATAGAGATAAAAATTTTCCCTACCTAATTTTACCTTAACCTGTGTCCTACTGCCTTTTTTAAACCACCCATGTCCAACTTTCGAATGTGTACCAAACCGTGATTCATCGAAGAAAAATAGCTCTTTTTCAGAATGCATGACAATAGTTTCATTGAGGTTTTTTTTTAAACTCCTCTTGCTTGTTTTTATCTTGTCCACTATGAACTGGTCTTGGTGTGATATATGAGAATTTCATTCTTTGCATATTACGATGTATTGCGGATTTGCTGATATTCAAACCAAATCTTTCTTGGATTCTTATTCTCATTTCTCTAATAGTAATATTGGGGTTTTCCTCTATCCACAACTCAATTCGTTCAAGTTGACTTTGGTTCAATATAGTTTTTCTACGGCGTTGAGGTGGAGCAAATAATTTTTCTTCTCTTCCAAATTTTATGTGCTTTATCCATGTAGTAATTGCCTTTCTCGAAATGCAACATATTTTTGCTACAGCTGTTATACTGTGCTTTTTTGCTGCAATTACAGCATTTAGTTTTTTTGCAACATACGCATTATTTCTTACTCTCTTCAGCATCTCTTTTGCTGATTTCACCACTTTTTCATCCAATAATTTTGATCTTAATGCCATCTAAACCTCGCTATTTTACTTACTTCAGTATGGCTTTTTTCCATTATTTTCTATTCGTTGCTTGTATAGTGGGAATTGGTATTACTTATACCAATTCCCACTATGTAAAGAACAGATAGACAATAATGGGAAAGAAGTGATACTAGAGTAGATAAAATAGCGAGGTTTAGATGGCATTAAGATCAAAACTGTTAGACGAAAAAGTTGTAAATTTGGCGAAAGAAATGTTAAAAAAGGTCAGAAATAACGCATATGTTTCAAAAAAGTTACAAGCGGTGATAGCAGGAAAAGAAAGTAGTATAAGCGCTGTGGCAAGAATATGTAAAATTTCAAGGACTGCTTTGACTGAATGGATAAAGCATCTAAAATTTGGTAGAGTAGAAAAATTATTTTCCCCTTCTCAGCGGCGAAGAAAAAGCAAATTAAACAAAAATCAACGTGAGCAAATTGAAATATGGGTAGAAAGAAATCCAAATATTACTATTAAGGAAGTGCAAATAAAAATCTCAGAGGAATTTGGCCTAAACATTAGCAAATCAACAGTGCATCGTGAGATACAAAGGATGAAGTTTTCTTATATAACACCGAGGCCAATTCACCATAAACAAGATAAAAACAAGCAAGAAGAGTTTAAAAAATACTTCAATAAAATAGTCAATTCCCACCCTGAAAAGGAGGTATTTTTTTGATGAATCACGATTTGGAACTCATTCAAAAATCGGACACGGATGGTTTAAAAAAGGGGTCAGAACGCAGGTTAAATGAAAATTGGTAGACAAAATTTCTATATCTACAGTGCGGTAAATCCAAGAAGTGGTAAGAAAATTAGCCTACTTGCTCCATATGTAAACACTGATTGTATGAATATATTTCTGGAGCAGATGTCGAAAGATTTAGGCACGAAAAAAGCCTTTCTTGTAATGGATTGTGCAGGCTGGCATAGATCAAAAAGTTTGAAAATTCAGAAAAACATTACCATTATATACTTGCCTCCTTATTCACCAGAACTGAATCCTGTTGAGAGGTTGTGGCAATATATCAAACACAATACTTTACGCAACAGAGTCTACGATACCATAGGCTTACTTGAAGATGTTCTGTGTAATTTTATTGTCAGTATTTCCAGTGCTACTATTAAACGAGTTTGTAATGTTTCTTATTTGTTCGATTAGTAATGGAATTTGGTATCAGTATAGTAGCCGGGTGGATTGGAATGAGATTTATTGCACCAATGACTTTCAAAGGTGGGTGTGACAAAGAGGTATTCAATATATGGTTGGAGAAACCTAAATTGCCACTTGGCACAACCATAGTTATGGATAATGCTACATTTCATAAGACCACTAAAACAAAATCATTAATAGAGTCTTTTGGCTGTCATGTGCTGTATCTTCCAACATATTCACCAGATTTGAATCCTCACTTTTACCCACAACTTTGAGAGGTCATTATGCGAAGCATAACCATGCTTTCCCTGAGGTTTTCATAACCACGCCATAGAGTCATAGTTCCTGGTAAATTATCACTTTTTCTATTCATAAATCCACCTAATTTTCCTAACCAAATAATAGCTTGTTTTATGTTTGGAGGTTCTTCTGGCAATTTGGCTACTTTATGCTCACGTATGTAAAGGGTTTTCCACTCTTCATTACTTAAAACCTTAGTACAAACCTCCATAGGATTCGATAAAGCGATTTTTGTTAAATATAAAATATTAAATGCAATAATGCTCTTTATAGCGATTAATTTCTCTAATCTTTCTTTTGTAGCTAAACGAGAGCTTTCTACCTTACATCCTGATTTTAAAATCCTAAAATACTCCTCGATTTTCCATCTTAGCTTATACCAATTTATCCTTTCTATAGCATCTAAAGTGCTATTAACTGGTATATTAGTCAGCAAAGTCCAATCAATAGCTTCTACTCTTTCAGGAGGATTTGTTTCTTTGGCACTTACTACATATATAGCGATTTTATCACTTATTTTATGCTCTGTATCTTTCGATCCATAAATGTAAGGAGATCTGATAGGTATATAGCCTTTCATATACCTGACTTCAATGTTAGCTTTTCTTGAGATCTGGTATTTATTTTCAGCAACATTCAAGACAATTTCCTTTTTTACAGGCAGTTGAGTTATACGTGTTTGCAAATCCGTTTTTCCCCCTTCAATACAGATGAATTTCCTATTAGTTCGGTTGCGGATTACATAAAAACTGTCCAATGATTCAACAGTCCATAAAAACTTAAAAATATCTGCTTCCCTATCACCAATAGTAACAAGCTGTACACCTTCTGCGAGGTTATTTAGGGTTTCTTTTAGTGCCGCTATCCACTTATAGCTTTCTTTCTCCTTTATAGCAGTACGGTATTTCCTGTTTGCTTTTTCTTGGGCTGTTTCTTCCCTGATAGAACGTGCCCAACACTGTTGAGAAGATAGCCCTAAAGGTAATCCGTCTTTGTTAACCATTAAGTTACTGTGCAATAACAAACCCTTTTTATATTTTGTATAGGCTTTAGAAATACTACCTAGACCCTTAGTCTTTATATGAGAGTCAAAATCCAAATAACTTGTATCTTGAACTGAAAATACCAGCTCATTTCCTTTTATCCTTTCCATAGTTTCTTTATAATGGGAAGAATAAATTTCCTTAGCTTCAAGCTTCTCATTGCTAAATAATCTGTATGCACCTTTAGCTTCTTTCCATCCTACACAGCTTTGACTAATTGACCCAGACGCCTTATTCTCTATTAAATAGCTTGTTTTAATAAGTCTTGTATTAAGCCTTACATCTCCCAGATTAACATGTCTCAACTCTTTTTCTAGCCATTTATCTCCTAAGCCATCAGCACATTGTACATTTCTATTTACTTCACACATTTTTACCTCATCTTAAGTATATTTTTCTCTATCTTACTTGCTTTTTATACTTGTGGGTAAAAGTGAGGATTCAAATCTGGTGAATATGTTGGAAGATACAGTACATGACAGCCAAAAGGCTCTATTAATGCTAATTCTGGATTAAGGAAGGAAGAAAGTATAGGAAATGGAAGGCTTTTTGGATTTCAAGGAATAGGAAATGAGAGTAGAAAAGATGTGAACCAAGAAATTAACGGGAGATCTATGGCGAGTATGTTCAATTTCAAGTCTATTTTTGAGGTAGCCAAAAATCGTCTCAATGATCGACCTTTTTCTCAGCAAAATCTTTTCATGTAGTGAAATTAATGTGTTTTTCATCCCCTTTTTCACCTTGGTAACAAGTTTCAAACCGCGGTTAAACAACTCTTGGAAAAGCTCTTTTTTAATATAGCCTTTATCACCAAACAAAAGACCGGTTAATTTCTTAGTTAGGTTTGCTACAGGCTCTCTATCGTCAACATTACCTCTTGTAAGCGTAAAAGCTTGAATTTCACCTTTCTCGTTAATTATCAAATGTAGTTTAAAGCCGAAAAACCAGCCATATGTACTCTTGCTTAATTTTGCAATTCCAGCAAAAACCTTATTTCTTGATATTCTTTTTGCATGGCAAACTGCAATAGGAGTTGTATCTATGTATGAGATTCCAGTAAGTTCTGACCATCCGCAAAGGCACTGTAATAGCATGGCTAAATGCCACAAAACCCTGGGCTTTAGAGCAACAAACCTAGTGTATGAAGGCAACTTCGAAAACTCTGATTTGTAGAGCAATGTTAGGTAATGCAGGTAGAAAGCCTTAAAATTTTCACAGGGAGATTGCTGATACAGGAGGATTATTGTGATAATTTCCGAATGTGTAATTTCTGGCACTCTTGTGGGTTTTTACCGTTTGGCAGTAGTTTATCTGCAAAATTTTTCTCTATATCTCTGCAAAAATCATCGACCAGACAAAACAGTTTTGTTATATCTTCCATGGGTAACCTCATCTATTTTTTTCTATTTGTTGAGTTTACCCTACTCTCCTGACTTTTCTATTCTCTTTTTAATCCAGAATTAGCGTTATTAATGATTTTGTTTTAGTGGTCTTATGAAATGTAGCATTATCCATAACTATGGTTGTGCCAAGTGGCAATTTAGGTTTCTCCAACCATATATTGAATACCTCTTTGTCACACCCACCTTTGAAAGTCATTGGTGCAATAAATCTCATTCCAATCCACCCGGCTACTATACTGATTCTCTCTCGCTGGAATATCTGCATAAATTTTCTTTCCTCTTGGAGCACGTCCATATTCTCGGTATAACTTATTATCAACTCCTGCTTAATCTATATATAAGATGCTGGAATGGTCTATTTTTGAGATTTTATCAATAAATTGCTGCCTATCTTCTTGATTGCGCTCTTGATATAGTGTGACTTTTTTTTAAAGTAATTTTTAGCTGTTTTAGTCTATACCAAATTGAATTTATTCCAAATCCAAGATTTTGTTTCATCTCTGCCAGAGTATGATCTGGATTCTTTGTAACATATTCTTCGAGTATTTTTGGGTCTATTTTTCGAATAAAGCTACCGTTTTTAGATGGCTTTAGGCTTTCACCAGCAGCTTTCTTTTTTAACCAGCGGTACAGCGTTGCTATTCCTATCTCCATGAGCTCTGCTATCTCAACCTTTGCCTTCCCTTTTTCTATCATCAATACTTCCTTTTCCCTTAAATCCACACTATATGCCATTATAACTCAAATACTTTATTATACCTTTATCATTTACTTTAGGAAATACTATATTTGTTCCTATAGTTGTCTTTTCTCGTCTATCTTATTTTGCTACCCTGCTGCAATGAGGGGTAGGTAAGACCATTTATTATTTTCACTACGTGACTTTTGCTCTTTTGAATGAACTTTAGTTTATATCTCCAGCAATGACAAGCGCGTTATCTTCCCTTAATCTTCCACCGCTTTCTTGCAGAAAAAGCCTACCGAGTGAAGTTTTATATTTATTAATTCCAGAGTAAATTATTCCATTGTATCTTCCGGCAGCAAGATATGCAAAACCTAGTACCGTTGAGCCAAGGGAGCGTAGATTATTATTGTCAAGTGGTAATTTATTTAACAAATTACCACTTATGTCTATTATTCCCCCTTCACGAGCTTTCATCCGCATTTTTACATGGCGAGATTTGAAATCTTCAAGAAAAGCTCCTTTCTTTTCCTCTGCCCAGAAAGTTTCTCTAAGGGCTGGAGCATCAATCACAGCTGCTACAACTCTGTTTTTATGAATGAGACAAACTGATACTGCAAAATAAACCATACAACTAAAAAGGTTTTCCTTGCCTTCTATAGGCATAATAAACCAAGTATAACCGCCGTCTTTTAGATCTTGGCCCACATCGTCTTCAAAAATAAAGTCATAGTTCTGGTTGTAGTTTTTCAAGCAATCGTATATAAGTTGCTTGGATTTTGAATAAGTTTTATTGATAAAGTCTGCTGACTTAACGCTTGAAATTTGCAATTCATTAAAATCACGTATAAGCTGCTTGGAGGCACTGCGTACAGAATCAAGCATCACATTGATTCGTGGTGATGAAATGGCCATTTACTCTTTTACCCTTTCGTAATAGCTGTTATCAGGAGTATGTAATACAATTTTATCCCCTTCTTTTATAAATTGAGGCACGTTAACACGTATTCCGTTTTCCAAAATTGCAGGCTTATAAGAAGCAGTAACAGTCTGACCTTTGATAACAGACTCTGTCTCTTTTACAGTTAGTGTAACGTGATCAGGCACATGTGCAGAAATTATTTTATCTTGATAAGTTACTACTTTAATTTTCGTATTATCTTGCAAATAAGCCTTCTTTTCCCCTAATAAGTCTAAATTTATAACAATCTGCTCGTAACTACTTGGATGCATAAGATTTACGATATTCCCTTCAGTAAAGAGATAAACATATTCCTCTTCATCTAAAATTGCCCTTCTGATTGTTGCATCAGAGCGAAATCTCTCATAGTACTTTGCTCCTGTTTGGATATTTTTCATTTCAGCTTGTATATATGCACCACCCTTACCAGGTTGAGTATGCATAATACTTATAACCGAAAATAAACCACCGTTATGTTCTAGTACCTGACCTGGCCTGATATCGTTAGCCCTTTCTGCCATAATTACACTTTTAATTTGGTCTGATTATTATAAATAACTTTATACAAATATCAAAATTTTTATTGGCCAATGAATTCTGGCATGTTGATTACTATATACCTTTCCTTCATGTTGATGTATGGAAATACTTCTTTAGTAAAAGATAACATAATGTCTTTTTTTGTGCTGATAACCAAAATTTCTAATATATCCCCTGAGCCGAAATTATTCACAGACTTCACATAGCCATATAATTCATTACTCTCTAGTCTTACTTCCATATTCACAAGATCATCTTGGTAAAATTCATCCTCATCATTTAACTGTGGTAGCTTATCTCTTTCTATATATAACTTTTTATTTCTTAAAAGCTCTGCTTCATTACGGGAATTCACACCGCTAATTGTTGCTATTACTAAATTATTACTGACAACAGACACCAAGCTTATTTTATAATTTTCACTTCCGATTATTAGTTCACCATATAGGAAAATATTTTCGGGCTTTTCAGTAAAGGTTTTTATTTTGACAGCTCCTTTGATTCCATGGGGAGAAGTAATTATTCCGAGGCATATATTCATATTAATATGATAGTTGAAATCAGCTTTTTGTCCATAGAATTGACAATTTACTGAATTAACATACAATTAATATTGTAATAATTATAGCGGGTAATGTGTGAGTTCTATCAGTAATCAAGAAAGGCAAAGTATTATAAGTAGCTTAGAAAAAATCAACTGCAAGCTAAAAGGTGAATCTATAAAACTTGATGATACAAAGGAATCTATAATAGTAGCACGTCGTAAATCTGTTGTTAAAGGGATATTGGAACATCTCAAAAACCCTTCCATTGCTAACTGTAATGTTATGATCGATGCAGAAACTGGATTTGGTAAGACTTACGACATTGGAATACTGAGTCATGTACTAGCCCAAGCAGGATTTCATCATCTGGTTGCAGTACCAAGCAGTGATCTAGTAAACCAAGCTAAAAAAATGATGAGTAGTGCATTTACTGTAAACATTAGGACACCTAAAACTGCTGAGGAAATTAAAAATGCACTGAAGGCAACTAAACCTACAACAATTATAGTGACACATGACCTGTTATTACAGCAAGAAAATGATCGGAAATTAAAAGACCAAAATACCAGGTTGTGGACTAGTGTTGATGAAGCAGACAGTATTAATAAGCAGCAGGATTTTGAGAACATGTGCAAGCTTGATGAGAAATATCCTACGACTTACCTCACTGCAACACCAAAGAGAAGGATTTTAAATAGATGCGGAAAAGTTATCAGCCCGACAAGATTGAGTAGACGTTGTATTGCAAACGCCATCGACACAGCAAGTGTTATTGCAAAAACCAATAGGAGAACAAATTTCACTCTAGCATTTGTAGTGAATATTGCTGTTACTATAATACCTATGATTACATTATTTCCTGTTATAAACAGTAATGTTGCTGCTGTAATTGGTCTAACTTCAGATTATTGGCTGTATTCTGCTTTGATTGGAAACTTATATTATACAATTTCTATGTTTATATTTGGTATAGTAATGTTGCCAATTTGGTGGGTACTAACTAAAGCAACTGGTGTAGAGTCAAAAGAACTGCTTTCTAGATTTCTTGCTAACGTGCGTAGCTTATTTACTAGAGAAAAATCGAGCCCAGCTCATGAATATGTTGAAGAGAGCGAAGAAGTTTTTAATTACAATAAGCTTATTGATACCGATGATTTATTAACTTCTATAAGATGGAATGTGCAAAGCCCAATTGGAGAAAGTGCTCTGCTTTTAGCTGATGATGTAAATAGTATAGTTAATCTTAACTTTGCGTTGCAGGGTAGAGATAATTTAGTATATGAAGGTAGTACACGTTATGAAGTGTATAATAAATTTCAGCCTGAAGGGATGTCTTATCAAGACTATAGGCTCAAGTTACGCGAAGCGAACTTTATAAGCTGCGTTAAAAAGCAACATCCTAGTCTGACAGAAGAGCAGATATCTGAATTAAAAGAAAAGGTGGATTTCAGTAGTACTGCTGAATATCTAAAATATAGAGTAATGCATTCAATGATCGATCTTACTCTCTCATATTTAATGAAGTGTGATAATATTACTTTAGATAAAAAAAGAAGAGAAGGTTTGAGTGAATTGATAGAAGATGTTAAAAAGAATGTTAGCACCACTAATGATAACAATATTATAAGCTACCTAGAGAGAAAAGGCTTTAGTGAGCAATTTGCTAGAGATGAGCTCTTACTGCAAATAAAGACAGTAATTGAAGCACTGAGTAAAAGTGATAATGAGCAATGCAGCTTAATAGTTGATAATTGGCGCTTAAGCAAAGAGCTCCATGACCTCATGGAAAGAGAGGAAGGTATACTACATAGTCTCATTGATTTCTGCAAACAAAATAAATGTATCTTTGCAGGAATTGGGAAAAATGATCTTGATATTGGAGAAAACAGACTCTTTTCAGCGATAATACGTAATCAGATAGGTGGATATCGAACTCTTTATTGTGATTATGAAAAAAGAGATTTTGATTCATTGGCTAAATATGCGTTGACAACGGTTATAGATGGATCGAAAGGTCGTGGATTTGATAGTGAATATAATCATGTTGCATCAATATTTGCAGATTCGGTTAGTCAGTTCAATAATCCATCTGAAGCCCTACAGAATCTTGGAAGAAATAGAGAACGTAATGAGAGCAGACAATCATGGTTTTTCGCTGCTGCAGGTGAAGAAGTTGAGCTATTTGTGAATAAGATCTTAGCAAATTTTAAAAAGGAACCACAGAAATTTTGTCAGAAAGTTTTGTTTCCAGCTACTAATAAATACAATAAGTTGCTAAAAAATAGAATGGGAGAAGAACTTGGAAGAAAAATAGAAATCTATATTAGTAAAAATATTGATGCATTAGGAAATATTGATGATTCAGCTCTGAAGAAGTTTTCTAGTGATTTGATAAAAGAAACGTATGAAAAAGTTCATGATATAAATGATTTTGATGTCAAAAAGACAGAACAAGATTTACATAGGATTTTAAAAAGTACAGAGGCATACCTTCGTTCATATGAGAACAGAATTAAAAACAATGGTAAATTATCTTGCACACGCTCAGCTTTATTTTCTGTGGGGAGTGCTATAACAAAGGTAATGTATTATCTTTGGGCAGGGTTTGACTATTTAGTCTTTTTGGCTAAAGCGTACAATATAGATAAATCTGGAGATACCAGTGCAAGAGCATATGTACACATAATAAGAAACTGTCACTGTGAAAGTAGTGTGAAGGCGCAAAATGTATTGGTCCATGCATTAGAAATTGCCAAAGAACATGACAGCAGTTTCAAAAGAAATAGTTTGTACGAAGGCAATGAGGATAGATGTAAAGAAAAAATCATCTCATATTTTCAATCCAAGCAATATATACGTGCATTAGATAGAACAATTGCTCAAATTGAAAATGAACACTTAGCAGCAATTTTGAAAGCTGTAGGCTACAGAGGTGATACTGATAAAATGGCACAAGAAATTAAAGATTTTTTATCTGATTTAAAGAAATTAGACTGTGTGAAATTTAGAGAAAAGTATTATCAAGGAGATTTATATCAAGAAAGCAAATTATGCAAAATCAATGATCAAATTAGTATGATAATTGATGAAGTTGTAAGGTGCCATAAGTGGCGTCATGGAATAGAGAACTTGGAGCTCAAATTAAAAAATGGCCATAATATTTTTGACGTAAGAGTCAATAATGATTTTTCTAAGTTACGTGAGAAAAACTTTAACAAACGCTCTAAAGAAAGGACATATCTAGGTAGAGCTATGTTACTTATTGGGTTTATAATTTCAATGGAGCTTATAGGTAGAATATCATCAGGTCAGACCATTCCATTGCCTTTACTTTGTCCATTGCCTTTACTTTGCGGTTTTATAGTATTTGGACCACTGGCACTCTTGTGTGGTGCATTGTTATATGAAATAACGACCTATTTAGCGAGAGGAGCATTTTTTATTTTTGGAGTGCCAATTCTTTTAGGAGAACTGTCTAAATGTGTTTTGAGAAACGGCTCAATGAAAAGTTTGTTAGATATGACATTATCGCTTGGTAACTCGGCTTTTCTCAATATTCCGAAAGACATCGTGCAATCGTTTATATTTGAGGATATAACAAAATTTGACTCACTAAGTGATATAAATGAGCTTACACTGATAAGAGAACAGGAAAAGGCAAAGTGTACAAATGAAGTAGCTGATAAAGTTGTAGCTACTGCTTTATCTGCAATTTTGATACAGCCAACAACTAGTGAGCAGGAAGGTTTAGTTTTTAACTAGAACTTTTCAGATAAATACTGAGTGAGAATTTCAATGCCTTCATCAATCTCTTTTTCAGTGATAATGAGTGGAGGCAAGATCCTTAGAACATTATCTGATGTTACTCCAACAGTAAGTAAACCACGGTGACTTAGCTCTTCTGCAAATTTTTGGTTATTCATTTTTACTTTTATTCCTAGCATCAACCCTTTTCCTCTCACTTCTTCTATCATTGGAAACTTGCTTGCTAAGTCCTCTAGTTTGTTTTTTAAAGACTTACCTCTAACTTCAACATTTTCTAAGAAGCCAGGGCTGAGCAATTCATCCAATACAGCATTACCTACTGAAGTTGCAAGTGGATTACCACCAAAAGTAGAACCATGCATACCGACCGCCATGTACTTAGCAACCTTTTCAGTTGCAAGACAAGCCCCCAGAGGGAAACCTCCTCCTATTCCTTTTGCAAGAGCACATATGTCAGGCTTAATTCCTATGTGTTCATATGCAAATAACTTTCCTGTCCTGCCAGCACCGCACTGAACGCAATCAAAAAATAGCAGTATGTCGTTTTCGTTACATAGTTCTCTTAGCTCTTTCATGAAGACTTCACTCATTACTTTAATACCACCTTGTCCCTGTATTGGTTCTATTAATATAACACCTATTCCATTAGAAATTGCTTTCTTTACACTCTCAATATTGGGCTCTATGTTATCACACCAGTCAATATAAGGATTCAGTAATTCAGAAAATTTCTGTCTATCGCTTGTTGCACAAGTTAAAAATGTCCTTCCATGAAATGCACCATGAAATGTTAGAATTCTATAGCGATTTTTATTACCTTTTCCATTTTGATAGGCCCTAGCGATTTTAAGTCCACATTCCACTGCTTCTGATCCAGAATTTGCAAAAAATACAGTATTAGCAAAGCTGTTGTTTATTAAATTTTCTGCAAATTTGTTGGCAGTAGATATACTATAGGTATTTGATATATGCCATAGTTTTTCTCCTTGTAATTTTAGGACATCAGTTAATCGTGGGTTGGCATGACCTAAACTGCTAACAGCTATTCCAGAGTGAAAATCTATATAGCGCTTATTATCGATATCATACAAGTAAATACCTTTGCCATAAGAAAAATTTATGTTAACAGGAGAATAAACTGGCAAGATAGGAGAAATTGTCATAAAAGTATGATATGCTAATTTTTTATTAATACCATAAAAGACGTTATTTCACAATGAGAAGAATATGTATAAATTAAGTAAATTAATGTTTACTACACTAAAAACAAATAGATATACAAAAATTATCTCGCTATTCTTATTAATTTTTGTGGTTTTATTGGGCACAATATACCGCAATTACTCATTAAAGAATAATTTTCTTTCTTTTTACCGTAATTCAAATGCAAACTTAAAAGATCTATTGGAAAATAGTATAATAAAAAAATATCATTATTTACTAATAGAAAAACATCATATTGAATATAACAGTTTTGATTACATAAACCAGTTGGTAAAATTGCGTGCTGAATTGTTACAATCAGTAAGCAAAGTAAGAAATTTTAGCTTAATACTGTATGATCAAAATGCCAGAGTAATTTTCAGTAATTTTAATACTCAAGGTCATGACTATGAGCAGTTGCTTACAAATGATGAAATTGATAAATTGCTAAGCAATCAAGAAATATTTTACGCTACAGGAAATACATTAACTTCTACTTTCCCTATATTTCATGAAGATGACATTAAGCCTTCATTTTTTTTGAAGATCATTCAAAGCTATAATGACTCTTATATTATGGTATATAGTCTATTTTCAATATTAATGGGCTTATTACTGGTTATCTTAATACTAATAATGCTTTATTTGCACTTTTCCAATACCCAAATGCTAGCCAAGCAGCATAAAACTAATATTGAATTACAAAGGGTTAAAGAGGCATTAGAGCAAGAAAATGCAAATAAGATAAAATTTTTTGCAAGTGTTACACATGAGTTGCGTACACCTCTTAATGCTATTATTGGATTTGCAAAGTTGATCAAAAATGAAACTTTAGGTTCGGTAGATCACTCTAAATACAAGGAATACGTAGACGATATATATAATGCTGGTACACATTTACTTGCTTTGATTAATGATGTGCTCGATTTTTCTAAAGCTGAATCAAGTAGTTTAACAGTAGAGAAAGTGAAGTTTAATCTGAATAAGATAATAGATTCGTGCTTAAAAATGTTATCACCTAAACTAAAAGAAACAGGAATTAGTTTAAAGAAAGAGATATCTGATAAACAATTATTAGTTATCGCCGATCCCAAAAGAATGAAGCAAGTTATAATAAATTTGTTATCAAATGCAATCAAGTTCTCTCCTCAAGGTGGTTTAATAAGAATGGTTGTTAAAGAGAATATAGAAAAAAATTTATTAACTATTGAGTTTCATGATAATGGAATAGGGATAATGCAGCAGGACATATATAAAGTTATGTCCGTTTTTGGCCAAGCAGATTCGGGATATAGAAACGAAGGCACAGGTATCGGATTACCTCTAAGCAAGAAATTAGTAGAGTTAATGGGTGGGACTTTCAACATTCAAAGTGAAGCAAAACTTGGTACTACGATAACATTGAGCTTCTTTTATGAAGAGCAAACATGTGAAAAGTTGATTGATTTTTAGTAAAATATATTTGATATTGCACTTTTATATCTAGTACATTCCTAAGTCATACTGATGTGATACCTCTTGGCTAATAATAAGTAGCGGAATGTAAGTAAATTAAACTTTTTTAGCTATACTTCCTGAAAACACTTTATAATTCTTGAGCATAAAGAAAATTCCTTTAATAATGAAGCATGCTAATCAGGAACTTAATAAAACAAGCAACTCAAGTAGGAAGTAGTGAAAACGTAATACAATATGTCAAATATCTCTATCAATTTGAGAAGTTTAGAAATACATTAAACCTCACTTTGTCACTAATAAAGCAAACTAGACTCTCGTTTGAAATATATCAAGAAGGATTAGTGGATATGGAAGAGGGAGTGTGTAAGACAATTCGTTCTTCTGGTTTAAATAAGTATGTTATTGTGCTGAGAAGGTCAAATCCTTACATCATAGTACATGAACTTTCACATATGGTTGAAAATGAACTGAACTTAAGCTTAGAGCAAGAATTTCTCTATAAAGTTTATCAGGATATTGAGCAGAACTTAAAGCAGTCAAATATTCTGGTACAAAAAATTATTGGTCAAATTATATTTAAGGAGATACAAGTTTACCAAACTCCAAAATCACGTGCGTCTGAGTTACTCGCACGCTATTTTGAGCTGTTTGCTTGGGCTCAGGAAGTTTATCCTAAAGATAAAGAATATCTAATTCGCACTCAAGATTTAAACAGAGTATTTCTTGCTACTAACCAATGGAAAAAGAGCCACCTGGATCTACAAATAATGGAGAGAATAGATAAAGAAGTAAAGGAATATAGCGATAAAACTGCTTTTAAAGATATAAACAAAGTACAAAGCAGTTGGACTAATAAATTTTCTCCTGGAAGCAAAAAAATTGGTTCTATATTTGAAGATGATAATTAGCTCAGCAGAACAAAGTTCACTTCTTCAACATTTCAAGTTATAGTTCTCGCAATTTAAAGAGTTCAAATATATATGAAAACCATTTTAGCGATTGAAACAAGTTGCGATGAAACTGCAGTTGCGATTGTAAATAGTGATAAGCAAGTGCTTGCTAACGAAATTCTTTCTCAGGTAGAGCACAAAAAGTGCGGTGGAGTGATTCCTGAAATAGCATCACGTGCTCATATGAAGCATTTAAGTAGTTTAATAAAAAGTGCTATGGAAAAATCTAACCTTAACTTTTGTGATCTAGATGCAATTGCAGCAACATCAGGACCAGGACTCATAGGTGGATTAATAATTGGTACAATGATGGCTAAAGCAATTGCACACGTAACACAAAAACCGTTTATTGCAGTTAATCACTTAGAAGCACATGCGTTAGTTGTTAGGTTACTATATGAGGTTGAATTTCCGTTTTTAGTCCTGCTGATATCAGGTGGTCACTGCCAATTTTTAATTGCACAGGATGTAGGTAAATACATCAAACTTGGAGAAACGCTTGATGACTCATTAGGAGAAGCATTTGACAAAGTCGCTAAAACGCTGGGTCTAAGCTATCCGGGAGGTCCATTAATTGAAGAGTTAGCTAAAAAAGGTGATGGTATGAGATTTAAGCTGCCAAGAGCAATGATAAAACGTTCTGGATGTGACCTTTCATTTTCTGGAATTAAAACAGCGGTAAAAAACTTAGCACGAGAATTTGTAATGAGTGAACAGGATGTGTGTGATATGTGTGCTTCGTTTCAAGAGTGTATTAGCGACATATTACTCGATAGAGTCAGAAATGCTATTGGTATCGCTGTATCTTTAAATATTAAAATCAATGATTTTGTAATTACTGGTGGAGTTGCAGCAAATAATTTCCTGAAAGAGAGATTAAAAAAGCATATAGACTTGAACGTGCTTTCTCCTCCAAGCAATTTATGTACAGACAATGCAGTGATGGTTGGATGGATAGGAATTGAAAGGTTACAGAGAAGCTATGTAGACTCTCTTGACTTTGCACCAAGGCCAAAGTGGGAATTAGAAAATATTACTAGCACAAAAAATTATCTACTATATAATGCGGCCGCTGGTGAATTTTTGTAGGCTTAAAAATTACAGTGGTATCTACTAAAGCCTTACCGGCATTATTATTTATGAGGTACAGTATATTCAAAAATAAATTTGACACAGTTATTAGTGTTTTCAAAGCTAAATCTAGTACAAGCGCAAAGACACTCAGTTCAGGTTTATTTGTTGCGGGAAACGTTGTTATGGCCAGAGCAATTAGTGAGATAGACCTCTCTTCATTACAAGGCAATTCAGAAGATAAAGTCAATAAGCAAGACCTAATAATCATATATGGTTATATTAATAAAGTGACTCAAGAAGAAAACTATAATATATGTACTAATAATCTTGATTGTATAAAAAGCAGGATTTTAGCAGAAAATATAAGTGATTCATTAGCTGAAAAATTTCCTCAAGATGGATGGAATATAATAAGTAATGATGGTTCTTCGCTATTAACAGTGGCTATTGAAAGAATTAGGAAAGAACAAAAGAAAAATAGGAATTATGATATTCATGTTGAAATAGCTGTATCTCTAATTCTTAGTACGGGCAGAGAATTGATTATAAAATTGGAGAATTTTGCAGATAGTAATGATAAAACACTTCTGCATTATTTAGCTGAGTCGGGTAAAGAAGATATTTTATGTTTTGTGATAGAAAATTCTAATTTTGACATTAAAGAAGCAGTAAGGAATAAAGATAGAGATGGTAAAACACCACTACACTATGCGGCTAAATCTGGCAATAAAGAATGCTTGAAAATTCTCATAGAAAATGAAGCAGATTTTAGTTGCACTACCAATAATAAAACCGAGTTACACTATGCTGCCAGAAGCGGAAGTCCTAACCTCCTAGAATATTTAAAAGAAATATTGACAGCAAAAGGAATTTTTGATAGGGAGAAAATTAAAACAGATAAATATGGAAATAACGCATTACACTATGCTGTGCAATCTGGAAATGCTGAGTGCATAAAATTCTTCATTGATAATCAAGTACAATTTTTAAAAAATAAATATAATGAGAATCCTTTTCGTAAGATTGTAGGTAACTCAGAAACTCAAGAAAATGCCATAAATTTTCTTATAACGCTAATTCTGGATTAAAAAGAGAATAGAAAAGTCAGGAGAGTAGGGTAAACTCAACAAATAGAAAAAAATAGATGAGGTTACCCATGGAAGATATAACAAAACTGTTTTGTCTGGTCGATGATTTTTGCAGAGATATAGAGAAAAATTTTGCAGATAAACTACTGCCAAACGGTAAAAACCCACAAGAGTGCCAGAAATTACACATTCGGAAATTATCACAATAATCCTCCTGTATCAGCAATCTCCCTGTGAAAATTTTAAGGCTTTCTACCTGCATTACCTAACATTGCTCTACAAACAGAGTTTTCGAAGTTGCCTTCATACACTAGGTTTGTTGCTCTAAAGCCCAGGGTTTTGTGGCATTTAGCCATGCTATTACAGTGCCTTTGCGGATGGTCAGAACTTACTGGAATCTCATACATAGATACAACTCCTATTGCAGTTTGCCATGCAAAAAGAATATCAAGAAATAAGGTTTTTGCTGGAATTGCAAAATTAAGCAAGAGTACATATGGCTGGTTTTTCGGCTTTAAACTACATTTGATAATTAACGAGAAAGGTGAAATTCAAGCTTTTACGCTTACAAGAGGTAATGTTGACGATAGAGAGCCTGTAGCAAACCTAACTAAGAAATTAACCGGTCTTTTGTTTGGTGATAAAGGCTATATTAAAAAAGAGCTTTTCCAAGAGTTGTTTAACCGCGGTTTGAAACTTGTTACCAAGGTGAAAAAGGGGATGAAAAACGCATTAATTTCACTACATGAAAAGATTTTGCTGAGAAAAAGGTCGATCATTGAGACGATTTTTGGCTACCTCAAAAATAGACTTGAAATTGAACATACTCGCCATAGATCTCCCGTTAATTTCTTGGTTCACATCTTTTCTACTCTCATTTCCTATTCCTTGAAATCCAAAAAGCCTTCCATTTCCTATACTTTCTTCCTTCCTTAATCCAGAATTAGCGTTTTTAGAACAAAATACACAAAAAAAGTTGTTATTTGCAGCTATTTTGAGCGGCAATAAGGAATGTCTTGAATTTGTGTCAAAAGAACTTGTAGGTAAAAAGGTGGCTGCTAGCATCAAAGTGTTATATGATGAAAATGACAATACACCGTTACACATGGCTGCTCTTGCCAACGACATAGAATTCTCTCAGTATGTTATTGAAAGTATTGCTAAGTCAACTATTAGGAACACAGTACCACTTTTTAACACAAACAGTCAAGGGCTTATACCTCTACATTTAGCTGCCATGAGCCTTAATGCTGAGTTAATAAAATATTTTATGAAAGATAATCATTACCACTATAATAAGAAAATGTTAAATGTTGTATCTAAATCTGGAAGAACAGCATTACACTATCTTGTAATGAGTGATAATGATTTTGAAAAAACTATAAATGAGGATTTTAAGCAAGGTCAATTTTTGAAAAAGTTAGTTTTAGAAAAGCGTAAACAAAATGAGCACTTAAGGGAAAAAGCTATTAAAGCCTTATTCTACCTAACAATCAGCACCGGAGAGAAAACTTTAAATGAAAAGATAAACTTTGATGTAAAGGATAATGCAAAAAAAACAGCTTTAGATTATGCTTTTAAACATGGTGACACAAATATCTTGAGGTTATTTTTAGATTTCTTTTATGAAATAAGGGAAAACAAAAAAAGGAAATATGATAAACTTAATATGGAAGATCAAGAAAGAAGCAAAAAGCTTCTAGACTACTATAATCTGGCCATGTCAATATCAAGTGTGATTATTTCTGTTTGCATTAAGTATAATAATGCAGAATCTGAAAAGGAAGAAATTCCTACCTGGATTTCCATTGCATTTTCTTCGATATCATTTTTACTTATCTTATACAACTTAGTGATTGGCCTTCAAAAAGAACCTGTTAAACGTAAGATAGAAAACTATACTGAAAAAATGAACAGAATTGAAGAGGCTACAGGAAAGTTAGCTAAGACAAAAGTAGGGGATCATGATTTGGAGGAATACAACTCAATATTGGAACTATTAATAAAGAATGCAGAAGATATTTCACGATTGGAAAATGAACTTTACAAGTTTACGCATGAAACTAGATTAGAGAGTAAAGACAAACTCAATATTTCTCCTCAGAAAATGAGTAGGGGTGGTAGTGCACTACTATGTTCGAATAAGTCTTTAGAAGGTAGAAAAAGTTCACCTGTTTTGAATGATTTAACAGCAAAACTTAGTCTGTGTTCAAGACGCAACAGTAGAGTACAAAATACAATGGACAAGTTAGATAATCCATCATGTGTAATTACTATAAATGAGAATTCAGAAATTAAACCAAAAGCTCCGAAAAACAAATTCAAGAATGTTGCAACTAAGCTAAAAATAGGCAATATCTTTAGTAAGAAAAAAGAAGATCTTATCGCTTCATCAAGCTTATCAGAAGGTGCTAATCACGAGAATATTACAAAAATGAATGAAGAAAACTGTGGGTTGATAAAACGATTTGGTGATACCAATGGGTATTCAATATTTTCGACTCCTTTTAATCCAAGAAGTTCAACCTCAAGAGAAGAGTGTGGTAACAATCATAGTGCAGCGCGTTATGTGAGTTATGGTAGTGCAAATAATCCTGTGAGTGATAAGGAAGTTAGTAAATCTCCATCTCTAATACTTTCTAACTTTGAGGAGGGGATTACTGTTGACTGTTTTAAATTCGAAAGATATAGACCAAGGGTATATTCAAGTCCATCTTGTGTGAGAAAAAGAGCAATTACAGCTAGATCATTGGAATATGTAATACTTCCTGATCATATAGAAAGAGGAAAATAGATGCAGATTGTAGTCACTGACTCTGATAGCATCAACTTTCAGAGGAGTGATAGTAAGAACTGTCATTGAGTAGTAGATAAGAAAAACGTAGAACAATTGGCAAGGCTATCGTATAAGGTTATAGTAGAGAAGAAATTAGATAGCCTTGCTAAATTTCCATGAAAAAGTTTATATTCGCATATCATTAATATTTTATTACATTAATGATATGGTAAGGCAATAACTGTTAATACTTTTGAAATAAAAACTATATATGATACATATAGTTAAATAAAAGGAAGATTGTGGAAATCACTCCGTCAATAAAAAAGGAATTAAAGCAAAGTATACTATATACTTGTCTAGAGAAGTGCAAGAGTGCGTTTTGGTTCATTTTCTGGTTTAGCTCAGGGATTAATGCGTTAATGTTATTTTTGCCACTTTATACCTCTCAGGTACTTGATCGAGTGATATCGAGCGAGAGTGTGTCAACACTAGTTATGCTGACGATTATTACTTTATCTGCGTTTGCATGTTCTGCAATGCTTGAAACTTGTCGATATTTAGCTATGGCTAAAATTGGTGATTGGATTGATAAAACTGCAACACCAGATCTAATAGTAAGGTCAATCAGGTTAACATCAGTACAAAGCTCAACTTCAAGTGGTGAAGCAATACGAGATCTTGGAGTAATAAAAAATTTCATTACAGGAAATGGTATATTTTCACTGTTCGATACTCCATGGTCGCTAATTTACCTTGTTGTGATCTTTATGATACATACCTCTACAGGGTTTATAGCTATTGCCGGGATCATTATATTAGTTTCAATGGCAGTATGGAATGAACTTGCCACTAAGCGTATATTGCGAGAAACCAATGAAGAAACTATACGCAATATTAATGCTATAGATGTTGCAACAAGAAACGCAGAGGTGGTTGAAGCTATGGGCATGTCAGAATTTATAGTTTCTGATTGGTGTAAACGGAATGATCAAAATCGTGCAATGCAAGTTACAGCGCAGAATCGTTCTAATGTAATTACTGGTATTACTAAATTTTTACGTTCAACTCTCCAAATTTCAGTAATTGGAACAGGTGCATTACTTGCAATCACAGCTCACAAAACTGCCGGTAGCATTATTGCTGCCTCGATTTTGATGGGTAGAGTATTGGCTCCATTTGATGCAGCAGTTCATACTTGGAAATTTTTAAATCAAGCCAAGATGTCATATGGCAGGCTGCAAAGACTTATCCTAACATCCCCAAAAAGAGAGCAAACTATGGCTCTACCAGAGCCTGAAGGGAAGTTGGAATTTGATAGGGTATTTTTTACTCCTTATGGGAGCAATAAGCCAACAGTAAAAGGAATCTCATTTGTAATAGAACCAGGGGATGTTGTTGGTGTTATTGGTGCAAGTGCTTCTGGTAAGTCGACCATTGCAAAACTAACCGTTGGTGTTTGGAAACCCATATCAGGTGTAGTCAGACTAGATGGCGCTGATGTATATACTTGGAATCGAGAGAACTTTGGTAATTATGTTGGTTACTTACCTCAAGATATTGAGTTATTTAACACGAGCGTTAAAGCTAATATTGCCCGCATGAGACCAGATCCAAATCCTGAAGAAATAATCAAAGCAGCAAAAATTGCAGGAATACATGAATTAATACTGAGCTTACAAAATGGGTATGATACAACAATAGGAGGACCTGGAGGAGTAATACTCTCTGGTGGCCAAAAACAGCTTCTTGGACTTGCAAGGGCTTTCTATGGTAATACTAAGCTTTTAGTTCTTGATGAACCGAATGCTAACTTAGACAGTAATGGAGAGGCGCGCTTGATTAATGCAATCAATGTTGCAAGAGAGCAAAATACTACCACTGTTATCATCACTCATAAGCTACAGCTACTATCTGTAGTCAATACAGTGATCGTCATGTCAGATGGGGTGATTTATGCTATGGGACCAAAAGATGAGATTTTGAGTAGATTAGTTGCTCCATCACCAGATGCCACAGAAGATAAACGTTCTTCAGCAAGTGGTTAAGAAAGAGAGAAGTTGTCACACTTCTCTTTCTCTTATAGAGTACTATATGCACAGTTTATAAAATCTTAAGCAATTGTTATTCGAAAAATCCAATAATGATTAGCCACGGAACCTATTTGCTAATTCTCTCACATTAACCTTAGACATTTCTGATGTAGGCTCTTGTGTATATGAGACATCAGATTTAACGCCTTTTTTGTCATGACCTTTAGTAATAGAACATACTACAGTATCAGCCTTTACATGCTTAACACTTGGATCTGATTGAGAAACCCATGCTTTCTTTCCATTTGTGCTTCAAGCTTACTGCTATCATGTGTAACCCTACACCTTTCTAGATTACGGTCACGTTTGTCAGGAGCTACATATCCATCTATATCACTACATAAGAACGGACGCACTTTGAACCTGTCTGAACTAACAACATTTTCAACACTTGCAGAATTATGAGCTTTTCTATTATTGCGCATTTTATCTACAGCTTCCTTTATTTTTTCTTTTGATGGTTTTGGCAGCAGTGCTGGCTTATATGCACATGCTGGTAGTTCTGGAAATGAGTCTTCCTGAGACAGCAAATGACTTTGGTTTCTCTTACTATCTGATTCTTCAATATTCTTTATTGATGTCTTAAAAGAGTTTTCGTTTTTCTTTTTTAGATCTAACTCGTTTAATCCGCTTCCAACATTATTTTTTCTTGTTGTAGTGTGAATAACACCTAGAAGTTTCACTTCATACTTAAATTTTTTATCAATGGTATCCATTGACTCATTAGACGAGGAATCTATTTGAAACCTATCATTTGAAAATTTTGATTTTGCAGCATCAAAAAATATACTACGTTTTTCTATCTTTTTATTAGTCATATTTTACCTCTAAACCTATTAATTAATAAAAGTATAAATTAAGAGGTATTAATTTTATTATAATAATAAAGGCTCAAGAAGCATCACCGTAGGGTTTTCTATATAGTACTTAAAGGCATTTAAAAATTTTGCTCCGAGTGCTCCATCAACTGCTCTGTGGTCAACAGAGAGAGTAACTGTCATTATCTCTGCTATCTCTACTTTTTCACCTATGACAACCGGCTGTTTTTTAGATTCACCAACAGCCATAATGCAAGATTGCGGTGGATTGATTATAGCGCTGAAAGTTTTTATACCAAACATGCCTAAGTTGGAGATAGTAAATCCTCCTCCTTGAAATTCTTCAGGCTTTAGTTTTCCAGATCTTGCCCTACTTACTAAATCTTTCACTTCTTTTGATATAGATAAAACACTTTTTTCATCAGCATTTTTTACTATAGGAGTAATCAGTCCATCCTCAAGCGCTACAGCAATTGAGATATCTATATTTGAGTATCTTACTATTTTAGTATCTATCCACGATGAGTTTATATCAGGAAATTTTTTCATGCTGAAAGCCACAGCTTTTATAATTAAGTCATTAATTGTTACTTTATTGTTTTCATTTGCTGAATTAACCTCATTTTTGAGCGATATTAGCTTATCAACGTGGCAGTCTACAGTTAAATAAAAGTGTGGAATATTTTGCTTAGATTCAACTAGGCGCTGCGCTATCACTTGGCGCATATTGCTTACTTCAACTGTTGTATTTTCCTCAAATCTCTCATAGCTTTTAGTTTGATCTAAAAATTCTAATACATCAGCTTTGATGATACGACCATATGGACCTGTACCTTTTAATCGCTTTATATCAACACCTTCATTTTGAGCTATTTTTTTAGCTAAGGGGCTTACTTTTATTCTATTTTCTGTTGCTCTATCCTCTTTTTTAGATCCCAGTGTCACACACTGGGATGACATTGAAGAGCTAGATGAAATCGAAGGGTTGGATGATACTGAAAAATCGGCTTCAACCTCCTTCTCAACCTTGGTATTGATGGCAGAAGCTAAATCAAGTGCGCTTTTATCTTCCCCTTCCTCTAACATTAGAGCTATCAGTTGATTTACAGGCACACCACTTGTTCCTTCCGACACTAAAATTTTTGCTAAAACTCCTTCATCGACAGATTCAAACTCCATTATGGCTTTATCAGTCTCAATTTCAGCGATTACATCACCTATTTCAACTTTATCTTGTTCTTTTTTACACCACTTTACAATTTTCCCTCCAGTTTTACTCATTGTTGGGGAAAGAGCGGGCATCAATATTTCTATAGGCATTTATTCTGCATTAAAAGATCTATTTAATTTTTAATTTACTCTTTACCCTATGTCAATCTAATCGTAAATCATGATACTTATATCATCCTAGTACGTGATGCTGGAATCTTGGTTGACTACTGTTATCCTACTATTTCTATTGCTTAGTCCTAGACAGAGTACAAATAGTAAGATCATCATGAAAATAGACGAATCTGTTATAATGGAAATAGAAAAATGTAGTGCTTACTATCCTCTCACAAACATATAGCTTGGGTACAGAAAAAATTTATATGAGGAGCTGGTTAAATTGATAAAAGATCAGAATTAATAGTAGTTTCCGAATCTTCTGTAGCAGGCTCTTCATGTGAAGCAGAGGACAGACTAACTTCTTTATCCTCTGTTCTCTGTATAGAACTACCACAAAAACTCCTTAACATCTCTTCAGCAGATGAATTTAAAATCTGTATAATAGACTTTTCACTTTGTTCTCTCAGCGATTGATCCATCTTAGAAATCAACTCGGAAAATTCGCTACCTTCTTTTCTAGCTTCACTTTCTATCTTATTTTTTATGCTTTCTATATTACTTTGGTTAATTTCTTCTTTCGTTATGTTAAATGAATTAGCAATACCTTGATACTTAATCTCACAATCGCCACAGCCAACTATGCAAAGAGCAATAGAATCGGATATTTCACCTGCAGCCGAATTATGGATAGTGTAAGCTAAGCAATTGTCATGATATTTAATGCCAAGCTGTTGCTCTATCAATTCAGAAATTTCATTTTTTAAAGACATAAAGTACCTCCTTCTTACATTACTGTACCTTCTGATTAAAGTACAACAGCTGCTCCTAAATAGCAATCCATATATGGTTTACTTTAATAAATTATTAAAGTAATACCAATTCTCATTATTAATGAACCAAATAAGAAGCATAGCAGAGTTGTTTAACCGTGGAAGGGGAAAGAGAGGTAATAAATTTACACAAAGCGCATTCAAGCAGAACAATTGTATCGTAGATTTTATTGCGTAAAATGTTCTGTTTTATATATAAACGCTAATTCTGGATTAAAAAGAGAATAGAAAAGTCAGGAGAGTAGGGTAAACTCAACAAATAGAAAAAAATAGATGAGGTTACCCATGGAAGATATAACAAAACTGTTTTGTCTGGTCGATGATTTTTGCAGAGATATAGAGAAAAATTTTGCAGATAAACTACTGCCAAACGGTAAAAACCCACAAGAGTGCCAGAAATTACACATTCGGAAATTATCACAATAATCCTCCTGTATCAGCAATCTCCCTGTGAAAATTTTAAGGCTTTCTACCTGCATTACCTAACATTGCTCTACAAATCAGAGTTTTCGAAGTTGCCTTCATACACTAGGTTTGTTGCTCTAAAGCCCAGGGTTTTGTGGCATTTAGCCATGCTATTACAGTGCCTTTGCGGATGGTCAGAACTTACTGGAATCTCATACATAGATACAACTCCTATTGCAGTTTGCCATGCAAAAAGAATATCAAGAAATAAGGTTTTTGCTGGAATTGCAAAATTAAGCAAGAGTACATATGGCTGGTTTTTCGGCTTTAAACTACATTTGATAATTAACGAGAAAGGTGAAATTCAAGCTTTTACGCTTACAAGAGGTAATGTTGACGATAGAGAGCCTGTAGCAAACCTAACTAAGAAATTAACCGGTCTTTTGTTTGGTGATAAAGGCTATATTAAAAAAGAGCTTTTCCAAGAGTTGTTTAACCGCGGTTTGAAACTTGTTACCAAGGTGAAAAAGGGGATGAAAAACGCATTAATTTCACTACATGAAAAGATTTTGCTGAGAAAAAGGTCGATCATTGAGACGATTTTTGGCTACCTCAAAAATAGACTTGAAATTGAACATACTCGCCATAGATCTCCCGTTAATTTCTTGGTTCACATCTTTTCTACTCTCATTTTCTATTCCTTGAAATCCAAAAAGCCTTCCATTTCCTATACTTTCTTCCTTCCTTAATCCAGAATTAGCGTTGGAAGGGGAAAGAGAGGTAATAAATTTACACAAAGCGCATTCAAGCAGAACAATTGTATTGTAGATTTTATTGCGTAAAATGTTCTGTTTTATATATAACCAAAACCTCTCAACAGGATTGAGTTCAGGTGAGTATGGTGGTAGGTATATAATTTCGATATTTTTAGGTGCCTTTAAATTTTTTGACTTATGCCAACTAGCTCAATCCATCACGAGAAAAGCCTTTCGTATTCCTAAATATTACGACATCTGTTCAAGGAATATATTTATACAATCAGTGTTGACGTTTGGTGCAAATAAGCTAAAATTCTCTCCATTTCTGGGATTAACTGTACTATAGAGATAAAAATTTTCCCTACCTAATTTTACCTTAACCTGTGTCCTACTGCCTTTTTTAAACCACCCATGTCCAACTTTTGAATGTGTACCAAACCGTAATTCATCGAAGAAAAATAGCTCTTTTTCAGAATGCATGACAATAGTTTCATTGAGGTTTTTTTTTAAACTCCTCTTGCTTGTTTTTATCTTGTCCACTATGAACTGGTCTTGGTGTGATATATGAGAATTTCATTCTTTGCATATTACGATGTATTGCGGATTTGCTGATATTCAAACCAAATCTTTCTTGGATTCTTATTCTCATTTCTCTAATAGTAATATTGGGGTTTTCCTCTATCCACAACTCAATTCGTTCAAGTTGACTTTGGTTCAATATAGTTTTTCTACGGCGTTGAGGTGGAGCAAATAATTTTTCTTCTCTTCCAAATTTTATGTGCTTTATCCATGTAGTAATTGCCTTTCTCGAAATGCAACATATTTTTGCTACAGCTGTTATACTGTGCTTTTTTGCTGCAATTACAGCATTTAGTTTTTTTGCAACATACGCATTATTTCTTACTCTCTTCAGCATCTCTTTTGCTGATTTCACCACTTTTTCATCCAATAATTTTGATCTTAATGCCATCTAAACCTCGCTATTTTACTTACTTCAGTATGGCTTTTTTCCATTATTTTCTATTCGTTGCTTGTATAGCGGGAATTGGTATAAGATAGAATTTAAAATGATGACCATATACGAATTAGTAGCGATGAACCGTTTTAATCAAGATGAGAAAGTAAGAGAGAAGTATGAGTCACGTATTTCTGTACCTTCTGAGATTATTTTAAAATCAACTCAGGAATTGTTTTCCACTATAAAAAGTGAAGAATTAGATGAAGACCAAAAAATTAGGAAGCTTAAAGATTTAATAAAAAATGGTGGTATTGTTGGTGCCACCTATAATGGTAATACGCTATTACATTTTGCTGCTTTTAAAGGTTATGCAAGTATTATTAATGAATTAATATCGGAGTATACAAAACAAAATAATCCTGAGTTGAGTAACTTTATTAATGCTGAAGTAAATACTCTAAGTAATAAAGCAACAGCACTCCATCTAGCAGCATTCTTTGGTCATAAAGAGGTTGTTCAAATTTTATTGGAAAATGGTGCTAATGTTAATGCTAAGGACAGTCAAGGTCACACACCTATCGATCTCTGTTACAAATTACGACTCTTAGGAAGAGCTGATAGAAATGATCATTCTAAGATTATCAGCTTACTTTTAGAGGGTTACTATGATGATGAGAAGATTATGGCACTAAGTTTAGATCCCAGAGATACAGATGATTTTATCAGATTAATTTACAATAGACGCTCTGAAAGGGAGAGTAACTATAAAGAAGTTTTAAAGCTTTGTGAAGAAGATGTGAGAAAAATTCTGTTTTTAGTAGAAGATTTAGATATTGATTTAAACCTAGAAAAAATACTTAACTTCCTTACGCAACTGTTACAGAAGGCTAGTAGAAATGATTATTCTAATATTATCAGTTCACTTCTTAGTTATAATGCTGACATTGATCCAAACTTAGATGGAATATCTAGTCTATTTGAACAGAAGAGTAAATATCAAGAAGTTTTAGAGTTGTTTGAAACAACAAAGGTTTTAGTACAAGATTTAAATAGTGAATCTAACAACCTTTATAATCGTGCAGAAAAACTTTTTAATAAGGGTGAGTATGGAAGTTCATTATTGATGATGTTGGAGTTTTCTTTTCAAATTGACAAAAAGAGTAAACAGGTTGAACATTTTCGCAAGAATGTAGAAAATATTATTGACAACTTGCGTATTCTTAGTGACTTACCCGAGACCTGTCCTCGAAGTCCAATTAGTGGAACAAGTGGTAGCAGAAGAAAAAGAGAAATTATTGAATGTGAATTATCATGGGATGAGGATATAAAGAAGATTCGTGAAGATGAGGAAGATGTAAAAGATATCAGTAATCTTAAAATTAATAGTGATAAGTTTATCGATTATATCAAGTCAATATCAGAAAATAAACATACTCAATTAATACAGCTAGCAGGTCAAGTTCCAGTTACAGGAAAATCTGAAGGTTTAGTTAACAAGCTGATCAACAATCAAAAATTCATAAACCATTTGGGTAAAGTTGGGATGATTTCTGGTATTACTATGCAAGGCATGATGGCTAAAAATGTTTTAGCTGATGCTGTTAATGACAATTATCAAGGTCTAGCTATCAATTTAGGGTTTATTGCTCTTCCATTTGGTGTTAAAGCTGGAGAAAATGCTGCTCTTAAAGGGTTACACTCTGCTTCAGAGATTGCTTATGCTCGAGGATTTAAACTAGCTCCACTTGTAGAGTCATCTCTTGCTCAGGCTTTCAAAGTATCATCTTCTTTCCTTGCTCGTAGTACATCAGCTTTTATTGCCTATGATTTAGTAAAAGAACTTAGAAACGGTACAGTAGTTGGTGTTGTAGGAGATAGCGTCTATTTAGGAGGTGATGCTGCAGAACTTGGTATAGAAGTTGCTGAAGGATTTGGAGTATTAGAGGGAGTTTCATCAGTTACAGGTCCTATAGGTGCTACAATTGGTGCTGTTGTGTTTGTTGGTACTGATGTTTATCAAGCTGTAAAAAAAGTAGAAAATATTGATAGACTAGTACATCTAACAGCAGAAGAAAGATTTCTTGAAGGCATACGTGCGTTTATAGGCATAGGAACAGAAAAGCACATAGAAGAATTAATTGAAGAAAAACAGTTATATAATCAACTTGTTAGACAAGCTCTTGAGTATCTTAAACAGCACAATGATATTCAAAGATATGTTTTTCCTACTGGTAAATTAGTTCAAGATACTTGTAGTATGGTTCAATACAAAGAACAATGTCCTTCTCTTGATATACACTCTGATCTAATGGTTATGCCAGGTGAACCCACTGGGCTTGGAATAAGAAACGCTTGCCACAAGGATAAAAATGGTAATCTCTTCATTCTAAAAGAAAGAGAGGAATGCATAACTAAATTTAAACCAGACTCAAATAACATGGTGATTCTAGATGAACAGAAGCCTGGTATTAAGTGGAGTGAGATAAGACCTGATAATTCACCTGAAGGAAATCTCTTCTGTATAACGCAAGGTCATGGCGATTTAGCACCAGGGTTAGCTTACAGCTGTAACAATGCAATTGGTGTTGAGTATTCTAGCAATAGAACAAATAATTACACTTTCATTGACTTAGGAGATGGTACTGACCTTGGAATAGGATTTAATAACAATAGTAATATATTTCTCATAGGTAATGGATACAAGACTATTCATGGAGGAGAAAAAGATGATACTTTTATTTTACAAGGTGATAGCTTTGAAGGTCAAATCTTTGGTAGAAATGGAGCAAATACTTTAGACCTAAGTAAATTTTCACCGCAAAGTAAATCTTTATCCTTAAACTTTCGTGGTTCTCATTTACCTCTTTCAAATTTACCTCTTTCAAAAGGTCTGATCGATCAAATAAGCAAAGTAATAACAAGAGAAAATAAAGAGGACATTATCTCGTGTGACGTTAGTCTAAAATATATCGATGGTCGTGGTGGAAAAAATGAGAAAGAACAGGATATTATAACTGTTAATAGCGGAGATTACTTAAGTGGAAAATTTATTCCTAAAGTGCAAATAATGTTAAGGGATTACACTGTAGTAAATAATCGTGCGTCAAAGGGAAATTTTAGTTACTTTGTTGATCAGAAGAAAGGAAAAGCATCTGTAGATATCTTAAGCACAAGTAAAAATGAGTTTATATTTAATAATACTCTCGAAGACATTAAAGCTATAAATTTCAATAGTAATGATGTAAGAACTGTAAAGTTTGTTTTTTCACCACATAACACTGAAACGCTTATTTCTTATAGAGTACAGAATATCTCATTTACATTAAAAGATGGTATAGTAATTAGTGTGAGTAAAGAAGGTAACCTATATGCATTACAAAATAGCAACAAATCAGTTGATGAAATAATCAATAGTTACTCTAGAGTAGCGAATAATTTAAAAATGTCTATCTTTGTACACTCATTACTAAACAACGAATCTATCGTAGTTGGGCATGGAAAACATGATGTTATAGAGAATAATCCTGAGTACAAGAGTCATCTAATAGGTAATGGTGGTGAGAATATATTTGTAGTTACATCTGATAAGCTGCCTATACCAGAAATAGTACTTTATGATGTTGATCAAGAAAACAAAATAGACACTCTAGATTTACGTAAAATAAGAAAACAAGTAGAAAGTGATTTAAATGTAAAAGTTAAAACAAGAATTATAACAAGTGACAAAGATTTAATAATACAGCTGTTTTATGAAAAGGATAACGAGGTCTCAGAAAGTAATATAGTACAAGTAAGATTAAAGAATGGTCTATTAACAAATTGGTATGACAGATTACATGTAATTATGAATCACGTACCAATGAAAATAGAGGAGTTTGAGTTAAGACCACTACCTTTAGTATTCGATAACAACGAGGAAATCATTAGAATAGCAGTAGAAGATGTAGGTAAGAATAATAAGATTATTATATCACAGAAAATTGAAGATTATACTTTCAGTAAATTAGGAAACGATCTAATAATGACCTTTAATCACAATGCAAGTTTGATACTCAGTGAATTTTATAAAAACAAAGAAATGGAAACACTAACTATTAGATTTGCAAATAAAGAAGTAACAATAAAGGATGAGTTAAATAATGTAAGAAGTTTTGATGATTTAAAAGAAGAATACAAAAACAGCACTGCTAATATTATTAATAGTTTCAATACTACTGAAGCAATAGCAGGTTTCAATTCCACTGAGGCAAGTGAGACAAGAGTAGAACCATTAAAAAGGAATAGAAGAGCTGTACAAGGTAATGTAAAGAGTTCAGCTAGTAGCCCAACTTCATTTATCAACACTATAGCAAGTACTTTTACTAATACAGTGATGGGTGTTATACAAGGTGTTTCTCGGTTTATTTCAGCTGAAAAGCATTCAAGCGCTCACATGTCTTCTCAACCCGTTCAAATAAGTGATACAAATAGTACATTACTGTTGTTAGACGTATTTATAAGAAAAATTACCGGAGAGAAGTATGTTTCATTAGCAGAGCAGTCTATTTCTCCATCGCAAGCAAGAGCTTATGCCTTAAGTATTATAAGCAGCTTCGAAAAGGTATTAGCTAAAAGCTCCGAATGTGCAATATCAAAGATGGACTTTTATTGGTTTAATAAGTTATTTAGGTCTATAGAAGGTAGTATGATTAGTGGTCAGTACTCTAAAGTGCCAAGAATACTGTATGAATCTGCTGAAAGTGTTTGCACTAATCCAAGTAAAAAGTTTTTTAGTGATGTAGAAAGAAATATTGAAAGAATGCTTAATGACATAGTGAAAGAAAATTCTATGAGTTTAGAGAGATCTACTATAAACAGTAGTATACCTTTGGCTTCACTCAGCAACATTGCTATAGAACCTGCGAATAGAAGAAGAGCTATAGGTTGAGAAAAGCTTTATTACTGGATGAGGAAGGTTGTTTTTGTTTCTGTTGGTTAGTGTGGTTTTTTCGTAATTATGAGGCTGACTTTGTTACAACAAATTCAATCTTACAACCCATTCTAACTAACAGGGTTAAAAGAAGTTCTAAAGAAATGAGATCAGTTCTGAGTCTATTGATACGCGATACTTTAGGTTGATCAATTTGCATAAGTGTGGCAGCCTTGTTCTGAGATAAACTATGCTTAGCTATAATGTCTTTAATAAGATGTATAAGCTCTAATTTTGTGTTAGAATCTACCTTTATTGTCGTAAGGTTGTTAACTTCCAAATCTGTATCATATTCAAGTTTTAGTAAAAAGCTAAGAAGACGGGGCAAAGAAAAGCCAAAGGTATGTAAGTTTTTTATACACGATACTTTTGGTTGATCTACACCCAAGATTTTTGCTATTTCTGTTTGTGTACAAGATTTTTCTTTCAATATAATATTAATAATCTTCATTAATTCTGTTTTAATATTCTGTGAATCAAATTGAATTATATAACTATTTTCTAAAGAAACAGGATATTCAGTGACAGCAATGCTTATCTTATTTACCTCATTTATCTTACTCTACTTACAGTAAGGCATCTATTTTCAGACTATTCAAGTGCTTTATATTCTGGAGAAAGTAGGGTTAATAATATTTTAAGATAGTGACTATAACAATGAAAATATTATTTTTGTAGCTTTTTTATTTCATCTATAGATAAGCCAGTAGACTGTGAGACAATATCAACTGAAACTCCAGCTTTAAGTAGGTTTTTTGCTATTTCTAACTTATTTCTTTCCTCGCCGATTTGAATACCTTCTTGTCTACCTTTTTCAGTAGCATCATCAAGTTTTTGGATGAGAATGGCTTGCTCTTTCTGCACATTCATAATTCTCTCTTCGTATGCAGCTAAGTCTTTCTCATTCCAGTGAAATTTATCCAGTTCATCATAGGCTAACTTTATTACTGGTTCTTGCTGTGCAATCTTTTTTAGATCTTCATCTGTTGTCTCTTCTGCATATTTAAAAAAGTAACACCAACGCTCCGTATTATTTTCTAGCTCGTCTACTCTATTTTTAGGAAACTTAGGCAGTTCAATGAAAACAAACTGAAAGTCTTTTAAATAATGTCCATTAGTTTTTATATCACGTATATTATGGGTTGAAATATAGTGAACGTCTTTAGGAAATAGATTACAATTAGAAATGGCGATAAAGTAGACCTTTTGCAAATCAAAGTAATGACAAGATTGTCTAGAATAGGCCTTAGCAGCATAAAGTTGAGCACGCTTTTCAAACCCTTTATCTCTGGCAACCTGCATCTCGACCACAAATTTTCTGCCTACTGAATCTTTACAAAGAATATCGACAATGCTTTGTTTATCGGAAGCAATTTCAGGGTCCATGATTGTACTGAGAAATTCAACTTCTTGTATTGCATTTTCACCTGTAAACTCTAGAATATCATTTAGAAAGTGTATAAGGATGTTTTTATTTTTTTCACTGCCAAATATTCGCTTGAAGGTTAAGTCATTTTTAGGGTCTAAGAACTTGGAAAAAGGCATACCAGTAGAATATAAAATTGCTTAATCATACATTATTAACTACGAAACTTCAATGTAAAAAAAACATGAATTCGAATGATGTACCGGACCTTATTAATATAATTATAGGTAAGAAAATAAAACTATGGAGACAAGCACGCGGTCTAACTAAAACTGCATTAGGAGAAAAGCTAGGTATTTCCTATAGTCAAATAATGAAGTATGAGAACGCCTCACACCGAATTTCAGCTAGTAGACTATATGAATTAGCAAAAATTTTATCAGTTGATGTATCGGACTTTTTCACTGATTTATCTGAAGATCTACATGAAGATTATGAAATAGAAGGTAAAGATGTACTTGAGCTGATCTCGGACTATAGAAAGATAAAAAAAGAACTCCAAGGATCAGCTCGTTTAGTAATTAAGTCTTTTCCAAAGGATTAACGTTCTATAGATGGGGTTTTATCGCTTTTTATTTTATTAACCCAAGTTTCATTCTGTGTAACAGGTTTTACAGTTTCAGTAGACTTATTCAAACTAGCAAAGCTACCAGACCTAACAAAGTATCCCTTTTCTATTGCATCATTTACAGTCATTCGCCAAATAGACATTGATTTCCTATTTTTTCTCCTTTTTCTTGAAGCTTGTGCCATAATTCCTTATTTTCTGGTTCAATTTTTACTTGATTGTAGCTTTGATATACTTTGATATGAAACTCTCCCAGACTAGTACTGAATGTAACTGTAAAAGCACTATTGTTAGAGATATCAACATAATCTCGTTCACCATTTTTTCCTGTTTTGACTTCCACTTCCCCATCACCTATTTTAACTATATTGCCGCCAATGTTGAGATCTCCTCTATCAAAACCAAGACTCTTTGTACCTTCTATAACCTTTTTCATGTCTACTGTGCTATCTCTTGAAAACTCAATATAGAATCTGCAATTGTCAAATTCGACGTCTTTAACGGTTCCTGATATAGTTGCTCTTTCTGCTGCTTCTCTTAACTTTACGCGACGGTTGTGTAATTGTGGTTGAACTTGTTTCTTTACCTTATTATAAAATTCTTCATTATTGAAATCTGCACCATATAGAGCTAATTTTTTAATCAAATCGTCTCCTTTAAATTTACTGTGTTGCATCTTAAGTACAACTACTTGTGAAAAACTAAAACCATTTTTATTAGGTGCATTTATCCTTATGCCAAAGTCTAATGCTTCATTTACTGTTTTGTTCAGCTCATTTATATTTTTAGCAGAAACAATTCTTTTCAAAAATTCATTTAATTTCAAGATCTCATATTCACTCAACTTAATTTTACTCAATGCTGGTTGAAAAGGATCAAGTTCAGTTGGATAAATACTCATTTTAGCCTCCATGCTTTTCTGACAGTGTATAGAATCAGTTACAAATTAATTATTAACTTTACATGCTCTACAAGATTAGTCAAGTCTTTTTAAGACTAATATAAGGCAATATATTCACTAATATCACTAATAAATAAAACACTAAAAAATTTGCAGAAATGACTTGCTTTACTGAAAAATCGATGGCTTCATGACCACCACTGCAAAAATGCAGAGTAAATAATGTAAAAAGTTTAATCACTAATTAGAGAGGTATTTTATGAATAATAGAAAAACAGAATTAGAAACTAGAGTATTATCAAGTAAAGGCAGATCTCTGTTCGACCATGAATTAATTGAGTTGATTTTATACCGAAATGTTGAAGATAATAAAGTTTCAGAAAAATTAATGAAGCTGTTCAAAAGTGTTGGTAAGGTTATTAATGCTGATTTCATGAACTTAAAAGTGTGACTGGTATGAATGATTCAGCAATTGCAACAATATTTAGTGTCAGGGAACCATTACAAAGAATGCTGAAGGAGGATTTAAATGAGCTACCAGTGATAGAAAATCAAAAGAAATTAATAGAATACTTAAAAGTAACAATAGCACAATCAACCGTAGAAAGCTTTCTTGTAATTTATCTAAACAAAAGATCTCGCATTATTGATGAATACCTTCAAGAAGGAACAATAAATAAATCACCACTATATCCAAGGGAGATAATTAAAAGAGGATTACTAGTAGGAGCGACAGCAATGATTATAGCGCATAACCATCCTGGGGGAAATGTAAAACCGTCACAACACGATATAAGTGTAACCAAAACTTTGTCACTGGCATGCAGTAGTATGGATATAGAACTTATTGATCATTTAATTGTGACAGAAAAAAACTACTTCAGTTTTCTTGAAAATAGGATACTTTAATTAAACACTAAAATCATAATACTATGGCATTCTCAATATCTAAACAAAATTACAAGAATTTGAGTGATCAAGAAAGACAGGAGCTCTATAGAAACTTGATAAAAGAAGTACAGTGTGCAGCTGAAAGTAACGATATTGAGCAGCTAAAAAAGTTAAGTGAAATAGCAGTAGCCATAGAGGAAGCAAGCAGTACAAACCTGATCACACCTTTTGACGCTGAAAATCCACTGAGGGAAGCAAATATTATAGTAGAGAATAATGGTAAAACTAACTATTTGTTTAGCCTTGGTGGATCATCAAAACTTTATGATTTAATGGAGAATACAAACGAAGCAATACTTCAGGCAATCAAATCCAATGATGTTGAGTTGGTAAAACACTTATTGCTAACTCTATTGTCTGACGATCCTAATAAAATAATAAATGAAAAACTAACACAGCTAAAAGAAGTGATACAATTATTATCAGGTGTATATAAGGAAAAACTTTCAAAAGATATACAAAATTATCTTGAGAAGAAAATAAGGTTTTATAGCTTTTTATGTGATTTTAAGGTAAACGAAAATCCTGTAGAGTGGTTTGTAAATCGTTCTGAGCTTGATTGTGAGATAGATATATTCTTACTGTGTTTGATTAGAAGAGAAATAAAAGAAGAGGTCTTGCTTTCTGAAATAGATAACATGATTGAACTTCTGAAGAAACATGAAGAATTTTATGAATTAGAATACAAGATAAGAAGGCTTAAATCAGAACTTGAAAGTAGCAAAAGTAAATATACGGCTGCGGTAATACAAGCAAGTATTGAAGAACGTAAAAAGGAAATGTATAATATCGAAGAGAAGTACATAAGGTCAAGAGACTTAATTAATGAAAAGAAGAGATTAATTTCTTATCTCCAAACTCCATGGGAATAGTTCTTTTAAATGCAAAAACTATAAATAAGATAGCAGCAGGTGAAGTAATAGAAAGACCAGCAAGTGTAGTTAAAGAGCTAGTCGAAAATGCAATTGATGCAAAAAGTACAAAGATAGAGATAAAAATAGAAGCTGGTGGACGTAACTTTATTTCAATTACTGATAATGGAGTTGGTATAGAAAAGGATGAGATAGAGCTTGCATTTATGCGTCATGCAACATCAAAGTTAAGTGATACAAATTTGATAGAAATAAAACATTTAGGGTTTAGAGGAGAAGCTCTACCATCAATTGCAGCAGTTAGCAGAGTTAAGCTTTCAACAAAAGAAAAATGTTCAGAAGAAGCTTGGTCAATACAGTATGAAGGAGGAGAAAAAATAGAAGGTTTAACACCAAGTAATCTTTTTTCTGGAACAACAATTGAAGTTAGAGACTTATTTTTCGTGACGCCAAATAGGTTGAAGTTTTTAAAATCAGAACGTTCTGAGATTCAGTATATTATTGGTATAGTAAACAATCTAGCAATTATTAATCCTAATGTGGAATTTTCTGTTGAGACGGAAAACAAAAAGTGTATCAGGTACAACATGCAAACTTCATTACTTGGTAGACTGTGTGAGATAGAAAAAGAGTTTGAAAATAATTCACTTGAGATACATGAAGAAGAAGCTGATCTAAAACTTTCAGGTTATATATGCAAGCCCACAGTAAACAGAGGTAATGCTTCAATGATCTATACTTTTGTCAATAAGAGGCCAATAAAAGATAATTTGCTCATAGGTGCAATTAAATATTCGTATCATGACTTAATACCAAGTGGTAGATATCCATTTGTGGTATTACATCTTGAAGTACCGTATGATCAAGTAGATGTAAATGTGCATCCAAATAAATCTGAGGTTAGATTTCAGAATAAGAGACTGATATATGAATTGGTAAGCAGAAGTTTGATTAAAGCACTATCAGGAAGAATGAGTGTTGCCCTAGAAGCAGGTGAAACTTCAGAGGTAAGTAAAACAAACATAGAAAGTTTAAATGAGAGTTACAACATTACAAAAGCATCTCCTTCCGAGGAAAGAAAGAACAAATACGAATTTTATGAAAAAAGACCAACTCCTTTGGAAAATAAGCTTACAAGAGAGTTTCTATCACCTGAAACATCTGAATATCAAAAACCAGAGCCTCCAAGTAATAAAGATGAATATCGAATATCAGAGTTAAAGAATTCACAAGTTCAACTCACTGAGGAACATCCGTTGGGATTTGCATGTTGTCAGGTTTATAATACTTATATTATTGCGCAAGCTAAGGACAAATTAATTATAGTTGATCAGCATGCTGCACATGAAAGGCTCGTATATGAACATCTAAAACAGAAATCGAATATCAAAAAACAAACATTACTTATTACTGAAGTAGTGGAAATTAAAAGTGAAGCTGAAATGGAGATGCTAGAAAAATACAGGGATAAATTATTTGAGCTAGGTTTTAACATTGAAGTGCAACCAGATAATAAGATTACAGTCAAGGAAATACCTGCAATTTTAGGTGATATAAATGCAAGAGAGATGATAGAAGATATAGTCTGTAGATTGCTAGAAATTGAAGATACACTACCTATTGAAGAGAGAATAAACAAGATACTAGCTACTATAGCCTGTCACCACTCAATCAGAGCTGGAAGGAAAATGAAAATAGAAGAAATGAATGAGCTACTTAGAAAGATGGAAGAAACACCATTTTCTGGACAATGTAATCATGGAAGGCCAACTTATATAGAGATGAAACTAAGTGATATTGAAAAACTCTTCGAAAAAAATTTCAGGGTCAAGCATAATTAATATTCTCTTTATAGTTGTAATATTATACTTAATTTCTAATAATAAGAACGCTTAGTATAAATATTGACCTTTTTAAATGACCGTAGAAAGGTTTTTTTATGTTAGGAGGTAGTAAAACATATCATGATACAATTGCCTCTATAACTGCCATTAAAGCGCTATTACATGATTTCCGTTTAAACTTAAAAATTTTCAAGCTATATAACAAAAAAGCTAAGCAAGGAAATTTGGCCTAATATTTATGTTATTTTATTTTTCAAATTACTTATATTTGGTTGATTCAACTGAAATATTTTCTGATTTTACTGATTCAGCTAAAGTTTTGCTACGTTGTTTAATAACTTTCTTTAACGTCTTCACAGCTATAAAATTGATCATGAAAATACATACAGAAGTTACAGCTAATGCTGACAGGGGGGACAAATTGAACATCGGTAAAATTGCCATAATCGTGCAAGATGTCAGTAAAAGTGCCAACTTTTTGCTTTCTATTATCTTGTTTTTCTGTGGATTTAATTTTTCCTTTAGCTTTTTGAAGACTTTTTTGAACATGCGCCTCTTTTCAGCTCTTTTTCTATGGGCTTTATTTTCAAGCTTTTGTCCACTTTTTTTGATATTTTTTACCTGAGAGATTTTAACCTTCGTAGGTTTTATCATAATTTCAGAACTTAGCAGTTTTGGCTTATTAATAGCTTCTTGAACTTTTTTATGTTTTTTAGGCGAAATTATATTCTTTAAGCCCTTCTTTGCTTTTTTATATAATTTTTTGCTTGGCATTTTATCTATTAATTACTGATTGTCCTCTATCTTGCTTCCTGCTGAAGAGAAATGATATTTTATTTCAAGAAATGCATTCCATGCCTTAAACCGAATAAACTTAACGCATAAAAACAAACTACGTTTTAATACTAAATGCGAGTATAAAGAGATGAAATAGCATAAAACTAGTGAAAGACCTTATTTTACAGTTCAGCATGCAAAAAATTAAGAGGCTGCTAGAAAAGCAAGGAAGATCACTCTAATATATATCATCATTATAGTGAATTTCTTCGTTTTCAATGATAGAGCGTATATTGACTATTTCATCTTTGTCAGTCGTAGAAAACCAGCCTGATATTACAGAAACAATCGACTCCCATAGGCTTTTAATCCGTCTAAAAGAGAACTTATGGGAGACTTAGTTTCTTCAGTGTTATTATTAACTATTTCTGATTTTGAGTTATCTTTATGTAAAGTTACAGCAGCTTCTGATTGTAAATTATTGCCTTCATCTTGTTGAACGGAGGTTTTCTGTTCTAAGCTTGTATTTATGACTTGAGTAACAGACTGTTTCTTAACATTTGGTATTATAGGAATAAGGTACTCAAACTGCCTGATTACTTCAGCTTCGATTGGTTCATTACATTTTTCACATAACCATTTAGAATAGTCACTATATTCCCGATAATTATCAAAATTAGGTATCACGTAAAAGTTATTCTTGAGGTTTAAATCACTGCTTCTATTCATTACAAAAAATAGATCATTAAACTCATTATCATTAATAGTAACATAAACCTTTTCGGGTTCGTTGTATTGAGAATGGATAAAGTATAAGCACTCTGTTTCTAATACATAATCATTAGACGGGTACGTTAAAACATCTTTTGCAATGTAAAATTTCGTTGCATCTATAATAATGTCTGTATTTGTATTAATAGATCGCAAAATAACTGATGATCGTTCATTGTCAATCTTTTCGCCTTTTACTACTTTGAATAACAGAATTTCATTATTTTTGATCAGTTCTTTAAATTTTTCATTATCTTTCATTGATTACACCTCTTTCTATAGAATCACAAACAGCTAGATTACAGAATTTTTCTATTACATTTTGATTATATTCTATCATTGCTTGTGCCTCTTGTTTTAGATCTTTAATATTTTTTAACGTGGTATCGTCCATTTTTGATGATGCTATGGTAAGTTTAGATTGTAGCCTAAAATACTTGTCATTCATAACTTCCTCCATCTGGTAGTTCACATAATCAAGTCCTGAATCAAACATAACATTTATAAGTGGCTTAACCCAAGATACCTTGCCAAGTCTTTTGGATTCTTTATATTGAATTGAATTTGATACTCTTCCAGTGCCAATAGAAAGTATTACGAGATCATCATAGGGAAATAGTCTTCTACCACTTGCATAAGCACAAGCCGCTGGATTGTTAGCAAACACACCACCATCAACTAAAACCCTTTCTATATTATTGATTTTCATGCACTTTGGTAAAAAATATGTTGGTGCAGCTGTTGTTGCTCTTAGTGCATCTTGTAATTTGATAAAGTTTCTATCCTCTTTCCAGCTTTTAAAGAAGAAGGGAGCACTGTTCTTAATATCGTAGCTTATAATCATTAAATTATTTGTTGCATCTGCAAGAGTAGAATCACCAAAATATCTATTCAGAACGCATTCAATATTTTTGTATGAATACTGTGCACAGTTTAACCAAGAAAATATTGATCTTCTGAAAAATGAAGACTTAAAGATATGTGGCCCGTCTTTCTGATAGAGATCAACTAAGTCTAGAGCAGAGTATTGTTTGTTACACAACCCGGCAACGATAATACCACCTGTAGAAGTTCCTACCATTAAGTCAAATATTTGAGAGATTGGCTTTTTTGTTCTATACTCTATTTCAGCTAGAATAATAGCAGGTATAATACCTCTAATTCCTCCGCCATCAATTGAAAGGATGTATTTAGTCATGAGTAGATATTTATTAGTTTTATTAACTTGGTCACTTTTATCAGGATGTGTTTCTTGTCCAAAAACTACAGTTTGCTTCACACCTAGAGAAAATTGTGCCGAACAAATAACCAATGCTATAGATCAAGCTCAAAAGTCCATATTAGTTCAAGCATACACGTTTACTTCAAAGCCAATTGCACAATCTTTAATTAGAGCAAAAAAACGTGGTTTGATATTAAGGTTATTCTAGATGAATCACAGATCAGCTCAAAATACAGTGTCATCAATGAATTATTCTATCAAGAGATACCGATATATATAGACTATAAACCTGCAATTTCACATAGCAAAATTATGATCATTGATAATCAAAAAATCATTACGGGTTCGTTCAATTTCTCTGGCGCTGCCCAGAAAAAGAATGCTGAAAATCTACTGATCATAACTAAAAATTATCCGCTAGTTGAGCAATACATCGAAAATTGGGAAGATCGCAAATCGCATTCCAAGCCTTATATGCTAGAATAGTTACTTTGAGTTGGCTTTGAATTCATCCAATTCCTCAGAAAGTTTTCTATTAACAAGCATTACATTAGAATGTGATCATTTTGAATTTCTTCTATATTTAAAATAGTACTTTTATCTATTTTTGAGAACTCAGTATCTACATATTGATCAATTTGAGTTTCTGTTTCTTGATTGCCTGTAAACCAATTAGCTATGCTACCGAAAAAGCTATTTATAATATTTTTTACAGTCTTAAAAAGGCTCCAACTACTATCTTCTATTAATACATTTTCTACTTGATGTTTTTCTTGTAAATCCCTTTCTTCTCTCTTTAAAGCTATAGGTTCTTGATTCTCGTTAAGTTGTGTATTACCAACTGTTTCAAGACAGATTTCCAGATTATCTAAAATTTGTTCTTCAATCTCTGTTGCTATTATTTGTTCTTCAATCCACTCTTCAAACTCTGAATTATACTCTTTTAAATTCTGCATAAAATCTTTAACCAATCTATTTCCAGTAGATCTACTTATTCCTTGTTCAGAAAGAGCTTTTAATAAATCATCAATTAAATCAGGATGTTTATCTTCACAAAATTTTATTACTTGTTCTGCTTCTGAATAATAATGTTCTCCACGATAATTATTACTTAGTATTTCATCTGCTTTTAGGTTTTTTGTCTTGATAGAGTAAAGAGCTTCAATGTCTTTATCATCGTTTACATGAATGTTATTTTTTAACCCTGCAACATAATTAGCAATAGCTTCATGCATTGCCTTGGGTAAAATATTGCTTAATCCAAGGTTTGTAAAATGCATAGCATGTCCTATTTCATGCTCCAGTATGTGCTGGTTTAAATTTCCTCTACTATCAAGGTATACATATATATCAGCTCCATCACCTTTCTTTACATTTGTCAGTTGTGTAAGACCAACAACATCTTTATCTATATTTTTTTTAACTTTGGTTAGATAATTTTCATAGTCATCTCTGTTATTAAAAACATAAACATTGATTTTTCTCTCATGGTCAGAAGTAACATTAAAAGTATTTTTAAACTCCTCTATCGAGTTTTTAATGCTTGTTTCTATTGTATCTAGCTTGTCGGCTGCTAGGTTATACTTTATGGTGATATCAGTGTTGCCAATAGATGTAACTTTACTATGAGAAAGGTTTGAGATTATACTATCAATATACTCTACTATCTCTGTTTCTCCATGGATTTTAGCAAAGGCAAGGGGTGTTTCACCACAATTATTATAGATTTCAAGTTTAGCACCATTGCTTATTAGAAGTTTTATTATGTCTAAATTTTTGCTCAAAATAGCTTTATGTAGAGGTGAGTATCCATCTTTCATCTGAGTATTTAAATCTGCACCTGCTTCTATTAGATATTTGACTGTATCTACATCCCCTTTTTCTACTGCAGAAATTAATGGTGTACGATCTATAATATTTTTGCTATCAGGTTCAGCACCATGTTCTATCAATAGCTTTACCATACCGTGATCAGCAGCTTTGTGTAGAGGTGTATCTCCGATCTTATCCTTGCAATTTATATCTGCACCTTTTGTAATTAAGTATTTCATCAGTTCTATATTGTTAGAACCACTAGCAACATGTAGTACTCTATTAAAAATAGCGCCTTTATCTACCAAAAGCTTAGCGATTTCTATGTTTTTTATAAATCCAGCAAAGTCTAAAGGTAAATTACCATACTTATCACTGAAGTTAATATCTGCACCTGCTTGTATAAGACATTCAACCGCTCTCAAATTATTGTTTATAATAGCTGCTATCAATGGAGTACTACGTGTAATACTATCTATAGTATTAATTGCTATGCCATTATTTATAAATAGTTTTATCATATTGAGGTTTCCCACTTCAGACGCAACATATAAAGGTGAAATTCCGTTAAAAGTTCCATCTGGACCACACTGCTTAACAAGCTTTATTGCCTCATCGATATTTTCCCGATAAACAGCGTTATACAAGGAATTTAACCATTTAGCAGAATTTTGCTGCTCTATAACATTTGAAGTAAGTGCGTTCATAAGTAGCCTCATAGAAAGTGCTTGTTATCAATGTAATGACGTAATGTGAATAATATATTAAATTTATTATAGGTTAGATCAAGTAGCTTATGAATAAAGTTGGCACAACAAAAGCTGATTAGACAAAAACAATCTACTTTCTAATACTTTCTTTAAACTCATCTAACTCTTCAGAGAGATTTTTTACCCTTTCCTCAAGTACAAACGCTAATTCTGGATTAAGGAAGGAAGAAAGTATAGGAAATGGAAGGCTTTTTGGATTTCAAGGAATAGGAAATGAGAGTAGAAAAGATGTGAACCAAGAAATTAACGGGAGATCTATGGCGAGTATGTTCAATTTCAAGTCTACTTTTGAGGTAGCCAAAAATCGTCTCAATGATCGACCTTTTTCTCAGCAAAATCTTTTCATGTAGTGAAATTAATGTGTTTTTCATCCCCTTTTTCACCTTGGTAACAAGTTTCAAACCGCGGTTAAACAACTCTTGGAAAAGCTCTTTTTTAATATAGCCTTTATCACCAAACAAAAGACCGGTTAATTTCTTAGTTAGGTTTGCTACAGGCTCTCTATACGCTAATTCTGGATTAAGGAAGGAAGAAAGTATAGGAAATGGAAGGCTTTTTGGATTTCAAGGAATAGGAAATGAGAGTAGAAAAGATGTGAACCAAGAAATTAACGGGAGATCTATGGCGAGTATGTTCAATTTCAAGTCTATTTTTGAGGTAGCCAAAAATCGTCTCAATGATCGACCTTTTTCTCAGCAAAATCTTTTCATGTAGTGAAATTAATGCGTTTTTCATCCCCTTTTTCACCTTGGTAACAAGTTTCAAACCGCGGTTAAACAACTCTTGGAAAAGCTCTTTTTTAATATAGCCTTTATCACCAAACAAAAGACCGGTTAATTTCTTAGTTAGGTTTGCTACAGGCTCTCTATCGTCAACATTACCTCTTGTAAGCGTAAAAGCTTGAATTTCACCTTTCTCGTTAATTATCAAATGTAGTTTAAAGCCGAAAAACCAGCCATATGTACTCTTGCTTAATTTTGCAATTCCAGCAAAAACCTTATTTCTTGATATTCTTTTTGCATGGCAAACTGCAATAGGAGTTGTATCTATGTATGAGATTCCAGTAAGTTCTGACCATCCGCAAAGGCACTGTAATAGCATGGCTAAATGCCACAAAACCCTGGACTTTAGAGCAACAAACCTAGTGTATGAAGGCAACTTCGAAAACTCTGATTTGTAGAGCAATGTTAGGTAATGCAGGTAGAAAGCCTTAAAATTTTCACAGGGAGATTGCTGATACAGGAGGATTATTGTGATAATTTCCGAATGTGTAATTTCTGGCACTCTTGTGGGTTTTTACCGTTTGGCAGTAGTTTATCTGCAAAATTTTTCTCTATATCTCTGCAAAAATCATCGACCAGACAAAACAGTTTTGTTATATCTTCCATGGGTAACCTCATCTATTTTTTCTATTTGTTGAGTTTACCCTACTCTCCTGACTTTTCTATTCTCTTTTTAATCCAGAATTAGCGTTACAAGAACCTTTTCCATTAAACCATATTCTACTAGCTTATCGTGAAGTTGTACCCTTGAGTCTAACTTGGATAACCACCATATGATTGCTACGGTTTGGATTAATATGGTAACAATTACCGTAATTGGGATTTTTTGGTTCTGCATAACGATTTAATTTATTATGAAAGCTTTTGTTTCAAACTGTAGAAATGAATTAGTCGTTACTTTTCTGTTTTATAATTTTTTTTCTGCCTCAGAAAGTAGGTCTACGATTTCTCTATAAGACTTCTTATTTCCACTATAAGATGACCTCTTCATTGCTATAGTTTTTGCAGTTCTTCCTTTCCAGTCTACAACATGAGGGTTAGCTCCTCTCTCCAACAAAAGTTTTACAATCTCTAACTGACCACCTTCAGCAGCATCAAGTAATGCTAAACTAATAGTATTTATATCCATCCCCTCGTCTAACAAAAATGTAACAATTTCTAAGCATCCTTTCTCTGAAGCATAATATAATGCCTTTTTGCTAATACTTGAATCATCTCTACTTTTTTTTACTAATGATTTCACAGTTTCTAAGTCACAGTTCTTAGCTGACATTTCTAACATTTTCTGATACTCTTCAGCGACCTTGGATTTTTGATAGTAATATGTAATAACAACACATACTATTACCAGTATAGACCACAATGTAGCTTGTTTCTTGCTCATGTTCGGCATTTTTTTTGCATTAAATCAACAATGTACTTATTTTCTCTTAAACATAATTACTTAAAGACGCTGATAATGTAGTACGATATCCTGAGCTATTTAAAATATGTTCTGCTCTATCAATTACCCATTCACCATCTATATCCTGATTGAACCCTACAAGATTAAGTTTTGCCTCTGCACATAACTCTGGATTACCTGGTATTGTCATCTCTAGATTCTCATTGTTACGCTGTAGTTGTTTAAATTTGGCATTTGCTCCACTTAATGCTGATTCTGCATTTGAATAAATTGTTTGTATAGCGTAACTTGGTTCGCCGCTACCTACTCTTTCCGATATGGTCTCTCCCTTTTCATAGCTATGCCATTTCGCTATCACTGAGTTGTACTTATTACGCACAGTAAAATGCACTTTCCAATTGATTGTATCTTGAGGTCTAATAGTTGTCGTTCCTAAAGCTTTTCCCGTTGCTGACTTTGCTGCACCTTTTGGAATAAACAATATATACCCTCCTGCCAGTTTTGCCATGGCTTCTCGCTCTATCGCTATTCTAGTCAACAAACTTATATCGCTCTCTTCAGTTTGGTCAATATGCAGTATTAATATGTCTTTAAATTCCTCAGCAACTTTGTATCTATATCCATGTTTATTTGCTATTTCCTTGACTAAATTACTTAACGTAATCTGGTGCCATTCTCTTGATACTTTTTCCTTTAGCGATATCATCAAATTTTTTGCATGAGCTTTGATTATTAAGGTTTTTGGTGGACTTTGTACTGTAATTTCATTGACTCTATATATACCTATGGGTAGTACCTCTGTTTCTCTATATCCCAAAGCAATCTTTAGCTCTTTTGGAACTTTTATGTTATCATCCCTGTAATCGACACATATTTCAGCTATATCTTCTATAGTCCCTGATTCATCAGTAACATGCATTGACACCAAGCGATCTTTTGCTAATTCATACCCTTCAATGATAAACTCTGGTTGCATCTTACCCCCAAATCTTCAAGATTGATTTCTGTAGAGGTTTCTCAATTATAGGCAGCTTAATTTTCAGTCCTGCCGGTAAAAAACTTCCATATTCCGAAAGTCCAGGGTTTTCTTCTAATACTATTTCTACTGCTCCTGAAGTAAATCCATAGTGCTTCCAGCAAATATAGTCTAATATATCATTTTCTTTTGCTAAGTAGTATATAGTCATGAATAACGCTTCAAACTTAAATTAAATTCAATTTTTTTCGGCAATCCACAAGGGAAAAATGATGTTTGCTTTTCTTCAAAGCGAGTAATTACAAATTGCCCCAAAACATTTCCTATACTATCAACTAAAGTGTAAGGTTCTTCTACTTCTTTTATATTCTTTAACTGATCTAATCCATTATGAAGATAAATTACTCCTTCTAAATCTATATTTTCTGCTCCCTGGCCAATATTCTGTAGCAATTGCTTACCAATACACTCGATCACACTCCAGCGCTTCTCTTTGCTATACTTTAAACTTGTTGGAGAAAATTTATATGGACCAAAAGACAACATCAGTAAATGGGATCTACCGTATCGAACATAACATCTCGTGATTTTTCTCTTATCCTTTTTATTACTTCATCTGCAAGACTACGAACATCTTGATTAGGCTCTGCTTTAATGCTGATAGTGTAATTATTAGTGATGTTCTGAGTTTTGTTTTGTTCTTTATTTTTAAACTTACTCCTTGCAAAATCTGCAAATATCTTATCATTATCGCTCTCTGTAAACTTTTTCTTCTCAATAAGGCTTTTGATTCTGAAGCTATTCTGATTTCTATTGGAAAATTTTTTAATTATACTGTTATCTAGCAAAGGATTTCCACTGTTGAGAATATTACTCTTTAAGGGAGTATGGACTGCTTTTACTTCAGTAACAATACTTTTCCTTTTTTCAAACTCTTTCAGTGGACTATTCTCAGAGATTTTTCCAAACACACTGCTAATAGTATTTCCTGTCCATGAAAAAGCTTCTTCTATGGGTTTTATTATCGATTTCCAAAAGCTAGAAAAAAAGTCTTTCACCTTTTGCCAGTTAGTTATAACAAGAGCTGCACCAGTAACAAGACCTGCTATCAAAAATCCAATTGGGTTACTCATTACAGCAAGTGTTATTGCTCTTAGTCCTGTTATTACTGCTGGAATAGCATACGTTGATAATGATATTAATGCTGGCTTCAGTATTCCATGCAAAAAAACCGAGAAAGCAAGCATTCCACCTCTAATTAAATTCCATGCATAACCACCGCTTACTACTAGAACTTTAAGACCTATTAGTGCTGTTATGATACTCATTATTCCTGTAGTAATAACTGGAAATTTTTCTGCAAATCGAGCTATGGGGTTAGTTATCTCTCTTAAAAGACTACTTACCGATTTTAAAGGAGGTAGCATTACTGAGCCCAAATTCATTCCTACTTCTGCTATTGCATTTCTCAGTAATCGTAAATTATTTGCTGTAGTTGCTGCGCGATTGTTAAACTCTTCTTGCATAGACTTTTCGAATTTTTTCTCGTCAGCTAAATGATTTATGGCATCTTGATAATTCTTTAAGCTTCCAACTAGTAATGCAATATCATCCTGATATTCTTGACCGAAGAGGTTGAGAAGAATTTGCGAACGTTCCTGTTTATCTACTTTCTCCAGGGTTTCAAAAAAATAAAGTAGTGCGTCTTGACCATTTTCACCAATCCTTTGTACCATTTCTTCTGTAGCTATTCCCATGTCTTCTAATGCTGTTTTGAACTCTTTGCTCTGTCCCTCAGCAGTCTGGAGTTTACTAATACCAATTCTCATTATTAATGAACCAAATAAGAAGCATAGCAGAGTTGTTTAACCGTGGAAGGGGAAAGAGAGGTAATAAATTTACACAAAGCGCATTCAAGCAGAACGATTGTATCGTAGATTTTATTGCGTAAAATGTTCTGTTTTATATATAACCAAAACCTCTCAACAGGATTGAGTTCAGGTGAGTATGGTGGTAGGTATATAATTTCGATATTTTTAGGTGCCTTTAAATTTTTTGACTTATGCCAACTAGCGCAATCCATCAAGAGAAAAGCCTTTCGTATTCCTAAATATTGCGACATCTGTTCAAGGAATATATTTATACAATCAGTGTTGACGTTTGGTGCAAATAAGCTAAAATTCTCTCCATTTCTGGGATTAACTGCACTATAGAGATAAAAATTTTCCCTACCTAATTTTACCTTAACCTGTGTCCTACTGCCTTTTTTAAACCACCCATGTCCAACTTTCGAATGTGTACCAAACCGTGATTCATCGAAGAAAAATAGCTCTTTTTCAGAATGCATGACAATAGTTTCATTGAGGTTTTTTTTTAAACTCCTCTTGCTTGTTTTTATCTTGTCCACTATGAACTGGTCTTGGTGTGATATATGAGAATTTCATTCTTTGCATATTACGATGTATTGCGGATTTGCTGATATTCAAACCAAATCTTTCTTGGATTCTTATTCTCATTTCTCTAATAGTAATATTGGGGTTTTCCTCTATCCACAACTCAATTCGTTCAAGTTGACTTTGGTTCAATATAGTTTTTCTACGGCGTTGAGGTGGAGCAAATAATTTTTCTTCTCTTCCAAATTTTATGTGCTTTATCCATGTAGTAATTGCCTTTCTCGAAATGCAACATATTTTTGCTACAGCTGTTATACTGTGCTTTTTTGCTGCAATTACAGCATTTAGTTTTTTTGCAACATACGCATTATTTCTTACTCTCTTCAGCATCTCTTTTGCTGATTTCACCACTTTTTCATCCAATAATTTTGATCTTAATGCCATCTAAACCTCGCTATTTTACTTACTTCAGTATGGCTTTTTTCCATTATTTTCTATTCGTTGCTTGTATAGTGGGAATTGGTATAAGTAGAGCATTTATTGCAGTTGCTGCTTTTGCTGGTTGTTTACCTAAACTAATAAAGGCATTTACTAAACTACTTGTTTCCTTGATATCAAGACCAAACTGTTTTGCAGTACCACCAACTATAGCAAGCGCTTGTACCATATCCTTTGCTTTAGCAGCACTATTATCTGAAAGGTGGTTTATAATATTACCTACTCTTTCCATACCTGCTACTTTAATCCCATAAACATTGGCAAGCTTAGCTATGGAATCACCTGCTTCTTCTGCAGACATATCGAATGCTGTGGACATTTTTGCTACTGTTGTTGTGAATCCAATTAAATCATCTTTTGGAACACCAAGTTGTCCACCACTTGCAGCAATTTGAGCTAACTCAGCGGCTGACAGTGGTATTGTACGGGACAATTCCTTTAATGTCTGACCAAATTCTACGGCTCCTTGATTGTGAGCTGCCTCATCCTTAGCAAATCTTACAACTTTCTTAACATCAGCCATAGCACTTTCAAAGTCAATCGCAACTTTAACTGGAGCTGCAAGCGTTAGCCCTAGCCCAATAGTCTCTATAATTTGTGACTTAAAATGTGATTTGCTTGCTAAAAAACTTTGGTGACTACGTATTGCAGACCCAAGCTTACCATACTTACCTTTTAGCACTTCAATAGAAGAACCAAGTTTATATTGATCACTTACTAATGACTTAATATTTCTTCCACTTTTCCTTATTTCTTCATTGAATGAATGCAAAGCATCTCTCTTTTTCAAATATGCTTCTTTTGCTTTGATTGCGGAGGTTTTGGCCTTGTCAAATTCTGCTTTTAAAGTTTTGCTCGGTTTCTCTATTGCCTTCATTTGTTTAGCTAAAGATTTTACTTGATCTTCAAAGCCTCTCCAAGATTTCTTAGCAGTAAAAACATCATGACTCAATTGTTTAAATTTTGATACTGATTTTAAAGATGAGTCAAGCTTTCTTATATTCTCACCAAGATGAGTCAGTTGACTACTACTTCCTTTTATTACAGTATTAAAACTGCCATCTAAAACTGCTCCGATTTTTATAGATAATGTTGACATTCTACTTTCCTCGCTGCTTCATACCATAGGATAAATTCATTAATTTCCATTTCAAGTATTTGTTCAACCCCGCCTCCTACAACAGAGCTGAACATTAATACTTCTGACCTCAAGTCCTTTGTATAATTGGTGAAAAAAAATCCTTTAATACCTCTTGTACTTTTACATAGTCAGCAATATCCAACTCTTCAATTGCTTCTTTTGTGGTTGATGTTAAGTTTGCAGTTAAAGTTATTTCCTTACTTAGATCACTGCCATCAGTACGTTCCATTGCCAAGTAATCCCTTACTTTTGGACGTCTAACGTTCAGTTCCGAAACAGAAATGCCATCAACTGTTATTGGATTATCAAGTTTTACTGTTGTCATACTTTCTCCTAAAAAATAAAATTCTAAAATCTTTTTAAAATTAAACCTAAATACCTAAAACCGTTTGAAGCAAGGCCAACTGATCAACACCATTTATCTTTCTAATCATATTTTCAGCATCGATTTCTATTAATTCATTGCCACTAATGGTAAGTTTATAGTAATGGGCAGCTACGGTGCATTTTAGAGTAGCTTTTTCTGCGGGCTTCCAGCTACCAAAATCAAATTCTCTAAATATTCCCCTGAGGTTTATGATTACTGCTTCTATATTGTTACTGCCACTGCCTTGCATACCACCCCGAAGAGTTAAAGATACTGAATTTCCATTTATCAACCCAAATAGCCGAAATAGCTCTGTATCATATTCAGAAAAAGTAAACTCAGCTTCAAGTTTCTCCATGCCCATATCAATATTTATTGGAATATCCATACCACCAGCTCTATATTCCTCGGTTTTGATGGTAAGCTTAGGAAGAGTAATTTCCTCAATTTTTCCGGCATAACCACGACCATCAACAAATACGTTAAAGTTTCTGAGTATTTTAGGTAGCATAGTTTTTATAAAATTTCATTATTTATAAGATGAGAACGAAAAGTTATTTGTTCGGCAGGATACGGTGGTGTAAATTCAAAGTCAAAACATACTTTTCCACTTGCAATGTTTGCTGGTGTGTTTAATTCTGAAGTTACGTAACATTTTCCACTGATAATTGCTCCTTGAGCTTTTAAACTTGCTAGGTAGGAATTTACCCCCTCAATCACATCATCTATATAAGTTTTAGTAATATTACGATCAACTGCCCATAAGTGAGCACGAAGGAGACTGTCGTTAATTAAATCAGCAGTACGTCTAACAGACAAAAATGCCCACTTTGAATCACTTGAACATGTTCTATTTCCCCAGAGTCTATAGCCATTTTGATGAATTATTGTTGAAACTTCATTTTCATTTAAACGATTAGCACGGCAATTTGCATCACCTAGAGTAAAATCAACAGGACGACTAGTTCCAACAATACCATTTATCTCTTGATTTGAAGGTGAGTGCCAAAACCCATGCTCATTGTCAACTTTTGCAATTAATCCTGCAATAAACGGACTTGGAGGCAAAATTTCTTCTTTTCCTTCAATAAATACCTTAACCCATGGATCAACTACATAAACTCTGCTACTACCAACACTTTTTCTCCATTTGATTGCTTCTTCATCAACAGTATTTGGTCCATCTGCAACTATTATTGCTCTTAACTTTTCTGCTATAGGTATTAATGCTGCTACTACTGGATTTTTTGATTGTTCAGCTTGTGGTAATTGATGAGTAAAGCAAGGTGCGATTAAAATTCTTGGAGCAACGTGTACTATACTTTCACTGCTGAGGAATGCCTCTATTCCTTTATACTCTCCTGTTTCTTGGTCAATTCCGCCAATTATATTTTGCAGTGTTTCATCTTGAGTTTTACTTTCTTCAACACGAATAACTACTACTGTTGCACCAATTTGGGAAAATACTCCATTTACTGCTGAAAAAAGAGTCCCCTTTTTACCAAGTTTTGCTGCTAAACTTCCTGCAATTAATACCGGTTTGTTAAGGGGAAATATTCTCTCATCAGCATCAGGAGCGGTACCAACAATTCCAATTACCGATGATTTACTTGTTTTAATTTTCCTTGAGCCAGAGGTTATTTCAATAACATTAACGCCATGTAGAAACTGTTCTGTCATTATTTTAATTATAAATTGGTTTTTATTTGTTGTTCAAAATTGTTCAAAAAGGTTTGTAATTCTGTCTGAATTTTCGCTTCTTTTATGCTTTTTTTAGCTGAATCTTCTATTTCTTCACATTTTGCTATTGCTTTAACTGCTTTTTCTGCCTTTTCTTGAATGATCTTTGCCATTTCAATTACTGTAATACCACGCACTTTTGCTAAAGGTTCTATAATTTGTGTATCTTGTTCATTCAATTTACTTGGCTCTGCAGCTAAAATATTCTCCGCTGCTTTTGCTTGAATCTCATATGACTTGGCTTTTTGATGAGAATATCCTGCATACCGGCTAGTATGATTACTAAAATAAATATGCAGATTAGTAAGTGCATCACGCTTTGCATTGTCAAGTAACTCCTTTTCAATGTTCTCTTCAACAATTTTTCCTGCCTTTAAACAGTAACTTTTTTGCCAGCTGAAGTCTTTTGGGGCTTGATGCCAATTTTTACCTTCAGGTTTATTTTCTAAAGTAGTGGTTTCAACTTGTCTTTGATTTTCAAATCTAATATATATAGGCATTACTTACCTCCAAATTTCAAATGTATTTGCTAACCCTGGACACTGCCAAGCTTTGAGTGTTCTTTCTATATCAACTTCTAGCCCATCGGTTAAAAAGTTACTTCGGAAATTATATATTCCCCACTGCATATATTGGCTATAGTAGTTGTAATTGTTATAGTGTTGATAAGGTGTAGTATATAGTATAATTGATACCGTTTTATTTGCCGGTATTTGTATACTACCTGAAGCAGTAAAGTAGTTATTAGAGCTTGAATAGTTATATATATTACTCCATTTTATCTCTGAAATCTCTGATTTTTCATTATCAGTATGGCTTGGAATTCCTACAAATAGACCAACTCCTTCATATCCTGAACTCCAATGTGATGTAGCTGCAAAATTTAGTGTTCTTGTTATATTACTATTTGTTTTGTTTTTTACGAAGATTACTCCAAGCAGTGCATAAGGATACTGATATTGATTGCTGCTATATGCATATCTTAAATATAACTCATTATAAATGAAAGTACCGTTTTTCCCTTGTAAAAAGTATAGTTGTGGTGGTCTATAAAACGCTACATAGCTAGTATTATAGTTATGACTTCCTGTAAGAAGTTGCAGCATATTATCGGTTTTAGAAGTGTCACTATACCATTTTCCTAACTCACTTGTAAAATTGCCATAAGACAAATAGTTGTTGCATCTAGATAAGACTCCAAACAAAAATGGTAACGATTTCGAATCAACCATGATATGACGTTGTACTTTTGTTAATGCTTGAAACGCTAATTCTGGATTAAAAAGAGAATAGAAAAGTCAGGAGAGTAGGGTAAACTCAACAAATAGAAAAAAATAGATGAGGTTACCCATGGAAGATATAACAAAACTGTTTTGTCTGGTCGATGATTTTTGCAGAGATATAGAGAAAAATTTTGCAGATAAACTACTGCCAAACGGTAAAAAACCCACAAGAGTGCCAAAAATTACACATTCGGAAATTATCACAATAATCCTCCTGTATCAGCAATCTCCCTGTGAAAATTTTAAGGCTTTCTACCTGCATTACCTAACATTGCTCTACAAATCAGAGTTTTCGAAGTTGCCTTCATACACTAGGTTTGTTGCTCTAAAGCCCAGGGTTTTGTGGCATTTAGCCATGCTATTACAGTGCCTTTGCGGATGGTCAGAACTTACTGGAATCTCATACATAGATACAACTCCTATTGCAGTTTGCCATGCAAAAAGAATATCAAGAAATAAGGTTTTTGCTGGAATTGCAAAATTAAGCAAGAGTACATATGGCTGGTTTTTCGGCTTTAAACTACATTTGATAATTAACGAGAAAGGTGAAATTCAAGCTTTTACGCTTACAAGAGGTAATGTTGACGATAGAGAGCCTGTAGCAAACCTAACTAAGAAATTAACCGGTCTTTTGTTTGGTGATAAAGGCTATATTAAAAAAGAGCTTTTCCAAGAGTTGTTTAACCGCGGTTTGAAACTTGTTACCAAGGTGAAAAAGGGGATGAAAAACGCATTAATTTCACTACATGAAAAGATTTTGCTGAGAAAAAGGTCGATCATTGAGACGATTTTTGGCTACCTCAAAAATAGACTTGAAATTGAACATACTCGCCATAGATCTCCCGTTAATTTCTTGGTTCACATCTTTTCTACTCTCATTTCCTATTCCTTGAAATCCAAAAAGCCTTCCATTTCCTATACTTTCTTCCTTCCTTAATCCAGAATTAGCGTTACTAGTACAATGATATATCATTTCTTTTATTTCTGCTTTTCTATTCATGGCAGTAACGTACGAGTAAGGAACAAGACATCCATCACTAACAGCATTAATATTAGCATTATTTTTAAGCAAAAACCGCACTATCTCTAAGCTACCTCTATAAACAGCAAGATGTATAGGTGCCATACCATCTTTTTTACCATTAATAATCTCTTTTTCTTTATTTATATATCTTGCCTTTTTAACATATCTTTTAACTTTATTAATATTAAGCTCATCTATAGCCGCAAATAAATTCTTTCTCAATCTCTCAAGTTTTTTCATCAATACCTCCTAAAGAATAATGTTTCCGGTTTTATATCATGCAACTTAATATGTACAAGTAAAATTTACAGAGAAAACAATAGTTAAAATTAGGTCTTCATCAACCTATCACGTGCTGCGTTTAACTTTTGTGCAAAATATTCCGAGCCTCCCTTGTCTGGATGGACCAGTTTCATTAAATTTTGGTATGCCTTATTGATTTCATTTTGGCTTGCCTCGGAATTCAGCCCCAGTATTTTTAATGCTTCATCTTTGGACATATTATCACCAGTGTAATTTTTGGTGTAACTTTTACTGCTGTTAAATTCGTTCAAAAACTTACTTAATATAGAGTGCATCATAAAACTTATGTTATTTCTCTTTGCCAAAAAGAGAAAAAATACAACAACGCTAGGTAAAACAAACGTGATTATTGTGAATATCAAAAAAAGGAAGAAGATGAATGACATGTATATTTTTTTATCATTTTATGATTAAATAGTAACAATTATAATTGTCATGGTAAATAACATGTTTATCCAGATTGAAGAAACACCAAACCCAAACACGCTGAAATTTCTTCCTGGTTTTGAAATTCTGAGCGAAGGAGAAACAGCTGATTTTTCAAATGTAGATGAAATAAAGAACTCCAAACTAGCAGTAAATCTTTTTCAAATAGAACATGTTGTAAGAGTATTTTTTGGTCATGATTTTATTTCGGTAACAAAATCAGATAGAATGAATTGGGATATAGTAAAGGTGGAAATTTTAACTACAATTATGGATCACTTTACTTCTGGTGGAAAAGCATTTGATAAAGAAGGAGTAAGTGATAATAAAATGCTAGAGGAAGAATTCTTTAATGAAAATGATATAGAAATTGTAAATAGAATAAAAGAATTGATGGAAAGTTATATTAAACCTGCAGTTGCTCAAGATGGTGGTGATATCAAGTTCCGTGGCTATAAAGACGGAATAGTTTACGTTGAACTGCAAGGAGCTTGCTCTGGGTGCCCAAGTGCTGCAATTACCTTAAAACAAGGAGTGCAGAATATGCTAAGCTATCACATACCAGAAGTTTCAGGTATAGAGACTATGCTATGACTAATCAAACAGTTAGAGGAACAAAAGATCTCCTGTTTGATGAATGGTACAAGTTTAAACACATAGAGCAAACAGCAAGCAGAATCTCAAGTTTATACGGCTTTTTACCTGTTCAAACTCCGATATTTGAATACACAGAAGTCTTTACAAAGACTTTAGGTGATAGCTCAGATATTATCACTAAAGAGATGTATACTTTTATTGATAAAGGGGGAAAGAGCATAACTCTGCGTCCTGAGTTCACTGCAGCTATTGTTAGGTTACTCATTGAAAAAAAACTACAAGCGCCGATAAAATTATTTTCAATAGGGCCTGCATTTCGCTATGAAAGACCGCAAAAGGGAAGACAAAGGCAATTTCATCAGATAAATTTTGAGGTTTTTGGCATAGAAGATCCAAAAGCTGATATTGAATTGATATCACTCGCTCAGCACTTACTAACTGAATTTGGCATCAATAAAAATGTAAAGCTGGAAATCAACTCTCTGGGTGATAGTGAAACAATAACTCAGTATAGAGAAGCTTTGATATCGTATTTAAAAAAGTTTCAAAATGACCTATCAGAAGATAGTCAAAATAGATTGATTAAAAACCCACTCAGAATATTAGACTCTAAGGATAAGACAGATAAAGAAATAATCTCTGACGCACCAAAAATCAGTGATTATTATACAAAAGAATCTTCATATTTCTTTGACCAGGTGTTAAATGGACTGCAAGCTCTTGGCATACCTTGCACTGTAAATAGCAAATTAGTTCGAGGTCTAGACTATTATTGTCACACAGTATTTGAATTTGTCACACAAGATTTAGGTGCACAAGGAGCAGTTTTTGCCGGTGGAAGATACGATAATCTAGTATCTTCAGTAGGTGGAAAACACACTCCAGCAATAGGATTTGCAGGGGGGATTGAGCGTATAATGGAATTAATCAACTATGCTGAAAAAAAAGAGAGGCCTATTTATATAATTCCAATCGGTGGAGAAGCTGAAGAACATGCTCTAACACTTGCAAGTGAATTACGCAGAAATGGTTTATATGTGATTTACGAATATAGTGGAACTCTAAAAACCCGAATGAAAAAAGCAAATCAAGCAAATGCAAAGGTTGTATTAATCTTTGGTGATGAAGAGCTAAGCAGTAAAACTTTAAAAATTAAAAATATGGACACGGGCGAAGAAAAAATGATTGCTCGCGATAAAACCGTAGAAAATATCTAATCAGAAGCAATAGAAGTGTTAGCTATAGAAGAAAATTCCTCTGCACAAGAATTTTTCATAGCATTTAATATATCATAATCTGTAAAATCTAATTTTATCGGTGTAATAGTAATAAAACCTCCTTTTATTTTATCTACACTACCACTGCCTGAGTGTTCCCGAGACCAATTTAAGCTCAAAGAACCATTTAAGTTTTCAGTAAAAGTTAAATCACCATCAATGTTATATTCACCTTGTTCAGCAAATTCGACCCCTTTCACTTTTTCTGTAGCAGGAAAATTTATACTCATCACTATATCTTTAGGCCAACCAACTTTCATTAGCTTGGCAATAACCTTTGGTGCAAAAATCTTTGTATTGTTCCAGTCTATTTTATCATGATAAACTTGGCTCAGCGCAATAGAAGGTATAGATCTTGCAGCACCTTCCATTGCAGCACCGATTGTGCCTGAATAACAAATATCATCGCCGACATTTGATCCAATATTTACTCCAGACAATATTAAGTCTGGTTTTTTATTCATAACTTTATTTAACGCGATAATGACACAATCTGCGGGAGTACCAGACACACTAAACTCCCTTTCACTATGTTGACTTATTTTAATAAATTGCTTTACTGGATAGTCAAGAGACCTTGCAGATCCACTCCTATCAGTATCTGGTGCCACTATCCATACTTCCGATGCAAAATTGTGTGCAATTTCTTTAAGTAATCTTATTCCTTCACTCTCAAAACCATCATCATTTGTTATCAATATTATCATATATAATACTCACCTATCAAAGTATACTGATGAGGTTTCTTTTCATAACCATAGCAAAGAACCTGCTACGAATCAATAAGGAAAAATTAGAGGGTGACCAGGTTGCCATCGTTTAGTTTGCTGTGAGTTAATCGTAAATACCAATTTTTAGCTTCACACCTAACTCACAATCAAAGTTTAGTAAACTCTAGAGGCGTGCTAAGCAGCAGAAAACCTTGCTATATTTCCCAAAAATGCTTTCACTCTTTCAAGGCAAGTGGATGGTTCTGCAGGTATTGCTACTTCATCTATCTTATATTGCTGCATCTACGACTTCACCTGTTATTAATTCCCTTAGCTTTTGTTTTATCTGTCCTCTACGAATATGTTCTCCATAGTCATTATAAAACTTCACATATAACTCTTTAAATACAAATTCTTTTATAGCACTTCTCATATGAGAAATTCCATCCTTTACTTCATCATTTGCATTGCTCAAATCCACTTCAGAACCTAGCGAATATAAATCATCAAAATTTTCTTTTAAAATTTTTATTTTAAAGTAGTGCTTATCTACAGATCTCTCAAGAAATCTTTTAGTAGCATTACCGACCAATTCTCCTATTATCTGAGGCTCTAGTTGAGCTGCAAAATTATTTTCTGCTTCAAGGCCACTTAACGCATAAATGATACGATTAAGCATTCCAGGACCACATTGGCGATTACTTTCCTCAAAACGAACCAGCAATATGGATTTCAACAGCTCTACATCTGCATTTTGCTTTGTTGCTGCAATTAAAACTAGATTTATGGCCTGTGTTAATGTCAGTCCGGTTTTGGAATCTACCCACCTTACCCATTCTCCTTCTCTATAATTATCTACCTTCAAATAAGGCGCTATCAGTTCTTTCTGCTGATTTGTCAAACCGCCTATATAGTTTTAAACTCTTCATCCAGCTCATTTGACGGAGTCCCATATTCTTCCTTTAATTTTTTGGCACACTCAATAACACTTTGCTCAAAACTTCTAGTATGAACATTCTGATTACCAGTACCTACATCACTTACATTAAACAAAAAGCTCATTTGCTTTACACTTAAACCCAGAGGCGAGAAGAGCTTTATTAATGGATACTTTATTAACTCAAGAAGTGCTACTGGGATCAATAATATAGTATTAATAAGCACTAAATATATTCTAAGACCCAACGCTCTACTATTTGATAATGTTCTGCTAAGCTCTGATATCTTCGATGAACAATACAAAAATGGTAATTGGATACAATATATTGAGTATATAGAAAAAAACAAAATCTTATCTTTCAACCCTATTGTCGGGTCATTATATACTTCAGAAAAAATGTTATCATCACTATTTTCATTTTTGAAAGATTGATAGCTACTTGTAATCTTTTCTATAAAAATAGAACAGAGCTTATGCAGTCCGTAGCACAAAACACAAGTGGCAAGTAAAACTGCAAGTGTTCCAAAAACAGCTAACACCTCACTTGAAGTTTTGGCAAGAAGGAATGCATAAAGCGCATCAATAAAGATCTCAAGTAAGTAGTCAAATAAAAAAATTGCTCCAATAGCAGCACCAACTAATAGAACATACCCACAAACAACCAAAAATGTTTTTAACCTCGGATTCATAAACCACTTCTTAATAACCTATTAATATACTTCTCATTATATGCTTAAATTAAAAAATGCAAATTTTTATACAAAAAAGATCAATTGAAATTTTCGAGCTTCAGCTATATTGTTAATATATTCAGATAAAAATTAAACATTGTCGTGTCAAATAAAATAGGCTTTTTGGCTATTTTCGCCTTGGTGATCAGTAGCCAAATCGGCTCTGGAATTTTTATGCTCCCAATTAGCCTTGCACCATACGGCGCTTATAGCCTCATAAGCTGGGTTATATCAGGATTTGGTGCTATATCTCTTGCTTTAGTTTTTGCTTCACTCTGCGCAAAATTTCCAGAAACGGGCGGTCCTCATATTTATGTGAAACATGCTTTTGGTTCTACAGCAGCTTTTTTTGTTGGTTGGACATATTGGGTAAGTTCGTGGGTTAGCTCAACTGCTGTAACGATTGCAAGTATCGGTTATTTAGCCCCGCTTTTTCATAATGATATACAAGATATACGTTTGCTTTTAGAAATAACATTAATTTTAGCTATTATGCTAATAAACTTAAGGGGAGTAACTACTGCTGGGCATGTTGAGCTTCTGCTGACCATTGTTAAAATTATTGCACTTCTCGCAATACCTATCGCAGGGTTGTTTTTCTTTGATAAAAATAATTTTATTGTAAGCGAGGAAGTATCAAACTTTACAATATCACAAACTCTTGCTCGTTCTACACTCCTTACTCTATGGTGTTTTATTGGACTTGAATCAGCAACGGCACCTGCAGGATATGTCAATAATCCAGCTAAGACAATACCAAGAGCTATAGTGCTTGGAACAGTCTGTGTTGCTGTGATATATTTCATCAATAGTCTTTCAATTATGGGATTGATAAGTGGTAATGAACTAGCTAGTTCAAAAGCACCATATGTTGATGCGATAAAAATTATGTTTCCAGGTAATTGGCATTTAATTATTTCTGTTGTTGCCTTTATCGTTTCTGTAAGTAATTTAAATGCTTGGTTTTTAGCTGATGGACAGGTCACCTTAGGCCTTGCAAAAGACAAGTTAATGCCGCAATTTTTTGGCAAAAAAAATAAGCATGATGCTCCATTGTGGGGAATAATACTCAGTACTTTGGGGGTGTTAGGTTTACTTATCCTAACGTCAAACAAAAGTTTTGCTGAGCAAGTAACTTCAATAATTGATGTCTCTGTGGTGTCATTTTTGTTTATCTACTTAGCATGTAGCCTTGCTTTTCTCAAAGTTAATATACAAGACAAAAGCTACTGCAAATTTTTAATTGGAGGTGTGGCTGTATCTTTTTGCTGTTGGGTAATATACGAGACTTCTATAAAAACATTGTTAATATCAAGTCTATTCCCTTTAAGCGGAACACTTATTTATCTACTTTGGTATCATAAACTAAAAACTTAACTTAAATTTTTTATTTGCTAAAATTCTTAAGCTATACTACTGGCTTACATTAATAGAATTAAGAGGTATTGTGTCAAATAAAATAGGTTTTTGGGCTGTTTTTGCTTTAGTCATTAGTAGTCAGATCGGCTCTGGGGTTTTTATGCTTCCAATCAGCCTTGCTCCATATGGCGCTTATAGCCTTATAAGTTGGATGATATCAGGAGCTGGTGCTGTGTCTCTTGCGCTAGTTTTTGCTACGCTATGTGCAAAGTTTCCAGAAACAGGAGGTCCTCACGTTTATGTGAAACATACTTTTGGTCCTGCTGCAGCGTTCTTTGTTGGTTGGACATATTGGGTAATCTCATGGGTTAGTACAACAGCTTTAATAGTTGTGGGTGTTGGCTATCTTACACCATTTTTCCATGAAGATATCAAAAGTATGCGTTTATTTTTAGAGCTGTTGTTATTTACAATCATTACATTAATAAATTTAAGGGGAATAGCTACTGCAGGGCACGTTGAGTTTCTGCTCACGGTTGTGAAGGTTGCTGTATTGCTTGCAATACCTGTAGCAGCGTTGTTTTTTTTCGATAGAAATAATTTTATCATAAGTGAAGAAATATTAAGTCTTACAACATCGCAAATTCTTGCCCGCTCTACACTCCTTACTTTATGGTGTTTTATTGGACTTGAATTGGCAACAGCACCTGCAGGGTCAGTTGATAATCCAGCTAAAACTATACCAAAAGCTGTGGTGCTTGGCACAGTTTGTGTTGCTGTTATATATTTTATCAACAATTTTGCAATTATGGGATTGATCAATGGCAACAATTTAGCAAGTTCAAGAGCACCATATGTTGATGCGATAAAAATTATGTTTTCTGGTAATTGGCATTTAATTGTTTCTATAGTTGCATTCATTTTTTGTCTTGGCAGTCTAAACGCTTGGGTTTTATCTAGTGGACAAGTTGCTTTTGGTCTTGCAGAAGATAGACTAATGCCAAAATTCTTTGCTAAAAGGAACAAGCATGGCTCTCCTTTTTGGGGAATAACAGTTAGTTCAATTGGAACTGCAATTTTACTAATTCTCACTTCAAACAACAATTTTGCCCAGCAGATTACGTCGATTATTGACTTTTCTGTAATTTCATTTTTATTTGTCTATCTTGCATGCAGTCTTGCCTTTCTAAAGGTTATTATACAGGAGAGGAGTTGTTATAAGCTTTTAATTGGTAGCATAGCAACAACCTTTTGTTGTTGGGTGATATTAGAAACCCCTGTAGGTACTCTGCTGATTTCGAGCCTGTTCACTGTAAGTGGCATACCAATTTATTTATTTTGGTACTGCAAAACTTCTGTGCAACAAATTCAGTAGTGAGAGATACACTTTAAATGGTTAATATTTATGGGCCAAGATTTTTTTTCTCTTTATCTACTTGTTCAATATTACCATTCTCAAGTTTGCTACCTACTTCTTCTGTGCGTTTATTATCTATGTAGATCTCATTTTTTGCTTTATTAGAAAGACCTATTTGCGATTGCAGTTTTTTATACTCTTCTTTTTCAGGCGTGAAAATTTTCACTAAAAATCTTCCTATTATTGGTATTGAACTTAAAAAATCTCTTAATCCAAAAGATTCTTGCTTCTTGTTTGAAAGATGCTGGTCTATCTTAGAAACTTTCACACCATACTTTTTATCATCAAAATTTGTCGCTGGCTTGCTTTTTTTCGAAAGAACATTTTGAATCTCTAATCTATTGACTTTTTCAGGCTTTTGAAATTCAGATACTGTAGGTTTGACCTTAGTGTCATCATGTTTTTTACTCATTTCATTCTACCATGCAATATTACTAGTATCTTATAATTATAACTAAATTATGGTTAATTGCAAGGTAAAAATATTAAAGTAATTGTAAATTTTATCAGTAAAAATATAATATAGCTTTAAAGTCAGAGGTTTATCTATATGGGATATAAAATTGCTGTTATTGGAGCAACAGGAAGAGTAGGGCGTGAGGTATTAAGCGCGCTTGCCGAGTTTCAAGACGAAGGAAAAATTTCAATAGATTCTGTTGTTGCTTTTGCATCGAAAAAATCAAAGGGAAAAAAGGTAAGTTTCGGCGATGAAGAATTAACTGTCTTAGACCTTGAGAACTACGATTTTGTTGGAATTAATATAGCAATTTTCTGTGCTGGGTCTCATGTTTCCGAGAGATACGTACCGATTGCAACTGAAGCTGGATGTATTGTCGTAGATAATACCTCTCGTTTTAGGATGAAAGAAGGCGTGCCACTAGTTATTCCAGAGATCAACAAAGATAAAATTACGGAGTATAAAAACCATAACATAATATCTAATCCAAACTGTACTACAATACAAATGTTGCTGGCATTACATTTATTACACCAAAAAGCAAAAATAAAGAGAATCGTTGCTTCAACTTATCAATCAACTTCTGGTGTAGGTAAAGCAGCAATGGATGAGCTTTACAATCAGACAAAAAAAATCTTTATGAATGAAGCTAAAAAACCTGAAATATTTCCTAAGCAAATAGCATTTAATTGCATTCCTCATATAGGAGAGTTCATGGAAGATGGTTCTACAAAAGAGGAGTGGAAAATGCAAGAGGAGGCAAAAAAAATTTTAGAAGAGGATATAAAAGTAACTGCAACTTGTGTCCGAGTGCCTGTTCTTGTTGGTCATGCTATAGCAGTAAATGTAGAATTTGATCAGCATATAACTGAAGAAGAAGCTCGTGAAATGCTCAGTGAAGACGATGGAGTTTTAGTGCAAGATAAGCGCGAAGATGGTGGATATATGACTCAGATTGATGTTGTGCAAGAGAATGCCGTATACATATCGCGTATTAGACAAGACGATACCGTTAAACACGGATTAAATATGTGGATAGTAGCTGATAATCTACGCAAAGGTGCAGCACTAAATATAGTGCAGATCTTGGAGATCTTGATCAAAGAGCATTTATAGCTCAATAGCTTAAATCTATATTGACATGTCCCATTTTACGCTTGTCCCTAACCTCTTTTTTCCCATATATGGTTAAACTAGCTTTTTCGTTGCTCAAATATTTGTGAGAATTATATATATCATTACCTATTATATTTTTTGTCATGCAAGGAAAGCGTAATACTACTTCCTGCATAGATAGCCCGCATATTATCCTAACTAGCTGCTCGAATTGACTAACGTTGCATGCATCCAAGCTCCAGTGGCAAGAATTGTGGGGTCTTGGGGCCAGTTCATTAACTAGTAATTCATGATTTTGAGTGATGAAAAATTCAATAGCTAGAATTCCTACTACATCAAGTGCAGTTGCTATTTTCTCTGCAGTTTTTTGTACCTCTTGGGCTAATTTATTATCTATTTTAGCTGGTGCTATTGAAGTATTAAGTATTCCGTCAACGTGGTGATTCTCTGCTATAGGAAAAAAAGCTACTTTACCGTTTTTATCTCTTGCAACGACTATTGAAACCTCTTTCAGTAAATCAACACTTGCTTCAAGAATGTACTCTTTATTCCAATCGAAGGAAGCAAATTGCTTCAGTTCAGAATCATTTTCAATCACATATTGTCCTTTTCCATCATAACCCATTTCTGTTGTTTTTAGCCTCACTGGATAGCTAAAAGTTTCACTACTTTCTAGTAGCTGATTATAATTTTGTATACTTTTGTAATCAGCAGTTTTTATGCTTAAATCTCTAATAAAATCTTTCTCTCTCAGCCTATTTTGCGAAATGTGTAACGCCTTTTTACCTGGATAAAAATCTGTATGCTGCGACACAATATCAATTGCACTACATGGAATATTTTCAGACTCAATAGTGACTAAATCCACACTCTGTGCAAAAGATTCAAGTGCCCTCTTATCACAGAAGTCTGCTATTGTTAAATCATCAGCAACAGAACAAGCTGGGTCGTTTTTAGTACTGGCAAAAATATGCGTTTTGTGCCCAAGTTTTATTGCAGCGATAGCAGTCATTTTACCTAATTGCCCACTTCCTATTATTCCTATCACTTTTTTATCCAGTGGATCTGTTTTGTTCATCATGTAGATTAATATTTTCTAGTTAGAGTACGATAACATGCTTGGAAAATCTATGAAAAAAGTGTATAATTGAAGTGTGTTAAACTTTTATCATGAACACTTTACGATGACCATGAAATACACACTTATTACTAATTCTGTTGAAGTTACAGTTTTGCCAATTTACATTGAAGAGCAATCCATTCCTTATGAAAATTGTTACGTATGGATGTATAATGTTAAGATAAAAAACAAAAGCTCATCAACCATTCAATTATTAAGTCGCTATTGGCAAATAATAGATCATAAGGGGAAAATAAATGAAATTGCTGGAGTTGGTGTTATTGGAGAACAACCTGTAATAAAATCTGGAGAGGTATTCAAATATACAAGTGGAACATACTTAAATACACCATCAGGAATAATGCAGGGTAAATATGAATTTCTGAACGAAGAGAGCATAAAAACCTTTGATGTTATGGTACCACCCTTTTCCTTAGATAGTCCATACGTTAACACTAGACCTCATTGATCATCAAGATAGTGATTTGTTTAAGTGCATCTGAAACCAGCGCTTCTTGTTTTGTCATTTGAGCTTCCATAATGTCATCCGAGTAGCTGATACTGAGATCCAACTAAGTTGATAAACACGAAAGCGCTGACCATTTGCTTCTATAGTTGTCTTTTTTTGTCTATCTTATTTTGTTACTCTGCTGAACAGATGCAAAATATAGTATTTTCTAAAATGAATGATAAATTACCATTATGGTATTACCAACCAAAAGTTGTAAGTCTGTACATTTATACATCAGAGGTCTGAGGCGGCTTTTGATGGTATGCCAACAGTGTTCTATGGGATTCAAATCTCACTTTTACCCACAAGTATAAAAAGCAAGTAAGATAGAGAAAAATATACTTAAGATGAGGTAAAAATGTGTGAAGTAAATAGAAATGTACAATGTGCTGATGGCTTAGGAGATAAATGGCTAGAAAAAGAGTTGAGACATGTTAATCTGGGAGATGTAAGGCTTAATACAAGACTTATTAAAACAAGCTATTTAATAGAGAATAAGGCGTCTGGGTCAATTAGTCAAAGCTGTGTAGGATGGAAAGAAGCTAAAGGTGCATACAGATTATTTAGCAATGAGAAGCTTGAAGCTAAGGAAATTTATTCTTCCCATTATAAAGAAACTATGGAAAGGATAAAAGGAAATGAGCTGGTATTTTCAGTTCAAGATACAAGTTATTTGGATTTTGACTCTCATATAAAGACTAAGGGTCTAGGTAGTATTTCTAAAGCCTATACAAAATATAAAAAGGGTTTGTTATTGCACAGTAACTTAATGGTTAACAAAGACGGATTACCTTTAGGGCTATCTTCTCAACAGTGTTGGGCACGTTCTATCAGGGAAGAAACAGCCCAAGAAAAAGCAAACAGGAAATACCGTACTGCTATAAAGGAGAAAGAAAGCTATAAGTGGATAGCGGCACTAAAAGAAACCCTAAATAACCTCGCAGAAGGTGTACAGCTTGTTACTATTGGTGATAGGGAAGCAGATATTTTTAAGTTTTTATGGACTGTTGAATCATTGGACAGTTTTTATGTAATCCGCAACCGAACTAATAGGAAATTCATCTGTATTGAAGGGGGAAAAACGGATTTGCAAACACGTATAACTCAACTGCCTGTAAAAAAGGAAATTGTCTTGAATGTTGCTGAAAATAAATACCAGATCTCAAGAAAAGCTAACATTGAAGTCAGGTATATGAAAGGCTATATACCTATCAGATCTCCTTACATTTATGGATCGAAAGATACAGAGCATAAAATAAGTGATAAAATCGCTATATATGTAGTAAGTGCCAAAGAAACAAATCCTCCTGAAAGAGTAGAAGCTATTGATTGGACTTTGCTGACTAATATACCAGTTAATAGCACTTTAGATGCTATAGAAAGGATAAATTGGTATAAGCTAAGATGGAAAATCGAGGAGTATTTTAGGATTTTAAAATCAGGATGTAAGGTAGAAAGCTCTCGTTTAGCTACAAAAGAAAGATTAGAGAAATTAATCGCTATAAAGAGCATTATTGCATTTAATATTTTATATTTAACAAAAATCGCTTTATCGAATCCTATGGAGGTTTGTACTAAGGTTTTAAGTAATGAAGAGTGGAAAACCCTTTACATACGTGAGCATAAAGTAGCCAAATTGCCAGAAGAACCTCCAAACATAAAACAAGCTATTATTTGGTTAGGAAAATTAGGTGGATTTATGAATAGAAAAAGTGATAATTTACCAGGAACTATGACTCTATGGCGTGGTTACGAAAACCTCAGGGAAAGCATGGTTATGCTTCGCATAATGACCTCTCAAAGTTGTGGGTAAAAGTGAGGATTCAAATCTGGTGAATATGTTGGAAGATACAGCACATGACAGCCAAAAGACTCTATTAATGATTTTGTTTTAGTGGTCTTATGAAATGTAGCATTATCCATAACTATGGTTGTGCCAAGTGGCAATTTAGGTTTCTCCAACCATATATTGAATACCTCTTTGTCACACCCACCTTTGAAAGTCATTGGTGCAATAAATCTCATTCCAATCCACCCGGCTACTATACTGATTCTCTCTCGCTGGAATATCTGCATAAATTTTCTTTCCTCTTGGAGCACGTCCATATTCTCGGTATAACTTATACCAATTCTCATTATTAATGAACCAAATAAGAAGCATAGCAGAGTTGTTTAACCGTGGAAGGGGAAAGAGAGGTAATAAATTTACACAAAGCGCATTCAAGCAGAACGATTGTATCGTAGATTTTATTGCGTAAAATGTTCTGTTTTATATATAACCAAAACCTCTCAACAGGATTGAGTTCAGGTGAGTATGGTGGTAGGTATATAATTTCGATATTTTTAGGTGCCTTTAAATTTTTTGACTTATGCCAACTAGCGCAATCCATCAAGAGAAAAGCCTTTCGTATTCCTAAATATTGCGACATCTGTTCAAGGAATATATTTATACAATCAGTGTTGACGTTTGGTGCAAATAAGCTAAAATTCTCTCCATTTCTGGGATTAACTGCACTATAGAGATAAAAATTTTCCCTACCTAATTTTACCTTAACCTGTGTCCTACTGCCTTTTTTAAACCACCCATGTCCAACTTTCGAATGTGTACCAAACCGTGATTCATCGAAGAAAAATAGCTCTTTTTCAGAATGCATGACAATAGTTTCATTGAGGTTTTTTTTTAAACTCCTCTTGCTTGTTTTTATCTTGTCCACTATGAACTGGTCTTGGTGTGATATATGAGAATTTCATTCTTTGCATATTACGATGTATTGCGGATTTTCTGATATTCAAACCAAATCTTTCTTGGATTCTTATTCTCATTTCTCTAATAGTAATATTGGGGTTTTCCTCTATCCACAACTCAATTCGTTCAAGTTGACTTTGGTTCAATATAGTTTTTCTACGGCGTTGAGGTGGAGCAAATAATTTTTCTTCTCTTCCAAATTTTATGTGCTTTATCCATGTAGTAATTGCCTTTCTCGAAATGCAACATATTTTTGCTACAGCTGTTATACTGTGCTTTTTTGCTGCAATTACAGCATTTAGTTTTTTTGCAACATACGCATTATTTCTTACTCTCTTCAGCATCTCTTTTGCTGATTTCACCACTTTTTCATCCAATAATTTTGATCTTAATGCCATCTAAACCTCGCTATTTTACTTACTTCAGTATGGCTTTTTTTCCATTATTTTCTATTCGTTGCTTGTATAGCGGGAATTGGTATTAGATGCTGGAATGGTCTATTTTTGAGATTTTATCAATAAATTGCTGCCTATCTTCTTGATTGCGCTCTTGATATAGTGTGACTTTTTTTTAAAGTAATTTTTACCTGTTTTAGTCTATACCAAATTGAATTTATTCCAAATCCAAGATTTTGTTTCATCTCTGCCAGAGTATGATCTGGATTCTTTGTAACATATTCTTCGAGTATTTTTGGGTCTATTTTTCGAATAAAGCTACCGTTTTTAGATGGCTTTAGGCTTTCACCAGCAGCTTTCTTTTTTAACCAGCGGTACAGCGTTGCTATTCCTATCTCCATGAGCTCTGCTATCTCAACCTTTGTCTTCCCTTTTTCTATCATCAATACTGCCTTTTCCCTTAAATCCACACTATATGCCATTATAATTCAAATACTTTATTATACCTTTATCATTTACTTTAGGAAATACTATAGTTTATTTTTGATTCTTATCATCAAGTGTGAATAAGATTATTGTAGAGGTTAAACCTATAATAACTATCATTAACGAAAATGGGGCAGCTTCTCTGTAACGCTCATCGCTGACAAGTTCATATACTCTAGTTGATATAGTTTCAAAATTAAATGGTCTGATAATTAGTGTTGCCGTGAGTTCTTTTACCGTATCCATAAACACGAGCAGAAATCCCGATAGTATACTTTTCTTGATAAGGGGAATATGAATATTCAGGCACGTGGAAATAGGCCCATGACCCATAGTATATGCAGTCCATTCAATTTCATTTGGTGTTTTTTTGAGTCCCGACTCTATCGCCTTGAAAGATATAGCAAAAAAACGAAATAAATATGAGTAAACTAATGCGCCAATAGTTCCTACCAAGCTAATTTCTACAATATATTGAGTAATGAAAGAAGATATTCTGCTTAAAAACATTATTATGCTAATTGCAATAATTGCATTTGGAATTGCATATCCAAGAGAAATGAGACGTGCTATATTGCTTATTACCTTATTTTTACGTGCTGTATATCCAATAATTATTGCAATGCTGATCGAGATTAGCGCGGTAATAAATGATAAACTAATACTGTTTGTTATTATATTGTAAAATCTTGCTTCGTATATGAAAAAGCCTTTCTCTATGCACCAATATATAAGTGGAATCATTGGTAAAATAAAGCCTATTAATATCGGCAATAAACACATAAGATAAGAAAAGATCAACGATATAGAACCGTTTATACTACGTTTATTGTGATAATCTGCATTAGTATTGATTGAAGAGTAAGATATTTCTCTTTTTTGTAGTTTTTTCTCGATAACTATTAGTGTTGCAACGAAAATCAGTTCTGCAACTGCCAAAACAGTAGTTGAATATTTGTCATGCAATAAAAACCAAGTACGGTATATTCCTGTCGTGAAAGTATCGATAGCAAGAAACTGTGGTGTGCCGAAATCTGTAATTACTTCCATTAGTACCAAGGATAACCCAGCTATAATTGATGGACGTATGGAGGGTATGATGACAGAAAACAGACTCTGTAATGAGGAGAACCCAAGTGTTGATGCAATAGTGACTGAGTTACTAACGCTCTTTAGACTTGAGCGGACCAACATATAAACGTATGGATATAGACTAAATCCCATTACTAATATTCCACCACCTAGGGATTTGATCTCGGGAAACCAATAGTCACCTTTGCCCAATTGAAAAGTATCTCTTAACAAGCTCTGAATCGGACCTGAAAACTCTAGCGTATTTACATAAACAAACGATACTATATATCCAGGAATTGATATCGGAAAGAATAAGGCAATCTCAAAAATTCTACTTCCGGGAAACGAAAAAAATGTAGTAAGCCAAGCTGGAATTACTCCAAATATAAAGGATATTAACCCTACTCCTACCATCAAAATCAACGTATTGAGTATATATTCAGGAAAAAGTCTACTAATTACCCATCCAGAGTTTGCTGATTCTGTAAATAGAATCGATATTAACGATAGTATAGGGCAGACAAATAATACACTTACTAAAAACAAGAATATATTTTTAAATACTCTCAGAAACATTAATTTGAATCTATATTTGATATTAAAATGTTATATGCAAAAACTAAAGATATCCAGTAATTAACAGCCGTCCTATTGAATATCTTCATAATTTTATATATTATGTTTTAAATCGATAAACTAATTAATTATGAGTTTTGTCATTGCAACTTTCTATCATTTTGTAAAACTCTCTAATTATTATGACATGAAAGATGAAATAAAAGTTGCATGCGACAATGTCGAATTAAAGGGTACTATACTCCTTGCAGAAGAGGGTATTAATGCAACCGTATCTGGTGAAAGAAACGCGATTGATAAAATATTCGATTTTCTACGTTCTGATTATAGACTAAGGGACCTTACATGGAAAGAGAGTGCAGCAGAATATCAACCATTTAGTAAGATGAAAGTGAGATTAAAAAGAGAAATTGTGAATCTTGGTGTAAGTAATCTCGATACTTCCGTTAGAGGTCAGTACATTGATCCAGATTATTGGGATGATTTTATCTCTCAACCTGATGTTTTAGTGATAGACACACGAAATGATTACGAAGTAAAACTAGGCAAGTTTAAAAATGCAATCAATCCACATACTCAGCGTTTTCGAGATTTTCCTCAGTGGGCAGAGTCTTTCTCTGAGAGTAAAGATCTGAAAGTGGCTATGTACTGCACTGGTGGAATCAGATGCGAGAAATCTACAGCATATATGAAAAGCCTTGGATTTAACGATGTTTATCACCTTAAAGGCGGTATTCTTTCCTACCTTGAAAAAACTCACAACAAAAGTGGTAATTGGGAAGGCGAGTGTTTTGTTTTTGATGATAGAATTGCTGTTGATCATTCACTCGCCCCAAGTGATAAAATAAAATGCATATTCTGCTCAAGTAAAGTTTCAACCGATGAGCTGAAATCAGTTTCACGTGGCCAGGTAGTTTGCTCTGATTGTAAATCTTTAAGTATTGAAAGAAATTCAGAATACAACACGAACCTTTAACGACTTATTTCTCTTTGCATATTTGTAACCTTAATTTTATCAAGACATTTACCTACTACATAGCTCGCTCCAGCTCCAAGTAACGCACCAACTATAGCAAATGCAATCAACACTACACCAGAACCGCCAATAAGAGCTAAAGTTTCTTGCCATAAACAACATGCTGCAACTAGACCAGCAACTAAACCAATTCCTGCACCTCTGCACCTAAGTTTCATGTTATTAACACTAGTATAATGACCTCCAAAACCAAATTCTTTGATATCTTTTCTTTCTTGTATAAAATTGATAAGCTCATGTATTTCTTTGTTATTTGTGTTACCACGCAAATCATATAAATTTATAACACCATCCTTTACATATTTTTCAAAATTCATTTTATTTTTCCATACTATTAGAATATATTTTTATTACACTTAATGTCTTAATAGTTGGTAAATTCCCATATAAGAATAAGTAGATAATATTACCACTATAGGTGGGACTAAAGCGCGATAAGATTAAATTCCTGAAAAATGTTGGTAAGAAGAGCTTTTCCAAAAACAATAAAGTTAAGAGTTGAAGAGATAGTAAAAGAGCGACTTACAGTTAATCCAATTGATTTTGGTGAATCGTTTTGTTACAAACTCGAAACGCTAATTCTGGATTAAGGAAGGAAGAAAGTATAGGAAATGGAAGGCTTTTTGGATTTCAAGGAATAGGAAATGAGAGTAGAAAAGATGTGAACCAAGAAATTAACGGGAGATCTATGGCGAGTATGTTCAATTTCAAGTCTATTTTTGAGGTAGCCAAAAATCGTCTCAATGATCGACCTTTTTCTCAGCAAAATCTTTTCATGTAGTGAAATTAATGCGTTTTTCATCCCCTTTTTCACCTTGGTAACAAGTTTCAAACCGCGGTTAAACAACTCTTGGAAAAGCTCTTTTTTAATATAGCCTTTATCACCAAACAAAAGACCGGTTAATTTCTTAGTTAGGTTTGCTACAGGCTCTCTATCGTCAACATTACCTCTTGTAAGCGTAAAAGCTTGAATTTCACCTTTCTCGTTAATTATCAAATGTAGTTTAAAGCCGAAAAACCAGCCATATGTACTCTTGCTTAATTTTGCAATTCCAGCAAAAACCTTATTTCTTGATATTCTTTTTGCATGGCAAACTGCAATAGGAGTTGTATCTATGTATGAGATTCCAGTAAGTTCTGACCATCCGCAAAGGCACTGTAATAGCATGGCTAAATGCCACAAAACCCTGGGCTTTAGAGCAACAAACCTAGTGTATGAAGGCAACTTCGAAAACTCTGTTTGTAGAGCAATGTTAGGTAATGCAGGTAGAAAGCCTTAAAATTTTCACAGGGAGATTGCTGATACAGGAGGATTATTGTGATAATTTCCGAATGTGTAATTTCTGGCACTCTTGTGGGTTTTTACCGTTTGGCAGTAGTTTATCTGCAAAATTTTTCTCTATATCTCTGCAAAAATCATCGACCAGACAAAACAGTTTTGTTATATCTTCCATGGGTAACCTCATCTATTTTTTTCTATTTGTTGAGTTTACCCTACTCTCCTGACTTTTCTATTCTCTTTTTAATCCAGAATTAGCGTTCAAAGGATACAGAAGATTGAGAACTGGCGATTATCGTATCATGTAAATGCTGCAAAGTATGAAGTGTTTCAATAAAACACAGAAAAGACATTTATGAATCCTAGATTAATATCCTTCCAGTATTAACTTACTGTAACCTTTCCGGTTGATCCACTGCGATTCTTTGCAACGTTTATCTCTAATCCGTTATTAGCATCGATTTTATAGTCTGTAGAATAGTAAAATTATAGGGGTATAGTCAAAAAATGAGTTATTTTTGAGCTGAGCAAAGCCACCTAAGGTGAAGAGGAAAGAGGGCTGTATAATGAAATATACAATGCTTATAGGAAGGTTCTAACTTTTATAGATGTATTCTCTATGCTCTATTGCAGTAATTATTACTGTACGTTCTAATTTACTTATCCTATAAACCAAACGATAATCACCAGATCTTATTCTACGATGTCCTTTGAACTCACCGAGCAAGGGATCTCCTGCCTTCTCAGGAGAAAGTGTAAGACGCTCTTTTACGATTTCTTTTACCCTTGAACATATTGTCTTTGGAAGATTTGGAATGTCTTTGTGAACTACATTTTCCTCATAGCAGATTAAATACTTATCACCAGTTGATGTCTTCATGCCTGATGAATTTTGCATTTCGAGTGTCACGTTGAATAGCAAGTTTGGCTATTGCCATATCTTCTTCATTTTCAATTGCTTCTTGTATAAACTGCTCTGCTAGCTCTTGAGCTGATTGATTCCTTACTTTAGCTAAACGAGTAAGGTTTTTTAAAACTTTTTCACTAATGTTAATACTTGAATCAGCCATAAGTTTTATCAAAATCTACTGATAATTATACAACATTTTTCTAAAATTTTCAATAAAGAAAGCGAAGTAATTATACCAGTATTAATACTATGTTAATACTGGTATGTTAATATTATGTTAATTTTTTAATTAAGGAGAATGTTGTGAATCGAAGTCTTAGAGTTTTTAGAGATAAGTTCGATGTTTCAGAGGAGTCAGATGATCAACCAATACAACATGGAGTAAAACGGGTACATCTGGGAGAAGTACTGAACCATGATCCGTACGATGGACATTACTGGTGTCATAGAGAGTGTGAAAAGAACTACACTAAATGGTACGAAGAACTCGATAAATCTATGTGCAAGGACAGATGCAATAGACAATATCAAGCTCCAGAGAAATCTCAGAGTTCTGAATATTCTTCACAAGCTAATGACATAAAGAGTACATTAGAAAATATTGGAGATAGTTTCTATACTCTCGCAGATTCATTTTCTGTTCTGTAGAAGGTACAGGTGTGAGGCTTCTTTATTTTTTCCTAAAATTTTCAATAAAGAATTGTATTGACGTATTATGGTAGATTGAGTATATACTAGTATTAGCTTTTAGGGAGAAATGACACAGACGTATTGCAAGACATCATTAGGAATAAGGAAGGTATGCTGGCTACTGGATGTATTTCTATGATAACAACTACTCTTCATCATCAAAAATCAAGAAGGCTCTGCAACTTGATGAACATCAACTCTATTCTTTTATTGACGTAGATGACTCTGAAAAATTGCGGAGCTGAAGTGCTATGGTTATTACGGTTTAAGAACAAAACGGAAAATCCTATGTTACACTAGAAATAATGTGCGGAAAAGGGGGGATTCGAACCCCCGACATATTTTCATATGTGCACGCTTTCCAAGCGTGTGCTTTAGACCGCTCAGCCACCTTTCCATACTTATTCATAATATTAAAAATTATGCTGCTAAACAACTGGTATATATGGTTCGCCACGGAAATTTACAGTATTGTTAAACTTGTTTTTGCACGTTAAAAACGCTTTATCACAACCTACAAGTATCGAATATTTATCTCCGGTAGAAATTTGATATGGAGGAGAAGCAAATAATGTAACTACTTTATTTTTGTATTCTTTAACTACAACTTCAAATGTTGCTGAACTAAAGAATTTTACCACTCCGTGCTTATAACGCTAATTCTGGATTAAGGAAGGAAGAAAGTATAGGAAATGGAAGGCTTTTTGGATTTCAAGGAATAGGAAATGAGAGTAGAAAAGATGTGAACCAAGAAATTAACGGGAGATCTATGGCGAGTATGTTCAATTTCAAGTCTATTTTTGAGGTAGCCAAAAATCGTCTCAATGATCGACCTTTTTCTCAGCAAAATCTTTTCATGTAGTGAAATTAATGCGTTTTTCATCCCCTTTTTCACCTTGGTAACAAGTTTCAAACCGCGGTTAAACAACTCTTGGAAAAGCTCTTTTTTAATATAGCCTTTATCACCAAACAAAAGACCGGTTAATTTCTTAGTTAGGTTTGCTACAGGCTCTCTATCGTCAACATTACCTCTTGTAAGCGTAAAAGCTTGAATTTCACCTTTCTCGTTAATTATCAAATGTAGTTTAAAGCCGAAAAACCAGCCATATGTACTCTTGCTTAATTTTGCAATTCCAGCAAAAACCTTATTTCTTGATATTCTTTTTGCATGGCAAACTGCAATAGGAGTTGCATCTATGTATGAGATTCCAGTAAGTTCTGACCATCCGCAAAGGCACTGTAATAGCATGGCTAAATGCCACAAAACCCTGGACTTTAGAGCAACAAACCTAGTGTATGAAGGCAACTTCGAAAACTCTGATTTGTAGAGCGATGTTAGGTAATGCAGGTAGAAAGCCTTAAAATTTTCACAGGGAGATTGCTGATACAGGAGGATTATTGTGATAATTTCCGAATGTGTAATTTCTGGCACTCTTGTGGGTTTTTACCGTTTGGCAGTAGTTTATCTGCAAAATTTTTCTCTATATCTCTGCAAAAATCATCGACCAGACAAAACAGTTTTGTTATATCTTCCATGGGTAACCTCATCTATTTTTTTCTATTTGTTGAGTTTACCCTACTCTCCTGACTTTTCTATTCTCTTTTTAATCCAGAATTAGCGTTTAGAGGCAAGCTTGGAAGGTGAAATAGAAAATCACTTATCAAATGAAGATGAAGGAAATAATCGAAGAAATGGTAGGAGTGGAAAAACTTTGCGAACAAGTGCAGGCTCATTTGAGCTTCTAATACCAAATTCCATTACTAATCGAACAAATAAGAAACATTACAAACTCGTTTAATAGTAGCACTGGAAATACTGACAATAAAATACACAGAACATCTTCAAGTAAGCCTATGGTATCGTAGACTCTGTTGCGTAAAGTATTGTGTTTGATATATTGCCACAACCTCTCAACAGGATTCAGTTCTGGTGAATAAGGAGGCAAGTATATAATGGTAATGTTTTTCTGAATTTTCAAACTTTTTGATCTATGCCAGCCTGCACAATCCATTACAAGAAAGGCTTTTTTCGTGCCTAAATCTTTCGACATCTGCTCCAGAAATATATTCATACAATCAGTGTTTACATATGGAGCAAGTAGGCTAATTTTCTTACCACTTCTTGGATTTACCGCACTGTAGATATAGAAATTTTGTCTACCAATTTTCATTTAACCTGCGTTCTGACCCCTTTTTTAAACCATCCGTGTCCGATTTTTGAATGAGTTCCAAATCGTGATTCATCAAAAAAATACCTCCTTTTCAGGGTGGGAATTGATTATTTTATTGAAGTATTTTTTAAACTCTTCTTGCTTGTTTTTATCTTGTTTATGGTGAATTGGCCTCGGTGTTATATAAGAAAACTTCATCCTTTGTATCTCACGATGCACTGTTGATTTGCTAATGTTTAGGCCAAATTCCTCTGAGATTTTTATTTGCACTTCCTTAATAGTAATATTTGGATTTCTTTCTACCCATATTTCAATTTGCTCACGTTGATTTTTGTTTAATTTGCTTTTTCTTCGCCGCTGAGAAGGGGAAAATAATTTTTCTACTCTACCAAATTTTAGATGCTTTATCCATTCAGTCAAAGCAGTCCTTGAAATTTTACATATTCTTGCCACAGCGCTTATACTACTTTCTTTTCCTGCTATCACCGCTTGTAACTTTTTTGAAACATATGCGTTATTTCTGACCTTTTTTAACATTTCTTTCGCCAAATTTACAACTTTTTCGTCTAACAGTTTTGACCTTAATGCCATTTATACCTCTCTATTTTATCTACTCTAGTATCACTTCTTTCCCATTATTGTCTATCTGTTCTTTACATAGTGGGAATTGGTATTAGCTTGCTAATAACTTGACGATTACCATTTTTGATACCTTCAAAAAGCTCATTAGTGAAACTTATACCAATTCTCATTATTAATGAACCAAATAAGAAGCATAGCAGAGTTGTTTAACCGTGGAAGGGGAAAGAGAGGTAATAAATTTACACAAAGCGCATTCAAGCAGAACGATTGTATCGTAGATTTTATTGCGTAAAATGTTCTGTTTTATATATAACCAAAACCTCTCAACAGGATTGAGTTCAGGTGAGTATGGTGGTAGGTATATAATTTCGATATTTTTAGGTGCCTTTAAATTTTTTGACTTATGCCAACTAGCGCAATCCATCAAGAGAAAAGCCTTTCGTATTCCTAAATATTGCGACATCTGTTCAAGGAATATATTTATACAATCAGTGTTGACGTTTGGTGCAAATAAGCTAAAATTCTCTCCATTTCTGGGATTAACTGCACTATAGAGATAAAAATTTTCCCTACCTAATTTTACCTTAACCTGTGTCCTACTGCCTTTTTTAAACCACCCATGTCCAACTTTCGAATGTGTACCAAACCGTGATTCATCGAAGAAAAATAGCTCTTTTTCAGAATGCATGACAATAGTTTCATTGAGGTTTTTTTTTAAACTCCTCTTGCTTGTTTTTATCTTGTCCACTATGAACTGGTCTTGGTGTGATATATGAGAATTTCATTCTTTGCATATTACGATGTATTGCGGATTTTCTGATATTCAAACCAAATCTTTCTTGGATTCTTATTCTCATTTCTCTAATAGTAATATTGGGGTTTTCCTCTATCCACAACTCAATTCGTTCAAGTTGACTTTGGTTCAATATAGTTTTTCTACGGCGTTGAGGTGGAGCAAATAATTTTTCTTCTCTTCCAAATTTTATGTGCTTTATCCATGTAGTAATTGCCTTTCTCGAAATGCAACATATTTTTGCTACAGCTGTTATACTGTGCTTTTTTGCTGCAATTACAGCATTTAGTTTTTTTGCAACATACGCATTATTTCTTACTCTCTTCAGCATCTCTTTTGCTGATTTCACCACTTTTTCATCCAATAATTTTGATCTTAATGCCATCTAAACCTCGCTATTTTACTTACTTCAGTATGGCTTTTTTTCCATTATTTTCTATTCGTTGCTTGTATAGCGGGAATTGGTATTAGATGCTGGAATGGTCTATTTTTGAGATTTTATCAATAAATTGCTGCCTATCTTCTTGATTGCGCTCTTGATATAGTGTGACTTTTTTTTAAAGTAATTTTTACCTGTTTTAGTCTATACCAAATTGAATTTATTCCAAATCCAAGATTTTGTTTCATCTCTGCCAGAGTATGATCTGGATTCTTTGTAACATATTCTTCGAGTATTTTTGGGTCTATTTTTCGAATAAAGCTACCGTTTTTAGATGGCTTTAGGCTTTCACCAGCAGCTTTCTTTTTTAACCAGCGGTACAGCGTTGCTATTCCTATCTCCATGAGCTCTGCTATCTCAACCTTTGTCTTCCCTTTTTCTATCATCAATACTGCCTTTTCCCTTAAATCCACACTATATGCCATTATAATTCAAATACTTTATTATACCTTTATCATTTACTTTAGGAAATACTATAGCTAATAAAAACCAACTGGTACCTGCGGTTTTTATAGCTACGTTTTCTCAAATAAGTTTTAAATGAATAGATTTCTTGCATAATAAGATGTCATCCCAGTGCTTGACACTGGGATCCAATAAGAAAAATGCGCTGGAACTTTCGAATTCCAGTTATGCAAGAAATCTAATGTTAAAAAACTCACAGTTATCCTAGTACTGCTTTATTATCTGCAGTCTTTTCATGCTCGACAGAAGAGAGTTGAGGATTAACAGCTTCTTCTATTGATTTAGCCTGTTTATAGTCTTGACTTAGGAAATATATAGCCACTCCAACTGCTATTCCAGCAACAAGAGCAGATACTGCGAGTGTGCATAATATAATAGTCATTGAAGGGACTAAAGCACTACCAACACCGAGTCCAATGCCAAGAAAAACGCCAGGTATAATGTCAATCAAACTATTACATCTAGCACTTTCTTTTTTCGATTTAGCTTGGTCTTTCATACATTCGATGAGTACTTTTTTTTGTATCTCCTTGAGCTAAATCTAGTGGAATTTGCTCATTTTTATCCTTTATCAAAGGATCCGAACCATATTTCAAAAGGGCTTTTATTGCATCAGTGTTATTGATTATAACAGCTTGGTGTAATAATGTATTTCCACTTTGATCTTGAAAATTGATCAATTTGTAGAAATACTGGGGAGTAACAAATCTATTCACCGCTTCATCTAAAATCTTCATCACGTTTTGAAATGATAATCTCTCTCTTTTCTCAGACCTTGCACTATCGTGTTCAATACAGTGGTGCAAAATAAGGTACACTGGCTTTTTCGCTCATTGATAACAGTTTCATTTACAATATTTCTTGTAATAGCTAGTCCAAATAACTCCCAGTTAATCACAATTTCGCTGTTATCATTAAGATAATTTTGCAACTCTATAATTTTTTTGTCATAATCCTCGTCTAGATTATTAATGATTTTAAGTAAAGCAGTCATATTATCTACCTATTATTATACTAATAATGTAATAAATTCTAATAAAAGTCAAATTTTTAATTAAAAAATTAATATAACTTATTAGCAATTCCTACAAATGTCAAATAAATTCAAATAACATCAAAAAAAACTCACAGGGTCAACATCTATTGTTACTTCAATATTTGAACTCAAGTTACAGCAATGTTTCAGCTTTTTCTTTATGAATAGACTATGGTTATTGTATATTTTTAGTAACACTCTATAACGATATTTATTGTTTAAAAAATTTATTGCTGCTGGTGATGGGCCAAAAATTTCAAATTCTTTCAGTGTCAAGTGCTGAGAGGTAGTTGAAAATTGATTATGCAAAAAGTTTGTTATCTCATTTGCTGCTTTTCGTGTTGCAAATTGATCCTTACCGCAAACTATAAGCGCTATTAATCTACTAAATGGTGGCATTTTAGCTTTGCGTCTTGACTCAAGTTCAGTTTCATAAAATAAATCCCTTTTTTGCTGCTGCAATGCTTTTATTATCAAACTTTCAGGATTATTAGTTTGCACTATTACCGTTCCTTTTTCGTTGAATCTTCCCGATCTTCCTGCAACTTGATGCAATAATTGATACGTCTTTTCTGCTGCCCTGAGGTCAGAGTTTTCAAGGCCTAAATCTGCATTTATCACTCCAACTAAAGTTAATTTAGGGAAATTATGCCCTTTAGCAATCACTTGTGTACCGATTATAATATTCACTTCTTCTTTGAGCACTGAGTCAATTACGTTACCAAGCGACTTCTGATCGCTGCTGATAATTGCAGTTTTTGCATTTGGTATTAATTTCACTATTTCTTCAACTAACCTTTCAATTCCCACACCATAAAGGAGCAATGACTGCTCACTTTGACAATTGGAGCATTTTTCTGGAAGTTTTAATTGATAAGAACAGTGATGGCATAAAAGGACATTCTTTTTCTTGTGGTACGTAAGCCATACAGTGCAATTTGAGCAGGAAATTTTATATCCACATTTTTTACAAACTGCAAGTTGCGCATACCCCCTGCGGTTTAGAAAGAGCATAACTTGCTGTTTTTTCTCTATGGTTTGTTTTATCCCTTCGAAAAGCTCATTTGAAATCCATTGTTTATTATTCACTACTTTTATGTGCGGCAACTCTGCACCACCGAATCGTTCGGTTAGCTTTACATGGTTGTAATTCCCTTTTTTAACATGATAAATTGTTTCAAGCAGCGGAGTAGCAGATGATAAAATAATCGGAATATTTTCGAATTTGGCTAAGATAATTGCCATATCTCGAGCATTATATATAATCCCCTGTTCTTGTTTAAAGGATGAGTCATGCTCTTCATCGACGATGATTAATTTTAGGTTTTTATAAGGTAAAAAAAGTGCTGACCGTGCCCCAATAATTATCTGCGCACTTCCATTTGCGATACTGAGCCAATTATTTCGGCGAGCTTTGGGAGTGAGTCCTGAATGCCACTCAGCTATATTTCCAGATATCTGACTGTGAACACGATTTACTAATTGTGAAGTTAGGACAATTTCTGGCAGAAGGATCAGGACTTGTGCATCGTTTACGATTTCAATTAACCTTGCAATCACAGAGAGATAAACTTCCGTTTTTCCAGACCCGGTTTCACCGTCAAGCAAAGTCACTGAATACTCATTCAAATTACTTATTATCTTATCGCGAGCTGCTTGCTGCTCAGGGCTTAATTGGTAATCTATTTCACTTATTTCTTGCTTTTGCTTAGTGCAAACTAACTTATCTATTTGATTTACCTTTAACACTCCTCCCATTATCACTTTTGCAAGCATACCAATAGGTATTACATTATACTGCGCAACCCACTCTGCAAATTCGATCAGTTTTGGTCTGATGCTCGGTAAATCGACCTTTTGTTCAATACATTTTAATTCTCGATCGCTTTTGCTACTTTCTCTCCAAACTATTCCAATCAAACGCTTTCTGCCAAACGGCACCACTACGTAATCTCCAATTGAAGTTTCAGTATCTTTCTCAATTGCATATGAAAATAGCTGATCAATTGGAAGTGGTAGTAATACGTCAACTATTCTTGTCATAAGTTAGCGCTGTTTTTAGATACATAAAGAAGCCTTAATGCTTTTTTCATAGTACACATTTATAATCATAAATATTGGAAATGTGAGGAAATTCTGTATGTTTAGCGATAAAATAGTCCTAGACTTTGAAATAGAAAAAGGTGACCGAATAGATCGGTGTTACTTCTCTACACGCATCAAACTTACAGATAAGAGCAAGAGTTTTCTATGTGAAAAGCTTGGTAAACCTAACAATTTAGATGATTACTTTAATCTTAATCCTGAGAATTTTTATATTTATTACAACAAATATAGTGGTCACTATGGTATAAATGAGCTATATATCAGAGATGATAATGATAGATATTTAGCTACTAAACTTCCACTTGATCAGAGCGGATTTTCGATAGAGTTATCACCTGGTGAGACAAATTATGGCTTTTATCCTCTCTATGCAATCTATAACCCTAATCAATATGACAAAAAGCAGGAAAAGAGCTTTGAAGATAATGGTGAATTGCAGCCGTTTGTGTCAATTGTATTGGATTACTTTCTAAATGGCTTAACCATTCAAGATATGTTTTTGCAAATACAAAATGAGCTTGTTGAAAAAGAAATAAAATTAGAAGAAGACAGAAGAAAAGCAGAGGAAGAATTAAATCAAAAGAATGAAAAGTTAAGAGAACTCATAGAAAATGATGAGATTAAAGTACTTAAAGTAATAAAAGGCCATAGTATTGGGAATGGACGTTCAGCGGCAATTTTGCAGCTTGATGGTGATCTTGATGCAAGTAAGTACTACATAGCAGAGTATGAAGGCAATGAATACTTACATTGCACGAGCTCTGGTTATGACATACTGCTTGACCAGAGCGATTTATTTTTTGTTCTCAATAGCAGCTCTTATCTTGAACTTGAAAGCGGTTTCTACTCAATACCTGCTGGCAACTATGCTAAATATCTCGATACTAAGAATCTGCTTTTTCGCGATGATCAACTATCTAAGCAGTTGTGTAAAAACAAGGTAAAGGCTGAATCTACAGTTAACGCATTTTTCTCAAGACTTATTTATAGTGAAAATTTTTAAGAGGTGAATATGAAATTTAAAACAAATTCTGAATATGATAAATCACAAACTTTGATTAAAAAATTATTTCCAAATAAAGAAAGTATAGTAATAAACGATCAGCTTACAATAGAAGTAAAATATGGGGGATTAGCTAGTTATACCCCTGAGTATATAAAACAAACTGTAAAAGATGCTTACGGAGCCTGGTCTGATAATTTCTATTCACAAAAAAGCGTTCATTCTGGTCCAGTAAAATTGCAGCTTTATGTGCTGAAAAATTACGATGATTACAAAGCTCACATCAAGGAACTTTCAGGTGGTAAGGACCATAGAGAATTATGGGGTGGTGGAACGGTCAGAGCACACGAAGCTGACGGCACGATAGCAAAGACTTTTATTGTTGGAGATGTAAATGGTTTACTTTGCGCAAAATCTAAAATTTTAATGGAGAAAATGAGCGATGCATTTCTTGAGTACTCTACCGGTAATATGGATACAGTACCTGAAGTTTTACGTACCGGTATGAAGCTTTTCATGTGGAGCTATGATGCAGCTAAAAAAGAAAGCACTCGCGATATGCATTATACAAAAGAAGCATACAATAAAATGCATGAATCTGGGCATGATACACCATATAAAATAGCAAGTATGTCTAACGACTATAGAATATCAGATTGCTTAGTGACATTCCTACAAGAAAAACATCCTCAATTCATAAAGCAATTGCTTACTGAAATGTCCTTCGATAGAGTACAAGCGATATCAAAATTCAAACATCTTTTGAATAACTCAGAAGTTGAAAAAGAATTTAAGCAGTGGATGGATGTAAAAAGTGGCGATAAAATCGTGGCAGATCTTGTGCCAGATAGTGAAGTTATGACTTTTGGCGAACACAAGCTTAAAATAAATATAAAATATGATGATGAGGAATTAACTCAGAGCAAATTGAGTAGTGTAAAAAATGCCATCGAGAGTACTATAAAAGATTTTGATTCAGCATTTGGCATTAATAATTCTCAGCCTTGGCACAACATACCAAATAAAGTTAATGTTTTCGTATTTAATACAAAGAGTGACTACGAAAATTATCTTAAGGAGTTGAACGTTCACTATAAAGACGCTTCTGGCTTAACAGTTCAAGGGCGTGGCTCAGAAATTCATGTTTATTTTTATTTGCAGGACCAATTTGATGACTCGTGTAAAACTTTGAAACACGAATTGGGGCACGCCTTAACTATCATTAATTCCTATTATGGTACAGGTGATGTCTTATCTAAGGCCATGCATGAAGGGGTTGCTAACTATATGGCAAGTTTAGAAGATGGTCGGCATGTCAATGACCACGGAGATAAAGAGGCCTTGATTGCAATAAGAAATAAAGATCTCAAACCAGATGAAATATTGCGCAATAATATTTGGAGTAATAAAGGGGAACATTATCATTCGGATGCTGAACAAGTGATCAAATTTCTTGAAGATAAACACCCAGATATGATTGATAATTTGCTCAAGGGCCTTTCTACACATCGTGCAGATAGATCTCAAGGTAATAAATTATTTGAGGATTTTTTGACTGAGCTAAAAGGTTATACTCAGGAATTTAAACATTGGGTCAAAGCTGAGCTGAGTGGTGAACAACATATGGAATATAATGTTGTTGAATCTAACAGTGTTGAAAGTTCAACAAGCCAACAAAGTGCAGGCAAGGGTCTATATGGTTATAGCCCAGTACATAATGTAAGTGGTGATAAAACCAAGATAGAAAGTGTCAGTAGAGAAGATTCTATGCAACCTGCTAAAAAAGCGAGTGAAGACGAACAAGGAAAAGCTGTTACAACAAAAGTTATGAAGTATAATAAACAGCCTTTCTTAAAGGTGAATATTGATGACAATAATGTAGAAAACACTATAGGAAAAGTAAACGAGATAAATAAGGTAACAGGTGCGACGAGTTTACATTCTGCTGCTTCATTGGGAGATTTAAGCAAAGTAGCAACGCTACTGAAACACAATTCATATATTGATACAAGAGACCATAACGGACAAACGCCACTACATTACTCTATTCGGTCAGGAAATACGGAAGTAGCAAAATATCTCATTGATAATGGTGCAAATCTTAATATCCAGGACAATCCTTATCGTCAAACTGCTAAATATGCTTATTCCAAAACACCTTTACACTATGCTATTGAATCTGGCAATACAGAGATAGTTAAATATCTAATAGATCGTGGTGCAAATCCTAATATTCAAGATGCTTATTCCGAAACGCCATTATACAGTGCTATTTATTCAGGTAATACAGAAATAGTGAAGTATCTATTAGATCATAACGCAGATCCTAACAGTAAGGGTTTTTATACTTTTCCATTGCTTGCTGCTATTAAGCTAGGGCATGCGGAAATAGTTAAGAGTTTAGTTGAGCATGGCGCAGATCTTGGTATCAAGAACACGTCAGCTCAAACACTGCTGCACTATGCAATTGAGCTAAAACATACGGAAATTGCTAAATACTTAATAGATCGTGCTATAGATGTTGATACCCGTGATATTAGCTCTGGTAAATCTCCACTACATTTTGCCATGCACATGAAAAATATGGAAGTAGTTAAATATCTCATAGAGCATAATGCGGATATTGATATTCAGAATAGCTATGGCTTAACACCTTTGCATCTTGCTGTTGATCTTGGGAATAAGAAGATGATAGAGCAGTTAGTTGAAAAAGGTGCAAACATTAATGCTCAGGATAATGATGGCTGGACACCTTTAGTTCATGCAGTGAGGAGTGGGCAGTTAGATGCAGTGAAGCATCTGATAGAAAGCGGTGCTGATATTAATGTTGTAGGTAAAGAAGGAGATAGATTACTTGATCATATCACGTTTTGTATGAAAGATGCAAAACTACACAAAGATGTAGCAGAAAGTAAAAAATATGACGATAACGATTCTCATTATCAAAAGCTTTCAAAAAAAGCTGCAATTTTGGAGGAGACTGGAGAGTATATGCTTAGCTACCTTAAAAAAATTACTCTGCAAGAGAACAATATAGATCAAACGCCAGCAGATCAACCTGCAAGTGAAGAAAGGAATAAAAGGTCGCTAGTAGAAGATGAAGAGAAGCAAGAGGGAATAACTGTTATAGATAATGTGAAAGAAGAATCACAACATCCTTTAAAAATCAAAGTAGGTGAAGCTATTGGAGATGGTAAATATAAGGCGGTGCTGCAAGCTCAAAATCAAGACATAGATAATTTTTATCAGAACTTAAGCAGTCAGTATACTGCTGGGAAATACAATTATAATCAAATGATAGCTCTGTATAATAAAGTTTATGTGCAAGATTCCAATCTTGATGGAAAGCCGATCACTCTTTCTGAAGCTTATGTTACAAATGATCATCTATTTATTAAAAATCAAGATTTTGGAATTTTGAATGATTTTAATGAGATGTTCTATAAGAGTGATGAGTTTATGTAACATAAAAGGTGGATGAGAATTAATTGATATAAGGAATTAGATCTTCCACTGTCATCCCAGTGTTTCTTTCTCCTGCCATTCCGGCATTTCCTTCTCCTGTCATCCCAGTGCCCCGACACTGGGATCCAGTGTTCATATAATCTCATCACAAACGTTTATTTTAATTTAAGACCAATACCCAATTTAGAATCAAAATTCCTGGATTCCAGTGTCAAGCACTGGAATGACAGGAGAAAGAAACACTGGCATTCAGAAAACTTAACTGTAAATGAGTACGCCTGGTGGTTGCATAATAAGAACTGGAATGACATCATCTACTATGCAAATTACCAAAATGTCCGTACAGCTGTGACTGGTTTGGGTTTTGTGCAGCTATCCTGCAAACGCTATGTAAATAACAACTATACATTTATCTTCAAGATTATTTACCAAGTATAGACATCAGCTCATCCCATTCTCTTTTACCAATGCCACTTTCTTCTCTAGTAATATTTTCTCCTTTAATTAGCTTGCGAATTATTTCAAGACCAGTTTTTGAAATACAGGCTGATTTTAAGGAGTATTCAACAAAAGCATTATAGGCCAGCGGAACCCATTTTTTCACTATGTCCAACATAATTTCTGCATAGACTCTAATTTCATATTGGGCGTGCTTATCAGCTCTGAGCTTTAGAAAATGAAGAAGATTGTGTAGATCAATTTTCCAATAAAATTGGGTATAGTAATTAAGTGTTAGATTAGTTCGGGCAATTTCCCTTGCAAGGCCCTGTTCAATAAATTTCTCATAATGAGAATATACTAAATTAGAATCATTTATTAGAGAATCTATTATTTCTTTTGAAGTACTTGAGTCAAAAGCTTCACCGCTGCCTTGTTTATTATTATCAGATTGTTTTGCAACCTGTTCTGGTATATAAAATTCATTATCAAGTATCGAATACCTTCCAGAATATTCATTCACATTTGCAGTTCTGTGTCTTATCCACTGTCTTGCAACAAAAATTGGAAGTTTCACGTGAAACTTAATTTCACACATTTCAAATGGAGTTGTATGATGATGCCTCATCAAATACTTTATAAGCGCTTCATCTTGATTTATCTGTTTCGTTCCTTTTCCATAAGAAACGCGAGCAGCTTGAACTATGGCGCTATCAGAGCCCATATAATCAATTACTCGAACAAATCCATGATCTAACACCTTATGTTCTTCGTATAGAATTTCATCTATCTCTTTTACTGTAGTTCGCTTATTCATAACATGTCCTCAAGGAAATATCGGCTCCACACGAATTGAGTTTTTCGTCCATCGCTTCATAGCCTCTCCATAAATGATGTGAGTTATTTATTGTAGTTTCTCCTTTAGCTACCAAAGAAGCGAGAATTAAAGCTGCTGTTGACCTTAAGTCATTAGCATGCAGATTAGCTCCAGATAGGCTCTTTGTTCCACTTATAGTAGCTTTACTTTTTTCAATGCTAATGTTAGCACCTAATTTTCTTAACTCATTTGCATGTGCAAATCTACTTTCAAAAACGTTCTCTTCAATGATTGATATTCCATCTGCAATGCACATAGCGGACATTAGTTGTGGTTGCATATCACTGGGAAAGTTAGGATATGGATTTGTTGCAACATGAGCAGATGTAATAGGGCCATTTTTTCTAGAAATAATAATACCATCATCATGTAACTCAACTCTGGCTCCTATAGTCTTTAATTCATTTGCAATGCATTCTATATCAGACAAACTTACTCCTTCTAACTTTAGCTCGCCGTCGGTAATGACAGCAGCCAAAGCATAAGTACCGCCCTCTATGCGATCTGGTATTATTTTATGCTCACACCCATTTAATGCTTCAACACCTTCTATTGTGATTTTTGTATTATTAACTTCAATATTGGCACCCATACTCTTCAGAAATTCTATTAAATCAAGAACTTCCGGCTCGATTGCAGAATTGTTTATTATTGTTACTCCCTCTGCAAGTGTTGCTGCCATTATTATATTTTCTGTTGCACCAACACTCACTTTTTCAAATGTTATTTCTTTGCCTTGCAATTTCCCCTTTGTTGTTGCAGTTATATTACAGCTATCAATTTCAATTTTAGCTCCCATTGCTTCAAGTGCCTTGATATGAATGTCAACAGGACGTTTTCCAATATTACATCCACCAGGAAATACTGTTGAAACTCTACCAAATCTGCTGAGCATTGGACCTAGCATTAAAAAAGATGCTCGCAGTCTGCTTGCAATTTTATGTGATATTAAATGGTTATTGATATTGCTACAGTCAATTTCCAAAGTATGATTTGCTTTATAGTCTTTATTGCATATAAAATTTACTTCTGCACCAAGACTCTTAAGCAGCTCAGACATCAAATGCACGTCAATTAAATCAGGTACGTTATGCAAAGTTATTGAAGAATTACTAAACAAGCTTGCCGCCATTATTGGCAAGACGGCATTCTTTGAACCATTAATCTTGATTTTTCCAGTCAAGGGCTTATGGTTACTTCTTACTAATATTTTATGCATTTAATCAAGCGATAGAACTTATCAAGTAAGTATAATAGGTTAGCCGTAAAAGGCAAAATTTTGCTTTTTCTTCTTCTGTCATTCGAGTAGCTGACACTGGGATCCATTTCTTCATCATCATCAAAATGTTATCTTTCAACATTACTTTTATGCTGACCAATTTAACTGGATTCCAGTTTCAGCTACTTGAATAACATTTTTGTAGTCGATTCAAAATAGCATAATTAACTACACCTTTCCAAAGATGAGAGACGCGTTGGTACCACCAAAACCAAATGAATTAGAAAGCGCATATTGAATTTTATGCTCTTGAGCTTTAAGTGGTACAAAATTTAAATCACACCCTTCTGAAGGTTTGTGTAGGTTTAAAGTTGGTGGAACAATTCCATTGTTTAATGCAAGGATACTAAATATTGCTTCAACACTTCCTGCGGCACCAAGTAAATGTCCTATAGAAGATTTAGTCGAGGAAACAGGTATTTTATAGGCATAGTCACCGAATAACTGCTTCATTGCTATTACTTCAACTTTATCCCCAAGTGTTGTTGAAGTTCCATGTGCATTGATATACCCAATTTGACTTGGGCTTACTTGTGCACTCCTTAAAGCAAGTTCCATTGCCTTAAGTGCGCCTCTTCCTTCTGGATGTGGTGCTGTGATGTGGTGCGCATCTCCTGTTAACCCATATCCAGTGAGTTCTGCATATATTTTTGCTTCCCTTTTTTTTGCATGTTCATATTCTTCCAGAACTAATATACCTGCCCCTTCGCCCATGACAAATCCATCGCGTTCTTCGTCCCATGGCCTTGAGGCCTCTTCAGGCTTATCGTTGAATTTAGTTGATAGCGCCTTCATCGATGCAAAACCTGCAATTCCAACTCTGCATAACGCACTTTCTGCTCCGCCTGCAATCATAATGTCAGCTTCACCGAGTTTTATAGCTCTTGCTGAGTTTATAATCGCATGCGCACCTGTTGCACATGCAGTTACCGCTGAGTCATTTGGACCTCTAAATTCGTATTTAATAGAAATATGACCAGATATCAAATTTATTAGACTTGCAGGAACAAAAAATGGGCTAACACGTCTAGGTCCCTTCTCCTGCATGGTAATTACATTTTCCTGAATTGACGGAAGACCACCTATACCAGAACCAATAGCTACACCTATTCGCTCTTTATTAATATTTTTATTTTCCAAAATTAGTGAATCTTCTACTGCCTGAACAGCTGCTGCAATTCCGTAGTGAATAAAACGATCTGTTCTTTTTAGGTCTTTTTCAGAAATATAATCTGGTGGATTAAAATAATGCTCAATGTTATCGGATTGCATAGGCACCTGCCCTGCAACCTGACAAGCAAGATCAGAAGAGTCGAACCTATCTGTATTGATTGCTTTGATGCCAGATTTACCTTCTTTCAGCTTTGACCAGGTGTTATTAACATCTTCTGCTAGTGGAGTAATTAAGCCAACACCGGTAACTACTACTCTTCTGCTCATTCAACATCAATTGTTTGCTTTGTTTACTACATATTCAACTATCTGTTCCATAGTTTCCATTTTTTGCGCATCTTCATCAGGAATCTCTATACCAAATTCTTCTTCAGCTGCCATGATTATTTCAACTGCATCTAAACTATCTGTGCCATGGTCTGAAAGCTTTGAAGAACTACCAAATCCCTCTACATCCTTACTGATGTGCTCTAGTATAATCTTCTTTACTTTTTCTTCTATATCTTCCCTAGTGCTTTTTGCCAATTCGCTCATTTCTTACTAAAAAATAACCTATTCTCTGATGTTATAAGAAATTTTGATGTTTGCAATAGCTTTTATGATTATATAAACTATTAAAAACTTCCTATCTCTTAGCACTCGATAGTTAATAAATTTAAAAATGCTAGACGAAACAACAAAAAATTTGCTTGTTGTAGAAGTGAATAAGCTCTTACCTGAAAATAGCGAGAATAAACTTATATCAGCTATGCGTTATGTGCTTCTTGCTCCTGCAAAACATATACGTTCTTTTTTAGTTATAGCATCTTCGTCGATATTCAACATAAAGGTTGAAAAAGCAATAACAGCAGCAGCAGCAATTGAATTTATTCATGCTTACTCCCTCATTCACGATGATCTGCCATGTATGGATAACAGTGACACCCGCAGAGGCCAGCCAAGCTGCCACAAAAAATTTGGTGAAGCAACAGCAGTACTGGCCGGAGATGCATTACTTACCCTAGCTTTTGAGATATTATCTGTGTTAAATTGTGAGATCATAAAAGTGCTCTCTCAAGCAATAGGAATGAAGGGAATGGTGGGAGGGCAGATTTTAGATATAGGTGCAGATTTTGACAAAATAAAAGAAATTCATTTGATGAAAACTGCAAAACTATTTGCAGCTTCATGTGAAATAGGGGCTATAATAGGCGGCGCTACAGACAAGGAGCGGGAAGCATTATATAACTATGGAATAAATCTAGGGCTTATTTTTCAAGCCAAGGATGATATCGAAGATTATGAGCAAGATAAAACAAACAATTTAATGTCCGTGCTTGGAAAAAATGAAATGGAAAACTATATAGATAGTCTCTTTAAACAGGCCTCAGATAATTTAAGTACGCTTTCAGGGAATACTAGTGACTTATATGATTTATTGAATCAAGTAAAAAAAGATGGTTAGAAAAATTATATTACAAATGTTTATCTCTGTAGTAATGATTCTCACTTTAGCTTCTGCTTTTATAATTACGATTGTTTATATAAACAAAGATAAACCAGAGAAAAGGGAAAAGCTTTACGAAATAAATGCTACACATGGTGGTTTGACACAGATGATAGCAAGTTATTTGGTCAGGCCGATACTTGAATCAGCTCTTGATCGTTATATTGAAAAGCATGGGTTAGCAGAATATTTAGAAGAAATAACACAGCAAAAAGAAGAAGAGATGATAAACTTTTATGAAATTACTGAAGGCAGTGGCAGTAAAGTTTTCTGTGGCCAAGAAGTTCTGCTACAAATGTACAAAGTCTCCAACAACCTAGCAACGCTACTTCCGACTGATGTCAATTTGAAAATAGGTCGGGATTACTTAAAAGAAGTGAGTTTAGGGGTAATAGGTATGAAAGAAGGTGGAGAGCGTGTAGTTACTATTGCCGCTGATGACAACAAAATGAGTTTTAACTCTTATTACATCAAACTGATTGAAGTAAAAGATAAATATCCCGATTCAGCAAATAACCTGATGATTTTTAATGACTTAATTAACAAAACTGGAAAACGAGTAAAATGTGGCGATGAGATATCAGTTCAATATAGCATAAAGAAACATAATGGTGAGTATATAATCAAAGATCAAATAGTGCAGTTTAAGGTTGGTGACAAAAAAATACCACTTGCTATAGAACTTGGAGTTGTGGGAATGAGAGCTGGTAATAAAAGAACAGTTCTTTCTCCACCTGATCTTTTAACTGGTATATTAATAAAAGAAATAGATTTTGATGAAGAAAATATCTCAATAATTGATTTAAGCTTGAATTCTACTATTGAAAAATAGCTTAAAGAATTACGAAGTAAGAAAAAATAAAACCTCTTGAATGCTCTATATTACTTAAAGTAGGCTTCCTCTAAAGTATAAATTTAGATAAATCAAGCTGCTTTGAAATTGACTCTAGTTTATCTCTTACATATTTGCTATCTATAACAAATTTTTCACTATTTTTTTCAGAAGCGATAAAACTTATTTCATCCAAAAGCTTCTCCATGACAGTATGAAGTCTTCTTGCACCTATATTTTCCACTTCTCTATTAACTGTAAATGCTATTTCAGCTATAGTCTCTATACCATCATCAGTAAACTCAAGTGTTACATTTTCCGTTTTCATTAACGCTATATACTGTTTTAACAAACTAGATTCTGGTTCCTTTAATATTTTTATTAGATCCTCTTGAGTAAGCGCCTTAAGTTCCACTCTAATTGGCAATCTACCCTGTAATTCTGGTAAAAGATCAGATGGCTTAGATAAATGAAAAGCACCAGATGCAATAAATAATATATAGTCTGTTTTTACGGGGCCATACTTAGTTGAAACAGTTGTTCCCTCAAGTAATGGTAACAGATCGCGCTGCACTCCTTCTCTGTTGACTTCACCTTTTATTTCTGTACGTGCTGCAATTTTATCTATTTCATCTAAAAACACTATGCCTTCATTGCTAACAAGATCAATCGCTTTTTTGATTATCTTGTCTTCATCCATTAACCTTTCGCTTTCTTCATTAATCAATATTTCACGCGCTTCTTTCACTTTAACTGTAATAGTTTTTGTTTTTTTGTTCCCATTAAACATCTTACCCACTATTTCTGTTACGTTCATCACGCCAATTTGCCCACCTGGCATACCAGGTATATCAAAAGTGGGTAGCATACCCTTGCTCTCCCTGACGTTAATAGAAACTTCTCCATCTTCAAATTCCTTATTTCTCAGTCTTTCTCTGAAAACTTTTTTGCTTTCCTCGGTTGCATCTTCACCAACCATGGAGTTGACTATTATCTTTTCAGCCAAACCTAAAGCTTTTTTAGTTAAGGCTTTACGTGCTTTTTCCTTAACTAAAACTATTGCTGCATCAACTAAATCACGTATTATCGAGTCAACATCACGTCCAACATATCCTATTTCAGTAAATTTCGTTGCTTCAACTTTTATAAAAGGTGCACTAGCAAGCTTTGCTAAACGGCGAGCTATTTCAGTTTTACCAACTCCCGTATGGCCTATCATGAGTATATTCTTAGGTATAATCTCTTCACGTAGTGGAAGTGGTACTTTATTTCGACGCCAACGATTTCTGAGTGCAATAGCAACAGCACGCTTTGCGTCATTTTGCCCGATTATAAATCTATCCAACTCTTTAACTATCTTCTGTGGTGGTAGATCATCTAATAAAGCTTGTGAGCTTTGGATGCTGCTACTTTCTGTACCTTCATTTTCATAGAGGCCGTTTTTTTTATTGCAGTCATCATTATTATCAGATTGACCTACTACAGGTTGACCAGAAGAATTGGTACACAAAGTTCTTGACATATTACTCCTTTATTTTTTCAATAACTAGATTATGGTTTGTATAAACACATATATCGGCAGCTATCTTCATAGCCTTTTTTGCAATCTCCTCTATTGATATTCCTTCAACGTCAATCAAAGCTTTTGCTGCAGATAAAGCAAAATTTCCTCCAGAGCCAATGGCTGCAATGCCATCTTCAGGTTCAAGAACATCACCCGTTCCTGTAATGACCAGTGAAATGGACTTGTCTGCCACGATCATCATAGCTTCTAATTTTCTCAGATATTTATCCATTCTCCAGTCTTTTGCAAGTTCAACACATGCCCTCATTAACTGTCCTGGGTGCTTATCAAGTTTAGATTCTAGCCTTTCGAAGAGAGTAAATGCATCAGCTGTTGCTCCAGCAAAACCGGCAATTACGGAATCACCAGAAAGACGCCTAACTTTTTTTGCTCCAGATTTTATAACGGTATGGCCTAGCGAGACTTGCCCATCACCTATTACTACTACATTTTTGTCTCTTCTAATTGACAGTATAGTAGTACCATACATTTTACTGCTGTCATGATGAATCATTTTTTTTGTTATTTTAATTCGTTATATTATATTAAGATTATAACTTACAATATAGTACTTTTCTTATAACATTTAAAGTGTAGATGCAAAACATAATTCATCCAAATCTGGAAAAAGATATAAATAATTGGTTCAAAACAAAATTTAATGGTTTTACATTACCATTTTATAGCTCCATAGATCTTAGGAATTCAGGCTACAAAATTGCTCCAGTAGACGCCAATTTATTTCCTGCAGGGTTTAATAACCTAAGTGAAGTATCAAAAGTGATAGCAGCAAAATTGATAAAAAGCTACTTCGAAACAAAACAATATAAAAAGGCCCTTATAATACCGGAGAATTACACACGAAATAAAATGTATATAGAAAACGTATTTGTTATAGAGAAAGTACTGCAACTCGCAGGTTTTGAAACTAGAATTGGCCTCTTTCATAATGAAACGTACAATTTAATAGAACAGTATGAAACTGTTGTGAAAGAAAACTCTTTGCTGAAGACAACTTCAGGATTTGTGCCTGATGTTATTATACTGAACCGTGATATGACGAGCCACATTCCAGACACGCTAGAAAACGTAAAACAAGAGATAGTGCCAAGTCCATTATATGGCTGGCACAGTAGGCAGAAATTTCAATATTTTGAAATCTATCAAAAATTAGTGTCCGAATTTTGTGGCGAATTTAAAATGGACCCATGGCTTATTTCTGTGCTTACAGAAAGCTGTAATGGAGTTGACTTTAATGATGATTCATCACTAGGAGCAGTAGCGACTAAAATTGACCAAATATTATCTCTAGTGCAAAAAAAATATGAGGAATATGAAATAAAAACACAACCTTACGTTTTTATCAAAGCAAGCAATGGCACATATGGAATGGGCATTATAACAGCAACAAGTGGAAAGGAAATATTAAATCTCAATAAAAAAAAGCGTCATAAAATGAAAAAGATAAAAGAAGGAATAGCAATCAATAGTGTTATTATACAAGAAGGTGTACCAACTATTGACATATTTAAAAGTAGTTCTGCAGAACCGCTAATATACTATATAGGAGATGCTCCAACATGTTACTTATACCGATGTAATAGCAGGAAAGATGTATATTCTAGCTTGAATTCCACTTACTGTGAATTTTATGACATCAGCCAAGAAAATAAAACTCTGCCACTTTGGAACATTGTTAGCAAATTAGCAGTATTAGCATTGGCAGTAGAAATAAAATCTTTTCATCTCTAATTATTAAATTTCTACAATGCTGCCATTATGTTGAGTATGGTGAGCGTCATCAAGTCCAGTAGAAGGATCAGTACCATTATTAGGTTGATTGACAAACTTATCGATGTTTGATACTAGGTATGCTATGCTTGGTATCAAACTGACCGTAACAGTTAAGTTGAAATTATAGATTATGCCACCACCCAAGTCTATTGGTATGGTTGGAAGTTCCATTCTTTTTAATATGAAGCTTAACAAGCCCAATGACAAAGTGAATGTGCTAAAAATAACGTTCTTCTTGCATTTAGCAAGCTCAGCTTCACATTTCGTAAGTTCGTCATCACCCTTTTTGTATTTTTTACATGCTTCTTGATATTTTTTATGCACTTCCTTATATTCCTCGCACTTATAATAACAGCTTACGAATTCTGAAAATAGAAACAGGACTGCTGATGTTAAGCTAATATAACTTATTATATTTGTGTTGTTTCCAGCTAGGGAATGAATGATTTTTGCCTGCATCAATATTCCTATGATACAGCTTGCCAAGTACGCTGAGTTACCTACAACCTGTATTGTTTTTTCAGGTTTATTTTCCTCTTCACCATTCGCAGGTTTCTTAGATTTATATCCAGCTAGATTTAGCCCAAGATGAAGAGCAAATATTATTGATGTTGGTAATTTTATGAACTTGGCAATATCTAATATAGTACAAATATTGGATCTGTTGTTATCAATAAACTCGCAACAAAATTGCAATGAAATTTTACATAATATACCTGTTAAACCTGTTGCAATACAATACATCTTTCTAATATCATGATTGTGAACATCATGTATACTTTGTATAAATGTATTTGGTTTACCTTTTGGCATAAGTAGATAATAAAATAATAACTTTTTAATGTTATACTATAAAAATCTAAAAAGAAAAGTGCTATAAATCAGTACTTTGAGAGTGATCTAAACATAAATCGGCCAAGCACTTGATAAATAAGAGATCAGTACTGAGAGTTGGTACGCGAAAGTAATATCCGTCTTTGATAATTGCTTTATACTCTATATCAAGTTCAACCAGTGTTTCAGAATGCTCAGAAACAAAAGATATAGGTGATAAAACTACAGGTATATTATCTTCTTTCGCGCGTGATAGCTCACTTTCAGTGCTAGGCTCCAACCATTTTACAGGGCCAACCTTACTCTGATAACATATTCCCCAATCAAGATCTTCAATATTCAATTTTTTTACTATTAATTTTACTGTTTTTTCTATCTGTGAAGCGTAAGGGTCGCCTTTTTTAATAATACTAAGAGGTAAGCTATGAGCCGAGAATAGGACTCTTGGCTTACCGATTTTGCTAGCTAATTTATAATATTTAGACGTCAGATTAACATGAGCTTCAATAAAGTCTTCATTGTCATAATAATGGTGAATTGTTTTTGTGTTACATTCCAGTTTGGCATTTTTTTGCCAATTCTCGATGGATGATAGAGTTGTGGTGGTTGAATATTGCGGATATAGTGGTAGTAGAATGACTTCGTCAGGGTCGAATTGCTTTACGTTTTTAATAACTTCATCAGCAAATGGATGCCAATAACGCATGCAGATGAATATCTTATATACATGGTTTCCATTTTCATTTAATTTTAGTTCTAAAGCATCAGCTTGTGCTTTCGTATTCTCCAAGATTGGCGATTTACCTCCAATGTGCTCGTATATTTCTTGTGCAGTGCTTTCTCGCCTTTTGGAGATAAACTTTGCTAAAAGAAAGCGGAAAGGATTGGGTAGATTGACTATTCTTCTATCATAAAATAGATTAAACAAGAAAGGACGTACTGCACTTAGTGAATCAGGCCCACCAAGGTTAAATAAGATTACTGCCTTCTTCACTGACAGCACCTTTCTTCAGGTTTGCCTATAAAATCAGCTACACACTCATCAAGTTTAGTTACAGGCACTAAATTTCTCACACTAGCATACAATAGATGACCAGATCTCTTCACGTTACTCTGTGTAGATACAAAGTTTCTATCAAAAACCACATCAACACAAAAACTTGGCACTGCTTCAAAAAGTTCAACAGCAGCCAAAGATATCATTATGCAGCTTTGTAGAGCCTTCAGAAAAATCGTAAGGGGAAAAAGTAAAACCTTAACAAAGAGAGAGGGAGGACTTTCATTCATTAATTGTGCTGGATTAGGAGAATTATACTCAATATGCTGTCTATTTTTATTAAAAATAGGAAATTTTATAGTGTCTTTCTTAAATTCCTGCTCTATTTGTTTCTCGGTATAATTTTCATTATTAGTCATTTTTTTTAATAACTTTTCACGCAAGTGAAAGGTTATTACAACAAAACATGTTGCAACCATCAGTGCAGCACATATAAGTGCGCACTCGATAAGGCTTATGTTGCCTACCATAGCTGGTAATACAAAGCAAAAAAACAGCGGTATGGCAATCATTTCACCAAATGGAACAACGCTCCTTTTCATCGCAAAAGCGGCACCTTCTTTTAATTTTGTATTATTGTGTAAGCTATACTCTAAATAACTTAAAAATGCCAAATTAAAGGTTAAAAAACCTTTTGTTCCGCAAAAAATTGATGATTTAAGATTATTCACTAGTTTCTTACGACAGTAAACCATAAACTACCTCTTGATATTTTATTCTTGACTATAAATAAAAAATCTCTTTGATGGAACAAAAATTCACAATAAAATAAATATACGATCTTAATATAAGGGAATGATATGGCAATTGAGAGAACACTTTCGATATTAAAACCTGATGCAGTAAAAAATAATATTACAGGCAGTATAAATTCTTACATTGAAAAATCTGGACTAAAAATTATAGCACAAAGAATGATGATGCTGACAAAAAAACAAGCAGAGCTGTTTTATGAAATTCATAAGAATAGGCCTTTTTTTGGAGAGTTGGTGGAATTTATGACTTCTGGGTCTGTGATAGTTCAAGTTTTAATCGGTGAAAATGCAGTCAGTAAATACAGACAAATCATGGGTGCTACAGATCCAAAGCAGGCAGATAAGGGTACAATTAGGGGTGATTTTGCTGATGATATTAGTGAAAATAGAGTGCATGGTTCTGATAGTCTAGAGAATGCTCATAGAGAAATAGCTTTCTTTTTTGCTGAATGTGAATTGGTGTAGTTTTACTTTTTTACATATTAAATTTCTGAATTTTATGTTGAACTGTATAATATTAGCCCAATTTTTAGTTTAAGCAATATTAAGGGAAAGCTTTTTCATGCACAGTATAGATAATATTTAAAATGGATCATGTTGTTAACGCTTATAATAGATCTGAAGCTTCTATAGTTAGAGGAGAAGGAGTATATCTCTTCGATAAGGATGGTAAAAAATATTTAGACTTTGCTGCAGGAATTTCTACAACCTCTCTAGGGCATTGTCATCCATACATTACAGATAAACTGAAGGAGCAACTGGATTCATTATGGCACTGCTCTAATATTTTTACTATTCCTCAGCAGGAAAGGCTTGCTCAGCGTTTAACAGAACTTACCTTTGCCGATAAAGTTTTTTTCTGCTCAAGTGGACTTGAAGCAACAGAAGCTGCAATTAAATTTATTCGCCGCTATTTCTACTTAAATGGACAAGAAAAGCGCAGTCACATCATTACAATTGAAGGAGGTTTTCACGGCCGCAGTATTGCTGCAATTTCAGCTGGGGGAAATGAAAAATCACGCGAAGGTTTTGCTCCACTCCTTTCTGGTTTTGATAAAGTTCCAAGAAATAACATTGAAGCATTAGAAAAGAAAATCAATAGCGAAACAGCTGCCATATTTTTAGAGCCCATACAAAGTGAAGGCGGAGTACATCCATTGGACGTAGAGTATCTTAAAAAAGTAAGAGAGATAACAAAAGCTCAAGGAATAATTTTATGCTTTGATGAAGTGCAATGCGGATATGGACGGATTGGCTCTCTATTTTACTATCAAAATATAGGAGTTGAACCTGATATCCTCACTTGTGCGAAGGCTATGGGTAATGGATTTCCTCTGGCTGCATGTTTAGTAAAAGGTTATATAGCAGAAGCAATCACTCCAGGAACTCATGGGTCAACTTATGGAGGTAATCCACTTGCCATGACTGTTGGTAATGCAGTACTCGATGTAATGCTAAAGGAAGGCTTTTTTGACCATGTTAAGAAGGTCAGTAAATATCTAAAAGAAAAGTTGTTGCCTTTGACTGAAGAATTTCCGAAGATCGTTTCAGAAGTTCGTGGGGAGGGTTTATTGATAGGGATAGAGCTTAGAGTACCTTTGGCTGATAAAATTGTTAAACAATCTCTTGACAAAGGCTTAATAATGACTAAAATTTTAAATAATAGGGTAATAAGAATAACTCCTCCACTTGTTGTTGAGAATATGCATGTGAATGCAGTGTGTGATATATTTCATGACTTATTTTTTTATATTAAAGATATATAGACTTGCAAATGCTTCTTACAACATATAAAATCAACTCTGTTTCTATATCGCAATAACATCATACTTTAATGGATTGGTTATTGATTTCAGTATTGTCAGCAATTTTTTTCTTATTGATTTTATCGTTTTTGTTCTCAGGAGCAGAAATAGGGTTAACCTCAATTAGCCGATCCCGAGTGAATAAACTAAAGCTAGAAGGTAACAAAAAAGCCAAGATAATAGAGCTTTTGTTAGGTAAAAAAGAATTAACAATAGGAACAATATTACTGTGTAATACAATTATTAACATTACTTGCTCTGCTTTATTTACAGTAATATTTATAAATTCTTTTGGGAGTGAGGGCATATTTCTTTCAACATTCATGATGACGTTTTGTATTTTGCTATTTTGTGAAGTTTTACCAAAAACTTACGCCATGCAAAATCCTGAAAAATTTACATTACTTTCTGCTTATTTTATGCTGTTTTTTGTCAAGGTTCTTTCTCCATTGACATTAGGCATTCAGTTTATTGTCAATATCATTCTGAAGTTATGTGGGCTTCATAAGAATAGGGAGGTAATATCTGCAGCAGATGCAATGCGTAATATGATTACTCTTCACCGCAGTGAGGGCACTATGTTACAACAGGATTTAGATATGCTAAATAGTATACTTGATTTGGCTGAGACAGAAATATCACAAATTATGACCCACAGGAGAAACTTATTTTCTCTTGACATAGATCGAAACAAAGAAGAGTTAATAAGAGAGATTTTAACCAGTAGCCATAGCAGAGTACCTTTATGGCAAAAAGAACCAGATAATATTGTTGGAGTGGTTCACGTGAAAAATCTAATAAATGCCTTGCGTGAAAAGGATAATAAAATAGAGATTGCCAAAGTTATGTCAAAGCCTTGGTTTATACCAGAAAGTACGCCACTCAGTGTACAACTTCACAACTTCCGTAAAAACAGGAAACACCTTGCATTTGTTATTGATGAGTATGGAGCACTACAGGGAATCGTAACTCTTGAGGATATACTGGAAGAAATAGTTGGAGAAATTTCAGATGAACATGATTTGATCACAGAGAATTTTATAAAAAAGATATCCGATAATATGTATCACATAGAAGGAAAATCTACTATTAGGGATATTAATAGACAGTTACATTGGGATCTTCCTGATGAAGAAGCTACAACTCTAGCAGGTATGATTGTAAACGAGATAGAGCGCATTCCTGAAGAAAATGAAGAGTTTTCCATGTACGGTTTTTACTTTAAGATTTTAAAAAAAGATAAAAATATTATTACTATGATTGAAGTACAAGTAAAAACTGCTAATACTGTAGTAGCAATTAATTAGTTGGGTTCTATGGAAGATACATTAAAAATAACGGCTGAAGATTTGAAGAACTATATAGAGAGAATAGAAAAACTTGAACAAGAAAAGAGGGATGTGCAAGATCACATTCGTGATGTATATGCAAAAGCTGCAGATGAAGGTTGGGATATAAAAGTGATGAAACAGATTATTAGGCTAAGAAAGATGGATGATGATGACAGGGAGGAACAGGAAATATTACTTGATACCTACAAACGTGCATTGGGAATGAATTACGAAGGTGAATAGTAGGATTGTAATTGGAATAAGTGGAGCATCTGGTTCTATTTACGGTGTACGGATTCTAGAGGCACTAAAAAATACCAATCATGAAACTCATTTAGTGATCAGCAGTGCTGGAAAAATAACTATAGCTCATGAGATTAAAGAAAAACTTGAAGATATTATATCGCTTGCAGATTTTTACTATTCTGAGGAAAAAATAGGAGAAAAAATAGCAAGCGGCTCGTTTAAAACCTCAGGTATGGTTATTGCTCCATGTTCTATGAAAACAATGTCTGAAATAGCATCGGGGGTAACTTCCAATCTATTAACAAGGGCTGCAGATGTAACTCTAAAAGAAAGAAGAAAATTAGTTCTTATGGTGCGAGAATCTCCACTACATCTTGGACATCTACGAAATATCTTAAAACTAACGGAGATGGGAGCAATTATTGCTCCGCCGATGCCTGCTTTTTATATTAAACCAAAATCTTTGGATGATATTGTAAATCATTCTGTTGGTAAAGTATTGAATTTATTTGATATCGCATTACCTGACTTCGAGGAGTGGCAAGGAAATGTCAATTATTATTAACGGTAAAAAAACAGCAAATGATCTCTGTGAGGAGCTATCACAAAAAATTGATATTTTAAAGAAAGAGTATAATGTTTTTCCTTGTCTTAAAGTAATTCTCGTGGGTAGCAATCCAGCAAGTCAGGTCTACGTTCGTAATAAACAAAGAAAAGCAGAATCAATAGGCATAAGTTCTGAAACTATTGTTTTACCTGATAGTACCTCAGAAGATGAATTGATTGAAAAAGTTAATACATTAAATGAAGATCGATCTGTGCATGGAATTTTAGTTCAGTTGCCTTTGCCAAAGCACATCAGTGCAAGCAGAATAATTAATACAGTAAGTGTTGGAAAAGATGTAGATGGCTTTCATGATGAGAATGTTGGCAGGTTAGTTAAAGGTGAAAAAAATTGTCTGATACCTTGTACTCCCAAAGGTTCTTTGCATTTAATTAAGTCAGTTGAAAATAATCTGTCCGGTAAAAATGCGGTAATCGTTGGCAGATCAAATATTGTGGGTAAGCCAATGTTTCACCTATTATTGCAAGAAAATTGCACTGTTACCATCTTGCATTCACAAAGTAGGGATTTAGCTGATTATTGCTCTAAGGCGGATATAGTAGTTGCAGCAGTTGGAAAGCCAAATTTTGTTCAACCAGATTGGATAAAAAAAGGTGCAATAGTGATTGATGTTGGCATAAATAGCATTAACATAGGAAATCAAAGTAAGCTTGTGGGTGATGTTGACTTTGAGGGAGTAAAAGAAAAAGTCAAAGCTATTACTCCAGTGCCTGGTGGAGTTGGCCCGATGACAATAGCATTTCTTATGATAAACACTGTAGTTGCTGCTTGCTTACAGCGGGAAGTTGATCCTTCTGATTTTATTGCTTAAGGTTTAGATTAATGTTAGCATAAACAGAATACCTTTGCAAATAGCACATATATAGCACCGAGCATACAACTGTGTATAAGGATTCAAAGTGTTCATAGCTTAAAAATTATAACGTATACCTATTTCTATGATTGCATCTGGTTTTTTCATCGGTGGTTTAAAGCCACTTAATTGACCACTTGCAGCAATAGCAACTGTGCCAACTATCTGCGGAATAATTTCACAATCAACACCTAACTTTACTTTATAACGCTAATTCTGGATTAAGGAAGGAAGAAAGTATAGGAAATGGAAGGCTTTTTGGATTTCAAGGAATAGGAAATGAGAGTAGAAAAGATGTGAACCAAGAAATTAACGGGAGATCTATGGCGAGTATGTTCAATTTCAAGTCTATTTTTGAGGTAGCCAAAAATCGTCTCAATGATCGACCTTTTTCTCAGCAAAATCTTTTCATGTAGTGAAATTAATGCGTTTTTCATCCCCTTTTTCACCTTGGTAACAAGTTTCAAACCGCGGTTAAACAACTCTTGGAAAAGCTCTTTTTTAATATAGCCTTTATCACCAAACAAAAGACCGGTTAATTTCTTAGTTAGGTTTGCTACAGGCTCTCTATCGTCAACATTACCTCTTGTAAGCGTAAAAGCTTGAATTTCACCTTTCTCGTTAATTATCAAATGTAGTTTAAAGCCGAAAAACCAGCCATATGTACTCTTGCTTAATTTTGCAATTCCAGCAAAAACCTTATTTCTTGATATTCTTTTTGCATGGCAAACTGCAATAGGAGTTGTATCTATGTATGAGATTCCAGTAAGTTCTGACCATCCGCAAAGGCACTGTAATAGCATGGCTAAATGCCACAAAACCCTGGGCTTTAGAGCAACAAACCTAGTGTATGAAGGCAACTTCGAAAACTCTGATTTGTAGAGCAATGTTAGGTAATGCAGGTAGAAAGCCTTAAAATTTTCACAGGGAGATTGCTGATACAGGAGGATTATTGTGATAATTTCCGAATGTGTAATTTCTGGCACTCTTGTGGGTTTTTACCGTTTGGCAGTAGTTTATCTGCAAAATTTTTCTCTATATCTCTGCAAAAATCATCGACCAGACAAAACAGTTTTGTTATATCTTCCATGGGTAACCTCATCTATTTTTTTCTATTTGTTGAGTTTACCCTACTCTCCTGACTTTTCTATTCTCTTTTTAATCCAGAATTAGCGTTATTAATGATTTTGTTTTAGTGGTCTTATGAAATGTAGCATTATCCATAACTATGGTTGTGCCAAGTGGCAATTTAGGTTTCTCCAACCATATATTGAATACCTCTTTGTCACACCCACCTTTGAAAGTCATTGGTGCAATAAATCTCATTCCAATCCACCCGGCTACTATACTGATTCTCTCTCGCTGGAATATCTGCATAAATTTTCTTTCCTCTTGGAGCACGTCCATATTCTCGGTATAACTTATTATCAACTCCTGCTTCATCTATATATAAGATGCTGGAATGGTCTATTTTTGAGATTTTATCAATAAATTGCTGCCTATCTTCTTGATTGCGCTCTTGATATAGTGTGACTTTTTTTTAAAGTAATTTTTACCTGTTTTAGTCTATACCAAATTGAATTTATTCCAAATCCAAGATTTTGTTTCATCTCTGCCAGAGTATGATCTGGATTCTTTGTAACATATTCTTCGAGTATTTTTGGGTCTATTTTTCGAATAAAGCTACCGTTTTTAGATGGCTTTAGGCTTTCACCAGCAGCTTTCTTTTTTAACCAGCGGTACAGCGTTGCTATTCCTATCTCCATGAGCTCTGCTATCTCAACCTTTGCCTTCCCTTTTTCTATCATCAATACTTCCTTTTCCCTTAAATCCACACTATATGCCATTATAACTCAAATACTTTATTATACCTTTATCATTTACTTTAGGAAATACTATAGTTGATTTTTCCATCCAAGAATCATTTTATTAGCTTGCCTCAATGTTTCAATAGAAGGCAAGTCTTCTGTGCTTAGTGGTAGACGAACAGTTTTGTGTTCTATAAGCCCAATGTCATGCAAGAGTGCTTTAGTAGGTATTGGGTTACTGGCGGTAAATAGAGCTTTGCAAGCTTGTTGCCAACTGTCTGCTTGAGGGTTCTTGCCACTCATGCATTGCTTAACATATTTATGTACTACACTTGGCCAAACATTGGCAGCCACAGAAACCAGACCAGCCGCACCCTTAGCAGACATATCAAATATCATATTATCGTCCCCACAAAACACCTCAATATTTGGTGCAACTTTCTTATACTGAGTTAAAGTATCAACGGTGCCACTTGAATCTTTGATAGCCCAAAATTTTTCATGGCTGGATAAGTTGTGTACAATTTCAACGTGAAGACTCACTCCTGCTCTTGATGGAATATTGTAAAGCATTGCTGGCACATGTGCTTTTTCAAGCAGCTTTTCAAACCATAAAATCTGCCCCATGATTCCAGGCTTTGTGTAAATGGGAGTTGTCATTAAATAACCATAAATAGGCATATCCTTGCAAAAATCAAGCCATTCAAGAGTCTGATATAGATTCACTCCTGGTACACCAATTATAATTTTCGTATTGGATTTTAGCTCACATACAAATTCAACTAATGTGCGCTTTTCAGAATCAGTAAGTGATAAGCTTTCACCGGTGCTACCTAGCAACACTACACCATTTTCAGCTTCAGCTTGCATTGTTAGTAAACGCTGCAAGCTTTGATAATCTATACTACCCCCATTGTAATCAAAGGGAGTAACACAAGCAGTCCATAAAAATGTAGATTTCAATTTAAATTGTTAAAATGGTATTTCATCGTCGATTAGTTCGTCTTTTATATCGTTGTCAAAACTTCCGTGTTTATCTTTTTGTTCTGTTTCATTTTGTTTGTATTCACTTGGCTTGTAATCAGAGTTTGATATACTGTTTCGTGAATCTAAAAGGGTAAGGGCACTATTAAAGTTATATAGCACCACCTCTGTCGTATACCTTTCGCTACCATTTTGGTCAGTCCATTTTCTAGTTCTCAGAGAACCTTCAACGTAAACTTTACTACCTTTCCGTGCAAAGTCTTTAACAATTTTTACTAGTCCTTCACTAAAAATTACAATATTATGCCATTCTGTCTTTTCAGAGCGAGTACCAGAAAATTTGTCAGTCCAACTTTCAGACGTGGCTATTGAAAAACTTGCCATCTCTTTTCCATTTTGTGTAGTCCTAATTTCAGGATCTTTTCCTAAATTACCAACTAATATGACTTTATTTATAGTACCACTAGACATAATTATGCTTTAAAATAAATCTCTTTATTATCTTATGTGAGAGTATTATTGTCAAATTTAATTAAAAACGCGCTTGGAGGGGTTCGAACCCGCGACCTTTGCCTCCGGAGGGCAACGCTCTATCCAACTGAGCTACAAGCGCAGATGTATTAGATTATTTAATAGATAAACTATCTAAATCAAATTTTTGTTCTGCATAAAGCGTAAACATAATACCTCCATGTCCAAAATGTACATTTTTAGAATTGCTTATCCGTTCTTTTGTTATCTTTTGGTTTACAGCCCATGAAAAAGTTACATAATTCTCAGTTACTGAGTGCACTTTTAAATCCTTAGTATTTATAAACAACTTTCCATTTACCCATATTTTCCATGTATCGGGGGAAAAGTATAAAATTGAATCTAAACTGACTACTTTACAATTGAAATTTTCTTCCTCTGTAACTCCTGAAGACTGTAAGTTAAACTTTTCCATCTCACTAACTATTCTATTAACCTGCTCTTCATCAAAAAAAATGCTTTTTATGCTACCATATTGCGATAAAGTACTCTCTGCTGCCTCTTTTATTATATCATCTCGATCTATATAATAATTGTTGATAAAAAAACACTCTTTCGCACGCAAATTTGCTATATCAATGAAGTCATTTATTTCTTGATTTCCAACTTTTAAAATACTTTTTAAGTACTTCTTTTCTATAATCATTCCATCATTAGAATGATGACAGACCATTTCATCATTGCCCTGTCTTTCTATATATACACATAAATTTTCACTATTTAACCCTAATATTTTATGCTCAATAAAATCTTCATTACTAATATGCTGTTGGCAAGAATATTTTTTACAAATCCCTATATTTTCTACAAGATCTTCGCAATTGCAATATGCACTAACATTCAAAAATAGCAGCGTAAAAATAAAAAACAACTTTATATTCATCTACTTAATATGGTATACCAATCAAAAACTATACTAGCTCTCACTATCTCTATCATATTACCACTTAAAATCTGGTTTATAACTTTAGCATCTATATTTCTCTGCTTATTCAAGGTAAGAGATCTGATCATAACATAACCAGGAAGATTTGGAATAGACTGTAGAAATAAAAAAATATGCTTATCGCTAATTGAGCTTAAACTTAGAACCACTTCACTTCTTATTACTTTTGTATGTTCACTTTTATTGTGGAGTTCAGCTTCTTCAGGTATAGAAATTGATATTTCAGGTTCTAACATGTAGTGTTTTTTATATAGCTTGTTAAGCTCAAAATTTAAATTTGTAATGTATCTGCTACTATGTAAGTTTGAAGAAGCAATTCTTTTCCATAAATCTAGGTTTTTATTTAGAACGACTTCTTTCTTTTGAATTTCAATGATCTGTAAATTAATAGAGCGTATTTCCTCAGCTGCAGTTTGATTTTTATTATAAACCTTTTTGTTATAGATAATAAAACACGTTGATAACCCTATTAATACAATAGATAACAATAAGTAATATATGCACTGAATTGTAGCTTTTCTTTTTAGTTGAGAGATAGTCATCAATCTACATTGCCTCTCCTATTTCAACATCAATAGATAGATTTTTCTCTTTAGTATTAGGTAAGCTAGAAATACTAATATCATGAGTACGGAAATTATCGTTTAAATTTTTCTGTAGTTTCTCGTATTGATAAGAAATGTCTTTACCAGATTGAAAATTAAACCTTAAAGTTGTGGTAATATAACTTTTTGCCTCATTATAATTCCACTCAAATAATTGAAGCTCTACATCTGGTACTTTTAACTTTTCTGCATACTTAATTTGTGTAAGGGGAGAGTACTCTATTTTTGATAAAATATTATTTATATTAATAAAATCGTAAACTTCATCTATCTTTTTTACATTATAGCTTTGGCTAAGTTTTATTAGTTTGTTATTTAAAGCACTCCGCGTTGCAGATAAATTATCAGCAACATTAAAATTTGAATACAAATTTTGCAAACAAAAGGTGTTAATTACAATTAAAGTCAAAAGGAGGTATAGAAAAATCCGAGGAGAGTTTAAATAAAGGTAATTGAACAGATAAAATTCTTTAGTTTCTTTTGTATTAAAAACATCTGTTGGCTTATTCTTAAAGCTATGGAACAAAATTGTAGTATCACAAAAGCTATCTTTTTCGCATATAGCTAATTCTGCTACCAATAGTTTACCTAGCTCATATGGAGTCAATATGTTCACACTATTCTCTGAAAAATTTATAACTGATAAACTAGATTTAATAGCTTCTGATACTATGATGCAAAGGTCGATAGGGTCATTTTTTTCAAATCCAAACTTAGTTAAAGATTGAATTGTATTTTTCACTTCCTGATATATTTCACCAGCAATGATTCCTGGTAAATTATCATTAGTAAATGGTATTAAACGTGTAAATATCATTTTGTCCTCTTTAAGAACCACTTGTCTATAGCCACCTGTTTTAGTTGCAGCAACTATAATTTTCCAGTTACTAGGATCTTTGTGTAGAATCTTTTTTGCTATACTGACTAGTTCTATAGGAAACATTAATATTCCTTTAAAGTTAGAGCCTATTTCAACAAACACGTCCAACCAATATTCTATTAAATGATTTGCTTTTGATGAAACAAATAGATACCACCAGTTTTGATTAAATTTATTCGGCTTTTCGACCAAGAGAATAGAATTTATATCGTTATTATGAGCAAAATGCTCTACTTTTGTTTTTGCTGATAGATAAGCACTAATCCTATTTACTCTTGGGATAGACTGTAGCAAATAGTTCTGATCAGTGTGATTGAGAACCAGATATAAGGGTGCTTTTTTATCTGATGAGAGACATGAAATTAAGTCAGAAACAGCTTTATTATTTTTGTCCTTAGCAAGATATCTTTTATTTAAAGTATCATTTTTAAAATATAGTAACATTGTGCCTTCTTTTCCTATAGAAAGCATAAACTTACTTTTGGGTTTTGACCCAAACATATTAACAAAGTGTATACTCATCTAGAATTAAAAAGGTAATTTATTGAAATTCATTAAACATTAGATGACAATATTACTTATATTATAAGTTTTTGATAAAACTAGTAGTAATATTAACCCTTTTGTATGATGAAGGTTTTTTATATTTTAATGTTTCTGTGCTAGACACAACTTAACCTGAAAAACGAGGATTAATCATATCTCAGCTTGATATTTTATTCTCCAACAGACTGAAAATTGAATTGAGCTAAAGACTTGATTTGACGCACGTTGTTGCACATTACCATTTAGTATACTTGAACTGAACATTTTCAGTGAATCCATCTGGCATGACTGAAACTTTTGTATTCATATTTATTTTTAAGTAATTTACTAGCTCATCAACTAATATATCAGGAGCAGAAGCACCTGCAGTAATCCCTATTTTTTCTGCGCCCTGCAACCAATTTTTGTTCATACATTTATAATTATCAATCAAATAGGCTCTTTTTCCTCTGGAAATACACAGGTCTAATAAACGGTTTGAATTTGAACTGTTTTTGCTTCCTACAATTAACACTACGTCTGTAATTTTAGCCAATTTTTTAACAGCGTTCTGCCTATTTTGTGTTGCATAGCATATATCTTTTAAGTCGGGGCCTGTAATGCTTGGAAATCTGAGCTTCAGTGTAGCAATAATTTCTTTGGTATCGTCAATACTTAACGTGGTTTGTGTTACATAAGATAAATTATCTGGATCTTTGATTTGTAAATTGTATACGTCTTCCATAGTTTGCACTAGAGCTATAGGATTATTTACTCTTCCTATAATTCCTTTAACTTCTGGATGATTTTCATGTCCAATTAGAATTAATTCTTTACCACTATCCTCATACCTTTTTGCCTCTTTATGCACTTTGCTAACTAGGGGACATGTTGCATCAATAATTTGAATACCCTTTCTTTTTGCCTCATCCTCTATACTTTTTGACACTCCATGTGCACTGAAGATCAATATTCCTCCATTGTCTTTAATGTCTTCTATGCTGCTTACAAAAACCACTCCTTGTTTCTTGAAGTCCTCTACTATATACTTATTATGAACGATTTCGTGTAGTACATAAACTTGGCGTTCATTTTTGTATTTCTCTAAAGTAATTGCTAATATGTCTACAGCTCTTTTAACCCCTGCACAGAAACCGCGTGGTTCAGCTAAGATAATCTCCATCTTTTAAGTAAGTATGTAAACATTGCTAAAAAGCAAGCTCCGCTCACTATGTTTCATATAATGACTGCTTTACTATAATTTCAAATTTATCATTACCAAGATTCTTATTAATATACCAGGAACCCTCATCTTTAATTACAAATTCAGGACCCTTGAGGTCTCTTGTTATTGTCCTTCCATCTTGGTCATCCATGGCAATATGGATATCGAATGTAACGATGTCTAGATTTATTATAGCTTTTTTCCCACTGTATGAATTTAGACTAAACTTGCCCAACATGACATCATTAATACTCACTTCTCCTGCATAAGTATCACACTGACCATCTACACAACACTCACTTTCAATATAAAAAAGGTCTGACATATTTACATCTATAAAAAAAAAGAACTAAACTTACATACTAAATATAGCTTACCCTTAATAAGCAATTACAGATTACTTTGGCTACAACAATAATGCAACTGGAAGTATAACATAATTAATTGTATAAGAAACTACACTTTAGAGAAATGGTTGTTTGGTTTTTTTATTAATTTTTTTCACCATACTGTCAATCATGTGTTTTATTCCTTGATATACAGAGTGTGTACTTTCATCACTACGCATATAAGCAGAGCAGGAAAATATATTATGCTTTTCGTCTTCTATTGATAGCTTTGTATCGCATGTTATATGTTCGCCGCCGAGCTTCTCTATCAACTGGTCTTTGTCGTCTCCGATAGTTACCTTAATCTTACTTTCTTCTTTACCTATCTTGCTACTTAAAATTAAAACAATAATGGCTGGAGATATACATATAGTTCCTATTGGCTTTTTTGCAACAAAGAACTCTGAGACTAATCTTTCAAACTCAGGCATTACTGTTTTATTTTCAGCTAAGTCAGATAAATTTTTCGCAACTCCATATCCACCAGGTACGACTAGCATGTCAAAATTTTCAGCTTTAGCTTCTCTTAAATCATCTATCTCACCTCTTGCAATTCTTGCTGCTTCTACAAGTACATTCCTTTTTTCTTTTACTGCTTCTTTTGTTTTGTGATTCATAACTTGTGTGATATCAACATCAGGAGCAAAGCACTTGACTTCAACTTCCTGCTGATCAAGCACAAGCAAACTTAAAACCGCTTCTCTCACCTCTGTGCCGTCGAGGTGGCCGCATCCTGATAAAACCACAGCAGCTCTTAATTTTTTCTCACCCATAAAATACCTTGATTTCATATAATCTAGGTATTGTAATACAAATTCCATATTTGGAAAGGAGTAATTGTTTTATGTCAATAATAATATAATTAATAATTAGTATATATAATTAGGCATATTTATAATTGATAGGAATTGAATATGGTACAAGGTGGTGAAGTAGATACTGGCAACAGTGAGTATCTTACACAAGGTGTACTTGAAATTATTCAGGGAAGTAAAAAGTTACAAGAAGAAACAAAAAATTTTCTGGATAAAAATAAAGATTTAAAAGATCTAGATTTAACTGAAGAGGGAAACGTAATTCTTTTATTAAGTAGTAGGAAAAGCGAAGAATTTTTGGCAGCTATGTCAAAAGGATTATCAGAAGAAGAGAAATTCAAAAAACTAGCTGAGCAAGTTGGTAAAAATCGAGTAATGGAGGAAAAGCTTGAAGCTTTAGGTAACCAACTGTTAGCTCAGGGGGTAATAAGTGGAGCAGCAGTTACAACACTAACAGGTGCACTATAGTATTTTCTAAAATGAATGATAAATTACCATTATGGTATTACCAACCAAAAGTTGTAAGTCTGTACATTTATACATCAGAGGTCTGAGGCGGCTTTTGATGGTATGCCAACAGTGTTCTATGGGATTCAAATCTCACTTTTACCCACAAGTATAAAAAGCAAGTAAGATAGAGAAAAATATACTTAAGATGAGGTAAAAATGTGTGAAGTAAATAGAAATGTACAATGTGCTGATGGCTTAGGAGATAAATGGCTAGAAAAAGAGTTGAGACATGTTAATCTGGGAGATGTAAGGCTTAATACAAGACTTATTAAAACAAGCTATTTAATAGAGAATAAGGCGTCTGGGTCAATTAGTCAAAGCTGTGTAGGATGGAAAGAAGCTAAAGGTGCATACAGATTATTTAGCAATGAGAAGCTTGAAGCTAAGGAAATTTATTCTTCCCATTATAAAGAAACTATGGAAAGGATAAAAGGAAATGAGCTGGTATTTTCAGTTCAAGATACAAGTTATTTGGATTTTGACTCTCATATAAAGACTAAGGGTCTAGGTAGTATTTCTAAAGCCTATACAAAATATAAAAAGGGTTTGTTATTGCACAGTAACTTAATGGTTAACAAAGACGGATTACCTTTAGGGCTATCTTCTCAACAGTGTTGGGCACGTTCTATCAGGGAAGAAACAGCCCAAGAAAAAGCAAACAGGAAATACCGTACTGCTATAAAGGAGAAAGAAAGCTATAAGTGGATAGCGGCACTAAAAGAAACCCTAAATAACCTCGCAGAAGGTGTACAGCTTGTTACTATTGGTGATAGGGAAGCAGATATTTTTAAGTTTTTATGGACTGTTGAATCATTGGACAGTTTTTATGTAATCCGCAACCGAACTAATAGGAAATTCATCTGTATTGAAGGGGGAAAAACGGATTTGCAAACACGTATAACTCAACTGCCTGTAAAAAAGGAAATTGTCTTGAATGTTGCTGAAAATAAATACCAGATCTCAAGAAAAGCTAACATTGAAGTCAGGTATATGAAAGGCTATATACCTATCAGATCTCCTTACATTTATGGATCGAAAGATACAGAGCATAAAATAAGTGATAAAATCGCTATATATGTAGTAAGTGCCAAAGAAACAAATCCTCCTGAAAGAGTAGAAGCTATTGATTGGACTTTGCTGACTAATATACCAGTTAATAGCACTTTAGATGCTATAGAAAGGATAAATTGGTATAAGCTAAGATGGAAAATCGAGGAGTATTTTAGGATTTTAAAATCAGGATGTAAGGTAGAAAGCTCTCGTTTAGCTACAAAAGAAAGATTAGAGAAATTAATCGCTATAAAGAGCATTATTGCATTTAATATTTTATATTTAACAAAAATCGCTTTATCGAATCCTATGGAGGTTTGTACTAAGGTTTTAAGTAATGAAGAGTGGAAAACCCTTTACACGCTAATTCTGGATTAAAAAGAGAATAGAAAAGTCAGGAGAGTAGGGTAAACTCAACAAATAGAAAAAAAATAGATGAGGTTACCCATGGAAGATATAACAAAACTGTTTTGTCTGGTCGATGATTTTTGCAGAGATATAGAGAAAAATTTTGCAGATAAACTACTGCCAAACGGTAAAAACCCACAAGAGTGCCAGAAATTACACATTCGGAAATTATCACAATAATCCTCCTGTATCAGCAATCTCCCTGTGAAAATTTTAAGGCTTTCTACCTGCATTACCTAACATCGCTCTACAAATCAGAGTTTTCGAAGTTGCCTTCATACACTAGGTTTGTTGCTCTAAAGTCCAGGGTTTTGTGGCATTTAGCCATGCTATTACAGTGCCTTTGCGGATGGTCAGAACTTACTGGAATCTCATACATAGATGCAACTCCTATTGCAGTTTGCCATGCAAAAAGAATATCAAGAAATAAGGTTTTTGCTGGAATTGCAAAATTAAGCAAGAGTACATATGGCTGGTTTTTCGGCTTTAAACTACATTTGATAATTAACGAGAAAGGTGAAATTCAAGCTTTTACGCTTACAAGAGGTAATGTTGACGATAGAGAGCCTGTAGCAAACCTAACTAAGAAATTAACCGGTCTTTTGTTTGGTGATAAAGGCTATATTAAAAAAGAGCTTTTCCAAGAGTTGTTTAACCGCGGTTTGAAACTTGTTACCAAGGTGAAAAAGGGGATGAAAAACGCATTAATTTCACTACATGAAAAGATTTTGCTGAGAAAAAGGTCGATCATTGAGACGATTTTTGGCTACCTCAAAAATAGACTTGAAAGTGAACATACTCGCCATAGATCTCCCGTTAATTTCTTGGTTCACATCTTTTCTACTCTCATTTCCTATTCCTTGAAATCCAAAAAGCCTTCCATTTCCTATACTTTCTTCCTTCCTTAATCCAGAATTAGCGTTTTACATACGTGAGCATAAAGTAGCCAAATTGCCAGAAGAACCTCCAAACATAAAACAAGCTATTATTTGGTTAGGAAAATTAGGTGGATTTATGAATAGAAAAAGTGATAATTTACCAGGAACTATGACTCTATGGCGTGGTTATGAAAACCTCAGGGAAAGCATGGTTATGCTTCGCATAATGACCTCTCAAAGTTGTGGGTAAAAGTGAGATTTGAATCCCATAGAACACTGTTGGCATACCATCAAAAGCCGCCTCAGACCTCTAATGTATAAATGTACAGACTTACAACTTTTGGTTGGTAATACCATAATGGAAATTTATCATTCATTTTAGAAAATACTATAGAATCCAGATTGTTTAGACTGGATCCTATGGTCAAGCCATAGGATGACAAAAGAGTAAACTTTACCTGTGTGAGCTATAGATCCCAGTGTTAACTACTTTCATGACAAGAAATAAAGCACTGATTTTGTACATTAACCATGCTTTTAAATAGATACCTTATTCTTGGCAACTTTAAACTCAACAACAGACACAAACAGACAATTTCTCAAAAACTTTTACAAGAGATTTTGTTAAATGCTCTATCATTTCATTTGTATGGTAAGGCGTAGGAGTAATACGGAAGCGCTCAGTCCCCTTTGAAACTGTTGGGTAATTTATATGTTGTACATATATTCCATACTTATCAAATAACAATTTTGATGCTTTTTTGGACAACTCAGGATCGCCAATTATGATTGGAATTATATGAGTTTCTGTCTGCATAAAATTCACTCCTGCGTTTCTCAGTGAGTCTTTTACCTTTTCAACAGACTGCTTTTGCTTCCCTCTTTCAACATTGCTCGATTTTAAATGCTCAACGCTTGCCTTTGCTGCTGCTGCTAAAACGGGCGACATAGCAGTAGTAAAAATAAATCCTGGGGCTGAACTTCTTATTACATCCACCAAGCTCTTTGAAGACGCTATATATCCACCCATCACTCCAAAAGCCTTTGATAATGTACCCTGAATAACAGTTATTCTATCCATCAAACCTTCTCTTTCTGCAATTCCGCCACCGCGCGGTCCATACATGCCAACTGCGTGTACCTCATCCAAATAGGTAATTGCATTATACTGATCTGCTAGATCACATATCGCTTCAAGCGGTGCTACATCACCATCCATTGAGTATACAGATTCAAGCGCTATTATTTTCGGTGTTTTTATATCTATAGATCTTAGCAATTGCTCTAAGTGATCAGTGTCATTATGCCTAAATATGTGCTTCGGTCTTTTGCCTGACTTTATACCTTCTATCATTGAAGAGTGATTTTTCTCATCTGAAAAAATTACCACACCCGGAATAACAGACGATAAAGTACTAAGTGTAGTTTGGTTGGCAAGATAGCCACAAGCAAAAGTTAAAGCAGCTTCTTTTTGATGCAAGTCAGCCAAAGACTTCTCGAGCTCAACAACTTCCTTTGTTGTACCTGATATATTTCTTGTTCCTCCAGCACCAACAGATGAATTTTGAATAGCAGCAATGACACTATCGTTTTGTGACATTCCCAGATAATTATTACTGCACCAGACAATAACCTCTCTATTTCTTTCATAATCCATAATATAGGGAAGTTTGCCAGGTAATGACGCAAAATGCGTAAATTCACGATAGCGCCCTTCTTCTTTTATATCTTTGATTTTATTTAAGAATATTTCTTCGTAGTCTACCAAGTTTTTATCTATTAACAACCAATATAATTATAATAAATTATTAAATGATAGACTACTATATTTATTACTTAGACTGACATTCTTCTATCTGCATAACCTTTTTGACCTGATTATCCTCAACTAAGCTTTTAGGCCTATAGCAGTACGTAATTGTAGCTGCAATAAGACAACAAACTGCAACTGCTATTCCTATTGCTAACATTTCCAAGTAAACTGCAACTGCTGCTCCTAAGGCAATACCAGTCATTGCAAGCGCAGAAGCAGCTACGACATACTTTTTGTGTTTTGTGGATCATTCTTTGAATTGCTTGGTACGGTTGCTGAATGACCCCAAGATTCCATAAGTTCCAAAAATCCCTTATTTCCTCGTTTTTTTGCCATATCTAAAGAGCCTCCTTTCAAAAGAGTATCTAATGGTGTATTAATAATTGGATTATTTTCTAAATACGGGCTTGCACCATTGTCTAGTAGCAATTTTGCAGATTTTTTATGCCCTTCATTTATTTTTCGATTATAAGCTATAACATGCAACGCAGTACCAATATTATTGCTTTGCATATTAACATACCTTCCTTTATCTTCTGCTGCACTTATTAAGATGGCAATTACATCAGAATGACCATTATCAGCAGCTAAGTGCAATGCAGTTTCACCATTATGATGTTGTAAATAAAGATCTGCCTTTTTTTTAAAAGTAATTCCACCATTGCCGAATTACCTTCTGCAGAAGCATACATCAAAGGAGTAAGATTATATCGTTCTTTAGCATCAACTGTTGCACCACGCTCTATTAGCAATTCCGCAACATCTAAATGTCCACTATATGCTGCTTCATGTAAAGGAGTTACTCTGCTGCCTGTACTGCTCACTGAGTTAACATTTGCACCGCTATCAAGTAAAAGCTTCACAAAATCTTTATGACCATTTCTAGCAGCTAAATGAAGTGCAGTGTCACCACCTACTTTTGTTTTTGATTTAATCTCAATATTTGCACCACATTCTAGTAAACGCCTGCCAAGCTCAACATCACCTTTTCGTGCTGCAACGTGTAAACGAATAAATCCATCATTATCATAATCTGTGAAACGTTCATTAATATCGTCTAGTAAACTTTCCCTACCAGCTTTTAATTCCTCAGGAATGATAAGTGTTACTTTACCATTTTCATACTCTATAGTATTTCCTAAAGTAAATGATAAAGGTATAATAAAGTATTTGAGTTATAATGGCATATAGTGTGGATTTAAGGGAAAAGGAAGTATTGATGATAGAAAAAGGGAAGGCAAAGGTTGAGATAGCAGAGCTCATGGAGATAGGAATAGCAACGCTGTACCGCTGGTTAAAAAAGAAAGCTGCTGGTGAAAGCCTAAAGCCATCTAAAAACGGTAGCTTTATTCGAAAAATAGACCCAAAAATACTCGAAGAATATGTTACAAAGAATCCAGATCATACTCTGGCAGAGATGAAACAAAATCTTGGATTTGGAATAAATTCAATTTGGTATAGACTAAAACAGGTAAAAATTACTTTAAAAAAAAGTCACACTATATCAAGAGCGCAATCAAGAAGATAGGCAGCAATTTATTGATAAAATCTCAAAAATAGACCATTCCAGCATCTTATATATAGATGAAGCAGGAGTTGATAATAAGTTATACCGAGAATATGGACGTGCTCCAAGAGGAAAGAAAATTTATGCAGATATTCCAGCGAGAGAGAATCAGTATAGTAGCCGGGTGGATTGGAATGAGATTTATTGCACCAATGACTTTCAAAGGTGGGTGTGACAAAGAGGTATTCAATATATGGTTGGAGAAACCTAAATTGCCACTTGGCACAACCATAGTTATGGATAATGCTACATTTCATAAGACCACTAAAACAAAATCATTAATAACGCTAATTCTGGATTAAAAAGAGAATAGAAAAGTCAGGAGAGTAGGGTAAACTCAACAAATAGAAAAAAATAGATGAGGTTACCCATGGAAGATATAACAAAACTGTTTTGTCTGGTCGATGATTTTTGCAGAGATATAGAGAAAAATTTTGCAGATAAACTACTGCCAAACGGTAAAAACCCACAAGAGTGCCAGAAATTACACATTCGGAAATTATCACAATAATCCTCCTGTATCAGCAATCTCCCTGTGAAAATTTTAAGGCTTTCTACCTGCATTACCTAACATTGCTCTACAAATCAGAGTTTTCGAAGTTGCCTTCATACACTAGGTTTGTTGCTCTAAAGCCCAGGGTTTTGTGGCATTTAGCCATGCTATTACAGTGCCTTTGCGGATGGTCAGAACTTACTGGAATCTCATACATAGATACAACTCCTATTGCAGTTTGCCATGCAAAAAGAATATCAAGAAATAAGGTTTTTGCTGGAATTGCAAAATTAAGCAAGAGTACATATGGCTGGTTTTTCGGCTTTAAACTACATTTGATAATTAACGAGAAAGGTGAAATTCAAGCTTTTACGCTTACAAGAGGTAATGTTGACGATAGAGAGCCTGTAGCAAACCTAACTAAGAAATTAACCGGTCTTTTGTTTGGTGATAAAGGCTATATTAAAAAAGAGCTTTTCCAAGAGTTGTTTAACCGCGGTTTGAAACTTGTTACCAAGGTGAAAAAGGGGATGAAAAACGCATTAATTTCACTACATGAAAAGATTTTGCTGAGAAAAAGGTCGATCATTGAGACGATTTTTGGCTACCTCAAAAATAGACTTGAAATTGAACATACTCGCCATAGATCTCCCGTTAATTTCTTGGTTCACATCTTTTCTACTCTCATTTCCTATTCCTTGAAATCCAAAAAGCCTTCCATTTCCTATACTTTCTTCCTTCCTTAATCCAGAATTAGCGTTTTTAGGTCTACAGCAGTATGTAACTGTAGCTGCAATAAGACAACAAGCTGCAACTGCTATTCCTACCGCTAACATTTCCAAGTAAACTGCAACAGCCACCCCTGAAACAATACCGGCTATTGCAAGCGCAGAAGCAGCTACAACATACTTCTTTGTACTTTGTGGATTTTTTTTGAGGCCACTTTTGCTGCTTTGCTCATTAATTCTTGGCAATTCTGTTTTTGGCTGTCCATTTCCGTTAGCAACTTGTTCTACATGCTCAGTAGGTTGATTAACGTTAATATCATTATTAACATCTTCAATTTTAATCGAAAGAAGTTCATCTTCATCATCACTTGTTAATTCTACTCTTAAAGTACAAGGAACAGAATTACTAGAAACAGTACCATTAGCTGTTGCTTCAGCTTCCACTGTGTCAATTACAGATATTCTTGTTTCATGACCTTCTTTACTAATTTTTTCAAATGGAGAATTACTATTAGAGTCTGAGGAAGTTCCGGCAGAGCAATCACTTTTATTACCTTCAAGTTTAGAAAAATCATCATCTTCAGAACTCAGTGATGGTGAATCCGATTCACGTTCTTTAACCTTTTCCACAGGAATTTGTTGACCACTTGCAGTAGCTTCGACATCATTGCCTACTGATGATGCATCAATGTGCTCGAGCTCGTTTTTAAGCAATGCTATTATTTGTGCAAGATCCTCTTTCTGCTTACCCTCTCCCAAGCTTGTCATCTTGTCATTTGCTTGACTCAAGAGCTTCTGTAAAGTGGATTTACATACACTACCATCTAATTTCTTTGATAAATCTATCATAGTATCACGATTGATTCTATCGACAGGATCAGACAATTTTTCTCCTATAATGTTTTCATTTCCAGGCATTTTACCCTCCTCACAATTATTACCTATAGCTTCTTCTATTGAAGCCTCTTCATTATTCATAACATTCTCTACTTTATCAACAATGTTTCTTTGCGGCTGTTGATTATCAATATTTTTGGATTCTAGATCTTTTTTAATATTTAAATGCAAAGGTGTTTTATCATCTAAACCTTCAAGAAATTTTGTGATTTTTGATTCACTAGAAGATTTTTCCCTGTTTTCTTCCCTTACCAAATATAAACTTTTCGTTCCTACCAGATCTAAAGCTGTTTTGCCATCTCTATCTTGAATGTTCCAATCAGCTCCCTTGTTTACAAGTAATTTTACTATTTCAAATTTATCATGGTAAGCAGCCCAATGTAAAGCTGTTCTGCCATGCCTCTCATCTTGAATATCAATTTCAGCGCCATTTCCAATAAGCAAGCCCATTAATTCTAAATTATTACGTGCCACAGCCCAATGCAAAGGTGCATGCCCTGAATTGTCTATACTATTAATATCAGCAATTTTATGATTAATAATAGTCTTTGCTACATCTATAAAATCTTGTTGTATAGCATAGTGCAAAAATTTTTCTGACATATCAGAAACTCTAGACCTGGCTTCAGTATCTTTAAATTTATCTAATACCGCTTTCACGCATTCTTGATTACGAATAGACAACGCCCTTCGAAGTTTTTCACATATGCTATGCCAAGGTAGAATAGTACTTCGATTTTTTTCCAAATCTTCTAATAAAAGCTTAGTATAGCGCTGTCCACCAACACCAATAAGTAGCCTATCAAGACCTTCATCTTGCGTAAATAATATACTTTTATGCGTTTTTGCATATCTTTCCACAAGCATATCATTAGCTGCAATGGCTAGTAGTGAAAGCTCTTTTACTGAATAATTATAATAACCATTTGTTTCATCATAACTATTATTCAACAGCACATTGTGCATATGATCAGTCAAATTAAGCTGTTGAGAGCAAAAATCCTTCAAATTACCACAATTTAAATCAGTAATAAATCTATCACTTTCCTCTATATTATTTATAGTTTTATCTAAACCTGCGTAATCACCATAATTTTTTGCTTTATTTATAACGTCTATTAATCCATCAAAGGTTAAATTTTTAGGGATAATGGTAAATTCTTCTTCATTATGCCTTGGTTCTATATTAACCTGATCTTGAGGCCAAAATAACTCTGTTGCTACAACTGCTGTAACTTCTGCAACACCTACCAATACATTCGCAACATTACCTAAAATGCCTGGATCAGTAACTACTTTGTTTGCTACTTCACTCCTATCAGATGAACTCTCAGTAATAGACAAGTCTTCAGCAGCAAATGACTTAGGTCCTTCATTCATATTTTTCTCAAGAGTCTCTGTAATTCTATTGTCCTCATCTTCGAAATGCCTATTTATTTCATCTAACAAACTTTTGCCATCAGCTTTGTAATTCTCTAATTGTTCAGGAATGGCAAGTGTTACTTTGCCGTTTTCATACTCTACCTTACTATCTCGAAACTTAAGGGTGAACTCTAAAACAGCATCAACCCTGCATATTTCCTTATTCGTATCAAGTTCTCTAACAGGCATACTTGGACAATACTGAATATTGAGAGAACCTTGGCTATCATATACAATACTTATCTTTCTATCGTTGGCATGAGGCAAGCTTAGTTTATGCTTAGAGAATATATGAGAGAGCTGCATTAACAAAGAGCCATCATACCCAGCCTGATTGCAATTAGTAATTAACTCTTCTAATATATTGTCATTTGGAGTTTCTGCCTTAGCATATTTAAACATTTCTGTGAAAACTTGCTTAGCAAACAGGCGGTAATTTGCATTTTCACTCGAAATTAAGTGATTGTGCTGGCAATATGACTCGTGAACATACGCTTTGCTTATTGTTTGCCCATTAATTACAAAATCCATTCTTTCCAAATCAAGTTGTGCTTGCTTGCCAGAATTTGCATTCCTATTATTCTCACCTGCCTTTACTTGACTTAGCAAAGATTGTGTTAGCTGAAATTCCAATTCAATTGCTCTGTTAGTATTTTGTCCTTCCTCAACCTCTGAACAATTGCCTGAATCTCCAGAATGACGATGCTCCTTAATTTCTTCTTGTTCTAAAACTTCGAATTCTTCTTCAGCACCTGAATCTCTGGAATGGCGACGCTCCCTTTCTTCTGCAGTATCTACTGCTGGCGGCATGAGCCCACCAAGCAAATTCCAACCACCCATGATTTACCCCCTGACCATTAGCTAAGTTAATTATAGCATTAAACAGAAATTTTGCCAAGCAAATTATTGAGTCTTTTAGCAAACAGACTTACGTCTTCCATTTCTTCACCTTCCACTATACAAGCTTGATAGAACAATAAGTAAATTATATCTCCAAGTGTTGGATTTTCACCATTTTCAGCGTGAGATTCCATTATGTTTCTTATCAAAGGATGCTTAATGTTAATTTCAAGTACTTTTGGCGTGCGGTAATTTAGCTGCTTCTGTTCACGTAAAAAACGCTCCATACGGAGATCCATAGTTCCTTCATCAACTGCTAGACACACAGGACTATCGGTTAATTTCTTAGAGATCTTTACACTTTTTACTAAGCTTCCAAGAACCTTGGTGAAGTATTCGAGTATAGAATCCGCGTTTTCTTCGCTTTTGTTTTCATCTGATTTATTTTCTTCATCTTTCTTACCTTCTTCTGAAGAGAATTTTTCTAAATCAACATCAGCGCGAGTTACAGACTTAAATTTTTGATCTTTATATTCATGAATTACGCTAGTCCAGAAATCATCAACTGGATCAACAAATAGAAGCACTTCCAATCCTTTGCTGACGAATCCTTCAAGTTGTGGACTGTTTTTTACTGAATCGAGACTATTTCCTGTGAGATAGTAGATATGTTCCTGTTCAGGCTTCATTCTGCTTATATAATCATCAATGCTAACTAGCTTACCATCACTGGTGCTATGAAATCTGCAAATGGAAAGCAATGCTTCTCTTTCATCAGTTGGCATAGCTTCGCAAAGACCTTCTTTTAACACCGCACCAAAATTGCCCCAGAATTTTGTATATTCCTCTAAATTCTCTTTTGCTTTTTTGCCGAGCTCTGATATTATGCGCTTAGTTAAAGATTTCCTAATCTGCTCAACTACACGGTTATTTTGCAGTGTTTCTCTGCTGATATTGAGAGGCAAATCCGGTGAATCAACCACACCTTTCAAAAAACGCAAGTACTGCGGTATAATCTGCACATTATCTTCAGTGATAAACACTTTATTTACATACAATTTTACAGAGCAGCGTCTATCTGGATGAAATAAATCAAAAGGCTTGATAGAAGGAACATAAAGCAAGTTCGTATACTCTATTGCACCTTCATTTTTATTATGAAATATCATCCAAGGCTCACCGCCCACATGTGCAACACCACGGAAGAAGTCGTTGTGCTCTTCTGGAGTAACGTCATTTTTTGGCTTAGTCCAAATTGCAGCTTTGCTATTTAATTTTTCACTTTTTCCTTCTTCATTTACAAACTCAACGGGAAAATTTATGTGGTCAGAGTAAGTAGTAACGATGTTTTCAATACGGAATTTGTCTAAAAATTCGCTTTCTTCAGGACGCATGATGAGCGTAATTTTTGTGCCACGAGAGATTTGACCATCTAATTTGCTGATTGAATACTCTCCATCTCCTTTAGATTTCCACACCCAAGACTCTTCTTCTCCGGCTTTCCTTGATTCTACTATAACTTCTGAAGCAACCATGAAGCTTGAATAAAAACCAACACCAAACTTTCCAATCAGCTCTACAGCTTGGCTCGAATCTTTATTATTCTTAATTGCATCCAAGAATTTTTGCGTACCAGAACTTGCAATCGTGCCAAGATTATCTATTAAATCTTGCCTGTTCATGCCAATTCCATTGTCGGTTATATACAGCTCATTCTTATCTTTACTGGAGCTAATAGTAATCTTCAACTCATCACTTGAATCTAACAAATCAGCATTTAATTGTGATTCATAGCGCAATTTATCACATGCATCTGATGCATTTGATATTAACTCACGCAAGAAAATATCCTTATTAGTATAAAGTGAATGAATTACTATATTTAGTACTTTGCCTACTTCAGCGTCAAATTTTAAACTTTCAGTTTCTTGTATGTTGTGCATTTTGAGCTCCATTATTAGCCTACTACTCTAATGATTTAAGTATTGCACTGCGATCTTTCAAGGTCACACATGCTAAAATTTATGTGGGCCAACTTATGGTTCCAATGCTAAACTGGAATAAGTACAACCATTGTGTCATGCAAATTAAGAAGAAAGTGCTAGAATATAATATCTCTTATTTGCTTCAAAGCTTTGTTAGTCTTTGATTCTTTTTTTTTAAAAGTAGTCTCAAGAGAGATTTTAAGCTTTTTCCATTCTTCTTGACCATTTGGCATTAAATCACTCTCAATCTTCTCCAGTACTTTCTGAGGTGATGAATATAATTCCTCGTACAAATCAGTGTTTACTGACTGTAGTATTACTAAAAATGTAAATAAATTCGGATCAAGTAATTCTTCTTTTGCATGGTTCAAAAAACATAGCTTTATTCTCCTTATACAGTATTGTATTGCCTGCAGTGATAATGAGAAGCTTTCTGCATAAAATATAAAGCTATCTATAATTAAGCTCTTTGATTTTTTCGGTAATTCAGAACTTTCAAACAGTTTTCTTATAAACTGCTCTGTTGGCTGTTTTGGCAAATGCAAAGAGAGATCAGTAAAAGATTTTAGGCTAAAATTTGGTCCAAGTATTGTGCTAATTGCTCTTTGCACATTACTCTTATCTTGGCTAACAGAGATAATGAAAACCAGTCCCTCAACATCAAGCATGTACTTTATGGATTCTAAAAAATCGACAATGAATTTAGGGCGACATATATCAAGATCATCCACCATTATATAAATGTTTTTGTCTTTCCTGATTTTATTAACCACATCTGCTAGTTGTATTTTAAAATCTCTAATGTTCTCTTTTCTCCTTTGGAGAAGATTTAACTCACCCAAGACAAAACCAATGTCTTTCTTATCAGCCTCTTTTGCAGCATCGAGAAATACTGAAAGCATAGCAAGTGGAGATTTACTGATCAGCTTTCCTAATGTATTGAGAGAAAATAGTTCTTGGTTTATGTTTTTGAACTGCTGTATAACACTCCTTTTTACTTTGTATGATGCGAATAGATCCTCAAACAAGAAATGCAAAAAAGAAGGCAATGGTTGATCTAGCGCACTAATATCCCATGCGCTGTAATAAGCTGCAATTTCATTTTGCTGCTCTAGATCCTTTACCCATTCTTTCAAAAAAAATGTCTTACCCCACTTATCATATCCTTCTAAGGATACGATCGAAAAAAACTGATCAATTGTCTTAATTATATTACTAAATCTACTTGCAACTTGTTTATAGCCTAAGCAATCATTCTCCCAAGTTGTTACCTTAGGCAATTTCTCCTCTTCTTTTTTTTTAAATGTTATTAGCGATATAAGTTTTTTTAAGCACATACCTTCTTTTGTATTTACTCATACTCTTGTCTTGAAGTAAGCGCTATCTTCAGAGTCCCTTCATCTAGGTAGTCAATTTCTCCACCTATCGGTATACCACAAGCAAGGCGCGATATTTTTACATTCGAATTCTTTAGCAATTCAATTATATATTGCGCAGTAACTTGGCCTTCTAATGTCGGATTGATTGCAATAATGACCTCTTCAATTTTAAATTCTGTAACTCTTTTGGGAATGTTATCAAGATTCAGTTCTTTTGGACCTATGCCATTTATTGCTGATAGCCTTCCACCCAAAACATGATACATACCTGAATATATATTCCCTTTTTCAAATGCCCATAGATCACCCAATTCTTCTACTACACACATTAACTTGGTGTCACGCTTTGGGTTAGTACAAATAGAACACGGCGATTTAGTATCTAGGTTTCCACAAATTTTGCACTCTATTATAAGATCCGCTAGCTCTCTAATCAAAGATGCAAGCGGTAGCATGACTTTCTCTTTATTTTGGAGCAAATGTATAACTAACCTTCGTGATGATGATGGACCTAAACTTGGCAATTTAGAAAAAGCATGAACTAAATTCTTTATATTAATGTTCATTTAACAAATTCAGGATATAGTTTATAAAATGATAACATCAAACCTTTCGTAAAGAAAGCTTAGTTTGATTGGCTATGAAAAAGATTTCCCACTTTTTTTAGAACTGTCTTGAAAAAATTAATGTAATCACAATCTACTGTAACCTAACTCTGATTCAGGTATAACTGAAATTATCTCACACATTTGCGTAGTTATACCAATTCTCATTATTAATGAACCAAATAAGAAGCATAGCAGAGTTGTTTAACCGTGGAAGGGGAAAGAGAGGTAATAAATTTACACAAAGCGCATTCAAGCAGAACAATTGTATCGTAGATTTTATTGCGTAAAATGTTCTGTTTTATATATAACCAAAACCTCTCAACAGGATTGAGTTCAGGTGAGTATGGTGGTAGGTATATAATTTCGATATTTTTAGGTGCCTTTAAATTTTTTGACTTATGCCAACTAGCGCAATCCATCAAGAGAAAAGCCTTTCGTATTCCTAAATATTACGACATCTGTTCAAGGAATATATTTATACAATCAGTGTTGACGTTTGGTGCAAATAAGCTAAAATTCTCTCCATTTCTGGGATTAACTGTACTATAGAGATAAAAATTTTCCCTACCTAATTTTACCTTAACCTGTGTCCTACTGCCTTTTTTAAACCACCCATGTCCAACTTTCGAATGTGTACCAAACCGTGATTCATCGAAGAAAAATAGCTCTTTTTCAGAATGCATGACAATAGTTTCATTGAGGTTTTTTTTAAAACTCCTCTTGCTTGTTTTTATCTTGTCCACTATGAACTGGTCTTGGTGTGATATATGAGAATTTCATTCTTTGCATATTACGATGTATTGCGGATTTGCTGATATTCAAACCAAATCTTTCTTGGATTCTTATTCTCATTTCTCTAATAGTAATATTGGGGTTTTCCTCTATCCACAACTCAATTCGTTCAAGTTGACTTTGGTTCAATATAGTTTTTCTACGGCGTTGAGGTGGAGCAAATAATTTTTCTTCTCTTCCAAATTTTATGTGCTTTATCCATGTAGTAATTGCCTTTCTCGAAATGCAACATATTTTTGCTACAGCTGTTATACTGTGCTTTTTTGCTGCAATTACAGCATTTAGTTTTTTTGCAACATACGCATTATTTCTTACTCTCTTCAGCATCTCTTTTGCTGATTTCACCACTTTTTCATCCAATAATTTTGATCTTAATGCCATCTAAACCTCGCTATTTTACTTACTTCAGTATGGCTTTTTTCCATTATTTTCTATTCGTTGCTTGTATAGCGGGAATTGGTATAAGAAGCTTTTACATCCTAAAACATAACTGAGATAAGCCAATGTAAAAAAACTTTTAAACGAGAATTATTGTATATATATTACTTATTTGGTAAAATTATTTTGGCAAAATAGCATATAAAAGTTGAGGCTAATTATGAATATTAAAGAACGAAAGGATTTACAACAGGAGTTATTAGGAATTGTTTTCAATATACTCATAGAAAGTGAAGATAGCGCCATAGAAGCTATGGAAACAAGAGCCGTAGAGATAATTAAAAAACTAAAGGAACACATTAATTATTATATAGAGTATGGTGGTCAAAAAAAGCCAATTTTAGATTGGGTTATTGTTTGTGATTCTCTGAATAATGTCAGACTAAATAACAAGTCGCTATTAAAATTTGAGAAGGCAATTAAGGATATTGGAGGAAGAGCACCGCTAAATGAAATAAAAAGTACAATAAGGTTATTAGTAGAACAAGCACAGCTAAATCATGTTAGAATTAGAGGTGAGAGAGAAGTACCACTAAACCTCTTTGAGGAAAACATAATAATGAGAGAGCGAAGAAGGGCAAGAGAACAACAAATGCGGCCAAATTTTATTAGAGAAAGAGAAGCGTCATTGAATCTCTTTGGAAACAGGGATGAAAATGTAATAATGAGAGGACAAATGAGGTCGCGCTATATTAGGCGTATTAGACGTGAAAGAGAAGTACCACTTAGTTCAAAAATAGGACAATTAATTGGTGTAGTTTCATCCATAATTGTAGGTGCTTTCATTGGTATAATGGTTGGTATGGCCATTGCTGGTTTATGTATTGAGCTTTGTGTGATCACCACTGCAGAACCGATTCTTCTCATCATGGGTGCTACTGCTGTTATAGGAGCTATTGTAGCAGGAACTGCTCCTTTATTAAAGCTAATAGAGATGTTTAAAGGTCAAGAACCTAATCTTTCTCCTAGTAGCGGTCCGGAAAGCTCTAATACTGAACATACTTATTTAAATAGGCAAAGAGTTATTTAGAAAAAAAATTGGAAGAATGTTCAAAAAAGTCCATTTATAAAATACATCGGCTTAACTATGATCTTATAACTTAAGCTAATTAATTAAAAATTTTTGTTTTAGCGGTTAAATAAAGCCAGATCTTATTAGAGAGAGGATCTTCTTATCTCTTCTTTACCTTCATTTTCATTTCTAACAATTTTTTTTCCACTTAATATGTCTCTTATTTCATCTCCTGTTAAAGTTTCAAACTCCAGTAGATTTTCAGCAATGAGCTCCAAGTCTTTCCTACGCTTGGTTAAAATGTCTTTTGCTTTTTCATAGCAAGAAAATACGACTTTCTTTACTTCTTCATCTATAAGTCTTAACGTATCTTCAGAAATTGTCTCAGAATCATGTGTGATTTGTTCGCGATTATGATAGATCGGACCTATTTTGTCGCTCATTCCCCATTTTGTCACCATAGAACGTGATAAATCTGATGCTAGTTTTATATCTGAAGATGCACCGCTTGTGACTTTATCATAGCCAAAAATTAGCTCTTCTGCCACACGTCCACCCATTGCAACAGTTATATCTGCTAGCATCTTTTCTCTTGTGAGGGACACTCTATCTGTTTCTGGTAGTCTCATAACTAAACCGAGTGCTCTACCACGTGGAATAATTGTTGCTTTGTGTATAGGATCAGAAGCAGGCATATTAACTGAAACTACTGCATGACCAGCTTCATGGTAAGCAGTAAGCCTTTTTTCTTCTTCTGTAATGACTAAGGACCTTCTTTCCATGCCCATCATCACTTTATCACGTGCATACTCAAAATCATCCATGGTAACAATTTTCTTATTTCTTCTTGCAGCAATAAGCGCAGACTCATTCACTAAATTTGCTAGATCAGCCCCTGAAAAACCTGGCGTTCCCCTCGCAACTGTTTTTACGTTTACATCTGGTGCTATCGATATTTTCTTTATATGCGTATTTAATATTCTCTCACGCCCATTTATATCAGGTAAAGAAATAGTAATCTGTCGGTCAAAACGACCAGGTCTAAGTAGTGCTGGATCTAGGACGTCTGGACGGTTAGTTGCAGCAACTATTATCACACCTTCATTAGACTCGAAACCATCCATCTCAACCAGTAACTGGTTTAATGTTTGTTCCCTTTCGTCGTTACCGCCACCAAGACCAATGCCGCGATGCCTACCTACTGCATCTATTTCGTCTATGAAAATTATACAAGGAGCATTTTTCTTGCCTTGATCAAACATATCCCGGACACGGCTTGCACCAACACCGACAAACATTTCAACGAAATCAGATCCAGAAATACTAAAAAACGGTACATTAGCTTCACCTGCAATTGCACGAGCAAGTAGAGTTTTACCAGTTCCAGGGGAACCAATTAAAAGACATCCTTTTGGTATCTTCCCACCTAACACTTGAAATTTTTGCCTTTGTTTAAGAAAATCAACAATTTCAACCAACTCTTCTTTTGCTTCATCAATCCCAGCAACATCATCAAATGTCACTTTTTTTCCAGTAGTCATAAGCCTAGCTTTTGATTTGCCAAAGCTTATAGTTCTATTACCTCCTGCTTGCATTTGTTTAAAAAGGAAAAGTAATAAACCGATAAAGATAAGCGTCGGAACCCATTGAATAAGTAATCCACCAATTATACCTATTGCAGAGTCTCCAATTGAAAAGGAGAACTTCACTTTCCTATCATGCAAACTTTTTATTAAGTCACTATATATAACACCACTTGAGTTAAAGGCTGACCCGTCCCTAAACTTCCCTTCGATGCTTTGGTTTCTTATTGTAATATTTTCTATATCATTATCTTCTAGTCTAGTTAAAAATTCTGAAAAAGGTATGGTTGTTTTACTCTTACCTATACTTCCGCTAAATTGAATATAAGCAACTGAAATAAGAACAATAATCACTAACCAGATCAATAAGCCTTCTAAAAATTTTTTCATTTACATTTCTAATTAAATACTAATCGAGCTTACCAAATTTTGTTCTATCGTGCTATTAATAATGCATCGAATCTTATCATCACCGTATTTTTCCGTTGTAATTTACATCAGGATAAGCAACCACCTTTCCATTTTTTTCACTGTTGGAAAAGAGTAGTAAACTTTAGAAAAATAATTACAAATTTAAAAAATTGTTTTTCACTGCAATAAGTATATGTGTTATGTAGTGGTAAGATGCTGCTGCATATAATTTTCTACAGCAGGTTGTAGTAATGCACTTATTACATTATTACCTGTATTGCTCGCTTTTCTATTCTTGAATTTTTTATGTGTACTATTAAACTCTTCAAGTGCTTTTGTAAAATTACCCATGCTAACAACAGGTTCTTCCATTTTTCGCTCTTGAGTACGCCTTACAGTATTATGCTTGGCCTCATTTACTAAATTAGATAACTCAGCACCTGAATAGCCTTCAGTTTTTTCTGCAATTTCTTTAAGGTTTAGATCTGATCCAACTGGCACATTCTTCATATAAAGATCTAATATCTTTTCTCGTGAGCCCAATTCTGGTAGGGGAATATAGATATGCTTAGAAAAACGGCCAGGCCTAAGAAGCGCTTCATCTAAAACTTCACGACGATTAGTTGCAGCAACTACTATTACACCCTTGCTAACATTAAAACCATCCATTTCAATCAATAATTGGTTTAAAGTTTTGTTATGGTCCTCGTTTATAGCTCTATTAGATTGGCTCCTAGAGTCAATACGTTCTGAACCAATAGAATCTATCTCATCTATAAAAATTACACAAGGAGCCTTTTTTCTTGCTGTGTGAAAAAGTTCTTGTATATCGTGCGCACCTTGATTAACAAATTGACCAGCAATAATAGCTCCGGAAGTGAAAAAAAACGGAAGCTTAGCTTCACCTGCAACAGCGCGAGCAAGAAGTGTTTTACCATTTCCTGGTGGACCGTGTAAAAGGTAACCTTGTGGTGGCTTAAAGCCAACTTTTTCAAACATTATTTTTGTCTCTTGTGATATAATATCACAAATCATTCGTAACTCTTCTTTTACTTCATCTGATACTATAACATCGTTAAACGTTACTTCTTGCTTACTTTGCTCAACTTCTATTACTTTAGATGGTTTCATTAAATAGATAACAAAACCTAATACAGCTGCAGTGCATATTACTGAACATGTCACTACAGCAGATGTTATAATAATAGGCATGAAGGATATAGTGGCCGCAGCAGCTTTAATTTTAAAAAAAAGAACATACATAAGATAAATAAAAGCAGCGATTGTTAGACATAATAAAACAAATTTAAAAAACCTTGCCCCACTCATTGTAATCCTTAATTAAACATCAATTAACTTTAGCAAATTTTCCTTTATTACGCTAGTGATAAAATATTTAATCTCATCATCACCAATATGCTTGCTATCATGTTTTATACATGGATAAGCAAGCATCTTTCCATCTTTTTGTACTGTAGGCAAAGAATAGTAAACTTCAGAGCAATAATCATAATTTTTTAGAAATTCAGGGATTTTTTGTGTTTTCTTTAGCGGAGCAATAGTTACTGAACACTCCTGATCTCCAAATATTGTGCAGCTAAACCTGTTATCCCATTCAATAGAACAATTTAATGGTAAGTGTACAGTAATTTCCTGTATATTTGACGATTCTCTCATTATCAAAATACTTTCTCCATATTTTCTTATTTTGCATCCATAGAGTGTGCAATTAACATCACTATTTTGTTGCAATATTCTATTAAATATTGCGATAAGGCTACGGTACCTTGGTTTATAGTGCTTGTTGACAATTGCCATTATAGAATAAAGAAGAAGCCTTAAAGCTATTTCCTCTGGCAGTTTATAAAGTTCATCTAGTTTAATTTCAATATAACCAAGATCATGAATATTAACGCAGTCATTAAGTGCAAGGCGTGTGTAGTGCATCAACGCTTTTGCAGCTCTTTTCATATGAAGTGCTGTAAGGCATATTCGCTCTGTTAGAACATCTTGATTATCACTTGCTTTAAGTAAGTTACGGTATAAAGTTCGTCTGTATTTTAAGTCATAATTGCTTCTATCTTCGATCCATCTTAATTGGTGAAGTTTAGCATACTTTTCTATTTCACTACGACTAAAATTTAACAACGGCCTAAATACATAAATACCATTTAAGAAATACTTATAGTCCATTGATGATAATCCATCTACGCCACTACCCCGCTCTAATCTCAACAAGAACGTTTCTGCTTGATCATTTTTGTGGTGAGCAACAAATAAATATTTAACATTATTATTTTTACACCATTTTGTTAATAAGTTATACCGTGCTTTTCGTGCCTGCAACTGAATATTGCCTTTAATATTTTTCTTCTCCCAATTTAATATGAACGATTCCTTTGCCCCAAGTTCTTTTGCATAGCTTACAGCAAAATCAGCTTCTTTTTGAGATTCTAAACGTAACCCGTGATTTACTGTTAATGCTGTAGGAAGTGAAGGTTTATTTTTTTTTGCCCAATTAATCATTAAGTGCAATAAAACTACACTGTCTACACCACCTGATACTGCAATCGCAACTCGATTATCATGAAAAGCAAACTTATTAACTATATTTTGAAATGACAGCTCCAATCGCATTATGTTTCTTGACGGTCAGGTAGTTTATGTCTCTCTACATTATATCGCTACGGAACTTCAATACAAGCAAACTAACAATCTGTGCAAAGGATTTGTACACTGTATCATCCCAGTGCTCAGCACTGGGATGCGGAGAAGATTAACTTTTGATCCCAGAGAATGAAAATTCTACTCTACGATTTTTAGCATGCTCTCTCTCATACTTGGAATTTCTAGAATCATCTTTTACATTAACCAAAGGCTCAGTTTCACCTTTAGAAGCAGTTTTGATTCTATTTTCTAGGTAAGGCGTACAGCTGACCATAAATTTTTTAGCTGCATCTGCTCTTCTAGCTCCTAGTGCAAGATTATACTCGTGAGAACCACGATTGTCAGTATGACCAGTTAAAGTGACCTTTGCGTCAGGATTATTTTGTAACACCTCCATCACGTCAAGTAATGCATCTGCACTCACTTCACTGATACTAGATTCATCATAACCAAAGAAAACTCTTTTATCACCTATCTGCTTAACAACAGCATTCATTTTATTTGTCGTATTTACTCCTTTTTTAGGGCAAGAACTTACACCAGTAAGCAGTAAACAAAAACAACACATTATAATCAGTCTACTCCACATCACTAAACCTCCATAAATTTAAAATATAGTGCGTAATTTTAATTTTAGTACCAATAATCCCTCTATACTAGAATAGAGTCAAGGGAAATAAAATACTAAATGTTTTCTTTACAATCTTATTATTAATTTTCTGATAAGGCGCTCAATTCTCAGCAATGAAGTACAATAAAAGAATAAAAATACAATTTTTTATTGTACTTTAAGCAAATATACTTTTAACTTTATTATTAATCTATTACGATATTAAGCAAATGTTTCAAAGCAATGAATAAAAATGAGATCTTGTAAGTTTTTAGACGAAGTATTACATAAGGTAAGGAATATCGAAAACATACTAAAACTACTAAGCAAAAGCCAATTGAATGTAGAGGACAAAGTTGAACAAATGTGTCTTCTAGAGGAAATCAGACATGAAATTATCTCTCATGATGCAATAAAGGAATCATTAGCGAATGCTCTTAGGAATAAAAAGAGTGCTAATATTCAGCAGCTAAAGTTAATAGAGGGGATACACAAAAGCAGCAGTGCTATTCCTGTTGATTTAGTAAAATCTTTGTCCAAAGCTAAGATTGAATGCCAAAACTTATGGAGGCTAACTAATTCTGAAATTAGTAACTTAGAAAAGCTGAAAGAATGCTTTACTAACCTAATTAAGCTTACTCGTGAAGCAGCTTCTATAAAATCGCAGCAATTAAAGCGCTCAAACTATGAGTCATTGCTTGCTGACTATGACTCTAATATCACAGAAAAGAACATAAAGGAAATATTTCCTAAGCTAGGTAAATTTTTTAGTGAAAATGTAGAGAAAGTAACTCAAAAGCAGAAGAAGGATAAGGTTGCTAATATACAAAAAGTTACGGTTCAGAGACAGATTGAACTTGGTTCCTTATTCTTACAGCAAATGAGTGTTACACCAAATGAGATTTCCATTTCTTATTACGATCCTATCGATTATGATGAATCTGACCTTTGTTATGGTTTATTTTTACTTTTACGGCATACTGGTTATGCAATTCATCAAAAATGTTTAGCGCAAAATTCTATAAAGAGCTCAATTACAAAACATATTATGTATGAAACTCAAGGGTTATTCATGGAAAGGATCATTGGGACATCGAGAGAATTTATTGAGTTCATTCAACCACACGTAAAGGACAAACTTTCTACAAAAGGCAAAATTAATAGTAGTGTTGAAAATTTGTATTTGATTTTCAATAAAGTAAATCTTTCATCTTTTTTGAAGAATGCGGATGAATTTAGTTTATTGGCTCACATTATGCTAAGAACTAAATTAGAACAAGATCTAATAAATGGTACGTTAGAAGTTAAAGATCTACACGATAAATGGCTGGAAGGTATGAAGCATTACAAGATTTCAGTAAAAGCTAAAAATGAGCTAGACACTTATTTTCAAGATGAGTATTGGATAAGTGGTGTTATAGGCTACTTTCCTATTAAAGTCATAGCGTTAATCGCTGCTGTGCAGTTTTTTTCTTTCATTAAGAAAAATCATTACGAATTTTTAGATTCTATAGTAAAAGGAGATTTCAGTTTACTTATCGATTGGTTCTCTAAAAATGTATATAGTGCAAATTATGGCTTTTTGGAACAGCTAAAAAAGGTAACAGGTAGGGATTTAGATATTGAGTCCTACACTAGCTACTTATCTGAAAAGTATAATTTGTCTCAATAAATGGTTTTCTTGAGTTGTGTATGAGTTTTGTTCAGAATTTAATCAGAAATTTTTTTACTTTCAAAGGTTTATTTGCTAGCGATATTGCTATAGATCTTGGTACTGCAAATACTTTAGTTTATCAGAAAAGTCAGGGGATAGTGCTTGATGAACCCTCAGTTGTAGCAAGAGTAAAAGAAAAAGGAAGTTACGTTCCTTATGCTTTTGGCAAAAAAGCTAAGATGATGCTCGGAAAAACACCCGGAGAAATAGAAGCGATAAGACCCTTGAAAGACGGAGTTATTGCTGATTTTAAAAGCGCGGAAGAAATGTTAAAATATTTTATACGCAGCGCAAACACAAGATTCACTGTTAATAAGCCTAGTATTATCATATGTGTTCCATCTGGATCTACCCCAGTTGAAAGGCGTGCTATACAAGATGCAGCAGAAAGTGCTGGTGCAAATGAAGTATTCTTAATTGAAGAACCAATGGCTGCAGCAATTGGGGCTGGACTTCCAGTTACCGAACCTGAAGGTTCTATGATTGTTGACATAGGAGGTGGTACAACTGAAGTTGCAATTATTTCTTTAGGTGGAATTGTTTATTCACGTTCTGCCAGAGTAGGTGGTGATGTTATGGATGAGGCAATAAAGTCATACATTCGTGAAAATCATAAGTTATTGATTGGCGAAACAACTGCTGAAAAAATTAAGAAAAACGTCGGTTCAGCCAGTCTGCCAGTTGAAAACAACAAAGAGGGAATGATAATTAAAGGCAGGGATTTAGTGAGTGGTATGCCAAAAGAAATGCTTTTATCAGAATATCAAGTTGCAGAGAGCCTAATAGAGCCTGTACATCAGATAATTTCTGCTATTAGAACTGCACTGGAGAGTACTCCACCCGAACTTTCTTCTGATATAGTTGATAGAGGAATAATTTTATCTGGTGGAGGTGGGTTATTGCGCAACTTGAGTAAAGTTATTAGTGAAACAACAAAATTACCAGTTCGTGTTGCAGATGATCCACTTTGTTGTGTTGCCCTGGGTAGCGGAAAAGTACTTGAAAACATGGACTATTTTGGCCATGTTTTATTCAAGCAAGATTAAATTGTTTTTGAAGGCAGTTTATCGAATTGTTTTGATGGAATTATGTAATATAAATGAGATCCCAGTGTCACGCACCAAGTAATTTAAAGGCAACTTCCAGCAGGAAGGGGTGTCATCCCAGCGCTTGACACTGGAACTTGACTACAAATAAGTATGCTGTTTCGATGAAATTGTGTAATAGAAACTGGATTCCAGTGCTTGACACAGGTTTGTGTTTATAAATTATATGCTAAAAGAATTTGAAATTGAACCTTTATTAAAAGATAAAGCTCCGCATCAAACTAAGGCTATTGTTGCAATGTCCGGGGGAGTTGATAGCTCCGTTGCTGCAGCACTGCTGTATAACCTTGGGTACGAAGTGATAGGTGTGACTCTTCAGCTCTATGGCAGTGATGGTAATGCGAGAAAGGGTGCATGCTGCGCTGGACAGGATATTTATGATGCCAAATACGTGGCTGAAAGTGTTGGCTTTCCCCACTATATTTTAAACTACGAGGAAATATTCAAAAAGGAAGTAATAGAGGATTTTGCAAATACCTATATGCGTGGAGAAACTCCCATACCGTGCGTAAGGTGTAACCAAACAGTAAAATTTCGCGATCTATTGCAAGTTACAAAAAATCTTGGTGCGGATGTGCTCGTAACAGGACATTACGTAAGAAGATTAGAAGAAAATGGTGAGGTAAAATTGTGTAGAAGCATCGATAAAAGTAAAGATCAAAGTTATTTTTTGTTTGCAACTACTGAGGAGCAGTTAAAGCTTTTGCGATTTCCATTAGGTGGGTTCTATAAAAGTGATATAAGAAAATTAGCAAAGTATTTTGGCTTACAAATTTCTGAAAAGCCGGATAGTCAAGATATATGCTTTGTTTCCGAAAGCTATAGTAAAATAATAGCTAAATTAGCTCCACAATCTGTACAGAAAGGTAAAATAGTAGATATTCATGGAAAAGTGCTAGGTGAGCACAGCGGCATAGTAAATTTTACAGTGGGACAGAGAAGAGGCCTCTGCATCGCACACAATGAGCCTCTTTACGTGATAAAAATTAATACAGAAAATAATGAAGTTGTAGTAGGCCCGATCAATGCTCTAATGCAAAAAAAGATATTGGTCAAAGAGTTAAATTGGTTAGAACAACCAAAAGAAGGCATGGAAGTAACTGTGAAGCTTAGGTCATCACATGCAGGAAGCTTAGCGACAATATATTCAACTGACGAAAAGAACAAAGCCTGTGTAATTTTAAACGACGATTACTTTGGCATCAGTCCAGGTCAAGCCTGTGTAGCATATACGGGCGAACAAGTTATAGGTGGAGGTTGGATATGCTCCTAACTTGGTGGTTTAATTTTTTAATGCAGAATGTAAACATACAATAAAATTTATTGCTGTTTTATCCTATATTCTTTATACTATAAAGATAATTATTATATTGTGGACTAGAGGGATGGTTAAAGAAGTTGAAGAGTTAATAAAAATTGTTGGTAAGGGCAATTTACTAGAGGCCGCATTTATTCGTTTGGGCAGTTTTCAACATGCTGACTTACATCATTGCATGGATTGCAGAAATCATATAGGTCTATCCGAATTCATTAATAAAAAAGAACAAGAGCCATTAGATAAATATTTTAACTTAAAATTTAGTCTACAAGGATTGTTTTTAATTTATGTTCAAGCTTATAGAGTTCTTGCAGAAAATGCTCAGTTCAATACTCAAGAAGTAATTGATAAAATATATGCTGCAATTGAAAGTAAAAAAATACCTACTCTTTGTGACACTTCGAAGAAACTGCCAAGGAAAATTGTAGATCAAGTAGAATTGACAGAAGATCAAAAAAAACTAAAGCTTTTTAATATTCTAGCAAATCCGAAAGGTGAAGCTCTATTTAACAATAATGATGACTTTGAGAAACAAGTACTCAATAATGTTAAAAAGTTACTCAAAATAAGCTATGCAAATGAATTTGATAAAGAGTTTAGCTTATGTAAAGAGATAATAAATCATTATTACTCGATTCACAGTATAAAAATAGATAAAGACATAGCATTACTATTTTCTAGTTATGGTATATTTTCTACATGTACTGGAAATGGAGATATTTTATCACTCAATCAATATATTAATGAGAAAGCTAGAGTAATCAACACACCACTGTATTACAGTTACATCTTACAGTTAATAAACGTATTAAGAAAAATTGAGTTACCGTATAGAAATGGATTCACCAAGTATACACTTAATTATAGAGGTATAAGTGAATTGAACGGGACATTTACAGCTGCAAGAGAGCAAGACAGTCAAGATTCTCTATATCCTAAAAATATCAAACGTACTCTAGAGCAACTACTAAAAAACCAAAATAGTGATGCATTTGAACAATTAGTAACAAACCCTGAGAATACGTATTACTAAGTGCCAAAAAGTGAATGCAGACTAAACTCTACTATCAGTAACAAAAAAAACAAAATCATAAAAACACATTTTATAAATTAGCTTTAGGTATGTTTATATTGTCTATTGGATTATATACTGCTGATTATTTCTTTATGGAGCAAAAGTTATTCAACTCAATAACAAATATTTTGCCACAAAATAATCTCATCAATTTCATAGTTGCTACAGTACTTACTATCGTAATAGTATATGCTTTATTTCAACTACTAAAATCACCTCAAGAACCGCCACATTCAACGATCAATGATACAACTATTAACAGTTTTGCAAATGGTCCTATGCAATCATGAATCTCTACTTATGAATGATAAATGTAGCACTTTTAAAGTGTATGCTATATAATATCTTCTCTTGAATAATGAGGTAATCCATGGATTTAAGCAAAGTAACAACAAAACCAGATGAAATAAATGTAGTAATTGAAATAGGCGCAAATGCTGAACCCGTAAAGTATGAATTTAATAAAGAGCTCGAATTATTACAAGTTGACAGATTTTTGTCTACTTCAATGACTTATCCTTGCAATTATGGATTTGTACCAAATACATGTGCAGGTGATGGTGATCCTGTGGATGTTTTGGTGCTCACTCAATTTCCTTTAGCGTCTGGAGTTTTGATATCAGTGCGTCCAGTAGGTGCATTACTTACCAAAGACGAGAAAGGAGAGGATGAAAAAATATTAGCCGTACCTATCTCTAGTGTTGATAGCTATTATGACAATATAAACAACTATTCTGACCTACCTAAAAGCTTACTAGATAAAATAGCTCATTTCTTTTCTCATTATAAAGATTTAGAAAAGGGAAAAACGGTGACAGTTGGAGAATGGGCGGATGTAGAAGAAGCAAAAAAAATCATTGAAAAAAGTAGAAATTAGTTTGCGTTGATTTAGCCTTAAATTACAGTTATTCGGAAAAATATTGTTGTTTTTAATGGGTAAATATTGGTATCCGTTCAGGATAGCGGCAAGGTATAGTATTTCCCAAAGTAAATAATAAAGGTATAATAAAGTATTTGAGTTATAATGGCATATAGTGTGGATTTAAGGGAAAAGGCAGTATTGATGATAGAAAAAGGGAAGGCAAAGGTTGAGATAGCAGAGCTCATGGAGATAGGAATAGCAACGCTGTACCGCTGGTTAAAAAAGAAAGCTGCTGGTGAAAGCCTAAAGCCATCTAAAAACGGTAGCTTTATTTGAAAAATAGACCCAAAAATACTCGAAGAATATGTTACAAAGAATCCAGATCATACTCTGGCAGAGATGAAACAAAATCTTGGATTTGGAATAAATTCAATTTGGTATAGACTAAAACAGCTAAAAATTACTTTAAAAAAAAGTCACACTATATCAAGAGCGCAATCAAGAAGATAGGCAGCAATCTATTGATAAAATCTCAAAAATAGACCATTCCAGCATCTTATACCAATTCCCACTATGTAAAGAACAGATAGACAATAATGGGAAAGAAGTGATACTAGAGTAGATAAAATAGAGAGGTATAAATGGCATTAAGGTCAAAACTGTTAGACGAAAAAGTTGTAAATTTGGCGAAAGAAATGTTAAAAAAGGTCAGAAATAACGCATATGTTTCAAAAAAGTTACAAGCGGTGATAGCAGGAAAAGAAAGTAGTATAAGCGCTGTGGCAAGAATATGTAAAATTTCAAGGACTGCTTTGACTGAATGGATAAAGCATCTAAAATTTGGTAGAGTAGAAAAATTATTTGCTCCACCTCAACGCCGTAGAAAAACTATATTGAACCAAAGTCAACTTGAACGAATTGAGTTGTGGATAGAGGAAAACCCCAATATTACTATTAGAGAAATGAGAATAAGAATCCAAGAAAGATTTGGTTTGAATATCAGAAAATCCGCAATACATCGTAATATGCAAAGAATGAAATTCTCATATATCACACCAAGACCAGTTCATAGTGGACAAGATAAAAACAAGCAAGAGGAGTTTAAAAAAAAACTCAATGAAACTATTGTCATGCATTCTGAAAAAGAGCTATTTTTCTTCGATGAATCACGGTTTGGTACACATTCGAAAGTTGGACATGGGTGGTTTAAAAAAGGCAGTAGGACACAGGTTAAGGTAAAATTAGGTAGGGAAAATTTTTATCTCTATAGTGCAGTTAATCCCAGAAATGGAGAGAATTTTAGCTTATTTGCACCAAACGTCAACACTGATTGTATAAATATATTCCTTGAACAGATGTCGCAATATTTAGGAATACGAAAGGCTTTTCTCTTGATGGATTGCGCTAGTTGGCATAAGTCAAAAAATTTAAAGGCACCTAAAAATATCGAAATTATATACCTACCACCATACTCACCTGAACTCAATCCTGTTGAGAGGTTTTGGTTATATATAAAACAGAACATTTTACGCAATAAAATCTACGATACAATCGTTCTGCTTGAATGCGCTTTGTGTAAATTTATTACCTCTCTTTCCCCTTCCAACGCTAATTCTGGATTAAAAAGAGAATAGAAAAGTCAGGAGAGTAGGGTAAACTCAACAAATAGAAAAAAATAGATGAGGTTACCCATGGAAGATATAACAAAACTGTTTTGTCTGGTCGATGATTTTTGCAGAGATATAGAGAAAAATTTTGCAGATAAACTACTACCAAACGGTAAAAACCCACAAGAGTGCCAGAAATTACACATTCGGAAATTATCACAATAATCCTCCTGTATCAGCAATCTCCCTGTGAAAATTTTAAGGCTTTCTACCTGCATTACCCAACATTGCTCTACAAACAGAGTTTTCGAAGTTGCCTTCATACACTAGGTTTGTTGCTCTAAAGCCCAGGGTTTTGTGGCATTTAGCCATGCTATTACAGTGCCTTTGCGGATGGTCAGAACTTACTGGAATCTCATACATAGATGCAACTCCTATTGCAGTTTGCCATGCAAAAAGAATATCAAGAAATAAGGTTTTTGCTGGAATTGCAAAATTAAGCAAGAGTACATATGGCTGGTTTTTCGGCTTTAAACTACATTTGATAATTAACGAGAAAGGTGAAATTCAAGCTTTTACGCTTACAAGAGGTAATGTTGACGATAGAGAGCCTGTAGCAAACCTAACTAAGAAATTAACCGGTCTTTTGTTTGGTGATAAAGGCTATATTAAAAAAGAGCTTTTCCAAGAGTTGTTTAACCGCGGTTTGAAACTTGTTACCAAGGTGAAAAAGGGGATGAAAAACGCATTAATTTCACTACATGAAAAGATTTTGCTGAGAAAAAGGTCGATCATTGAGACGATTTTTGGCTACCTCAAAAATAGACTTGAAATTGAACATACTCGCCATAGATCTCCCGTTAATTTCTTGGTTCACATCTTTTCTACTCTCATTTCCTATTCCTTGAAATCCAAAAAGCCTTCCATTTCCTATACTTTCTTCCTTCCTTAATCCAGAATTAGCGTTAAAAGCATTAGACAGGCAGTAAAGGTCTTGATATTATAGTAATAATTTGGAAGGGTGGCCGAGCGGCTGAAGGCGGCGGTTTGCTAAACCGTTATACGATTGAAAAGTCGTATCGAGGGTTCGAATCCCTCTCCTTCCGTATATTATTGTTTAGGTATTCATTACAGTAATTTCACCCTCTTTTTTAATTATTAAAAAGTTAGCTAGCGTTTATTCAGTATTTATTATAGAATTAGTTATTAGCTAAATAATTTTATATGCATAAAATACTAATTTTGATATTAATAATGCTGCCGCTTAGGTTACTTGCAACTGAGATTGAAATTGTTGCAGATGTAAATGGTGAGCCAATTTCAAATTTAGATATCGAAAGACGTATAAACTTCATAAATTCATTGCTTGGCACTCAGAAGATTAATCAAAAAGAGGTAAAATCTCAAATTCTAAGACAGTTAATAGACGAAATTATCATTGTCAGCGAAGCACAGAAGATGAATATAGAATTGAGTAACGAGGAGTTAAATAATGCTGTCACGTTATTCTTAACTCAAAGTTTAAAACTTAAGGCTGATGAAGTTGATCAATACGTAAAAAAGCATAATATAGATCTCAATACCCTAAAAAAACAAATAAAGTGTCAGCTGCTGTGGAACAAGATTATTGAAGTAGGAATTGTACCGCTTATCAATATAAGCGATAAAGAAATGGATGACATAAGAAAACAAAAAGAGAAGCCTGATTACCTTACTACGTTTCAGGAATTTGTAATTCCTGATCAAAAAATGGCTGAAGATTTAGTAAAAAAATTACGTAGCAGTAATAATCCAGAATCTTCAATAAAGATGCGCAAAGCAACCGTTAATTTAAGTCAGCTAAAAGGTACTCTAAAGGACGTTTTGGAAAGATTAGAAATCAATGACGTAGCAGGTCCGATTAGTTTAAGCGAAGGTTACTCTATTATAAAAGTCATAGATAAGGTACAGCTCGATCATACACTGCTGGAAAGTATTTTAAAAGTAAAACAAGTTGTAGTTAAAGATTCAGAAAATTTACTCTCTAATTTTAAGGAGCAAAAGGTCAGTTGTCTAAATTTTGACAAATTAGCAGACGATTTCAAATTGCCAAGCGCAAAAGAATTTAAAATAAAAATGCGAGATTTAAATCCTGATTTACAGATTTTATTTAGTAAAACAAGTACGAATGAAATAGTAGAATTAAGAGAAAATAGCACTGCAAAGCTAATGATGTTATGTGATATCAAGAGTAATCCAATGAATATAGAAGCAATCAAACAGGAAATGTATCAACAAAAGATTATTATACAAAGCAACCTGTTATTGGATAATATGCGTAAAAATGCAGCTGTGAGTTATCGATTTAATTGAAGCTAGAGAATATTTTTCGTTTTTTACTCTATAAAAAGTTTATGAAGAATATAATGCTGATTGGTGGCGGAGTTGGAAATGCAGTATTATTTTCGATAGGAAAAGCTTGTCTTGAAAACAATCATAAGGTTTTATATTTCGCTGGCTATAAAAAATTAAGTGATGTATTTAAACGAGCGCTGATAGAACGTGCATCAAACGTGACAATTTGGGCATGTGAAGAAGGATTGATAGAAACAAGCAGAGAACAGGATAAATCCTTTCATGGTAATATAATTGATGCAATAGTTTCTTATCAACGAGAAAAGGTAGATATTAATTTGAACACTATAGATAAAATCATCACTATTGGTTCTGATAAAATGATGAAAGCTATAAATGAAGCTAGAAAAACAATTTTAAAGCCATATCTAAAACCAAAACACATAGCAATATCATCAGTTAACTCTCCTATGCAGTGCATGATGAAAGAAATCTGCGCTCAATGTATTCAGCAACACATAAATAAGGAAACAGGAGAAATAAGTTTTGTTTATAGTTGCAGTAATCAAGACCAGGATATGGAGCTTGTTGACTTTGATTTTTTAAGTGAGCGCTTGAAGCAAAATAGTTTACAAGAAAAGCTCACTGCAAAATGGATAGAACATGTTCAAAGACACTAAACAGCACAAAGAGGAACTAAGGAAGCAATATAGAACCATAAGAAAAGATGTTGATGAAAGTTATTCTAGTTATGCAGCAAATTCTCTTATTAATCTCTTTAACAAAAACTTAAGTTGCGTTAAAGGTAAAACAATAGCAGCTTACATTCCAACAGACGGGGAAATTAATGTTGTGCCTTTGATGCATCATTTACTCGATTTAGATTATAAAGTAGCAGTCCCTAATAAAAACAAGTTATTAAAATTCGAAGAATTGAATAAAGCAGATGAAGATATAATCCCCGATACAATCATTACTCCTGTTATTGCTTTTGATGATCATTTTAATAGGTTAGGTTTTGGCGGTGGTTGGTATGATGAAATGATAAAAAAATTACGGCCACTTGGAAAAATATTTATAGGTGTAGCCTATGAGAAGCAATATTGTAAAAATTTACCTGTGGAAAAACACGATCAAAAATTGGATATTATAATTACTGAGATGTGTGTTAGACTTGAAAGCAGGTTGCTCAAGAAAACGGATAGAAAGGAGTAGCATAGTCTACCTCTTTCTGATAGTATAGCTTTTTCACAATAATCCGAACGTATCGTAATACGCTACTAGCCTACTGTCGACATAAATACATATCTTATCACGTTCGAACTATTATAAGAAAGGCTATAATTGCTTATCTGTTTAGATGCATGCAAATATTGAAACCCGTCTTGTCATCAGAGTAGCTGACACTGGGATCCAACTAATACCAAATTCCATTACTAATCGAACAAATAAGAAACATTACAAACTCGTTTAATAGTAGCACTGGAAATACTGACAATAAAACTACACAGAACATCTTCAAGTAAGCCTATGGTATCGTAGACTCTGTTGCGTAAAGTATTGTGTTTGATATATTGCCACAACCTCTCAACAGGATTCAGTTCTGGTGAATAAGGAGGCGAGTATATAATGGTAATGTTTTTCTGAATTTTCAAACTTTTTGATCTATGCCAGCCTGCACAATCCATTACAAGAAAGGCTTTTTTCGTGCCTAAATCTTTCGACATCTGCTCCAGAAATATATTCATACAATCAGTGTTTACATATGGAGCAAGTAGGCTAATTTTCTTACCACTTCTTGGATTTACCGCACTGTAGATATAGAAATTTTGTCTACCAATTTTCATTTTAACCTGCGTTCTGACCCCTTTTTTAAACCATCCGTGTCCGATTTTTGAATGAGTTCCAAATCGTGATTCATCAAAAAAATACCTCCTTTTCAGGGTGGGAATTGACTATTTTATTGAAGTATTTTTTAAACTCTTCTTGCTTGTTTTTATCTTGTTTATGGTGAATTGGCCTCGGTGTTATATAAGAAAACTTCATCCTTTGTATCTCACGATGCACTGTTGATTTGCTAATGTTTAGGCCAAATTCCTCTGAGATTTTTATTTGCACTTCCTTAATAGTAATATTTGGATTTCTTTCTACCCATATTTCAATTTGCTCACGTTGATTTTTGTTTAATTTGCTTTTTCTTCGCCGCTGAGAAGGGGAAAATAATTTTTCTACTCTACCAAATTTTAGATGCTTTATCCATTCAGTCAAAGCAGTCCTTGAAATTTTACATATTCTTGCCACAGCGCTTATACTACTTTCTTTTCCTGCTATCACCGCTTGTAACTTTTTTGAAACATATGCGTTATTTCTGACCTTTTTTAACATTTCTTTCGCCAAATTTACAACTTTTTCGTCTAACAGTTTTGACCTTAATGCCATTTATACCTCTCTATTTTATCTACTCTAGTATCACTTCTTTCCCATTATTGTCTATCTGTTCTTTACATAGTGGGAATTGGTATAAGATGCTGGAATGGTCTATTTTTGAGATTTTATCAATAAATTGCTGCCTATCTTCTTGATTGCGCTCTTGATATAGTGTGACTTTTTTTTAAAGTAATTTTTAGCTGTTTTAGTCTATACCAAATTGAATTTATTCCAAATCCAAGATTTTGTTTCATCTCTGCCAGAGTATGATCTGGATTCTTTGTAACATATTCTTCGAGTATTTTTGGGTCTATTTTTCGAATAAAGCTACCGTTTTTAGATGGCTTTAGGCTTTCACCAGCAGCTTTCTTTTTTAACCAGCGGTACAGCGTTGCTATTCCTATCTCCATGAGCTCTGCTATCTCAACCTTTGTCTTCCCTTTTTCTATCATCAATACTGCCTTTTCCCTTAAATCCACACTATATGCCATTATAACTCAAATACTTTATTATACCTTTATCATTTACTTTAGGAAAAACTATAGCTAATAATTTCTCACTAATTTGTGGATAAAGTTTAGAAACGTACTTCTCATAGCATTTATCTAGGCATTCTTGGTCTGTCCGTTTTGTTTTGTAGTAATGGCATTTCTGCTTACATTGATTATATCTAAATTCAATCCCTTTCTCTTTGTTTGATGCTTGTTGTTCCATAATATTCTTCAATTTAAATAATATTAATATTAGCATATAAATATGAACATTATGTCAATATCATTACTTTTTAGGTATACATGGCAAATTTATGCCTGGAAACAGTTTTTCCTACACTTTCTTTATAAAAATCACAGGCGCCTGTGATTAGCTAAAGTAAAGGTCAAGTATCTGGAATTCTGGACATAAAATCCTCCTGTATAAAAAGATTTGGTAGCGCACATACGACAGAAATGAAGTATGTGTGTGCACCTACATACACTGAAAAAGATACGCTACGTTTTTTATTGAAAAGTTAATTGAAAATCTGCAGACAAAGATAAATTTTTGAGCTCTTAAAAATATCTCTAACTGTAATTATAATTAGATTGAAAGTATGCGGAAGTAATTTTAATGAAATTTTACAAACACTAACAACCAAGTACTTTAATAAGGCAAAAAGCTTATCTAAGAGAGTAGGCCTTGCAATTGTATCAATAGTGGTGGGATTGGTAGGACTCGAACCTACGACCAATTCGTTATGAGCGAACTGCTCTAACCGACTGAGCTACAATCCCTTTTACCAACACCTATAATACACACAAAAGGAAATTTGTCTACTCGCTTATTTCACTATCAACCCAACTGTGTAAATCATTTATTGCGCCAATTTTGCGTGCAATTTCCTTACCATCTTGAAATATGATTAAAGTAGGTATAGATTGAACTCCATACTTACTTGGCACCTCAGTTTCTCCATCTATGTCGAACTTGCAGATCTTGATCTTGCCTTTTCTATCCTCAGCCAATTGCTCGATACGTGGCATCAGACTTTTGCATGGTCCACACCATTCTGCCCAAAAATCTACCAGCACAAATCCTTTGTGGTCAGCAACTTCAGATTCGAAATTTTGATCATTTACCGCTTTAATATCATCACTCATAAAATACCTAAATTTTTATAAATATAGCGTATCAATTAACAGCTGATCAACTAAATTTTTCTGGATTCAAGTGAAGTGATTACACATGATGATTAAAGATATCTACACTCCCCCAACCCATTGAATCTAGCTCAATACGAGTAGAAAGAAATTCAAAGCACTTTTCGGCTAATTCTTTTCTATTTTCACGTTCTAGCATTAAATCTAGCTTTTCCTTTATTTTATGGAGATATAAAACATCAGATGCAGCATAACTTTTTTGCTTGTCTGTTAAATTTTCATTTCCCCAATCAGAAGATTGTTGTTGCTTATTTAATTTTATATCAAGTAGTTCTAAGCACAACTCTTTTAAGCTATGATTATCTGTATAGGTGCGAACTAAACGTGAGGCTATTTTCGTGCAATAGCAAGGCAGTGCCCAAGTTTGCAGGTAGTAATGTATTATACTCACATCAAATCGTGCAAAGTGAAATATTTTGGTTATATTTTTATCCTCTAATATTTTTCTCAAATTTGGAGCTGTATAATCGTTTTTGAATTGAACTAAGTGAGCGTTGCCATCATTGAAAGAGAGCTGAACAAGGCATAATCTATCTCTGCTATGCAGTAGCCCCATTGCCTCTGTATCAACAGCTATAGATTTTATATCATTCGGTATTGCACTGGCTGGCAGGTCGTCCTTATATATAAATATTCTCATAAATTTAATATATTTTATGACACATACAATAATCAAAAATGAGTTTTAAGTATACGAAAAGATCATAGAAAATTGGCTCTCATGATTTTCATGCATGTAGGGTTTACAAATTGTAATATGTACCTATAATTAGAAGTAGAATCTAAGCAGAATTTAACTGCGGGAGTAGCTCAGTTGGTAGAGCGCAACCTTGCCAAGGTTGAGGTCGAGGGTTCGAACCCCTTCTCCCGCTCTTTGAGTTTTAATCACACTTAATCATAAAAAAATTAATTGATTTATCTAAGAAATTTAGCTATACTAGAAAAGTTTTTTAGAAATTTATATTTAAGGAGATTATATGAATGATGATACTAAAAAAATATTACTTGCTTTAGGTGTAGCTACAACAATAGGAGCACTTACAGGCTTAGTGCTCAGTTTTACAGCTCTGTCACCTTTGGTGATGGGTGGAATTGTTGCTTCTGTTCTGCCAGCCTTATTTACATGCATAATGATTTATAATAAAAATTTTTCCAAAAAAAGTTTTTTTATTAGTGCTTGTTTTTGTGCTGCAAGCTTTGCAATTGGAGTTGGTCTTGCCGCAGCTACAATGGCTATTTTTCCTGGTGCAACGCTTGGAATGGGATCGGCAGCTTTAGCAGGTGCGGTGATAGCACCCATAGCAGTAATCGCAGGGTTATTTGTAACAGTTCGTGTTATTGAACCAATAGCTAAAAAAGTGAATGATTATATTATATCACCTATAGTTGAAAAAGTTGGAAAATGTTTTTCTTCAAAAGAGGAAGAAAACGGGCTAGTTAAAGAATAATTAAAAAAAGTTGTTTGACGTTAACGTTTAGTTTTCTTTATAACTTCCTTTGTGAAAGAAGAAAAATGCTTATTTGTAACGATAGCTGGTTTGCCAAATGCTGGAAAGTCAACGCTAATTAACAGCATCGTAGGCAAGAAAATTGCAATTGTCACCCCTAAAGTGCAGACAACAAGGACACAGGTAAGGGGTGTTGCTATATGCAACAATGCGCAAATTGTTTTTACTGACTCTCCGGGAGTGTTTTCAGCAGAAACAAATCTTGAAAAAGCTTTGGTCAAATCTGCATGGGAAGCAGTTAAGGATAGTGACATTACTTTATTGCTTGTTGATGTAAACAATTACCTAAAAAATATAGAAAGAATAAAAACGATATTTGCACGATTGGAGCGCACAAAAGGCAGATGCATTTTGGTTATCAATAAAACTGATTTAGTAAAGAAATCAGAGCTCAAGATGGCACATGAGCACCTAAATTTGCTTTATAAGTTTGAAAAAATTTTTACGATCTCGGCACTGAAGAATGATGGACTTTCTGATCTGACTAGTTACTTGTCTAAAATTGCACCGATAGGCCCTTGGTTTTATGAAAAAGATCAAATAACTGATTCCTCAGCTGATTTTTTATCAGCGGAAATTACGAGAGAAAAGTTATTCTTGAACCTACGTGAAGAATTGCCATACTCTACAGCTGTTATAACTGAACAACTTGAGGAAAAAAAAGATAAGAGTTTAGTCATAAAACAAATCATATTTGTATTGAAAGATAATCATAAGAAAATAGTGCTAGGAAAAGACGGCAGTAGCATAAAAAAAATTAATATTGAGGCACGTACAGAATTGGAAAAGTTATTTGAGTGTAAAGTTCATCTCTTTTTGTTCGTAAAAGTGCGACCTTGGACTGATCGCCCTGAGGAATATATAAGTAATGCTTAATTCTTTGTTAGTATTTGATATTGAAACTATACCAGATGTAAATTCCTGCAAGAATTTACTAAATATTAGTGATGATAGCAGTGCAGAAGAAAAGAGGAACGCATTAACAAAATATCATCTTGAAATAACAAACGGGCAAAACTCTTTTCTGCGTCAGCCCTTCCACCTTGTTGTAGTCATTAGTTTTTTACTTTGTAATATAACACGCCAGAGCGGTTATGAAATGTTCACACTACAAGAAATAAGATCTGGAGGCACAGTAAACTCCAATGAAAAAGAGCTAGTAAAGGGATTTTTTAACTACACATCAGAGAAAAAGCCAAGACTAGTTTCGTTCAATGGACGCACTTTTGATATACCGGTACTGAAGTACCGTGCTATGGTTCATGGCATTCAAGCAGAATATTTTCACAAAGCTGGCGATAAGTGGAATAGTTACAATCAGAGGTACAGTAGTGATTGGCATTGTGATTTGCTTGAATCTCTCTCTGATTTTGGAGCTTCTGCAAGAATGAAGATGAACGAAGTTTGCGCAGCATTTAATCTTCCCGGTAAGATTGGAGTTGATGGTTCACAAGTTATGGACTTATATGATAGTGGCAAAATACAAGAGATTCGCGATTATTGTGAAACAGATGTGATTAACACTTATTTGATTTATTTGAGGTTTATGCATCATCAAGGAAGAATTACTACAGAAAGCTATAATAAGAGCATAGAAGAACTGCTTTTAGAATGCGAAAAAAAAGAACACCTAAAGAAATTTAAAGAAGAATGGAAAATAACTTCTGGTGAAAATTTTTATATTGAATTTAAGTGAATAGATGCTACAGAGCAATCTAATGATTGCTCTGTATAGTAGTTATAAACTCCTTGAAACGCTAATTCTGGATTAAAAAGAGAATAGAAAAGTCAGGAGAGTAGAGTAACCTCATCTATTTTTTCTATTTGTTGAGTTTACTCTACTCTCCTGACTTTTCTATTCTCTTTTTAATCCAGAATTAGCGTTTCAGGTACTGATATTCTCAATTGTGCACCTACATGAGCATAACCACAAATACCAGGTGATACCGCTGGTACTGGGTCTTGTCTATGTTGAGTTACTCTAATGGTTTTTTCTTGAAGAACATCATTATAAAATTCACTAGCAGTAAGATCAAAAACTCGTGGATCACCAAAAGTTGCAACATGAACATCTTCAGCTCCTTCTGTTTTATTGAGGCATAAAGCAGCTATCTTAGAAATAGCTCCTCCCATACTGTGACCTGTGAGATTAATTTTAAAATCCTTGATTTCTGATCCCTGTTTTTCAGCATGAGATTTCAAAATGCCATACAGACTAGGCAATGAATCCATAAATGAATTATAGAAACCACAATGAATTCTTCCACCTTCAGGTAAAAATTCCGAAGTAGCAAAAAGTACATTTATATCAGTAATTCCATCATTAAAACTCTGGCTCAGACGAGTACCATGGTAGGCTATTGTTATTTTCTTTACCTTTTATAAAAACGTGACCAGCATCTTTTTCAAAGCTATTACCAAATGGAATAATTTCATAACCTTCGCTGATGAGTTCAGCTCTAGTTTTATACATTTTTTCAGTAGATGGAACAATTTCAAAATCTTCTACAATTTCAAATTCAGTTTTGTATACTCTTTGAGCTAGGTTGTTATACCAGTTCCCACTATGTAAAGAACAGATAGACAATAATGGGAAAGAAGTGATACTAGAGTAGATAAAATAGAGAGGTATAAATGGCATTAAGGTCAAAACTGTTAGACGAAAAAGTTGTAAATTTGGCGAAAGAAATGTTAAAAAAGGTCAGAAATAACGCATGTGTTTCAAAAAAGTTACAAGCGGTGATAGCAGGAAAAGAAAGTAGTATAAGCGCTGTGGCAAGAATATGTAAAATTTCAAGGACTGCTTTGACTGAATGGATAAAGCATCTAAAATTTGGTAGAGTAGAAAAATTATTTTCCCCTTCTCAGCGGCGAAGAAAAAGCAAATTAAACAAAAATCAACGTGAGCAAATTGAAATATGGGTAGAAAGAAATCCAAATATTACTATTAAGGAAGTGCAAATAAAAATCTCAGAGGAATTTGGCCTAAACATTAGCAAATCAACAGTGCATCGTGAGATACAAAGGATGAAGTTTTCTTATATAACACCGAGGCCAATTCACCGTAAACAAGATAAAAACAAGCAAGAAGAGTTTAAAAAATACTTCAATAAAATAGTCAATTCCCACCCTGAAAAGGAGGTATTTTTTTGATGAATCACGATTTGGAACTCATTCAAAATCGGACACGGATGGTTTAAAAAAGGGGTCAGAACGCAGGTTAAATGAAAATTGGTAGACAAAATTTCTATATCTACAGTGCGGTAAATCCAAGAAGTGGTAAGAAAATTAGCCTACTTGCTCCATATGTAAACACTGATTGTATGAATATATTTCTGGAGCAGATGTCGAAAGATTTAGGCACGAAAAAAGCCTTTCTTGTAATGGATTGTGCAGGCTGGCATAGATCAAAAAGTTTGAAAATTCAGAAAAACATTACCATTATATACTTGCCTCCTTATTCACCAGAACTGAATCCTGTTGAGAGGTTGTGGCAATATATCAAACACAATACTTTACGCAACAGAGTCTACGATACCATAGGCTTACTTGAAGATGTTCTGTGTAATTTTATTGTCAGTATTTCCAGTGCTACTATTAAACGAGTTTGTAATGTTTCTTATTTGTTCGATTAGTAATGGAATTTGGTATTACATCTTTTTTTACTTAATTTACCATCATCATCGCCATAGCTTATCTTGCAGAAATTACCCATTTCTAATAATTTCTCTCTATCAAATCCTGCAATTTTTACAATACTTTCATCTATTTTATAGTCAGAAGGTAAAGAACATGGCTCATTTGGATCAGCACGATTTATAAATTCATAATCTTCAATGATCTCAAATTCATCGTCATATTCTTTGATCTCGTATTTGCCATCATCTACTGAAATAGAGTCTGGCTGTTCAGTATTACCTGGCTCTGAGCCTGTAGCAGCACCTGTAGTGCTAAACCAATTGCGTAAAAAACTAAAATCCATAAGTACCCTAATCTACCAACTATAATACAAATTAATATTATTGTCAACAATTTATATTAATAATTTAATCTTTTTATGCTTTTACTTTGAGTAAATTTTACTTCCATAGAATAAGTATAGGGTTATAATACACTAACAAGCAAACCTCTGTACTAAATTTTGGTTAATATAAACGTTGAGCGTATTAAGAAAGTTGCTTTTAAAGTGTTGCATTTTGCTTTTATTTTCGCTATAAGGTTGCTTTAAGTTGGATTTTCAACACCTTTATGCTATTTATGTTATGATTTTAAAATTTTTTGGGGGCACTTCATGAAAAAATCTATTTATACTAGAACTGCTCTAGCTTCTCTATTGACTTTATGTTCTTTCAGTGGCTTTGCTGCTGACTTTTCTGACGAGAGTATGAAGGAAGTAAAAAAGCAAGAGAGTAACGAGTCAATCAAAACTTCTGGAAAGATGGAAGTGATGAAGACGTCAAATAAGAAACTAAAAGAAAAAATGGACAGGATATGTAATGCTGATCCAAGAAAAAAAGCCGAGGAGCTTAAGAAAAAAGAAGAACTAAGATTAGCAGCTGAGCAGAAGAAAAAAGAGGAGTTAAAATTAGCAGCTGAACAAAAGAAGAAAAAAGAAGAGTTAAAATTAGTAGCAAAACAAAAGAAAAAAGATGAAATTAGGCTAGCAAAAGAGAAAAAAGCAAAGCTTATAGAGGATTCAAAGGCGAAAGCTCTAAGCACTAAAAATTCTAATGTAGAAAAGTCAAAAATTAAAGGTTCTAAAACTAAGAATGCTAAAATTGAAGCTAAAGATATAAAAAAGGATGTAAAAGTTGTTAACAGCAATAAAGAGGAAAAAGGTAAGGCAAGTCCTGTTGTTTCAGTTGGTGGGGTTGATATTATCAATACCAATCAAGGGGATAGTTTAAGAATAACTTTCGGTGGTGTTGTTGATTCTCAAGGTTATGGTAACCATGGGCTAAGTGGCTATAACCATTATAATGTTATGCCAGGTAAATCTACAGATTATTTTAACAATACTCCAGATAGTATAAAAGGAGCAAATCCAATATTTCCTAAAGGGATAGGGAATATTGGTGATTACAGTGAAAACATGGGCATGATTTCAGATGCAATATTGCACTTAAGAGCTGAAAATAAAAATGAGGATATTGGTCTTCGTTATGGTGCCGATGTACAATTCCATGTTCCAGTTACTGAAGGTAAAGGAGCTTCACAAGGCGTGAATGCTGCAAGAGGTAGAAGTGCACATGTGTTTTTGAATTCAAAATATGGTAATCTGAAACTTGGCTATCAGTTTGGTCCTGAGTCTCTGATGAGACTGGATGCAACAAGAATTGCAACTGTTGATGGAGCTGCAGATAGTGACTGGTTCAGAAAAGTAAACTTAGAAGGAAGTGCTGCAAACTTTCCATTTTACGTAACACCACGTCTTTACACTGAAAGCTTCTCGAGCGAGAGCGAAAAACTCTCCTTCCGTATGGCAGGAAAGTATAACAAAGAGGTTATGACCACATTGCCGTTTAGAGCTGCTTACTACTCACCAAATTATATGGGTGCAAGATTTGGTCTTAGCTACTCACCTCGCTACGATAGTGGTTTATCCGTTGTAAGAGAAATAGCTCCAGATTTCCTCAAAGATTCAAGTAATAAGGTAACAGGGGTAAGGAATGAGGAAACGTTAAGACATGTTGGACCAAATTACCAGCATATAATAAGTGCTGGTGCGTCATATGAATATGACTTTAGCAAACATAATATAAAAGTTAAAACTTCCGTAGTTGGTGAGTTTGGCTTGGCAAAAGAGCCAAGTAAAGATAAGCACCTTTATAATGAGTTCATAGAATACAATGACCTAGCAGGTATGAATTTAGGTGCAAGCGCTGATTATAAGATTGATGAAGATCAAAGTGTAAAATTTGCTGCCTCTTTTGCATACTTAGGCAAGTCAGGGCAACCTAAGGGTATTAAAACGCTGATAAAAGGTACTGGTACTAACCCTGATGAGTATAAATCTCTTCCTGATACTGATAAGAGAGTAATAGGGCTGAAAGCTCAGTTTGATGGGGATGATAAAAACACTATGTATTGGACTGCAGGTGCTGGTTATCAATATGATAACATCTACACAAGCTTGACATACTTTGGTAGCAGAATGAGCGACAAAGATATGCTTCATGATGTTGCACTTGGTGTTCAGTATGATCTATCTTCTTGCAATAAGAGCAAATTTGTTCCTTATGCAGCCTTACATTATTTTATGACTGATGAAAAAGATGCACTGAAAGATAAAAATAATACTGATGTACCTTCTAACAAAGGAGTTCTTCTTCTCACTGGTGTGAAGTTTTCTTTCTAGTTATTTAACAACACAACACACACCACAGTTTGAATGTGGTGTGTGTTTTCTCTGTTTAGTGTCCTATAAACATTTATTTTAATTTACATAACAAGTAATGTCATCCCAGTGTCACTACTCGAATGACACCACTTACTACGCAAATTGCCTACAATGTTCGTACAGTTATGCATCGCGTGCTGGTATGACCATCATAAAGATCAGTGTCAGCTACTTTAATGACGCCCTATGGTTACCGGAATGACACCTTATTAGCTACTTATACCAATTCTCATTATTAATGAACCAAATAAGAAGCATAGCAGAGTTGTTTAACCGTGGAAGGGGAAAGAGAGGTAATAAATTTACACAAAGCGCATTCAAGCAGAACAATTGTATCGTAGATTTTATTGCGTAAAATGTTCTGTTTTATATATAACCAAAACCTCTCAACAGGATTGAGTTCAGGTGAGTATGGTGGTAGGTATATAATTTCGATATTTTTAGGTGCCTTTAAATTTTTTGACTTATGCCAACTAGCGCAATCCATCAAGAGAAAAGCCTTTCGTATTCCTAAATATTGCGACATCTGTTCAAGGAATATATTTATACAATCAGTGTTGACGTTTGGTGCAAATAAGCTAAAATTCTCTCCATTTCTGGGATTAACTGCACTATAGAGATAAAAATTTTCCCTACCTAATTTTACCTTAACCTGTGTCCTACTGCCTTTTTTAAACCACCCATGTCCAACTTTTGAATGTGTACCAAACCGTGATTCATCGAAGAAAAATAGCTCTTTTTCAGAATGCATGACAATAGTTTCATTGAGGTTTTTTTTTAACTCCTCTTGCTTGTTTTTATCTTGTCCACTATGAACTGGTCTTGGTGTGATATATGAGAATTTCATTCTTTGCATATTACGATGTATTGCGGATTTGCTGATATTCAAACCAAATCTTTCTTGGATTCTTATTCTCATTTCTCTAATAACGCTAATTCTGGATTAAAAAGAGAATAGAAAAGTCAGGAGAGTAGGGTAAACTCAACAAATAGAAAAAAATAGATGAGGTTACCCATGGAAGATATAACAAAACTGTTTTGTCTGGTCGATGATTTTTGCAGAGATATAGAGAAAAATTTTGCAGATAAACTACTGCCAAACGGTAAAAACCCACAAGAGTGCCAGAAATTACACATTCGGAAATTATCACAATAATCCTCCTGTATCAGCAATCTCCCTGTGAAAATTTTAAGGCTTTCTACCTGCATTACCTAACATTGCTCTACAAATCAGAGTTTTCGAAGTTGCCTTCATACACTAGGTTTGTTGCTCTAAAGCCCAGGGTTTTGTGGCATTTAGCCATGCTATTACAGTGCCTTTGCGGATGGTCAGAACTTACTGGAATCTCATACATAGATACAACTCCTATTGCAGTTTGCCATGCAAAAAGAATATCAAGAAATAAGGTTTTTGCTGGAATTGCAAAATTAAGCAAGAGTACATATGGCTGGTTTTTCGGCTTTAAACTACATTTGATAATTAACGAGAAAGGTGAAATTCAAGCTTTTACGCTTACAAGAGGTAATGTTGACGATAGAGAGCCTGTAGCAAACCTAACTAAGAAATTAACCGGTCTTTTGTTTGGTGATAAAGGCTATATTAAAAAAGAGCTTTTCCAAGAGTTGTTTAACCGCGGTTTGAAACTTGTTACCAAGGTGAAAAAGGGGATGAAAAACGCATTAATTTCACTACATGAAAAGATTTTGCTGAGAAAAAGGTCGATCATTGAGACGATTTTTGGCTACCTCAAAAATAGACTTGAAATTGAACATACTCGCCATAGGTCTCCCGTTAATTTCTTGGTTCACATCTTTTCTACTCTCATTTCCTATTCCTTGAAATCCAAAAAGCCTTCCATTTCCTATACTTTCTTCCTTCCTTAATCCAGAATTAGCGTTCCAAGAGGTAATGTTGACGATAGAGAGCCTGTAGCAAACCTAACTAAGAAATTAACCGGTCTTTTGTTTGGTGATAAAGGCTATATTAAAAAAGAGCTTTTCCAAGAGTTGTTTAACCGCGGTTTGAAACTTGTTACCAAGGTGAAAAAGGGGATGAAAAACACATTAATTTCACTACATGAAAAGATTTTGCTGAGAAAAAGGTCGATCATTGAGACGATTTTTGGCTACCTCAAAAATAGACTTGAAATTGAACATACTCGCCATAGATCTCCCGTTAATTTCTTGGTTCACATCTTTTCTACTCTCATTTCCTATTCCTTGAAATCCAAAAAGCCTTCCATTTCCTATACTTTCTTCCTTCCTTAATCCAGAATGGCTTTGTTGCATAGCTAGTGTTGGTTGAGGTTATTGTAAGAAGAAAAGCTTTTTAATATATGGCTACTGACGCATTTTGTTGTAAAATAGGCGTTTTTCAAACAAGTACGACTTATGCCACAAAAAATGAGAGTCAGTAACCAAAGAGAATATAACGAGTTTCTCAAAAAAAGAGGAAATGTTTTTCATTTTGTTAATCAAGCCATAGAAAATTGGTATGAAAACAGTCCAAAAGTTGCAGGTGGTAATAACATTTATAGTGATAAAGTTGTAATTTTAATACACATAATAGTTCATCTTTTTAGAATTGTCCTGAGACAAGCTGTAGGTTTTGTAAAAGGTTATATGATACAAATAGGCAAAAAAACTTAAGATTATCAGCTATACACAAGCTTCCAGAAGATTTAAAAAGCTTAATTTGAAGATTGATGACCATAGAAGCAATAAAGATGATTTGGAAAATATTGAAATTGCCGTAGATAGCACTAGAGTTAGTATCTACAATAATAACGGTGGGCATAGTAAGCTTAATATTCGAAAAAGAAAATACAGTGGCTATGGTCAAGTAAGAAAATTACATGTTGTTTTAAACATAAATGATAAGAAAGCAATAAGCATGAACTACACTAGTGGTGTTGCTGTAGACTATTTGCCGGTCTGCGATATGTTAGAAGAAGTCAGTGATAAATATAACATTTATTCTATTGAGCAGATGCAGCTTATGATATAAAAAGTGTGTATAAAGAATGCAGAAAATACAATATTGTGCCTATTATTCGCCCTAGCTAAAATTTGTTTAGCTGACTACTTATCAGAAAGAAACAAGTATATTAGTAGAATTAGGTCATATGAGAATTATGAAAATGAATGGAAGAAAAAAGTTAAGTATGGAGCACGGTCTTATATTGAAGTCTTTTTCTATAGGTTGAAGCAAATATTTGGGTTTGGCTTGAAAAATAAATCAGAGGTAAATCGTGAAAAAGAGCTGTTAATTAAGTGCTACTTATTGAACAAATTTACTGATATAGGTACGGCTAAATTTGAATGAGCTGCATAAATTTACTGTGATTTACATCCCTATCAGTGCTATGCAACAAAGCCATCCGTAACTGGGGTTTTTAGGTCCAAAATACAGATCTGTTCAAATAACTTTAATACAAATTACTTAGCATAAACAAGCATTGACAGATATTCAAAATGTTCAGATTATTTTGTTGTTATATTGTAACCATAATTCTATTATCTTGTTTTCCACTTCAAAGTTGGACGTCAAATATAGAACATTATTCTATATCTCAAATATCAACAAGAACTATGAAGAATAGTAAAAATGCTGGTGATCCAATCAATATAATTATAGCTGGAACTAAAGAGATTATTCATAAAACGTTCACTAACGCTGGGTGGAATATTGCAGATAAACTTACTCTTCCAAAGAAAATAAGAATCGCACTTGATTGTATTTTCAATCTTTCATATCGTAAAGCTCCAATCAGTAAATTATACTATCTAAATAGACCACAAGATATTTCATATCAGCTTCAATATGAAGGTAGCCCACGCAAGCGCCATCATGTTAGATTTTGGAGAATGCCAGGATACAGTAAGGAAGTCTGGGTTGGAGCTGCATCATTTGATGAAAAAGTGAAGTTTAACCGAGTGACTAAAAAATTCACACATAAAATTAGTCCCCATGTAGATAATGAAAGAGACCTGATAGTAGAAATTTTTCAAAAATATGGATTCAAATTAATAGTAATAGATAAATTTCATGCTGAGTTGAACGGAGTAAATGGAGAAGGTGATCGTTATTATACTGACGGTAAACTTTCTTTGTTAGAGTATGATGTCCAAAATAGAATCCAGAAAAAATGCACCTACTTGCCTTATCTGTTCAGGGAAGTAGAGAAATAGATAAACGAAGGAGTGATAAAAGATAGCCATAGGGTAAATGTGAGCCAATATGGTTAGTATTTTAGATGTATGGCCCCGGAGTGTGATGGTATGATAAAATATGAGGAAAAATACCCTCAAAGGAGGAGTTGTGTTTACATCAGAACAATAGAGGCAATTCGTAGAGCAATACAAGGCAGTATAGCAAAGCTTTCCAAGACCTCAACCCTAAAACTCTTATCAAATGGAGAAAACGCTCATTTACCAAAGATGCAGATATGGGTCCAAATCATCCGAGATCGACTGTCTTAAAACTGTGTGATTCATAGAGGTTATTGCAACTAATTTGTCAGATCAAGTCTGAACTTGAAATACCTGTTAAGAGGTTTTGTATTTTTGAAGTGACTTTAACTCTTGGTTATGTTTGTAATTTTGCATGACAAATGTTTCTTTTGATGAAGTATAATTTTTTTGTATTTCACTTAGACAAGGAATTGTTTTTTCCAGTTCTTTATATTTTTCCCAAGGAGTCTTTCCCTGAAGAGAGCTATGAGGACGTTGTTTATTATAATATTCTTCCCAATCCCTAAGCTTGACTTGCAATTCATAATCCTTAATGTTAACGCTACTATAAAATTCATCTAAATCTGTACGCTGCGCTCTTTCTACTTTACCATTTCAATGTGGGGAAAACGGCTTAATTGGACGGAATTTTATTTTCCATTCTTTTAGACACTCTTGCACTTCGTAAGTAAAAAATTCTTGTCCTCTATCGGTTTGAATCCTTTGACAATGAAATGGAGCCCTTTCCCTTAATTGTTTTAAGAAATCCAGAGTATTTTTTGAAGTACGCCTTGAGTATAATGCGATAACTTTATAACGCGTACAATCATCTATAGCAGTATATTGATAAAGCCCCGAGGATATTTTGCAAACATCCATTTGTACACGCTCTCCTGGCACTTTGCAGTTATAACGCTTAATCTGCTTGCGATAGTGGCGTTTAATACGTAAAAGACTTACATCGTGTTTCTTCAAAATTTTGTGTATAGTAGCCAATGCAAAAGAGATATCATGTAAACGCTTCAATTCAGCTTGAATACGTCTTGCTCCTAATTTTCTAGCTTTTCTCAGATGAAGAATGAGCTGCTCATTTGACTCGTTGATTTTTTGTAAGGGTAAAGTTTTAGGCCTGCTACTAAGGTTTGACAATCCCTGTGCACCTAGCTTTTCATAACGTTTGTACCATTTTCGTAAGGTAAAGCGTGAAATGTTATAGTGTTGACACACTTTACCTGCATGACCTAATTTTTTGTATAATTCTATCCAATTCAAACGCAACTTAACTTTGGTATCCATTTACTGATTGCCTCTTGTTGATGAATTTATTCATATTGTTGTAATAAGGTATTTAAACTATCACAAGTCAAAGTTTTTATTTTATCTTACATTTTTGCTGTAATAACCTCTATGAATCACACACATTAATAGAGTCTTTTGGCTGTCATGTGCTGTATCTTCCAACATATTCACCAGATTTGAATCCTCACTTTTACCCACAACTTTGAGAGGTCATTATGCGAAGCATAACCATGCTTTCCCTGAGGTTTTCATAACCACGCCATAGAGTCATAGTTCCTGGTAAATTATCACTTTTTCTATTCATAAATCCACCTAATTTTCCTAACCAAATAATAGCTTGTTTTATGTTTGGAGGTTCTTCTGGCAATTTGGCTACTTTATGCTCACGTATGTAAAGGGTTTTCCACTCTTCATTACTTAAAACCTTAGTACAAACCTCCATAGGATTCGATAAAGCGATTTTTGTTAAATATAAAATATTAAATGCAATAATGCTCTTTATAGCGATTAATTTCTCTAATCTTTCTTTTGTAGCTAAACGAGAGCTTTCTACCTTACATCCTGATTTTAAAATCCTAAAATACTCCTCGATTTTCCATCTTAGCTTATACCAATTTATCCTTTCTATAGCATCTAAAGTGCTATTAACTGGTACATTAGTCAGCAAAGTCCAATCAATAGCTTCTACTCTTTCAGGAGGATTTGTTTCTTTGGCACTTACTACATATATAGCGATTTTATCACTTATTTTATGCTCTGTATCTTTCGATCCATAAATGTAAGGAGATCTGATAGGTATATAGCCTTTCATATACCTGACTTCAATGTTAGCTTTTCTTGAGATCTGGTATTTATTTTCAGCAACATTCAAGACAATTTCCTTTTTTACAGGCAGTTGAGTTATACGTGTTTGCAAATCCGTTTTTCCCCCTTCAATACAGATGAATTTCCTATTAGTTCGGTTGCGGATTACATAAAAACTGTCCAATGATTCAACAGTCCATAAAAACTTAAAAATATCTGCTTCCCTATCACCAATAGTAACAAGCTGTACACCTTCTGCGAGGTTATTTAGGGTTTCTTTTAGTGCCGCTATCCACTTATAGCTTTCTTTCTCCTTTATAGCAGTACGGTATTTCCTGTTTGCTTTTTCTTGGGCTGTTTCTTCCCTGATAGAACGTGCCCAACACTGTTGAGAAGATAGCCCTAAAGGTAATCCGTCTTTGTTAACCATTAAGTTACTGTGCAATAACAAACCCTTTTTATATTTTGTATAGGCTTTAGAAATACTACCTAGACCCTTAGTCTTTATATGAGAGTCAAAATCCAAATAACTTGTATCTTGAACTGAAAATACCAGCTCATTTCCTTTTATCCTTTCCATAGTTTCTTTATAATGGGAAGAATAAATTTCCTTAGCTTCAAGCTTCTCATTGCTAAATAATCTGTATGCACCTTTAGCTTCTTTCCATCCTACACAGCTTTGACTAATTGACCCAGACGCCTTATTCTCTATTAAATAGCTTGTTTTAATAAGTCTTGTATTAAGCCTTACATCTCCCAGATTAACATGTCTCAACTCTTTTTCTAGCCATTTATCTCCTAAGCCATCAGCACATTGTACATTTCTATTTACTTCACACATTTTTACCTCATCTTAAGTATATTTTTCTCTATCTTACTTGCTTTTTATACTTGTGGGTAAAAGTGAGATTTGAATCCCATAGAACACTGTTGGCATACCATCAAAAGCCGCCTCAGACCTCTAATGTATAAATGTACAGACTTACAACTTTTGGTTGGTAATACCATAATGGTAATTTATCATTCATTTTAGAAAATACTATAGTATTGGGATGACAGAGTTTAAAAAATAAGTTACTTTTTTTTATTTTTGGTAAAAAGTAGTCTATGGGTATTAAAATTGCACCTTCTATACTTTCAGCAGACTTTGCAAAATTAGGGGAGGAAGTAAAAAGAATTAGCGACTTGAATGTAGATTATATACACATAGACGTTATGGATGGAAATTTTGTTCCAAATATTACAATAGGTCCGAATGTTATCTATGCGATACGTAAATATAGCAACCTTCCTTTTGATGTGCACTTAATGATTAAATCTCCTGGTGACCATATTGAAAGTTTTATAAATGCTGGTGCTGATATTATCACTATACATGCAGAAGCAGAGATACATCTTGAGAGGCTAGTAAGAAAGATAAAATCATATAAAAACAATACAAAAAAAATAATACAAGTTGGAGCTTCAATTGTTCCTTCAACTTCTCCAAGCGTGCTTGAGTATATAATAGATGAGCTAGATATTGTGCTAATTATGACAGTCAATCCTGGATTTGGAGGACAGGAGTTTATTCATTCGCAGTTGAGTAAGATATCCACTGTGAGGAAAATGATACAGGACCGTAATCTTAAAACACAAGTTTCAGTAGATGGTGGAGTTAACTTTTCTAACGCAGCTGATATAATAAAAGCAGGTGCAAATATATTAGTTGCTGGATCAGCAATATTTAAAGCTGAAGACATGAAAAAAGCTATAAACGATCTTAAAAATCTTTCGTTATAACCCTATAGATAACACAAACCATTTTTGTTATCTTGTCAGTTTTAAAAATTCCTATTATCCCAGTGCTTCGACACTGAGATAATAGAAAGTAAGTTCAACCTCAATAGAAACCTGATGATGAGTCATTATTACCAAATTTTGGTCTGTTTCTATTATTAAAACCAGGACGAGTAGGTCTATTACTATGATAATTATCTCCAGGTTTTTTATTAAACGAGTTGTTATAATAATTATCCCTATTATTTAAACCATCTCTCCTTTCTTCATTGTAAAGCTTACCTTCAAAAAATTCACCTGTTTCTTGATCAACACGACGTCTTGATAATTTTGGACATCCACCTTTTTCAAAGTCAATTATCAAAGCTTTGAAGGTATCACCCTGTTTAAGTATATCCTCAATGGACTCTACATGTTGATTAGCTACCTCGCTTATATGCATTTTTCCTTTTCTTCCATTAAGAAGTTCTAGCTCTACAATAGACTTCTCTATCTTTACAACTTTAGCGTCAATTATAGAACCTTGTTCTAGCTCTGTTATTGAATCAATCATCATATTCTTTGCAGCTTCAGCTTCAGTACTACTAATGGCAAAAACAGAAACTTTACCGTCATCCCCTATTTCAATTTTTGCATTACTTCTTTCACATACACTGCGTATATTTTTTCCTTTAGCACCAATAGCTGCAGAAATTTTATCTTTATCTATATAGAACGATAACACTCTTGGTACATGACCTTTTATATCCTTACGATGTTCTGAAATTACTGCATTCATTTTTTCTAAGATATGTAATCTTCCGAATTTTGCTTGTTCTAAAGATTTTTCAACAATTTCAAAGCTTATACCAGGAATTTTCATATCCATCTGCAGTGCTGTAATCCCTTCGCTAGTTCCTGCTACTTTGAAGTCCATATCACCAAGATAGTCTTCATCGCCCAGTATATCAGAAAGTATTATATGCTCATTTTTGTCTTTGATGAGACCCATAGCAATTCCTGCAACGGGAGCCTTTATTGGCACACCCGTATCCATTAATGCAATGGAAGTTCCACAAACTGTTGCCATAGAAGAAGAACCATCAGATTCCATAATCTCAGATACTACCCTTATTGTATAAGGAAATTCAGATTTATCAGGTAAAACAGGATGAATTGCTTTCCAAGCAAGTTTACCATGACCAATTTCTCTCCTTCCTGGTGCGCGTATAGCAGAAGCCTCTCCAACGGCAAATGGAGGAAAATTATAATGCAACATAAAATGTTCACGTCTATCCCCTTCAATGTCATCCACAATTTGCTCATCTTGTGTAGTACCAAGAGCAGTAACAACTAGTGCCTGAGTGGTACCCCTTGTAAATAGTGCAGAACCGTGAGTCTTGGGTAGAATGTCAGCCTCAATTTCTATCTGGCGTATTTCATCATACTTACGGCTGTCTATTCTCACACTTTTCCTTCTAATCATTTCACGCACTAAAGATCTTTCAAAGCTTTTTACTGCATAAGTAATTAACTTTTCGTCTTTTCCAGCCTCTTTAAGAGTATTCAATATATTATTCCTGACTACTTCTAGAGCTTGAACTCGCTCTTGTTTTACTGTTTTTGAATATGCTTCTTCAAAGTCTTTTCGATATTTTTCAAGTTCTTGAGTTATATCTGATATATCAACAGGAGCAAAGGTTTCAGGTTTATTGCCTACTGTATCAGCAAATTCTTTTATAAGCTTAATAACAGGTTGAAGATGTTCATGGCCGAATTTTATTGCACTCAAAACATTTTCTTCAGAGAGCTCTTTGACTTCCGATTCGACCATTAAGATCGAATTTTCATCACCAGACAAAAACAGATCCAAGTTGCTTGCTTTCATCTCTTGAACGGAAGGATTGAGTATATAATTGTTATTTTCATCACAACCGACCATAACTCCAGCTATAGTAAAGTGGAAAGGAACACCAGAAATCGCAAGAGCTGCGACGGTACCTATCAATGCTGGTACTTCAGGAGAATTGACCGTATCGTAAGTTAACAGATTACATACTACACTAATTTCATCATGAAAACCTTCAGGAAATAACGGCCTTATACTTCTATCTATTACTCTTGAAATTAAAGTTTCTCTATCAGATGGTTTTCCTTCTCTTTTAAAAAAACCACCAGGAATCTTACCCATGGCATAACTTTTTGCAATAAACTGCACATTTAAAGGGAGAAAATCAACACTTTCTTCCTTCTTTTTTCGTACAACAGTGACTAAGATAGAAGTATCTCCATAATTTACAACTACTGAACCATCAGCTTGACGTGCTATTTTCCCAGTTTCTAAAGATAAGGTACGCCCCTCCCAATCTATAGATTTTTTTATAATTTCAAACATACAAAATTCCTCGATTATTTTCTAATGCCTAACTTCTCTATTAACTCTTGATAGGCTTCATTACCAAATTTACGTTTTATATAATTTAAGTGCTTGCGCCTTCTACCTATCAATACAAGTAAACCGCGCTTAGAATTATGGTCATGCTTATGCGTTTTAAAATGCTCAGTTAAATTACTGATCCTCTCGGTTAAAATTGCACACTGTACAAAAGATGAACCTGTATCATCTTCTTTAATTGCATATGTACTAATCAAACTTTTTTTCTTTTGGGATGTTATTGACATCTAAACCTCATTTCAAAATATTAAAAACACGAATAGGCTTCACATAACCATGAGTAAAACTGCAAATTGCAATAGGTACATTACCCACTATCGTACAAAAAATATCATAATTCTTTAAACCACGCAAGTTATTTAATATAATTCCTTGACCTTTTCTGATTTTCTCCGCCTCCTCTAGGGAAATTTCAATTTTGAGCATTGATTCTAAGACTGATGCAATAGGGATAATCGGACTTTTTGCATCATATTCAATGCAACTCTTCGGTGTCATTCCAGCGCTCTGGTACACATCTGTACAAACATTTGTTTTGCCAGAGTAATTTGCACAACGGGTGGTGTCATTCCAGTACTTGACACTGGAATCTAGGGAAGTTTGCTTGCAAGCAAGCAAACTTGTTTGGTGATCATGGAAAGTAGCTAATAGACGCTTTTGATTGAGGTTACATAGAAAACTAGATCCCAGTGCCCAGACACTGTGATGACATCCTACTGGTGAGTCCGAATTGCAATGTTTATGCAATTGTACAGTTTGCTCGATTGTTACTGATTCATCTTCCTTGAAATTACCTACCATCGTTCTTCTTAGTTGTGTAATATGTCCAAAACAATTTAATTCAATTCCAAGATCTCTTGCAATTGATCTTACATATACGCCGCTACCGCAGATCATAGAAAAGTCAGCACTATTATTTATAGTGTCCAAGAATATCAGCTTCAGTTCATGTATTTTGACTTGCCGGGGCTTTATATTTACCTTTTGCCCACTTCTTGCTAATTTATATGCTCTTGCTCCCTTGATTTTCACTGCTGAAAATTGAGGAGGAGTTTGTGTTATCTCACCAATAAAATCCTTAATCGCACAGTTTATTTGGTTATATTCGGGTTTTATATCGCTAGTTCTAATGATATCACCACCCAAATCATCCGTAGTTGTTTGTTTTCCCCATTTTATTGTGAAATTGTATGCCTTTAAGTCACAAGATAAATACGGTATAGTTTTTGTTGCTTCACCAAGAGCGATCGGTAATATACCTGAAGCCAAAGGATCAAGTGTTCCCAAATGTCCGGCTTTTTTTATTCCAAAAATCCTTTTAATTTGAGTTACAGCTTGCGCAGAACTCATTCCTGTTGGTTTATCAAGATTCAGCCAACCATGTTTCATACGTTTAATTATATACAACTGATAACATTTTAGCTTGAAATATATACTTTATGGGAAAAGTAGCTTGACCAACATGCATTATTAATACACACTACTCAATCTTTTTATTAGCCTTATTATAAACGCTAATTCTGGATTAAGGAAGGAAGAAAGTATAGGAAATGGAAGACTTTTTGGATTTCAAGGAATAGGAAATGAGAGTAGAAAAGATGTGAACCAAGAAATTAACGGGAGATCTATGGCGAGTATGTTCAATTTCAAGTCTATTTTTGAGGTAGCCAAAAATCGTCTCAATGATCGACCTTTTTCTCAGCAAAATCTTTTCATGTAGTGAAATTAATGCGTTTTTCATCCCCTTTTTCACCTTGGTAACAAGTTTCAAACCGCGGTTAAACAACTCTTGGAAAAGCTCTTTTTTAATATAGCCTTTATCACCAAACAAAAGACCGGTTAATTTCTTAGTTAGGTTTGCTACAGGCTCTCTATCGTCAACATTACCTCTTGTAAGCGTAAAAGCTTGAATTTCACCTTTCTCGTTAATTATCAAATGTAGTTTAAAGCCGAAAAACCAGCCATATGTACTCTTGCTTAATTTTGCAATTCCAGCAAAAACCTTATTTCTTGATATTCTTTTTGCATGGCAAACTGCAATAGGAGTTGTATCTATGTATGAGATTCCAGTAAGTTCTGACCATCCGCAAAGGCACTGTAATAGCATGGCTAAATGCCACAAAACCCTGGGCTTTAGAGCAACAAACCTAGTGTATGAAGGCAACTTCGAAAACTCTGATTTGTAGAGCAATGTTAGGTAATGCAGGTAGAAAGCCTTAAAATTTTCACAGGGAGATTGCTGATACAGGAGGATTATTGTGATAATTTCCGAATGTGTAATTTCTGGCACTCTTGTGGGTTTTTACCGTTTGGCAGTAGTTTATCTGCAAAATTTTTCTCTATATCTCTGCAAAAATCATCGACCAGACAAAACAGTTTTGTTATATCTTCCATGGGTAACCTCATCTATTTTTTTCTATTTGTTGAGTTTACCCTACTCTCCTGACTTTTCTATTCTCTTTTTAATCCAGAATTAGCGTTATTATAAGGGGACTATTATGACTATAAAAAACGTATTGAAGTGGGAAAACACTTCACATATAACAAAAATGAGTATTGAAAGTACAGTTGCAACTGCATCTTTAGCAGCAGCAATAACAACAGTATTGATTGCTACTAAAGTAATTGCTGGACCTGCGTCTTTAGCACTTATTGCTAGCCCTGCTGGAATTGCAGTTCTATTTATTGCCGCTGTATATTTTGCCGCAGCAGCTTATGCTTCATATCAGCAAATGCATAAGAATGAAGAAATAAGTGAAGCTAAAGCAGACACTGAAACAGCAGCTAGTAACGCTAATTCTGGATTAAGGAAGGAAGAAAGTATAGGAAATGGAAGGCTTTTTGGATTTCAAGGAATAGGAAATGAGAGTAGAAAAGATGTGAACCAAGAAATTAACGGGAGATCTATGGCGAGTATGTTCAATTTCAAGTCTATTTTTGAGGTAGCCAAAAATCGTCTCAATGATCGACCTTTTTCTCAGCAAAATCTTTTCATGTAGTGAAATTAATGCGTTTTTCATCCCCTTTTTCACCTTGGTAACAAGTTTCAAACCGCGGTTAAACAACTCTTGGAAAAGCTCTTTTTTAATATAGCCTTTATCACCAAACAAAAGACCGGTTAATTTCTTAGTTAGGTTTGCTACAGGCTCTCTATCGTCAACATTACCTCTTGTAAGCGTAAAAGCTTGAATTTCACCTTTCTCGTTAATTATCAAATGTAGTTTAAAGCCGAAAAACCAGCCATATGTACTCTTGCTTAATTTTGCAATTCCAGCAAAAACCTTATTTCTTGATATTCTTTTTGCATGGCAAACTGCAATAGGAGTTGTATCTATGTATGAGATTCCAGTAAGTTCTGACCATCCGCAAAGGCACTGTAATAGCATGGCTAAATGCCACAAAACCCTGGGCTTTAGAGCAACAAACCTAGTGTATGAAGGCAACTTCGAAAACTCTGTTTGTAGAGCAATGTTAGGTAATGCAGGTAGAAAGCCTTAAAATTTTCACAGGGAGATTGCTGATACAGGAGGATTATTGTGATAATTTCCGAATGTGTAATTTCTGGCACTCTTGTGGGTTTTTTACCGTTTGGCAGTAGTTTATCTGCAAAATTTTTCTCTATATCTCTGCAAAAATCATCGACCAGACAAAACAGTTTTGTTATATCTTCCATGGGTAACCTCATCTATTTTTTTCTATTTGTTGAGTTTACCCTACTCTCCTGACTTTTCTATTCTCTTTTTAATCCAGAATTAGCGTTAGTAAAGCTGAAGCAGCTAAAACAGAAGTTGAAGGAAAAATTAAAGATTTAGCTACTAAAGATGAGTTGAATAGAAAAGCTGACAAGTCTGAAGTTGATACGAAATTGGCTGCAAAACTGGATTCAAGCAAATTTAATGAAACACTTAAGAGTTCGTTAGAAGATGCTACAGTTTTTGAAGCATTCGAAAGCAAAATATCTCAAAAAAGCTCATAAGCTAAATGGTACAGAGGTACAGATGATTCTGCCTCTTTTTTTCATTTGAGCATGTAAAGGTTATGATAATCTATCCCACATCTCAACTACATCCTTACTAAACTCTATTATCTCTGCTTTTTTGAACTGATAACATTCATTGATGGATTGAATTCCTAAATCTCCTACAAAAGGAGTGGCATCATTACCTAAAATCTTGCCACTACGGCAGATTATCAACCTGTCGATTAAATTGTGCTTTAATAATTCTGTAATCAACACTCCTCCACCTTCAACTAATAACCTTGTTATACCAATTTCTGAAACAAGTTTTGATGCCATGTCTTTTAGGCAGACTTTTCGATCTGATGTCATTCCAGTGCTTGACACTGGAATCCAGTTTTCACTACGCAATTGCTTGAAGTTTTCTGGATCCCAGTGTCTGGGCACTGGGATGACAGGAGAAGGCATTGGAATGACAGGAGAGTGTGTTGGGGTAACATGTCGAATAACAGGAGGTTTGTGATTTGAATTGACTATCAAATAATTAATGTTTTTTATTTTTCTCTCTATTTCTCTGTTTGTAATCACCCAAGTTGTTATTTTGTCTGCAGTTTTTGCAATATTATGCTCTTCCTTCAATTTCCCTTGGCTATCGATAATTAGCCTTATTGGCGACCTTTCTTCGAGTCCTGGTAATCTGCAAGTTAAGAGTGGATCGTCATTGATAAGGGTACTACTGCCAATCATAATTGCATCATATTTTGCTCTGAGCTCATGTACCCAATTTCTCGTATCTTCACTTGTTATCCATTTGCTATCACCTGTAAATGTTGCGATTTTTCCGTCAAGAGTTGTTGCGATTTTGCAAGCTATAAATGGTCTATGGAGTTTCTTAGTGGTAAAAAAGCCAACATTTAGTTTCTCTGCTTCTTTCTGCATAATCCCTTGTTTTACTTCAATTCCTGCATCTGCTAAAGCTTTTATCCCTCTACCTGAAACCCTACTATCTGGATCAATTGTTGCAATCACCACCATTTTTATTCCAGATCTTACGATTTCCGTAGTGCAAGGTTCTGTAACTCCAAAGTGGCAACATGGCTCAAGAGTGACGTACATAGTTGCACCATGAGTGAAGTCTTGAGCATTTTGCAAAGCAACTACTTCTGCATGTGGACGTCCACCGATTCCTGTGTAGCCTTCACCAATTAACATACCGTCTTTTACAATGACACACCCAACAGCAGGGTTTGGTGCAACACCTCCAAGACTTTTTTCTGCAAGTTTTAATGCGATCGACATGAAATAATCATCGGTCATTAGAAAGAAGTCATTTCGTATGAGGTATCAAAAATTCTTCTGTGCTCGTGTATGGCAAATCTATCTGTCATACCTGAGATATAATCACATATTATTACTGAACGCTGAGATTCACAAGCAAGCTTGTTCCACTCTGTGGGTAATAACCTTGGGTTTTCATAAAAACATTGAAAAAGCTCCTGTACTATACGTTTTGCTTTGTTCATTGTTCTGGTCAGTTTATAACTTCTGTATATTTTTTCCATGTTAAATTTTTTCATCTCTTTTGTGGCATTTGCAATTTCTGGTGAAAATGTGACTAGCATTGTATTTAGACCTCTTACATCTTCTACGCTTTTTATTTTGTAGTCTTTAATATTTCTTTCAGTCTGAAAAACGACATCATTTATCATAATTCCTATAGTTCTACTCAGTGATTCATGTATGAGTTTGCTTTGAGCCAATTCTGAATATTCGCTTTTTACTTCTTTGAACATTTTGCCAATTAAAGGAACATCGAGCAAATCTTCGGTTATTACTAAATTTGCCCTGAGTGCATCATTAAGATCATGAACACTATAAGCAATGTCATCAGCAATCGAAGCAACTTGTGCTTCAAGACTTGAAAATTCTTCAAGCTTTAGATCATATTTTTCATTGTATTCTAATAGTAGCTGATTATTTGTGTGGGATACCGTATTTTGACCGAGTAAAGGACCGTTATGCTTTGCAACGCCTTCAATCACTTCCCAACTTAGATTCATACCATTAAAGTCAGCATGTTTTTGTTCAAGATAAGTTAAAATCCTTATAGCTTGAACGTTATGATCAAACTTATACTTCTCGTTATCAATTTGAACTAGAGCATTCTCACCTGTGTGACCAAATGGAGGATGACCAAGGTCATGTGCAAGCGCTATGCATTCGGTGATGTCCTCATCTAATCTGAGCCTGCGTGCGATGGATCTTGCAATTTGTGCAACTTCAAGGCTATGAGTTAGCCGAGTACGATAGTAATCATGCTCATAATTGATAAAAACTTGTGTTTTGTATCCTAGTTTCCTAAACGCATTAGAGTGAATAATGCGGTCCCTATCACGCTGAAAACAGCTGCGATTTTTGTCTTCTGGCTCTTTGAAATTTCTTCCTTTTGTTTTATTTGGAAAGCACGCGTAACTTAATAGAAAATTATTGTTTGACATGTAAAATTTCTACTATAATAGGTTATCAATAATGAATGGTGGTTGTTATGTCAACAGATTACAATATTAGCTTAACTGACAATGCATTAAGGAAAATCCACTCCCTTGTAGAACAGGAAGGAGATGAGAGTTCTATTTTGCGGGTTGCAGTTTCAGGTGGTGGATGCTCTGGCTTCAAGTATAATTTTCTTATGGATCAAATAAATAAGAAGATGTCTTTGGATGACGATTTTGACGATGATGAAGACGACGATTTTGACGATGACGAAGATAGCGAGGATTATAGAAGCCACTCCAGTTTTAGTGAAAAAGGTAAAGATATAGTAATTAATGATGAGAATGGAAACCCTGTATTAATGGTTGATAATTGTTCAGCGAAATTTTTAAATAACTCAACTATAGATTATACTGAAGATCTAAGTGGTTCTGGTTTTCAAATCAAGAATGCTCTCGCTAAGTCTCGATGTGGTTGTGGTAACAGTTTCTCGGTCTAATTCTCCCTCCTGGATCTTTTTATAATATGGGTAGTTGTGTAACACTAGAGCTAGCTTCTGTAAGTAAGAGCTTCAAAGAAAGTCCTGCTATTGTAGAAGATATCAATCTGAGTCTTGCAAGAGGGCAAGTAGTTGCATTGATTGGTAGTTCGGGATCAGGAAAAACAACTATACTACAAATTGCAGGTCTATTGGATAAGCCAACTTTAGGTGTAGTGACAGTAGATGGAGTAAATTGTACGCAAGCCAGCAATAAATATAAAACTCATGTAAGAAGAAATTTTCTTAGCTTTGTTTATCAATTTCACTATTTATTACAAGAGTTATCGGTGTTGGAAAACGTTATGCTTCCTCAGCTTATTGCGAGAAAAAGCAAAACTGAAGCAAAAAAAAAATCGCAAGCAATATTAGAGAAATTTGGTCTGGAGAGTAAAGCAAGTAGTATGTTATCTGAAATTTCTGGTGGAGAAAGGCAGAGGGTTGCAATTGCAAGGAGCATTGTAAACTCTCCAAAGCTTTTACTTGCAGATGAGCCAACGGGAAATTTAGACCCAACAAATTCTTTGAATGTATTTTTGCTGTTACATTCATATGTAAAGGAAAATAACAGCTCTATGCTTATAGTAACACACAACTATATTCTTGCAGAAAAAGCAGATCACATTTTTCAGCTAAAAAACCGATCATTAGTAAAGCTGTGAATGGAAGAAACAGTACAATACAAAGCTACCTATAACTTGTACTTATTTAACCAATGATCATTAACGGAGTATAATTCGCACGAAACACTTTCATTGCTTTTTATACACGGACTCTTTAATTTACGCTGTTTACTTAGGAAGCATCCTGACAGCATAAACATCGCTAAAACGAGAAATAATAATTGCCTAAACATAACAAGACTTTTTTTATTTATATTAATACATTCATTTCTCTCATTTGTAAAGTTAGGCATATTCTTTTACCCTTATCTCTTTTTTTACTTTTCTGGAGGAAGTGGCTGCACTGTTTAAGCGTAGTTTTATATAATTATCTATAATTTGAGCTACTTCCTCTTCTTTATTCCTTAAAAAGTGGTTAGTATCGTCTAGTATATGGTATTCCATATGGTTATTTTTTACCGAATTCATTAACCTTTGTGCTAATTCTGTTACATCGCTTTCTTCTGAAATTGTATCATTATTACTTTGTACTATAAGTCCAGGAACTGGGCAAGGAGAGAGAAAAGAGAAATCGTATTTAGTTGCTGGAAGAGAAAGGGCAACAAAACTTACTATCTCTGGACGGCGCATTGTCAACTGCATAGCTACCCATGCTCCAAAAGAAAAACCGACTATCCAAATTGGAACGTTGTTAGAGTTATGCTCCTGAAGCCAATCAATAGCTACTGCAGCATCAGTTAATTCTCCTATACCCTTATCAAAAGTTCCGGTAGATTTTCCGACGCCACGAAAATTAATTGTCAATGCAGAAAAGTTATTATCGATAAAAGATTCACATATATTATGTATAATCTTACTATCCATACTACCACCATATTGGGGATGGTGATGTAAAATTAGCACAACCGGTGCATTGGTATCTTTGCTTTGATGGTATCTACCTTCTATCTTTTTTGTTGAATTATTTAAAAAGACTTCTACCATGATGACTCCTAATAAAAACCTGTTTTGACAGGGGTTGATAATGTAATTTGTTTATTAATTATGTATTAATTTTGCTGTTTTTGCAATAAATTTTTATTGTGTTAAAGTTAACATACATAATTGGTTGATGGTAAGTGACAAATAAGCCTGTGAGTTTATTCTCCCTGGAAGATAGTAGTTACGTGTATGCTGATTATAATGCAACTGCTCCAGTGAGTAAAAATGTAAAAAAAAGTATACTTGAGATTTTGTCAAAACAAACACTAAATCCATCATCCCTGCATAAAAGAGGACAAGAAGCGAGGAAGATTCTTAAAGAGGCAAGAGATAACGTACGTGATGCTCTTAGCATTCCAGATGATAAAGAAATAGTTTTTACGTCTGGTGCAACTGAAGCAAACAACCTCGTCATGAGAGGAATAAAAGGCTACCTGCATGTAATTTCAGCTACAGAGCATCCTTCAATTCTTAATTCTGCATATAATCCACATATAATACCCGTTAATCAAGAGGGTATTGTTGACTTTTTAGAGCTAGAAAAAATTCTAAGCGAACTTGAAGGGAATAAAGTAATAATTTCAGTGATGATGTCTAATAACGAAACTGGAGTTATCCAGCCTGTTAAGGAAATAGCTAAAATGGCACATAAATTCGGGGCAATCTGTCACACTGACGCTGCTCAAAGTGTTGGGAAAATCGAATTAAATATGGAAGATTTAGAAGTGGATTTACTTACTTTATCTGCTCACAAATTTGGTGGTATAGCAGGTAGTGGAGTTTTAATATTTGACAAAAAGCTTGTAATAGAACCTACTATAATAGGTGGTGGGCAAGAAAAAGGATTGCGTGGTGGTACAGAAAATATTATTGCAATAGTAGGTCTTTCTGCTGCATTGCAAAACATTCCAGATCTTCTATCAAAGATGGATGAAGTAGAGAAGCTGCGTGATCAATTGGAGTGTGGGTTATTAAGTCTTGTCAGTGATGTCAAGATCTTTGGCAGAAATTCTAAAAGATTGCCAAATACAAGTTTCATTTATATGCCGAGAGTGAAGAATGATCTGCAGCTCATGCACTTTGACTTAAATAATATTGCAGTCAGCAATGGTTCTGCATGTTCTTCTGGAAAAGTTGGACCTTCTCATGTTTTGCTTGCAATGGGAGCAACAAAAGAGCAAGCAGAATGTTCAATTAGAATCAGTATAGGTCCAGAGGTTAAACCGCGAGACATAGAAAAAATAGTGGATTGTTGGTATAGTGTCTATAAGAAGAATGCTTTAGTAAATGCAAAAACTACTTTCACCATTCCCCTTAAATCATGATAGAGGGAATGATGAAAGTAGTTTCTATTGCCAGAGGTTGTTATAATAGTTACATGCTGCTGAAACCCGATTTGCTTATAGTTATGGAAGAAAGTCTCTAATTGCATATCACACCATTCAATTGTAGTATGTCATTTTATACTTGATAAAAGCGCTGTATTGTATTATAATATATCATCAAGAGATAATAAGGAGTTACATATGTCTTATATGAAAAACGAACAGGATATTCGCTCTCAGGGCGTTTATTATAGTGCTGGACTCAGGAGTTACCTAACTAAAGTATACAATTATATGGCTTTAGCTTTAGGTGTTACAGGGCTTGTTGCGTTTTTAACAGTGTTTTCTGGTCTTTTCCAGGTGATTTATTCCAATCCTGTTCTATCGTTTGTGGTAATGCTATCTCCAGTTGCATTGGTGTTTTATATGTCTTTTAGGCTTCAACACCTAAGTGCTCAGTCAACACTTACTGTATTTTTTCTATTCTCAGTTTTAATGGGAATTTCTTTATCTCATATTTTTATAATTTATACTGCAGAAAATATAGCGAGAGCATTTTTCATTACATCGATCATGTTTGGTTCTATGGCTTTATATGGTAATACTACAAAAAAAGATCTGACCAGTATGGGTTCTTTTTTGATTATGGGAATCTGGGGATTAATCATTGCATCTATAGTTAATCTGTTCCTTGGGAGTAGTCCACTCTATTTTGCAATATCATTTGTGTCAGTAATAGTGTTTACTTTAATGACCGCGTACGATGCTCAGAGAATTAAAGATGTTTATTATAGATATAATGATGGTTCAGAAGTCGCAATGACTAAACTAGCTGTACTTGGTGCAACTAACCTTTATTTTGACTTTATCAACATATTCCTCAATTTACTCAGGTTACTTAACTTGTTCAACAATAAGGATTAGATGATTTCCTTTTTAAGGGGAAACAATAAAAGTTCTATAGTTTTCCTCCTAATATCTTTAGTGGTATTGATGCTGTGTCTTGCATATGCTTCAGTACCGTTGTATAGCATCTTTTGTAAAGCTACTGGATATGGTGGCACAACGAGAAAAGTAGCTAATGCAACAATAAATGCAACTGACCAAAAAATCAGGGTTCACCTTAATGCTGATATAATATCAGGTCTGCCTTGGGAATTTAAATCAGAAACTAACTACATCGATACAAATATAGGGCAACAAAGTTTAGTATTTTATTATGCAAAAAATTTATCTGATCAGCCTTCTTTTGGAATGGCAGTGTATAATGTCACACCTTTTAAAGCAGGTAAATATTTCAATAAAGTTGCATGCTTTTGTTTTGAAGAGCAAATGCTGCTACCAAAACAAAAAGCGGCTATGCCCGTATCCTTTTACGTAGACCCTGAAATAATGCGTGACAATAGTACAAAAGATTTAAGTGAAATAACACTATCATATACGTTTTTTAAGCTTAAATAACAAACCTTTTCCTATTGTAATCCGAACAAGGTTGTACGATACATCTATTGAATTGAGCAGGAGCTCTTATTTGCTTTTTGCACACTGACTACTTGTGTTTCAGTGTTCGTTGTTGCTAATTCCCATCCTTCATTATTTGCTTCACAAGCATTCCAACATTGAGCCAACTCCTTATTATTTTTTACAGAATCTGGTATTTCTATGTTGGGATTTTTTTCTAATGTATGCTTAATTAGAATCTCACAGCAATTTTTGCGTTCAATTGACTTATCCTTACAATATAATTCAGCAACACACTCTAAAGCAGTGTTTCCATTGTAGTTTTCATCTGGGCTATCATTCACTCCCGCTTTTATGAGAGCCTTTAATATGTCCGGAGAATGGGTCAAAACACAGGTATGTAAATATCCTTTTTCGTTTTGCACATTAGCTCCTGCTTTTATTAAAACTTGCGCTAGATTTGTTAAAGTGTACGGTTTATAGTTAATGGCGATGGAAAAAAGACTATCTATTGGAAAGCCATCATAATCTTTCAAGTCAAATCTGTGATTAATATCAAATCCTTTTTTTTCCCAAGAAGTATATAAATATTTACAATAGTCTCCTTTTTTATCTGATTTTTGCATTTTACATTTTAACCTTTCTTTTATTTTTATTATTGGTATCTAAATCGTCATCTTCATCCACTTCACACAACACATTGAATAAAACACCATAAAGCCAAGTTTCCCTGTTTGTCATAATTTGTGCCTCAAAACTATTAACAATACGCTTATGTAGTGTATAAACACTAAATAACATTTTGCAAAATATTAATTGCTAGATAACATAATTAAAGTTTTTGTCTTACATTTATCATGGTTAGAGCTATACAAATTAAAAAAACTGGGGGGCCAGAAGTATTAGAATTTGTAGATAAGAGCATAGGTGAGCCAAAAGATGAGGAAGTCTTAATACGTCATACAACTATCGGCTTAAATCGTTATGATTTAGAACATAGAAAAGGTATACGCAAAATTAAAGATCTGCCATCAGTACTTGGAGTAGAGGCAGTAGGAGTTGTTGAAAAGCTTGGTAAAAAAATTAGTGATGGACTTAAGATTGGAGATAGAGTTGGATATTGCACAGCTCTTCCAGGGGCATATTGTGAAAAGCGCATTGTACACCAGAAATATTTGATAAAAATTCCGAATGATATACCTGATGAAGTTGCTGCTGCAGTATTGTTTAAAGGTATGACAGCTCACTATTTAGTTAATCAATCTTATAAAATCAGGCCTGGTGCTTTTGTACTAGTTCATGGAGCTAATGGTGGTTTGGGGCAAATAATATGCCAATGGGCAAAGGATAAAAAAGGTATAGTGATAGGTTCTATAAGCTCTGACGAAAAAATGAAGATAGCTTTACAAAATGGCTGCACATACGCAATAAACTACAATGATAAAGATTTCGTTTCTAAAATCATGGAGATTACGAAAAATAGAGGAGTAGGTGCAGTGTATGACCCTATAGGTTACGCTACAAGCAAGCTCTCTTTTGAATCTTTGGGTAAGTTTGGCATATATGTTTCCTATGGGCAGATATCAGGTAATGCTCCTATTAATTTCTCTTTACTTAGTTCGCGTTCGTTATTTGCAGCTGGAACTTCGATATATCACTATAAGTATGATAAATTTACATTAGTGCTTACTGCAATGGAAATATTCGAGATGATAAGAAAAAAACTTTTAATCGTACGAATTAATAAAAAATATAAATTTGATGAAATAATAGGGGCTCATCGTGACATGGAAAATAGAAAAATAAGTGGGCTAAATATCATCAAAGTTTCTTAAAATAAATTAGTAACCTAAAATAATTATTCATTAAGTCATATCAACAAGAATTTCATATGGTTAATTCTCTTTTTGGGAAAGTTAAAAGCATACAGCTGAACTGACTGAGATTTTTACCGGACTAGTTTGAAAAGCTTGTCATTCTGCTACTCGTTAGTGGCGTGGTAATGCGATGTTTTATCTATAGATATTATGTTCACAGTATAGCCCTTCCCATAATAGTCCAAAAAGAGTAAGATATAGATTTATAGTAGTGAAGGTAAGGATGCCAGTAGCATATAGTTATGACTTAAGGAAAAGGGTAATGGAAGCGTTGGATGAAGGAGAGAGTGGAGAAACTGTTGCCAAGAGATTTAAGATCGGAAAAACAACTTTATATGAGTGGAAGAAAAGACGTGAGAAAACGTGAGATTTTCAGTCAAAAAAGCCTGGAAGCATGGGCTATAACCATAAAATTACCGACTGGAATGCATTTGCCGAATTTGCAAATGAGCAAGGTGGCAAAACTCAGTCAGAGATGGCTAGGCTTTGGGGCAATATTAGTAGACAAACAATTCATCGAGCACTTAAAATATAGGATTCACAAGAAAAAAAGACCTATGGATACAAAGAAAGAAATGAGGAAAAGCGATCTCAATTTGCAAAGGTTATAGCGACAAAAGAACTTAAAGAATTAGTGTATATAGATGAGTCTGGCATTGATAGCAGTGAAGACTACCCTTATGGATATTGTCAGAAAGGACAGCGGTTTTATGCCCTAAAATCTGGCAAGAAAACTCAGCGAATCAGCATGGTTGCAGCCTTAAGTGGAAGAAAAATAATTGCTCCGTTAACCTTTGAAGGCCACTGCAATATGGATATCTTTAATAAATGGTTTGAGCAGTTTCTGACACCGATTTTGAAACCTGGACAAACTGTTATCCTTGATAATGCTACTTTTCATAAGTCTAATAAGATTACTGAACTTGCTAAAGGAGTTGGTGCAGAAATTTTATATCTACCTCCTTATTCTCCAGATTTTAACACTCACTTTTACCCACAACTTTGAGAGGTCATTATGCGAAGCATAACCATGCTTTCCCTGAGGTTTTCATAACCACGCCATAGAGTCATAGTTCCTGGTAAATTATCACTTTTTCTATTCATAAATCCACCTAATTTTCCTAACCAAATAATAGCTTGTTTTATGTTTGGAGGTTCTTCTGGCAATTTGGCTACTTTATGCTCACGTATGTAAAGGGTTTTCCACTCTTCATTACTTAAAACCTTAGTACAAACCTCCATAGGATTCGATAAAGCGATTTTTGTTAAATATAAAATATTAAATGCAATAATGCTCTTTATAGCGATTAATTTCTCTAATCTTTCTTTTGTAGCTAAACGAGAGCTTTCTACCTTACATCCTGATTTTAAAATCCTAAAATACTCCTCGATTTTCCATCTTAGCTTATACCAATTTATCCTTTCTATAGCATCTAAAGTGCTATTAACTGGTACATTAGTCAGCAAAGTCCAATCAATAGCTTCTACTCTTTCAGGAGGATTTGTTTCTTTGGCACTTACTACATATATAGCGATTTTATCACTTATTTTATGCTCTGTATCTTTCGATCCATAAATGTAAGGAGATCTGATAGGTATATAGCCTTTCATATACCTGACTTCAATGTTAGCTTTTCTTGAGATCTGGTATTTATTTTCAGCAACATTCAAGACAATTTCCTTTTTTACAGGCAGTTGAGTTATACGTGTTTGCAAATCCGTTTTTCCCCCTTCAATACAGATGAATTTCCTATTAGTTCGGTTGCGGATTACATAAAAACTGTCCAATGATTCAACAGTCCATAAAAACTTAAAAATATCTGCTTCCCTATCACCAATAGTAACAAGCTGTACACCTTCTGCGAGGTTATTTAGGGTTTCTTTTAGTGCCGCTATCCACTTATAGCTTTCTTTCTCCTTTATAGCAGTACGGTATTTCCTGTTTGCTTTTTCTTGGGCTGTTTCTTCCCTGATAGAACGTGCCCAACACTGTTGAGAAGATAGCCCTAAAGGTAATCCGTCTTTGTTAACCATTAAGTTACTGTGCAATAACAAACCCTTTTTATATTTTGTATAGGCTTTAGAAATACTACCTAGACCCTTAGTCTTTATATGAGAGTCAAAATCCAAATAACTTGTATCTTGAACTGAAAATACCAGCTCATTTCCTTTTATCCTTTCCATAGTTTCTTTATAATGGGAAGAATAAATTTCCTTAGCTTCAAGCTTCTCATTGCTAAATAATCTGTATGCACCTTTAGCTTCTTTCCATCCTACACAGCTTTGACTAATTGACCCAGACGCCTTATTCTCTATTAAATAGCTTGTTTTAATAAGTCTTGTATTAAGCCTTACATCTCCCAGATTAACATGTCTCAACTCTTTTTCTAGCCATTTATCTCCTAAGCCATCAGCACATTGTACATTTCTATTTACTTCACACATTTTTACCTCATCTTAAGTATATTTTTCTCTATCTTACTTGCTTTTTATACTTGTGGGTAAAAGTGAGATTTGAATCCCATAGAACACTGTTGGCATACCATCAAAAGCCGCCTCAGACCTCTAATGTATAAATGTACAGACTTACAACTTTTGGTTGGTAATACCATAATGGTAATTTATCATTCATTTTAGAAAATACTACAAATGGTATTTTAGATCAAACGTTCTGTATGAGCCATGTTTGTACTCCATACTAAAGTGTTCGCCTGAAGGTGAGGATGTTAAGCTACCCACCTAACTGCATGAAAATTCTAGAAGATATATATATTGCATTACTATCAGTCATATATTAATACTGAATTTTAGAATTTTAAATTGATATGAATAAAGAATTAGCAACACTACTAACGCTAATTCTGGATTAAGGAAGGAAGAAAGTATAGGAAATGGAAGGCTTTTTGGATTTCAAGGAATAGGAAATGAGAGTAGAAAAGATGTGAACCAAGAAATTAACGGGAGATCTATGGCGAGTATGTTCACTTTCAAGTCTATTTTTGAGGTAGCCAAAAATCGTCTCAATGATCGACCTTTTTCTCAGCAAAATCTTTTCATGTAGTGAAATTAATGTGTTTTTCATCCCCTTTTTCACCTTGGTAACAAGTTTCAAACCGCGGTTAAACAACTCTTGGAAAAGCTCTTTTTTAATATAGCCTTTATCACCAAACAAAAGACCGGTTAATTTCTTAGTTAGGTTTGCTACAGGCTCTCTATCGTCAACATTACCTCTTGTAAGCGTAAAAGCTTGAATTTCACCTTTCTCGTTAATTATCAAATGTAGTTTAAAGCCGAAAAACCAGCCATATGTACTCTTGCTTAATTTTGCAATTCCAGCAAAAACCTTATTTCTTGATATTCTTTTTGCATGGCAAACTGCAATAGGAGTTGTATCTATGTATGAGATTCCAGTAAGTTCTGACCATCCGCAAAGGCACTGTAATAGCATGGCTAAATGCCACAAAACCCTGGGCTTTAGAGCAACAAACCTAGTGTATGAAGGCAACTTCGAAAACTCTGTTTGTAGAGCAATGTTAGGTAATGCAGGTAGAAAGCCTTAAAATTTTCACAGGGAGATTGCTTATACAGGAGGATTATTGTGATAATTTCCGAATGTGTAATTTCTGGCACTCTTGTGGGTTTTTACCGTTTGGCAGTAGTTTATCTGCAAAATTTTTCTCTATATCTCTGCAAAAATCATCGACCAGACAAAACAGTTTTGTTATATCTTCCATGGGTAACCTCATCTATTTTTTTCTATTTGTTGAGTTTACCCTACTCTCCTGACTTTTCTATTCTCTTTTTAATCCAGAATTAGCGTTACTAGATGTAGTTCCTGAAAATGACAATAATTATCACTTAAAGCTAGCAGAAGTTGCACGTTGGTATAAGGTTTATGGTCAGAAAATGTTCTATCACATAGATAAAGAAAGTATCGATAAGGTTATTAATGTATTGAATATTCTGATGATTGATAATCGCTTTTGGAATCATAACATTAGGTTAAATAATTTGATTCTTGGAAAAGAGCTTATAAAGAGAATAAATATTGAACAAATAGATCATAGTTGTTTGACAACACAATTGTATGATTTTGCTTGTCTCCTTTGTTCAGAGGAACATATACGTGAACTATTTTTTAGATCAGATAATTACAACGAGAGTTGGACAACAGAAAAGTTTGTCTCTGACATACTCAATAGAAATGGTGAGGGTCCGCTGATAAAGTTTTGGTCACATTACATAAACATTGTAGGTATAGAAAATCCGAATCCTGTAATTTTCTCAAGCTTTAAGGAGTTGTTATCAAAATATAGTGAGGACTTTGATATTGATAATATCAATGATATATGGAAGTGTGGTTTTGAATGTGCTAAAGAACAAGGAAGTAGAGAAGCACTAGAATTCTTTTGGAGCAAGATAAAACATCAATATGAAGAAAAGGAGAGAGAGGATATTCTAGTCAATTTGGGGATTAATGCTTATTCCCTGTGTTGTTTTAATAGAGAAAACAACTTTAACCTTATAGAATTCTCTCTTGACCATCTTGGAAGTGCGAAATACAAATACTTTGTCGAAGAATCTTGTAAATTCGAAAATTACTTTGGTACTATATTTAGTTTAATCGATAATTATTTGTATAACGAAGCTAAAGAACTAATATCTGTTCTAGACTTCAATGTCATTGATTGTGAGAGATATGGAGACAGTTTAATTTGTGGTACTCTTCAGAAGGTGCATAACGCTCCTTATAAGCTAAAAAAACAAAGCTTTGATTTTTTCTCCTGGATATGGACATTTGAGCAACTTGAAGAACATAGACGATATTGTTTGAGTGACCTGTACTATATTTTTGATGCACTCAAAGACTCAGACGAGTTGGAGGTGCTTGTAGATCCTTTAAAGCTAGTATTAAACTCTGCATCTCCAGAACAGATAAAAAGAGGCTTTCTCACTTATCCAGGGTCAAGCATATGCAGTACTTTGTATATCAAAGATGAAAGAGCACTATTGCAGAATGAGGTTCTCAAATTCTTTCAAGATGGAGATAAATTTATAGATTATGTAGATAATCTAGTATTAAATACTCTGACAACGCTAATTCTGGATTAAAAAGAGAATAGAAAAGTCAGGAGAGTAGGGTAAACTCAACAAATAGAAAAAAATAGATGAGGTTACCCATGGAAGATATAACAAAACTGTTTTGTCTGGTCGATGATTTTTGCAGAGATATAGAGAAAAATTTTGCAGATAAACTACTGCCAAACGGTAAAAAACCCACAAGAGTGCCAGAAATTACACATTCGGAAATTATCACAATAATCCTCCTGTATCAGCAATCTCCCTGTGAAAATTTTAAGGCTTTCTACCTGCATTACCTAACATTGCTCTACAAATCAGAGTTTTCGAAGTTGCCTTCATACACTAGGTTTGTTGCTCTAAAGTCCAGGGTTTTGTGGCATTTAGCCATGCTATTACAGTGCCTTTGCGGATGGTCAGAACTTACTGGAATCTCATACATAGATACAACTCCTATTGCAGTTTGCCATGCAAAAAGAATATCAAGAAATAAGGTTTTTGCTGGAATTGCAAAATTAAGCAAGAGTACATATGGCTGGTTTTTCGGCTTTAAACTACATTTGATAATTAACGAGAAAGGTGAAATTCAAGCTTTTACGCTTACAAGAGGTAATGTTGACGATAGAGAGCCTGTAGCAAACCTAACTAAGAAATTAACCGGTCTTTTGTTTGGTGATAAAGGCTATATTAAAAAAGAGCTTTTCCAAGAGTTGTTTAACCGCGGTTTGAAACTTGTTACCAAGGTGAAAAAGGGGATGAAAAACGCATTAATTTCACTACATGAAAAGATTTTGCTGAGAAAAAGGTCGATCATTGAGACGATTTTTGGCTACCTCAAAAATAGACTTGAAATTGAACATACTCGCCATAGATCTCCCGTTAATTTCTTGGTTCACATCTTTTCTACTCTCATTTCCTATTCCTTGAAATCCAAAAAGTCTTCCATTTCCTATACTTTCTTCCTTCCTTAATCCAGAATTAGCGTTGACAGAGTGTGAGGAGTTAAAAGGTCTAGATATTAATGAGATTTTTAATTTTTATAGGCAAGGAAAGACAAGAGAGTTTATGGAGTCTATCGAGGAAAGAGTGGACAATTCCCAATGGTTTTTCTACTGGCTTAAAGAAGTCACTGGTGACGCGTTCTATAAGATGATAGAGGGTAAAGTGAAGTTTGAACAGAGTGTTTCATCGTGCATTGGTGGTGTAAGATGTGATTCTTTGGTGAGTGGTATAAGTAGGTAAGAAAATGACAAATATACAAAAAGAGTTAATAGAGCTTCTGATAGAAGATAAATTTCCGGAATTTATAGAGAGAGCTCAGTCTTTTATAGATCAGATGCCAAAGTCTAAGGGTGCTTCTTCAGCTCCAGGAAAAGAGGAATTTGTCACTGGTCAGTATCTTGGAATGTTTGCTAGCCTTAAGGATACAGAAATTTATGATAATCTGAATGTTAATAAAATAAGTTTTAAGCTTGATGATAGAAAAAATTTAAATGTTGTATTAAGTCACGGTAAAGAGAGTAAACAACAGAAGATATTTGTCTTTACGCAAAATAAGGAAACAGAGATAAATGAAGTGTTAAACACTTACAAGCAAAAGTACAATGGTAACGTATGCGTAGTAAATGTGCATGATCAACAGATTAGACTAGACGGTTCTCCATTGAATAATAATTACCAAGTTCCAAGCAGTTTCATAGATATTTCTCGAACTGAGGGAGGCAGTGCTAATAAGAAATTAGAAAAGTATATCTCGGATATACAAGGTTTGAATATCAACAATGATTCAAGAGCTGAACCTGTAAACAGGCTATTTAATTATTCTAGTGACCTTTATAAAAAGATAAGAGATTTATTATCAGAGAAACTGAGGGAATTATTTAATGTAGAAGCATTGCAACATGGATTTATAACAGGTGAATTGATGAACTTCCGTTACCGTAGTAATTTGAAAACAAATTTAGAGCTTATTTCAGGGTAAGGTTATGTTGATATGTTTCTTGTAATAAGGAAGGGATCGCTCTCAATCAGCAGTACCAATTATTGTTGAGTTAAAGAGATCAGGCATTAGGGATACGCTAGCTAAAGCACGTGAAGAGGCGGAATGGTATGCAAAGGGAATGCATTCGAACAAAATGCGTGTAATCACAAATTCTGAAGATATTGTCTATGTTGGTTTAGACTTAAATGGTCGAGGACCTGCATTATCTATAAAAAAAATAAAAACTCCAAAACAACCATTTCTCCAAACCTTGCTCGGATTAACATATGATAAAAAAAGCAAAGAAATTCAAGACCTACTGAGTGAGGTACACTATTCATTTCCTTCTACAGAGAGTATGTATGGTTATCTGAGTAAGTTTATACTAGGCCAATCTCTCATTATTGATAAAGTGAACAAGAAAGATGTGAAGAGTAAAGGAGTTTTTAAGCATGAAAACAATAAGGATCTAGATACTTTTTTCTTTCAAGTTGAAGAGAACTTGCTTGTCTTCAATATAAATTATAAGGACGAAAATCGAGCGCAAACAAGACGAAAAAGTGCAAATGAAGGGATTTTACCTATAGATCAGATTAAGAAGCAAGGTACAGAGATTAAAAATGTAGTTGAAGTAAACGTAAGTGGAGCATATGGTAGCAAGGCACAGTTTTCACCTGGGCAACATTTTCATAGCGAAGGAAAAGTTAAAGTTCAATCCTATGCATTACAGGAATATTTATCTAAAAAAGTGAATGCTAAAGGTCATCAATATAATATAAACTCTGATGTAGACAATCTCAAAGAAAAGTTCAAGATTGCGGTTAACTATCAGCACAAAAAATTAGGAAAGCTTATCGGTGGTAATTCCCCAGGTGTGAAAGAAGTTGATATGGGAGAATATAAGAGATTGTTCAATGCTATCTCTGAAGCAATCTACAATAATAGAGTGTACTTTTTTGATGCTCTGAAAGGAAAGGAATATCAGGATAAAGCATTATTCGATGGAATACTAACCGGGCTAAGCGATATTAATTCTGACGAGTTAAGGGTTCTTGTACCTACAGAGTTTCAAGTTGGTAAAGGGAAAAGAGTGGATTTAGCAATTCAGACTATAGGTAAAGATGCAAAACAGGGCATACCTATCCTTGTTGAATTAAAAAAGGACATCAAGAAGGGTAGCAAAGACTTTTTAGATGCAGAAAAGCAACTAACTGAGTATTTAAAGTCACCGAATATAAAGTCAATCACTGATGGAAAACAAGCTGCTGGTTTTGTAGTTGCTTTGAGTACAAAACTCAAAGGTGTGAACGCAGAAAACACGATTCAAATAAGTGATAAATTGACTGTATCTCCTGTTATGCATAGTTCAATAATTGACTCTCACATACCTTCTTCCTCAAAGTCTAGTAGTAGTCAAAAATTGTGCTTTAGTGGTAAGAATTCAAGAGGAAAGAGAGAAGCATCATTTCGTAACTGTATATCAATTTCATTAACAAAAAAAGAGATACAAGAAATCAGTAAAGGAAAGGGGATAAGATTTAATATTGATGGTGCAGATATAGAAATAGATAGGGAAAAGTTTGAGGTAGATAGCGAAGAGTTTATTAAGCTTTTTGAGGGTCCTATACGAGATGAAAAATATGAAGACATGATTAAGCTATCTAATAATGTAGAGATTACTGGTAATTTTAAGAATCAGGTAAAGGGTTTAATAACTAAGCAAAAGATAATTAATGGACTCGAGAAGATAGGAAAAACTGCTGGTATAGGGAATTATGTAATATTAGGTAAAGACGTGTTATCAAATATTGCAAATGGTAATTATGACCGCGTGGTAGTAAGTGCTGGAATGCTTGCTGGTCAGCATGGTCTAGGTAAGTTATCCAAACATGTTGCTGCAAAAGGAGCAAAGTTAATAAAATCTGGGAGCAAGATATTAGGCACATCTATCACACTCTCTTCTAGTTTTATTCCTAATGCGTTTACTATGCCACTTGATATCAAAAATTTAATAGATAGTATAGAAGGTTGCGAAAAAGGTGACCATGATTCATGTGTAGGAGTAGCAGAAAACTCTATCTATATAGCAGAGGGTGTTGTTGAAACCGGAGTTATGGTGGGAATAGCAACGGGAGCTATATCATCTAGTGGAACGGTGGCATCTATAGTCTTTCCAGTTGGCACTGCAGTGGTGGTAGTTACTGCTATAGGATCACAAGTTTATATTGCTGTACACAGAGCAAATGAAATTGATAAAGTAATGCCTTTGACAACAGGGGAATGGTGGAATGAGGCTTGGCGTTCATTTACTTTTAGGGAGGTAAGTGAGGATGTAACCAAGTTAATGAGAGAAAAAGAATTTAATAATCAGGTGGTAGCTGATGTTGTGGAATGGTTAAAGAGCAATAAGAACTTTCAGAGTATTGTTGTTCCTAGTATGGGTGTTCGCATAGACCGAAAGGAAGTGTTTCAAGGGTGTGATTTTATAGAAAAAGTATTTTTTAATTCTCTTTTTTATCCTAATGCTGGTTGTAAATCACTAGCTAATAACCCTGGGTATTATAAAAGGATAGAACGTATTGTTTATGTACCTGAAATAAAACAAGATAATAGTGCATCTTTTGACCAAAAGGTAAAGGTGATGTGGAGCAGAACGGCGCCTGATTTTCCAACTGAAGGAAGTGTTATGTGTGCACCAGAAGGTGAAGGTGGTCGTGTATTAGATGAAGGTTATCGTTGTAAAGATGCAATTGCGGTGGAATATACTCATTCTAGGACAGGAGATGATGCTATCTTTAAATTACTTGATGGTAATGATGAGACAAGTGGGTTTAGAGATCGTAAAAATGTATTTATAATCAACAATGGTCATAAAACTATTACTGGTGGAAACAACAGTGATGACTTTGTTTTTCTTGGAAGTAGTACAACCGGTATCATTAGAGGTCTTAATGGAGATAATGCTGTCTTTATGGAAGGTTTTATTTCTGGAAATGAAAGGTTATTTGCTTATTTTGAAGAAGAAAAATCGAACCTGCTTTATTCGTCTCCAAATGTACAAAATCCAAGACTAGAGGTTGAGATGTATAACATCAATAGGTTTTATGGGAGAAGTGATAGGCCGGATAGAGCTATTATCGTATGTAGAAACAACATAAATACTATTGATCTCTTGGGAGGTGGTAGAAAAGACGTGATGTTAAATACAAGTTCTTCGGAATTGTGGGATGAAATATATATAGCAGAAAATAGCAATAAAGTGTGCTCTTATAAGCTCAATTTAGCTATACATCGTTACACTTCGGTTATCAGCAAAACATCAGGAGGTGAGTTTTTTTATTTAGTGAAACCAATAGATAAGCATCGCTCATATGGTGGTGTGTCTCGTATGGAATTACATGGTTCATCTGTTCACAACATATTTTTTGAAGAAAGTCGATTGTTTGATATCGATGTAATTAGTTTTGATAGATCTGGTGGGATATATAATATTACAGTAAAGTTTTATGTGATGAGTAGAAGTAAAGGAGACGTAATATATAGGCACACTAACCATACTATCAATAACTGGTCTGAATGTGAAGTTGGTCACTTCTGCTTAAATATTCAATCACAAAGTATAGAAAATTTAAAGCTTATGTTAAGTGATGGAACTTCTTTGAATTTAGAAGAAAAAAGGTTGTATATCACATACCCAATTGAAATACGTGATGTTACTAGTAAATACTCTAGAGTAGCGAGAGAATTGGGTTGGTCAGTGTTCGCAAAGTCAAACACAAATAGATGTGTATCAATAGGTAATGGCGATAACAACTTATTATACAATAAAGTGGAAGGTTGTGTTAATTACCTTGTAGGCAACGGTGGTAATAATACTTATGTTATAATTTCTGGTTACAATAAACTAAATCCTGATACAAAGATACCTAATATAATAATTGATAGAGTTGATTCGGGTGAGCAAACTTTAATTTTGTCTGATTTAATAAGCCAAATTCGCAAAGATCTTCATACAAAAGTTATAAGTTTGATCCATAAAGATAATGATGATTTACTTTTTAAAATCAGGCTTAGTGGATATCACTTCGATCTACTGGAAATTAGGATGCAGGGTGCTTTGATTAATGATTCCTACAAAAGATGGAAAGTTGTACTAAATGATATACCAATGAAGCTGATAAGATATGGTAATGTTGCAAGATTAGGTATACTACCTTTAGTTTATACCAATCATGACAGTGATATTGTAGATATATTGAAAAATGCTAAAAAAATCTACTCAGAAGATCTGCAAGATACTAAAGAGTTAAATGTATCTGATAGGGGTATCGGTAATTACGGTTTTGTACGTAATGGTAATGATCTTATACTTAGTAATTTATTTAACTCTAAAGAAGGTCAGAATTATGCTATTGTGTTTGTCAATTTTTATCTTTTAGAAGAACAATTTATAGATGCGACAATAGTATTCAGTGATGGTAAAAGTATATCTATTCAAGATAGAGTATCTGAGGTACATGATGCAAGAAATATAATTAAACAATTAAAAGATAGTTCATATAATGGATTCTCTTTACATCAGGCTAGTAAAGAGAATGATTTAGATGAAGTAACATTCTTGTTAGGAGAAGGAGCTAGTGTTGATTTTAGAGATGATAATGGTCTAACTCCATTACACTATGCTGCAGCTTTAGGTAATTTAGCAGTAGTAAAAAAATTGGTAGAGAAAGGAGCTGATTTCAATGCTCAATACTTTACTGAGCGTAGAACTCCACTGCATGAGGCTGCTTACTACAATAAAATGGACATAGTGAAGTTCCTTGTGAGTGCTGGTGCTGATGTCAACATTCAAGACAAGCATGGTATAACACCTTTAAGGATAGCTGCAGCAGAGGGAAATTACGGTATTGTGGAGTACTTACGACAAGAGGTTGGCGTAGATTTAAAAAGCCCTAATACAGTAGAAAAACCTCTACAACGCAAGCACCGTCATCATCATGGAGATCACGATTATCATCATATTCACTTATCCCGTAAACCTCTTAGTATAGAACAACCTGAAGTAGTAGCAAGTAGTGGAACAAGACCATCTTCATGGATAAATGGTTTGTTTGGTTGGATAACAAGCTCTATAGGTGGGTTATTAGGTTCTAATACCAATTCTCATTATTAATGAACCAAATAAGAAGCATAGCAGAGTTGTTTAACCGTGGAAGGGGAAAGAGAGGTAATAAATTTACACAAAGCGCATTCAAGCAGAACAATTGTATCGTAGATTTTATTGCGTAAAATGTTCTGTTTTATATATAACCAAAACCTCTCAACAGGATTGAGTTCAGGTGAGTATGGTGGTAGGTATATAATTTCGATATTTTTAGGTGCCTTTAAATTTTTTGACTTATGCCAACTAGCGCAATCCATCAAGAGAAAAGCCTTTCGTATTCCTAAATATTGCGACATCTGTTCAAGGAATATATTTATACAATCAGTGTTGACGTTTGGTGCAAATAAGCTAAAATTCTCTCCATTTCTGGGATTAACTGCACTATAGAGATAAAAATTTTCCCTACCTAATTTTACCTTAACCTGTGTCCTACTGCCTTTTTTAAACCACCCATGTCCAACTTTCGAATGTGTACCAAACCGTGATTCATCGAAGAAAAATAGCTCTTTTCAGAATGCATGACAATAGTTTCATTGAGGTTTTTTTTTAAACTCCTCTTGCTTGTTTTTATCTTGTCCACTATGAACTGGTCTTGGTGTGATATATGAGAATTTCATTCTTTGCATATTACGATGTATTGCGGATTTTCTGATATTCAAACCAAATCTTTCTTGGATTCTTATTCTCATTTCTCTAATAGTAATATTGGGGTTTTCCTCTATCCACAACTCAATTCGTTCAAGTTGACTTTGGTTCAATATAGTTTTTCTACGGCGTTGAGGTGGAGCAAATAATTTTTCTTCTCTTCCAAATTTTATGTGCTTTATCCATGTAGTAATTGCCTTTCTCGAAATGCAACATATTTTTGCTACAGCTGTTATACTGTGCTTTTTTGCTGCAATTACAGCATTTAGTTTTTTTGCAACATACGCATTATTTCTTACTCTCTTCAGCATCTCTTTTGCTGATTTCACCACTTTTTCATCCAATAATTTTGATCTTAATGCCATCTAAACCTCGCTATTTTACTTACTTCAGTATGGCTTTTTTTCCATTATTTTCTATTCGTTGCTTGTATAGCGGGAATTGGTATAAATATAGGGAAACGCCAAGCACTTCAAGTATAATCTCACAAGTTGATGCACAAACGGATATAAATGGTACAATACTATTACTTGACATGCTCATTAGAAAATTTACAGGTCAAAAGTATGTTTCTACAGTAGGTCAGTCTATATCTCTACTAGAAGCACAGGGCTATGCACTCAATATTACAAATAGATTTGAGAAAGTGCTAAATAAAACTGCTATTAAGTCAGGAATATCACTGACAAACCTAAACTTAGATCCTGTGGCAGTGCAATCAGCTATAGTTAGAAAAATAATAAATGGAAGATTTTCTGAAATAGCAAAAACCCTATATTCATTTGCAAAAGAAGCATGTCCAGAATTCAAACAAACTGATAAGTTTCTAGTTCACTTAAGAAGTCAATTAGAAGGGGAAAAAGTGCTACAACAGAAAGTAGAAAAGCCTTACAAAGACTTGAGTCAGGAAGTTTCAAGTAAAGTAGAGTTATCTAAAAAGCCTGATACATTCTTAAATGGAACATCAGTAGTTAAAGGAATAAGCAGAGGGATAAATTGAGGGAACTATGAGGTCTTTTCTGCCTGTAACTGTTTGATCTTATCGAAAGAAAGACCTGTAGTTTGCGATACAACGTCAATAGAGATGCCAGCTTTAAGTAAATTTTTTGCAACTTCAATTTTACCTTCAATTTTACCTTCAATTTTACCTCTTTCCTCGCCGATTTGAATACCTCTTTCCTCGCCGATTTGAATACCTTCTTGTCTACCTTTTTGAGTAGCATCATCAAGTTTCTGTTCTAAGATAGCAGCTTCTTTTTGTAAATCCATGACCCTTTCTTCATAAGCTACAAGATCCTTCTCATTCCAGTGAAACTTATCTAACTCATCATATGCTAATTTTATTATTGGTGATTTTTCTGCTATTTTTCTCAAATCTTCATCAGTTGTTTCTTCTGCGTATTTAAAAAAAAACAGCCAACGATCTACTACATTTTCTAGCTGCTCTTCTCTGCTCTTAGGAAACTTTGGCAGCTCAATGAAGATAAATTGAAAATCTTTTAAGTCATGCTCGTTAGTTTTTTCATCTCTTATGGTATGGCTAGATATATAATCAGGCTTATCAGGAAATAAATTACAATTGGAAATAGCAATAAAGAAAACCTTCTTTAAATCGATGTACTTACCACCTTTATCAGCCTGCCTTGAGTAAGCCTTAGCAGCATATAATTGAGCCCGTTTTTCGAAGCCTTTATCACGAGCGAGTTGCATTTCAATCACGTATCTGGCACCAGTGGAATCTCTGCAAAGAACATCAACAATACTCTGCTTATCAGAGGCAATTTCAGGGTCCATAATGGTGCTGAGGAACTCAACATCTTGAATAGCATTGACTCCAGTAAAGCCTAAGATATCATTCAAAAAGTGGATAAGGATATTCTTATTTTTTTCAGTACCAAAAATCTTCTTAAAGGTCAGGTCCAGTTTTGGATCGAGAAACTTAGAAAGAGCCATGAGAAAGTAAGATAAAAAGCATTAATAATTATACGCAATTCTGAAGAAATATTCAACAATTAAACGTAATGTTAACCCGTATAATATTTATGACAAACATCTCGATAAGGTATCAGATAGAACACAAAGTAAGAAGCTGGAGGTTAAAGAGAAAATATACTCTGAAAGATTTAGCAGGCAAAGTAAACATAAACTATCATACGCTGCTTATACCAATTCTCATTATTAATGAACCAAATAAGAAGCATAGCAGAGTTGTTTAACCGTGGAAGGGGAAAGAGAGGTAATAAATTTACACAAAGCGCATTCAAGCAGAACAATTGTATCGTAGATTTTATTGCGTAAAATGTTCTGTTTTATATATAACCAAAACCTCTCAACAGGATTGAGTTCAGGTGAGTATGGTGGTAGGTATATAATTTCGATATTTTTAGGTGCCTTTAAATTTTTTGACTTATGCCAACTAGCGCAATCCATCAAGAGAAAAGCCTTTCGTATTCCTAAATATTGCGACATCTGTTCAAGGAATATATTTATACAATCAGTGTTGACGTTTGGTGCAAATAAGCTAAAATTCTCTCCATTTCTGGGATTAACTGCACTATAGAGATAAAAATTTTCCCTACCTAATTTTACCTTAACCTGTGTCCTACTGCCTTTTTTAAACCACCCATGTCCAACTTTCGAATGTGTACCAAACCGTGATTCATCGAAGAAAAATAGCTCTTTTTCAGAATGCATGACAATAGTTTCATTGAGTTTTTTTTTAAACTCCTCTTGCTTGTTTTTATCTTGTCCACTATGAACTGGTCTTGGTGTGATATATGAGAATTTCATTCTTTGCATATTACGATGTATTGCGGATTTGCTGATATTCAAACCAAATCTTTCTTGGATTCTTATTCTCATTTCTCTAATAGTAATATTGGGGTTTTCCTCTATCCACAACTCAATTCGTTCAAGTTGACTTTGGTTCAATATAGTTTTTCTACGGCGTTGAGGTGGAGCAAATAATTTTTCTTCTCTTCCAAATTTTATGTGCTTTATCCATGTAGTAATTGCCTTTCTCGAAATGCAACATATTTTTGCTACAGCTGTTATACTGTGCTTTTTTGCTGCAATTACAGCATTTAGTTTTTTTGCAACATACGCATTATTTCTTACTCTCTTCAGCATCTCTTTTGCTGATTTCACCACTTTTTCATCCAATAATTTTGATCTTAATGCCATCTAAACCTCGCTATTTTACTTACTTCAGTATGGCTTTTTTCCATTATTTTCTATTCGTTGCTTGTATAGCGGGAATTGGTATTAGATATGAGCAAGGAGCATGTGGCATTCCAATTGGGAAGTTAAAAATATTAGCAGATGCATTATCAGTTCCTATTAGAAATCTATTTCCCAAACGAAAGGTGCTAAGAGAAAATAGCTGTTTTGATAAAGCTAAGGAACAAGCAATGTATAATCTAATGCAAAGATACATACAAATAGGAGAGCGAGAACTACGCAAGGTGGTTTATGCTTTGACCCAATCTATTCAAGCTGAAAAGGAAAGTAATATCAAAGCAGCAAGAATAAGAATTGCAAAGAATCTAGTTAAGGCAGAGTTTGATAATGACATTATCTATCGAGCAACGGGCTTATCAACTGAAGAATATGCTGATAAAGATAGTATCGGCTGTACAAGTCAAAATGGAGGACAAGAGATCAAGAAGTGGAGAATAATCAGAGGCTATACACAAGAAGAATTAGCAAAAAAGCTAGATGTAGGTCCCTCACAGATACATCATTATGAGCAAGGTAGTGTTACTCTTTTAAGTGAAAGGTTGTGGGAGATAGCAAGAGAATTATCAGTGAATGCTGAAGATCTGATAAAGGAAGAAGATAATTATGAAGATGGTGAAGCAGAAAATGATTTATTAAGTTGGGCGAGGGAATATAGAAAAATTGACAATCAAGAATCACGAGATGAGCTAAATATATGGGCAGAATTTTTCTTGCAAAGAAAGCAAATTTACAAAGAAAAGATTTACAAAATAGAGGAAATGAAAGTTGCAAATAATTTACTTCAGTTAGGTTTTTCTACTGATGTTATTTCTAAAATAATTGATTAACAACAACCTTTTTACATAACTTGAAAACAAATATATATTAATATCTTTACCTATCCATGAAAAAATAAGTAAAAAAGATTGAAAAATTGATTTGACTTCACTCAAAAGCTATGGCTCTATGCCAATGCTGATAAAAAACAGCAGTAAATAATTAAAAATAATTTGTTATTAACGAGGAGTATATTTTATGAATAATAGTGAAAAACTTACAGAAGAAATTAGAAAGAGTACTACAAAGCGGAGGAGGAGGTGCTCTATTTGATCGTGAGATAGTGTCAGTGCTTATAACGCTAATTCTGGATTAAGGAAGGAAGAAAGTATAGGAAATGGAAGGCTTTTTGGATTTCAAGGAATAGGAAATGAGAGTAGAAAAGATGTGAACCAAGAAATTAACGGGAGACCTATGGCGAGTATGTTCAATTTCAAGTCTATTTTTGAGGTAGCCAAAAATCGTCTCAATGATCGACCTTTTTCTCAGCAAAATCTTTTCATGTAGTGAAATTAATGCGTTTTTCATCCCCTTTTTCACCTTGGTAACAAGTTTCAAACCGCGGTTAAACAACTCTTGGAAAAGCTCTTTTTTAATATAGCCTTTATCACCAAACAAAAGACCGGTTAATTTCTTAGTTAGGTTTGCTACAGGCTCTCTATCGTCAACATTACCTCTTGTAAGCGTAAAAGCTTGAATTTCACCTTTCTCGTTAATTATCAAATGTAGTTTAAAGCCGAAAAACCAGCCATATGTACTCTTGCTTAATTTTGCAATTCCAGCAAAAACCTTATTTCTTGATATTCTTTTTGCATGACAAACTGCAATAGGAGTTGTATCTATGTATGAGATTCCAGTAAGTTCTGACCATCCGCAAAGGCACTGTAATAGCATGGCTAAATGCCACAAAACCCTGGGCTTTAGAGCAACAAACCTAGTGTATGAAGGCAACTTCGAAAACTCTGATTTGTAGAGCGATGTTAGGTAATGCAGGTAGAAAGCCTTAAAATTTTCACAGGGAGATTGCTGATACAGGAGGATTATTGTGATAATTTCCGAATGTGTAATTTCTGGCACTCTTGTGGGTTTTTACCGTTTGGCAGTAGTTTATCTGCAAAATTTTTCTCTATATCTCTGCAAAAATCATCGACCAGACAAAACAGTTTTGTTATATCTTCCATGGGTAACCTCATCTATTTTTTTCTATTTGTTGAGTTTACCCTACTCTCCTGACTTTTCTATTCTCTTTTTAATCCAGAATTAGCGTTTAAAACCTTTGCTTCAAGTTCGGTTGTTTGCCTTTTTCTGACTACTTGTGGCTCACAGCTTCCTTCCCTATCCCTTGGTGTCAATAACTCAAATGAACCTACACTTGTCCGTAAAGTCTTTGAATTTCTTCAATTTCTTCGGTTATTTTCTTCGCTTTTAGCCGACAAGTGATTTTTTATTTCACCTTCCAGACTCGATTCCAGTAGCCTTTTTACAAACGGTGTTAATGCACCATCTCTTTCCGTCAATGGTCTTCCTTCTCGTATAGACGATAAGATATTTGTTTCTAATTCTTTATAGTCTACCAAACCGGTAGTTCTGTTTGCTTGACTCACTGTCAAACCTCCATTTTTTGTTTCTATTTTATTATTACTTCTCGGTTTGATACAGTTTATTTAACACTTCCCTAAGTACGTAAAAAAAACACTCCTATACTGAAAGTACAAGCATTTGTTGAGATTATTAGGAATGTAAAACCTAGCAGAAATCTTGATAATTCAAACGCTGAACAACTTCAAGCTATTGATAGAAAAATCCCTTAATTGTACATAGGCCAAGTTGGCTTATGTGTTCTTATTCTCACTTTGTAAACATGCCAATAATTTTATCCACTATTCCACCCATATTTGCTTCAGCTTGAGTATGCGCTATTTTACCACCGTGTGAAATTGATTTAGGATCTGCACCAGGTAATATATTAACAAATTTACTACCAACAACTCCACTACTAGCGATTAGAGCTGAGCTATCAATTGGCAACTTTATGTCTCTGCTTATGCACATATCGATTCGTGCTATGTAGGTAGCTTTGTCAAGCGATACACCAGTTATGCTTCCGATTTCCACACCAGAGATCTTGACACTATCACCAACCCCTACACCGTTAGCATCAGTAAAAAGGCCATGTATTTTATAGCAATCCTTATAGTTTCTCTTTATGTAAGATAGCTTATTAATAGAGAAGAAGACAAGAAAAATAGTGAAAATTAATACAAATGATCCAGCAATCATTTCAAGTATATTTGACCTTCGCATCTTTAATTATTAGGATTCCAGCTTTCATAGTAGTTTTTCACCTTTTGATTTGGGTAGTATGCACCTTTCGTACCTGTTAAATTAGGAGTTTTTCTTTTGTTATTATTAACTGGTACTTCATTATTAGTATAATGCAGCCATATATGCCATTCTGGAGGAATTGTTGTGGGCTCAGAAACATTACCATATATTACCCATCTTTTCCCTTTACTTGACTCATAGTAAGAATTTACGTTTTCATCCCTACCTATAAGTTTACCTTTTATCCTTAATAAGTTTGTTACTGCATTATAAATTTTAGACAACATAAAGGTATTAAAACAAAAAGTATTATATATACTAATACTTTAACGATGTATTAACAACAGTTTAATGCAATTACCAATTCTACAAGTTATTATACCAATAATTGCATCGATGTTCTGCTTTCTTACCAGGAAACATAAGGTGTCCTGGTTTATCTCTTTTTTTACAACGGCAGCTACTTTCTTTATTTCATTAATGTTGCTAGTGAAAACATACAATGGTGAAATTATAACTTATTATCTTGGAGATTGGGCTCCTCCATACGGAATAGAGTTGAGAATCGACATATTGAACTCCTTGATTCTAACTTTGGTGAATTTTATAGCGCTGATTAGTGTGCTTTATAGCTTTCATATTAATGAAAAAGAGATTAGCAAAAACAAAATCATTGGTTTTTATTCTCTATTTTTACTGTGCTTGAGTGGATTACTTGGAATTTTAGTAACAAACGATATATTCAACCTTTATGTCTTTTTAGAAATTTCATCTCTTTCTTCTTATGTTTTAGTTTCAATGGGAAGGGATAAGAAAGCTTTAGTTGCAGCATTTGAATACCTCATTAGTGGTACTGTAGGAGCAACATTTTACTTGTTTGGCATCGGCCTTTTATATTCTATGACCGGAACGCTCAACATGTCTGACATGGCTGAAAGAATAGTACCATTATACGATAATAACATCATAAGACTTGGTACATTATTCATTTTTGTTGGTCTCTCAATCAAAATGGCACTGTTTCCACTCAGCAGATGGCTGGTTAACGCATATAGTGAAGCACCTAGCTTCATTAGCATATTTTTTTCAGGTACAGTAACCAAAGTGATGATATATGTTTTTATTAGAATCTTTTACACTGTTTTTCAGCAAAATTTTTTCTTACCACTAAGCAACGTGATGATCATCCTTGCGCTTTGTGCTGTTGTATTTGGATCAATATCTGCAATGATCGAAAAAGATATAAAAAGACTTTTTGCTCACTCCAGTATCAGTCATATTGGCTATATAATTTTAATGCTGGGTTTAAATTCAAAAGCAGGTTTGTTTTCAGCAGTTCTTCACATAGTAAATCATAGCATGATAAAAACGTCTTTATTCATGACTGCAGGGTGTATTTCTTATAAGTTTGGTATGACAAAAATAGAAAATTTATCAGGACTAAAAAAGTCAATGCCCTATACAACACTTGCATTTACTCTACTTAGTTTCGCATTAATCGGTGTACCTTTGACAAATGGCTTTGTAAGTAAGTGGTATATGATGAAAGCAATTATCGAATCTCATTCATGGATTTCCCTTGCAGTTTTTGCTGCTTGCTCTTTTCTTGCACTAATATATATGTGGAGTGTGGTAGAGAAAATGTATTTTGAAAATAGCGCAGCATCAAACGCTGGAATGACACTTAATGAGGTACCATTACTTATGCTCTTTTGTCTATTATTTATGGCAATTTTAACGGTAATAACTGGGATATATAGTAGTCCAATTCGGTTGGTAATTAATAAATTTGCTTTTTGATTTTCTTATGTTTTATTGTATCTAAAAGTCTGTAAAGTTTTCGCTATGGATAAGCTGAAGGAGATTCACTTATTATTAGTCATTAACGTAATAGCTCTGTTTTGCGTTGGCATTGTTGTTCAATATTCTTCTGCTGGAGGAAAGTGGGCTCCATTTGCAATTCACCAATTGGTCATATTCTCTTTTTTCCTTTTGCTTGCTATAGCTATGTCATTTATAGAGCTAGATTTTTATTTGAAGCACGCTTATTTTTTTTACATAGCAGCAGTAATTGCGCTGTTAGCAGTAAATTTTTTTGGCTCGCATATAATGGGTGCAACGAGATGGATAAGAATTGGGTCAATTAGTTTACAACCATCAGAATTTGTAAAAGTGGGCTTAATACTTGCACTTGCTCGTTATTTTAATAAACAAAGTGTGTATAAAATGATGAAATTTCAAAGTTTATTTAAGCCACTTATAATTATATTCTTACCTGTATTCCTTGTATTGAAGCAACCTAATTTAGGAACAGCTGTAATAATATTGTTTATAGGAGCATCAATTATATTCACAGCAATAATGGAAAGACCTCATTTAATAATTTTTGGAGCGCTTGGCGTTTTCGCAATACCAGTTATTTGGCCTTTTTTGCGCCCTTATCACAAGCAAAGGATATTATCATTTTTGGATTCATCAGTAGATCCACTTGGAATAGGTTATAATGCGCAGCAATCTCAAATAGCTATTGGTTCAGGAGGTTTATTTGGTAAGGGATTTGTTAATGGGAGTCAAACTCAACTTGGATTTTTGCCAGAGAAACGCACAGATTTTGCTTTTGCGGTACTGAGTGAGGAATGGGGTTTTTTAGGCAGCATAACTTTGATTTTACTCTATACCACATTGCTTGCTATAATATTCTCCATTGCTTACAGGTCAAAAAATTACTTTTCTAAGTTAATATCTATCGGGGTTTTTGCCTTTTTTAGTGCTCATTTCTTTATAAACATTGGAATGACAATAGGCTTCTTACCTATAATAGGTGACCCACTTCCATTTCTATCCTATGGCGGAAGCACAACTGCTGCGAGTTTAATATGTATAGGATTGCTACTTAGTTCCGTGACATCTACAAAACGCTAATTCTGGATTAAGGAAGGAAGTATAGGAAATGGAAGGCTTTTTGGATTTCAAGGAATAGGAAATGAGAGTAGAAAAGATGTGAACCAAGAAATTAACGGGAGATCTATGGCGAGTATGTTCAATTTCAAGTCTATTTTTGAGGTAGCCAAAAATCGTCTCAATGATCGACCTTTTTCTCAGCAAAATCTTTTCATGTAGTGAAATTAATGCGTTTTTCATCCCCTTTTTCACCTTGGTAACAAGTTTCAAACCGCGGTTAAACAACTCTTGGAAAAGCTCTTTTTTAATATAGCCTTTATCACCAAACAAAAGACCGGTTAATTTCTTATACTAATTCTCATTATTAATGAACCAAATAAGAAGCATAGCAGAGTTGTTTAACCGTGGAAGGGGAAAGAGAGGTAATAAATTTACACAAAGCGCATTCAAGCAGAACAATTGTATCGTAGATTTTATTGCGTAAAATGTTCTGTTTTATATATAACCAAAACCTCTCAACAGGATTGAGTTCAAGTGAGTATGGTGGTAGGTATATAATTTCGATATTTTAAACGCTAATTCTGGATTAAAAAGAGAATAGAAAAGTCAGGAGAGTAGGGTAAACTCAACAAATAGAAAAGAATAGATGAGGTTACCCATGGAAGATATAACAAAACTGTTTTGTCTGGTCGATGATTTTTGCAGAGATATAGAGAAAAATTTTGCAGATAAACTACTGCCAAACGGTAAAAAACCCACAAGAGTGCCAGAAATTACACATTCGGAAATTATCACAATAATCCTCCTGTATCAGCAATCTCCCTGTGAAAATTTTAAGGCTTTCTACCTGCATTACCTAACATTGCTCTACAAACAGAGTTTTCGAAGTTGCCTTCATACACTAGGTTTGTTGCTCTAAAGTCCAGGGTTTTGTGGCATTTAGCCATGCTATTACAGTGCCTTTGCGGATGGTCAGAACTTACTGGAATCTCATACATAGATACAACTCCTATTGCAGTTTGCCATGCAAAAAGAATATCAAGAAATAAGGTTTTTGCTGGAATTGCAAAATTAAGCAAGAGTACATATGGCTGGTTTTTCGGCTTTAAACTACATTTGATAATTAACGAGAAAGGTGAAATTCAAGCTTTTACGCTTACAAGAGGTAATGTTGACGATAGAGAGCCTGTAGCAAACCTAACTAAGAAATTAACCGGTCTTTTGTTTGGTGATAAAGGCTATATTAAAAAAGAGCTTTTCCAAGAGTTGTTTAACCGCGGTTTGAAACTTGTTACCAAGGTGAAAAAGGGGATGAAAAACGCATTAATTTCACTACATGAAAAGATTTTGCTGAGAAAAAGGTCGATCATTGAGACGATTTTTGGCTACCTCAAAAATAGACTTGAAATTGAACATACTCGCCATAGATCTCCCGTTAATTTCTTGGTTCACATCTTTTCTACTCTCATTTCCTATTCCTTGAAATCCAAAAAGCCTTCCATTTCCTATACTTTCTTCCTTCCTTAATCCAGAATTAGCGTTTTCAGGGTGGGAATTGACTATTTTATTGAAGTATTTTTTAAACTCTTCTTGCTTGTTTTTATCTTGTTTATGGTGAATTGGCCTCGGTGTTATATAAGAAAACTTCATCCTTTGTATCTCACGATGCACTGTTGATTTGCTAATGTTTAGGCCAAATTCCTCTGAGATTTTTATTTGCACTTCCTTAATAGTAATATTTGGATTTCTTTCTACCCATATTTCAATTTGCTCACGTTGATTTTTGTTTAATTTGCTTTTTCTTCGCCGCTGAGAAGGGGAAAATAATTTTTCTTCTCTACCAAATTTTAGATGCTTTATCCATTCAGTCAAAGCAGTCCTTGAAATTTTACATATTCTTGCCACAGCGCTTATACTACTTTCTTTTCCTGCTATCACCGCTTGTAACTTTTTTGAAACATATGCGTTATTTCTGACCTTTTTTAACATTTCTTTCGCCAAATTTACAACTTTTTCGTCTAACAGTTTTGACCTTAATGCCATTTATACCTCTCTATTTTATCTACTCTAGTATCACTTCTTTCCCATTATTGTCTATCTGTTCTTTACATAGTGGGAACTGGTATAAGATGCTGGAATGGTCTATTTTTGAGATTTTATCAATAAATTGCTGCCTATCTTCTTGATTGCGCTCTTGATATAGTGTGACTTTTTTTTAAAGTAATTTTTACCTGTTTTAGTCTATACCAAATTGAATTTATTCCAAATCCAAGATTTTGTTTCATCTCTGCCAGAGTATGATCTGGATTCTTTGTAACATATTCTTCGAGTATTTTTGGGTCTATTTTTCGAATAAAGCTACCGTTTTAGATGGCTTTAGGCTTTCACCAGCAGCTTTCTTTTTTAACCAGCGGTACAGCGTTGCTATTCCTATCTCCATGAGCTCTGCTATCTCAACCTTTGTCTTCCCTTTTTCTATCATCAATACTGCCTTTTCCCTTAAATCCACACTATATGCCATTATAACTCAAATACTTTATTATACCTTTATCATTTACTTTAGGAAATACTATAGCACAAATGCCTTCTATGAACAGGTATATTGTGCTATAAAAAAGTTAGGAGAAAAATGGGCTATGCCTATACATGATTGGGCTTTGACTATGTCTCAACTTGATATCTTTTTTTCTTGTAGAGTTGAATTAAAAATGCGGTTTGACACAGTTTATTTAACACTCCCTTTTTGAAAGTTACAGATCGCTAAAAATATTTAAACAACTAATTTTTATAACTTTATACTAAAAAAACTATTCCACCTTAATTATCAAACAGTAACGTATAGAACTACAAACTTTTGTATATTAAGAAATTGTTTAAATTGCATACCTGGCTACTATGTCTCCTACTTCCAAGATAAAGTACCTTTCACTAAAAAATATTGAATTTAATTTTTGTAATCACTTAAGTCTAGTATTATTTTGTTAATGTATCGTTCATTTGCATCCTTGATGATAAATTTTATACCATTTTTATATCTTATAACTTCATCTACAGAAGGTACCTTACCAGCAATTGAAAGAACCAAACCACTAAGTGTGGCATAATGCTCTTCAGAGTCACACAACTCTATTTTTAGATTTTCCTCTATATCCTTTATAAGGGCCCTTGCCGATATTTCAAACTTATTTTGAGATAATTCAGTAATGGTGTATTCTGAATTTACCTCATTCTCGTTATCAATATTTGGTATCAATTCTTCTATAAGATCATTTATCGAAATTAAACCATCAGTTCCGCCATATTCATCCAGTACAATAGCTAAATATGACTTGGAAGATTTCATTCTAACAAAAAGATTTGTTGCTTTCATTGAGGCTGGGACAAATATTACATTTTGTATAATATTTCTCAGATTAAAATCTTTATTCTTATTGAAAATGATATCTTTTACGTAAAAAAAGCCTATTACGTTGTCAAAGTTATTCTTATAAGTTGGTATCTTAGCATGGTAAGTGTTTTTCACCTTCTTTATTACCTCATCCTTGCTCGATTCAATGTCTATTGCACATATCTCCTTACGTGGAGTCATTATATCCATGATACTACAATCACGGAATTTTAATAGACTATTAAGTATGTCAAGACCTGACAGATCACCCATTAATGCCTCAGTCGCACATTTTTTTAACACAGAAGTTTTGTTGAAGAGAAAGAAAAAAATTTTGTATGCTATTTTTTCTACTAAAGTTCTTTTCTTATTCAATTTATTCCCTTTAATGGTGAAAATATCTTTAGATAAGGTCTATCAAGAAAACTGTTATTAAATGTTTAATAAGCATGTGAATAATGTCAAATTAATTTGTGAATTATTTGTTGAAATAAAATACTAACAATTGATCAACAATTTTTTCAATGACATATACATAATTATATAACAATCCATGATAGTAAAGATTTTTTCCATAAAAGAAAATTACTAACATTTTAGACATCTTACTTGTACACATAAATCATAAAGGAAAATCAATAGTATAGAGAAGTTATTAACATATTTATCCACAAGCTAAGTAATACTAATTTTTACTGAATTTTAAGTTAATAACAATTTATTGATAGAACTACTACTACTGTTATACTTTAGTTTAGATAAAAAGTAGATAAAGTAGATTGAAAAGAAGTAAAGCAAAAATAGCAAGAATCATCAGCCAGAACGAGTCAAATGAAAAGGTCCCTATTTGGTTAATGCGTCAGGCTGGTAGGTCTCTTCCTGAGTATCGGAAGGCAGTGGAAAACATGAATAATTTCATGGAGATATGTTATAGCACAAATTTGGTAACAGAGTTAACGTTACAACCAATAACAAGGTTCGACATGGATGCAGCGATAATTTTTTCTGATATTTTGATAATAGCTGACATTTTAGGTTGTAATGTAAATTTTATTAGAGGTGTGGGTCCAATAATAAAACCTATAGAAAGTGCTAAAGAATTGAAGAGTCTACAAGGAATTGAATCTAACACATTACCAATCCTAAATGCTATAAAAGAAGTAAGAAGCAAGTTGCCAGAAGAAAAATCGCTTATAGGCTTTTCTGGAGGGCCGTGGACGGTAGTTTCATACATCATAGAGGGCGGTGGTAGTAAAACTTTTTCCAAGGTGCTAAATTTCTGTCCATTGGCACTAGAGGAAATAATAAAAAAAATAACAGAAGCGACAATTATTTATCTAATCAAACAGATAGAGTTTGGAGCAGATGTCATTCAGTTATTCGACAGCAATGCTGGTATATTGCAGGGAGAACTGTTTGAAAGGTATGTAATCAAGCCAACAAAGGAAATTGTTTCAGCAATAAAGAATAAGTTTCCTGATTTTCCTATAATAGGTTTTCCACGCTCTGCTGGAAATCTTTATAAGGATTACTATGAGAAAACAGATGTATCTGCAGTAAGTATAGATTATAATGTTCCAATAGAATGGGCGAAAGCAAATCTAAAAATTCCTCTGCAAGGGAACCTTAATCCTAGTCTTTTGGCCTACAATAAGGCAGAAGCAATTGAAGAAGCAAAGCGTATAATAGATTGTTTTAGAGGGTTACCTTTTATATTTAATCTTGGACATGGAGTGCTTCCTGATACTCCGGTTGAAAATATTGCTGCATTAGTGGACCTAGTAAGAAACTACTAAAACTCTTGTATGAAAAGCCTTTATGAGGGTGGAATGAAGACCTTACTTGACAAATCTTTACACTTTCCTTATTATAGCAATAAGAGTATTTATTCTTGTTTTTGGGCTCAACGACAAGATTCAGTAAAAAAACTCAGATATCTATTGGCAGGTTACAAAAAATTATAGCGGCTGCATGTCTTTTTTATTTTTTCTACATTCAGCCAAATCGCGCTTATTTTAAGCGTTAGCACATTATTACAATGCCAATTTACATTATTATAGGGTCAAAACTCGCTATACGGGGATTTATTTGCCTTTTTAAATTTATTAAGCTTTTTAATATCTATAGTTAATATATTTAAGAGTACAAAAATACCAACCTTTATGTAAAATAATAAAACTTCTAGCTTTTTTGTTGTGTAGAGTTTATCATTTTTATTTAACTTTAGTGAGATTATGTCAGACCTTGCAAAGAGGATGTCTCTGATAAAACCATCGCCTACAATCGCTGTGACCGATAAGGCAAACAGATTAAAAAGCGAAGGAAAGAAAATTTGCGTTTTAGCTGCGGGAGAGCCGGATTTTGACACTCCAGATCATATAAAAAAGGCAGCTATTCAATCAATAAATGAAGGCAAAACTAAATATACTGCTGTTGATGGAACGCGTGAGCTTAAAGAGGCGATAATCAATAAGTTAAAAAGGGATAACATTCTAGAATACACACTTAGCCAAATCTGTGTTGGTGCTGGTGCTAAGCAGGTGTTATTCAATTTGTTCATGGCAACAATTAACCCTGGGGATGAAGCTATAATACCAGCTCCTTATTGGGTTTCATATGTTGATATGGTAAGTCTTTTTGGCGGACTGCCAGTTGTTGTAGAGTGCAAACAAAACTTTAAGCTGATACCGGAGTTACTGGAAAGCAATATAACTGAGAAAACTAAGTGGTTAATTCTCAACTCACCAAATAATCCAGCAGGAATTGTCTATACATATGATGAATTGAAAAGCATAGCGCAAGTATTGCTTAAACATCCACATGTGAATGTTGTTACAGATGATATTTATGAGCACATAGTATACGACGAAAAGTTTTTTACCATTGCTCAGGTTGAGCCAAAACTTTATGATAGAGTTTTTGTGGTCAATGGGGTATCAAAAGCCTATGCAATGACTGGCTGGAGAATAGGCTATATTGCAGGCAGGAGTGATGTGATAAAAGCTATTTCTACACTGCAGTCTCAAAGTACTTCTAACCCAAACTCGATAGCACAAGCAGCAGCAGTTGAAGCGTTAAACGGTGATCATAGTTTTTTGAAAGAAAGAACAAAAATCTTTAAGGATCGTAGAGATTTTGTAGTAAAAAAGCTAAATTCTGCTTCAGGATTGTCAGCATCTATTCCACAAGGTGCATTCTATTTGTTTGTCGCATGTGAAGGTTTATTGGGTAAGAGCACGAAAAGTGGTAAAGTAATAAATAGTGATCTTGATTTTGCTGAATATTTGTTGGAAGACCATTTAGTTGCTGTTGTTCCAGGAATTGCGTTTGGTCTGAAAAATTTTATCAGAATTTCTTATGCAACCTCTCAGGAACAATTAGAAATTGGATGTAATAGTATTATTAAAGCATGTGAAATGCTAAGTTAACTTTTTAATATTCTTATGTATAATACTTCAGTAAGATAGAGTTGATTTATGGCGTGGGTATATTTGCTATTAGCTGGTTTGGTTGAAATAATATGGACCACAGCACTGAAATATAGCAATGGCTTTACTCGTGTTATACCTGTAGTAATTATTTTAGTTAGCGGTTCTGTAAGTCTTTACTGGCTATCGTTAGCAATGAAGTCTATTCCCCTTGGTACATCTTATGCAGTTTGGACTGGTATAGGTTCTATAGGTGCAGCGATAATAGGAATAATGTTTTTTAATGACCCAGTAAATTTTGGGCGTTTATTTTCCCTTGCTTTGGTAGTGCTGGGTATTATAGGATTAAAAGTATTTTCCAATTAGGAAAAGTTAAGTACGTCTATTTTACCATCTCAGGACTTTCTACTAAAGTTGCCTTGGATTTTTCGGTTCTTGAAGAGGGCATTCCTATTGATTTAGCAAGTACCTTTCTGATGTTCAATGTTTCATTTTTCTCATTTTGTTGAATTAAGTTAATATCGTTTATTTTATTCATTAAATCTTTTCCTTCCTTTAAAATTTTTAAATCGCTTTCGTTGATATGATGTTCATTTTTAAATTCTGCAACGATTTCTTTCTTCTTTTGATGAGTATTCAGAAATTCTAATATCTGGTGTTTAGCAACAGCTTGAATAAATTTCTTATCGTGAAATATTGAATTGTTATGTAGTTCCTCTAGGATTTCATCATATTGTTTTGCTTCATTTACAGTAATACCAATTCTCATTATTAATGAACCAAATAAGAAGCATAGCAGAGTTGTTTAACCGTGGAAGGGGAAAGAGAGGTAATAAATTTACACAAAGCGCATTCAAGCAGAACGATTGTATCGTAGATTTTATTGCGTAAAATGTTCTGTTTTATATATAACCAAAACCTCTCAACAGGATTGAGTTCAGGTGAGTATGGTGGTAGGTATATAATTTCGATATTTTTAGGTGCCTTTAAATTTTTTGACTTATGCCAACTAGCGCAATCCATCAAGAGAAAAGCCTTTCGTATTCCTAAATATTGCGACATCTGTTCAAGGAATATATTTATACAATCAGTGTTGACGTTTGGTGCAAATAAGCTAAAATTCTCTCCATTTCTAGGATTAACTGCACTATAGAGATAAAAATTTTCCCTACCTAATTTTACCTTAACCTGTGTCCTACTGCCTTTTTTAAACCACCCATGTCCAACTTTCGAATGTGTACCAAACCGTGATTCATCGAAGAAAAATAGCTCTTTTTCAGAATGCATGACAATAGTTTCATTGAGGTTTTTTTTTAAACTCCTCTTGCTTGTTTTTATCTTGTCCACTATGAACTGGTCTTGGTGTGATATATGAGAATTTCATTCTTTGCATATTACGATGTATTGCGGATTTGCTGATATTCAAACCAAATCTTTCTTGGATTCTTATTCTCATTTCTCTAATAGTAATATTGGGGTTTTCCTCTATCCACAACTCAATTCGTTCAAGTTGACTTTGGTTCAATATAGTTTTTCTACGGCGTTGAGGTGGAGCAAATAATTTTTCTTCTCTTCCAAATTTTATGTGCTTTATCCATGTAGTAATTGCCTTTCTCGAAATGCAACATATTTTTGCTACAGCTGTTATACTGTGCTTTTTTGCTGCAATTACAGCATTTAGTTTTTTTTGCAACATACGCATTATTTCTTACTCTCTTCAGCATCTCTTTTGCTGATTTCACCACTTTTTCATCCAATAATTTTGATCTTAATGCCCATCTAAACCTCGCTATTTTACTTACTTCAGTATGGCTTTTTTCCATTATTTTCTATTCGTTGCTTGTATAGTGGGAATTGGTATTAGACGTCTCTAAAGCCAAGTTTTACTAAAAATTATATTATTTAAAATATAATTGTTATCACGAAATAAAAGCGTAAGTAAAATGAATTTTGTAACAAAACTAAAACTTATAGTAAAAAAAATAAAGCTTAAGATGAACAAGGGTAAAATTATAAAAATCCTTATCATCTGTGGTATAATTTTTTTCATATACCTTATCCATGAACCAGTTATAGATATGCTAAAAGGTCTCTTTTAAGAAAGATACTCGGATTAGAGTATCTATTTACAAAAGTGTTGCTCCTTGCTGATAAAATACCTATAATTCCGTTTTTAGGTAATATTAGCATTGCAGAGAAATTTTTTCATATGGTTGCTAGCATCACTATTTTATGCATACCAGTATATATTGCGTGTAACTCCAAATATAATCGCGCCTGAATTAATAACAAAATTTAACATAAGTATTACAGATGTTGGTCAATTTGGTGGGCTATATTATATAGGCTATACGCTTGCTCACATACCTGTTGGTCTTGCCCTTGATAGATTTGGGCCAAAGTTTGTTTTACCTGCGTGTATTGTCTTAACATTTGCTGGAACATTGCCGCTAATATGCTTTGATCAGTGGTATTACTCAATACTTGGTAGAATGATTGTCGGAATTGGATCGTCTGCTTCAGCAATTGGACTTTTCAAAGTTGCAAGCATGTATTTTTCACAAGAAAAATCAGCAAGGATGGCTAGCTTATCTATAATAATAGGGTTATTAGGAGCTATTTATGGTGGATTACCTCTAGACTTCTTGCTCAATAAATTTGGTTGGAATTATGTTATATACACTTTCTCAGCATTTGGTTGTTTACTTGCTCTGCTGTTGCTTTTAATAACGCCAAACTCTAACATAGAAGAGAGTAGAAATGATAACATATTTCAAGATTTAAAAACTGTACTTTTCAACAAACATATCATTCTGATTAGCTTTTTTGGTGGCTTAATGGTTGGACCACTAGAAGGTTTTGCTGATGGTTGGGCGAAAGCGTTCTTATGTGAAGCATATCAAATGAACGGAGATTTGGCATCTTCACTTTCCTCTCTCATGTTTATAGGTATGGGAGCTGGATCATTCTTTCTCGCTTATTTACTGGAGAAGTATCCAGACAAACATTACGAAGTGATTATTGCGTGTTCTTTTGCAATGATCGCTAGCTTCCTCTTGCTTTTTACACAAGTTGGCAGTTTATATATTGCATTACCTACACTTCTTGTTATCGGCTTTGCATCTGGGTATCAGGTAATTACTATTTACAAGGCAATAAGTTATGTAAACAATAACTTGGTAGGCTTAGCCACAGCTGTATCAAACATGATAGTTATGGTTTTTGGCTATTTTTTTCATACTGGGATTGCAAAGATAATAGACTTATGTTGGAATGGAACGATAATACAAGGAAATCCTATATATGGTACTGAATTGCTCGTAAAAGCGATATCAATTATTCCTGTATGTCTGCTTTTGGCTATTTTTGGATTTATGTGGTTAAAGAAAGGATCTTATGACAATTGCTCCAGAAAGGATTTGTAACTCTGAAAATAATTTAAAGTCTTTTGATAATGAAATTTATCAATCTATAGAGAAAGAACTGCAGCGCCAAAAATCGCAGTTACAACTAATTGCATCAGAAAATTTTGTAAGTAAAGCAGTAATGGAAGCGCAGGGTTCTTTTCTGACTAATAAATATGCAGAAGGTTATCCTGGTAAAAGATATTACTGTGGCTGTGAGTATGTAGATGAAGTTGAAAATCTGGCTATAGAAAGGCTTTGTAAGCTGTTTAATGTTAAATTTGCAAATGTTCAACCTCACTCTGGTTCTCAGGCAAATCAAGCAGTGTTTGCTTCACTACTTACTCCGGGTGATACAATACTTGGATTGTCACTGAATTGTGGTGGACATTTAACTCATGGTGCAGCACCAAACCTTTCTGGTAAGTGGTTTAAGTCGATCCAGTATACAGTTAATAGAGACACTTACCTGCTTGATATGGATGAGGTGGAAAGGCTAGCGCTAGAGCATAAACCGAAGCTAATCATTGCTGGTGCTTCTGCTTATCCAAGAGAAATAGATTTCGAGCGCTTTCGTGAAATTGCGAATAAAGTTGGTGCATATTTGCTTGCAGATATTGCGCACTATTCAGGGCTTATTGCTGCAGGTTGTTACCCATCACCTGCTGAATATGCGCATGTTATGACTTCTACAACTCACAAAACTCTACGTGGTCCTCGTGGCGGAGTGGTAATGACAAATGATGAAGCATTACATAAAAAAATTCGGTCTGCGGTTTTTCCAGGGTTGCAAGGTGGGCCCCTTATGCATGTGATAGCTGCAAAAGCTGTTGCATTTAAGGAAGCATTAGCGCCAGAGTTTAAAACTTATAGTAAAAAAGTTGTGGAAAATGCGAAAGTGTTAGCTCAAGCGCTGCAAGGGCATGGGCTGAACATTATAACCGGTGGCACTGACTCTCATATAGTGCTAGTTGATTTAAGATCACAGAAGTTGACGGGAAAAGACGTTGTAAATAGCCTTGAGAGAGCTGGCATTACCTGCAATAAAAACTCTGTGCCATTTGACACGGAAAAGCCAACGATTACTTCAGGGCTCCGTTTTGGTACTGCTGCTGAAACAACACGCGGACTTGAGAAAAAAGATTTTAAAGAGATAGCTGATCTAATAAATGAAATAATTCAGGGATTAATTGATGGAAATAGCCTTGATATTGAAAGAGCAGTAAAAACTAAAGTTGAAAGGATTTGTAGTAATTTTCCTATTTATTAATTTATTTGGCATTCAAATTTCCTTTCTTTACTTTGGATTAAACTATTGTATAGTTATTTCATAGCTCTTTAATTTTATGACAAATGTACTTAGCATAGAGAGTTGTGATTTTCACAATAAAAATGTTCTACTCAGGGTTGACTTCAATGTTCCTATAAAAAATGAAAGAATTTGTGATACCACTCGTATTTTGAGAGCTCTACCTACCATTCAATATTTAGCAAATGGAGGTGCAAAAGTTATTATTATCTCACATTTTGGGCGTCCAAAACCAAAAGACAATAACCTATCGCTAAAAAAAGTAGTTGAAACTTTATCGCAGCTGCTAAGCAAAGAAGTGAGATTTATTGATGATTGTATTGGTGAGGAAGTACAAAGAGCAGTAAATTTGATGAATGGAGGAGATATAATATTACTAGAGAATCTGAGGTTTTATAAAGAAGAAGAGCAGAATGACTCAAATTTTGCTAAAAAATTAGCATCTCTAGCAGATATATATATAAATGATGCGTTTTCTTGCTCTCACAGAGCTCACGCTTCTATTTCACGCATTACGGAATTTTTACCTTCTTATGCAGGATTTTGCTTACAAGATGAGCTAAAGTATCTTGAGCAAGCTATATCGTTTGACGCTAAACCTATTACTGCGATAGTTGGTGGAGCTAAAATATCAACTAAAATAAAAATGCTTATAAAGCTAGCAGAAAAGGTTGATTACCTTATTCTGGGTGGCGCAATTGCTAATAATTTTTTGTTATTTAATAAAGTTAATATAGGCAAGTCTTTTTTTCAAAATGGTGTTGATGATCTTCTGCACAATATTGTTGAGAAGGCAAATAAAAACAATTGCAAAATAGTTGTGCCAGAAGACGTTTTGGTTGCAGTAAATTCTGATTATAGCACTGGTATTTTAAGAAAAACCGAATCCGTTTTGGATGATGATATAATTTTAGATATCGGACCTCAGACTTTAAGCACAATAAGCAATGTAGTAGCAAGCAGTAAAACTCTACTATGGAACGGGCCTATTGGTGTTTTTGAACATTCAGCTTTTGCAAATGGTACAGTAGAGATGATGAGAGTAGTAAGTAATTTGACACACGAAGGAAAATTAACCAGCGTAATAGGAGGAGGAGATAGTCTATCTGCAATAAATACTGCAGGTCTTACTGATAAAGATTTTACATATGTTTCAACTGGTGGGGGAGCGTTTTTAAGTTGGCTAAGTGGTGATGAGATGCCAGGACTGCGATCGACATTAGATTAAAACTTTTTTAAGTTGTTACTTATACCCTAGCTTTTTTATGAATGTGATTATGTCGAAAATAGCTAAGTTAATCTTGTACTTGATAATACCAGCAATCGGATTTGTTTTTTACATTAAGGAGCATTATCTCAACGATACAAATTCACAAATTAGCTTTGAGCCGTTTTTCAAAACAGATTCTTCAGGTCCAGACTACGCTCCACCACTTCCAGAGTTGACTGATTTTGATAGAGGAGTGTTAAGGGTTTGTGGAGATTGGGGAACACAGCCTGATGAAGAAGATTTCAGAATTTTGCTTGATTGTCCGCAGCATCAAGAAGTGGTGAAAAGGATATACGATAAGCTTGATCATCAGGTGATTACACCTAGTGCAGACTTGGGGTTGTTTAAAGATGAATTGACTAAGATTTGGTTTACAAATAGCGGAACTGAAAAAGAAACTATAGGGTTTGGGCATATTTTTTGTGGTGAACCAGATAGATTGGGGCTAGGTGGTATGCATTTTGTAGGTAGATATGTTGAGGCTCAAGAAAATAAGTGGGCGGGTGCGATTTGGGATAATGAATCTCTGTGCAATAAATTAGATATTAAGCCACCTGTTTACACATTTGGAATGAAATATCTAGGTAAGGATGGAGAAGTGAAAGTTAAGTGCCCAAGTGGGTACGCGTATAACCTTCATGCTGATGATATTTTAGTTTCTGCAACTAAGGCGTTTAAGGAGCTGGGAAAAGATGGAATGTGTCTGTATAAAATGGAAGATGACAATTATCAATCAGTGTTTGTGAGAAAGAAAGACGCTATACTCACATTCTATCCTGACTTAACACCAAAATGTAATGATAAGAGTATTAATTGTAGCTGTAGCAAGTCTTGATTGGCTGAAAAAAAGTAAACATTTTATGTGTGTTATACTAATTTAGTTATATTAAGGGCAATTTGTAGAGCCATAGTATTTCCTAAAGTAAATGATAAAGGTATAATAAAGTATTTGAGTTATAATGGCATATAGTGTGGATTTAAGGGAAAAGGAAGTATTGATGATAGAAAAAGGGAAGGCAAAGGTTGAGATAGCAGAGCTCATGGAGATAGGAATAGCAACGCTGTACCGCTGGTTAAAAAAGAAAGCTGCTGGTGAAAGCCTAAAGCCATCTAAAAACGGTAGCTTTATTTGAAAAATAGACCCAAAAATACTCGAAGAATATGTTACAAAGAATCCAGATCATACTCTGGCAGAGATGAAACAAAATCTTGGATTTGGAATAAATTCAATTTGGTATAGACTAAAACAGCTAAAAATTACTTTAAACGCTAATTCTGGATTAAGGAAGGAAGAAAGTATAGGAAATGGAAGGCTTTTTGGATTTCAAGGAATAGGAAATGAGAGTAGAAAAGATGTGAACCAAGAAATTAACGGGAGATCTATGGCGAGTATGTTCAATTTCAAGTCTATTTTTGAGGTAGCCAAAAATCGTCTCAATGATCGACCTTTTTCTCAGCAAAATCTTTTCATGTAGTGAAATTAATGCGTTTTTCATCCCCTTTTTCACCTTGGTAACAAGTTTCAAACCGCGGTTAAACAACTCTTGGAAAAGCTCTTTTTTAATATAGCCTTTATCACCAAACAAAAGACCGGTTAATTTCTTAGTTAGGTTTGCTACAGGCTCTCTATCGTCAACATTACCTCTTGTAAGCGTAAAAGCTTGAATTTCACCTTTCTCGTTAATTATCAAATGTAGTTTAAAGCCGAAAAACCAGCCATATGTACTCTTGCTTAATTTTGCAATTCCAGCAAAAACCTTATTTCTTGATATTCTTTTTGCATGGCAAACTGCAATAGGAGTTGTATCTATGTATGAGATTCCAGTAAGTTCTGACCATCCGCAAAGGCACTGTAATAGCATGGCTAAATGCCACAAAACCCTGGGCTTTAGAGCAACAAACCTAGTGTATGAAGGCAACTTCGAAAACTCTGATTTGTAGAGCAATGTTAGGTAATGCAGGTAGAAAGCCTTAAAATTTTCACAGGGAGATTGCTGATACAGGAGGATTATTGTGATAATTTCCGAATGTGTAATTTCTGGCACTCTTGTGGGTTTTTACCGTTTGGCAGTAGTTTATCTGCAAAATTTTTCTCTATATCTCTGCAAAAATCATCGACCAGACAAAACAGTTTTGTTATATCTTCCATGGGTAACCTCATCTATTTTTTTCTATTTGTTGAGTTTACCCTACTCTCCTGACTTTTCTATTCTCTTTTTAATCCAGAATTAGCGTTTAAAGTAATTTTTAGCTGTTTTAGTCTATACCAAATTGAATTTATTCCAAATCCAAGATTTTGTTTCATCTCTGCCAGAGTATGATCTGGATTCTTTGTAACATATTCTTCGAGTATTTTTGGGTCTATTTTTCGAATAAAGCTACCGTTTTTAGATGGCTTTAGGCTTTCACCAGCAGCTTTCTTTTTTAACCAGCGGTACAGTGTTGCTATTCCTATCTCCATGAGCTCTGCTATCTCAACCTTTGCCTTCCCTTTTTCTATCATCAATACTTCCTTTTCCCTTAAATCCACACTATATGCCATTATAACTCAAATACTTTATTATACCTTTATCATTTACTTTAGGAAATACTATGGCTTCAGGGTTGCAGCTATACGAACATTGTGATTCAATTTGCTACCCACAATTTCGATTATAAGCTCATTTAAAATAAATATTGATTTCTTATTTTAATTATTTAAAAATTAAAATAAATTATTTAAGATTAGGGTAAAAATTATGACAATAAATTATCAGCAGTGGCGGGAAATATTAAGTACGGTTAATAGTGATAATAAATTAGATAAGAGGAACGTAATTGAAAAAGTAAAAGAAGAGCTAAAGGCAAGCAATGAAGAGGTATTTAAACAGTGGGAAGAGAGTAATTTTTATGTAAATTATAAATTTGAAGTTGGAGATAATGAATTCACATTATTACATTTAACTGCTAAGTTAGGCTATACGAGCTTGACAAAGGCTTTAATAGTAACAAAAGGGATAGATGTTAATATAAAAGATAAAAATAAAAAGACACCTTTACATTTAGCTGCTGAAAATGGTTATAAAGAGGTAGTAGATGCTCTGTTAGAAAAAGATGAAATCAGGATTAATGAACAAGAAGATAAGGAGGGATGGACTCCTTTACATTTAGCTCTTATAATTGGCCATGTAGACGTGGTAAACTCTCTCATAGAAAACGGTGCGAATGTTAATATAAAAGATAACTATGGAGTGACACCTTCATCTTTGGCTGTTCAAAGAGGTTATGTATTTACTCCGCCAAAAAAACGTGAAGGCTCCTATGTTAATGTGAAAAATCATGCTAGAACTGCTTCTAGGAATTTAGCTAAAGAGGAAAAACAACGTACATCAGCAATTGCGAAAGGTTTTTTTGCCGGTAGTGCAACTGCATTATCAGGTGTTTTAATAGCGAAAGCACTTTCTGCAACTGGAATAGTTACAGCTGAGTCAAAACCCTCTACACCAATAGCAGTGGTTGCAGTTATAGCAACAGGACTAGCAGTTGGTGGTGCTACATATATGATGTTAAAGCCCAGTACTAAAGTTGATGGAGTAGCAGTCTTAATGGATGGGAGTCAAGAAGCTGATAGCACTAGTAGGGTTACCTAGCTCGTATTCGACCTAGCTGCATAAACTACTGATCATAGAAAATGACATTACAGGGACACTGGAATAACGTAGGAGAGAGCGCTGACAACTTTCGTTTAGGCAAGATTATATCTTGAAAAAATTAAGCTTTAGTGCTACTAAATATTGTAACTTCTATGCTGAAACCTGACTATGAATATGGAAAAAATACGCAATGCTAAAATAAAATTACCAATATTTCTCGATTATCAATCTACTACTAAAGTAGATCCTCGTGTTTTGGAGGTGATGATACCTTATTTTGGTGAGTTTAGTAATGCACACTCTCGTAGTCATTCATTTGGTTGGACAGCTGAGGAAGCAGTAGAAAAAGCAAGGAAGCACATTGCTGATTTAGTGAATGCAGACAGCAAAGAAATCGTCTTTACCTCGGGTGCAACCGAATCAAATAACATGGCTATCAAAGGTGTTGCTCATTTTTATAAGAATAAGGGAAATCATATAATAACTGTCTGCACGGAGCATAAGTGCGTTTTAGATTCTTGTCGACATCTGGAAAATGAAGGCTTTAAAGTTACATATTTGTCCGTTAGGCAAAACGGAATTATAGATTTGTTGAAACTTGAGGAGGCAATCACTGATAAAACAATTCTGATTTCAGTGATGATGGCAAATAATGAGATCGGAGTAATGCAACCTGTCAAAGAAATTGGTGCAATGTGTAGAAAGCATAATATATTTTTTCATACAGACGCTGCTCAAAGCTTTGGAAAAGTTCCAATAGACGTAAATGAAATGAACATTGATCTTATGAGCCTTTCTAGCCATAAAATTTATGGACCTATGGGAATAGGTGCATTATATGTCCGTAGAAAAAATCCTCGTGTTAGGTTGACGCCACTAATTAGTGGTGGTGGACAGGAGAGAGGCATGCGCTCTGGAACAGTTCCTACTCCCCTTGCAGTTGGTTTTGGTGAAGCGGCACGTATCGCTAAAGAAGAAATGGAAATAGAAGCAAGCAAATTAGAAGAGTTGAGAGATATTTTGTACAACAAAATAAAAGAGGCATTTCCTGATGTTGTTTTAAATGGTGACTACGAAAATAGGATTCCAGGTAACCTTAACTTAAGTTTTCCTTATGTTGAGGGTGAGTCTCTTATCATGGCAATCAAGGATTTAGCAGTAAGCTCTGGTTCTGCATGCACATCCGCATCTCTTGAACCTTCTTATGTCATAAGATCACTAAACAATGGCCACGATCTTGAGCATTCATCAATTAGATTTGGCCTTGGCCGATTTACAACTAAAGATGAAGTTCTATATGCAGCAGATCTTGTTACTAAAAATGTTGGACGGCTAAGAGAGATGAGCCCACTTTTGGAAATGGTACAAGAGGGAATAGATTTAAGCACCGTAAAATGGGATTCTCATTGAAGAATAAGACGTTAGCCATTAGCAGAGTGATGGTTGTCTAAGCTCTTTCTATGGGTGAAATCGGAAACTTAGCTTTAAGTCCTTTGAACGCTAATTCTGGATTAAAAAGAGAATAGAAAAGTCAGGAGAGTAGGGTAAACTCAACAAATAGAAAAAAATAGATGAGGTTACCCATGGAAGATATAACAAAACTGTTTTGTCTGGTCGATGATTTTTGCAGAGATATAGAGAAAAATTTTGCAGATAAACTACTGCCAAACGGTAAAAACCCACAAGAGTGCCAGAAATTACACATTCGGAAATTATCACAATAATCCTCCTGTATCAGCAATCTCCCTGTGAAAATTTTAAGGCTTTCTACCTGCATTACCTAACATTGCTCTACAAATCAGAGTTTTCGAAGTTGCCTTCATACACTAGGTTTGTTGCTCTAAAGCCCAGGGTTTTGTGGCATTTAGCCATGCTATTACAGTGCCTTTGCGGATGGTCAGAACTTACTGGAATCTCATACATAGATACAACTCCTATTGCAGTTTGCCATGCAAAAAGAATATCAAGAAATAAGGTTTTTGCTGGAATTGCAAAATTAAGCAAGAGTACATATGGCTGGTTTTTCGGCTTTAAACTACATTTGATAATTAACGAGAAAGGTGAAATTCAAGCTTTTAACGCTAATTCTGGATTAAGGAAGGAAGAAAGTATAGGAAATGGAAGACTTTTTGGATTTCAAGGAATAGGAAATGAGAGTAGAAAAGATGTGAACCAAGAAATTAACGGGAGATCTATGGCGAGTATGTTCAATTTCAAGTCTATTTTTGAGGTAGCCAAAAATCGTCTCAATGATCGACCTTTTTCTCAGCAAAATCTTTTCATGTAGTGAAATTAATGCGTTTTTCATCCCCTTTTTCACCTTGGTAACAAGTTTCAAACCGCGGTTAAACAACTCTTGGAAAAGCTCTTTTTTAATATAGCCTTTATCACCAAACAAAAGACCGGTTAATTTCTTAGTTAGGTTTGCTACAGGCTCTCTATCGTCAACATTACCTCTTGTAAGCGTAAAAGCTTGAATTTCACCTTTCTCGTTAATTATCAAATGTAGTTTAAAGCCGAAAAACCAGCCATATGTACTCTTGCTTAATTTTGCAATTCCAGCAAAAACCTTATTTCTTGATATTCTTTTTGCATGGCAAACTGCAATAGGAGTTGTATCTATGTATGAGATTCCAGTAAGTTCTGACCATCCGCAAAGGCACTGTAATAGCATGGCTAAATGCCACAAAACCCTGGGCTTTAGAGCAACAAACCTAGTGTATGAAGGCAACTTCGAAAACTCTGATTTGTAGAGCAATGTTAGGTAATGCAGGTAGAAAGCCTTAAAATTTTCACAGGGAGATTGCTGATACAGGAGGATTATTGTGATAATTTCCGAATGTGTAATTTCTGGCACTCTTGTGGGTTTTTACCGTTTGGCAGTAGTTTATCTGCAAAATTTTTCTCTATATCTCTGCAAAAATCATCGACCAGACAAAACAGTTTTGTTATATCTTCCATGGGTAACCTCATCTATTTTTTTCTATTTGTTGAGTTTACCCTACTCTCCTGACTTTTCTATTCTCTTTTTAATCCAGAATTAGCGTTTTTACGCTTACAAGAGGTAATGTTGACGATAGAGAGCCTGTAGCAAACCTAACTAAGAAATTAACCGGTCTTTTGTTTGGTGATAAAGGCTATATTAAAAAAGAGCTTTTCCAAGAGTTGTTTAACCGCGGTTTGAAACTTGTTACCAAGGTGAAAAAGGGGATGAAAAACGCATTAATTTCACTACATGAAAAGATTTTGCTGAGAAAAAGGTCGATCATTGAGACGATTTTTGGCTACCTCAAAAATAGACTTGAAATTGAACATACTCGCCATAGATCTCCCGTTAATTTCTTGGTTCACATCTTTTCTACTCTCATTTCCTATTCCTTGAAATCCAAAAAGCCTTCCATTTCTTATACTTTCTTCCTTCCTTAATCCAGAATTAGCGTTTCAAGGGGAGTCAATAAGTTTAGATAAATTAATAAATGATGAGTCAAAACATCTAATAGATTCTGATGATGAAGTATTTTCAAAACTGGTTGATAATGAAAAAATAGAGATAGGAAAAGGACTAACAGATGAGAAGTATGATGATGTTAAGGATTATTATATTCTCAGGAAATTTTATAGTCATATAAGGATTAAAAAAGATTTTAGGGATCCTGATCCTAAGAAGGAAAGGTCTAAATTTTTTGTTACTAATAATGACCAGGTTAGCGAATCAGATCTTCAACAAAATCAAGATATAGTGTTGGTTTCTGATATAGAAGATAATTTTAGTAAGCTATGCAACAAGTAAGGAGGACGTAATATTCATTGGCTCAAGAAAAATGAAATAGATAATTTTATATGGCAGAAATCTCACGGTTCTTTATCTAAGCTACGGAAGTTTATAGATATAAGTAGCGAGCCATCCAAGTTGACACCAGAAAAAATTACAGGTTTCAATGATAAAATAGTAATTATTGCTGCGGAGCCTGGTATGGGTAAATCCACTGTACTGACTCATTTAGCAGTGAAGACAAAAGAAATTAACCCTTCTTCTTTATGGATTGTTAGAGTTAATTTATTAGATCATCAGGGTATATTGAGGAAGTTGAAGGAAAATGAAATAGACATCAATGAAGTAGAAGCTGTGAAATTCATTTATAGATCTGCAGGATTTAAACTCTTTGAAAAAAAAGAACAACAGAATGATGAGGATCGTAATCAAATGATAGATAAAGTTCTTAGCCTAATAGGCATAGATGAAGAAGGTAAAATACATCTAAAAGACTCTGAAGAAAAGGTGAAGAATTTAAATTTATTAGAAGTAGAGTTATTTAATCACTTCTATAATCAAAGAAAAATTGCTTTGATGTTTGATGGATTTGATGAGATTAGTCCTGATTATAAGGATAAAGTTATTAAATTACTGGAAACTGTGAAAAGCACTAAAAAAGTGGAAAAGCTATTGATAACCACTCGCCGCTATCCTTATATACAGAGTGAACTAGAAGATAAATTGAATATATTTTCTTATGCAATAGAGGATTTTTCTAAAGAAAATCAAAAAAAAAGTTTTTAAAGCGATTTTGGGAAAAAAAATTAAAGCTAAAGATTGATAGATTAGATGACGAACGTTTCAACCTTTTTACGGATGAACTAATAGAGAAATTTTCTGAATCTACAAGAGATAGAGAAGAGAAGTTTATGGGTATAGCTTTACATACAATGATGATTGCTCAGGTTTTCCAGGACACATTTAAAGAATTTTATCATTCTGGTTCCAAAGAACTTTCCAGTGAATATAAACAAAAACTCAGCGAAAAGCTAAATTTAGCCACTCTATATGAGCTCTTTGTTAAGATTAAATTTGATGAAATTCGCTTTGGAGAAAAAAAGCCTAATATGAATACTTATGATGTAGATATGAGAAATGTCATTAAGAAAGAGAAGAATTTATAGAAAATCACAAAATATTGGCTTTATATACTTTATTCAAAGTAGAAGAACTAAAAAAATTATTTTCCGAATCAGAAGAAGGTATTTTAGAAAAAGTGAATCACTTAGTAGAAATGATAAAGAACGCTAATGAAAAGAATGGAATTATTGATAGGATTTCTGATGATAACAAACCTATTTTCGTTCACCGCACATTTGCAGAATATTTTGCTGCAAAGAAATTAGCTAATTTGGCAGTTAATCTACCTGAATCAGAAGATGTAAGAAAGCAGGCAATACGTGATTTTCTGCTTAAGTATATATTTAACAGGGAAAATGAAGTAATAAGGCATTTCTTTGATCTTATGTTGGCTAAAGATAAAGAAGGAGAAAATAAGTATACAATACATAATGCAGTCTTAAGTAATGATGAAGAAAAAGTTAAAAATTTATTAGAACAAGACAGCAGTATTATTAACACCACTGATAGAGGAGGAAGAACACCACTTCATTTAGCTGCTGCTTATGGTTATTATGGTATTGTCAAAATTCTATTAGAAAATAAAGATGTAGTAGATGTTAGTGCTACTGATAACATTTTTGGTTGGAGACCTTTAAGTTACGCTGATGAGACTAATGAATGGAAGATAGCTGAATTGCTTTTAGAAAAAGGAGCAAATGGTGATGATATGTTTAAAGCTATAGAAAGTATTAATAATGGGAATAAAAATACAGTATTGCATATAGCAGCCAAGGAAGGTTTTGATAAAATAGCCGAGGTTTTATTAAACAGTAGAGAAGAAAATTTAAACGATCTGATTAGAACCATTAATACTTTAGATCAAGAAGGTAATTTACCATTATGTTTAGCAATTGAAAACGATAACACAAATATAATTGAACTTTTACTCAAGTACGTAAAAGATAAAGAGCTCAGTAGATTGATTGAAATTATTAATCCAGACAATATTGGAAAACACGGGTCTCCTTTATTCTTGGCAATAAATGATAATCCAGGAACAGTTGATATTTTACTTGAAGACATGACTAACGATCAGATCATGAATATTATAGGTGAAGCACGCAGTAGCTCTGATTATTACCAACCTTACCTAGTACAACTTGCTGCTTCTGAAAATAAAGATTTATTAGACCCTTTACTCGAATATATAGAAAAGTTGGATCCTGATCAACAAGTTGGGATTTTTGAAAGATTGGATTGGAATGATGTTCATCCTGATTTTATTTTTTATTTAGAGGACAATTTGAAACGAGCATTTCCTAAAATTCTTAGAAGTAATTTAGAGGAAATAAAAGAAGCTTTAACGGGGATGCGTAATAGTCCTGATCCAGAGTGGTTTCGACTTGAAATTTTAGCAGAAGAGTGCTTATCAGATTCATCTAGTGAGCGAAAAAGAAGAGAAGTTATACCAATTCCCGCTATACAAGCAACGAATAGAAAATAATGGAAAAAAGCCATACTGAAGTAAGTAAAATAGCGAGGTTTAGATGGCATTAAGATCAAAATTATTGGATGAAAAAGTGGTGAAATCAGCAAAAGAGATGCTGAAGAGAGTAAGAAATAATGCGTATGTTGCAAAAAAACTAAATGCTGTAATTGCAGCAAAAAAGCACAGTATAACAGCTGTAGCAAAAATATGTTGCATTTCGAGAAAGGCAATTACTACATGGATAAAGCACATAAAATTTGGAAGAGAAGAAAAATTATTTGCTCCACCTCAACGCCGTAGAAAAACTATATTGAACCAAAGTCAACTTGAACGAATTGAGTTGTGGATAGAGGAAAACCCCAATATTACTATTAGAGAAATGAGAATAAGAATCCAAGAAAGATTTGGTTTGAATATCAGAAAATCCGCAATACATCGTAATATGCAAAGAATGAAATTCTCATATATCACACCAAGACCAGTTCATAGTGGACAAGATAAAAACAAGCAAGAGGAGTTTAAAAAAAAACTCAATGAAACTATTGTCATGCATTCTGAAAAAGAGCTATTTTTCTTCGATGAATCACGGTTTGGTACACATTCGAAAGTTGGACATGGGTGGTTTAAAAAAGGCAGTAGGACACAGGTTAAGGTAAAATTAGGTAGGGAAAATTTTTATCTCTATAGTGCAGTTAATCCCAGAAATGGAGAGAATTTTAGCTTATTTGCACCAAACGTCAACACTGATTGTATAAATATATTCCTTGAACAGATGTCGCAATATTTAGGAATACGAAAGGCTTTTCTCTTGATGGATTGCGCTAGTTGGCATAAGTCAAAAAATTTAAAGGCACCTAAAAATATCGAAATTATATACCTACCACCATACTCACCTGAACTCAATCCTGTTGAGAGGTTTTGGTTATATATAAAACAGAACATTTTACGCAATAAAATCTACGATACAATTGTTCTGCTTGAATGCGCTTTGTGTAAATTTATTACCTCTCTTTCCCCTTCCACGGTTAAACAACTCTGCTATGCTTCTTATTTGGTTCATTAATAATGAGAATTGGTATAAGATTAAAGAATGGTCTATTACCAAATTGGTATGACAGATTACATGTAATTATGAATCACGTACCAATGAAAATAGAGGAATTTAAGTTAAGACCACTACCTTTAGTATTCGATCACAACGAGGAAATCATTAGAATAGCGGCAGAAAACGTAGATAAGAATAATAAGGTTATTATATCACAGAAAATTGAAGATTATACTTTCAGTAAATTAGAAAACGATCTAATAATGACCTTTAATAACAATGCAAGTTTGATACTCAGTGAATTTTATAAAAACAAAGAAATGGAAACACTAACTATTAGATTTGCAAATAAAGAAGTAACAATAAAGGATGAGTTAAATAATGTAAGAAGTTTTGATGATTTAAAAGAAGAGTATAGAAACAATACTGCTAATATTATCAATAGTTTCAACAATTCTACTGAGGCAACTGAGGCAAGTAATTCGACTGAGACAAGTGTGAAATCCTTCATAAGGAATAGAAGAGATATAGAAGGTAATGTAAAGAGTGCAGCTAGCAGACCAACTTCATTTATAAACAACTTGATTGGTTGGGTGAGAAATTCTATAGGTAAATGGTTTGAGGCACAACAATCTAATAAAATTTATCCTCAAGATGATGAAGCTAAGCCTGTAATTCAGAATCAGTTTTATGATCAAAATAATTTCAGTTACAGCATGCCTACAGTAGATAATCAAGGCGAAAATCGAAATATAGCACTACCAGAGATAAATAGTGACATAGTAAATAGTACTGTAATGTGAGCTGATCTTGCTATTAGACTATACACCAAGGAAAAGCAAAGATACTCAGTAGATTTATTGTCCAAGGATAAAATTATGAAGGAAAGGATAGATACTATCCACTCAACTGTTGAGAAAGCAATAACAAAAGGTAATATTCTTTATGGAGATGGCGAACCTAATACAAATTTGAGTTCTGTTTCTACAGAAAGTGCTGTGGGTTATAAAGGAAGAGGATAACTAAATTCTTTTACCTTATACCACTCACAGTAAGGCATCTATTTGTAGACCATTCAAGTGCTTTCTATTCTGGAAAAAGTATAGTTAATACTATTTTAAGATAGTGACCATAACAATGAAAATATTACTTTTAAAGTTTTTTTATTTCATCTATAGATAAGCCAGTAGACTGTGAGATAATATCAACTGAAACTCCAGCTTTAAGTAGGTTCTGTGCCACTGCTATTTTAGCTTTCATTTCACCTTCTTCTCTACCTCTTTCTTCGCCGATTTGAATACCCCTTTCCTCGCCGATTTGAATACCTTCTTGTCTACCTTCTTGTCTACCTTCATGTTTAGCATCATCAAGTTTTTGAGCAAGGACAGCCTGTTCATCACGAATACGCTTGATCTCTTGTTCATAGGCAATAAATTCTTTTTCTGACCAGTTGAACCTATTGAGTTCTTCATATGCTCTTTTAATTATTAGATCACTTCCTATTATTCTTTCTAACTCTTCTTCACTAGTTTCATCTGCATATCTAAAAAAGTAGACCCATTTTTCAACTATACTTGAAAGCTGATCTTCTTTGGTTTTTGGAAATTTAGGCAGCTCAATAAATACAAAATAAAAATCTTTTAGATCATGTTCATTAGTATCTTCATCCCGAATGGTGTGTTTTGATTTATACTCAGCCTTATCCGGAAATAGTATACAATCTGCTATAGCAATAAAGATAATTTCCTTAAGGTCATGGTATTGATCACCTTTATCCGCTTGTCTTGAGTAAGCTTTAGCTGCGTAGTATTGGGCACGTTTTTCAAAGCCTTTGGTTTTAGCGACCTGCATCTCAATTATCCATTGCACTCCTGTAGAATCTCTACATAGCACATCAACAATACTTTGCTTTTTAGATGCAATATCAGGATCTTGAATAGTACTTAAAAACTCTATATCCTGTATTGCATTTTTGCCAGTAAAGCTCAAAATATCATTTAGAAAGTGAATGAGGATATCTTTATTCTTTTCAGTACCAAAGATACGCCGAAACGCAACATCATTTTTTGGATCGAGAAACTTAGAAAGAGCCATGAGAAAGTAAGATAAAAAGCATTAATAATTATACGCAATTCTGAAGAAATATTCAACAATTAAACGTAATGTTAACCCGTATAATATTTATGACAAACATCTCGATAAGGTATCAGATAGAACACAAAGTAAGAAGCTGGAGGTTAAAGAGAAAATATACTCTGAAAGATTTAGCAGGCAAAGTAAACATAAACTATCATACGCTGCTAAGATATGAGCAAGGAGCATGTGGCATTCCAATTGGGAAGTTAAAAATATTAGCAGATGCATTATCAGTTCCTATTAGAAATCTATTTCCCAAACGAAAGGTGCTAAGAGAAAATAGCTGTTTTGATAAAGCTAAGGAACAAGCAATGTATAATCTAATGCAAAGATACATACAAATAGGAGAGCGAGAACTACGCAAGGTGGTTTATGCTTTGACCCAATCTATTCAAGCTGAAAAGGAAAGTAATATCAAAGCAGCAAGAATAAGAATTGCAAAGAATCTAGTTAAGGCAGAGTTTGATAATGACATTATCTATCGAGCAACGGGCTTATCAACTGAAGAATATGCTGATAAAGATAGTATCGGCTGTACAAGTCAAAATGGAGGACAAGAGATCAAGAAGTGGAGAATAATCAGAGGCTATACACAAGAAGAATTAGCAAAAAAGCTAGATGTAGGTCCCTCACAGATACATCATTATGAGCAAGGTAGTGTTACTCTTTTAAGTGAAAGGTTGTGGGAGATAGCAAGAGAATTATCAGTGAATGCTGAAGATCTGATAAAGGAAGAAGATAATTATGAAGATGGTGAAGCAGAAAATGATTTATTAAGTTGGGCGAGGGAATATAGAAAAATTGACAATCAAGAATCACGAGATGAGCTAAATATATGGGCAGAATTTTTCTTGCAAAGAAAGCAAATTTACAAAGAAAAGATTTACAAAATAGAGGAAATGAAAGTTGCAAATAATTTACTTCAGTTAGGTTTTTCTACTGATGTTATTTCTAAAATAATTGATTAACAACAACCTTTTTACATAACTTGAAAACAAATATATATTAATATCTTTACCTATCCATGAAAAAATAAGTAAAAAAGATTGAAAAATTGATTTGACTTCACTCAAAAGCTATGGCTCTATGCCAATGCTGATAAAAAACAGCAGTAAATAATTAAAAATAATTTGTTATTAACGAGGAGTATATTTTATGAATAATAGTGAAAAACTTACAGAAGAAATAGAAAGAGTACTACAAAGCGGAGGAGGAGGTGCTCTATTTGATCGTGAGATAGTGTCAGTGCTTCTAGGAGCAGTTCACGACAGAAAGCAAGCACAAGATGTTACTAAAACTCTAATGGATAATTGTCCAGGAATAGGAGAAATTTTGGGACGAGAAATCGATGATCTGAAAATGATAGAAGGAATGACCGAACATGCAGCTGCAGCAATTGAATGTGTTAAAGAAGCTTATAAAAGAGCACTCAGAGAAGGATTAAAGAGAGGCCCAGTAATGGATAGCCAAGAAAAGCTGATAGAGTATGTAAGGGTAAACATAGGCTTTTCAGCAAAAGAAGCTGTCCAGATAATATACTTGGATAAACAGAACCGTTTGATAAGAGATGAAGTGTATTTTGGTACAATAGATGAAGTACACCTATCTGAAAGGAAAGTGGTAAAAAAGGCGTTATCAATGGAAGCAGCGTCAATAATATTAGCTCATAACCATCCAGGAGGGAGTTTAGAACCATCAGAAGATGATAAAGTAATGACTAGAGAATTAGTGTCAGCATGTCAAGGAGTGGGAATTGAGTTAGAGGATCACATTATTATGACAGACAAAGGATATTGCAGCTTTAAGGAAAGAGAGTTGTTATAAATCAAATTTCAATTGCTTGAGAAGTTTGGCTACCACACAGTAGCAAGAAAACTAAGTCAAGAATCTGGAGAGAGATATTGGAGAATTACAAAATATAAAAGATCTTTGTATAGTTTGTATATTAAGTTGTAGTTAAAGAATAAAAGTCCTGATAAAGCTATTATTTTATTAGAAATAGTTGCAAAATATACAAGATCTTTTTATAATTTGCGTATTAAGTTAATTATAAAGCAATAAATTGCTCTTTAGACTTGAATAACATGCTTAATAGGAGGCTATATGACTACTAAAAAAACAGTATCATTTGATGATACAGATGGAAATACTTATGAGTTAATCATTGATTCTAAAAAGTTACCAAAAGGACTATATAGTGCTATTGAAGGTATAAGGCGTACTGGCAAAAAAAATCAGCAGCCTGTATTTGTAGACGAGATTGATCCGAAAATATTTGATGATAAAAGCAGGTTTGAGAATCCTGAAGGTGTGCCTTCCCCTAGCGATGCTTCTGAAAAATCAATCAATCTTGGAGAAGGACGTAAGATTTATAACACAAAATCTTCAAATCGTCAAAATCCGTTTATTCCAACCTTAAGCAAGATAGAGCTAAGTGCAAGTGAAAATGCAGAATTAAGATGGTTTAAAAGTAGAGTAGTAAAGGCAAAAAGCGTAGATGAACTGAACAAAGTGATAGACCAGGCACTAAGCGCTGGAATAAGGATAAATGCGCATAGCGAAGGACAGAAGAGTTTTGCTGATACGGTGATATCGAAAATGTCTTTGATCAAATGCAAAGAAAATGAGAAGGAAGATATAATATGTGAATTAATGCTAAATGGAGCGATATTCAGTTACGATCTATTGCAGGATAAGGGAATAATTGAAATGCATAACAAACTCTATCAAGAGATTCGTCCACAGATAGATGAGTTGCTAAAAGAACTGAGAGAAATTGGTGAAAGTGCTATTGAAAATGAAGGAATCATAGAAGACGTGGAAATAGATAATCAGACGTTTTTTATGAAATTTTCTGAGAGTAGTAAGGTAAATATTGCAAGAATATTGGAAGGTACAAAAAATTTAGGATTAACCACAGGAGAGGTAAAATTAGGAGGTGATGTTATAGAAATTGGGAATAGTAAGGTTGAGGTTAAAAGTGGAAAAGAAGGTGAAAGGAATTATGTTGATGTGTCTGACAATAGTGCTTTTGAGGTAGCATTTCCCACAAGTATTGGTAGCCTAAAAATTGTAATATGCCATAATGCAAGAAATGATCGTCAAGTAGAGATTAGAGTAGCAGATAAAGAAATGTGGTCTGAACTACAAAAAAAAGGGGAAACTATAGGAAAAGGGTGTTTTTTTGGAGGAATGACAGTCACAGAAGCAGTAGAAAAAGGAAGTTTCCCTAGGAGTGGTAAGTGGAGTAAAGAAAAGGTAAAAGAAGAAATAAAGGCGATTAGTAATAATGAAGCATTATCATGGGTTAATAGGGTGTGTGGAGGTAGTAAAGAAACCTCTCGAAAGCTTTAAACAATCGGAAACTTTTCCTCAATAAAGTTAAGCTATAGCAAAAAATTTTCTAGCAGGGTATATATGTTTATTTCCGTAAAAATAGTGAACAATAATACAAAGAACATTAGCCCTGCAAGATACAAAATAGCACAAAAAATAAGAAGCTGGAGGCTAAAACAAAAGTATACCCTAAAAGATTTAGTAGAGAAAACAGGTATAAAGTATCATATGTTGCTAAGATACGAGCAAGGAACATGTGGCATTCCAACTAAAAAATTAAAAGTTATAGCGGAAGCATTATCAGTTCATGTTGGTATAGTATTTCCTAAAGTAAATGATAAAGGTATAATAAAGTATTTGAGTTATAATGGCATATAGTGTGGATTTAAGGGAAAAGGCAGTATTGATGATAGAAAAAGGGAAGGCAAAGGTTGAGATAGCAGAGCTCATGGAGATAGGAATAGCAACGCTGTACCGCTGGTTAAAAAAGAAAGCTGCTGGTGAAAGCCTAAAGCCATCTAAAACGGTAGCTTTATTCGAAAAATAGACCCAAAAATACTCGAAGAATATGTTACAAAGAATCCAGATCATACTCTGGCAGAGATGAAACAAAATCTTGGATTTGGAATAAATTCAATTTGGTATAGACTAAAACAGCTAAAAATTACTTTAAAAAAAAGTCACACTATATCAAGAGCGCAATCAAGAAGATAGGCAGCAATCTATTGATAAAATCTCAAAAATAGACCATTCCAGCATCTTATACCAGTTCCCACTATGTAAAGAACAGATAGACAATAATGGGAAAGAAGTGATACTAGAGTAGATAAAATAGAGAGGTATAAATGGCATTAAGGTCAAAACTGTTAGACGAAAAAGTTGTAAATTTGGCGAAAGAAATGTTAAAAAAGGTCAGAAATAACGCATATGTTTCAAAAAAGTTACAAGCGGTGATAGCAGGAAAAGAAAGTAGTATAAGCGCTGTGGCAAGAATATGTAAAATTTCAAGGACTGCTTTGACTGAATGGATAAAGCATCTAAAATTTGGAAGAGAAGAAAAATTATTTGCTCCACCTCAACGCCGTAGAAAAACTATATTGAACCAAAGTCAACTTGAACGAATTGAGTTGTGGATAGAGGAAAACCCCAATATTACTATTAGAGAAATGAGAATAAGAATCCAAGAAAGATTTGGTTTGAATATCAGAAAATCCGCAATACATCGTAATATGCAAAGAATGAAATTCTCATATATCACACCAAGACCAGTTCATAGTGGACAAGATAAAAACAAGCAAGAGGAGTTTAAAAAAAAACCTCAATGAAACTATTGTCATGCATTCTGAAAAAGAGCTATTTTTCTTCGATGAATCACGGTTTGGTACACATTCGAAAGTTGGACATGGGTGGTTTAAAAAAGGCAGTAGGACACAGGTTAAGGTAAAATTAGGTAGGGAAAATTTTTATCTCTATAGTGCAGTTAATCCCAGAAATGGAGAGAATTTTAGCTTATTTGCACCAAACGTCAACACTGATTGTATAAATATATTCCTTGAACAGATGTCGCAATATTTAGGAATACGAAAGGCTTTTCTCTTGATGGATTGCGCTAGTTGGCATAAGTCAAAAAATTTAAAGGCACCTAAAAATATCGAAATTATATACCTACCACCATACTCACCTGAACTCAATCCTGTTGAGAGGTTTTGGTTATATATAAAACAGAACATTTTACGCAATAAAATCTACGATACAATCGTTCTGCTTGAATGCGCTTTGTGTAAATTTATTACCTCTCTTTCCCCTTCCAACGCTAATTCTGGATTAAAAAGAGAATAGAAAAGTCAGGAGAGTAGGGTAAACTCAACAAATAGAAAAAAATAGATGAGGTTACCCATGGAAGATATAACAAAACTGTTTTGTCTGGTCGATGATTTTTGCAGAGATATAGAGAAAAATTTTGCAGATAAACTACTACCAAACGGTAAAAACCCACAAGAGTGCCAGAAATTACACATTCGGAAATTATCACAATAATCCTCCTGTATCAGCAATCTCCCTGTGAAAATTTTAAGGCTTTCTACCTGCATTACCCAACATTGCTCTACAAACAGAGTTTTCGAAGTTGCCTTCATACACTAGGTTTGTTGCTCTAAAGCCCAGGGTTTTGTGGCATTTAGCCATGCTATTACAGTGCCTTTGCGGATGGTCAGAACTTACTGGAATCTCATACATAGATGCAACTCCTATTGCAGTTTGCCATGCAAAAAGAATATCAAGAAATAAGGTTTTTGCTGGAATTGCAAAATTAAGCAAGAGTACATATGGCTGGTTTTTCGGCTTTAAACTACATTTGATAATTAACGAGAAAGGTGAAATTCAAGCTTTTACGCTTACAAGAGGTAATGTTGACGATAGAGAGCCTGTAGCAAACCTAACTAAGAAATTAACCGGTCTTTTGTTTGGTGATAAAGGCTATATTAAAAAAGAGCTTTTCCAAGAGTTGTTTAACCGCGGTTTGAAACTTGTTACCAAGGTGAAAAAGGGGATGAAAAACGCATTAATTTCACTACATGAAAAGATTTTGCTGAGAAAAAGGTCGATCATTGAGACGATTTTTGGCTACCTCAAAAATAGACTTGAAATTGAACATACTCGCCATAGATCTCCCGTTAATTTCTTGGTTCACATCTTTTCTACTCTCATTTCCTATTCCTTGAAATCCAAAAAGCCTTCCATTTCCTATACTTTCTTCCTTCCTTAATCCAGAATTAGCGTTAAAAGGAGCTACTTGATGACACCAAAGAGGCTACTTGAATGACAAGAGAGGAAGTGCTGGAATGACATTGTCTTGAGTGCATAATGCACCAAAGGTTGTGTACCAAAAAGGTGTCATACCAATTTTAAAAGGCTGTCATGCAAGTGGCCCCTCCGTTGTCATCCAAGTAGCTGACACTGGGATCCAGAAAACTTAATTTAAAAAGTTGTTATTCCAGCACTTCTTCTCTTGTCATCCCAGTCTGGAATCCAGGAGTATAAAAATGGTGAATAAAATTTATGTTAAAAAACTGCTTGTGCTAATAATTGATTCTTAATATACTCATTACATAATAATTTAATTTAGAGGTTGATATGCATGGTAACAATGGTTCAGGCAAAAGAGTATTTGATAATACTGCTCCAGGAGGAGGAAGGGTTGATCTGAGCAAAATAGATCCAAAGAAAATAGATGATTTTAGAGACATGATTAGACGTGAAGAGGAAAGAAAGAAAAATCAATCTAGTGGTCAGGGCACCAGTAGGAGTGGTAAGTAATTATGTTGATTAATTAGAGAGGTGGCGTTATGCCCAATAAAAGTAAAATAAATCGAGAATTAGTAAAAGCGTTTAATAGTGTTCTTCTTTCTGATAATACTGCTATTACTAATCTCACTATAGAAAAAGATCATGTTGTTCTCTCATTTGATAAAGATATGAATATTGGTCAGCGCAAAGACTACTTGAAAAATATGAGAGAGAGTATAGTAGGAAAGTTTTGTGGAGATAATGAAGATGAGGATGAAAAAGTTTTTGTCGAAAAGGCTGCCAATGATCTTTTTTATACAGACTCTTTTCCTTTTAACTTCAATCAAGGAAAATGGACTACAGATAATAGCAGACATAGGTTTTCAGTGCCAATTGAAAAAGAGGTAGTTTGTAATCTAAAATATTTGCTAGCTAATGAACTTATAAGATTCACAATAGAGAGTATTATAGACGATCATCCTAAAGGTCCAGATTATGTGGAAAACAATTTATACGATGTGAGTTTTGACAGAAAATATTATTTATACTGTAAGGGCTTTGATGATCAAGAATTAAAAGACTCTTTTGTAAAATCATTCTCATCGAGAATGGAAAGTTATGAAAATAGTCCTAAAAGATTTAAGGGTTTTTTAGAAGAGAAGGGGCATTATGTATATTTAAAGAAAGGCGTTTTTGATGATCTTAAGTTTGTTCAAGACATAGTAAAACATAGAGCATCCTTGATATGTCGTTGTTTTGATGCTCCAAAAGGCGAGATTGGAGTTATTGACATGCTGAAATTTGCAGTGGTTGATTTGCTTCGTAAAGCAAACATACAAGTTGATTTTATGGTGCGTAACTCTTACTTAGGGGGTGATGAAGATTCAGTTTTAATTCCTATTATAAGTGGTAGTAATGGTAATAGATATTTAACAAAAGAGGAAGTGAATCACGTTAATAATATGTTTGGTATGGATGTATTAAATAATGTTGAAGCTTATACTTCGCAGAAGTCTCTATTGAATAGTGATAGTAAAGGATTGTACGGAATAGATTTTGCTAACCCAGACATTTCTTACTGTGTGATGAATAAGATCACAGAGAGCTCTGTAATCAATAAGGATTATAAACTGTCCATTAATCCTGCGCGTGTGCCAGATATGAAACCACAAATTCTTGTCCCTCCTGAAAAAGTAGGGACGGATGGACCAAGTGCAGATACAAGTGCAGATAGTGGTTTTGGTGATTCACCTAAGAATTCAGTTATAGGTAAATCACATGCTAAAAACTCAAGCAAATTCCTTAGGCCCGACTACTATGGTGAAGGTAAAGGTGGGGATGATGCTTCGGCTAAAGATAGTGGCTTTGGCCTTTCTTCAGCACGACCTTCTTTTAATAAGCCCAAAACAACATTTAACCAACCTTCTATATCACAGCCTGACCAATGTTCTGCAAAAAAGCAGACATCAACTAATAAAAAACCAATTTGTCGTATTTTATAGCTAAAGGAAATTAGGCTATTCAAAGATGAATTGTGAATGAAAGTTTATTTGCCAAGGTAGAGCTGCCTTGGCCTACAAATCTTGGTTTCTTTATCGTTTACCATTTCGTACCACTGGGCAACCCAACCAGTGGTTCTTGCAAGTGCAAAAATGAGTGTAAACATACTTGAAGGGATACCAATAGCATTCATTATTATACCTGAATAAAAATCAACATTTGGATACAACTTACGTGTAATAAAATACTCATCCTTTAAAACTATTTCTTCAAGTTTTTTTGCAATTTCAAGTAATTCATTGTTTTGCTCTAGTTTGCTTAAAATCTCATGACAAGCATCCTTTAATATAAGCGCGCGCGGATCATAGTTTTTATAAACACGATGTCCAAATCCCATTAGCTTAAATGGATCTTTATCATTTTTAGCTTTCTGAATGAATCTATCTACACCTCCACTTTGCTCTATCTCTTTGAGCATATTTATAACTGCCTCATTAGCTCCACCGTGTGCTGGACCCCAAAGTGTAGCAACTCCTACAGACAGGCTTGCAAATAGATTAGAACCAGCTGACCCTACCAATCTGACAGCTGCTGTAGAAGCATTCTGTTCATGATCAGCATGGAGAGTAAATATTTTATCCAGAGCTTTTACAAAAAGGGTATTATTAACAGCACTGCCAAATATCATATTTAAGAAATTCTCACTATAACTTAATTTATTATTAGCATTTGTGAATTCCTGATTGTTGATATGTCTATAAATCATTGCAACAATTGCAGGAACTTGTGCTATTGCAGAAATTCCAAAATCTAAATCTTCACCATTGACATTGTTGCCATGTGTTTCATGGTAAGATGCTGACAAATTTGCAAAACATGCAACTAAAATCGACATAGGATGAGCAGTCTTTGGAAATGCTTTAATTACATTTGTAACTTGCTCTGATACTTTGGATGATTCTTGTATTTTGAGAAGAAATTTTTTGTGTTGCTCTGAACTGGGTAGTTCACCATAGAGCAATAAATAAATCACAGCAGTAAAACTATTATTCTCTGCCAAATCAGCTATATCATGTCCCCTATACTTAAGAACTCCTTCATCTCCATCAATGAATGTAATTGTGGAAGAGCATGAAGCTGTGGAAACAAACCCCGGATCATAAGTGAATAATCCCGTCGTCTTATATAAATCCTTAATATTTAACACGTCAGGACCTACTGTTCCACTTAATACGGGCAGATCAATCTTTGACCCATTACTTAGTTCCAATAATGCTTTTTTATCCATCACTTGAGCTACTTAATTTTATACAGAATATACAAACTAAAAAGTATATATTAATACAGTTAACTTTACATTAACCGTATTAAGCGGTCATCAATGCTTTTACTTTTGCATTTAAGCGACTTATTTTACGTGCAGCAGTATTCCTATGAATAACACCTTTATTCACACACTTGTGTAAATTAGATTCAGCATTACGAAATGCCAGAACAACATTTTCTTTGTCGCCAGACTTGATTATATCAACCAATTTTCTAATAGCGGTGCGAGTTTTACTTTTCCGCATCTTATTCATCAAAGTGCGCTTTGCTATTACCTTTACCATTTTTTTAGCACTCTTATGATTTGCCATATGTTAATACCTAAAATACTGTACTTTTTTTTAATTATAAAGTTTTTTTGTTAATTTGCAATATCAGTTTTTTCTATGGTTAATCTACTGCTTCTCTCTTCAATAATTTTTTCTAGACTTTGCAAGAATTCATTTTTGTTTAACCCAGGATATATTGGGGGCAATATTTCTATTACTGCCTTTCCGGGATTCTTTCTCAGAGAAAGTATGCTTTTTGGCCAAAACAAACCAGTGTTTAAAGCAACCGGTAACACAGGAACAGATAATACGCTATATAAAGCAGCAATACCCGATTGATATTTTATATTTTGGTTTATAGTCGTTCTTGTGCCTTCAGGAAATATTATTATGCTTCTATTTTCTTTTATATGCATTTTTGCTAGTTTAATTATATGGCGTATAGAACTGATACCATCTGAACGGTTAATAAAAATCATTTTCAGCGCTATAAGATGTAAACCAATGAATGGAATCCATTTCAATTCACGTTTTAAAATAAAAACTGCTTTTCTAAAGAGTAGTATAAAAATAAATGTTTCAAATGGAGATTGGTGTTTAGATGCAATTATAAAAGGTTGCTTAGGAATGTTTTCCATTCCCCTCACTTCATATTTAATGCCACATAATAAACGCAACATGAATAATACAACTCTCACCGAGCAAACAAGGAAAATGGTTATTACACACTCAGGAAAGAAAATTACAGGGAGAGTAATTAAAGTATAGAATACTTCCCATAATATAAGGAGTAAATTAAATAATAAACTTGCAATCACAAACACACGTAAACTTATTTGAATTTAACTTTACTACAAAACTAAAAGCAATAAGTTTAATTATTGATCATCTGAGTAATAGGATGAGAATCAGCTAATTTGTCCTTTAACTTTTCGTTAGCAATATGAGTATATATTTGTGTTGTAGAAAGATTAGTATGGCCAAGAATTTTTTGTATCAGCACAATATTTGCTCCGCTATTCAGTAGATGGGTAGCAAGAGAATGCCTAATCACATGTGGAGAGATTTTATTTTCATCAATATCGCACTTTCTTGCTAATTCCTTTATTAATTGACCAACTCTTTGCCTTGTAATGGGTTTATTAGGTTTATCACCTGGGAATAGCCAATCAGATTTTTTGTTGTTAGGAAGTAGATTGTCACGAATTGATAAATAATTTTTAAGACTTTGCAATGCTTGCTCATTAAAAAGGATTTGCCTTTCTCTGCTACTTTTTCCCTTTATTATTATATAGCCTTCTTTACCATTACCGTTTACTAAATGTAATACTTCACATAACTTCATATTAATTAGTTCAGAAACACGCATCCCGGAAGAGTAAAGAATATCTAAAATTGCACATAGCCTTTTACTGCTTATCTCTTTATTCGATCCGCTTGCTGATTTTTTTACTGTTTCTATGAGCAAAAATATTTCTTGAACACTTAAATACTTAGGCAAAGGACGGGAAACCTTTGGATTTCTTAATTCATTATCATTAGCCGGTGCTGGATTAAAATCTATTATTCCATCATTAAATAGGCACTTATAGAAATTTTTGATAGCAGATATTTTTCTTGATATAGAGCTAGTTTTATATTTCTTTTGTGTACGTAAAAAGTTTACATAATCTTTAATATTAGCTTTACTTGCACCAACTAAGGTAGTGCCTCCTTCTAGTAAGAATTTTTCAAGTTGGTGTAAATCTGAACGATAACTTTCCAAAGTATTTTGTGTAGAGGATTTTTCGGAAACCAAAGCATCTATGTAATACGTGATGTAAAGATTCTCTTTTTTATTTTGTGGTTGTTTATTTTTCATTATCAGCTCCTATATTTATTTCTTTGACTATAATTTGATTGAAAGTATTTTTTGTGTTTTTTATAAGAAAATATGAGATAAACAAAGCATTTATCAATAAAGTAAGTACTACAAACCTTTGTTTTAACCTTTTTTTTAAATTTGATCTTATTTTTACCATATTTCAATTATCACATTGAGTCTATAAAAAACATCCTGTAAAGTAAGTTTTACTATCGTATAAAATTTCCCTTAGCTATGTCTGTTTATTTTTATTATATCATAGTATTTATTATAATTTTAACATAAAGAAATAGTGATTTCAACTTCATTATTGTATGGGTATTAATAAATTTTTAATATATGTAATAAATACTTTACAAAAAAAGGAATCAATTGGCACTTTTTTTTAATAAAGTGTTAATAAAAGGAATGGTTACATTTGATCCTATAGATTCATTATCTATTTTTTCTATAACTTTATTAATGCTGTGGAAAGAACGTTCTATTCTTGCTAGAATATAATCAATTACCTTTAGATCAATTTTTAACTGTTTATCTGAAAATTGTTTTATTAGCATAATTCTTAATAATTCTTCGCTTGCAGGTAAAATTTTTACGCTGATAGTTGATAATATTCGCGAGCTTAAATCTTTTAGTTTGAAGTTAAGCTTTTTCGGTAAAATCGAAGAAGTAATTAGCAGTCTCTTATCATTTTCTTTCATGTAATTATAACAATGTAACAACATTTCCTCATCTTTAATGTTTTGTACATCTTCTAAAATAAACGCATCGCTGTACCTCATTTCGCTTACAAAATTATTTACATCAATGAAAATAGCATCGTTTTTTGATTGCCAGATATGAGCAAGGTGAGTTTTCCCAGAGCTGTTAGGTCCAAAAAGAATCAGGCATTTCCAAGATGAATCATTAACTATTGAGTTATATACGTGCTTATTTTCATCTAAGGTGATATAATTTTGCCAACAATAATCAACTTGATTATTGTTAAATAAATTTAATTGCACGTAAAGCCTCTTACATTACTACTTTTTGATAATAATTTTTGCATAAAAATTTACTTGCATCTCTCAAATGTATCAGAGATCCTTTTTTTATCGTGAACTAATTAGCCATTTTTATAAAGCTCACTTTCAAAATATTTATTGACTGCATATTCTACTAATACACTGAACATTGCTATTATTGGAATAAAAAATAATATACCCATAAACCCAAAATATGAGGTGCATATGACAACTCCTAAAATAATGATAGTTGGATGTATATGAACTTTTTTTCCTATTAATAAAGGCACTAATATGCTTGAATCTATTAATTGACCAACACTAAATAATAGCAAGACAGCAGCACTTTCAAACCATCCACTAAATTGAGTAATGGCGCTCAAAAATCCGATAATAGTGTATAATAATGGCCCTATATAGGGTATAAATGTTAATATTCCTGATAAAATTCCAATAGCTACAGAATGCTTCAGCCCAATCATGCTAAGGCCCACGGAGTAAAAGATCACCATGATTATACATACGTTTAACTGTCCCCTTAGGTAATTAGATATAATGAAATCTACTTTGGAACAATAACCTGCAGCTTTTTCTCTGTAAAGAATGGGAATTAGTTTATTAGCCTTTTCTACAATTGCAGGCCAATCACGTAATACATAAAAAAACACCACAAGCGTAATAGCTATTAATGATACCATGTAAATCAAATTAAAGCTTGAATTTAGCACTTGAATTATAAGATTACTGCCCATGCTAAGAGCATTTATAAAATAAGATATATAATCACTGTAATTTTCTACTAGATTTTTAGACAAATGATCAAATAAACCATCTTCAGTTTTTATATTAAGAAATTCTAGCACAGAAGGAATCACTTTAAGCTTTAATGAAGGTATCTTATTTACTAAGAAATTTAATATTAAAGTAATTTGAAAATATATAATAGGTAAAACAAATGTAATAACTAATATAAAAGCTATCAATAAGGCAAGTGTTATAAAAACTACAGAACATGAACGCGGTATTCTGTATTTTTCAAACTTGGTTACTAGAGGGTTAAACAAATGTGCAACAAAAACGGATATTAGACACGGAACAATCATAGGACGCATCAAAAATAATGCCCCTATTATAAAAAGTATTACACAACAAATAGTTATATTACGTTTTTGCATATGTTTAACATAGTCGATTTACCAAAAAATATACAGTTTTTTGTAAATACTATCTATTCATTGTTTTATTAAGTATTAGATCAGCTAAATTTTCATCCAATTCCCAACCAGATAAAACTCCGTTGTGCGGGTCATATTCAAAGCTTTTCAAATTAACGATTTTGGTCAAATTTCTATTTAACGATTGATTATCTTCTAGTCCTTTTGCTAATTGTGCAGGATATGGTATTAAGGTGTCTCTTTCATGATTAATGACCACTGTTGATATATTATCATTTTGTAGCTTTTGTATATTGCTTATACCAATTCTCATTATTAATGAACCAAATAAGAAGCATAGCAGAGTTGTTTAACCGTGGAAACGCTAATTCTGGATTAAGGAAGGAAGAAAGTATAGGAAATGGAAGGCTTTTTGGATTTCAAGGAATAGGAAATGAGAGTAGAAAAGATGTGAACCAAGAAATTAACGGGAGATCTATGGCGAGTATGTTCAATTTCAAGTCTATTTTTGAGGTAGCCAAAAATCGTCTCAATGATCGACCTTTTTCTCAGCAAAATCTTTTCATGTAGTGAAATTAATGCGTTTTTCATCCCCTTTTTCACCTTGGTAACAAGTTTCAAACCGCGGTTAAACAACTCTTGGAAAAGCTCTTTTTTAATATAGCCTTTATCACCAAACAAAAGACCGGTTAATTTCTTAGTTAGGTTTGCTACAGGCTCTCTATCGTCAACATTACCTCTTGTAAGCGTAAAAGCTTGAATTTCACCTTTCTCGTTAATTATCAAATGTAGTTTAAAGCCGAAAAACCAGCCATATGTACTCTTGCTTAATTTTGCAATTCCAGCAAAAACCTTATTTCTTGATATTCTTTTTGCATGGCAAACTGCAATAGGAGTTGTATCTATGTATGAGATTCCAGTAAGTTCTGACCATCCGCAAAGGCACTGTAATAGCATGGCTAAATGCCACAAAACCCTGGGCTTTAGAGCAACAAACCTAGTGTATGAAGGCAACTTCGAAAACTCTGATTTGTAGAGCGATGTTAGGTAATGCAGGTAGAAAGCCTTAAAATTTTCACAGGGAGATTGCTGATACAGGAGGATTATTGTGATAATTTCCGAATGTGTAATTTTTGGCACTCTTGTGGGTTTTTTACCGTTTGGCAGTAGTTTATCTGCAAAATTTTTCTCTATATCTCTGCAAAAATCATCGACCAGACAAAACAGTTTTGTTATATCTTCCATGGGTAACCTCATCTATTTTTTCTATTTGTTGAGTTTACCCTACTCTCCTGACTTTTCTATTCTCTTTTTAATCCAGAATTAGCGTTGGAAGGGGAAAGAGAGGTAATAAATTTACACAAAGCGCATTCAAGCAGAACAATTGTATCGTAGATTTTATTGCGTAAAATGTTCTGTTTTATATATAACCAAAACCTCTCAACAGGATTGAGTTCAGGTGAGTATGGTGGTAGGTATATAATTTCGATATTTTTAGGTGCCTTTAAATTTTTTGACTTATGCCAACTAGCGCAATCCATCAAGAGAAAAGCCTTTCGTATTCCTAAATATTGCGACATCTGTTCAAGGAATATATTTATACAATCAGTGTTGACGTTTGGTGCAAATAAGCTAAAATTCTCTCCATTTCTGGGATTAACTGCACTATAGAGATAAAAATTTTCCCTACCTAATTTTACCTTAACCTGTGTCCTACTGCCTTTTTTAAACCACCCATGTCCAACTTTCGAATGTGTACCAAACCGTGATTCATCGAAGAAAAATAGCTCTTTTTCAGAATGCATGACAATAGTTTCATTGAGTTTTTTTTTAAACTCCTCTTGCTTGTTTTTATCTTGTCCACTATGAACTGGTCTTGGTGTGATATATGAGAATTTCATTCTTTGCATATTACGATGTATTGCGGATTTTCTGATATTCAAACCAAATCTTTCTTGGATTCTTATTCTCATTTCTCTAATAGTAATATTGGGGTTTTCCTCTATCCACAACTCAATTCGTTCAAGTTGACTTTGGTTCAATATAGTTTTTCTACGGCGTTGAGGTGGAGCAAATAATTTTTCTTCTCTTCCAAATTTTATGTGCTTTATCCATGTAGTAATTGCCTTTCTCGAAATGCAACATATTTTTGCTACAGCTGTTATACTGTGCTTTTTTGCTGCAATTACAGCATTTAGTTTTTTTGCAACATACGCATTATTTCTTACTCTCTTCAGCATCTCTTTTGCTGATTTCACCACTTTTTCATCCAATAATTTTGATCTTAATGCCATCTAAACCTCGCTATTTTACTTACTTCAGTATGGCTTTTTTCCATTATTTTCTATTCGTTGCTTGTATAGCGGGAATTGGTATTAGATGATATTCCGCCATGTCATTCCAGCACTTGATGATGGAATCCAGATAAAAAACCAGTCTGGAATGAAAAAAAGAGAGAGAGAACCTTTACACACCTCTCTCTTTGACTGAAGAAGCGTGGTTTTCAACTCTTACACCATCAGTTAATCCTCCTGGCAGTTCCATAGAAGCATTAGACTTTTGCTTACTACCATTAGAAGATTCTTTTCTTTTAAGCCTCATCCCATTAGCATTCTTCGATGTGTTGTTTCTTCTAACTCTCCTGTGTTCCTTTTGCTCTGGAGCAGGTGGACAGACAGCTAGCTTTGGTTTTTCAGTTTTCTCTTCTTTCTTTTCTTTATTCATTTTTTCCAGTTTTTGTACTTCACTATTTTTGTGACTTATAACAGGTTTAGGTAGAGTGTCTACTAATTTTTCTATAGGCTTTGGTAAAATAGCACGTTCTTGCTTGTCTAGAACAATTGGCATTGGAACTTGAGATGAAAAATTAAATAGGGAAATTGGTGTGATTTCATTCACTTTTGTTTCTATTTCTTGACGAACTTCTTTTGATTCTGTTTTTTCTGCTTTTTTGTCTCTTTTTTCCTCAGTTATATCTTGCTCTACTACTGCTGCTAAATCAACTGCAAAAATTTCTGCAAACATTGCAATGACTGAGCCCACGAGAAAAGTTTGAAGCTTCAATTTTAAATTTTGCAACGCTTGCAAACGTTCGAGTATTGCTATTTCCTCTTCCGGAGATAACCCACCACTGAGTAATTTCTCCTGCAATTCTTTTATCTCTTTGTCTAGCCTTTTATCCCAACTTAACTCTAAATCTTTTTTGAAGATCTTTTTAACTAATGCCTTAAGCTTATCACGCAAAAACTTAACTATCGAAAGAAGCAGATTTTTCTCTTTCTTCTCCTTGAGCATTTTGTAGACTTTCGGATCTACATTTACTTCAAAAAGATTAAAGAGGGATTCAAAGAAATTTACGAATACCCCTTGATTATTATCAGTAAAGTAATCCTCATTATCTTGTATCTTTAGCTCTACTTGAGATATTGTTTCATCAATGCAACTCGCAGCCTGACGCTCAAGCTCTATTCTCTTGAGCTCAGCTTTCCTAGCAAGCTCCTCCATGAATCCTTTTAATTCATTGAGCTTCTGCTCTGCAGAGAGATCTTGCTCCCTGACTCGATTAATGAAGATTGAGCTACCGTCCTCTTCGTTGTTATTGATTAAAAAATTTTTCATTGCTTTTTCTCCATTAATTGAATTACTGTTTCTATAATTGTTTAGAAAGCTTTTTACCATTTTATCTTAAGTATATAAAATACAATAACTCAATCTTACAATATGAAGTATTTAATAAGTATTAATCTTAAAAAATATCAATAAATTATTGATATTTTTACATTCATACTATATACAAACTAGCATATATTACGTAATTTTTCAAGAACATATTCACTATAACAGAAGACTTTCTTATTTGCCTCTAAAACACCTGCAAATCATATAATAAGGGAATATTATAATGTTTAGTGTAATACTATACAATGTGATAAAATATAGTATAATACTAGCATGCCACTGAATTAATACTGAGATATTCCTTTGCTTGATCAGTTAAAACACGTCCTCTTGGTGTGCGTTTTACGAAGCTGATTTTAATTAAATAAGGTTCTACTGTTTCCTCAATATTGCCAACATCTTCAGATAGTGCAATAGATATGGTGTCAATTCCAACAGGTCCTGAGGTGTTAAACAAAAATCTCAGATAATCCATATCTAATTTATTTAGTCCCATTTTATCTATACCCAATTTTGATAGTGCAGAACCGGCAATTTCACAGGTAATTTTTTTATCATCTTTTATTTCAACAAAATCTCTTATTCTTCTGAGTAATCTCAAAGCAATTCTTGGAGTACCACGGGCGCGGCAGGCAATTTCCTGCACAGCATCCTTTTCGATTTCAGCACAAAGAACTCTTGCACCTCTTTTTATAATATCAACCAGTTCCTCAAAAGAATAAAACTCAAGATGCAGGGGAATACCAAAACGATCCCTCAGCGGTGCAGAAAGCAGTCCAAGCCGTGTTGTTGCCCCAATCAGTGTAAATGGTGGTAAATCTATTCTTAAAGTTCTGGTAGATGGGCCCTCACCTACTAGTATATCTAGGCAAAAATCTTCCATAGCAGTATATAAAACTTCCTCAATGCTACGATTTAATCTATGGATCTCATCGATAAATAGAACATCTTTTGCATTTAAAGTAGTGAGCACTGCAGCTAAGTCCCCAGCTTTACTAAGCAATGGACCAGAAGTTGCACGAAAGCTAACCCTTAATTCCTTAGAGACAATTTGTGCTAAAGTTGTTTTACCAAGCCCTGGAGGACCATAGAGCAATACGTGATCCAAAGCTTCAGCTCTCGTCTGTGCAGCATTTATAAACACTTTTAAATTTTGTATTAAGTCTTTTTGCCCGACAAAATCATCAAGTTGCTCAGGCCGGATATTTAAATTACGTACATCTTCAGAGTATTCCTTACTACATGATATTGACTTCATATTGTTTTAAGCGCCATACGAATAATATCTTTAGTGTCCAAGTTTGGTGATTCATCTTCTATTTTTTTTATTGTATCATAAGCTTTTGTTCTTTCATATCCAAGATTGATCAAAGCTGAAAGAGCATCTTCACTAATTGAGTGAAAATGATTGTTATTTATCTCTAATTTACTTACTTTGCCATTCAGCTCAGTAATAATTCGATTTATGAGTTTCAGGCCAAGTCCACTCACCTTAAGTGCTAGTTTATCCTCATTTATAATTGCCAAAAACAGTTGCTCTGGAGTTAATTTGCTCAAAATTGACATTGCGGTTTTATAGCTGACACCGCTCACTTTAACTAATAAACGCAGACACTGCTGTTCTTCTTTACTTATAAAGCCATATAGCTGAGTAACGTTTTCTCTGCTATTTGCATAAGTGTCGATAAGTAATTTTACTCTACTTCCAATCGAACAAGCACTTAAAGTTTTGGCTGAAAGATATACTATGTAGCCAACATCATTCACATTCAGGATTATGTGATCGCTACACACCTCATCAACTATTCCTCTTAGATTTCCTATCATTTCTAGTACTTTATAAAATTCAGTTTAAATGCTCCTGAATCTTAGGTCAAGCAAACGAACATTATAGAAGTAGTTCCAGTTTCAATCATTGCAGACAAGTTTGCAGGAAATCTATTTTAATATGTTATTCCAGATCATTATGTAATTGAACCACAAGTTACTCCGATAGAAATAGAATTGCAGTCTCCTAACTTAGCTAAGTAATAGAAATTTCTATCTTTGGTGAAATAAAGGTAATTGTTTACTGTTTGCGAAAATATTTGCATAATTTAAGTAACATTACTTGATAAGAATTAACTATGGAGCTTAATAAGATTGCAGCATCGATTTTACTTTCTGGATTAATAATTATGATAGTTAGTAATGTAGTTGATATGCTCTACAACCCAGAGGATTATAAAATTGAACACCAAACAATAGTAGCAGCCAGCAATGAGCCTCAACAAAAGATTGAACAAGTGGCACTTGATATTGGAGAGCTCATGCAGAATGCTAGCTTTGAAAAAGGCAAGTCAGCAGCAAAAAAATGTATAGCTTGTCATAGTTTTGAGAAAGGTGGAATGAATAAAGTGGGGCCAAACTTATGGAACGTGGTTGGAAATAAAAAGGCCCATCTTGGCAGCTCATTCAATTACTCAAAAGCACTACTTGAAAAAGGTGGGAAATGGGAGTATGAGGAGTTATTTGCTTTTTTAAAAAATCCAAAAGCCTACATAAAAGGTACACGTATGGCATTTGCAGGCATTTCCAATCCACAAGAGATTGCAGATCTAGTCAGCTATTTGCGTTCGATGAGCGATAGTCCGGTTGCCTTGCCAAAGTAGTATGAATTATTGTAAATTACTCGATGGAAGTAATGGCCATATAGCATATCGAAAGCTACAAGGAAAGAAGGCTTCTATAGTTTTTTTTAGTGGTTTTGCATCCAATATGGATGGAACTAAAGCAACTGCCGTTTACAAATTTTGCCAAGAAAATGATATAGCACTTGTGCTCTTTGATTATTTTGGCCATGGTAATTCAAGCGGTGATTTTGCTGATTATACAATAAGTGATTGGCAAAAAAATTGTGCTAAAGTGATAAGTGAATTAACTAGCAATAAACAAATAATTATAGGTTCAAGTATGGGAGGATGGCTGATGCTGCTCACTGCTCTTCAATTTCCAGAAAAAACTGCAGCATTAATCGGCATATCGTCTGCTCCTGATTTTACTGAAGATTTGATATTCAAGCAATTGTCAGGCAAGCAAAAAGAAGAACTAGGTTCTAAAGGTGTAATAGATTTTACTTCGGAGCATTGTGCATACAAAATAACTAAAAATCTGATCGAAGACGGTAGAAAGAACCTTCTTTTAAACAGAGAAGCAATAGATATAAACTGTCCTGTGCGCTTATTGCATAGCATTAATGATAAAGATGTTCCTTATCAAACTTCATTGAATTTAGCTGAAAAAATTAAGTCAACAGACGTTGAAGTACACTTAATAAAATTAGCAGAACACAACATGTCTGATAATCATTCACTGAAAATTTTATTTAAGACCATCAGAGAATTTTTGCCAGGAGAAATATATAATTGAAGTAATTCAGATGTGTTTGTCGTAAGAGCTGCAGTTATAGCTTCAACAGTAGGCACTATTCTTGATCACCTCAACATTTTCTCTTGGCAATTCTTTAATAAATCGAGAAGTGCTCATTGGTTGCCACTGATTATTAATTTCCCTCCTATCTGCACATGAAATGATCAACCTTTCTTTTGCTCTAGTTATGCCAACATATGCAAGTCTTCTCTCTTCCTCCAAAGCTTTACCACTTTTATCTTCAAAAGATCTTTGATGAGGAAATAATCCTTCTTCCCAACCAGGTAAAAACACGCACGGGAATTCAAGCCCTTTAGCCGCATGAAGAGTCATAACATATACAGTGTCATCGCTATTCATATTATCCACTTCCATCACCAAACTAATATGCTCCAAGAAGGTTATAGTGCTGTCAAAATTCTTCAAAGATGAAATGAGCTCTTTAACATTTTCTATTCGCGCTAAACCCGTCACTCCTTCATTCTCAAGCATTTCCATATATCCTGATTGATTTGCTACGATTTTAACAAATTCATGCAGTGGTTTTACGCTTACTATTTCTTCCCAAGCTTTAACTTTATTTAAAAAATCATTTAGTGAGAGTTTAATTCTTTCGGTTACTTGATCACTATTAACCAATATTTTTGCTGCCTCAAAAAAAGAAATTTTGTTATCCTGAGCAGTCGTGTATATTTTCTTTAGAGTTGTAGCTCCTATGCTTCTTTTTGGACGATTTACGATCCTTTCAAAAGCGAGATCATCATTATTATTTGTAACAAGCCTCAAATATGCAATTATATCCCTTACTTCTTGACGTTCGTAGAATTTTACGCCACTTATAATCTTATAGGGAATTGAATATTTTATAAAATACTCTTCGAGAACTCTAGTTTGAAAAGTAGCCCTGACGAGCACTGCAATATCACTAAATCTGTATTTATTGAGTTTTAATATCTGTTCGCTTATGAACCTTGCTTCAGCCTTTCCGTCCCACAATTTGATTAGATTTACCTTTTCGCCTTCAATGTTTGTTGTCCACAATTTTTTTTCTAAGCGAGTCTTATTGTGATTGATCACATATGATGCAGTTGCAATTATGTGGGATGTTGACCTGTAGTTACACTCCAGTTTAACGGTTTTTGCATTTTTAAAATCATCGGAAAATTTCAAAATATTTTCAACTTCTGCACCACGCCAACTGTATATCGACTGGTCATCATCTCCTACACAGCAAATATTTGAATGCTCTTTTGCAAGGTATTTTAGCCAAAGATATTGTATTGCATTTGTATCTTGATACTCATCTACCATGACATACTTAAACTTGTTTTGGTAGTAGGACAGAACCTCGGTCTTTTTATTAAAAAGTTGTATGTTATATAACAATAAGTCACCAAAATCAACAGAGTTAAGGAATTTTAACCTTTCCTGATACTGGTAATAGACTTTAAGTGCAGTTACGTAAACTGGCCTAAATGATTGAACATCTTCCACTTCAGACGGCAATAAGCACTTCTCTTTCCATTGCTGAATAATATTCATAATGGTCTTATATTTTTCTGATAGGTAATCAGGATTTATTTCATTGATAATATTTTTTATTACCTGTAATTGGTCATCCACACCAATGATTGTAAAATTGGGGTTTAAGCCCACAATTTCTGCGTGCATGCGCAAAATTTTTGCTGCAATTGCATGGAAAGTGCCAAGCCATGGTATGTTTGTGCCCGTTAGCTCAAGTGCCCTTGATACCATCTCATTTGCTGCTTTATTTGTAAATGTAACTGCTAATATCTCATCAGAATAAGCGTGACCGTTTCTAATTATGTGTGCTATTCTTGAAGTAATCGTTCTTGTTTTTCCGGTTCCTGCTCCTGCCAGTATCAAAACTGGCCCATTTATGTTAGTTACAGCTAATTGCTGTTCTGGATTTAACAGTGAGAGATAATCGTTCATTGAAGCTCTATAGATTATAACTTTATAAAGTTAAACCTATGATCCAAATATTGTAAAGGTCTTATTGAACATAACATTCAACTCATTCAAGTACTAGATATTTAAGCGTAGATCTATCTTGTTGGGGTAGCTTCAAGTGTATGGTGAGTAACAACAACTTGATTTGAGATATTGGCATCAAAACTTCTGCTTGTTTGATGAATAGGTGGAGTTTGAAATGGCTTAGGCTTACGATTCAGTTCCTTCATCTTTATTTCCTCAGCTTTAATAGGAAGTTTTTCTGGAACATAGAAGTTATGAATTTCAGCTCGTTCAGTGAAATTTTCATATGTTGCTTTCAACCAAGCTCCAATATCATATATAAAACCATATGCTTTTTCTTTAAATTCTATCAATGATCTACTGAAACTTGCTAATGTGTTATTAAAGTAAATTGTCATATAATCTCTTGTGGTGTATTGATAACCTTCTCCATTTAATCTGCTATTTTGTGCGTTAGAACTATTGTTGCTTTTGAAGTAACCAAATATGTTGTACATTTTGAGCTACCGCTGACTATTAATATACATACATTATATATTAATAAATCAAGATTGTCAAGATTGTTTATTGCATTACTGAGGAGTTGAAGCTTGTAGTACGATATTTTCAAATCTTTAATATAGTATTGACTTTACAGCAACAATTACCTTAAGTTAGTAACTATTGTTGCAGTTAAAGTATCGATGCCTTTTTTCTTTTATTTTTTTGCAATTCTCAGCATTTTATCTGCTGTATGCGTAATTAGTGTAAGAAATCCTGTGCATGCAGTATTATTTTTAATTTTCACCTTCGTTAACTCTGCAGTTCTTTTCATTCTCCTTGGAGCTGAGTTCATTGCTATGATGGTGATGATAGTATACATCGGTGCGGTTGCGGTGTTGTTCCTCTTTGTAGTTATGATGCTCGATATTGACTACATAAGGTTGCGCCAGGGTTTTGCAAAGCATTGCACTCTTGGTGCTATGTTGTGTGTTGTGTTTTTTCTAGTCATCAGCTTTGTAATCCGCAGCTCAGCACCGAATATAAGCAATGTTATAAACTATAATACCAATAATGTGAAAGCTATTGGTAATTTGCTGTATACCGACTACATGTACGCTTTTCATCTTTCTGGTATTCTGCTGCTTGTTGCAATTGTCGGTGCAATTGCTCTTACTTTGCAGGACAAGAAAAAAGGAGTTAAAAAACAGAATGTATTAAAGCAATTGACACAATCTTCATCTGTAAAATTGATTAAGGCTAAATTTGGAAAAGGAGTAGAATGGAAATAGGATTAAATCACTTTTTGATAGTTGCTGCTGTTTTGTTCACTATTGGAGTGTGCGGTATTTTCATCAACCGTAAGAGCATAATCAATATATTGTTATCAATAGAAATATTATTGCTGGCAATTAATATCAACTTAGTTGCTTTTTCTGCCTTTATGAATGATATAGTTGGGCAAATTTTTGTGATGTTTGTGTTGACTGTTGCAGCAGCAGAGTCAGGAGTTGGGCTTGCAATATTGGTTGTATATTATAGAAGCCGTGGCAATATAGATGTTGAACAAGCAAATTTAATGAAAGAATGAAAGTATGATGGATATACTGAAATTAATAGTATTTTTGCCACTTTTTGGTTCGCTATTTGCAGCACTTTTTAGAAAAAGTCAGTTAGTTACAACGGCAGGGGTTGGAATATCTGCAGTTTTATCTTGGTATGTTTTTCTCACCTTCTCTGAAAATTATCACTTGAGTTTATTTCCTTTGTTTTCATTGAGCATCTTAAAAGTAAATTGGGCAATTAGTGTGGATGCTCTCTCATCCTTAATGCTTATTGTTATTACCACCGTTTCACTGGTAGTACATCTCTACTCTATCGGTTATATGGAGCATGATAAGGGGAAGTCGAGGTTTTTTTCTTACCTATCGCTATTTACGTTTTGCATGATTGTGCTGGTTGTAAGCGATAATTTCGTGCAGCTTTTTTTTGGCTGGGAAGGGGTTGGCCTATGTTCTTATTTACTCATAGGATTTTGGTTCCAAAAATATTCTGCAAATAATGCAGCAATTAAAGCATTTGTTGTGAATAGGGTAGGAGACTTTGCACTATTGATTGGAACCTTTCTTATTTATTATACATTTCACTCTTTGAATTTTACTGAAGTTTTTGACACAACTGATCTTCTTGGCACGCAGAACATTAGGGCATTCTGCTGTGAATTCAAAGTAACTCATATAATATGCATATTACTTTTTATTGGCTGTATGGGTAAGTCTGCACAGCTTGGTTTACATGTTTGGTTGCCAGATGCAATGGAAGGGCCAACTCCTGTTTCTGCACTTATTCACGCAGCAACGATGGTAACAGCAGGTATATTTTTAGTAGCAAAGTGTTCTCCATTGTTTGAGTTATCAAATGTGGCACGAGAATTAATAGTTATCGTTGGAGCACTCACTGCTTTTTTTGCAGCCACCGTTGCAATTACTCAGAACGATATAAAGAAAATAATTGCTTATTCAACCTGCAGTCAACTTGGTTATATGTTCATGGCATGTGGGCTTTCTGCTTACAATGTTGCTATTTTTCATTTAATGACACACGCTTTTTTTAAAGCTCTACTATTTCTTGGTGCTGGCAATGTAATTCATGCAATGCATCATGAGCAAAGCATTCAGAAAATGGGAAATTGCTGGAAGAAAATCCCTTGCACTTACACTCTCATGTGGATTGGGTCTCTTGCGCTTTCTGGAATATTTCCATTTGCAGGTTTTTACTCAAAGGATCTGATAATTGAACATGCTTATAGCACGGATAGCTTTGCTTTTGTAATAAGCTTAGTTGTTGCATTCTTTACGGCATTCTACTCTTGGAGGTTGTTGCTTCTTGTGTTCCATAGCCAAAAACAAAGTAAAATTAATATACATGAAGCACCAAAGATTATGCTTATACCATTACTGATACTTGCTTTTGGATCGGTATTTTCTGGAGTGTGGGGAGCAAATATTTTGAACATAACTAGTAATGCGTTTTGGAAATCAAGTTTAATGGTGATTGATGAGCATGGAGTTCATAATTTCTTTATAAAACTGCTGCCAACCTTAGCAAGCCTAAGTGGAATAGCACTTGCGTACCTAATTTACCAATATCAAGTAATTAGGCAAATTAAGAGTAAATTTTTACTTAAGTTTTTGCAGAATAAATGGTACTTTGATGAGGTGTATGAGTTTGTTATAATTACACCGATAAGGTTTATATCTAGGCTTCTATGGAAGTTTGATGTTAAGGCTATTGATTCATTTGGACCAAATGGTGTTGTAAGGTTGGTTAATGAATGTTCAAAAAGTTCTATAAAGTTACAAACTGGTTATATATTTGATTATGCATTTATTATGTTTGTTACTTTAATAATCGGTGCTTTATATATTATTGGAATTAAATAGAAGGTGTTGTTACTTAGTATATTCTTGCTTCCACTGATAGGAGCGTTGATTTTATCCTCGATCAGGATTAATCATCAATCTATACACCTAAAATTCCTTGCCCTATTTTTTGCTATACTTCCATTTTTGCTTAGCATTGTAGCTTGTATAGAATTTGATTATAACAATGCGGACTTTCAGTTTGTCAGCTATCCAATCAAGAATGTAGGAATAGGGATAGATGGTATATCGTTGCTTTTCCTTCTGCTTACAACTTTCTTGTTTGTAATTTGTATACTCTATAACTGCAAAATGAGTTATACGACCCTAAAAGCCTATATGGCATTATTTCTACTGCTTGAGAGTTTTGTAGTCGGTTTTTTCGTTTCACTGAATGCTATAAGCTTTTATGTGTTTTTTGAAGCTGTTTTAATACCAATGTTCTTTATTATTGGCATTTGGGGAGGGAAGCAAAGGATATATGCGACGTTTAAGTTATTTCTTTATACATTAACTGGCTCATTATTATTTCTGCTTGGCTTGGTGTATATCTATAGTACTTTTGGGACGTTTAATATACAAAAATTAGCTACATTAGTGCCAAGCCTTGATCTTGAAGTGCAGTCATTGCTGTGGATTACATTTTTTATTTCTTTTGCAATAAAAGTACCTATGTTTCCATTTCACACTTGGCTTCCTGATGCGCATGTGCAATCACCAACTTCTGGATCTGTGATTTTAGCTGGCTTGCTTATTAAAATGGGGGGATATGGATTTTTAAGGTTTTCTATTCCAATGCTTCCTCAGGCAAGTTTGTATTTTTCAAATTTCGTTGTTGTGCTGAGCATTATTGCGGTGATATATGCTTCTCTAGTTGCGTTTGCTCAAGATGATATAAAGAAGTTAATAGCTTATTCTTCAATAGCACATATGGGGATCGTTACTGCTGGCCTCTTTTCATTTTGTGAGGAAGGAGTACTGGGTAGCATATTTCAAATGATTAGTCATGGCCTTATTTCTGCTGCTTTATTTTTGTGTGCTGGAATGCTATATACTCGAACTGGGACTTTGGAGATTGCAAAATATTTTGGCATAGTAAACACAATGCCAAAATTTGGTTTTATGTTCATTTTATTTTCAATGGCTTCAATAGGGCTACCTGGAACATCTGGGTTCGCAGGTGAGTTTTTGGCTATGGTTGGGATGTTTAAGAGCATAGGGTTTTTTACAGGATTTATCGCACTTGGCACTATTTTAAGCGCAGTTTATATGCTGAATTTATGTAAGCAAATAATATGGGGGGTTAGCTATTCTAAATTATTAAGTAACCGTTTGGATAGCATAGAATTTTCTGTCTTAATTCTGCTCGCAGTGTTTGTTATTTTGCTTGGATTCTACCCAACCCTTGCACTGAATTATTTGAAGCCATGTATGGCAAATTTGTTAGTCAAATATAATGCGCTATGAATTATATACAGATATTGCCGGAAACGTTCTCTATTATCTCCTCGTTAGTGTTGCTGCTGCTTGGGATTATATTTAACCGCAGAACTATCAACTTATTAGCATTTGGCTGCACAGTGGTAATTTTGATTATTTTAATTATTTCGGCAGAAAACAATGAAATTTTTCTCTTTAATTCGTTGTTAAAACTCAATTTATACATCAGGTCAGCACAAGGGTTAATTCTCAGCACAGGAATTTTAATACTTTTGATGCTGAATTTATCAAAATATGACTATAAATATGAATTTTCAATACTGATTCTTTTTGCGCTATTTGGCATGATAACTTTGGTTTCAGCAAATAGTCTGATTTCTTTTTATTTAGCTTTTGAGTTGATGAGTATATCTTTATATGTTCTTTCGAGCTTTAATAAAGATTCAGCTTATTCATGTGAAGCAGGAGTGAAATATTTTACACTTAGTGCACTATCTTCCTGCATTATGCTGTATGGTATGTCGCTGCTTTATGGATATACAGGACAAGTTAATTTCTCTGAGCTCGGTTCATTCTTGCAAAACCATCAGATAACTTATGGAATAGTTTTTGGGTTAGTTTTTATCCTTATTGGTTTGTGTTTCAAGCTTGCTATTGCTCCTTTTCATATGTGGGCTCCAGATGTCTATCAAGGCGCACCTACCATAGTAACTGCTTTTTTTTCTACAGCTCCAAAAGCTGCACTTGTAACATTTTTAATTCGATTGATGAATGAAGAGTTAGTAAATGTAAAAAGTTATGTTCAGCCTATTTTCTTATACGTTTCAGCATTGTCTGTGCTTATCTCAGCTTTTGGGGCCTTGCGTCAGCAAAACTTAAAAAGGCTGCTTGCTTACAGTTCAATTGGTCACATTGGTTTTATATTTGCTTCACTTTCTATTTTTACACAAGCAGGAACAGATAGTGCCTTAATGTATTTGGTGATATATATCATCACAAGCATAGGGCTATTCTCATATCTTATACAAATTGACGATGACGATTGTGATATTGCAAACTTGTCTGGTATAGGGAAGAAACGCCCAATTGTAGCATTTCATCTTTCTGTGCTGTTACTCTCGATGTCGGGAATACCTCCACTTGCGGGTTTTATCGCTAAATTTTTTATATTCAAAAGTTTAATAAATTCTGGCTTTATCAGCCTGTCTTTGATCCTTGTAATAGCGAGTGTGATATCATGCTACTATTATTTAAATATCATGAAAGTTATGTATTTCGATAAAGCAAGTGGTAATAAGGTTGCTTATTCTAAGGGTCTATTCATTATCACTTCAGTGGCTTCACTGATCAATCTTATTCTTTTCTTGTACGCAGAAGATCTTTACTCATTGATTAATTCATTGACAAATTAACAATTTAGTGTTTATAATTAGTGATTAATTAATATTTTGTGGTGAAAAATGAGTAAAAGAAAAACTGTTTTGAAATTTTCGATTGCCGCTCTCTTGCTAGGAGGATCGAGCACTGTAGCTGTTTTATATTTCCCTTATGTTGCTTTAGCAATTAAATTTGGTATTGTAATTTCTACAGCTCCTCTGGCAATTTTTGCCATTTCTGTAGTTGCTGCATTAGCTTCAGTAATTACATTAGCAGCATTTACTATTTCTGCCATACGCAGTAAGGGTAAATCTAATAAGGTTAGTAGCGAACCAAGAAGTAAAAATGAAGAAAAAGGACAAAGTCTAGTACAAGAAAAAGATGCACCTACTCCTACGTCACCGTTGCTTTCGCAAGAGCCTGAAAAGTCGGTTATTCATATTCCACAACAACCACCAGTTGATGATCCAGTGAAAAAAACAGAAACACCGCAACCTGGAAACGTTATTGCTAATGGTGCTGATCAGCAAGCTAACCAAACAGAGGAATCGTTGCCATCATATCCAGAAACTAACTTGCCTCTGAATAGCATGAATCAATTTGAACCATTTCCTAGCTTGCCATCGATAATCATGGGTGCGCACAACAATTTGGAAGATGGTAGTAATTCCATCAAAAATTATCAAGAAAATATGTCACTTCCACCGAATCTGCCAGAGCAATCTCTAACTTCACAGCAACTTTCCCTAGCGCTTAGAGCTATATTAGATGATTCGAATTCGCTCTTGAAATTTAAGGCTGCATTTGAGGAATTTCAAAAAACAAGACAGAATAATTTACGTAGATCCAAATCACTTCCAAATCTGAATGTGATATTACGGATGAGTTTAAGTGAGATGAAATCGAAGTGGAGAGAAACACAAGCTAGGTGGAGAGAAACACAAGCTAGTATGACAGATAGTTATATTTCTTGGGGGCAGTGACTTTGAGAGCTCAATACGAGAACCAGATAGGCTACAAGAAAGTTTAGGAAGTGACAATTCATCAGTGCAGTCCTTTCAATCAAAGAAGAAGCTTTTATATGATGTAAATAAAAAAAATTTTGATAGCGTTGGTTATCAAGTAAATTCTAGACCTTCTGAGCATGCAGAGGAAGCTCCTAATTACAAACGGGAATTTCCACTTACTGAAACAAATGTTAACAGCGGTCCTGAAGCAATGCCCTATGACGTAAATGAAAATAGGCCTTCATATAGCAGTATGCAATCACCTGTGTTATCAAGTTCTGCTAGCCGTGGCAACAGTTTTTCTGGATAAGAGAGTTTTTTGATAGAATTAAGAAAATGATCCCTGAAACATTTGAGGGCTTTCATATTCATCATTACAAAGAAGTTCCAAGTACTAATAAAGAAGCATTGGGTTTAATTGAGAAAGGGATATCAAATGAAACTGTCATTATTGCTGATAAACAAACAGAAGGCAGGGGACGCACTGGAAAAAGCTGGATTTCTCCAGAGGGTAATCTCTATGCGAGTTTGATAATTAACCAAGAAAAGGATGTCAGCAAATTGACAGAATTGACTTTTGTGACTGCTCTTGCTGTTGGAAATACTTTATTATCGTTAAATTTCTTGAATAATCAAACCCACTGCGGTGTTATTCCAGTGCGTGACACTGGAATCCATACTTTTTCTTCTGGATCCCAGTGTCAAAGCACTGGGATGACAAGAGATCCATTCATAAACGATCTCAATCTTCAATATAAATGGCCAAATGATGTTCTAATCGATGGCAAGAAAATAAGCGGAATATTGCTTGAAAAAAAATCCAATTCAAATTGGCTCATTATAGGAATTGGAATTAATGTCAATCATGCGCCACTTCCAGGCACAACGTGCATTAGCAATTACGGTGAATCTGTGTCTAACATGGATCTATTAAAGGAATTAATAATAAATTTTAATAAGCTAAGAAAGCAATGGCTATTTGATGGGTTTTATGCTATAAGAGAAATGTGGTTAAAAAAAGCATTCAAAATGAATGAGCAAATCAGTGTAAAGTTAGCTGACAAATTGTATGAAGGAATTTTTGCTGATATAGATAAAAGTGGTAAATTGGTATTGCAGCAAAAGGATGGAAGCTTAATTTATTTTGATGCAGGTGAGTTATTTATTGGCAGTGCATTATGAATACATATGTAATTTTTGCTTACCTTATTAGTTTCATACTGATTGGTGGAAATTTGATTTTTACCGTTTCTTGCTATATAAAAAGTAAAAAAAACTTAGAAAGTCTTAAAAGCAACAATGAAGAAGAAACATAAGCGATTACTTATAACTTCAGGAATTTTCTGCTTTTTAAGTTGTGCAGTTTTTTTTATTTTAACAACGCTCAAAGAAAATATCTCATTTTTCTATACAGTAAGTGAGGCAATAGTTTTACCAAATAATCAAAAGCCAATCCGTGTTGGTGGAATGATTGTTGAAAATAGCGTGATACGGAGCGAAAGCGAAGTAATTTTTCAGATGACAGATTTTAATAAGAGCGTTATGGTGAAATATCAGGGAATACTTCCACCAATGTTTTCAGAAAAAAGTGGTGTTGTTGTACAAGGTAAAATGTTTGATAATGGTACCTTTCTTGCAGATACGGTGTTTGCAAAACATGATGAGAACTATAAGCCGAAAGTCCTAAAATAGATTTCCTAATTCAGTTGTATTGAAATGGTATGTGAAAGAAAGCAACAGCCTGCTAGCAAGCTGTTACTTTCCTAACTATAGTATTTTCTAAAATGAATGATAAATTTCCATTATGGTATTACCAACCAAAAGTTGTAAGTCTGTACATTTATACATTAGAGGTCTGAGGCGGCTTTTGATGGTATGCCAACAGTGTTCTATGGGATTCAAATCTCACTTTTACCCACAACTTTGAGAGGTCATTATGCGAAGCATAACCATGCTTTCCCTGAGGTTTTCATAACCACGCCATAGAGTCATAGTTCCTGGTAAATTATCACTTTTTCTATTCATAAATCCACCTAATTTTCCTAACCAAATAATAGCTTGTTTTATGTTTGGAGGTTCTTCTGGCAATTTGGCTACTTTATGCTCACGTATGTAAAGGGTTTTCCACTCTTCATTACTTAAAACCTTAGTACAAACCTCCATAGGATTCGATAAAGCGATTTTTGTTAAATATAAAATATTAAATGCAATAATGCTCTTTATAGCGATTAATTTCTCTAATCTTTCTTTTGTAGCTAAACGAGAGCTTTCTACCTTACATCCTGATTTTAAAATCCTAAAATACTCCTCGATTTTCCATCTTAGCTTATACCAATTTATCCTTTCTATAGCATCTAAAGTGCTATTAACTGGTATATTAGTCAGCAAAGTCCAATCAATAGCTTCTACTCTTTCAGGAGGATTTGTTTCTTTGGCACTTACTACATATATAGCGATTTTATCACTTATTTTATGCTCTGTATCTTTCGATCCATAAATGTAAGGAGATCTGATAGGTATATAGCCTTTCATATACCTGACTTCAATGTTAGCTTTTCTTGAGATCTGGTATTTATTTTCAGCAACATTCAAGACAATTTCCTTTTTTACAGGCAGTTGAGTTATACGTGTTTGCAAATCCGTTTTTCCCCCTTCAATACAGATGAATTTCCTATTAGTTCGGTTGCGGATTACATAAAAACTGTCCAATGATTCAACAGTCCATAAAAACTTAAAAATATCTGCTTCCCTATCACCAATAGTAACAAGCTGTACACCTTCTGCGAGGTTATTTAGGGTTTCTTTTAGTGCCGCTATCCACTTATAGCTTTCTTTCTCCTTTATAGCAGTACGGTATTTCCTGTTTGCTTTTTCTTGGGCTGTTTCTTCCCTGATAGAACGTGCCCAACACTGTTGAGAAGATAGCCCTAAAGGTAATCCGTCTTTGTTAACCATTAAGTTACTGTGCAATAACAAACCCTTTTTATATTTTGTATAGGCTTTAGAAATACTACCTAGACCCTTAGTCTTTATATGAGAGTCAAAATCCAAATAACTTGTATCTTGAACTGAAAATACCAGCTCATTTCCTTTTATCCTTTCCATAGTTTCTTTATAATGGGAAGAATAAATTTCCTTAGCTTCAAGCTTCTCATTGCTAAATAATCTGTATGCACCTTTAGCTTCTTTCCATCCTACACAGCTTTGACTAATTGACCCAGACGCCTTATTCTCTATTAAATAGCTTGTTTTAATAAGTCTTGTATTAAGCCTTACATCTCCCAGATTAACATGTCTCAACTCTTTTTCTAGCCATTTATCTCCTAAGCCATCAGCACATTGTACATTTCTATTTACTTCACACATTTTTACCTCATCTTAAGTATATTTTTCTCTATCTTACTTGCTTTTTATACTTGTGGGTAAAAGTGAGATTTGAATCCCATAGAACACTGTTGGCATACCATCAAAAGCCGCCTCAGACCTCTAATGTATAAATGTACAGACTTACAACTTTTGGTTGGTAATACCATAATGGTAATTTATTATTCATTTTAGAAAATACTATAGTATCAAAGGGTTATTTTTTAGGTATTTCTCCGTAAGACTGCAAGTTTTTTTAGATTACTCAAATAACTCCATTCTGCTTGTAGAACTTTTATGTTGCTTTGTACTAAATCAATTTTACGTTTTGTTTGTGTTAGTTTCTCTATTTAATATGTAATTTTACTTAAAATAGTCCTACAATACTAAGAAAAAACACAATTATTGAAATGATACAGAAGGTCCTCATGATAGCCTTTGTATAGCTCTGAGTTTTGCTGAACGCGCGCGTGGATTTACATTTATTTCTTCTGAACTTGCTTTGATCACTTTTTTATTTAAAAGGGAGAATGTTTTAGTAGATCCTGGTTCACATAAATCTTTAAAAACAGTTTTGACTATACGATCTTCTAAAGAATGAAAAGTAACTACAATTAATTTGCCGTTCTCACTTAAAATCTCAGATGCAGCTTTAATACCCTTTTCAAGCTCTCCTAGCTCATCATTTACCCATATTCTGATTGCCTGAAATGTCCTAGTTGCAGGGTCAATCTTGCTTTTTCTACGAAACACTACAGAACGTACAATATCCGCAAGTTCAAATGTAGTTTTGATAATTTTCTTCTTCCGCGCATTTACTATCGCTCTTGCGATTCTGCGGGAATGACGCTCACCCCCATAATTATATATAGTGTTCGCAATCTCTTCTTCACGTAAAGCGTTAACAAACGTCGAAGCATTCATACGAGAATAGTTATCCATGCTCATGTTAAGTGGGCCATCACGTAGAAATGAGAATCCTCTATCTCCATTATCAAGCTGCATAGATGAAACTCCAACGTCGAAAACTATTCCATTGATACCTTTAATATTATTACTATCTAACAAATTTTTAATATTACTAAATTTCTCAATAAATAGATTTATTCTATCAGGGTATTTAACGTTCAGATCATCATAAAATTTGGTAACTGTTTCATCCCTATCAATTGCATACACTTTGCAATCAGCGGATTCCAATATTGCTTTGCTATATCCTCCAGCTCCAAACGTGGCATCCACATATATACCACCACTTTGTGGTGCTAATTGAAATAGCATCTCTTTTAACAAAACTGGAGTATGTGTCATATCAAGAGACTTTGTGCACTTAAATTAAAATAACTTTCTCGCCAAAAAATATATGGAAATATATAGGTATAGTATAAGAATATTTAAATATAATCAACGATATAAAAATTTAATAAGATAGTATTATTAATATAATATTTACATAATTCACGTTTGAAAAAGTAAGTAATATTACTATAATATCAAACAAATTACGGAAGATTTCGTGCAACAAATAACAAAAGTAATACTATCAAGTTTAATTTGTAACACTTTGTTGTGGTATGATCACATGCTTTTCAGCCATCTAATAAGCATAATCGGAGATGTATTTTTTCCATCAGACGACAAATTAGTCAGCATACTTAAAGCTTTTGGAGTGTTTGCAGTGGGTTTCTTAATAAGACCAATTGGTGCTGCTATATTTGGCCACATTGGAGATAAATATGGAAGAAGGATTGCTCTATTTCTCTCTATCATATTGATGACTCTATCAACCGTACTTATTGCATTTGTTCCAGGCTATCAGAACATTGGGGTACTCGCATCAGTACTGGTGGTATGTTTAAGATTATTGCAGGGTATATCTCTTGGAGGAGAGGCAGGAAATGCCCCATTTTTAATAGAGCATGCTCCTAAAAATAAAAGAGGATTCTTTGGCAGTATTGAAGTATTGAGCGCAATTCTTGGCTCAATATTAAGTCTTATAGTGGTGCTTATATGCAAAAAAGTATCCGATTTTGAATCTTGGGGATGGAGATTGCCTTTTATTTTCAGTTTTGTAATAGGATTAATCAGTATATATATGAGATATATACTCGATGAAAGCCCAGAATATAAAAAGCAGGAAAAGCCACATGAATTACCGTTAAAAGAACTGTTAAATGGCTATAAAAAACCTTTTCTAATATCAATTGGAGTTGACATAGTTGAGAATGCATCTCTTTACATATATTTAGTGTTTTTTAATCTACTTGCATCAACAATAAACACTCACTTTAATCACGCAGTAGAAATATTGAATCAGGTTGCACTTGGAGGATTGACTATACTATTTGCAATACTTTCTGATAAGGTAGGGAGAGAAAGAGTCATGAAATTTGCATTTGTGACTTTTATAGTAGTAAGTTATCCAGTTTTTTCAATGATACTAAGTGGTAATAATTTGCTCACCATAATGGCGCACGTTCTTTTTATAATCCCAATAGCTGCTTCTCTTGGTCCTGTTAGCGCGTTTATGTGTGAATTATTCCCAATAAAGGTACGATACAGTGGATTTGGTTTATCAAGAAATATAGCTTCGGGATTTTTTGGTGGTCTTGCACCATTTATATGCACAACTATTATCAAAGTTACAGGACAAGGAACTTTAGCAAGTTTTTACATGATTTTCTGTGCACTAATTGGGTTAGTTGCTATATCACAAGTTAAGAGTTAGATTTTTTCAAAAACCAAGTGTTTAAAAAATCTAATCATAGGGTGGAAAATGCCAATTTTTAGGTGATAGTGTAAATATTTCAACTCCATCTTTTGTGACTCCAAGCGTATGCTCAAACTGTGCAGAAAGTGAAAGATCACGTGTTGTCACTGTCCAGCCATCTAGCTTGCTGAGCAGAGTTTCATGTTTTCCAGCATTGATCATTGGTTCTACCGTAAAAAACATGCCTTCTTTTAAGATAAGATCCTCACCTTCATCATAAAAATGTACTACATTTGGTGGTGCATGAAAGGTTTTTCCTATGCCATGTCCACAATAATTGCGTACGATAGAATATCCAAAATCTTCAATATATTTTTCTATAGTAAGTCCTATTTCATTTAACTTATTGCCTGGCCTGACTTGTTTTATTGCTTCCATTAGCGCATTATAAGTAGCATTACACAAACGCTTTGCTTTTATTGAGGGTTTACCAGTCCAAAACATGCGACTTGTATCACCATACCAGCCATTTAAAATCACTGTAACGTCAATATTTAAAATATCTCCATCTTTAAGAGGTTTATCATCAGGAATACCATGACATACAACAGCATTTTTCGAAGTACAAATTGATTTCGGATATCCCTTATAATTCAGTGGTGCTGGAATTGCACCTGCATTGATTATAAAATCATGACATAGATCATTTAATTCATTAGTTGTTACGCCTACTTTGACGTGTGGTGCAATAAAATCAAGGGTTTCAGCTGCAAGCCTGCCAGCTTTACGCATAAAGTCAAAATCTTCTTGTGAATGTATAGTTATGTTCATGTTTCTTACGTTTTATTGTAATTTTCTGCTTCTCTTACGGATACATCAGTGTAATAATACTATAAAAATAAGCTCCTAGATCAAGCCATTTGTATATTAAGAGATAAAGACAAAAATCTAGACTGTGACTTTTGATTTAACCCAATGGTATAACTTACTTATTTTGCCATCGTGACCAAGCATTCCAGAATTATTTCTATAAAAGGTGTCAACTATTAGCTTTATAGAGCCTAAAGCAGCAGAAAATACAGGATTTTTGTCGTATTCGCCATCAAGACCGCTACAAGATTCAGGGCATCCGATACGGACTTGTTTATTGAATATATAGCTTGCAATTTCTTTCATGCTTGTGAGTTGACTGGTTCCACCTGTGATCACTACTTTATTAATTGGATCTTTCTGTTCTTGAAATTGTTCTCTTATCAGCTCAAGTATTTCCTCAACCCTTGGTCTTATGATGTTAACAAGTTCAGACTTAAACACTTGAGTTGGTTCATCGCTTTCATTACTTTGCACTGCAATACATTCATTCTCATCTATTGAAGTTACAATAGTGCTACCGTATAGTATTTTTATGCGTTCAGCATGCTCTATACTTGTGCATAGTCCATAAGCTATATCTCGGGTAATGTGAATGCCACCAATTGGAATGCTGCTTGTGTACACAAGTTTTCCTCTCTTAAAAATTCCAATTGCAGTGCATCCACCTCCTATGTCAACAACGGCAGTTCCTAGCTCTTTTTCATCTTTACTTAGACAGGCAAGGCCTGCAGAATATGCAGAAGCAACACAACCAGCCATACTTATCCCACTATTGTTAGTTATACAATTTTCGATATTGGTAAGCGCTGGACGCGAAGCAGTGACAACATTAACATCAGCAGATAATCTTTTTCCATATAATCCACTGACTTCCTTTATGTCAGTCATATCATCTAAGTGATATTTCAGTGGTATATTGTGAATGATGACATTTTCTTCGATATATTTCTCAAATGTCTGAAAGACTACACGTTTTATGTCTCGTTCTGAAATTTCGTGATTAGCTGCAATAATTTCGTTATATACGTTAAAAGATGAGACTCCACATCCGGCTACATTCACATATATCTGGTCTATAGTCTCTTCTGATACTTGCTCAGCTAAACCTATAGTTGATGAAATAGAGTAACTTGCATGCTTTGCATCAGTTATTGATCCACCGCTTATACCTTCTGCACTTTTATAACCCGTTCCTATTATTTTATAGCTGAAGTTGCTATTGATCTTAACAATGAGACAGATAATTTTTGTTGTACCTACGTCTAAAACGGCAAAAACATTTCGCTTTGGTTTTATTATTACTGCAGAGTACATTAGTTGACCTTATGACACAATTCCACTCAAATTGTAGCTTCCTTTAATAATTTATATTTCTATTAAAAATACAGCAACATTTTAATATACCCAAAATACTGTACAAAGGAAAAAATAAAACATAAAATTTTAATTTTATGTCTAAATTGCCAATTGTAATTGCCCCTGATGAAAGGTTAACTACACGTGCCAGTGAAGTAATAGATATAACCGATAAAATTAAAGAATTAGTAAATGACATGTTCGAAACTATGTACCATGAAGATGGTCTTGGCCTTGCTGCAGTGCAAATTGGAGTGATGAAGAGAGTTTTTGTCATGGACGTTCAGCCAGAGAAGGCTGAAGATGGGCCAGCAGGATATGAATCAACTGGCAAATTTTGCATGATTAATCCTGAAATTACAGAATTATCGGGTGAACAAGTAATTCTCAAAGAAGGGTGCCTTTCAATTCCAGAGCAAAGCCATGAAATTAAGCGTCCAAAATATTTAACTGTGAAATATAAAAATTTAAATAACGAAGAACAGACGCTAAAAGCTAGTGGTTGGCTTGCAAGGTGTATTCAGCATGAGTTAGATCATTTAAATGGTATATTATACGTTAGACATTTGTCTAAATTGAAGTACGATATGGCTATGAAAAAAGCTCAAAAGGTTAAGAGGCACTATGAACAATGAAGATCTAGAATTGTTGAAGTTCTATCATGAAGTGGGTGTTGACTGCACGCTAACTGAAGGTGAAGAGGAAAAAAAAGTGGAAAATGAGAGAGCTGCACAGTCTTCTGTCATCGAGCAGAAAAAAGCCATGTTCCCAAGTGACTGGATCATTGAAGCAAGGAAGCTTGCAAGTGAATGTGGTAGTGTAGATGAACTAAGAAGCGCAGTTAAGTCATTTGAGGGTTGTGAAATAAAAAAAACTGCAACTAATACTGTTTTTTCCGATGGTAATCCAAATGCAAAAATCATGCTTGTTGGTGAAGCACCAGGAGCAAATGAAGACCTGAAAGGCATACCATTTTGTGGTGCAAGCGGAATGCTGCTCGATAAGATGCTCGGTGCAATTAATCTGGACCGCACTAAGGTATATATAAGCAACACCGTGTTTTGGCGTCCACCAGGTAATAGAAAACCAACTGATCTAGAGCTTGATATGTGCAGACCATTTGTTGAGAAGCATATTGCTCTTGTTTTACCGCAGATTCTGATTTTTGTTGGAGGAATCGCATGTTATAGCCTTCTTGATAACACAAAGACTATATCGAACTTGCGTGGCAAATTTCATACTTATACTAACCAATATTTATCTCATGCAATTACCACAGCCGCTATATTTCATCCAGCCTATCTACTTCGTCAACCAGCACAAAAACGCTTAGCTTGGGAAGATTTAAAGAAGATTAGAGAATATCTTGATAATACCAATAACCACACGGACGTTTAGCTCACTACTCGTTGTCATCCCAGTGCCGGCTAATTGCATTAAATATTGAAAAATTTACTAAACAGAGAAAAAGGCAAAAGAAAATCTATCAGCTACTACCTTTTTTTTAATTGGCGTTTTTCATTGTATTAAATGCTTTGATAAGCGCATTTTAGCTTATGTGGGTAAAAGTTTTATAAAGACATAGAGTGCACATAGTGCAAAAAATTAAACATCAAGTATATTGAGCTTTTTGTCCTTTTATCTGCACAGACTGAAGATAAATAATATATCTTCACCCTTATTTTAAGGAGAATGGCGGAGTCCGTCAAGTAACTCTTGCCGTTGCTATAGCTGCTTGAGTTCCTGTAATCACAATGTTGGTGCAATGCACGCATGGAATTTTATTTACTCTATAATATATTGGTTTATAGTAGTACTAATGCAGAAATAAAGGGAGGAGACATTGGAAAGCAATATAAAAAAATTGAAAGGAAATTTTTTAGAACAAGCAATTAGAGTAAATCATGCTGGCGAATATGGAGCCATTTGCATTTATTCCGGTCAAAAATTTATTCTTAAAAAATCTTCCATAATTGACAAAATAATTGAAATGGAGGAGCAGGAAAAAAAACATTTCCACTATTTTGATGAGAAAATCAAGGAGCAAAGAGTTCGTCCTACTGTTTTGTTGCCAGTTTGGGGTGCTTTAGGGGTATCACTTGGTGTTGTAACTGCCATGATGGGTAAAAAAGCCGCTATGGCTTGCACTGCTGCAGTTGAAGAAGTGATCGGAGAGCACTACAAGGAGCAAGTCTTACATTTAGAAGATGGAGAATTAAGAGAAACTATAAGTAAATTTCGCGATGAGGAATTAGAGCACAGAGATATTGCAATTCAGCACAATGCCGAAAGCGCACTTGGCTACAACGTTTTATCTTTGTTCATAAAAACAAGCTGCAAAGCTGCTATTTACCTCTCTAAGTTGATTTAATCAATCACTATTTGACAACCAACCACATTTGCCTTTAGTTCTTGTGCTAATTGCTGCCCCATATCCTCTACTACAATCGAATGCGTATGAATGTTTATAATTAATTTCTTAATTATTATCCTAAAAATACATTAATTTAATTCCCTATTAACGCTAATTCTGGATTAAAAAGAGAATAGAAAAGTCAGGAGAGTAGGGTAAACTCAACAAATAGAAAAAAATAGATGAGGTTACCCATGGAAGATATAACAAAACTGTTTTGTCTGGTCGATGATTTTTGCAGAGATATAGAGAAAAATTTTGCAGATAAACTACTGCCAAACGGTAAAAACCCACAAGAGTGCCAGAAATTACACATTCGGAAATTATCACAATAATCCTCCTGTATCAGCAATCTCCCTGTGAAAATTTTAAGGCTTTCTACCTGCATTACCTAACATTGCTCTACAAATCAGAGTTTTCGAAGTTGCCTTCATACACTAGGTTTGTTGCTCTAAAGCCCAGGGTTTTGTGGCATTTAGCCATGCTATTACAGTGCCTTTGCGGATGGTCAGAACTTACTGGAATCTCATACATAGATACAACTCCTATTGCAGTTTGCCATGCAAAAAGAATATCAAGAAATAAGGTTTTTGCTGGAATTGCAAAATTAAGCAAGAGTACATATGGCTGGTTTTTCGGCTTTAAACTACATTTGATAATTAACGAGAAAGGTGAAATTCAAGCTTTTACGCTTACAAGAGGTAATGTTGACGATAGAGAGCCTGTAGCAAACCTAACTAAGAAATTAACCGGTCTTTTGTTTGGTGATAAAGGCTATATTAAAAAAGAGCTTTTCCAAGAGTTGTTTAACCGCGGTTTGAAACTTGTTACCAAGGTGAAAAAGGGGATGAAAAACGCATTAATTTCACTACATGAAAAGATTTTGCTGAGAAAAAGGTCGATCATTGAGACGATTTTTGGCTACCTCAAAAATAGACTTGAAATTGAACATACTCGCCATAGGTCTCCCGTTAATTTCTTGGTTCACATCTTTTCTACTCTCATTTCCTATTCCTTGAAATCCAAAAAGCCTTCCATTTCCTATACTTTCTTCCTTCCTTAATCCAGAATTAGCGTTATTAGAGAAATGAGAATAAGAATCCAAGAAAGATTTGGTTTGAATATCAGAAAATCCGCAATACATCGTAATATGCAAAGAATGAAATTCTCATATATCACACCAAGACCAGTTCATAGTGGACAAGATAAAAACAAGCAAGAGGAGTTTTAAAAAAAACCTCAATGAAACTATTGTCATGCATTCTGAAAAAGAGCTATTTTTCTTCGATGAATCACGGTTTGGTACACATTCGAAAGTTGGGCATGGGTGGTTTAAAAAAGGCAGTAGGACACAGGTTAAGGTAAAATTAGGTAGGGAAAATTTTTATCTCTATAGTGCAGTTAATCCCAGAAATGGAGAGAATTTTAGCTTATTTGCACCAAACGTCAACACTGATTGTATAAATATATTCCTTGAACAGATGTCGCAATATTTAGGAATACGAAAGGCTTTTCTCTTGATGGATTGCGCTAGTTGGCATAAGTCAAAAAATTTAAAGGCACCTAAAAATATCGAAATTATATACCTACCACCATACTCACCTGAACTCAATCCTGTTGAGAGGTTTTGGTTATATATAAAACAGAACATTTTACGCAATAAAATCTACGATACAATTGTTCTGCTTGAATGCGCTTTGTGTAAATTTATTACCTCTCTTTCCCCTTCCACGGTTAAACAACTCTGCTATGCTTCTTATTTGGTTCATTAATAATGAGAATTGGTATTAGACATATTATATACCATAACCAATAAAACTTTTTAGTGATTACTTCAATACATAGATAAGTCAATAAAAATATCTTTTTCTCTTCAGTGCTAAAAAATTGTCAAAAATCTCAAAATTGGTTAATTGCATATAACCTACTTTCTGGTATACATCAAAACTACCGTAGAAAGCTTCAACTTTGAAAGGGATTAACAAATAAAATTCTTGTACTTTGCCTCTACTAAAGTACAATCAGGCTTTATTTAATATTTTTCATGCTTGATGAAGTACATGAGGAGTGCGGGGTATTTGGCATAAGTTATAACCAAAGTGCTGCTTTTAACTCTATACTTGCTCTCCACGCTTTGCAGCATAGAGGTCAAGAGTCTTTTGGCGTAGTAACCAGTAACAACGATAAGCTGCACTCTTATCACTTTCAGGGTCAAGTGAGCAGTGTATTTGATGATATAGATGAAATAAAGAAATCCTTACCTGGAGATTGTGCAATAGGTCATGTTCGATATTCAACAAGTGGTAGTAAATTTGGAGTGCAGCCCATGTTTGGCAAAAGTGGCAAATTTGGGGATTTTGCCATAGCACATAATGGTAATTTAATTAATATTTCTCCGATACGCGAACAATTAATTAAACAAGAGTGCGTTTTTCAGTCAGATATTGATACAGAAGTAGTAGTGCATCTGACAGCAAGCGGTGAAAAAGATAGCTTTTTAGAGAGTTTTATATATGCATTAAAGCAAATACAAGGTGCTTATTCTTTTGTGGTAATCAATCAAGAAGTAGTTATTGGAGTACGTGATCCATCTGGAATCAGGCCTCTTGTTTTAGGAAAGTTAAACGGTTCTTACGTTCTTGCATCTGAAACTTGTGCTCTTGATATAATAAATGCAGAGTTTATTAGAGAAATAGAACCAGGCGAATTAGTTACCATCAGTTCGGCTAGTAAGCTAGCCTCAATGTTTCCTTTCCCACAGCAAAAATCAAGTTTTTGTATTTTTGAATACGTTTACTTCTCGAGACCAGACAGCATAATGGAGAAGAGGTCCATATATGATATAAGAAAAGAAATAGGAAGAATACTTGCAGAAGAGAGCCCACCAAAAAACAATGTAGATATGGTTGTACCAATACCTGATTCTGGAATACCTGCAGCTATTGGATATGCAAAGCATTCAGGATTACCTATGGAACTGGGGATAATTCGTAATCATTACATAGGAAGAACTTTTATACAACCAACTGCTGAAGTACGTAAAGTTAGAATAAAATTAAAATTCAATGCTAATAAGCACGCTTTGAAAGGTAAAAACATAATTTTAATAGATGATAGTATAGTGCGTGGTAGTACGTTAACAAACATAATAGTTATGCTAAAGGATGCAGGAGTAAAAGAGATTCACCTCAAAATTTCAAGTCCACCAATTAAGCACTCTTGTTTTTATGGAATAGATACACCAGATTGCAAAGATTTAATTGCTGCGACTCAATCTATAGAAGAGATAAAGGAAAGTATAGGAGTAGATAGCTTAGCCTTTTTGAGTATTGATGGGCTATACAGAGCTGTTAAAGCAGAAAAACGTAACAATGCTACACCGCAATATTGTGATGCTTGTTTCACTGGTGACTACCCAATTGGTAAGTAATCTATTATTAATGAAGGTGAGGTTTTTTCTATGTTATATTAACAGTTTTAAAAATAGATTTTTTGCATAACCATATAGTTTTTGCCTGGGCGTCATTTGAGTGAAAACTACTTTACAAATTTTGTCATTCCCTTTACTATGATACTAAGAGTGTTTATCCTTATTTTTGACCTGCAGGCTCAATCAAAAAGTCAGTAAAAAACTCAAATATTTATTGGCAAATTACATAAAAATTGTAGTGGCTTTTTAAATTTTTTCTACATTCAGCCAAATCACGCTTGTTAGCACATTATCAATTTGTAGCCCTTCCCATAATAGTCCAAAAAAATCATAAGAAGGAAGAATCGACAGCATGACGAAAAGATGTGAATAGAGGAATGTTTTTCCTAATTCTGTTTTTTATAGCAAACCAATTATGCTCAATTTTGTTAAAATCTGGAGAATAAGGAGGTAGATATAAAATTTCTGCACCAACTCCTTTAGCAAGTTCAGTAATCTTATTAGACTTATGAAAAGTAGCATTATCAAGGATAACAGTTTGTCCAGGTTTCAAAATCGGTGTCAGAAACTGCTCAAACCATTTATTAAAGATATCCATATTGCAGTGGCCTTCAAAGGTTAACGGAGCAATTATTTTTCTTCCACTTAAGGCTGCAACCATGCTGATTCGCTGAGTTTTCTTGCCAGATTTTAGGGCATAAAACCGCTGTCCTTTCTGACAATATCCATAAGGGTAGTCTTCACTGCTATCAATGCCAGACTCATCTATATACACTAATTCTTTAAGTTCTTTTGTCGCTATAACCTTTGCAAATTGAGATCGCTTTTCCTCATTTCTTTCTTTGTATCCATAGGTCTTTTTTTCTTGTGAATCCTATATTTTAAGTGCTCGATGAATTGTTTGTCTACTAATATTGCCCCAAAGCCTAGCCATCTCTGACTGAGTTTTGCCACCTTGCTCATTTGCAAATTCGGCAAATGCATTCCAGTCGGTAATTTTATGGTTATAGCCCATGCTTCCAGGCTTTTTTGACTGAAAATCTCACGTTTTCTCACGTCTTTTCTTCCACTCATATAAAGTTGTTTTTCCGATCTTAAATCTCTTGGCAACAGTTTCTCCACTCTCTCCTTCATCCAACGCTTCCATTACCCTTTTCCTTAAGTCATAACTATATGCTACTGGCATCCTTACCTTCACTACTATAAATCTATATCTTACTCTTTTTAGACTATTATGGGAAGGGCTATAGTATCCAATTTTAATGATGGTGTTATTCAAGTAGCCCCTCTCTTGTCATTCGAGTAGCTGACACTGGAATCTAGTTTCACCTTATGACGGTGTCATTCAAGTAGCCTCTATCCAAGTGCCCCTTTGGTGTCATCCAAGTAGCTGACACTGGTTTCTTATACCAATTCCCGCTATACAAGCAACGAATAGAAAATAATGGAAAAAAGCCATACTGAAGTAAGTAAAATAGCGAGGTTTAGATGGCATTAAGATCAAAATTATTGGATGAAAAAGTGGTGAAATCAGCAAAAGAGATGCTGAAGAGAGTAAGAAATAATGCGTATGTTGCAAAAAAACTAAATGCTGTAATTGCAGCAAAAAAGCACAGTATAACAGCTGTAGCAAAAATATGTTGCATTTCGAGAAAGGCAATTACTACATGGATAAAGCACATAAAATTTGGAAGAGAAGAAAAATTATTTGCTCCACCTCAACGCCGTAGAAAAACTATATTGAACCAAAGTCAACTTGAACGAATTGAGTTGTGGATAGAGGAAAACCCCAATATTACTATTAGAGAAATGAGAATAAGAATCCAAGAAAGATTTGGTTTGAATATCAGAAAATCCGCAATACATCGTAATATGCAAAGAATGAAATTCTCATATATCACACCAAGACCAGTTCATAGTGGACAAGATAAAAACAAGCAAGAGGAGTTTAAAAAAAAACCTCAATGAAACTATTGTCATGCATTCTGAAAAGAGCTATTTTTCTTCGATGAATCACGGTTTGGTACACATTCGAAAGTTGGACATGGGTGGTTTAAAAAAGGCAGTAGGACACAGGTTAAGGTAAAATTAGGTAGGGAAAATTTTTATCTCTATAGTGCAGTTAATCCCAGAAATGGAGAGAATTTTAGCTTATTTGCACCAAACGTCAACACTGATTGTATAAATATATTCCTTGAACAGATGTCGCAATATTTAGGAATACGAAAGGCTTTTCTCTTGATGGATTGCGCTAGTTGGCATAAGTCAAAAAATTTAAAGGCACCTAAAAATATCGAAATTATATACCTACCACCATACTCACCTGAACTCAATCCTGTTGAGAGGTTTTGGTTATATATAAAACAGAACATTTTGCGCAATAAAATCTACGATACAATTGTTCTGCTTGAATGCGCTTTGTGTAAATTTATTACCTCTCTTTCCCCTTCCACGGTTAAACAACTCTGCTATGCTTCTTATTTGGTTCATTAATAATGAGAATTGGTATTACCAACAAAAACCTAGCGTAACTTTTGTGCTCAAAAGATTTCTGGATTCCAGCATCAAGTGCTGGCCTGAAGCTTTAGTTACAAGTATTAAGAAATTTACCAAATGAAAAAAAAGGCAAAAGAATCCCCGTGTAACGAGTTTTGACCCTATAATAATGTAAATTGGCATTGTAACAATGTGCTAACGCTCATTTAAAGCGCGTTTTGGCTGAATGTAGAAAAAATAAAAAAGACATGCAGCCGCTATAATTTTTGTGTAATTTGCCAATAAATATCTGAGTTTTTTACTGAATTTTGTAATTGAGCCTGCACGTCAAAAACAAGGATAAATACTCTTATTGTCATGATAAGGGAGTTGGGGAAATTTGTAAAGTAATCTTTTTCGTTTGTATTCCCTTATGCTTGAGATAACTGCATACAGGTTCATGGATCTCTTTACTCTTTAATTTCGATGAATTCCCTTTGAAGTTGAATATTGAAAATTAACTGGAGAATTGTGAATTACTTTGTATATGTGATAACAAGCCATGGCGCTCTCAGCAAAACCATTTAGTATCAATTTTAGTTTGCCTGGATAAGTAGCTATATCTCCGATTGCATATATTCTATCTCTACTGGTTCTAAGTGTAGCTGGGTCGACAATTATGCGGCCATGTTCTAACTCTATACCCCAATTGTTTATTGGACCAAGATTCATTGATAATCCAAAAAATGGCAGCAAAAAATCAGCGGATATTTCTCTTTCTTCCTTAGAGGCAATGTTTTTTACTATCACTGCTCTCAACTGCCCATTACCTCCTGCTAGTTCGTGTAATTGATATGGCACTACCAGTTCTATCTTTCCGTCATTTTCAAGTGATTCTAATTTATTTCTAGTTTCAGGAGTGCAGCGAAATTCCTTTCTCCTATGTATCACATAAATTTTCTTCGCAACTTTAGAAAGTTCTACAGTCCAATCAGCCGCAGAATCACCCCCCCCTGCAATGACTATAGTTTTGTCCTGAAAATCAGAAATTTTATTTACACTATAAAATACAGATTTATTTTCATATTCTAATATACCACTTAAGGGTGGACGGTTAGGTTCAAACATTCCGTTACCTGCAGCAATGATAACGGCTTTGCATTTTACCTCTGTACCTATGTTCGTTATGATAGTAAAGTTTTCACCTTCGTTATTTGAAATCTTTTCCACTTTTTGACTTAAATGGTAAACAGGCTCAAATGGTGAAGCTTGCTCCATTAGTCGCTCAATTAATTTTCGGGCAGTAATTACAGGATAACCAGGTATATCATATATTGGCTTTTTTGGGTAAAGAGCTGTGCATTGTCCTCCTGCTTGATCAAAAACATCTATTATATGACATCTCATATCAAGCATTCCCGCTTGAAAAGCAGTGAATATTCCAACAGGCCCTGCACCTATTATTACGATATCGGTTTCCATATTCAGATGGTGATCTATTTATAGATATTAGCTTTCTTTGCTAACAAGGTCAATTTACAAAGGGATGTATTTTTAAAAGATGTGGCTAGATTAGATAAGATTTCCAGCGTTATGAACCACATAGTCCAAATAAGCCCTAAAAATCAGCTATCATAGCGAGATGCTGTGCGGACGGAATGGGATTCGAACCCATGGTACGCTAATCACGTACGTCAGTTTTCAAGACTGGTGCCTTAAACCGCTCGGCCATCCGTCCATTTCTTTTCTATCACAATATTTGATTTTAAGCAATCTATAAAAGCTTTACTTGCCCACGCAAAAGTTGCTAAATATACTGTCCAATATTTTCTCAACATTAATAATTCCAATCACTGCACCAAGTTCAAATGCAGCAAGCCTCAAGTCTTCAGATATCAACTCAATTGGATTATCGATATTAAAACGTTGTAAATGTTCCAGTGCTTTCTGCATGTGACTCCTATGTCTTTGCCGAGTAATCACAGGAGTGTCTCTATCATGCCCAAATTTTTCCTCTGCCTTCTTTTTTATGAGAGAGATCAACTTGTTTGTACCTATTCCCTTTAAAATAGAAATAGGTAGAAAATCTACACCGCCAATCAGTATATTTCTGTCATTAATTGCATCGTCAGCTTTGCTCAATACATAAATAGTATCGCTATTTACAACGTTGCAATTGATATTATGACGCTGTTCAAAAGGAAATAGTTCTATTCTTAAATCAGCTTCAAAAGACCTTTTTTTCGCTCGACTTATACCTTCTGATTCTATTGGATCTGAACTCTCACGAATTCCAGCAGTATCAGAGAGAATGATTGGGTATCCGCCAATGTCAATATGAGCTTCAAGTATATCTCTTGTTGTGCCTGCATATTCAGAAACAATAGCAATATCACGCTTGGCTAAGAAATTAAACAGAGTTGATTTACCGACATTTGGTTCACCAGTTATTACAATATGTAAACCCTCACGCAACCTTTCGCCCCGTCTATTATCATTTAAATGCTCTTGTATCAACTGCACGAGAGATTGCACTTCATTATTAATTTTTTCCAATTCACTTTTTTCTGCCCAAATGTCCTCTGGAAAGTCTATATATGCTTCGATTTTGGATTGTATCGTTATTAATCTTTGCCTCCAATTGCTGTATAGTCTCTCCAATTCTCCTGATATCTGCTTAATCGCTTGTTTAGCTTGCATTTTCGTTTCAGCATCAATTAAGTCTGCAATTCCTTCTATTTGCGTTAAGTCAAATTTACCATTTAGAAAAGCCCTAAGTGAGAATTCTCCAGGCCTGGCCATAACGAAAATTTTTGATAATTTCTCCAAGATGATTTTTATGACGGCCTTGCTTCCATGCACTTGTAACTCTATAACATCCTCGCCAGTGAAACTGTTTGGAGCAGGGAAATAGATGATTATTCCATTATCTATCAATTGATTGGAATCATCATATAGATCAACTAAAGTAGCAAATCTTGGTTTGATTTTTTTCTTAATATGAAAATGATTTAAAGCTTTAAGGGTGTAGTTGCCTGAAATTCTGATTACTGCAACTCCTGACTTACCAAATACGGTCGACAAAGCAAAAATAGTTTCATTTGTGTTTGTCATTATTTATATAAACTACTTAGCAATTTAAGAAATCGAAATACCTAATCTAAAAAATTTTTGCTTATATTATTTATTCATATTAATGCAGTATTAGTAAATATATTGTATAGAAAAACTACAAAAGTCATCCAGATGAAAATATTTATTTTGAAAACTGATAATATGATTTATAATGACTGACACAAGTTTTAAATATTATGCTCAAGAAATTAGCTTGGTATTGGTCTTCTGTAGAGTTAATTAAAGGGTTTGTTATTACATTAAAATATATGTTTAAACCAAAGGTTACTTTGAGGTATCCTATGGAGAAGGGCCCTTTAAGTCCAAGGTTTCGTGGTGAGCATGCGCTGCGTAGGTATCCAAATGGTGAAGAACGATGCATAGCTTGTAAGTTATGCGAAGTTATCTGCCCTGCTCAAGCAATAGTTATTGAAGCAGAGGAAAGAGAAGACGGTAGTCGCCGCACCACACGCTATGATATTGACATGACAAAATGCATATATTGCGGACTTTGCCAAGAAGCATGTCCAGTTGATGCAATTGTGGAGGGTCCTAACTTTGAATTTGCTACTGAAACAAGAGAGGAGCTAATGTACAATAAAGAAAAGCTATTGCGTAATGGTGAAGTTTGGGAAGAAGCAATTGCACTCAGGTTAAAAAAGAATAGGCCGTATTATTAACTAGGTATGTCAACAATTAAAATTTCTTACAGCAAGCATGTAATAGATCTCTTGTACAACTGTTATTTAACTGAAAGATCAGTAGCTCACCTTTTGGTGTCATTCCAGCGCGTGGCGCTGGAATCTAGAAAAGAAAGAAACATGGATCCCAGTGTCAAGCACTGGGATGATAAAAGGTCTAATGAATGATAAAAGTTACCTTTTTAGCCGAACAGAAAGTAAAAGAATACAGTGGTAGAGTCACTGGCTTTGATATATTACAACCGGATGCTTTGAGAGAAGCAATTGCCTTTAAGGTAAATGGTGAGTTGTATGATCTCTCACGTGAAATTGAATCTGATACAGAGATAGAGGTAATACAACTGAGTGACGAAGCGGGTTTAGATATAATAAGGCATGATGCTGCCCATATAATGGCGCAGGCAGTAAAAGAGCTCTTTCCTAATACTCAGATTACTATCGGGCCAACAATTCAAGATGGTTTCTACTATGATTTTGCTACAGATCGTACCTTTACCACGGACGATCTTGCTGCAATAGAAAAAAAAATGAAGGAAATTATAAAAAGTAACCACAGATTCGTCCGAGAAGTTTGGACTCGTAAGCAGGCAATTGATTTCTTTAGTGATGTAGGTGAAAGATACAAGGTTGATATTGTCTCATCAATACCAGAAAACGAAAACCTAACTGTTTATAAACAAGGCAACTTTGTAGACCTATGTCGTGGTCCGCACTCACCATCAACTGGCAGAGTTAAAGCGTTTAAACTTATGAAAGTAGCAGGTGCATACTGGCGTGGCGATTCTAAGGGCCCAATGTTGCAAAGAATATATGGCACCGCGTGGAGAAATAAGGATGAATTAAATACTTATCTTAAACGTCTGGAGGAAGCAGAAAAACGCGACCACCGCAAAATTGCTAAGGATATGGACTTATTTCACATTCAAGAGGAAGCTGTTGGGCAGATTTTTTGGCATGAACAGGGATATACTTTATATAATGTTCTTGAGTCTTACATCAGAAAAAAGTTAATGAACAATGGCTACTTTGAGGTGAAAACCCCTATTTTAGTAAGCAAAGAGCTGTGGGAAAAATCGGGACATTGGGATAAGTTTCGTGAAAATATGTTCATTATTGATGAATCTGAAAGTAAAAAGCTAGCAATAAAACCCATGAATTGCCCTTGTCATGTGCAGATTTTTAATTCTCACATCAGAAGCTATCGTGATTTACCGATACGTATGGCAGAGTTTGGCACATGCCATAGAAATGAAAGCTCAGGCTCATTGCATGGACTGATGCGAGTGCGTGGTTTTACGCAAGACGATGCACATATTTTTTGTATGGAAAAACAAGTGAATTCTGAAACTGTAAAGTTTTGTGACCTTTTAAAAGAAGTATATTCAGAACTTGGGTTCAATGAAATTTCTGTGAAATTTTCAGACCGTCCAGATACTAGATCAGGTAATGATGAAGTGTGGGATAGAGCTGAAAGAGCACTGCTTGAAGCAGTTAAAGAAGCAGGGCTTAGTTATGAACTTAATCCTGGTGAAGGTGCATTTTATGGTCCAAAGTTAGAGTTTATTTTGAAAGATGCAATAGGTAGAAATTGGCAATGTGGAACGTTGCAAGTTGATTTTATTTTACCGGATCGGCTTGGAGCTTTTTATATAGGAACAGACGGGCACAAGCATCACCCTGTCATGTTACATAGGGCAATTCTTGGAACTTTTGAGCGTTTTATTGGAATTTTAATAGAAAATTATGCAGGAAAATTTCCAGTTTGGCTTGCTCCAACACAGCTTGCTATTCTGACCATTACAAATGAGTCTGACGGTTATGCTACAGAAATCAGCAACGTTTTAAAAGAACAAGGTGTGAGAATCAAAACTGATTTGACCAATGAAAAAATTAGCTATAAGATACGTTTGCATAGTTCAAGTAAGGTACCTATATTATGGATCATAGGCAAAAATGAAGTTACAAATAAAACTGTGTCAGTGAGAAATTTAGGATCGGAAAAACAGGAGTCTTTTTCTTTGGAGAATGCTACTGAATTGCTGTTAAAAATTATTAATTTGAATTAATGGAGCTAAAATTTGCAAGTCAAAAAGAACAATAAAAACAGAATTAATGAACTCATCACAGCTAAGGAGGTACGCTTAGTTGATCATAGTGGTGAAATGGTCGGAATTGTTCCAATAGAAAAAGCTTTGGAAGTTGCACAAAGTGTTAATTTAGACTTGGTAGAAATCGCACCTGATTCAACTCCTCCAGTATGTAAAATTCTGGACTATAGCAAACAAAAGTATGATATAAAAAAGAAGGCAAGTGAAGCAAAAAAGAAACAAAAAACATTAACTATAAAAGAAATTAAACTGGGTCCTAATATTGGTGATCACGACTACGAAACAAAATTGCGTCAAGCAAGGGATTTTCTTGTGCATGGACATAGAATTAAAGTCACAATGAGATTTAGAGGGAGAGAGCTTATAAACACTGAAGTTGGACTGAAAAAATTAGAACGGCTAATTAGAGACGCTGAAGATATTGCAAAAGTAGAATTAGCACCTAAAAGGGAAGGAAATCAATATTCTTTAACTTTAGCTGCTAAGTAGTAAAATCATTTAAAAGTATAAGTTAAGTTACTATCCTCTCTTCAATTATATGACGAAAATGTCTGATTAATCCTTGAACTGGCCAAGCTGCAGCATCGCCAAGTGCACAAATTGTATGCCCTTCTATTTGAGTTGTAAGGTCAAGTAGCTTATCTACTTCACCAGGTTTAATATTTCCTGCTACCATTCTTCTCATAATCCTCCACATCCATCCAGTGCCTTCACGGCATGGTGTACATTGTCCGCAGGACTCATGCATATAGAAATGTGATAATCTTTCTATTGCAGCTATTATGTCAGTTGATTTATCCATCACTATTACAGCAGCAGTACCAAGCCCTGATTGTGCAGCCCTTAATGAATCAAAATCCATTTCAATAGTATCACATATAGATTTTGGAATTAGTGGGACTGAAGACCCACCAGGTATTACAGCAAGTAAATTATCCCAACCTCCTCTCACTCCACCTGCGTATTTTTCAATTAATTCACGCAGTGAAATTCCGAGCTCTTCTTCAACATTACATGGATTATTTACATGCCCTGAAATGCAAAAGACCTTAGTGCCAGTATTATTTGGTTTACCCAGAGATGCAAACCACTCTCCTCCGCGATTTAGAATATCTGGAACCATGGCTATAGTTTCAACGTTGTTTATTGTGGTTGGGTAGCCAAAAAGTCCAACACCTGCAGGGAATGGAGGTTTCATGCGAGGAAAGCCTTTTTTTCCTTCAATTGATTCAAGTTGAGCTGTTTCTTCTCCACATATATAAGCTCCTGCACCTCTGTGAATGAATACATCAAGATCATAACCTGATTTGCAGGCATTTTTTCCAATTAAGTTTTCTTTATAGGCTTCCTCAAGTGCCTTTTTTAGAACTAAATATTCATTATAAAATTCACCCCTGATATAAATATATGCAACTGATGCGCTGATCGCTCTGCCAGCTAGAAGAATTCCCTCAAGTAACTTATGTGGCTCATATCGTAATATATCTCTATCTTTACACGTACCAGGTTCTGACTCATCTGCATTGACTACTAAATACGCTTTTGAAGTATTTTTAGGCATAAAGCTCCACTTAAGGCCAGTAGAAAATCCTGCACCCCCTCGACCTCTCAAGCCAGATTTCTTTACTTCCTCAATGATTTTTTCTGATCCTAAATCCAGTAATTCCTTTGTTTTTTGCCAACTACCACGTTTTTTTGCACCCTCAAGTAGTGGTGTTTCTTTACCATTTAAGTTTGTGAATATTTTGTCCTGTTCTTTTAGCATGCTTTTAAGATTCTAAGTGATCCCGACGCGATTCGAACGCGTGACCCACTGATTAAAAGTCAGTTGCTCTACCGGCTGAGCTACGGGATCATTTTATTTTTCAGCTGTACTAAACAGTAATATAGTTTTTATCTGTTTTAATCAAACTAAAATTTTCATGCGTGGTTAAATAAATTATATAATGTGCTGTATTAGTGATAATTTAATTAAAAATTTTTGAAGGAAAATTTCTTGTTAATTAATAGGTTTATTTGACAAAGCTGAGATACAACTCTAAAAAGATAGAGAATTATACATAAATGCAGAATTTGTGCACTATTTAGCAATAGCCTCACAAATAAATATTTCTTGCATTTCAGCCTGAGTGATTTATGCTTTAAGCAAAAGTTGGGGGCATAGCTCAGCTGGTAGAGCATCTGTTTTGCACGCAGAAGGTCAGCGGTTCGATCCCGCTTGCCTCCACCAAACCACCACAACAAACCACTTACCATCTTCAATACATAATCAAGAAAATCCCTCAAAAACAGAGAACTTTAAGCCGAAACAAATAGAGAATTCTACTTAAATTATTTTTCATAAAAATTCTATATTATTACATAATCTATTAAGAACACTCTCTATTTCTCTACAATATAGGGTATTTTCCAACAATTTATATAGAGTAAACAAGTTAATAAAAGAATTTAATTTGACAGTGGAGAGAGGTATGTTTTGAAAAATTGTGTCTTTTTGAAGTACCAACCTAATTGCAGATTAAAAACTTAAAGTGGAAGCAAAAAAAACATTTCTTTAAAATTATTTCTGAAAAAATCATAAATTTTATTGCATAAACAAGTACTTGGTGGTAGTAAGTTATCTCTGATCTAGTATGTCTAAACTTAAGGAGTCTTTATGCTTGATAATCAATCCCCCGAAGCATCTACTGCAAACACTAGTCAAATGAATGAAAATCAATTCTACTTTGCCATACGCTCAAGTAACCTCAAACTTATAAAAACACTTGTCGCTCAATGTAAATCCTCAAATAAGCTAGATGAGTCATTGTCACAAGCTTATGATGAATTAAGACTAAAGAACGTTCCAATATCAGATGAGATTAGAATCTTTGTTGAAAGTACACTAATAGACCTGCGGTTTTTTTCTAATACTTCTACTAAGCAGGCTCAAATCAATAAAAATAGCATTAGAGAACGAATTCAATTAGTGCTTGAGAACATTAACCTCCTAAAAACAGAGTACTCAAATATAAAAGCAGTAGATGAAAAATTTCTATTTATAGCAAAATTTGTTGTGCAAAATATTCACATACTAAAGCGGCAGTTAAAATCAACCTATGATAGGTTACCCTGGGAAGAAGTAGAATTTTGTTTGGTAAGTTTTATTTCTTCGTATATGAAACGGCAAGAAATCAATCTATTTTATCAAGCATCTCTGAACAAATTCAAAATTTTGAATTATCTAGAAACCTTTGGAGCAAGGCTTGAAGAAGAAATAGAAGGTGTAAATATTGACAAACTCTCTGACCTTCCAAAGTTAAAACGTGAGGAAGTTATTTCAGAAATAATTAGCAGTAGTCCTGAATTTGAAGAGTTGTATAGTGACTACCAACAAATTAGAGATATTCATTCTCTAAAAAAGATAAGTAATTATATAAACTTGGCATTATCAGCTGATCCTAAACAAAAGGAGGGACAACTCGTTATTACACGAACCTTACAAGTTATAGGTGAATGTTTAAAGAATACCTTGGATTCTCCTAAATTATCAAGTACTACAAGTGGGCTCTTGTTACTATCATTACCACAGAATACAAGGAAAATTCTCATAGATCTACGTAACTCACTTTCACATGCTTATTCACTGTCTAAAAGAATGGATATTGAAGAAAACGCAGATATTAATTTTTTTGTCGGCATTCAAAACAACATAAGAAAAATTGGTGATGTAGTTACTGGCATCCTTTTCAATAGCAAGATGAAAACAGTCAGAATGCTGCTAAAGAAAATCATCAATAGTAAAAATTTAGATGAAATTAAAGAAGTTGCTGCAGTACTTGATAATGTTAAGTTAGAAATAGGTAGTCTAGTAAGTTCTAAAATGACGGAGGACGAAAAGCTTGAAAAGCTTGTTAAAGAACTAAGTGATATTATCACTGATAAAACAAATGATGAGCAAGAGTTATTTGATAAGATTAACAATATAATAAGTTCTATAAAAGCTAAATCAAAAAACATCAAAACTGACTATGTTATGGGGTTTGCATTATTAGAATCACTAAGTAGTCAATTCAATGATAATAAAGTTGATAAGAATGTTATTAGGGGAATAAAGTTCCGTGCCAATAAAATATTAGAAAATATCTCTCCAAAAATAGACTCTGAGAGTCTTAAAGAAATTGCTATTCTATCGACAAGAGTTTCCCATACTGTTAGATCAAGAATGACAGGTAAAGGACTTGATGAAGTAAATAGATTAATTTATGAAATTTTTTGTATTGCTGAATTTGGAGTAGATGATAATAAGTCTATCAGAAAACTAAGGGAAAAATTAAAGGGTAATACAACTTTCGAAGACAAAAAAAGTAAGGGTTATGATATATCAGAGAAGAAGCATAATAAACAGCTCGAGTTAAAACTATTTCAATTGAAGGAAATTTTAAACGACAATAAACTTGTTGATAACTTTACCGAAAAATTTTCTTCTTATGATAGTGATAAAAAACTGCAAGCAGCAATAGAGATGCTTGTTCTAGATATAATGTCAATTCTAGAAAGAGAAAATCGCTTAGTAAATAATCTTCTTTTTCTGGACGATAATACTCCATTGTTAACAGGAAAGTATTTACGTGATCACTTAGCACACGATAATCTACTCGTAACTACACTATTACCAGATCCATCAATAGCAGTTTTTCTTAACGCTAGGAAACTTACAGTAGAAGGTATGCTACAAAACAAAAAAAAGATTGGTAAGTTGTTAAAGAACGATCCTGACAAAGTAAAAGAAAAGTATAATCAAGATTTTACTACAATTGATAATCAGCAAAAAATGTTCATTGCTTTGGAAGAGGGAGATTTAGAAACCTTCAAGTATTGTCTAGAAAAAGGTGCAGACATCGGTGCTAGAGACATTAATCTATGGACTACATTACATTTTGCTATCAAGGGTTCTAATCTTGAAACTATAAAATATATTCTTGATCATAGTGTCAATGCAAGTGCTAAAGATATCGATGGTCAAAGCCCATTGCACATTGCTGCTGCTAAGCTCTTCGTTACTTCTTGATCTTCTTCTGACGGCTTTAAGCTCCCTCCTGGGTGATTATGTGACATTATTATTGATGTTGCATTTTTTATTAATGCTTTTCTTATAATTTCCTTTATGTATACTGGTGCTTTTTCCATTTCACCAATATAGGATTCTTCTCCGATTAATTGGCTCCTTTTATTCAAGTACAGTATTTTTACACATTCCCTTTCTGAGTGGCCTATACTTACGTTCAAGTACTCTACTAGCCCTTGCAAGTCCATTATTGGCTTACTCTTAAGCTTTTCTCTCAGTACCCTTTCTAGTGTTTCCTTAACACACATAATCATTGCTACTGCAGAATCAGTTACTCCTTCTATGACTTTCAGGTCATCCATTTCTCTACCTAAAATCCTTCCTACTCCCGTATAGCTATTCACCAGATTTTTAGCAATTTCTTGAGCTTGCGGCCTTTCATGTACTGCACTTAAAAATGTTTCCATTATTTCACGATCAAGTAGTGCTTTACCTTTGCTTTCTAATATTCTGAATTCGATTTCTTCTTTACTTTTATTCATATAATTTACCCTTCACTAACAACAAACTTTTTTTAAATATTTACTGCTGTTTTTTTATCAGCATTGGCATAGCTTTCGAGTGAAGTCAAATCAATTTTTCAATCTTTTTTACTTATTTTTTCATGGATAGGTAAAGATATTAATGCATATTTATTTTCAAGTTATGTAAAAAGGTTGTTGTTAATCAATTATTTTAGAAATAACATCAGTAGAAAAACCTAACTGAAGTAAATTATTTGCAACTTTCATTCCCTCTATTTTGTAAATCTTTTCTTTGTAAATTTGCTTTCTTTGCAAGAAAAATTCTGCCCATATATTCAGTTCATCTCGTGATTCTTGATTGTCAATTTTTCTATTGCCAAACTTAATAATTCATTTTCTCCTTCACCATCTTTGCAATCATTTTCTTTATATTCCTTTATCAAATCTTCAACATCCACTGATAATTCTTTTGCTATTTCCCATAATCTTTCACTTAAAAGAGTCTTGTTCATAGTGATGTATCTGTGAGGGCCCTACATTAAGCTTTTTTGCTTTGTGTATATCCTTTTATTATTCTCCACTTCTTGATCTCTTGTCCTTCATTTGAATGCTCAGAACCTTTTTCCTCCTTATTATCATATTCTTCAGTCTGTTGCCCGATAGATAATCTCAGTAGCAAACCCCGCCTTAACTAGATTCCTTGCAATTCTTATTCTTGCTGCTTTTATATTACTTTCTTCCTCAGCTCGGACAGATTTGGTTAACATATAAATTGCTTTGCGTCCTTCTATTTTTTCTATAAAATTATACATTTCCTGGCTTCTAGCTTCATCAAAACAACAGCTCTCTTTTAGCACTTTTCGTCCTGGAAAGAGATTTCTAATAGGAATTGATAACGCCTCTGCTAATATTTTTAACTTTTCAGTTGGAATGCCACATGTTCCTTGCTTATCAGTGTATGATAGTTTATGCCTGTTTTGCCTACTAAATCCTTCAGGGTATATTTTCTCTTTAACCTCCAGCTCCTTACTTTTTGTGCTATCTGATACCTTATCGAGATGTTTGTCATAAATATTATACAGGTTAACATTACGTTTAATTGTTGAATATTTCTTCAGAATTGTGTATAATTATTAATGCTTTTTATCTTACTTTCTCATGGCTCTTTCTAAGTTTCTCGATCCAAAAAATGATGTTGCGTTTCGGCGTATCTTTGGTACTGAAAAGAATAAAGATATCCTCATTCACTTTCTAAATGATATTTTGAGCTTTACTGGCAAAAATGCAATACAGGATATAGAGTTTTTAAGTACTATTCAAGATCCTGATATTGCATCTAAAAAGCAAAGTATTGTTGATGTGCTATGTAGAGATTCTACAGGAGTGCAATGGATAATTGAGATGCAGGTCGCTAAAACCAAAGGCTTTGAAAAACGTGCCCAATACTACGCAGCTAAAGCTTACTCAAGACAAGCGGATAAAGGTGATCAATACCATGACCTTAAGGAAATTATCTTTATTGCTATAGCAGATTGTATACTATTTCCGGATAAGGCTGAGTATAAATCAAAACACACCATTCGGGATGAAGATACTAATGAACATGATCTAAAAGATTTTTATTTTGTATTTATTGAGCTGCCTAAATTTCCAAAAACCAAAGAAGATCAGCTTTCAAGTATAGTTGAAAAATGGGTCTACTTTTTTAGATATGCAGATGAAACTAGTGAAGAAGAGTTAGAAAGAATAATAGGAAGTGATCTAATAATTAAAAGAGCATATGAAGAACTCAATAGGTTCAACTGGTCAGAAAAAGAATTTATTGCCTATGAACAAGAGATCAAGCGTATTCGTGATGAACAGGCTGTCCTCGCTCAAAAACTCGATGATGCTAAACATGAAGGTAGACAAGAAGGTAGACAAGAAGGTGAAATGAAAGCTAAAATTGCAGTGGCAAAAGCAATGCTTGCTGATAATATCGATGTTAATAATATTGCTAAGTTTACTGGATTACCAGTTTCTGATGTAGAAAAGCTTAAGCATAACAATTAAAAAAAATCCACTGATATTTTCTATACTAAATACTGTGTGCTGGCTCAGGAGAACATAAATATACATTCCCCTGAAGTAAATGTTAATTCAAACTATGACCACAATTAGAACACTTAAATGCACGAACTGCTTCCATGACACTAAACGGCTCACTTTTTTCACCATTTTTCTCTTTTATGAAACTTTTAGCTCTATTAACAATTCTCTCTAGACGTGGTACCTTCTCTAACTCATGAAAGTGTTTTGAAAAAATTTCACAATTCCTATCATCCATATAAACCATGATTGTACCAAAATTTAGGGCATTGTTTTCAGGTTCATCAGCTTTTTTAGAAGATAAAATCATTGTAAGTTCTTCATTACCTACCTTAAAAGACATTGTTACTCTACCTTTCATATCATGATATTGTCCTTTATGTATACGAATTACATTATCACCTTCCCCCACTCGTAACGCACCATACTCCAGACTCTTAAATTCCGGGGAACTCATAAACTTCGCAGGTGATATAACACTTCCCTCTGGGCATTTTACACAATAAAACTCGTTATCTCTTTCTATTATCACGCCTTCCTTTGAACCATTTTCAATGCTATTCTGGACAGCTTTTTCTAAACTCAATAGATATCCATTACGTTTTTCCTCTATAGATGAGTCTATCGGTATACTAGTGCGATACAAATCAAGTACCTCTTTATTCACATATGTTCCTGTTGAAATTAAAGCAGATATTTTTGAAGTAAGAGAATCCAGCATATCTTGTTCATTTTTTTCAAGATTCAAGTTTTCTTTCTTGATGAGAGCTACGCTTCTTATTAAGTGACTTATCAACGATATTTCCTTCACTGCCTTTCTTTTTTCTTCCTCAGATAGCATTCCATGTACTAATCCATATGGCATACCAAACATAACTTTTTCCTTATCTGCAAGCTTTACAATTTCTGACAACTCACATAGAAATTTTCCTACATTGGTAACATCAAAAGGATTGGTATATTTTTTTTCTATTTCTTCTACTTGTTTTAAAATCTTTTTTCGTTTTTCTCTCTCGATTTGTTTATATATTGTCATGCTCAGTTGATATTCATTTGTATCTTCTGGAAATTCTATGTTTGTATATAAACGTTTCTTCTGCTCTTGATTTTTTGATTCCCTACTATCTATAGCTTGTACTTGTTCTAACATAACAGACCTCCTATTTTATTTTATATAATAAAGTAAATTATTATTGACTGAGCATACCTATGTAGCTTATAAAATCAACAACTATATGAAGAGAAAATTCAAATATACAGATACAAGCCATTCTTCTCCAAAAACTTGATGATGCTACTGAAAAAGGTAGACAAGAAGGTATCCTAATCGGCGAAGAAAAAGGTAAAATTGAAGGTAAAATTGAAGTTGCAAAAAATTTACTTAAAGCTGGTATCCCGATTGATGTTATTTCCCAGACAACTGGCCTCTCTCATTCTGAAATTTCACAACTCAAAGAAAAAACATAATATTTCCTACTTATTAACTCCAACATTTATGAAAACCTTTCCTAAGTCGAACATACCCCCAATTAAGAATCTAATGAACTGTCTAAAATGGCTATGAAGATTGCACATAGAATTATATAAATTAATATCATAACGTTACCCAAACTTCTATATCAAAGCTACGTGCTGTAAGTTCAATATGGAAAACACATTAACCACTTAGCATTTTATGTCTACTTCATCCATTTGAGTATTAAGACTACCAAACTTGCTAATGGTTGTTTCCCTAATTATTTTTGCTACCCTCACTTGAAATTTTCTACTACTTGGCATATGACCCCTTACGTTATAACCTACCTATTAAGATTACCTCCAAGCTTAGTTATTCCTATCTCAGAAAGACAAGTTGATACTTCTGAATGGCTGTGAACTGAAGCATTACTTAAATAACTTTGAGGCTCTAAACTCATTTGTTTTGCACCATCAACTTCTAATCTATCATCTCCGTTGTGTAATATCTGCTCTATTGATTGATTTAATGTCACATCTAGCCCCTTATTAAATTTAATCATAAACTCATTAAACCTTTTCTCGCTTAATTTACCAGGGTATCCTGCTTCTCTACCAGGTAACGCTTTCTCTACATATGAGCTTAAAATCCCTGAAACCTCATCAAATTTACCACTCATGACTTTTCTAGTAATCTCTTTTTGCATTCCCATATAATCAATATTTAATCGATGTATTGATACACCACTTTTTAATCCAGCTTGCTCTACTACTTTCTCAAATCCCTTTGTAATATTGAGCGCATAGCCCTGTGCTTCTAGTGGAGATATAGACTGATCTACTGTAGAAATATATTTCCGACCTGTAACTTTTCTAATGAGCATGTCAAGTAATAGTATTGTACCATTTATATCCTTTTGTGCATCAACTTGTAAGATGATACTTGAAGTGCTTGGCGTTTCCCTATATTTAGAACCTAATAACCCACCTATAGAGCTTGTTATCCAACCAAACAAATCATTTATCCATGAAGATGGTCTAGCTCCACTACTTGCTACTACTTCAGGTTGTTCTATACTAAGAAGTTTACGGGATAAGTGAGTTTTATTGATATCACTATAATATCTAGACCGTTCTTCCCTGTCTACTTTTAAAGAGTGTTTGTATAGTTTATCTCCTATAACTACTTCATCAAAAATTTTACTACCATTATTTGTATTTTGATTTACAGCATATCTCTTTACTCTCCTTACTTGAGGTCGACAATCTTCAATTTTCCATACATCGCGTTCTTCTTTAATCCCGCTATGTGGTCCCCAAGTAAATATGCTACGCCTATCTCCATTCAATTCATGAAGATGCTTGTAGTTAAAATGATCCACACTAGCATATAAATGCTCGTTGTATTGATAATTAACTATAAATACGTCATTACCGACGGTAGTAATCTCCCATTTAAACTTTCTATCTTCACCTTTAGGAACGAACTCCGTGTTTTTCCACGTGAATACTCTTCTCCTATTGTTGTCGTACTTAAAATCATCAATTGGAGAGTATAGATATTCCCCATACTTGACACTTTTTATGTGGTATACGTTATCATATACAAATTCAAAATTCCATACAAATTTCTCATCTTTTTCATCTCTAGGAATCCAAGTAAATACGTTTCTCCTACTTCCATCATGCTGGTAATAATCACTTGGAGAGTAAAGATACTCATTATAACGAACGTTTTTTATACATACATGTGAAGAAAAAACTATGTTCTTAAGCGAATATGGTAATTGACCCTTAAAATATTCTATACTGTGTTTTACTCTTGGAGAAAAATCCTTATCATTGTAGCTGCTTATCATATCCTTAGCAGTATAAGCAACATCGAATATCAGAGCTCTTCGGTAATGCTGCATATGTTGTTTGATCTCCTTTAATTTTTCGCTTTGATAAGAGATTTTTTCATCGAGTTCACGGTATTTTGGATTAAGTAGGTATGGTACTTGACCTTGGAAATGAGGTTCTTTATTCAACACACAGGTTCTAACACTTTTAGATAGAACAAAGTCGTTAACATCAAACCTTCTTTCTACACAGTCTTGATATAACCTCAGCTCAGATAAAGTACGATATTCTTTCCTTGTTTTCTTTAGTTGCTTTATAATTCCCTGTGTGCTACAACTAGAATAAAAACATTTCTCATCATAAACGATTGCTCCTCCACCGAAAAGAAATGCTACATTCCTTATAGATTTACTCTTACTCCAGTCCTCTATTTTTACAAAATTATTACCTTGATACTGTAGTACTAAGGTGTTGTTCATGAGTTTCATCTTAAAATCTACTACAGATTTATCTCTTAAATCTAGTACGCCAATATTGTTTTCACTATTGCGGTAAATTTGCAATCCTTCTTCACTAGGTTTATAGTGTTTCAAATAAATAGGATAACTGATAGAAGGTGTTGATGTTGGTTCAAGTTTCATAGTATCGATATTGACCATGTAATGCACTTCATCCTTTTTTATCTGCATATTATCAAAGTTTTCTATATAAATTATGATGTTATTTTTGCCAAGTTTAACAGCTAAGGTATAAAGATCATTTCTTATAGACCTGCCTACACGTACCTTACCTCCCTGTGGTATAGTTATTATGTCTATACTTTTCTTATTTGGTATTCTTTGACCACGAGGCATATTTAGAATTTTTGCATTGTGACTATTATCATCAACAATAAAATGTGTGAGCTTGACACCCCTCCAATGAATATTATTCCCGCTCACTTTCCTAATCTCATAGTCTACATCAGAGCAGCTATCACGATAGTTCTGAATGATATGACTATCTCCTATACTATTAACACTTACATACCTTGTTTTACAATCAGTAAAAATGCGAATATTACCTTGAACATTAGCTATTATGTTGTATATGTTCTCAAGCTTTATCTCGCTTGGACCGTACATTATATTTCCACGATCAAGGAATACTACCGTATTTCCTAAATTATTTTTATTACTGATATCAATGACAATAGTATTATCCTTGCTTGAAGCACCAACAAGTTTTCCAGATGAGTAATCACTAACAACAAAAGTTGTCCTATAATTTCTTGAACCTACTTGTTCAACTTCTCCACTAGGTACAACTACAATTGCTGGATAATTCTTAGCTGCTATAAACTGATTAGGTACAGATGAGTAATATAGTGCTCCAGACATTTCTCTCGTATTATTTGCAAGAATAAGAGGTTCAGATGAAAAAGTTAAATTCTTACATGTTGTACGATTGTTGCAATCTGGGGATATAAAAGGTACAACAGATTTAGCGTAATCCATGAAGCTTTTATCCGTACAATCTTGTATTGAGAAGCTTTTTGGTACACTCACAATTCTTAGTCCTTGATCGTATTCGCTCTTACTAAGATGAGGAACGTGAAGTATACCCTTATCAAGATATACTTCTTTTCCATCCAAGTTACTTAACTCAAATTTCAAGGTACCTTTTTGTATATTTAATGAAGATATATTACCTTTTTCATTTAAATAATTAGAGAAAGATACTCCTCCACATCTTTCATTAAGACCTTTCACATATTCTACTATAGCTAAAATTCCAGTGTCATGAGAGATAATTTGAACTTGACGTTCTGTTATCGAGCTCAAATAGTTTTTAACTTCTACGATTTTATCATATTTCTTACTTGGATCTTTATTCACAAATAATCCTTCTATTTTTTCTTCTAGCTCTCCTAGTAGCGTCTTACTAGCACCCAGCTTAATTTGTTGAATAGTTGTTAGTGGAATGTTCTTTGATATATACTTAGTATATTCTACCGCTTGACTTATGTCAAGATATACAGCGATAGTGATATCAACAACCGCAGTAATAGTTGATACCTTGCTCAAAACACTAGCTGCAGTACTCAGCGTTCTCATAGCTAGACCATTAGAAACGATTCGTCCAGCTATAAAATTAACTCCCATTGAGGTTAATTTAACACCACTACTGGCTGCCCAGTAGTAATTCAAAGGATGGTGATTGCCATTAGCTATCTCTTCTATGCTATAACCGAATTGATATGAGATAGTTGCGAATGTAATTGCTTGCACCACAGGGTTGTCAATAATTCTAACAAAATTATTGCGTACAGAATCAGGAAGCTTGTGAACTAGTTTACCCAACAAGGTATTATCAGGAATTTCTACTCGTACTGTACTACCATCTATAAAAACGGTGCTTAAGCTCTCTCTTACATCATTCATAGAGTCTAATATTCCATTTATACCAAAAACTTTCTTTAGAAAATTACTATCATACCTTCCAACAGTTGGAAGATCGCGTATACTATCAAGAAGGTCATATATGGCCATCATAGCAAATAACTTGGGACCTTTTATTGCTTGTGTTTTTACCAAATCAAATTTATTGGTATCAAAATCAATATTGTATTTAGTAAGCTCGTTCTCCAGGTGTTGAATGTCATCTACTAAAACCTTTGTGTTCAATTGTTTAATGCCCTCTTTCAATTTATTAAAATGTTCTTCTTTTACCCCTTTCACAAGTAGATCTTGCTTAAGTTGATTTATAGCGTTATCATAATCGCGGTCTGCAATTTTGTGATCAGCTATGCTTTCGATCGCTCTCTTCTTTGCTAACAATTCCAAGGTATACAATCTGTCGTTAATAACTTGCTTTGCTTCATTATCGAAACCTCTAATCAAGTCATCAAAGTTTACTCTATATCCACCAGGTAGATCAACTTCACGGTTAGTATGTATCTGTTCTTCCTTGCCATGTAGCACTTCTACTAAGGTATACTCCTCACCATCTATTTTTAGCTTGATGTCATGAGTAGTTTCATCAAATACATAACTTTTTGGATTGCGTAATTGCTCAACGTTCCCTACTGTTATCTCTTCACCATCAATCCCTACCTTGACATAGACATTAACTTCATTGTTGAATATTTGTATAGGGCTTATTGTAATAACTTCCTCATTGTAAGCCTTGATCTCTTCTAAAAGAGATTTCATATTTTCTTCACTAAAAATAGTTGCTAAGTATTCTGTAGAAAGTCTACCATTAGCAGCATGTGGTTCTCCTTCTTGAGTGACCTTATTATTGTAAAAGCCTTGTGCTACACGAAGTAACTCATTATTTTCTATTCTTTTTTGAAACTCATTTAAACGATCTTTAGAATCAAGATTCTTAATATGCTCCCTATGATCATATAAAAGCCTTCCCAAATCAACTAAAGCGTTAGAGTATGCTTTATGTTGTAACTCTTCAGTTATTATTTTACTTTTTTCCTTTTTTGATAGCAGTAGTGCCTGTACAGCTGATTTAAAGGTATCTTCTTGTAGATCATTCCTATTTGTATTCTTACTGTAAAAATCAATATCAAGTCTCTGATCATACTTATTTACCACATCGTTTTTTAAATTTTGTAAATTAATTTTTTCTATGACCTCAGTACCAACTAATTCCTGAATATATTCTTTCTCTGCTATAATTTCTTCTGTGTTGCTTAAGTCTACACATGGCATTACTATGCCGCGCTTTCTTCTCTTGCTACAACCAGGAGCATTCAAGTTGTCTTCATTATTAGTCAACGAACTATGTACAACATTTTCAACAACAAACTTACCAGAACTAGATATTGACGAATCTTCTTCATTAAAGGTTAGTGAAGTAAAAGCTATTTTATCACTTGTGACTGATTTTATATTAGGCGAATTTGCATATTGCTCTATCTGACGACTCGCTTTCTGTCCTGGAACTTTTTCCTTTTTTACAGAATATTTAAGTTCAATTCCTGTTGCTATAGAGTCTGCACCTCTAGGCTGTACGATAATATCAGCTCTACCACCACCACCAACTTGAAACTCTGGTAATACTGAAATTACTTGGCCCTCGCCCATACCATTCAACAGATCACTTAGACCAGTGAATGTACCATCTAAATAAGCTTTTAACCTACTTTCATTTGTTATGTAATTTCTTATTCTTACAGTATCTTTTTGATTGTTAATTACTCTATCGTTTAGTAAGTTAACAAAACTGCCAAATTCACCTAGTCCAACCTCATTCTTTCCTTGACTACCTGGAGTCCTATGTATTTCATCAATTTTTCCTCTTAATCCATCAGGCTTTTGCTGATAATCTATAGCCTTCTTAAATTGCTCAACAAGCTCAGCTTTTAAACTATCGACACTTTGCACTTCTCCTCTAAACTTATCTTTTCTAAACTTATCTTTCAGCCTGCTCGATCTCGTTCTTCCGCCTTCGTTGACACTACCTTGAAAATATTCATCAACAGTTTTTTCTTTTACTTTCACTCGATCTCGACTATTTTCGTAATAGGCAGCAGGAGATGGTGCTGATTGAATAGGACCTTTCTCTTCATAGCCACGTAAAAATACCTCATTTACTTTACTAACCGATTCTCTTGTTACACCAATTTCTTTTAACACATCTTGAGTAAAAGAATATTTATCAGAAAGACTACTACCACCTTCCTGTAGGTGAAAGACAAATATTTTGTCCTTATTGTTACTTTCTTTGGTCACAAAAATGAAAGTAGAAAACTTGTCTTTAATTCCTTCTTCTGAATGATTAAAGACATAACCTTTTATATCCTTTGCTTCTCCAGGTTCACTTATCAAACTCACCTGTCCGAGTAAAAAACGACTCAGATAGTCTTGGGTATATTGTTCAGAAGGAAACGTATAATACACTTTTAGTAGATCTTTTAATCCTTTTTCCATGTTTTCTATATCGTTACCATTGTGTACTATATTCACAAATGATTGTAATATCGGCTCTTTTCTACTTAATATTTCGATTGGTTGGGAAATCTCGTAAAACTTTTTATCATCACGATTTAGATCAACACCAATGCAGACTGCTTGTTCAGGAATTACTGAGGTAGGAATTTTATTTGTCGGTAACCCTTTTATGTAACTAGTCGCTTCATTTCTTGCAGTTACCAGTCCATCTGGAAGCTTTGAGTTAGATGATTTTATTTTACTATCTGCTTTAAACTCAATTACATAGATTGTAGGCTTCTGATTAGAATTTTCACCTCTCACGATAAATGCGAGATCACTATATCCCCTACCTGTAAGCAACTCTAATTTCAATTCTACATTGAGACGACGACGAAAGTTTGCTAGTATACCAGTCACGAAAGCATGTTGCGCTGCTTCCTTATTACTATTTTTTATGAGTCCTTTTTCCTTAAGTTGAGAGTAAAGTGCTTTTGAGCGAACAAGAATTGCTTCAACATTAGCATTATGATTTGCTTTGTCCTCTCCTAATTTACGAACTTGCTTCCCAAGATCAATACCTTGAATATTTGAAAGTTTTTCAAAGCTTTCATCAAGAATTGGAGCATCACTCCCCTGATGATCGACAAGGATTGTATGTTTCCATTTTGTCTTATTAGGATCTATTTTTTCTCTTCCTATAAGAACTTTAGTAACCTTTGATTCTATTGATCGACCTACATTACTTTTTATCTCTGATTCCAAATCACCTTTAGACTTTAAAATGCTACTTTCTTTGAAAATAAATAATTCTTTGTTACCTTTTTTCTTCTCGGCCATGATATGGAGTTCATCCCCAACGTATTTAAAATGTACGTCCTTTATACCAAGGCTATCTAAACTCGAGTCTTTTACACCAGAAAACATACCAGTAAAGAAATTCAAGAAAAACGATTCCTTTGAAATTGCAGAAGATGCTCCTTGTGGCTTTGGCATTTGATCTAAGAACGACTGAAACCTCTCTTGGAAGTTTTTATCTGTATTACTTGAATCAAAAAGTAGTTCTATTAGTTCTTTTTTTGACATATCATTCCCCTTACCTAGATTGATTGTTTGAGATTAAGTGATCAAGTGTTAGATCATTTAAAGTATACAAGACATCAATATCTTGATATAATACTTCGTCTTTGTTAAGTTTTCTGTCTATTACATCATTAACACTTAGACTATCTAACAATTCATTATTGAAAAATACACTCTCGATTTCCTCCACACTTCCACTCTCATATGCAGCATGTAGTTCATTTTTTAAATCAGGATGTTGATTCATCAATTCGTCCATTCCTTCAAAAAACTTCTTGCTACGTTCATTGCTAACAAAAATCTTACTTAATACTTCATATCTGCCCTGAATATACAAGGAGCAACATACTGTTATTCTTTCTTCAAACAATTTTACTATTTTTCTTAGCTTTTTTCCCTCAACATAATCTAGTATTTTTGCAAATGGTTCAACTTCACCTAACATAATCAGTGCTGATAATATACGGATAACCCAAGGATTATTATCATTTATTTCCTTGAGAAATGAGTTCTTATGCCTCAAAAAATTGTCCTCATTCAGCATCCACATTAGAAAGTTAACTCCTTTTTGTCTCAATTCTTTACCAGATTCACGACCAACCTGATCGATTACTCTGTAAATAGTACCACTATAAAAAGTATGTGAAAGATTACTAGATCCGCGGCAATTGATTAACTCTTGTTCGTATCCGAATAAATATGCTTCTTCTAATCTAGCTAGTACGTGATCAATACGCTCTCTACACATCAACATTTCATGCTCTTCCCGCCGCAAGTTATCAAGACAAAAGCTTATGACCTCCGCATTGCTGTGAATCAAGGTAGAATATGTTTTTGATGATGCATATAAGGCTGTATTCACTAGAATTGCATCAAGCTCACCTTCATCAATCTTTGATTCCTTTAGTTTTCTAAAGAAGAACTCAAGAGCTTCTATACAACCCTCCTCCTTTGCACATTCAAACCCATACTTCCATATATCAATCTTATTGTTGAAATCTAATTCATATTTTCTCATCAACTCACAAAGGTTACTTGAAATCTCAGGGTTAGTAGTATATTCACCATCTTTATCTATAACATGAATATAATGAGACCAGAAAGTCTTTATTCTAGAACACCCACTTAGTCTTTCTGTAATAAATTTGCCTTCAGAATGTGAATCTTTCTTATATTTCTCTAGAAACGGGAAAACCTCTCTTATGTTTCTTTCCAAGCAAAGCCAGCAAACAGACTGATATCGGTAGTAATCACTTATTAAATATTCATTTTTGTTGTCGAGAGCTTTCAGAGTAAGGATCCTTCTGATAACTTCAGTTCTATTCAAAAACACATCACCATTTTCATTATGTATCCAATATTTATCATGAGAAATGGTACCAAAACTTTGAGCAATATCAGAGAGCTTTTTACCCGTAAAAACCTCCCTACCAAAGAACTTATACCACTCTTCAAAGCGCATACGTTTTATTGCGTAATTTGAGTCACCTGCTGGAATAAGAGAGCTTATAAACTCATTTTCATTTTTATACATATATATTCTACTTACACTATATTCCAATACAATAATATTGTGCTCTCGCTGTCAAGTGTTTATTTTATATATAGCTTGGTAATGATATAGAACGCCGAGTTTCCTTTTCCTAATTGATAGTTGGGCTTACTAAGCAGCTTCTCAGATCAAAAAGTCTGACCTGTAATTAAGTAATATTCGGATATTTTACTCAAGGAGAAACGAGCTTAAAATAGAGATAAAAGTATAATATAGACATTCTTCATGTACAATCCAAGCTTACTTTTGAAATAAAAGTGACATGGTCTCTAATCAAACTTTTCTTGCTGCCGCTAGCACTGTAAATCTAGAATAGATTTCAGACCACTTAAATATAGAAAATATATTGCTTTTCACAAAAATATCAGTAGCCTCAAAATTCTGATTTTAGTTCTCCTTGGTCAATTCGTCTCTATTACATTAAACTGATATAATAGAACTATCAAATGAGCTCGTCATTTTGTAGAATATTTAAGTTTGTATCCGCAACGGGTGAATACGTAATAGATCGTTGGTCTAGGTCTTGATTCAATGATATCTTATTAGTTTGAGCTTTTTGATCATTCATCTCACCTATTAAGTATTCATTTTGATTATATGGATTAACTTTATTTATTAGATTGATTGAATTTGAAAACAACTCGTTTTCTATACTTTCTGCTTTTACAATAGTATTGTTTGTTTTATCTAAAATAACCAACTTATAACTATTTTCTGATCTCATTATTTTTATATCTACTATATCCTTTGATATTGGAACACACTTGCCATGTTCGTTATCGCTAATACAAAACTTATCTTTTAAAAAGTAATATTTTTCCTGCGGTAAAGAACATAGAACATGTTTTTGTTTATGTAGTTTAGTCTCTAGAGATTCGATATCACGTTTTTCTTCTCCTTCCGCACGTTTGTGAAGTGATTTAAGATCATAATGATCTATCATTATATTTGCCTTTTGTTTTCCTTCATGATTATATTCTTCATCATTAACGACTTTTAAAATAGTATCTGCCAATTTTACAGATTCATTCGAACGTATATTATCTTGTTGTAGAAGATATAAATTTTTACTTTCATCTATATTAATATTTCTTTCTTCTGTAACATTAGGTATAGAATTTATTTCTTCAGAAGTAGAAAACCAACCTGATACTGTAGAAAAAATAGACCCAAATAAGTTTTGTATTCCGTTCAAAATAGAACTTAAAAAACTCTGTGCGATTTCATGATTATGTTCAACTATCTCTGCTACTATAGGTTCATCTGGCTGATCTTTGTTTGATAGTATAGCTTGTTCTTGTTTATCTATAACTTGAACGGGTTTTTCCTGACTTACTGCCTGATCTTGCATCTCATTTGGGTAATTAACTTCTACGTACTTATGTTGTATACTTTTTAGCTCATTCGTGACCCATTCTTTAAACTCCTGATCATATCCTTTTAACTTAGTTAAAAAATCTTCAACTAAATTTTTAGCTCGAAAAATTGTATAATCTATATCTTTACCATAATAAACAGGATGGGTAGAAAGGCTCTTTAGTAGATCATCAATTACTCCCGGATATTTATTCTCAAGAAACTTCACCACCTGCTCTGCTTCTGAGTAGTAGTGATTTCCTGGATAATTATTATTTAGTATCTCATTTGGCTTAAGATCTTTGTTTTTTATTGTAATCAAAGCTTCTTTATCTCCGTAATCATTGATATGTTTACCATTTTCTAAACCAGCAACATAGTTAGCAATAGCTTCATGCATTGCTTTTGGTAACCCCTCCACTAGACCAAGATTTGCAAGGTTCATTGCATGACCTATCTCATGCTTTAGCGTATCTTGATCTACATTTCCCTGACTATCCAGATAAACATGAACTTCAGCAGCATTCACCTTCATATCAATCTTCTTCGCGTAACCGAGTATACTGTCACTAACATTACTACCATTTTTTTTAGAGTACTCCTTGAAATCGTTATGATTATTGAATACGTATACGTTAATTTTTATATCGCGCTCAGAGCTATTAAAAGCATCTTTAAAGTTATCTACAGCATCTTTAACACTTTTTTCTATTATATTCATCTGATCACCAGCCAGGTCATACTTAATTTTTATATTAGTTTTGTTAAAAGATATATCTTTGCTACATGAAAGATTTGAAGCTATGTTATCAATATCATCTACTATTTCTGTTTTTCCTTCATATTTAGCAAGATAAAGAGGAGTATGACCACAATTATTATAAATTTCGAGTTTAGCACCCTTATCTATTAAGAGCTTTATGATATCTAAATTACCATTAATAACAGCTTTGTGTAAAGGTGAATACCCGTCTCGCGTCTGAATATTTATATCTGCACCTTCTTCTATTAAGTATTTGATTATATCTGTATCTCCTATTGAAACTGCATTTATTAATGGAGTACGACCCGCAATGTTTTTACAGTTAAGTACGGCTCCTTGTTCCAGCAAATATTGTACTGTTTCCACATTACTACAAGAAACAGCATGATGTAATGGTGTATCTCCAATGTTATCCTTGAAGTTTACATCTGCACCTCTCTCTACTAGATATCTTGTAAAATCTATATTATCAGTAGCAGCTAAAAGTACCTTGCTCTTGGTAAGATCATTAGCACTATTGTCTATCAGATCCTTTGCTATCTCTAAGTACCCAAGTCTGATAGCTTCTGTTAGGTTTTGTGGAGCTATATTAATATCCGCGCCTCCATCAATCAAGTATTTGATTGATATAATATTTCCATTTGACATTGCGAATGATAAAGGCGTAAGACCTCCTAGATCCGGAATATTAACATCTGCTCCCTCCTCTATTAAAAGTTTGATCATTTCAGAATAATCATTTATAGCAGCAAAATGCAAGGCTGTATGACCATGAGTGTTTTGGAGATTTAAATCTGCTCCTACATTAATTAAGTATTTAGCTACCGTAATATCTCCATGACGGGAACATGTTTCAAATAGTGGTGTATCGCCTGCTATATTTCTAATATTAACATCTGCACCTCCTTTTATTAGAACTTTCAGTATTTCCACATCATTCTTTTGAGCAGCAGAGTGCAATAGAGTGTTACCGTGATCATCTATAGCATTTAAATTTACTTTATTATCTACAAGGTGTTTTACCATTTCTATATTGCCTTCCCAAATTGCATCATCGAGTTGTTTATGATCGTTTGAGTCTATACTTGCACCATACTCAGTAAGTTTTATTACTCTATTCACATTATTGTTTTTATTTGTAGTTAAGTTGTTATTCATTTTTGTGCCTTTCTATTAACATACTTGACAAGTTGCATAAACCTATTTTTTATTTACCCATTGTAGGTTACATACTATGAAAAATATATTAAAAGCTAAGATTTTTATGTACGACAATGGTAGGAATTTAGTATAGATTGCATTATAGTTAACCTAGTAACTTACATCGCTAACAACCTAAATAATCTAACTAGCTTCAACATCCAGAAACGTGAGAACAAGTTTTTTTGGGATGGGTTGGTCTAGCAAATGTTCTATACGATTTTTTTTTGCATAGTAGCCTTATAATACTGCAAACCACTTATAAGTGCTTACTTTGTGTTCCTTTTGAAATTCTTTTTACTTTATTTATCTTATTGACTCACTTTACCAACTCTTTTTCTCTCAAATTCTCAAACACATAGGGCTTTTTATGTTAAGTAGAGTTACTGAAAATGTGTCTAATTTAGATGTTTTTTACTGTTTTACATAAATACACAGAGAATAAGTTCGAAAAGTACGCTTGCCTCCACCAATACACCACAACAAACCACTTACCATCTTCAATACATAATCAAGAAAACCCCTCAAAAACAGAGAACTTTAAGCCGAAACAAATAGAGGATTCTACTTCAATTATTTTTCATAAAAACTCTCTGCTTTTACATAATTTATTAATTAATCTCTCTATTTCTCTACAATATAGGGTATTTTTCAACAATTGAGAGAGATTTACAGAGTAAACAAGTAAATAAAAGAATTTAATTTGACAGTAGAGAGAGGTTTGTTTTGAAAAATTGTGTCTTCTTACAGTATATTCCTCTGAAAGTACGCAATTTCAAAAGTTATTATCTTCCCATTACTCTGACCAAGTAACACTCATACATACCATCTTTTCCTGTTTTGTACTCCACCTTTTCCCTCACTTAAAACACACGTCTTTTTATACTTTATCTTTTTAGTTTCGCAAAATACTTAATTAAATTATCTTTGACCATTGAAAAATGCTTTTTTTCATGTATATATTATATTATAATATAACATATTTATTACGCGTTCTAGCCATATTATGTATCGTTATACAAGAAGTGACATAACTAAAGATGATATCTCTACTTACATTAACGGAGACCTATTAACAGGTAATAGAACAGAAAATGATCTTGCTAGATACTTCGCCCAGCTTCCATTTTGCGATCAGGTAGATATTGCTATGAACACGAGGAGTAATTATGGAGCTATTAAAAGATTACGAGATTTGTTTGATTGCTATGAAATCTGTAATGCGATGGAACGTTCTCGCTTGATCTTTGCCGAGGTCTTTAGAAGAAGTATAAATAGAAATGACCTTTACCTATCACATTTTATTAATATATTCAACCCTGCTTATACTCTTGAAGGTAAGTACTTTTGTATTGATCTTTTATTAGAGATTGCAAGGATATCATATCATGAAGAAGATACAAATTATAAAACAAAACTTTTTGAGATTTTACTTTGTCGTAACACATTTTATAAAAATTCATCAGAACTTTACAACTATTGTGTTACTAAGCCAGAACCATTAGTTATAAAGTTGCTGGCTGATATAGTAGTAGCTATTGATACAGAAGTCACGGAATATACAGAGAAGGGAGATCAAGAAAAAGAACTTAAGCATCTATATTCATTAACTGCCCATTTATTTGCTGCTATCCTTGGTAGTCCAAGTCCTCAACTCATACTCAATACTATGAGAGGTTCTAATGTCAACTGTTTTACTAGCGTACACAATCTAGTAGCATTAGGTAATGAAGTGCAATTTCGTTTACTTGGTTCATGCTCTGATGATTTCAAAGGAATTCTTGCACGTATCAAAGGACTTCTTGTAGCTTGTAAAAGTGGATACGGTTCTACTCCAAGTTATATTTCGTCTAATCCTTCCGACTATTCTCATGAGTATGTTATGAAACAAAATACCCACGCAATAAATTATATATTGACCTACCTCAATGATTATGATCCTACGCAAAGAGATCATCGTGACGGTAGCACAGCGTTACATGCACTATTAACAACTGAAGAGTTGAAAGGAGATATAAAGCTTAAAATTGCTCATCTTCTATTAAACCGGGTTAGACTTCAACATCCTCCTAACCAATTTGAGAAATTTGTTAATTGTGCCTGTGAGTCAGGAGAGACTGCTCTACAATTGGCATGTCAGGAACTAGATGTTGATATGGTAGAACTTCTTGTAAGCAATGGAGCGAATTTTAGTTCTGTAGAATTGTCATATCTTAAGGTACAAAGGGGAAGAGTTTCCTATGATAGTGAAGAATACAAGACTATAAATGCTATTATAGATATAATGGAAAAAGCTAGGATGGTAGAAGGACAACTAGGTTCGATTCTAGGCTATAATGGCGACACTATACATTATGGTCATTGGCATGAATCTCGCTCGGGAGCTGAAACATTTCTTGAATACTATAATCAGGTTCCCAATGATCACTCCGGCTTAGTAAAAATATCTGAATCTCAAGTAAATGCTAAAATTACTGCACGACATGAACAACAGCCACGTTACTCACATAGTTCTTCATTCTTACCTAATTCAACACAGCCAAAATACCCTACAAGTAGTGCAACCAGTGTTCAAGCTCAAAGTCAAAATTTTGGTAGCCTTCATTATTTAAAGCCTGTTACCCTTTCTGAAGCACAAGAAAGTTTAAATGAGATGATTAGAAAGAATACTTCTTCCATTGAGGATAGGGAACATCTTATACTATCATGTAATCGCCTAGTATCAGGAGGGTTGTGCAGATATGAAGATATTCTCAATAGAGTAGAAAGATGTAAAACTAAAGAAAGGTTTGTGGAAGAGTTAAAAAAAGTGATTCAAGAAATAACTGTTCGCGAGATACCATCTAGTAATATGGAAAGTGTAGACTTAGCAGGTCCAAGTAGTAAGAGTTTTGATAGATTTCATTAAATACTTTTAATTTTTTTGAGAATAAGATTTCTTTGTTAAGAGGAAATATAACTATGTTCTTGTTTATAAAATACGTTCAACTGTTCCTCCCAAAGCAAGCTCATTTTTGTGCCAAGGAAATTATTGAGTCTGCGATGAGCTGGCTGTTTTCCCTCCAATATTGCTTCTTTTATCTCTGGTGTAAGAAAGTTGAGCTGTAAAATTGAACTGACATATTTCGGACACGCTATGTTGTTTACAGTGCATATTTCTTTGATGTTTGTATACTTTCCTTCATTTAACTACTGTTGCCACAAATTTGCTCTGATTAAAGATTTTAAAAGTATACTATTTGTTTTTTTGTGGGTTTTTCCTTCTTGCACTAAAACCATACTTTTTCCACTGCACTTCTTTAACTCATATTCAATAAAAACTTCAATATCTTTTCCTTTAGCTTCTATTTTCTCATTACCTGCTTTGTACTTTTCTACTAAACTTTTCAGTCCTTCTTTACTTATTTCTATTTTAAACCCATTTTCTTTGAACCAGATATTTTTCACTAATAAATGAATAATATTGCGCTGCTCTCCTGGAAATATATTCTCCCACATTTCTGTTATTCCTTTCAATGTTTCAGCACCCTCTTTGCTAAATGCTTTTCCCATATTGCTAATTATTAAAGGTATTTGCTCCATTACTACCTGTTCTATTTCTCCTGCTGAAATTGTATGCTCTTTTCCACTACACTCTCTTCCTTTTAAATGTTTTCCACACACATAGTATCTGTATTCTCTAGTTTTCCTCTGAGCATAGGTTGGTTGCATCGAAGCATCACATCCATAGCAACGAACTAATCCTTTTAATAACGCTGGTTCTCTTTTAGTAGCTACATATCTTCTGGTTTCAATATTTTCTTTTGCTTTATTCCATAGTTCATCAGTAATTATTGCTTCATGTTGTCCTTTATATAATCTTCCTTTGTGTTTTACAAAACCTATGTACGTTGCATTAGTGAAAATTCCTCTTATTGTTCCTTTTTTAAACTCTTTTCCTTCTTTTGTTCTATAACCTTCTTTATTAAACTTTTTAGTTATAGCAGTAATAGACTTCAACTCTACAAAACTTGCAAAAATGTGCTTTACAAGTTTAGCTTCTTTTTCATTGATTACTAATTTCTTTTCTTTTACATCATATCCAAGTGGCACTCTACTTCCCATCCACAGTGCCTTCTTTCTTGATGCTGCAACCTTGTCTCTTATTCTTTCACTTGCAAGTTCTCTTTCATATTGGGCAAAGCTTAGTATGATATTGAGCATCAACCTTCCCACTGAATCTGCGGTATTAAAGGATTCTGTTACTGATACAAATGTTACTTTATGCTTATCAAAAAAGTCCACTATTTTGGCAAAATCCAGCAGTGATCTTGATAATCGATCGATTTTATACACTACTACTAAATCTATTTTTCCTGCTTCTATATCTTGAAATAACTCTTTGAGTCCTGGTCTTTCTAAATTTCCTCCACTGTATCCACCATCATCATATTTCTTTTCTATTGCTACCCATCCTTTAAGTTGTTGACTTGATACATAGCTTTCTCCAGCAATTCTCTGGGCATCAAGACTATTAAACTTTTGCTCTAGTCCCTCTTCACACGACTTCCTTGTATAGATTGCACATCTAATTTGCTCTGACATTTTTCAACCCAAAGAACGCTAATCCATTCCACCTGGTACCGGTAATTTCATTTGCTATTGCAGATAGTGACTTATATGGCTTTCCTCTATAAATAAACGAATTATAACCTTTTACGATCACCTCATGTTCTTCTCCATGATACTTTTTAACTATTCTTGTGCCTGCAATTAGTAAAGAATTTTCACTTACTATCTTTCTTCCTCTTCTCATTTCTTCTGTTAAATAATCCAATTGTTTTGTAGATTTTTCTGATAATCCTCCATATACTTTCTCTTGCATTCTATATGCCAACCACTTGATAAAGTATTCTCTTCTATAAGGTGGTGCTTTTGAGCCAGTTTCAGTTTCATACATCTTTCTCAACTCTTTTGATGTTTTCTTTGTTAAAGATAGAATTTCTTGCCTTATATTCATGTTTCCCCCTTATACCTGGCCTTAAATCTGATAACTTATAGTCCAGCACTTCTGTTTTTGCATAATCTATTGCTGTCATTCCAAATTTATCTTCTTGCTCTATTTCAGCCCCTGCTTCCACTAGCTCTTTCACTATTTCCACTTTCTCCACCATGCACGCAAGGTGTAGAGGTATGCATTTATTTCCATATTCCTCAGCATTCCTCAGCATTTACTTCTGCTCCTGATTTTATCAATTCTCTCACGATTTCTAGACGTTTCTCCGTTACTGCTAGGTGCAGTGCTCTCCTACATCTGCTGCATTCACATTCACTCCTTTTTCAACTAATAACTTCACTGTTTTTGCGTCTACCGCATAATGCAGAGCTATTCTGTCTCTTACATAAATATTTTTATATGAGTTCTCTAATAGTGACTCCTCTTTTCCTTTTTACTCATGACCTACCTCACCTTTTCTCTGAATTTAAACCCCTTCTTTAAACGCTAATTCTGGATTAAAAAGAGAATAGAAAAGTCAGGAGAGTAGGGTAAACTCAACAAATAGAAAAAAATAGATGAGGTTACCCATGGAAGATATAACAAAACTGTTTTGTCTGGTCGATGATTTTTGCAGAGATATAGAGAAAAATTTTGCAGATAAACTACTGCCAAACGGTAAAAACCCACAAGAGTGCCAGAAATTACACATTCGGAAATTATCACAATAATCCTCCTGTATCAGCAATCTCCCTGTGAAAATTTTAAGGCTTTCTACCTGCATTACCTAACATTGCTCTACAAACAGAGTTTTCGAAGTTGCCTTCATACACTAGGTTTGTTGCTCTAAAGCCCAGGGTTTTGTGGCATTTAGCCATGCTATTACAGTGCCTTTGCGGATGGTCAGAACTTACTGGAATCTCATACATAGATACAACTCCTATTGCAGTTTGCCATGCAAAAAGAATATCAAGAAATAAGGTTTTTGCTGGAATTGCAAAATTAAGCAAGAGTACATATGGCTGGTTTTTCGGCTTTAAACTACATTTGATAATTAACGAGAAAGGTGAAATTCAAGCTTTTACGCTTACAAGAGGTAATGTTGACGATAGAGAGCCTGTAGCAAACCTAACTAAGAAATTAACCGGTCTTTTGTTTGGTGATAAAGGCTATATTAAAAAAGAGCTTTTCCAAGAGTTGTTTAACCGCGGTTTGAAACTTGTTACCAAGGTGAAAAAGGGGATGAAAAACGCATTAATTTCACTACATGAAAAGATTTTGCTGAGAAAAAGGTCGATCATTGAGACGATTTTTGGCTACCTCAAAAATAGACTTGAAATTGAACATACTCGCCATAGATCTCCCGTTAATTTCTTGGTTCACATCTTTTCTACTCTCATTTCCTATTCCTTGAAATCCAAAAAGCCTTCCATTTCCTATACTTTCTTCCTTCCTTAATCCAGAATTAGCGTTTGTAGTACCACTTCCCAAGTAATGCAAGGTTTTACAGCTTTACACTTAGCCTTTTTTTATTGTCGATTAGATATCGCGAATCTTCTGCTCAATAATAACACTATTAATATTAAAAATGCAAATGGCAAAACGGCATTTGAGGTTATCCCAGGTTATGAAAGTCTTTGCAGTGATGGCTGTGACATAGAAAAAATATTCTTAGCTGTGTTAAGATTTCATAAAAATAATTGTACAGAACTATTACTTTCTGCTAGAATAAATACTAAATTAGAGTTAGAAGCTGGTGATACTCCAGATGCAGCAAGTAGTATAGCGAACCCTTTCTCAACATGCACCAGGGCAAATACTAAGATAGGATTGGAAGCTGGTGATACTCCAAATCCTGCACCAAGCAGTGCAGTAAAACCTTTTTCTTTTATTAATAGTATATTTAGTTGGGTAACCACTGCCACACTCAGCAATTTATTCAGCAGTGCTCCTGCTTTACCTCCTGCACAGCAATCTGTTGACCACTTAGATCGTAGCCCAATTAGTTCTTCACAAGTTGATTGTAATGGAATAATTCTGCTAACTTCTGCAGCAATAAGTAATACCAAATTCCATTACTAATCGAACAAATAAGAAACATTACAAACTCGTTTAATAGTAGCACTGGAAATACTGACAATAAAATTACACAGAACATCTTCAAGTAAGCCTATGGTATCGTAGACTCTGTTGCGTAAAGTATTGTGTTTGATATATTGCCACAACCTCTCAACAGGATTCAGTTCTGGTGAATAAGGAGGCGAGTATATAATGGTAATGTTTTTCTGAATTTTCAAACTTTTTGATCTATGCCAGCCTGCACAATCCATTACAAGAAAGGCTTTTTTCGTGCCTAAATCTTTCGACATCTGCTCCAGAAATATATTCATACAATCAGTGTTTACATATGGAGCAAGTAGGCTAATTTTCTTACCACTTCTTGGATTTACCGCACTGTAGATATAGAAATTTTGTCTACCAATTTTCATTTAACCTGCGTTCTGACCCCTTTTTTAAACCATCCGTGTCCGATTTTTGAATGAGTTCCAAATCGTGATTCATCAAAAAAATACCTCCTTTTCAGGGTGGGAATTGATTATTTTATTGAAGTATTTTTTAAACTCTTCTTGCTTGTTTTTATCTTGTTTATGGTGAATTGGCCTCGGTGTTATATAAGAAAACTTCATCCTTTGTATCTCACGATGCACTGTTGATTTGCTAATGTTTAGGCCAAATTCCTCTGAGATTTTTATTTGCACTTCCTTAATAGTAATATTTGGATTTCTTTCTACCCATATTTCAATTTGCTCACGTTGATTTTTGTTTAATTTGCTTTTTCTTCGCCGCTGAGAAGGGGAAAATAATTTTTCTTCTCTTCCAAATTTTAGATGCTTTATCCATTCAGTCAAAGCAGTCCTTGAAATTTTACATATTCTTGCCACAGCGCTTATACTACTTTCTTTTCCTGCTATCACCGCTTGTAACTTTTTTGAAACATATGCGTTATTTCTGACCTTTTTTAACATTTCTTTCGCCAAATTTACAACTTTTTCGTCTAACAGTTTTGACCTTAATGCCATTTATACCTCTCTATTTTATCTACTCTAGTATCACTTCTTTCCCATTATTGTCTATCTGTTCTTTACATAGTGGGAATTGGTATAAGTTCACAGGAAAAAAATATTCAAGGACACTGGACAATTCACTTCTCACAATAGAAGAAATTAGAGAAAGAAATCTTAACACTATAGAAAAAAACTTCGAGACAGCACTTAGTAAGTGTAAAAAACTTTATCAATGTCCTGAAAGTTCATTAAGCAATTTAACGATATCTAAAGGTATACATCAAAAGTCCCTTTTAATCAGTTAAAATAAGCACTCAAGCTTGAGTGCTTATTTTCGTATAATCCTCTTTAAGTTAAAGCTCTTATATGTTGAGAATAAGCTGCTAATACCAATTCCCGCTATACAAGCAACGAATAGAAAATTAATGGAAAAAAAGCCATACTGAAGTAAGTAAAATAGCGAGGTTTAGATGGCATTAAGATCAAAATTATTGGATGAAAAAGTGGTGAAATCAGCAAAAGAGATGCTGAAGAGAGTAAGAAATAATGCGTATGTTGCAAAAAAACTAAATGCTGTAATTGCAGCAAAAACCTTATTTCTTGATATTCTTTTTGCATGGCAAACTGCAATAGGAGTTGTATCTATGTATGAGATTCCAGTAAGTTCTGACCATCCGCAAAGGCACTGTAATAGCATGGCTAAATGCCACAAAACCCTGGACTTTAGAGCAACAAACCTAGTGTATGAAGGCAACTTCGAAAACTCTGTTTGTAGAGCAATGTTAGGTAATGCAGGTAGAAAGCCTTAAAATTTTCACAGGGAGATTGCTGATACAGGAGGATTATTGTGATAATTTCCGAATGTGTAATTTCTGGCACTCTTGTGGGTTTTTTACCGTTTGGTAGTAGTTTATCTGCAAAATTTTTCTCTATATCTCTGCAAAAATCATCGACCAGACAAAACAGTTTTGTTATATCTTCCATGGGTAACCTCATCTATTTTTTTCTATTTGTTGAGTTTACCCTACTCTCCTGACTTTTCTATTCTCTTTTTAATCCAGAATTAGCGTTTTAAAAAAGGCAGTAGGACACAGGTTAAGGTAAAATTAGGTAGGAAAATTTTTATCTCTATAGTGCAGTTAATCCCAGAAATGGAGAGAATTTTAGCTTATTTGCACCAAACGTCAACACTGATTGTATAAATATATTCCTTGAACAGATGTCGCAATATTTAGGAATACGAAAGGCTTTTCTCTTGATGGATTGCGCTAGTTGGCATAAGTCAAAAAATTTAAAGGCACCTAAAAATATCGAAATTATATACCTACCACCATACTCACCTGAACTCAATCCTGTTGAGAGGTTTTGGTTATATATAAAACAGAACATTTTGCGCAATAAAATCTACGATACAATTGTTCTGCTTGAATGCGCTTTGTGTAAATTTATTACCTCTCTTTCCCCTTCCACGGTTAAACAACTCTGCTATGCTTCTTATTTGGTTCATTAATAATGAGAATTGGTATAAGCAATTTAAGCAAACTAAGGAGGCTTATGGTGTTTTGCACAAAAACTAAATGTAGCACGTGATCAAATAACAATCTCTTACGTTGTAAATTTTTTTTTAATTTTACATATAAATTTCACTAGCATATGCCCAAATTATGTGGTATAAGGGCAAAAATTTTATCCTTTAGGAGGGTTATGGTTACAAAAACAGAAGTTGAAAAATGGAGAGATGGGTTACGTTCTGCAGTAAAGGAACGTGATTTTCAAAAAGCTGAGGAGTATATTAGAGAAGGAAAGACACATACTACTAATGTTATTAACTCTAAAGATAGAAATGGTAACTCACCTTTATCGATTGCTGTTAGTAAACAAGATTTAGAAATGATGAGGTTTTTAATTGAGAATGGTGCAGATGTTAATATTGAGGACTTTTTTCGTGTGCCTCCTATATACTATGCTGTTACAAAGGGCACCAAAAAAATGATAGAGCTTCTAATCGATAAAAAGGCTAGAATTAGTGGTTATTTTTCATATGCTGGTGAAAAACGTACTCTTATAGGCTGGGCTATAGATAAAAATAGTTCGGAAAAAGTAGAGGTCCTACTTAAACATGGTGCTAGTCCAGATGGCAAATTTGATTTTAATGATTCTTCACAAGATTCGTGTCTACATATTGCCATTCAGAAAGATTACCAAAAAATAGTAGAGCTTCTTATTGAATATCATGCTGACGTCAATGTTCAAAACAGACGGGGGCACACACCTATATATTTGGCTATTAGTTTAAAACGTCCAAAAATAATGAAGCTGTTATACGATAGTGGTGCTGATATTGATAATGTTAAGGATATAAGGAACGAGACACCATCAGGTTATGTTAAGTTATTTTATCCCGGTAAAACGATAAAAGAGATTGTTGCAGAAGCAGAGAGTGCCAATGTAAACCCAGGTGATACCACTCTTGCACCAAGTAGTGCAGTAAGACCTTCTTCTTTTATTAATAGTGTATTTAGTTGGATGGGAACTTCAACAACTGCTGCACTCAGTAGCTTATTTCAGAGTGCCCCTGCTTTACCTCCTGCACAGCAATCTATTGCACATTCAACTGGAAGGTCAATTGGTTCTTCACAAGTTGATTGTAGTGGAGCAATTCTGCTAACTGCTATAGCAATCAGTAAATTCACAGGGGAAAGATATTCAATGCCACTGGATAATTCGCTTTTGACATTGGAGCAAATTAAAGAAAGAAAGGTTAGTGCTATAGAAAGAAATGTCAAGATGGCACTTAGTAAGTGTGAAAAACTTTATCAATGTCCTCGAAGTTCATTAAGCAATTCAACAATATCTAAAGGTGTATGTCATCAAAAGTCCCTTTAAAACAAGCACTCAAATTTGAGTGCTTGTTTTTGTGAAATCTACTCTTTAAACTTAAACTTTTTATTGTTTATTAGCGTTAAATTGTTACAATACAATGAGTTAAGATGACAAAGCTTTAAGTTATGGGAGATGACAGCAAAAAAGAAATAATAGAAGAAAAAGGTATATTAGGTTGGATAGAGTACAGACTGCCTATATTTTCTTTTCTAAAACATACTGCTTCTTATCAAGTACCAAAAAATTTAAATTATGCTTGGAATTTTGGTTCTTTAGCTGGTATAGCGCTGATTTTACAAATAATAACAGGTATATTTCTTGCCATGCACTACACTCCGCATGTTGATCATGCATTTAATAGTGTGGAGCGTATAATGCGTGACGTAAGTTATGGATGGCTGATACGTTATACTCATGCTGTTGGGGCGTCGCTCTTCTTTATGGTGGTCTATGTTCATATCATGCGTGGATTATATTACGGATCTTATAAGAGACCGCGAGAAATGGTATGGTTTATTGGCATATTTATATTTTTTGCAATGATGGCAACTGCCTTTATGGGATATGTTCTTCCATGGGGACAAATGAGTTTTTGGGGTGCAACAGTTATAACTAATTTATTCTCGGCTATACCTTTAATTGGTGATAAAATAGTTATATGGCTATGGGGAGGTTTCTCTGTTGATAATCCAACGCTTAATCGTTTTTTTGCGCTGCATTATCTTATGCCTTTCATTATTATCGCTTTAGCTATGTTGCATGTTGTTGCTCTGCATAGGTTTGGCTCTAATAATCCAAGTGGAATAGAAGTCAGGTCAGATAAGGATACCATTCCTTTTTATCCTTACTATATAGCAAAGGACTGCATAACTTTTGGTTTATTTTTTATAATTTTATTTGCATTTGTTTTTTATGCCCCTAATTATCTTGGGCATCCTGATAATTATATAGAGGCTGATCCTATGGTAACTCCAGTACATATAGTGCCAGAGTGGTATTTCTTACCTTTTTATGCGATGCTGCGTTCAATTCCAAATAAACTTATTGGTGTACTTACCATGTTTGGATCTATTTTAGTGTGGTTTCTTTTGCCTTGGCTTGATAAATCAAAGGTTAAAAGTGGTTCCTACCGTCCATTATTTAAGAAATTTTTTTGGTTTTTTGCAATAAATTTTGCATTTCTTGCCTGGCTTGGGGGACAAGAAGTTAAGGAGCCTTACATTACTTTAAGTAGGCTTTCAACTCTTTATTATTTTTCATATTTTGTGATAATTTTACCTTTACTTAGTAAGTATGAGAAACCAAAAAAATTACCAAAAACAATAAGCGATTCCGTGCCGGAGATGAAGTGATGCTATTGGTTAAAGTTGCTGTGTTTTGTATATTATTTTTCGCTAATTCTCTATCTGCAGAGGAGTTTAAACCTTTACCAAACAAGAAAATTGACTGGAGTTTTAATGGAATTACCGGATCTTTCGATAGAGAGTCAATTCAGCGTGGCTATAAAGTATACAAGGAAGTCTGTGCTGCTTGCCATTCAATGAATAGAATAGCGTTTCGTAATTTGCAAGATGTTGGTTTTTCTGAAGAGGACGTAAAACAAATTGCAGCCTCTTATCAAGTGAAAGATGGTCCAAATGATTTGGGTGAAATGTTTGATAGGCCGGGAGTGTCTTCGGATTATTTTATTGCACCTTTTGATACAAAAGAAGCAGCTGCAGCAAGTAATAATGGTGCAATTCCACCAGACTTATCACTCATTGTCAAAGCAAGGCACGATGGTGCAAACTACGTCTATTCACTTTTGATAGGCTATCAAAACGGCGAGCAGGATGAGAATGGTTTATATTTTAATCCATATTTTTCAACAGGTAGGTTAGCTATGGCCCCACCTCTTTCTGAAGGAATGGTAGAATATGATGGTGCAAGACAAGCCACAGTTGAAAATATGGCATATGATGTGGTAAATTTCTTACAATGGGCAGCAGAGCCAGAACTGGAGCGCCGACATAAACTTGGGCTAAAAATAATGACGTATTTTATAATTTTGACGGTGTTTTTTGTATTAACCAACAATAGGATTTGGAGCAGGCTCTATAAAAAGAAAAAATAGAGTTTTTTATGTTCATTCTTTCATACCTTATTTACACTAGCAAATGTATTGTATAGTAATAAATACATTATGAAAATATAAAGGTATGGAATTTCAAATAGTTACACATTTTCAGCCAGCTGGAGATCAACCACAGGCAATAGACAACTTAGTTGCAGGGTTAAATAGTAATAAAAGAGATCAGGTTTTGCTTGGAGTTACTGGCTCTGGAAAAACCTTCACTATGGCAAATGTTATTGCAAGAACAAACAGGCCTGCATTAATTATGGCACATAATAAAACTTTAGCGGCGCAGCTTTACGAGGAGATGAGAGGATTTTTCCCTCACAATGCTGTTGGATACTTCATTTCTTATTATGATTATTATCAGCCTGAGGCTTATTCGCCACAAACAGACACTTATATTGAAAAAGACTCTTTAATAAATGAAAGAATTGATATGCTACGCTATTCTGCTATATGCTCTCTTTTGGAGCGTAGGGACACGATTGTAGTTGCGAGTGTTTCTTGTATATATGGTCTTGGTTCGCCTGAGAGCTATCTCAGCATGACCTTGACTTTAAGTGCCGGAGATAAGATTCATGTTAATGACTTTCTGAATAATTTAGTTAATCTCCAATATAAACGTTCTGATGTCAGATTTGAGCGAGGATATTTCAGAGTGCGCGGCGACATTATTGATATATTTCCTGCCTATTATGAAAATAAAGCTTGGCGTTTATCATTGTTTGGTGATGAAATAGAGGAAATTTCTGAGATTGATGCCATTAACGGCAATATTATCAGACGTATAGATAAAGTCACCATTTTTCCAAACAGCTATTACACTACATCACGTGAGACTCTTTTGCAAGCAGTTCAGTTGATTAAAAAAGAACTACATGAACGCTTGGATTATTACTATTCACAGAACAAAATTGTTGAAGCAAAACGTCTTGAGCAGCGTACTAATTTTGATATTGAAATGATGATGGCAACGGGAGTGTGTAAAGGTATTGAAAATTATTCGCGTTATCTTTACGGAATGAAAGCCGGAGATCCACCGCCTACATTGTTTGAGTATTTACCTAAAGATGTAATTTTATTTGTTGATGAAAGCCATGTAACCGTTCCCCAGATAGGTGCAATGTATAGCGGTAATGAAGCACGTAAAAAGAAATTGATAGATTATGGTTTTAGGCTACCTTCTGCTTTTGATAACCGTCCATTAAAATCGGAAGAGTGGGAGGCAATACGGCCACAGACTATTTACGTTTCAGCTACTCCAGGAAAATATGAATTAGAAAAGACAAATCACGCATTTATAGAGCAAGTTATCCGCCCAACAGGACTGACAGATCCCATCTGCACCATAAAACCAACAGAGAGTCAGGTTGATGATGTGATTCATGAGGCACAAGTGACGATAAAAAAAGGGTTTTGTATTCTAATTACCACATTGACAAAAAAAATGGCTGAAAAGCTAGCTGAGCATATGAGTGAGCTCAGTATGAAAGTAACTTACCTACATTCAGATATTGGTGCACTGGAAAGAATTGAAATTATATGCAAATTAAGATCTAAAGAAATAGATGTTCTTGTTGGCGTTAACTTGTTGCGGGAAGGTCTTGATATTCCCGAGTGTGGATTGGTTGCAATTTTAGATGCTGACAAAGAAGGGTTTTTACGATCAGAGACTTCGCTCATTCAAACGATAGGTCGTGCTGCACGAAATGTTGAAGGCAGAGTAATTTTATATGCAGACAAAATTACTAATTCTATGGATCGTGCACTGAAAGAAACTGAAAGGAGAAGAAAGAAACAGACAGAGCATAATACACTGCATAATATTGTACCAAAAACTATAATAAAGCCTATATCAAATACTTTACGGGAAAAAGTGGTGATTGAGGATTTTAGTCCGAATGATCTAAGCAGTTTGAAAAAACAAATGTTGAAGCATGCTGAAAATTTAGAGTTTGAAGAGGCAGCAAAAATAAAAAGTATTATTGAAAGGTTTAATAATAGATCCACTGCATAATTAGAAAAAAGATGAATAATTAATAGCTAAACTGACTTTGATTTATCAACAATTTGAAAAAACATCATCTAATACCAATTCCCGCTATACAAGCAACGAATAGAAAATAATGGAAAAAAGCCATACTGAAGTAAGTAAAATAGCGAGGTTTAGATGGGCATTAAGATCAAAATTATTGGATGAAAAAGTGGTGAAATCAGCAAAAGAGATGCTGAAGAGAGTAAGAAATAATGCGTATGTTGCAAAAAAACTAAATGCTGTAATTGCAGCAAAAAAGCACAGTATAACAGCTGTAGCAAAAATATGTTGCATTTCGAGAAAGGCAATTACTACATGGATAAAGCACATAAAATTTGGAAGAGAAGAAAAATTATTTGCTCCACCTCAACGCCGTAGAAAAACTATATTGAACCAAAGTCAACTTGAACGAATTGAGTTGTGGATAGAGGAAAACCCCAATATTACTATTAGAGAAATGAGAATAAGAATCCAAGAAAGATTTGGTTTGAATATCAGCAAATCCGCAATACATCGTAATATGCAAAGAATGAAATTCTCATATATCACACCAAGACCAGTTCATAGTGGACAAGATAAAAACAAGCAAGAGGAGTTTAAAAAAAAACTCAATGAAACTATTGTCATGCATTCTGAAAAAGAGCTATTTTTCTTCGATGAATCACGGTTTGGTACACATTCGAAAGTTGGACATGGGTGGTTTAAAAAAGGCAGTAGGACACAGGTTAAGGTAAAATTAGGTAGGAAAATTTTTATCTCTATAGTGCAGTTAATCCCAGAAATGGAGAGAATTTTAGCTTATTTGCACCAAACGTCAACACTGATTGTATAAATATATTCCTTGAACAGATGTCGCAATATTTAGGAATACGAAAGGCTTTTCTCTTGATGGATTGCGCTAGTTGGCATAAGTCAAAAAATTTAAAGGCACCTAAAAATATCGAAATTATATACCTACCACCATACTCACCTGAACTCAATCCTGTTGAGAGGTTTTGGTTATATATAAAACAGAACATTTTACGCAATAAAATCTACGATACAATTGTTCTGCTTGAATGCGCTTTGTGTAAATTTATTACCTCTCTTTCCCCTTCCACGGTTAAACAACTCTGCTATGCTTCTTATTTGGTTCATTAATAATGAGAATTGGTATAAGTGGCAGAAAAATGAGCCAGTTCATGATAATTTCAAATTTTCACCTTTTATCTTATAGGTAATGATTGTTGAACTTATTTCTTTCTTGAGGTTATGTACAGACTCTAACAAATTAAATCTCACAACAAATTTGTTGTTTCATAGCTTTTATATCATACTATAATTGCAACTGTTTTAACAATAATCAGAGCCTAAAAGAGGTTTATTATCAATGGACTATTTATAAAAAATCTTATGGAAAATAAAGCTTGGTTCATTTGGCTAATCAGTAACTTGATTGTTGTATTCAGCAATATGCAGATAATCTACACCTTTATAAGCGTGAATCTTGAAAAAGAACTTGGGCTCACAATCGCGCAAGTTGCACTAGCTAATTCAGCATATACTTGGACTTTTGCTATCTCACAATTTTTTAGTGGGGCAATGTTTAATGTTTTTTCCAGCAAAAAAATTTATTTTTTCTCATTGTCAATCATGCTCTTTGGTTTTTTTGTCCTTATCAAGAGTGACAATTTTGCCCATTTAATTTTATTTCAATTTTTGATCGCAATTGGAGCATCGTTTGGTTTTATTGGCGCTGCTCATGTAAGTAGCACATATTTTCCCCTTACTCAATTTGGACTGATGTTCTCACTAGTGCAGACAATTTCAAGTCTTTCTGCTTTGATGATTCAAATGTGCTTCTCTAGCTTGCTTGCCGAAGGTGCAGATTGGAAAAATCTTATTGTATGCGTAATATTATTTGGCGTATCGATATTCGTACTTATGTTTTTTTATCCGAAAGGACTTTCAAAAAAAAATTTGGGGGAATACACAATAAAGAGCTCTATAAAAACAGTAATATGTTCTGTACTAACAGTGCTAAAATTAAGAGATATCTGGATAACCTCAATAGTGGGTGCTATTACTTTTGGAACATTTTTAGCGCTTAATATGCTGTGGGCACCAAGGTTACTAAGCAACTTAGAACTCAATACAATGGAGTTAGGTGTGGCAACTGCAATATTGTGGCTTGGTCTTGCAGCTGGTGCTCCAATTGCAGATCTAATCTCAAATCTATTTAAAAATAGAAGGCACGTAATCTCTGCTTTTGCCACATTGCAAAGTATTTCAGTTATTATTTTACTATACGGCAATTTAACAGTTCATATTATATACTTTTGTATGTTAATGTTTGGTTTTTTTGCAGGCGGACATATGCTTAATTTTACTGTTGGCAGTGAGATTGTTGAGCAGAAGTATATTAGCACATCATCATCCATTATCAATGGATTTATGTTTATTATGAGTGGAATTTTAGTGTCAATTTTAGCACTTTTTTCAGATCATCAAACGGCGCTTTTCACAATATTTGCAATGTTAACATTTGCTAGTATTTTTAATTATGCTACAAAAGAAACACACCACAAAAATAAAGTAGCTGAATCTTGAGTCGACTGTTATATTATATTAACATACTATAATAAATTATGACAACAAAAGACACAACAGTAACTAAGGCAACAATAGCTGAATGTATAAACCAGGAAATTGGATTATCGAAAGAAGACTCTATTGCAATAATAGATGATATATTGGATGAGATAAAAACGAGCTTAGCAAAGGATGGGATAGTAAAAATATCTTCATTTGGGACATTTTTGGTTAAAAACAAAAAAGAAAGACCAGGAAATATACCAAAGACATTGGAAAGGGTAGTAATTCAAGCGAGAAAATCAATTTCTTTTAGACCTTCAAAAATGATGAAGAAATTAATAAATAACCGATGAATAAGGAAAAATTATTTTACACAATTGGAGAAGTAGCTAAAGAACTACATTTGGAGCAGCATGTTTTAAGATTCTGGGAAAGTCAATTCCATCAAATTAAACCCATAAAACGGAAGGGAAGAAGACTATATGATCATAAGTGTATAGAGGCAATAAAGAAAATAAAATATATGCTATATGACAAAGGATATACAATAAAAGGAGTACAAAAGGAATTTGGTAACGATGTAAGAATTGATCATTATTCAAGAAATTTGTTGCAAGAACTTACCGATTTAAGAGACTATTTGACTGATAAAATAAATGAAGAAAGTAATAAATAGACGAAAAACACTATAAAGTTTTGTGAAAGTTGATATATCTAGAGATAAGTGTATGTGTCGTATAGCCTTGTTCTTTATATTATCAGCAATACTGATAAGCTGTGGCCTGCAAAAACCTGCACCTGTACTACTTAAAGGCGAAGAATTTTATGGGAAAAGAGACCTAGAGTACACAAGGGAGTATCATTTGATTAAAGAAAATGTTGATTCTTCGCTGCGAAAAGAAAGTAGAAAAGCCTTTGTAGATAAGGTATATAACAATAATGCACAAAGCATGTGTAAATTTGTAATACCGGTTAAAGATGCAGTTACCTCTTCTGATAAAATATGTCAAGATGGCATAAAAATTACTGCTCAAAGTGGAACAAAGGTTATTGCTTCTGCACCTGGCAAAGTAATATACGTAGGCAAAGGCCTGAGGTGGTACGGAAATTTAATTATAGTGGAACATAAAGATAACTACATGACTATGTACTCCTATTTAAAAAACATACAAGTTGAAATTGGTGATAAAGTAAAACAAGGTCAAGTAATTGGATCTGCAGGTAAATCAAGCACACAAGATAAAGATCTGCAGATGTGTTTCACAATAAGGCATAATGGTCAAGCAGTCGATCCTTTAGTACATATAAACTGTGATTGAATTTATGAAATATGATTTTAAAAACGTTGAAAAATTCTACCAAAATAAGTGGGATTTTTCTGTAAGCAAAGATAGTAAAAAGAAGAAATGTTACGTGTTGGAAATGTTTCCATATCCATCTGGTAAGATTCATATGGGGCACCTGCGTAACTATGCAATAGGAGATGTTATAGCACGTTACAAGAGAGCTCATGGATTTGAGGTTTTGCACCCAATTGGCTGGGATGCGTTTGGATTACCAGCTGAAAATGCAGCAAGGGACAATAATATTAACCCTGCAGCGTGGACAAAAGAGAATATAGACAATATGCGTGCACAGCTAAAATCTATAGGTCTTTCCTACAATTGGAATCACGAGCTTTCCACATGTGAGCCTGATTATTACAAACACGAACAGAAATTTTTTCTGGATTTTTTAAAGCATGGTCTTGCCTATCGAAAAGAGTCGTGGGTTAATTGGGATCCAGTGGACCAAACAGTGCTTGCAAATGAGCAAGTGGTTGATGGAAAAGGATGGCGATCAGGTGCAGTTGTTGAAAAACGTAAGTTATTCCAATGGTTTTTAAAGATTACTGATTTTGCTGAAGATTTGCTTCATTGTCTGCAAAGTTTAAAAAATTGGCCAGAAAAAGTCAAAACTATGCAAGAGCGCTGGATAGGAAAATCTGAAGGGGCAACTATAGATTTTGAAATAGTTGGCTTGAATAAGAAGTTAAAGATTTTTACAACTTCTCCTCATACTTTATTTGGAGCTTCTTTTCTTGCAGTAGGAGCAGAGCACCCTATTGTACAAGACCTTAAGGACAAAGAAATAAGAGACTTTATTGGTAATATGAAGGCAAATGGGGAGAATGATGAAAAAATTGGAATTTACACTGGACTGAACGTCAGGCACCCATTTCTCGACAAGGAATTACCAATTTATATAGCGAATTTTGTGTTGATGGAGTATGGAGAAGGTGCGATTTTTGGTTGCCCTGCACATGATAAGCGTGATTTTGAATTTGCACAGAAGTATGGTTTACCGATTATTCCTGTAGTTTGTGAAGAGAGCACACAGACCACAAAGGTCTTAAAAGAACCGTACGTCGGTGATGGAGTGGTATTCAATTCTGAATTCTTAAACAGACTAACGGTTAGCGAGGCAAAAAAAGTAATCCTAAAAAAACTTGAGGAAAAAGGAATAGGTAAGAAAACAATAAACTATCGTCTACACGATTGGGGAATTTCAAGGCAACGTTATTGGGGATGTCCTATACCTGTTATATATTGTAAAGATTGTGGAATTGTTCCAGTTCCAGAAAAAGACCTCCCTGTTGTTCTACCAACGGATGTAGAATTTACAAGTGGTGGTAATCCCCTAGACAAGCACCCAACCTGGAAATTTGTTGATTGTCCAAAGTGCGGAAAGCAAGCAGAACGTGAAACTGATACATTTGACACTTTTTTTGAATCTTCTTGGTATTTTGCTGCATTTTGCAGTGAAAATAAATCGATTAATAAAGATACTTGTAATCGTTTTATGCCTGTTGATTATTACATAGGTGGAATAGAACATGCAATTTTACATTTGCTTTACTCAAGGTTTTTCTGCCGTGCTTTAACTAAATGTGGCTATTTTGACGTTAAAGAGCCTTTCTCTACTTTAATCACTCAAGGAATGGTCTGCCATATAACTTATAAAGATGAGAATGGCAAATGGCTCTTTCCCGAAGAAGCAAAAGAGTTGATTGCGAAGGGTGCTAAGATCCAAGTTGGAAAAGTCGAAAAGATGAGTAAGTCAAAGAAGAATACAGTTGACCCAAACTTTATCATAGAAAAATACGGTGCTGATACTGCTCGTTTGTTTGTATTATCCGATACCCCCCCAGAAAAAGATATGGAATGGTCTGATGATGGCGTGGAAGGTTGTTTTCGCTACATAAATAAATTGTGGCGTATGGTAGTGCAACTTAGGCCCGTAAACATACACTATGATAATGAAAACATTGTAGGTAAACTCCTAGAGTACAGAAAAAAAATCCATAAACTATTGCAAGGGCTTACAGATGACTTGGAAAACTGCAGATTAAACTGTGTGGTAGCAAAGTTTCGTGAAATGACAAATTTAATAGCTGAAATAGACGTAAAAACTGGAAAATCTCTTATTGATGAAGGTATATGCATACTAATCAGAGTAATTGAACCATTTATGCCACACTTAGCTGAAAATTTATGGCAAAAAATAGGAGGAAAAGGTGTGCTATATCTAAAGCCTTGGCCACAAGCTGATGAATCACTACTAATTGATAATATGGTAACTGTGGCAGTGCAGATCAATGGAAAGTTGCGTGCGACCATCAAAGTAGCAATTGGTTTATCTCAAGAAAAATTGAAGAAAATAGCAACAGATTCTGTATCTAACAAAATCGATCAAAGCAAAATTCGCACTATATATGCTGTACCAAATAAGGTAGTAAACATAGTTATATAAAAATTTTGAGTAGCATGCCCCTAATTTCGTAGGTATACTTTTTTTGATATGAGGTTATATCTTTTTTAATATAAAGGATATATACTTGTGCATTATATATTTTTTTGTATGGGTAGTTATATGAAAATAAAAGGATTGTGTGTTTTAGCTGTTTTGCTCACTTCATCTCTAGTAGGTGCAGCTATAGTATTTCCTAAAGTAAATGATAAAGGTATAATAAAGTATTTGAGTTATAATGGCATATAGTGTGGATTTAAGGGAAAAGGAAGTATTGATGATAGAAAAAGGGAAGGCAAAGGTTGAGATAGCAGAGCTCATGGAGATAGGAATAGCAACGCTGTACCGCTGGTTAAAAAAGAAAGCTGCTGGTGAAAGCCTAAAGCCATCTAAAAACGGTAGCTTTATTCGAAAAATAGACCCAAAAATACTCGAAGAATATGTTACAAAGAATCCAGATCATACTCTGGCAGAGATGAAACAAAATCTTGGATTTGGAATAAATTCAATTTGGTATAGACTAAAACAGCTAAAAATTACTTTAAAAAAAAGTCACACTATATCAAGAGCGCAATCAAGAAGATAGGCAGCAATTTATTGATAAAATCTCAAAAATAGACCATTCCAGCATCTTATATATAGATGAAGCAGGAGTTGATAATAAGTTATACCGAGAATATGGACGTGCTCCAAGAGGAAAGAAAATTTATGCAGATATTCCAGCGAGAGAGAATCAGTATAGTAGCCGGGTGGATTGGAATGAGATTTATTGCACCAATGACTTTCAAAGGTGGGTGTGACAAAGAGGTATTCAATATATGGTTGGAGAAACCTAAATTGCCACTTGGCACAACCATAGTTATGGATAATGCTACATTTCATAAGACCACTAAAACAAAATCATTAATAGAGTCTTTTGGCTGTCATGTGCTGTATCTTCCAACATATTCACCAGATTTGAATCCTCACTTTTACCCACAACTTTGAGAGGTCATTATGCGAGGCATAACCATGCTTTCCCTGAGGTTTTCATAACCACGCCATAGAGTCATAGTTCCTGGTAAATTATCACTTTTTCTATTCATAAATCCACCTAATTTTCCTAACCAAATAATAGCTTGTTTTATGTTTGGAGGTTCTTCTGGCAATTTGGCTACTTTATGCTCACGTATGTAAAGGGTTTTCCACTCTTCATTACTTAAAACCTTAGTACAAACCTCCATAGGATTCGATAAAGCGATTTTTGTTAAATATAAAATATTAAATGCAATAATGCTCTTTATAGCGATTAATTTCTCTAATCTTTCTTTTGTAGCTAAACGAGAGCTTTCTACCTTACATCCTGATTTTAAAATCCTAAAATACTCCTCGATTTTCCATCTTAGCTTATACCAATTTATCCTTTCTATAGCATCTAAAGTGCTATTAACTGGTACATTAGTCAGCAAAGTCCAATCAATAGCTTCTACTCTTTCAGGAGGATTTGTTTCTTTGGCACTTACTACATATATAGCGATTTTATCACTTATTTTATGCTCTGTATCTTTCGATCCATAAATGTAAGGAGATCTGATAGGTATATAGCCTTTCATATACCTGACTTCAATGTTAGCTTTTCTTGAGATCTGGTATTTATTTTCAGCAACATTCAAGACAATTTCCTTTTTTACAGGCAGTTGAGTTATACGTGTTTGCAAATCCGTTTTTCCCCCTTCAATACAGATGAATTTCCTATTAGTTCGGTTGCGGATTACATAAAAACTGTCCAATGATTCAACAGTCCATAAAAACTTAAAAATATCTGCTTCCCTATCACCAATAGTAACAAGCTGTACACCTTCTGCGAGGTTATTTAGGGTTTCTTTTAGTGCCGCTATCCACTTATAGCTTTCTTTCTCCTTTATAGCAGTACGGTATTTCCTGTTTGCTTTTTCTTGGGCTGTTTCTTCCCTGATAGAACGTGCCCAACACTGTTGAGAAGATAGCCCTAAAGGTAATCCGTCTTTGTTAACCATTAAGTTACTGTGCAATAACAAACCCTTTTTATATTTTGTATAGGCTTTAGAAATACTACCTAGACCCTTAGTCTTTATATGAGAGTCAAAATCCAAATAACTTGTATCTTGAACTGAAAATACCAGCTCATTTCCTTTTATCCTTTCCATAGTTTCTTTATAATGGGAAGAATAAATTTCCTTAGCTTCAAGCTTCTCATTGCTAAATAATCTGTATGCACCTTTAGCTTCTTTCCATCCTACACAGCTTTGACTAATTGACCCAGACGCCTTATTCTCTATTAAATAGCTTGTTTTAATAAGTCTTGTATTAAGCCTTACATCTCCCAGATTAACATGTCTCAACTCTTTTTCTAGCCATTTATCTCCTAAGCCATCAGCACATTGTACATTTCTATTTACTTCACACATTTTTACCTCATCTTAAGTATATTTTTCTCTATCTTACTTGCTTTTTATACTTGTGGGTAAAAGTGAGATTTGAATCCCATAGAACACTGTTGGCATACCATCAAAAGCCGCCTCAGACCTCTAATGTATAAATGTACAGACTTACAACTTTTGGTTGGTAATACCATAATGGTAATTTATTATTCATTTTAGAAAATACTATAGCTATTGCGTAAGTTATATAGTTTTGAAATGCAATTGGGCATTTATGTGCATGAGTGTGAAAATTAGACCTATGGAGATATGTAGATCTATCTTGTATATACCTGGCCGCATTCTTATAATTATCACCTATTCCATGAAAAAATATAAGATGTATCTCATTTTCTTTATTATACTTAGCAACGTGTATTATTTTCCTCTAGCATATATTACACCTAGTAAAAGAATATTCTTTTTTGAGAATTGGATCAACTTTTTTAAAATGCTAGATAACTTGTATTAACACCGAAAATGGTAAGCATGTACACTAACAGACTTGAGGAATACAAGATAGCAGCATTAATAGTTGCAGCAGGAGTAGGCAGTAGATGCAATGCCAAAATCCCTAAACAGTATATAAAATTGGCAGGTAAGTCTGTTTTATTTCACACAATTAGGAAATTCTTAGCTAATCAGTACATAAGTTACATAAGAGTGGTAGTGAATGAAAGTCAAAAAGATTTCTATAAAGAAGTTACGTCATCAACTATAGATACTAAATTGCTGAGTCCAGTATGTGGAGGAAAAAGCAGGCAGAGTTCAGTTAAACTTGGACTGGAGAGTTTGCAAAAGATCAATCCAGATTTTGTTATTATACATGACGCTTGTAGGCCTTTTGTATCAAATATTCTAATAAACAACTTGATTGAATCTATGATTAATGGTCAATATACAGGAGTAGTTCCAGCAATAGAAGTCGAGGATACTATATCGTTGGTGAGTAATAATTTCATTGAATCTACGATTTCAAGAGAAAAACTTAGAGCCATGCAAACTCCTCAAATTTTTAATTTCAGAGAATTATTATCGTGCCATCAATCAGTCAAAGAATTTACTGATGATTCATCACTAATGGTAGAGCATAAAAAACATGTTGCGATTATTGAAGGTGAGAAAAAGAATTTTAAGTTAACTACAAAAGAGGATATCAATATGGCAAAACTTCTCTTTGGAGAGCCAAAATTCCGTGTCGGAACCGGTTATGATATACATAAATTTGTTAAAATTCAAAATGATGCTAAGAGCTTTATAAAAATTTGCGGTGTGGAAATTGAGCATAATATGGCAATAGAGGCACATTCCGATGGTGATGTTGCAATACATGCAATCGTTGATGCAATACTCGGAGCACTAGGATGTGGCGATATAGGAGAACATTTTCCTCCTAATTCCTCTAAATGGAAGGATTGCAATTCATCTCATTTTCTTGATTTTGCTGCTAAAAAAGCACAGGAAAAACGATATAGCGTGTCTAATTTAGATATTACTATAGTTTGTGAAGAGCCTAAAATATCGCCTTACAAAGCAGGAATGAAGGAATTCATATCAAAAATATTAGAAATTAATGGTGAATTCCTAAGTATCAAAGCAACCACAGCGGAAAAATTAGGTTCTATTGGCAGAAATGAGGGAATAGCAACGTATGCTTCTGTGCTATTGCGTGCAAATTTTGATTGAAGGTAGGAACGAAATAACTTACTTGACAAACTCCACCATTTCACTTCCTTTGCAAGGAAAGTGGGAAGGTTTGTCAAGAAATTTCTATGGGCTACTTTCGACATTAATAGCTGATTCAAGTCTTCTATTCAAAATTTTCAATATAAAATCCAATTCATTTGAGTTGTTATAACGTATCATGACTTTACCCTTAGAATTACTGTCATTAATTTTGATCTTTAAACCAAGCTGAGAAGATATAGCTCCTTCTAATACTGCCATATCTTGATTTTTAGTACACTTATGCTCTTTTCGGTCGTTATTTTGTTGTAAGTCTTTTATCAATTTTTCAGTTCGCCTAACGCTCAGGCCCTGAGAAACTATTCTTTCTGCAATACTTTCCGCATTTTCAACATTAATCAATGCTCTTGCATGACCCATAGACAATTTTTTCTCGTTGATCATTGTTTTTACTCCATTAGGGAGTGACAGCATTCGTATCATATTGGTTATGTGACTGCGGCTTTTACCTAAAGTTAAGGCTAATTCTTCGTGTGTATAGGAGAATTCATCTATTAGTTTTCTGTACGCCTCACCTTCTTCTATTGGATTAATATCTTGCCTCTGTATGTTTTCAATTATCGATACTTCTAAGCATTCCTTGTCATTTAAATCTTTTATGATAACCGGCACACTATCAAGATTTATGACCTTACTTGCTCGCCAACGACGTTCCCCTGCTACTATTTCATAACCTTCATTACTTGGATCTTTGCGCACCACAACAGGTTGTATTATACCATTTTTCTCTATCGAACCTGCAAGTTCTTTTAATGACTCCTCATCAAAATATTTTCTCGGCTGAAATTTGCTTGGGTGTAGTAATGAAATAGGTAACCGATCTTCTTTATTACCATAATTATCGCCTATGAGGCCAGCAAGACCTCTACCTAAGCGCCTATTGTCCTTCACGCTGCACCCTCACTTATCAGCTTTTTCTCTTTACAGATGCTCATGTGTTTCTTTAAAATTTCTTTTGCCAAACTTATATATGCTTGTGCACCAGGACACTTAAGATCATATACAATAGCAGGTTTTCCATGAGAAGGCGCTTCTGATAACCGTACATTACGTGGAATAATGGTCTCATACAAGGGGATAATAGTTTTATATACTTTATCATTTAAATATTGGCAAATATCATTTTTAATCTGCTCACTAAGTTTGTTGCGTCTGTCATACATTGTGAGCAATATTCCTTCTATTAACAGGAAAGGGTTTAGGTTATTTCTTTTTATCAGCTCTACAGTCTTAACTAAATGGCTCAATCCTTCCAGAGCGAAAAATTCACACTGAAGAGGAACAATAATCGAGTCAGCAGCGGTCAGAGCATTGATAGTAAGCAGACCAAGTGATGGAGGACAATCGATAATTATGTACTCATAATTATTACGTACTTTCTCTAGCGTATCTTTTAGTACGAATTTTCCCTGCTCAAGTTGTGATAGCTCAATTTCTGCAGCTGATAAGTCAACCACTGATGAAATCAGCGATAGATTTGGAATTTCCTTTATATTGAAAATTGCCGATTCCACCAATTCACTTTCGCTGCTCAGCAGTATTTTATATATATTTTTTTCTTCCCTGCTACGATAAGAAATCCCAAGTCCTGTACTAGCATTTCCTTGAGGGTCAAGATCTACCAGTAAAGTACTTTTTCCCACAGCAGCAAAGGCTGTTGATAAATTTATACTAGTTGTAGTTTTACCAACTCCACCCTTTTGATTTACTATTGCAATGATCTTGCTCACGCCCTTTATCTTATGTATAAAATAACTCTATTGTATATATGCAAGAAATTTTTGCATTAGAAAAATTTTTTTGTTGCCAATCATGCTCAAAGTAAACTGCCTTTTTTTGTCTTGTGTAACACACTTTGAACCTTATTTCCTAACTCATTCAGAGTAAATGGTTTGGGTAAAAAATGGAAGTCTTCTATATTGATTTCATCGCTCTTTAAAAAAGCATCCTCTGTATACCCAGAAATAAAAATAACTTTGATGTTTGGCCTATGTATCAATGTTTCTTTAACTATTTCTGGACCACTCACCTCTGGCATGATTACATCAGTGATTATTAGATCTATGTGTTGATTTTTTTTTCTAATGATCTCTAGTGCCTCGCTGCCTATACTCGCTTCTATTACATTAAATCCTTTTCTTGTAAGAGCCTTAGCAGTAAATTCCCTTACTGAATCTTCATCTTCAATTAATAAAATTATACCATTACCTTTAATCTCTACCGGTTTCTCTATTTCTTTACTATCTTCCTCTTTATCATTTTCATCCGATATGTAAACTATGGGCAAAAATATGCTAAATTTAGTTCCATGATTCACTTTGCTAGCAACATAGATGTATCCTTCGGTTTGTTTAATAATGCCATATACAGTAGAGAGGCCAAGACCTGTACCAGAAGTAATATCTTTGGTAGAAAAAAATGGATCAAATGCCTTTTCAATTATATCACTCGTCATTCCACATCCAGTATCAATCACTTCAATCACAACATAATTCCCATGTTCAATCGTTTCCTTATCTGGAGAAAACATATCCTGAGGTGTAGAATTTAATGAATCAACCTTTTGATTAAAGGTTCGTATAGTTAACTCTCCCCCCTTTTCCATAGCAGCACCAGCATTAACTGCTAAGTTAAGCATAACTTGCTCTAATTGTCCTTGGTCAGCCCTAACAGCACCCAAATCGCTACCATAATAAATATTAAATTTTATATTTTCACCTATTAATCTTTTGATCATTTCATAAAGATTAGCTATCGTACCATTTACATTAATAATCTTTGGCTGCAAAGTCTGTCTTCTTGAAAAAGCAAGCAGTTGTCTTACTAAATTTGACCCACGTTTTGCATTTTGCTGTATCTGTATTATATCTCCAAAAGATGGATCGCTAGCTGAGTGCTGGAGTAAAAGCAAATCACAAAATCCTATTATTCCGGTTAATATATTATTGAAATCATGTGCAATACCACCTGCTAATTGCCCTATAGCTTGCACCTTTTGATAATGCTCAAGTTTTATCTCTAGTTTTTTACGTTCAGTATTATCAATAAAATAACAAAGTATGAACATCACTTTATTATGAAGAAACTTATTAAAATATATTTTCATGTTATTACCGCCATTGAGCTGCACATCAAAGGACGCATTATTTATCCTATTACTTGAAAAATATTCACGCACTTTCATATGATAACCATCTGATATCAATGCAAAGATAGAACCATTACTTGACCCCGCAAGTTTTACTAATGCTATATTTTTCTTTATAAAATTGCCATTTATATCGCATTGTGCAATAGCAATTGACGAATTTGTAAAACAAGGGTGTAGTTGATAATCAACAATATTTGATTCAGTTGGTGTTATAAAGCCGTGTATATAGCTATGATTGTATTTATCACAAAATATAGCAGTACTCATATAAGCCTTAAATGGAGCACCGCTTATAGTAAAAAACATAATTTCATTTTTGGTTATTGTATCGTCATACTTAGATTGAGATATAAAATCATTGATTGAACTACCTTTTTCCAATTTTTTTAGTTCAAACATGTCTAAAAATCTTTTATTTACAGATAAGATACCTCCTTTTGTATTTGCAACGTAAGTTGCTATATTGTGTTTCTCTATCAACTCTTCATATACCTGCTCTTTGTTTACCTGTGTTGCCTTCAGTACAAAATACCCATTCGGTCTTGCTATTGGGGCTAATGATAAATTTAAAGTCTTATTACTATTTATAGCAATTTGTGGATTATCCGGTATTGGTTCAGAGAGCAAAAGAAAGTTAGATATTCTACTCTTCTTGCTTAAGGAAATGCATACTTTTACAGAAGTGTTATTTCTTAACGCATGATAGAGTGATTTTCTGTCTTTTTCTGACACATCTCCTGCTTCAAGAATTTTATCTAGCGTAACATCATCGTTTATGTGATCTTTGAACCTTTCGTAGAACCTCGCATCAGCATAAATAATACCCTCATCTTTATGTAAAATGAGACAAAACTCTGTATTATGATTCAGCGCATTTGCAAATATTGCATTTTGAAACTCTATGATATTAAGTAGATACTTGTAACGTTTTATATTATATACCACAAAGAGAGTCATTAGAATGCTAATTAATAAATTAATCTCTATATTAACATGCTGACTATATACATTAGAAAAATAGAGTACTGATATTGCTATTGGAGGTAAGAACATAATGACTGCCATCACAATAATTGACATCCCATAATTTCTTAGTATGAAGTCAACTCTGTTCTCTTTTTTGTTATCTATGTATCTTTTACTCATTATTATTGCTTGGCATCCTTGCACATATAAAAATATTCTACTATATTGATTTAATTATTATAGATTTATTAACATCCTTGATGAGTAGTTACTATCCCAATCTAATTAAGTCCTGTAAATATAGAGTACAATAATATTAATAAGCCAACAGAAGGCATTATGGAAAAACAAAAGACACAAGCATTTGAATGGTTCTGCGCACTGAGAAACAAGATCACCGAATCTTTCTTATCAATTGAGGTACAGTCATTCACACAACCAAAAATCGAAAAAAGAAAGTGGAACCGACCAGGTGGAGGAAGTGGTGAATCTACAATTATCTTTGGTAATATTTTTGAAAAAGTTGGAGTAAACGTTTCAAGAGTATACGGAAAGCTCGAAGACTCAGCCATTAATGAAATTCCTGGTGCAAGTGAAAGCAATGGAGAGTTTTGGGCAAGCGGTATATCTTTAGTGTCTCACATGCAATCTCCCCTTATCCCTGCAGCACATATGAACACAAGGTTGATATATACCTCAAAACAATGGTTTGGTGGAGGAATGGACTTTACTCCAATTTATAAGGATGAGGGAGATTGCAAGTATATTCACGAATCAATTAAAGCAACTTGCGATGAGTTCAACATCGAATATTATCCGAAATTTAAAAAGCAATGTGATGATTACTTTTTTTTACAACATAGAAAAGAGCCACGTGGTATTGGTGGAATTTTTTATGACAATCTAACTTCTGGCAACTGGAAAAACGATTTTGAGTTCACAAAAGCAGTAGGTGAAGCCTTTTTAGAAATTTACTTACACATCATACACAAACATATGCAAAAATCTTGGACAAAAGAACAACGAGAAGAACAATTGATAAAACGTGGCAGATATGTGGAGTTCAATCTTCTTTATGATCGTGGTACAAGGTTTGGTTTAATGACTAATGGTAACCCCGATGCAATTATGATGTCGATGCCTCCTCTTGTTAAGTGGGTGTGAAAAGCGATTATTAATATAAAATAAATCGTTATAGTTTAAGATTGTACCACATATGGTGAGCTTTTGTATAGAGGGGTACAATCATGGGTATAAGTAGATAGTTTTTTAATTAAATCCGCTAGAAATAGCAATATAAGAGGCGTGAGGCTAGCTTTAAGTCTTCATAATATAGTAAACAGCTTTGAAAAACTCTTTTCTAGAATTAATCCTTTGTAACGCTAATTCTGGATTAAAAAGAGAATAGAAAAGTCAGGAGAGTAGGGTAAACTCAACAAATAGAAAAAAATAGATGAGGTTACCCATGGAAGATATAACAAAACTGTTTTGTCTGGTCGATGATTTTTGCAGAGATATAGAGAAAAATTTTGCAGATAAACTACTGCCAAACGGTAAAAACCCACAAGAGTGCCAGAAATTACACATTCGGAAATTATCACAATAATCCTCCTGTATCAGCAATCTCCCTGTGAAAATTTTAAGGCTTTCTACCTGCATTACCTAACATTGCTCTACAAATCAGAGTTTTCGAAGTTGCCTTCATACACTAGGTTTGTTGCTCTAAAGCCCAGGGTTTTGTGGCATTTAGCCATGCTATTACAGTGCCTTTGCGGATGGTCAGAACTTACTGGAATCTCATACATAGATACAACTCCTATTGCAGTTTGCCATGCAAAAAGAATATCAAGAAATAAGGTTTTTGCTGGAATTGCAAAATTAAGCAAGAGTACATATGGCTGGTTTTTCGGCTTTAAACTACATTTGATAATTAACGAGAAAGGTGAAATTCAAGCTTTTACGCTTACAAGAGGTAATGTTGACGATAGAGAGCCTGTAGCAAACCTAACTAAGAAATTAACCGGTCTTTTGTTTGGTGATAAAGGCTATATTAAAAAAGAGCTTTTCCAAGAGTTGTTTAACCGCGGTTTGAAACTTGTTACCAAGGTGAAAAAGGGGATGAAAAACGCATTAATTTCACTACATGAAAAGATTTTGCTGAGAAAAAGGTCGATCATTGAGACGATTTTTGGCTACCTCAAAAATAGACTTGAAATTGAACATACTCGCCATAGATCTCCCGTTAATTTCTTGGTTCACATCTTTTCTACTCTCATTTCCTATTCCTTGAAATCCAAAAAGCCTTCCATTTCCTATACTTTCTTCCTTCCTTAATCCAGAATTAGCGTTCATAGTGGACAAGATAAAAACAAGCAAGAGGAGTTTAAAAAAAAACCTCAATGAAACTATTGTCATGCATTCTGAAAAAGAGCTATTTTTCTTCGATGAATCACGGTTTGGTACACATTCGAAAGTTGGACATGGGTGGTTTAAAAAAGGCAGTAGGACACAGGTTAAGGTAAAATTAGGTAGGGAAAATTTTTATCTCTATAGTGCAGTTAATCCTAGAAATGGAGAGAATTTTAGCTTATTTGCACCAAACGTCAACACTGATTGTATAAATATATTCCTTGAACAGATGTCGCAATATTTAGGAATACGAAAGGCTTTTCTCTTGATGGATTGCGCTAGTTGGCATAAGTCAAAAAATTTAAAGGCACCTAAAAATATCGAAATTATATACCTACCACCATACTCACCTGAACTCAATCCTGTTGAGAGGTTTTGGTTATATATAAAACAGAACATTTTACGCAATAAAATCTACGATACAATTGTTCTGCTTGAATGCGCTTTGTGTAAATTTATTACCTCTCTTTCCCCTTCCACGGTTAAACAACTCTGCTATGCTTCTTATTTGGTTCATTAATAATGAGAATTGGTATGAGATTCTCCTTTCTTCGGAGAAAAAGGTTCTTTGTTTGTAGTATTAGTGTCTGGATCATTCTGTAACTTAAAGAATTTATCCCATTCTTCATCACTGTCTAATTTAATATATTCACGCTTGTTCTTGCCTGATACTGCATTCTGAATACTAGACGATCCTTCTGTTACAGTTGTACCAGAGCTATTGCCTTTACCTCTTAGAAGAACAAGATGCTCTTCTGACCTTTCTTCCTTACTCAACTTTGAAGCTGCATCACCAAAAGAAGGTTTCTCTACTATATGCGTGTAAGAACTTTTAACTCTACTCTCATTATCAGGTACTGTAGTAGCCCAAAAAAGCTTTTTAATATAATCTAACATATGCTACCTCTTACCATTAACTAAATATCAGTATGCAAACTTTGCTATAACTAATCAATAACTAAATTTACTCCAAATAAAATGAGCTGATAAAAAGGTATAAATTGAGATTAGGTAAAGCTTTTGGTATAATATCTAGTTAATTTTGAATAGGCAGGTGATCTCATCTACAAAGACGTTTTTTATCTCATTTATTTTTGGGTTTATTCTCTTTCCCTATTTTATAAAACTTCTAAAAAAGATAAGTAAAGATGGACAACCAATCAGATCATATGGACCAGAAAGTCATTTAATAACAAAAAAGAATATACCACCTATGGGTGGAATAATAATACTAACTTCTGCTTTATTACCAATCCTGCTTTGGACTCAATTAACACCAGAAATTTCATTGCTGGTATTTATAACTCTATTTTTTGCTCTACTTGGATTTATTGATGACTATTTAAAATTGAAGACAAATCACCACCGAGGTTTAAGTGCAAAAACCAAAATACTTATTCAGTTTGTCGTTACTCTGGTCTGTATGTTTATACTTAAGCTACAATCTGCTGAAGGTTTTACAAAAATTTCTCTATTTAGAGAAGTAGCAATCGACCTTGGCTATCTATATCTTCCGTTTGCTGCATTTGTAATTGTCGGCTCTTCTAATGCTGTGAATCTTACAGATGGCCTAGATGGCCTTGCTGCAACTCAAGCCATTACTTCCTTTGCTTTTTTGGGGCTAATTGCATACATCACTCAGACAGATGTAAACATTACTTTATTCTGCATTGCATTTATAGGAGCTATTTTAAGTTTCTTGTGGTTTAACACACATCCAGCAAAAATATTTATGGGTGATGTTGGAAGCCTATCAATCGGTGCAGCTTTAGGACTCACTAGTGCTCTAATTAAAAAAGAAATGCTTTTTGCCGTTATTGGAATAATCTTTGTAATAGAGACTTTATCTGTGATTATTCAGGTATCATATTTTAAATATACAAAATTTAGATATGGAGCAGGAAGAAGAATTTTCCTTATGACACCAATACATCATCACTTTGAAAAGAAAGGGTGGTCAGAAAATACAATAGTTATAAAATTTTGGATAATTTCTATCGTTTGTTCGATTTTTGCTTTAACTTTCTTATTATAGGAACTATGAAATATCCAGATTTCACATTAGAAGATACATTATCAGGAATTATAGCAGGAGTAGATGAAGTTGGAAGAGGTCCGCTTGCCGGTCCAGTGATATCTGCAGCTGTAATATTTACTGATAGAGATACGGTTATTGATGGAATAAACGACTCAAAAAAGCTAACCCCCAAGTGTAGGCAAGTTCTATACGAAAAAATAACGTCTGTTGCAAAATTTGGTATAGGAATGGCAAGCGTAGAAGAAATAAACTCATACAATATTTTGCAAGCAACAAAGCTTTCAATGAAACGTGCGTTGGCAAACTTGAATCTAGAACTAGATTATGTGCTAGTTGATGGTAATCAACCACCTGAAGTAAAATGGCAAGTAAAATCTATAGTGAATGGTGATAGCTTAAGTATATCAATCGCAGCTGCTTCAATCGTTGCAAAAGTTACAAGAGATCGGCTTGTGGAAGAATTGCATAATAAACATCCTCAATATAATTGGTATAAAAATAAGGGATATGGAACAAAAGAACACCTCAGCGCTATTGGCCTTCATGGAATTACGAAGCACCATAGAAAGAATTTTGCACCTATAAGAATACTATAGCCTTTAATCACTTACCTTTTTTGAAAGGTATGTTTTCATTAAACAGGCAGACTGTGCTTGATCCGTTTCTTAAGGTAAATACCGAGCTTACTCTTTCAATTATCAGGTAGTCATCAACTGTACGAAAATTTATCAAGGATTCATATCCTGCAGAATCAACCATAAAAACTGCCGGGAAATCAGAGTTTATTTTATTAAATTGTAGATATGTAAATTTTCCGTCATCAAAAACCTTAATTGGTATTATTGATTGACTGCCTTTAACGTGCGAGATGGAATAGTTAAAATTCAAGCCTTTCTTTATAACCTCAATATCACTTATATCAGGGATAGTGGTATGACTAGCTTGCTCTAGAATATCACCGTTACTCGTTGAATAAATTTCATCACCGTTAAACAGTGGATAAAGAAACCTTACTTCATATGCTAACCTTGGATCATCTAGCCCGTTTGCTTCTTCAGCATGAAACTCGAAATAATAAACTCTTTTATTGGTAATTATAGTTGCATTAGTATCGGCAATATCATCTATAGGCTTAATAAATAATCTATTACCTTGAGGAAGGAGCTGCCAACCGGTTGCATCACCCATTGAAAGACTCTCTATTACCTCCCCTGGCTCAAACAATATGCTGGATTGATAACCATAAAAGCCCGTGTACTTATGTATAGCCTGTGGATTATAATTCATTACCTTTATGTGGTTATCACCAGCTATTGGTCTTGGTTCCTGTTTTGCAAGTGCATAACCACCACAAAAAAATAATAGTGCAACAAAGAGTACCCTAATCATAGTATCAAAATAAACTGATCTTTATTTTATCATTGATAGACATGTACTGCAACTATCAAACTATCCCAGTAGCAAGCGACAGAAAATGCAAGCTTCATAATAATTCATTACTGCAGGAAAAAGGGGAGTGTTAAATAAACTGTGTTAAACCTCCATTTTTTTGTTTCTATTTTATTTTTACTTCTCGGTTTGACACAGTTTATTTAACACTCCCTGCAAAGAAATTAACTACAGATTTTATGTCTAAGTTACTCCACAAAATTTTTCCTTTCCTTATCCAAGATTCAAATTTATAGTATCGATTCCTTTTTATGAAATATGAAGCCACCTCAAGTTATAGTTAAGCCTATATTCAGTGAATTACTTTCACAAGTGCAATTGATTTTAGTGTTATACTGTTCTAACAGTAAAGAAGTCATATAGATAATAATGTCTTTTGTATCCAAACGAATATCATTTTTTTTTGTTAATTTGCTCACTAATAATGTACTTATTGATTTATGTTCATTTACTACTTTTATAGTGAGTAGTGTTTTATCTTCTGTTTTAGTCAGTAAAATAGACACTAATTCAATTTGTGCCACTGCACTGATTATAGTTATCACCATATTGGAAATTATCTTATTTATTTTTTCAATTAAGTTTTCTGTAGGACATTCACTTACCCTCCACTGAAGCTTTACTTTTTTTTTAAATAAATAATTTTCTATATTGGATTTAGTCTTAACAAAGCTGCAATTATCTGATGAATGAGAATACGCTTGCTTCATAACTTTATATTTATATATTAAATCATCGGAGCTTTCTTTAAGCAATGACAATGCTTCGTTTTGCATATTAGGATTGTTTTCTTCAAGCTCTTCCAATCCACCCACTATTCCTTGCATAGAACTAGCAAAATCATGAAGAATTCGTCCTGATAGGCATTCTGTTATTAACATTATGTTTTTATTCATTGGATAAAAGTATAAATGATTTAAGTTAACCCTATATTGGTAGGCATGTAGTAGTCAATTTAAGAGAAAGTTTCGTTGCGCTTTTTGTGTCAAAGCATTAATGTAGTATTAATAATTATAAGATTTATGAAGGCGTTATGAATACTTATGCTAAATCTGGAATAGACCTTAAACTATATAATGAACTAATAAAAAAAGTTAAACCTATTATTGAAAAGACTAAAGGAGAAGAAGTAATTAGTGAAGTAGGATCATTTTCTGCATTGTTTGACTTTTCTTCGCTGAGTAAGAAATACGACCATCCAGTACTTGTTTCCTCAACTGATGGAGTGGGCACAAAACTATTAATAGCTCAAGAGGTGAATAAGCATGATACTATAGGTATAGACTTAGTTGCAATGTGTGTAAATGATCTACTTGCACAAGGAGCAACACCTTTATTTTTCCTTGATTACTTTGCAACAGGCGTTTTAAACAAAAACGTTTTATTGTCTGTAATCCAGGGCATTGCAGAAGGGTGCAAGGAATCTAAAATAGCATTAGTTGGTGGAGAAACTGCAGAAATGCCTGGAATGTATGGTAACAATCACTATGACCTTGCAGGGTTTGTGGTTGGTGTTGTTGATCGAAAGCAAATTCTTCCAAATTGTAGTATAATGAAAGCAGGTGACTGTGTAGTTGGTTTAGAATCAAATGGAATTCACTCAAATGGATTTTCTTTGGTGCGCCATATTTTTAAAAGCTTAGGTATAAATTATAATGATATATCTCCATGGAATAATAAATCTTGGGGTGAAATATTACTTAAGCCAACAAAGATATATGTTGATTCTTTGTTGCCTATTATGCCAAAGGTAAAAGGCATTGCGCATATAACAGGTGGCGGGTTAATAGACAATATCCCAAGAATTCTCTCAGGAAATTTATTTGTAGACATAAATATTAATTCTTGGAAATGGCCAGATATATTTTTATGGCTGAAAGAAGAAGGCAAAATAGAAAAGAGAGAAATGTTAAAAACATTTAATTGCGGCATAGGTATAGTACTGATTGTAGATCCCGATAATATGAAGGATGTGGAAAGCCATTTCCAAAAGCGTGGAGAAAAAATTGAGATTATTGGAAAACTTGATGAAGCATGTCAGCCTCCACTTGATAGAGTAGTATTTAGTTAGTCTAACTTTACCGACAGTCTTTTTGCAACTTCTGAGTATGCTTCCTTTAAGTTTCCTAGATTTAAACGGAAAACATCTTTGTCTAGCTTTTTATGAGTATTTTTATCCCATAGCCTACAATTATCAGGGCTGATTTCATCGGCTAAAATGATTTTAGTGCTGTTGTTTATCAATTTGCCAAATTCTAACTTGAGATCAACTAAATATATATTTGCATTTGAAAATAGGTCGACTAAGATTTTGTTGATCTTTAAAGTTGTAGTTTTAACTACTTCCATTTCTTTATGGGATAACCAACCAAAATATAGTATGTGATTTTCATTCACCATTGGGTCGGCTAGGTCATCATTTTTGTAAAAAAACTCGATTATAGGAGATGTAAGTGCCTCACCTTCTTTGATATTAAAACGTTTGCAAAAGCTGCCAGCTGCAATATTTCTAACCACTACCTCAAGAGGTATTATCTTGAGCTTTTTGACTAGCTGTTCTCTTTCGTTTAGAGCTTTTATAAAGTGCGTGCTAATTCCTGCTTCTTCAAGCTTTTCCATGATAAAAGCACTAACATGATTATTAATTATTCCTTTGCCCTCAATAATTTTATATTTTTCCTTATTGAATGCTGTAACATCATCTTTAAAGTACTGTATAACAGTTGATGAGTCTTCAGTTTCAATAATGACTTTGGCTTTACCTTCGTATATCGTTTTATTCAGTGGCATATTTAATTTAACTATGTATCATATCAATTTACTGTTCTTAGAGTATAGCCCCAAATAACTTAAATAAACCTTAATGGCGTTCAATGTTACAATATTAACCATATTTCCAGAAATGTTCCCCGGATTTTTGAACTATTCTCTTGCTGGAAGAGCGTTGGAAAAAAAAATATGGAATCTTGAAATAGTAAATATTCGTTCTTTTGCTAAAGATAAACATTCAACTGTGGATGATGTTCCATATGGAGGTGGAGCAGGGATGGTTATGCGCCCAGATGTGATTGGTAATGCAGTTGATAATGTGCTTTCTGCTCATAAAAATACTAGATTTATTTATATGACTCCATCTGGTACAAAATTTAATCAGAGCATTGCAAAGGAGTTAACAGAAATTCCTCATGTAACAATATTGTGTGGTCGATTTGAAGGTGTTGACCAAAGAGTAATTGATGTGTATACTCCTTATGAGTTAAGTATTGGAGATTATATACTTTCGGGAGGTGAGCCAGCTGCAATGGTGGTTCTTGATGCATGTATTAGGCTTCTTCCAGGTGTAGTAAATAATTTCGATAGCGTTGCTGAAGAAAGTTTTAGTTATAGTGGTGGTATGCTTGAATATCCTCAATATACTAGGCCTGAGCAGTGGAGTAGGTACAAAGTTCCTGAGGTTCTGTTGTCTGGCAATCACAGAAAAATAAGTGATTGGAGAAGGGAACAGTCATACGTTAGAACAAAGGAACGTCGACCTGAATTGTTGAATGGAGATGATAAATGACAAACTTGCTTGAAAAATTTAACGAACAACAAATACAAAGATTAGCCAAAGAGATGCCGGTTTTTTGTCCTGGCGATGATTTGAAGGTCACTTTTAAGGTAGTTGATAGTACGGGTGAGCGTATACAGATATTTGAGGGCGTATGTATATCAAAAAGAAATCGTGGATTACACTCTTCTTTTTCAGTTAGAAAGGTAAGTCATGGAGAAAGTATAGTATCACAATTTTTTGTTTACTCTCCTGCATTAATTTCAGTACAAGTGATAAGAAAGGGAAAGGTCCGTAGAGCAAAATTATATTATCTGTGCAAGCTATTTGGGAAAGCTGCAAGGATCAAAGAACGTACTACTTATGTTAAAAAAATCTAAGTAGATACAATAGGGAGTGATGTCAATTGTATCATCTCAAAACTCTCTCTTATTATCCCAGTGTGTGGCGCACAACTGTACTTTCCCTCCTGCTGTGGTGTCATCCCAATGTTTGACACTGGGATCCAGATTCTCCTTTTGTTTTGTGCTTTCATGAGAAATATAAAAATTATTTGCAGGCAAAGCCTGCTAGATCTCAGTGTCAAGCACTGGAAAAAGGGGAAAGTCTTTTCAAATCCTCCTGTAAAGAAAAGTAAATGGGTATAATAAAGAAAAACTTCCTTAAGTTACTTCAATCTAAGCGCGTACATGCTCGTGTAAAAAGAAAAAATAAAAAGAACAGAGCGTTACGCTTTTGTTCTTTCACGGCACTAGTTATCTCACTTGGCTGTCCTGTGTGTATATTGTTGAGTATATTAGTTAACTCTTACAGTGCTTTAACAGTAACGAAAATTTTATTGCCAGTTGAAATAAATGCTGATCTTATTTTAACTAATAATCCTGGTGATTTACGATATAAGTCCATTGGCTTACTCAACAATTCTTTACGTAAGGTGTTTGAAGGAACTGATTTTAAAGACGGTGACGAAATTTTAAGTCGTAATTCTTACAAAGAACTAGAGAAATTTTTTCGTAAGAGAGTAAAAAATAGTGGTGAATATGAGATCTGGTTTACCGCATCGAGTGTGATCAATTCACTATATAAAAATAAATGTTTGAATGATCATTATGCTAAATTACTTGATTGGTTAAAAGAGAAGGGAAGAGTAAGAAAATTTTTTAATAAGTCTCTGTTTCTTAAGTCTGATTCTTGTGAGCCTGAGAATGCAGGGATTTTAGGGGCATTTATCGGTTCATTAATGACAATTATAGTATGCTTAGCGTTGGCATTGCCAATAGGAATTATGTCAGGTATCTGTCTTTATGAATTTATGCCTAGAAATAGGCTAATAACCAGTATTGTAGAAATTAGCATGAATAACCTTGCTGCAGTGCCTTCGATAATATTTGGTGTGGTAGGACTGACTCTCTACTTGGGCATATTTGGTTTACCCCGTTCTTCACCGCTTGTTGGCGGGATGACTCTTTCATTTATGATGCTGCCTAATATTATTATTGCAACAAAAAATGCCTTTACAAATGTTCCTATTGCAATAAAAGATGCAGCGTTTGCGCTAGGTGCACCTCACATCAAGGTGATATTGGATCACTCTTTACCGATTGCGTTGCCACGGATAATACATGGTGCAGTGCTTGCAATTGCAAGGATTTTAGGCGAATCTTCCCCTTTACTTATGATAGGCATGGTAGCATTTATTGCTGATACACCTACATCCTTCTTCGATCCGGCAACTGTTTTACCTGTACAAATATACATATGGTCAAGTAGTCCTGAAATTGCATTTATTGAGCTTGCTGCTATTGCAATTATGGGTTTATTGTTAATGCTATTTGCTTTGAATTTAATAGCAAATTTTGTAAAAAGAAAGTTTGAGTTTTTTGATTCATGAAAATTATTGTTTTATCTGGTTATGGCTTGAATTGTGAAAAAGAAACTGCATTTGCATTTATGGAATGCAGCAGAAAGCTTGGTATTAATAATATTGAAGTAAAAATCGTTCACATTAATGAAGTTATAAGTAATTCAGATGAACTAAAATCAAGTAATATACTTGCAATTCCAGGAGGTTTTTCTTACGGTGATGACACTGGTGCTGGCAATGCATTTGCTTTGCGTATAAAAAACAACTTGTTAGACGAATTTCAAAATTTCTTATCTCAAGATAAGCTTATTATAGGGATATGTAATGGTTGCCAGATATTAGTAAAATTAGTTCCAGAATTCTCTAATCTAGCTTTAACCTCTAATGATATAGGTAATTACCAATGTCGTTGGATTAGAGTGAGAGTTAATCCGCAGAGTAGTTCTGTTTGGCTACGGGGCCTGAGTGAGCTATATCTTCCTGTTGCTCATGGAGAAGGCAGGTTTTTTATGGATCAAGATATTTTAAATCAATTGATTGAAAATAATTCCGTTGCACTGCGTTACGTTGATGAAAATGGTGACTATGCAAATTTACAATTTCCTTACAATCCAAACGGATCTATATACGACCTGGCAGCTTTGTCAGACAAAAGTGGTAGAGTTTTAGCTTTAATGCCTCACCCAGAGAGAGGAATATTTTTTACTCAGCAGGACAACTGGCCTCTTGAAAAAGAAAAATGTAAACGTTCAGGAGTGGCTATGCCAAAATATGGTGATGGAATGCTCATATTTGAGAATGCACTAAAATATTTTGCGTAAGTATTACAATACGTTACATACAACAAGTTTTTAAACCATAAAAAGTTACTTGATCAGGTCCTGTTATGACAATAAATCCTTATCTTTGATCTGCAGAGTAGCTTTCTCTAACGTTAGGGATATAATTGTTCCACTTTCCAATTGCTTTTCTCAACAAGAGTATATCTAAATCTAGTGTGTTTCCTATATTCACCTTCTTGCCAAAATTCAATTACCTTTGGGATTACGCAAAATCCCACCCAAAAGTCAGGACGAGAAACTTGTGTATTGTGAAATTCTTTCTCTTTCAATTCTATAGCCTGCTCAAAATCTTGCCAATCTTTCAGAACTCTTGATTGTTTTGAGCACCACGCGCTAATTTGACTATCACGTGCTCGAGAGGAGAAATATTCGTCAGCCTTTTTGCCGCTTAGAAGCCTAACTTCTCCTTCAATTCGTACTTGTCTAGAAAATTCTGTCCAATGAAATACGAGTGCAGCTTTGGGGTTCTCAGTCAATTCTTTTCCTTTTCTACTGTTTGCGTTAGTGAAGAACACAAAACCTTCTTTACTATACTCCTTTAGTAATACCACTCTTGCAGATGGAATGCAGTCTTTGCTACACGTTGCTAGCGTCATTGCAGTTGACTCTTTACACGGAAAATTAAGTACTTCTTGATACCACTTTGAGAACAAATCAAAAGGATCTTTTTCAGGTAAGAGTGTCATATGCAAAAATAAAATTTAATTCTGACATGCATTGCAAAAATAAGTGCTACGACCATTTTGTCGTATAAGTGTTATGATATTGTTGCAGATTCTGCAAGGTTTTTGCACTTTACCATATACGTAAAAGTTATTTTGAAAGTATCCAGCAGATCCAGATGGTTGTGCATAATCTTTCAGTGTTGAACCACCAGCAGCAATTGCATCACTCAGAGTATTTTTTATTTCGATAGCAAGTTTTTCGCACTCTATATATGTTAAATCTTGTGCTAGCCTAAGTGGTGATATGCGAGCTCTAAATAAGCTCTCAGAAGCATATATGTTACCTACGCCAACTATTAGCTTATTATTCATTAATACTGATTTGATATTTGCTTTTCTGTTCTTTAGCAACTTCTGTAAATAATGTCCGTCAAATTCATCTGTGAGGGGTTCTATTCCTAGGTTATTAAAAAAATTTAGTTCTTGCTCTCTGTTTAAAACAATCACTAATCCAAACCTTCTTGGGTCATTAAAGATTAGTGAAGTGTTGTCAGAAAATAAGAATATCACATGATCATGTTTGTTCTGTGCTTGATTGTCTTCAGCATATATAAGCTTTCCGCTCATGCCAAGGTGTATGATTACAGCCATACTAGCATCTATATTCGAGATTATATATTTACCTCTACGCTTGATATCATTTATAACTTTGCCCTTTAGCAAATCATCAATATTCTTCGTTATTGGTACACGCAAATTCCAATTATTGACTGTAACATTACTTATTTTCTTATTTTTGATTTTATCAAATAAGAAGTTAGAGATTACTTCCACTTCTGGGAGTTCTGGCATCTTGTCTACTCTGTTGCTGTTTTTTTCTTTTTAGAATATTTTGCTTTAAAGCTTTTGCCAATCTTTTTCTCTCTTCTTCTTTTTCCTTATTTTTTTTCATGTTATTCATTATCATAATACGTGAACTTGCCGTTGTAGCTCAGGTGGTAGAGTACGTCATTGGTAATGACGAGGTCCCAAGTTCGAATCTTGGTAACGGCAGTTTAGAGGACGATATTCATAAAGTCAATCCTCTAGATGCTAATTAGATTATAGAAAAACGTCTAGTAAATACCTTTTATACACTACCATTAGGCTGCTTTTTCAGTATTACTATTCAGTAATACCTGCCGTAATTTTTCTTTAGAAAATCCATGCATTAAAAGAAATTGTATAATCCTTTGCCAAAAATCCCTCACAATATACTGAAGGATTATTAAAACTTACGTTGGCAACGCTAATTCTGGATTAAGGAAGGAAGAAAGTATAGGAAATGGAAGGCTTTTTGGATTTCAAGGAATAGGAAATGAGAGTAGAAAAGATGTGAACCAAGAAATTAACGGGAGATCTATGGCGAGTATGTTCAATTTCAAGTCTATTTTTGAGGTAGCCAAAAATCGTCTCAATGATCGACCTTTTTCTCAGCAAAATCTTTTCATGTAGTGAAATTAATGCGTTTTTCATCCCCTTTTTCACCTTGGTAACAAGTTTCAAACCGCGGTTAAACAACTCTTGGAAAAGCTCTTTTTTAATATAGCCTTTATCACCAAACAAAAGACCGGTTAATTTCTTAGTTAGGTTTGCTACAGGCTCTCTATCGTCAACATTACCTCTTGTAAGCGTAAAAGCTTGAATTTCACCTTTCTCGTTAATTATCAAATGTAGTTTAAAGCCGAAAAACCAGCCATATGTACTCTTGCTTAATTTTGCAATTCCAGCAAAAACCTTATTTCTTGATATTCTTTTTGCATGGCAAACTGCAATAGGAGTTGTATCTATGTATGAGATTCCAGTAAGTTCTGACCATCCGCAAAGGCACTGTAATAGCATGGCTAAATGCCACAAAACCCTGGGCTTTAGAGCAACAAACCTAGTGTATGAAGGCAACTTCGAAAACTCTGTTTGTAGAGCAATGTTAGGTAATGCAGGTAGAAAGCCTTAAAATTTTCACAGGGAGATTGCTGATACAGGAGGATTATTGTGATAATTTCCGAATGTGTAATTTCTGGCACTCTTGTGGGTTTTTACCGTTTGGCAGTAGTTTATCTGCAAAATTTTTCTCTATATCTCTGCAAAAATCATCGACCAGACAAAACAGTTTTGTTATATCTTCCATGGGTAACCTCATCTATTTTTTTCTATTTGTTGAGTTTACCCTACTCTCCTGACTTTTCTATTCTCTTTTTAATCCAGAATTAGCGTTTTAAAAAAGGCAGTAGGACACAGGTTAAGGTAAAATTAGGTAGGAAAATTTTTATCTCTATAGTGCAGTTAATCCCAGAAATGGAGAGAATTTTAGCTTATTTGCACCAAACGTCAACACTGATTGTATAAATATATTCCTTGAACAGATGTCGCAATATTTAGGAATACGAAAGGCTTTTCTCTTGATGGATTGCGCTAGTTGGCATAAGTCAAAAAATTTAAAGGCACCTAAAAATATCGAAATTATATACCTACCACCATACTCACCTGAACTCAATCCTGTTGAGAGGTTTTGGTTATATATAAAACAGAACATTTTACGCAATAAAATCTACGATACAATTGTTCTGCTTGAATGCGCTTTGTGTAAATTTATTACCTCTCTTTCCCCTTCCACGGTTAAACAACTCTGCTATGCTTCTTATTTGGTTCATTAATAATGAGAATTAGTATAAGAAATTAACCGGTCTTTTGTTTGGTGATAAAGGCTATATTAAAAAAGAGCTTTTCCAAGAGTTGTTTAACCGCGGTTTGAAACTTGTTACCAAGGTGAAAAAGGGGATGAAAAACGCATTAATTTCACTACATGAAAAGATTTTGCTGAGAAAAAGGTCGATCATTGAGACGATTTTTGGCTACCTCAAAAATAGACTTGAAATTGAACATACTCGCCATAGATCTCCCGTTAATTTCTTGGTTCACATCTTTTCTACTCTCATTTCCTATTCCTTGAAATCCAAAAAGCCTTCCATTTCCTATACTTTCTTCCTTCCTTAATCCAGAATTAGCGTTTGTATAGCGGGAATTGGTATAAGTAGCCTATTTTTGGTGTTAATTGTAGAAATTATTAACACTGCTTTTGAAACAACAATTGAGCGTATTTCCAGTGAACAACATATACTTTCAAAAAAAGTGAAAGATCTAGGTAGTGCAGCAGTTTTTCTCCCATTAATTAACCTTTTGATAACATGGATGATAATATTGATATGAATGTTGTTAAGATATATTTTCAAATTCACCGATTAAGACTTGCATGTCTTGTGGTAAATCAGAAACAAATTCTATATATTCTTTACTTTTTGGATGATATAAGCCTAGCGTGTGAGCATGTAGTGCCTGTCTATTGAAATTACGGATAAAGTCAGAGTTTTTAGCATGTTTTTCACTTTTACTACTATTTTTTCCGTAAACTTGATCACCAACTACAGAATGTCCTATGTGGCTCATGTGTACTCGAATTTGGTGTGTTCTGCCTGTCTCTAAAGTACATTTAACCAGGCTTGCTTGCCCTATAATTTTCTTCACTGAATAATGAGTGATTGCTAATTTACCTGCTGTTTTTGTGACACACATCATTTCTTTATTACTGCGTTTTGGAGCAATATGGGTTTTTACTGTTCCTTGCAGATTAGGTAATGCTCCCCAAATTACTGCTAAGTATTCCCTTTTTATTTTACGATTTGATAGCAGTTCAGACAAGAAGCTGTGGGATTGTTCATTTTTTGCAATTACCATGAGTCCACTAGTATCTTTATCAAGCCTGTGAACAATTCCTGGTCTTGTATTTGTATATGGAATTTTGCCAAGGTGAGCGATCACCGCATTCAGGAGTGTATCATTGTTTGTTCCAGCACCTGGGTGTACTGTTAATCTACTTTGTTTACTCAGAACTATAATGTCCCCATCTTCGTAGATGATATCAAGCTTTATATTATAGTTAGGTTCAATTGATGTGGATATGTCAGGTTGAACGAGATGTACTATATACTCTTCACCTGGTTTTACTATGTGGTCATTATTAATTATCGGCGTGCCAAATAATGTTACCCGCTCATCTTGTACCAATCTTTGCGCTTTACTGCGTGATATGTTGCACTTTTTAGCTATGTAAGTATCTAGCCTTAATTTTTTTTTCGTCACTATTAACATTTAAGGTTATATCTATGGTCACTACCCTGCGCAAGCTACTTTGAATGCTGCATGAACATCTGGATTCACAAAATCAACTTTTGTACTAGGTTGAATTTGAAGGCCGTCTTGTTTTTAATATGGCAAATTATTTGAGAGCCATCTTTCCAGTAAATTATTATTTTATTATCAAAATCCCGTAGCGTTAACTCCCTCTTTTCTTCTTTTTTATCTTTTTCTTCTAGCTTAATAGACTCTAATAAATAATATAGAAAGTCACTTGCTTTACCGTTAACTTTTTTTCTCCATTCATCCATTTTTTCTTGTTCAGATAATTCTTTTTCCAATTTTGCATTTTCTTGCTCCAGCTCTTTCATCCTTTTTTTTGATTTTAATAGTCTATTTTTTTCTTTTGCTTTTTTCTCTTCATCCCGTTGTTTGTCAAAAGGAGTAGCAGTAATACTGCCTTCACTGCTATTAGGTTCATTTGATTGAGTCTGTTTATTCTTTAATTCCTCTAGTTCATCTTTTACTTTTTTTAGTTCTTCTTCTAATTCCTTCTTTATCTTTTCCGCTTCTTCTTGCTTTTTCAACATACAAAAAAAATCGTTGTCGTTGCTAATTATTTCTTCTCTAGATTGAAAAAAGCCAACAAATCTGCTTGGTTCAAATCGCTCAACCTTATCTTCAGCGATTTTAATAGTATTCTCTAAATTAGAAAAAATGCTTTCAATGTTTAGTGAATTTGTTCTTTTTGCCAACCCTTTAGCTTCGCTTAAAATGACCATCATTTCCTTACGCAACTTATCTAAATCTTTTTTTGATGTCTCCTCTAATTCCTTGTAGATGACAAGTGTTTCTTGAATTTCATCATTTGCAGCCTTTAGAAGGCTATTATCAAGTAGATCTTTAACTTCATCTAGCTACTTATCAAATGAAGCAACAATTTTATCTGTAAAATCAGTCAAGTGCTTATCAAGTAATTTTATCAATTGAGATATAGAATCATTTTCTTCCTCATCTTTTGTCTTTTTTTCTATTACCGATACAACCCCACCTCTTCTGAATGGAAAGAGAATATCCAAATTGTTAAACTTTTTAACAATATTATGATTATTGTTTATCTCATTGTTTTTTAGCTTGCTGAATGTTATACATATCCCAACAATAGCAATGATACTAGCCAGTGCAACTATGGCCCATTCCAAATCCTGAACATTGGCAAAGCTAAATCTATTTTGTATTAATGCGCCAACTATAATTACAGTGCTAATTATATATGTTATGGTAAGAAAAATGGCCTTATTTTTATTCTCTTGTCTTTGATCATCTAATGTTTTTCTTTGATTTTCAGAAATTGGCAAAATTATTGAAAAGTTTGCTTTTTTGCGACCTACAAGACTTAAATTTGGTTTTATCTCTATTTTTAGAGCATTTTCAGCAAGTTCACTTATCTCGTTGTCTTTGCCACCTCTAATTTTATCATTTATTAATTCCTCTATCGGCTTTTTTCCTTCTTTTATCTTCTGCTTATGCATATATCTCATAGCAGAAGAGGCTGCAAAAGTTGTTAAAAGAATAATAGAAACCAAAGTATAAATTGGCATGAATGTTGGGTTAAAAATATCTGTAATAAAGCTTAAATTATTACTAGTTATTATTGCAGCTACATAAGCCAAAGAAAATTGAAGCCAAGTATTTACAGCTGCTATAGGTAGAGTGTTACTTACGGAATATTTCTTTGCTGCACGCCATAATCTAGGGAAAAAACCAATAGCATCATCTATTTTGGCAAAATTATGATCTACTTTAACACTTAAAGGATTTATTATATCTAAAGGCATAAACTTCCTAGCACCTAATTAATTATATACTAATAACACTTTTAAAACAAGTTTTTTAGCTTATGCCAAGGACGATTAGAACGCACTTTAATAACCTTTATGCCACCATCTGTTAGCCAAACAGAGTGTGTGCCATATGCCTCTAAGTCAGCATACTTGATGGTTTTAGTATTGCAAGCTGGATAGTTGAATTTGCTTAGCTGAATTGCTAGATCGACATTGTTACAACTTTCTACAATATCTTCTTTTTTATAAGCTAGCAACACTGACTTATTATTTCCTTTATTATATATACAGTCATAATCATTACATTTTAGCCTTTTGTTTGAATTACTGAATTTAGTGTGATTCAAAATTTGATTCTGCCCGTTTTGTTTAGTCCATGTTTTGACAACAAAGTTCCTATTTTTCCTAGTAAGAGAATATAGTAAACTGTCATCTTCTTTTACAGCAAGATTATCAATACTGACCAGGATGTCAGGGGTTCTATACATAGCGCTAGAGAAAATACCCAGCACAATAAAGAAAATTCCAAAAAAACGCCAATTCCTTTCCCATAAGCATAGCCACAATAACCCAAGTGTTATTATAATAATTGATGAGCCAGGAAAAGTGCGAGTGGGAATAACCAAATACTGAAGACTAGCGATTGCATTTGTTATACACAAGATACTGTCAATTGGGCGCTCTATAAATGGCGCTATAATCCATTCAATACCTAAAGGAATCAATAAAACATAAATTATTCCAAGTGGAATAATAATGAGTGTAACTATTGGTATAGCAATCAAATTTGTGATAATGCCACTGATTGAACAATAGTTAAAATTGTATATTGTGTACGGAACAGTTGCTAAACTTGCTATGACTGAGCTGATCATTATCGACACAAAATATTTTATTATTTTTATTTTGAATAACTTATGAGCATTGAGCTGATAGCTGGCAACTAGTGCCAAAACAGCAGAAAATGACATTTGAAAACCTGGCTTTAAGATTGCTTCTGGCTCCACTATGAGTATCATCGAAGCAGCAAACGCAATTGCTATTAATTCTCGATATTGCCTTTCTATGATTATTGCAACAAGTACCAAGATCACCATGACGTAGGCACGCTGAGCAGAAATTTGCATACCGGTAATCAACAAATAAAAGGTAGTTGGCAAGATAGTAAAGAATGCAGATATTTTTTTAGTGTTATATTTAAGAGTCAAAGTTTCAGATATTGCAAATAAATTACGGAATACTATAAAAAACAGACCAGCAACAAACGATAAATGTAAACCAGATATAGCGAATAAATGTGCTATACCTGAATCTCGTATCGCATTCATAGTTTTTTGATCTATCCCGTCTTTTTTGCCAATTAATAATGCAGAGATTATGTCCGCGTGTGGCTTTTTGGTATTTTGCTGTAGGTTTTCATAGATATATTGACGGAAAGATTCTATATACTCTTGAAATTTTCTTGCTTCAGCCTTTTTGTACAGGACTATTTTGCTTGTTGCAAAGCCTGTTGCACTTATTTTCTGATAATATGCTATTCTTGCGAAATCATATGCATATTCCGAAGGCGCAATTTTTGGAGGAAAGAGTTTTGCTGATAATTTTACTTGATCCCCTATTTTAATGCCTTCTTCCGCTTTGGTTTTAACTTATATTCTGATGTTATCCAGCTTGAACTTCGTGTTTTTTATTTCATAAAGCAAAAATTGTTTATATGAGCCCCTATCGTTAATATCCTTCACTGTAGCAACAATATCTTTCACATACCTTTCCTTATCAAGAATGTGAGTATTAACTGAATCTGTTCTGAATTTGCTGGCTGTAAATCCTATGAACGCTAATTCTGGATTAAGGAAGGAAGAAAGTATAGGAAATGGAAGGCTTTTTGGATTTCAAGGAATAGGAAATGAGAGTAGAAAAGATGTGAACCAAGAAATTAACGGGAGATCTATGGCGAGTATGTTCAATTTCAAGTCTATTTTTGAGGTAGCCAAAAATCGTCTCAATGATCGACCTTTTTCTCAGCAAAATCTTTTCATGTAGTGAAATTAATGCGTTTTTCATCCCCTTTTTCACCTTGGTAACAAGTTTCAAACCGCGGTTAAACAACTCTTGGAAAAGCTCTTTTTTAATATAGCCTTTATCACCAAACAAAAGACCGGTTAATTTCTTAGTTAGGTTTGCTACAGGCTCTCTATCGTCAACATTACCTCTTGTAAGCGTAAAAGCTTGAATTTCACCTTTCTCGTTAATTATCAAATGTAGTTTAAAGCCGAAAAACCAGCCATATGTACTCTTGCTTAATTTTGCAATTCCAGCAAAAACCTTATTTCTTGATATTCTTTTTGCATGGCAAACTGCAATAGGAGTTGTATCTATGTATGAGATTCCAGTAAGTTCTGACCATCCGCAAAGGCACTGTAATAGCATGGCTAAATGCCACAAAACCCTGGGCTTTAGAGCAACAAACCTAGTGTATGAAGGCAACTTCGAAAACTCTGATTTGTAGAGCAATGTTAGGTAATGCAGGTAGAAAGCCTTAAAATTTTCACAGGGAGATTGCTGATACAGGAGGATTATTGTGATAATTTCCGAATGTGTAATTTCTGGCACTCTTGTGGGTTTTTACCGTTTGGCAGTAGTTTATCTGCAAAATTTTTCTCTATATCTCTGCAAAAATCATCGACCAGACAAAACAGTTTTGTTATATCTTCCATGGGTAACCTCATCTATTTTTTTCTATTTGTTGAGTTTACCCTACTCTCCTGACTTTTCTATTCTCTTTTTAATCCAGAATTAGCGTTAATGGTATCCGTTCAAGAAAGTAGTAAGGTAGATGAGAAAAGAAGACTAAATGAATTTCATCCGAGTAGCTGACACTGGCATCTATATAAAGACAATCTAATGCACTCATTTAAAGTGAAGTTTTCTGGATCCCAGTGTCTAGGCACTGGGATGACAAGAAAAGAGTTGACTTGAATGACACCGAATAGGTACTGGGACAGAGGCTACTTGAATAATATTTTACCATGTCATTCCAGCACTTGATGCTAGAATCCAGAAGTTTTTTGAGCACAAAAGTCATGCTAAGTTTTTGTTGTTAAGAAAGGCTGGATAGCTACTTGCATGACAAGAGGAGAACTACTAAATGACATCTTCAATTTCTGTGTGTCAAGCACTGAAGAAGTCTCTTCTATTTTCTCTTGATGAATAAATCTAAGTGCAGTATAGTGAAGTGCATTTATGTAGCGATTAATGAGCAATTTAGTTTTAGTCTATATAACTTTTTCAAACTTGAAAGAGGCTAAGGCTATTTCTGAAGAATTGTTAAATGAGAAGTTAATTGTGTGTGTAAATATATTTCCTGAGGTAAATTCTCTGTATCTATGGGAAGGTAAAATTAATAGTAATTGTGAAGTGGTGACAATTATGAAGAGTAGGAATGATCAGGCTGATAAGATTGTAGAAAAAATCGAGGCAATGCATTCTTATGATCAACCAGCCGTTGTGATAATACCCATAGGAAAAGCGAATAAATCTTTTACTAATTGGGTTAATAATGTTATTGATATAAACAATATTGGGGTGTAGCCAAGTGGTAAGGCAGCGGTTTTTGATACCGCCACGCGAAGGTTCGAATCCTTCCACCCCAGCTTTATTGAAGTGTGCGTGAAATGATATCACTTTTTTATAAATTAAGGTTATTTAATTACATACTGGGCAGTTTGAAAGATATAGTTGTTAAGCTATTTCTTTTCACTCTGTATCTTTATACATCGAGCATTATGCTCATGTTTCTCACCAGTGGCTTTTGGTATGCTGTAGAATTTAGCTCTTTCAAAAATGCATTTTACCATTTATATCAATATTTAAAATGGTATTATGAAAATAGAGATGATTTGGGTTATGGAGTTTCTATTAGAATATTAGTAGCGTTTCTTACTCCACATTTTCTCTACAAATTATTTTCTGGCACAGGCTGGAAGTCTTTTTTCAAGGAAAAGATAGTTCAGATACTCAGCACAAGAAGAAAAATGAGTAATAAACCAAATGGTAGTAGTTATGGTTATAGTAATAAGAACAGTTACGGTAACAATAATCTTCAAGAGGCAGAACGGAAAGTAAATATGATAAAGCAGCTATTAATCCAAGATATAGATGAAGCTATAGAAAAAAGATTAAATGATATTTTTCTTGGTGAGAGGGGCAAACCTCATTAAAAGGGCTTTATCTTTTTTAAAATTGGCTGTATTTTGTTTTTTACGTATATCGGATCGCAGTCAGCCAGTATAAATGTTTCAACAAAATCTTGGCTAAAGTCTGACAGCCAGGAAATTGCTTTACGTTTCTCTACCAAGCTTTCTGTTTTTTTACAGTTACTTGCTGCATCAATCGTTGCCTGTAATATCACTGATTGCCACAGTACGAAGTACCTTTGTATATCATCTAAAGTGCTATTTGCTTCGTGATGGTGAAAAAATTCTTTGAAATTGAAGTTATTTGACATTATGTACCTCTTTAAACGCTAATTCTGGATTAAGGAAGGAAGAAAGTATAGGAAATGGAAGGCTTTTTGGATTTCAAGGAATAGGAAATGAGAGTAGAAAAGATGTGAACCAAGAAATTAACGGGAGATCTATGGCGAGTATGTTCAATTTCAAGTCTATTTTTGAGGTAGCCAAAAATCGTCTCAATGATCGACCTTTTTCTCAGCAAAATCTTTTCATGTAGTGAAATTAATGCGTTTTTCATCCCCTTTTTCACCTTGGTAACAAGTTTCAAACCGCGGTTAAACAACTCTTGGAAAAGCTCTTTTTTAATATAGCCTTTATCACCAAACAAAAGACCGGTTAATTTCTTATACTAATTCTCATTATTAATGAACCAAATAAGAAGCATAGCAGAGTTGTTTAACCGTGGAAGGGGAAAGAGAGGTAATAAATTTACACAAAGCGCATTCAAGCAGAACAATTGTATCGTAGATTTTATTGCGCAAAATGTTCTGTTTTATATATAACCAAAACCTCTCAACAGGATTGAGTTCAGGTGAGTATGGTGGTAGGTATATAATTTCGATATTTTTAGGTGCCTTTAAATTTTTTGACTTATGCCAACTAGCGCAATCCATCAAGAGAAAAGCCTTTCGTATTCCTAAATATTGCGACATCTGTTCAAGGAACATATTTATACAATCAGTGTTGACGTTTGGTGCAAATAAGCTAAAATTCTCTCCATTTCTGGGATTAACTGCACTATAGAGATAAAAATTTTCCTACCTAATTTTACCTTAACCTGTGTCCTACTGCCTTTTTTAAAACGCTAATTCTGGATTAAAAAGAGAATAGAAAAGTCAGGAGAGTAGGGTAAACTCAACAAATAGAAAAAAATAGATGAGGTTACCCATGGAAGATATAACAAAACTGTTTTGTCTGGTCGATGATTTTTGCAGAGATATAGAGAAAAATTTTGCAGATAAACTACTGCCAAACGGTAAAAACCCACAAGAGTGCCAGAAATTACACATTCGGAAATTATCACAATAATCCTCCTGTATCAGCAATCTCCCTGTGAAAATTTTAAGGCTTTCTACCTGCATTACCTAACATTGCTCTACAAATCAGAGTTTTCGAAGTTGCCTTCATACACTAGGTTTGTTGCTCTAAAGCCCAGGGTTTTGTGGCATTTAGCCATGCTATTACAGTGCCTTTGCGGATGGTCAGAACTTACTGGAATCTCATACATAGATACAACTCCTATTGCAGTTTGCCATGCAAAAAGAATATCAAGAAATAAGGTTTTTGCTGGAATTGCAAAATTAAGCAAGAGTACATATGGCTGGTTTTTCGGCTTTAAACTACATTTGATAATTAACGAGAAAGGTGAAATTCAAGCTTTTACGCTTACAAGAGGTAATGTTGACGATAGAGAGCCTGTAGCAAACCTAACTAAGAAATTAACCGGTCTTTTGTTTGGTGATAAAGGCTATATTAAAAAAGAGCTTTTCCAAGAGTTGTTTAACCGCGGTTTGAAACTTGTTACCAAGGTGAAAAAGGGGATGAAAAACGCATTAATTTCACTACATGAAAAGATTTTGCTGAGAAAAAGGTCGATCATTGAGACGATTTTTGGCTACCTCAAAAATAGACTTGAAATTGAACATACTCGCCATAGATCTCCCGTTAATTTCTTGGTTCACATCTTTTCTACTCTCATTTCCTATTCCTTGAAATCCAAAAAGCCTTCCATTTCCTATACTTCCTTCCTTAATCCAGAATTAGTGTTTTAAGTTGAAAATTAGAATTTGAAGTAGTGCGAACGTTATCTTGCTGAAGCGGTCATGCAAGCCTTTATGACAGTCAGACCGGGTTTTGTATGAGCTATAAATGTTTAAGAAATTCTTAGAAGCATCTGGGTAGGTAGAGCCGGGTAGCAAAATAAGGTAGACGAGAAAAGACAACTATAGAAAAAATGATCAATGCGCGACACTGGAAAATTCATCACAAACAAGACAACATTTTCGATCAAAAATCAGTGTCTGAGCACTGGCATTATAAAGGAACCTATGTCAGCTACTTGCATGACACCGATTTCTCTCTTATACTTTTTTTGTCTATCTTTATTTTGCCACTCTGCTGAACAGATACCATATAATTTTCGCTAATAAGCTTTTTACTGAGTTTTTGTTATTGAGCTTGCACAGATCAAAGACGAGTTTTGAGTCAAAAATACCCTTAATATTATAATAAGGGGTTGGTAAAATGTGTCTAGTAAGTTTTCTTCTCTATGCAACTGCACCTCAAGCTAATAATGGACTATCAGGCGTATTACCAATTACATTGATTTGGTTTAATATTTTATTAGTTGGGTAAAAATAATTTTTTATAAACTCCTTATATATAGCTGTTAATTTATGTATATCGTCTATTGATACGCATTCATTTACCTGATGTGCGGTTTTGTTGATCATACCAAATTCAATTACTGGACAAATATCCTTAATAAACGCAGCATCAGATGTGCCACCATTTGTACTCAGCACAGCATCAATACCAGTAATTTTATTTATCGCATCAAGCATAATATCAGTATTTCTATCAGGAGTAGAGAGAAAAACGTCCCTGCTGCTCTGCATAGAAAGTTTATAATCGTTAGTCACATTGGCGCATATTGCATCAATCATCTTATATAAAACGTCCGGTGTTTGTGTATTGTTATATCGAACATTAAAACCTGCTGCTATTGAACTAGGTATTAGATTATTAGTATTATTTCCAACGTCGATAGTAGTAATTTCGCAATGTGAAGGCTGAAAATATTTATTACCAGTATCAAAAGTGGTATCTTTCATCTTACTTAATATCGATATCATTTTATATATTGGGTTATCCGCTAGGTCTGGGTAGGCAACGTGCCCTTGTTTACCATGGCAAATCAATTTAAATGTTGCAGAACCTCTTCTACCTATTTTTATGGTATCACCTAATTTCTCACTACTCGTTGGTTCTCCAACTATACAAAAATCTATCTTTTTTTGCTTACTTTTCATCCATTCCAAAACGGCCTTTGTTCCATGTTCTTCCGTGCTTTCTTCAGCACCGGTAATCAATGCACTGATTGAACCACTGAATCGAAACTTACCTGCAACTGAATCTACCATAGCAGCAATAAATGCGGCTATTCCACTTTTCATATCAGCTGCTCCTCTTCCATATAGCATTCCATCTCTAACTTCTGGCTTAAATGGATCAGATATCCAATCTTTTAACTCACCTGGTGGTACAACATCAACATGTCCAGCAAAACACAAGTTTGGTACTCCATTTATATATTTCGCATAAAGATTTTTAACTTTATTACCAAACTCTAAAATCTCACATTCAAAACCACTTTTCTTAAGAATGGCTGCTATATGCTCTATTGCCCCATCGTCTTTTGGTGTTATACTTTTAAAAGAAATTAATTTCTTAGTTAGTTCTACAGGGTCAATCTTCATATCAATCTTGAAATACTAACATTACCGTATTGTAAACATACTATGCGATATTTAAAACAAATATTACAGCACACAGAACAAGTTCTTATTAGGGAAGTAACAGTACTTGCTGATAATATCTATGAAATATGTAGACAATACGGAAATGACATTTTTCTGATTGCAGATGAAAATACAGCAAAACTTTTAAACAAAAACATACTTAATAAAGTTTCTCATTTAATCATTCCAGCCACAACTGTCATTCCAGCGCGTGACTATGATGGATCGCAGTGTCACGCTACTTGGATGACACCAAATAGACTGAACAGCGCTGCTTCCCTCCAAACTGTAAACCTAGTTAGAAATAAAGCAAAAGATAGTGACTTAATGGTTGCATTTGGTAGTGGCACTGTTAATGATATCTGCAAATATGCAAGCTACCTCGAGAAAAAAGATTATATATCGTTCCCAACAGCCGCTTCCATGAATGGGTATAGCTCTGCAAACGCTTCAATATTAGTTGATGGATATAAAAAATCGTTCGGAGCACATCTTCCAAAGGCAATATACATTGATAACGATATAATTGCCAACGCACCACCACGCCTCACATTAAGTGGATTTGCAGATTTCATCTGCCGTTCAACAGTACAAGCCGATTGGCTATTATCTCATCTATTACTTGGCACAGAATATAATGAACTCCCCTTTAAACTTGTTCGCAATCTGGAGGAAATTTTGCTCAGAGAACACTTGGCACTTGCTAAAAAAGATAAAAGAGTAGTTTTATTACTTATGGAAGCCTTATTGATTTCAGGACTCGGAATGGTGATGTCAAAAGGCAGTTACTCTGCAAGTCAAGGAGAACATATGATAGCTCATGCAATTGAGATGGTCACACAGGATTATACCTCCTCGTTACATGGGGAAAAAATTGCTGTGACAACGATTAGCATGGCTAACTTGCAAGAGGAGATATTGTCAATACAAAACCCGATTACCAAACCGATCACTTTAGATGTAAAACATATAACTCAGTGCTTTGGTAATACCGAATTTATAAAAATTCTAAAGCAGAAGCAAATGATGCAGCAAAAAATTCAAGAGATTATTTACAAAGAATGGAGTAATATTTCTAGTTTAATTAAGCAAAATTTACTATCTGCAAAACACCTGCAGAAAGTATTTGAAGATCTATCAATTCCGTACTTACCGGAGCATCTTAATTGGAACAAAGAGCAATATTGCAAGGTAGTCAATCTTACATTTGCAACAAGAGATAGATTCACCTTTCTTGACCTGGCTGGTTGTATAGAAAAAAGTTAGATTTTGTGTATTCGTTCAGTAGGGTAGCAAAATAAGATAGACAAAAACACAGTAACAAATGGTGTCATGCAAGTAGCTATCCAGCCTTTCTTAACAACAAAAACTTAGCATGACTTTTGTGCTCAAAAAACTTCTGGATTCCAGCATCAAGTGCTGGAATGACATGGTAAAATATTATTCAAGTAGCCTCTGTCCCAGTACCTATTCGGTGTCATTCAAGTCAACTCTTTTCTTGTCATCCCAGTGCCTAGACACTGGGATCCAGAAAACTTCACTTTAAATGAGTGCATTAGATTGTCTTTATATAGATGCCAGTGTCAGCTACTCGGATGAAATTCATTTAGTCTTCTTTTCTCTTTTTCTTATTTTACTACTCTGATGAACGGATACAAAAAAAACTCATGCACCTTGATGTAATACCAATTCTCATTATTAATGAACCAAATAAGAAGCATAGCAGAGTTGTTTAACCGTGGAAGGGGAAAGAGAGGTAATAAATTGTGTGATTCATAGAGGTTATTGCAACTAATTTATCAGATCAAGTCTGAACTTGAAATATCTGTTAAGAGGTTTTGTATTTTTGAAGTGACTTTAACTCTTGGTTATGTTTGTAATTTTGCATGACAAATGTTTCTTTTGATGAAGTATAATTTTTTTGTATTTCACTTAGACAAGGAATTGTTTTTTCCAGTTCTTTATATTTTTCCCAAGGAGTCTTTCCCTGAAGAAAGCTATGAGGACGTTGTTTATTATAATATTCTTCCCAATCCCTAAGCTTGACTTGCAATTCATAATCCTTAATGTTAACGCTACTATAAAATTCATCTAAATCTGTACGCTGCGCTCTTTCTACTTTACCATTTCAATGTGGGGAAAACGGCTTAATTGGACGGAATTTTATTTTCCATTCTTTTAGACACTCTTGCACTTCGTAAGTAAAAAATTCTTGTCCTCTATCGGTTTGAATCCTTTGACAATGAAATGGAGCCCTTTCCCTTAATTGTTTTAAGAAATCCAGAGTATTTTTTGAAGTACGCCTTGAGTATAATGCGATAACTTTATAACGCGTACAATCATCTATAGCAGTATATTGATAAAGCCCCGAGGATATTTTGCAAACATCCATTTGTACACGCTCTCCTGGCACTTTGCAGTTATAACGCTTAATCTGCTTGCGATAGTGGCGTTTAATACGTAAAAGACTTACATCGTGTTTCTTCAAAATTTTGTGTATAGTAGCCAATGCAAAAGAGATATCATGTAAACGCTTCAATTCAGCTTGAATACGTCTTGCTCCTAATTTTCTAGCTTTTCTCAGATGAAGAATGAGCTGCTCATTTGACTCGTTGATTTTTTGTAAGGGTAAAGTTTTAGGCCTGCTACTAAGGTTTGACAATCCCTGTGCACCTAGCTTTTCATAACGTTTGTACCATTTTCGTAAGGTAAAGCGTGAAATGTTATAGTGTTGACACACTTTACCTGCATGACCTAATTTTTTGTATAATTCTATCCAATTCAAACGCAACTTAACTTTGGTATCCATTTACTGATTGCCTCTTGTTGATGAATTTATTCATATTGTTGTAATAAGGTATTTAAACTATCACAAGTCAAAGTTTTTATTTTATCTTACATTTTTGCTGTAATAACCTCTATGAATCACACAAATAAATTTACACAAAGCGCATTCAAGCAGAACAATTGTATCGTAGATTTTATTGCGTAAAATGTTCTGTTTTATATATAACCAAAACCTCTCAACAGGATTGAGTTCAGGTGAGTATGGTGGTAGGTATATAATTTCGATATTTTTAGGTGCCTTTAAATTTTTTGACTTATGCCAACTAGCGCAATCCATCAAGAGAAAAGCCTTTCGTATTCCTAAATATTGCGACATCTGTTCAAGGAATATATTTATACAATCAGTGTTGACGTTTGGTGCAAATAAGCTAAAATTCTCTCCATTTCTGGGATTAACTGCACTATAGAGATAAAAATTTTCCCTACCTAATTTTACCTTAACCTGTGTCCTACTGCCTTTTTTAAACCACCCATGTCCAACTTTCGAATGTGTACCAAACCGTGATTCATCGAAGAAAAATAGCTCTTTTTCAGAATGCATGACAATAGTTTCATTGAGGTTTTTTTTAAAACTCCTCTTGCTTGTTTTTATCTTGTCCACTATGAACTGGTCTTGGTGTGATATATGAGAATTTCATTCTTTGCATATTACGATGTATTGCGGATTTGCTGATATTCAAACCAAATCTTTCTTGGATTCTTATTCTCATTTCTCTAATAGTAATATTGGGGTTTTCCTCTATCCACAACTCAATTCGTTCAAGTTGACTTTGGTTCAATATAGTTTTTCTACGGCGTTGAGGTGGAGCAAATAATTTTTCTTCTCTTCCAAATTTTATGTGCTTTATCCATGTAGTAATTGCCTTTCTCGAAATGTAACATATTTTTGCTACAGCTGTTATACTGTGCTTTTTTGCTGCAATTACAGCATTTAGTTTTTTTGCAACATACGCATTATTTCTTACTCTCTTCAGCATCTCTTTTGCTGATTTCACCACTTTTTCATCCAATAATTTTGATCTTAATGCCATCTAAACCTCGCTATTTTACTTACTTCAGTATGGCTTTTTTCCATTATTTTCTATTCGTTGCTTGTATAGCGGGAATTGGTATAAGTAGATCTTGCAAGCATTTTAAGATTGCCGGTTCACTATAGTATTTCCTAAAGTAAATGATAAAGGTATAATAAAGTATTTGAGTTATAATGGCATATAGTGTGGATTTAAGGGAAAAGGCAGTATTGATGATAGAAAAAGGGAAGACAAAGGTTGAGATAGCAGAGCTCATGGAGATAGGAATAGCAACGCTGTACCGCTGGTTAAAAAAGAAAGCTGCTGGTGAAAGCCTAAAGCCATCTAAAAACGGTAGCTTTATTCGAAAAATAGACCCAAAAATACTCGAAGAATATGTTACAAAGAATCCAGATCATACTCTGGCAGAGATGAAACAAAATCTTGGATTTGGAATAAATTCAATTTGGTATAGACTAAAACAGGTAAAAATTACTTTAAAAAAAAGTCACACTATATCAAGAGCGCAATCAAGAAGATAGGCAGCAATTTATTGATAAAATCTCAAAAATAGATCATTCCAGCATCTTATATATAGATGAAGCAGGAGTTGATAATAAGTTATACCGAGAATATGGACGTGCTCCAAGAGGAAAGAAAATTTATGCAGATATTCCAGCGAGAGAGAATCGGTATAGTAGCCGGGTGGATTGGAATGAGATTTATTGCACCAATGACTTTCAAAGGTGGGTGTGACAAAGAGGTATTCAATATATGGTTGGAGAAACCTAAATTGCCACTTGGCACAACCATAGTTATGGATAATGCTACATTTCATAAGATGTGTGATTCATAGAGGTTATTACAGCAAAAATGTAAGATAAAATAAAAACTTTGACTTGTGATAGTTTAAATACCTTATTACAACAATATGAATAAATTCATCAACAAGAGGCAATCAGTAAATGGATACCAAAGTTAAGTTGCGTTTGAATTGGATAGAATTATACAAAAAATTAGGTCATGCAGGTAAAGTGTGTCAACACTATAACATTTCACGCTTTACCTTACGAAAATGGTACAAACGTTATGAAAAGCTAGGTGCACAGGGATTGTCAAACCTTAGTAGCAGGCCTAAAACTTTACCCTTACAAAAAATCAACGAGTCAAATGAGCAGCTCATTCTTCATCTGAGAAAAGCTAGAAAATTAGGAGCAAGACGTATTCAAGCTGAATTGAAGCGTTTACATGATATCTCTTTTGCATTGGCTACTATACACAAAATTTTGAAGAAACACGATGTAAGTCTTTTACGTATTAAACGCCACTATCGCAAGCAGATTAAGCGTTATAACTGCAAAGTGCCAGGAGAGCGTGTACAAATGGATGTTTGCAAAATATCCTCGGGGCTTTATCAATATACTGCTATAGATGATTGTACGCGTTATAAAGTTATCGCATTATACTCAAGGCGTACTTCAAAAAATACTCTGGATTTCTTAAAACAATTAAGGGAAAGGGCTCCATTTCATTGTCAAAGGATTCAAACCGATAGAGGACAAGAATTTTTTACTTACGAAGTGCAAGAGTGTCTAAAAGAATGGAAAATAAAATTCCGTCCAATTAAGCCGTTTTCCCCACATTGAAATGGTAAAGTAGAAAGAGCGCAGCGTACAGATTTAGATGAATTTTATAGTAGCGTTAACATTAAGGATTATGAATTGCAAGTCAAGCTTAGGGATTGGGAAGAATATTATAATAAACAACGTCCTCATAGCTCTCTTCAGGGAAAGACTCCTTGGGAAAAATATAAAGAACTGGAAAAAACAATTCCTTGTCTAAGTGAAATACAAAAAAATTATACTTCATCAAAAGAAACATTTGTCATGCAAAATTACAAACATAACCAAGAGTTAAAGTCACTTCAAAAATACAAAACCTCTTAACAGATATTTCAAGTTCAGACTTGATCTGACAAATTAGTTGCAATAACCTCTATGAATCACACATCTGAAATGTAGCATTGTCCATAACTATGGTTGTGCCAAGTGGCAATTTAGGTTTCTCCAACCATATATTGAATACCTCTTTGTCACACCCACCTTTGAAAGTCATTGGTGCAATAAATCTCATTCCAATCCACCCGGCTACTATACTGATTCTCTCTCGCTGGAATATCTGCATAAATTTTCTTTCCTCTTGGAGTACGTCCATATTCTCGGTATAACTTATTATCAACTCCTGCTTCATCTATATATAAGATGCTGGAATGATCTATTTTTGAGATTTTATCAATAAATTGCTGCCTATCTTCTTGATTGCGCTCTTGATATAGTGTGACTTTTTTTTAAAAGTAATTTTTAGCTGTTTTAGTCTATACCAAATTGAATTTATTCCAAATCCAAGATTTTGTTTCATCTCTGCCAGAGTATGATCTGGATTCTTTGTAACATATTCTTCGAGTATTTTTGGGTCTATTTTTCGAATAAAGCTACCGTTTTTAGATGGCTTTAGGCTTTCACCAGCAGCTTTCTTTTTTAACCAGCGGTACAGCGTTGCTATTCCTATCTCCATGAGCTCTGCTATCTCAACCTTTGTCTTCCCTTTTTCTATCATCAATACTGCCTTTTCCCTTAAATCCACACTATATGCCATTATAACTCATACCAAATTCCATTACTAATCGAACAAATAAGAAACATTACAAACTCGTTTAATAGTAGCACTGGAAATACTGACAATAAAATTACACAGAACATCTTCAAGTAAGCCTATGGTATCGTAGACTCTGTTGCGTAAAGTATTGTGTTTGATATATTGCCACAACCTCTCAACAGGATTCAGTTCTGGTGAATAAGGAGGCAAGTATATAATGGTAATGTTTTTCTGAATTTTCAAACTTTTTGATCTATGCCAGCCTGCACAATCCATTACAAGAAAGGCTTTTTTCGTGCCTAAATCTTTCGACATCTGCTCCAGAAATATATTCATACAATCAGTGTTTACATATGGAGCAAGTAGGCTAATTTTCTTACCACTTCTTGGATTTACCGCACTGTAGATATAGAAATTTTGTCTACCAATTTTCATTTAACCTGCGTTCTGACCCCTTTTTTAAACCATCCGTGTCCGATTTTTGAATGAGTTCCAAATCGTGATTCATCAAAAAAATACCTCCTTTTCAGGGTGGGAATTGACTATTTTATTGAAGTATTTTTTAAACTCTTCTTGCTTGTTTTTATCTTGTTTATGGTGAATTGGCCTCGGTGTTATATAAGAAAACTTCATCCTTTGTATCTCACGATGCACTGTTGATTTGCTAATGTTTAGGCCAAATTCCTCTGAGATTTTTATTTGCACTTCCTTAATAGTAATATTTGGATTTCTTTCTACCCATATTTCAATTTGCTCACGTTGATTTTTGTTTAATTTGCTTTTTCTTCGCCGCTGAGAAGGGGAAAATAATTTTTCTACTCTACCAAATTTTATGTGCTTTATCCATTCAGTCAAAGCAGTCCTTGAAATTTTACATATTCTTGCCACAGCGCTTATACTACTTTCTTTTCCTGCTATCACCGCTTGTAACTTTTTTGAAACATATGCGTTATTTCTGACCTTTTTTAACATTTCTTTCGCCAAATTTACAACTTTTTCGTCTAACAGTTTTGATCTTAATGCCATCTAAACCTCGCTATTTTATCTACTCTAGTATCACTTCTTTCCCATTATTGTCTATCTGTTCTTTACATAGTGGGAATTGGTATCAAATACTTTATTATACCTTTATCATTTACTTTAGGAAATACTATAACTAGCTATAAAGGTGTTGGACGGAAAACCGCAAGTATCCTACTCATAGAGGTACCTGAACTTGGTAGGTTATACCAAATTCCATTACTAATCGAACAAATAAGAAACATTACAAACTCGTTTAATAGTAGCACTGGAAATACTGACAATAAAATTACACAGAACATCTTCAAGTAAGCCTATGGTATCGTAGACTCTGTTGCGTAAAGTATTGTGTTTGATATATTGCCACAACCTCTCAACAGGATTCAGTTCTGGTGAATAAGGAGGCAAGTATATAATGGTAATGTTTTTCTGAATTTTCAAACTTTTTGATCTATGCCAGCCTGCACAATCCATTACAAGAAAGGCTTTTTTCGTGCCTAAATCTTTCGACATCTGCTCCAGAAATATATTCATACAATCAGTGTTTACATATGGAGCAAGTAGGCTAATTTTCTTACCACTTCTTGGATTTACCGCACTGTAGATATAGAAATTTTGTCTACCAATTTTCATTTAACCTGCGTTCTGACCCCTTTTTTAAACCATCCGTGTCCGATTTTTGAATGAGTTCCAAATCGTGATTCATCAAAAAAATACCTCCTTTTCAGGGTGGGAATTGACTATTTTATTGAAGTATTTTTTAAACTCTTCTTGCTTGTTTTTATCTTGTTTATGGTGAATTGGCCTCGGTGTTATATAAGAAAACTTCATCCTTTGTATCTCACGATGCACTGTTGATTTGCTAATGTTTAGGCCAAATTCCTCTGAGATTTTTATTTGCACTTCCTTAATAGTAATATTTGGATTTCTTTCTACCCATATTTCAATTTGCTCACGTTGATTTTTGTTTAATTTGCTTTTTCTTCGCCGCTGAGAAGGGGAAAATAATTTTTCTACTCTACCAAATTTTATGTGCTTTATCCATTCAGTCAAAGCAGTCCTTGAAATTTTACATATTCTTGCCACAGCGCTTATACTACTTTCTTTTCCTGCTATCACCGCTTGTAACTTTTTTGAAACATATGCGTTATTTCTGACCTTTTTTAACATTTCTTTCGCCAAATTTACAACTTTTTCGTCTAACAGTTTTGACCTTAATGCCATTTATACCTCTCTATTTTATCTACTCTAGTATCACTTCTTTCCCATTATTGTCTATCTGTTCTTTACATAGTGGGAATTGGTATTAGATAATAAGGAAATAGCTTGTCTAGTTGGAGTTGCACCAAAAACTAGTGAAAGCGGAAGGAAAGTAAGCAAGGCCCAAGTCATAGGTGGCAGATTTTATGCTCGAAAAGCATTATACATGTCTGCTGTGGTTGCAATGCGTCATAATAAAAAAATGAAAGTATTTTACCAGCGTTTAGTTGACTCCGGCAAAGCCGCTAAAGTTGCTTTAGTTGCTGTAATGAGAAAAATCATCATTTGTTTAAATGCTATGATAAAAAACAATAATTTTTATCTTGATGTTTAAGACGGTAGATGCCAGTTTCTGGGCACTGACCATCATAAAGGAGCCAGTGTCATGCACTGATAGTTGTCTTTTCTCGCCTACCTTATTTTACTACTCTGCCGAACGGATACAATTGAATATAGTATAGTCTTCTGTTCTGACGAGAATAGTTTTATTCCATCCATCAAAAAATGCTAAATTGAGGTATGTATCACCCTTATAGGGCTTGTGAATTTCAGTCATAATAAATTCTGAGATTAGGTTATGCTCTAAAAAAAGGTGTGCTATTTGTGCCCCACCAATCACAAAGACTTGAGAACTACTTTGAATTGACAGAAATTCTTGCATGGAAGAGACAACAGTACATTTTGGGCCTCTATTAAAACACTTGTTACGGGAGAAAACAATAGGTGTACGATTCTTTAGTATACTCTGAGGCACGGTTTCAAATGTCTTTTTTCCCATCACAATAACTTGCTTGTCGGTTACTTGACAAAAATGTTTAAACTCACTTGGATAACGCCAGGGCAAATCATTATTTATTCCAATTACCCCATTAGGGTCAACAGCCATAATTCCAATAATCTTCATCCCTTTAAGACAGCTTGGGCTACAAAAAATCTCATGTGGTCACGTACATTATGTACTCTAAGGAAATCAACCTTATTTTGCAGTATAGCAGATGTAGCAATTGTTTCTAAATCTCTATTAGAGGGAGATTCTATGGAAAAAGAGGAAATAAATGACTTTCTGGAATGACCAACTAAAACCTTGCAGCCAAAATTTTGTAAAGTTTCTATACTGCGTAAAATCTGAATATTCTGATACATAGATTTGCCAAAACCAATACCAGGATCAATAATTATTGAATTTTCATCAAAACCAAGGTCAAGTAACCTATTAATGCTCTTCTCTGCCCAATTATTTATGATATCAATTGGGTCAGTGTCATGTGAAATAATATTGTCCTTATGTGGTGGTATCGAAAGTGAATGCATAATAACGACACTACACCCACTGCTAGCAACTTCTTTTAAGGTATTACTACTCAGATCTACCTTCTGATCATTTACCCAGGCAATATTGTAGTGCTTCAAAACGTTTAAAATAACGTCTGGCCAAAAACTATCAATGCTGACTTCAATATCACCATTTTTCATATAGTCGCTAAGATTATCAAGTACTGGTTTTAGACGTTCATACTCTTCCTCTGGCGTCTTTATTGAAGCTCCAGGCCTTGTTGATTGAGCACCAAGATCAACTATGCTTGCACCATCTGATACCAACTGCAATGCCTGCTTGGTTGCTCGATTCGCATCATAATAAAGACCACCATCTGAAAATGAATCAGGGGTAATATTGACGATACCCATAAGCTTTGGTGAAAGCGTAAAACTCTTTGAAAAACAGTCTTGAACATTGAAAGCAAAGGTTTTGTTAACCATTGCCATCAAGTGGAGCAAAAATGGTCTATTTACTAATTCTGGGTGAGGAATTTTAAGGTCAGGTATATCAAGCGTTAGATCATCCCATAACAAAATATCTAAATCAATAACACGAGGTGCCCATTTTTCATAGACTTGTGGACGACCAATATCACATTCGATTTGTTTTAAGCCTTTTAATAGCCCCTCGGGAGAAGAAGAACAACTTCCATAGACAATCATGTTAAGAAATGGCTTATTCCACTCAGGTGGAGCACCATTTGGTAAAATAGCCTCAGTTTCTAGAATGATCGAAGACTTTAAGCCTTTTAAATAGCGCTTCTTTAGTAACTGAGTAGCCTTTTGTAAATGAGAAAGACGATTCCCTATGTTTGAGCCAATAGAAATATAGATCATTCTTGCAATTCATTACAGTAAGTAAAAAAAACGCCCCCATGCACACCAGGAACTGGTGGTGCGATTTTGTGAGTAGTCACCCTGACAGAAGAAATAATATGCTTCTTTCGCAGCAAAAGGTTATTAATGGCTCTGTATATCTCATGAGTTAAATGCTCGATTAAATTAAATTGCTTGCCCTGAACAAGAGATTGAATATTTTGCACTACTTCCAAGGAGCAGATAGTATCTTTAAGTTGATCAGTTGTAAGCCCTGAAGGAGGAGATTTAAAAGTGAAATCAACGTCAATACTCACCAATTGGGGAGAAAACTTCTCTTCTGCGCTACATCCTAAATGAACCCACAGCCGCAGATTAGATATAAGAAGATTACATGCTACCACTGAATTTAGTATCTACTTATAATTAATGGCAAACGTTAACATTCAGCATGCCGTCAAGAAAACCCCACAAGAGTTTTGCTCCTTTTTTAGCGCCTTGTATGACTTTCTCTTGCTCTTCTTCGCTTAAATCTGCAATAAGGTTTGCACATTCCTCAGAATGCCACTCATCAGCTTCCATATGAACGGTAAAAAATTTGAGAGAACGCTCATCATTTATTGAATAGTGTTTTTTCAGACCTTCAATTTTAGACTTAGAAACCTCTGGAGTTTGACGTTCATAAGCGTACAGAGCTCCAAGACCTGCTGCAAAATCTGATTTTACAATGTCAAAATAACCATCAACTAATTCTCGTGTCTCCTTAATTTGTGCATTTTCACAAAGCTCTGAACGTGCTACTCCCAGTCCTTCAGCAAAATGCTGCCATAATTCTGGGTGATTCTCGTCGCCTTGCTCTTCCTCTATTAAATTACCAAGTAAAATTTGCCGCATTTTCAAATTCGGACACAAGGAATGTATACCGCTGATATAACGAGGAAAAGCAGCAACATGGTGATAATATTCCTTAGCATAGGTTCGCAGAGCCTGCAGGCTTAAGCTACCTTCGTTCCATGACTCGTAAAACGGGTGTTTTAATAAGTGTAAACTATCTAATTGATCATTAAGTGATTGAACAAATGTCATAAATAAACACCAAATTGTTTTAGGCTACGTTTAGGTTTATCAAATGTCAAGAGACATTTCTCATTACTACCTTAATTCCAATAAATACAAAGATAGATGCGTTATTGATTAATTTTTTAGTAAAAATTGATTTTTTCTAAAATTTCATGTATTATTAAATCAATATAGTGAAAAACGCAAAATGAAAGTAACAGAAGAAAATACAATAAAAATTAGGGAAGAGTTCGTAGAAGTTCAAAATGGAATGCGAATTCAAAAGATAGTGATGTCAAACTCGAAGAGCAGTGCAGATAGCAGAAAGAAAAAGCATATAGTTTATTTTCCAGGGCTTACATATACTTTTGAAAAAGAGCCAGATGAAGACAAAAGTGAATGGAATTGGGCAGCTGAAGCAGGTATGGATGTTCACCTTATTAATTTTCCTGGTTCTGGAAAAAGCAAAGGTCATTCTTTAAACGGTCAAAATCGAGTAAATGCAGGAATTGCAGTCATTTCAGATCTTCTAAAGCAAGGCATTTACCCAGATAATATAGTATTATATGGAAGCTGCGCTCGAGGACCAATAGCTGCAGAGGTTTATAAAAAGTTTAAAAAAGATGACAATGTTCATTTAGGATGCGTTATCAATAAATCCTTTAGCTCATTCAAAAAACTTGTAGTGAAATTACTACACATATCAAAACCTAAATGGCTATTTCCTCCTATAATAAAATTCATACTCAAATGCTTTGGTTGGCACTTTAAGCCACATACAATAGTAAACGATATTACTCCATACACAATTTGTTTTAATCTAGAGAACGATGGCTTTATTATAGTATTTTCTAAAATGAATGATAAATTTCCATTATGGTATTACCAACCAAAAGTTGTAAGTCTGTACATTTATACATTAGAGGTCTGAGGCGGCTTTTGATGGTATGCCAACAGTGTTCTATGGGATTCAAATCTCACTTTTACCCACAAGTATAAAAAGCAAGTAAGATAGAGAAAAATATACTTAAGATGAGGTAAAAATGTGTGAAGTAAATAGAAATGTACAATGTGCTGATGGCTTAGGAGATAAATGGCTAGAAAAAGAGTTGAGACATGTTAATCTGGGAGATGTAAGGCTTAATACAAGACTTATTAAAACAAGCTATTTAATAGAGAATAAGGCGTCTGGGTCAATTAGTCAAAGCTGTGTAGGATGGAAAGAAGCTAAAGGTGCATACAGATTATTTAGCAATGAGAAGCTTGAAGCTAAGGAAATTTATTCTTCCCATTATAAAGAAACTATGGAAAGGATAAAAGGAAATGAGCTGGTATTTTCAGTTCAAGATACAAGTTATTTGGATTTTGACTCTCATATAAAGACTAAGGGTCTAGGTAGTATTTCTAAAGCCTATACAAAATATAAAAAGGGTTTGTTATTGCACAGTAACTTAATGGTTAACAAAGACGGATTACCTTTAGGGCTATCTTCTCAACAGTGTTGGGCACGTTCTATCAGGGAAGAAACAGCCCAAGAAAAAGCAAACAGGAAATACCGTACTGCTATAAAGGAGAAAGAAAGCTATAAGTGGATAGCGGCACTAAAAGAAACCCTAAATAACCTCGCAGAAGGTGTACAGCTTGTTACTATTGGTGATAGGGAAGCAGATATTTTTAAGTTTTTATGGACTGTTGAATCATTGGACAGTTTTTATGTAATCCGCAACCGAACTAATAGGAAATTCATCTGTATTGAAGGGGGAAAAACGGATTTGCAAACACGTATAACTCAACTGCCTGTAAAAAAGGAAATTGTCTTGAATGTTGCTGAAAATAAATACCAGATCTCAAGAAAAGCTAACATTGAAGTCAGGTATATGAAAGGCTATATACCTATCAGATCTCCTTACATTTATGGATCGAAAGATACAGAGCATAAAATAAGTGATAAAATCGCTATATATGTAGTAAGTGCCAAAGAAACAAATCCTCCTGAAAGAGTAGAAGCTATTGATTGGACTTTGCTGACTAATGTACCAGTTAATAGCACTTTAGATGCTATAGAAAGGATAAATTGGTATAAGCTAAGATGGAAAATCGAGGAGTATTTTAGGATTTTAAAATCAGGATGTAAGGTAGAAAGCTCTCGTTTAGCTACAAAAGAAAGATTAGAGAAATTAATCGCTATAAAGAGCATTATTGCATTTAATATTTTATATTTAACAAAAATCGCTTTATCGAATCCTATGGAGGTTTGTACTAAGGTTTTAAGTAATGAAGAGTGGAAAACCCTTTACATACGTGAGCATAAAGTAGCCAAATTGCCAGAAGAACCTCCAAACATAAAACAAGCTATTATTTGGTTAGGAAAATTAGGTGGATTTATGAATAGAAAAAGTGATAATTTACCAGGAACTATGACTCTATGGCGTGGTTATGAAAACCTCAGGGAAAGCATGGTTATGCTTCGCATAATGACCTCTCAAAGTTGTGGGTAAAAGTGAGGATTCAAATCTGGTGAATATGTTGGAAGATACAGCACATGACAGCCAAAAGACTCTATTAATGATTTTGTTTTAGTGGTCTTATGAAATGTAGCATTATCCATAACTATGGTTGTGCCAAGTGGCAATTTAGGTTTCTCCAACCATATATTGAATACCTCTTTGTCACACCCACCTTTGAAAGTCATTGGTGCAATAAATCTCATTCCAATCCACCCGGCTACTATACTGATACCAAATTCCATTACTAATCGAACAAATAAGAAACATTACAAACTCGTTTAATAGTAGCACTGGAAATACTGACAATAAAATTACACAGAACATCTTCAAGTAAGCCTATGGTATCGTAGACTCTGTTGCGTAAAGTATTGTGTTTGATATATTGCCACAACCTCTCAACAGGATTCAGTTCTGGTGAATAAGGAGGCAAGTATATAATGGTAATGTTTTTCTGAATTTTCAAACTTTTTGATCTATGCCAGCCTGCACAATCCATTACAAGAAAGGCTTTTTTCGTGCCTAAATCTTTCGACATCTGCTCCAGAAATATATTCATACAATCAGTGTTTACATATGGAGCAAGTAGGCTAATTTTCTTACCACTTCTTGGATTTACCGCACTGTAGATATAGAAATTTTGTCTACCAATTTTCATTTAACCTGCGTTCTGACCCCTTTTTTAAACCATCCGTGTCCGATTTTTGAATGAGTTCCAAATCGTGATTCATCAAAAAAATACCTCCTTTTCAGGGTGGGAATTGACTATTTTATTGAAGTATTTTTTAAACTCTTCTTGCTTGTTTTTATCTTGTTTATGGTGAATTGGCCTCGGTGTTATATAAGAAAACTTCATCCTTTGTATCTCACGATGCACTGTTGATTTGCTAATGTTTAGGCCAAATTCCTCTGAGATTTTTATTTGCACTTCCTTAATAGTAATATTTGGATTTCTTTCTACCCATATTTCAATTTGCTCACGTTGATTTTTGTTTAATTTGCTTTTTCTTCGCCGCTGAGAAGGGGAAAATAATTTTTCTACTCTACCAAATTTTAGATGCTTTATCCATTCAGTCAAAGCAGTCCTTGAAATTTTACATATTCTTGCCACAGCGCTTATACTACTTTCTTTTCCTGCTATCACCGCTTGTAACTTTTTTGAAACATATGCGTTATTTCTGACCTTTTTTAACATTTCTTTCGCCAAATTTACAACTTTTTCGTCTAACAGTTTTGACCTTAATGCCATTTATACCTCTCTATTTTATCTACTCTAGTATCACTTCTTTCCCATTATTGTCTATCTGTTCTTTACATAGTGGGAACTGGTATAAGATGCTGGAATGGTCTATTTTTGAGATTTTATCAATAGATTGCTGCCTATCTTCTTGATTGCGCTCTTGATATAGTGTGACTTTTTTTTAAAGTAATTTTTAGCTGTTTTAGTCTATACCAAATTGAATTTATTCCAAATCCAAGATTTTGTTTCATCTCTGCCAGAGTATGATCTGGATTCTTTGTAACATATTCTTCGAGTATTTTTGGGTCTATTTTTCGAATAAAGCTACCGTTTTAGATGGCTTTAGGCTTTCACCAGCAGCTTTCTTTTTTAACCAGCGGTACAGCGTTGCTATTCCTATCTCCATGAGCTCTGCTATCTCAACCTTTGCCTTCCCTTTTTCTATCATCAATACTGCCTTTTCCCTTAAATCCACACTATATGCCATTATAACTCAAATACTTTATTATACCTTTATCATTTACTTTAGGAAATACTATACCAACATGAACTGATAATGCTTCCGCTATAACTTTTAATTTTTTAGTTGGAATGCCACATGTTCCTTGCTCGTATCTTAGCAACATATGATACTTTATACCTGTTTTCTCTACTAAATCTTTTAGGGTATACTTTTGTTTTAGCCTCCAGCTTCTTATTTTTTGTGCTATTTTGTATCTTGCAGGGCTAATGTTCTTTGTATTATTGTTCACTATTTTTACGGAAATAAACATATATACCCTGCTAGAAAATTTTTTGCTATAGCTTAACTTTATTGAGGAAAAGTTTCCGATTGTTTAAAGCTTTCGAGAGGTTTCTTTACTACCTCCACACACCCTATTAACCCATGATAATGCTTCATTATTACTAATCGCCTTTATTTCTTCTTTTACCTTTTCTTTACTCCACTTACCACTCCTAGGGAAACTTCCTTTTTCTACTGCTTCTGTGACTGTCATTCCTCCAAAAAAACACCCTTTTCCTATAGTTTCCCCTTTTTTTTGTAGTTCAGACCACATTTCTTTATCTGCTACTCTAATCTCTACTTGACGATCATTTCTTGCATTATGGCATATTACAATTTTTAGGCTACCAATACTTGTGGGAAATGCTACCTCAAAAGCACTATTGTCAGACACATCAACATAATTCCTTTCACCTTCTTTTCCACTTTTAACCTCAACCTTACTATTCCCAATTTCTATAACATCACCTCCTAATTTTACCTCTCCTGTGGTTAATCCTAAATTTTTTGTACCTTCCAATATTCTTGCAATATTTACCTTACTACTCTCAGAAAATTTCATAAAAAACGTCTGATTATCTATTTCCACGTCTTCTATGATTCCTTCATTTTCAATAGCACTTTCACCAATTTCTCTCAGTTCTTTTAGCAACTCATCTATCTGTGGACGAATCTCTTGATAGAGTTTGTTATGCATTTCAATTATTCCCTTATCCTGCAATAGATCGTAACTGAATATCGCTCCATTTAGCATTAATTCACATATTATATCTTCCTTCTCATTTTCTTTGCATTTGATCAAAGACATTTTCGATATCACCGTATCAGCAAAACTCTTCTGTCCTTCGCTATGCGCATTTATCCTTATTCCAGCGCTTAGTGCCTGGTCTATCACTTTGTTCAGTTCATCTACGCTTTTTGCCTTTACTACTCTACTTTTAAACCATCTTAATTCTGCATTTTCACTTGCACTTAGCTCTATCTTGCTTAAGGTTGGAATAAACGGATTTTGACGATTTGAAGATTTTGTGTTATAAATCTTACGTCCTTCTCCAAGATTGATTGATTTTTCAGAAGCATCGCTAGGGGAAGGCACACCTTCAGGATTCTCAAACCTGCTTTTATCATCAAATATTTTCGGATCAATCTCGTCTACAAATACAGGCTGCTGATTTTTTTTGCCAGTACGCCTTATACCTTCAATAGCACTATATAGTCCTTTTGGTAACTTTTTAGAATCAATGATTAACTCATAAGTATTTCCATCTGTATCATCAAATGATACTGTTTTTTTAGTAGTCATATAGCCTCCTATTAAGCATGTTATTCAAGTCTAAAGAGCAATTTATTGCTTTATAATTAACTTAATACGCAAATTATAAAAAGATCTTGTATATTTTGCAACTATTTCTAATAAAATAATAGCTTTATCAGGACTTTTATTCTTTAACTACAACTTAATATACAAACTATACAAAGATCTTTTATATTTTGTAATTCTCCAATATCTCTCTCCAGATTCTTGACTTAGTTTTCTTGCTACTGTGTGGTAGCCAAACTTCTCAAGCAATTGAAATTTGATTTATAACAACTCTCTTTCCTTAAAGCTGCAATATCCTTTGTCTGTCATAATAATGTGATCCTCTAACTCAATTCCCACTCCTTGACATGCTGACACTAATTCTCTAGTCATTACTTTATCATCTTCTGATGGTTCTAAACTCCCTCCTGGATGGTTATGAGCTAATATTATTGACGCTGCTTCCATTGATAACGCCTTTTTTACCACTTTCCTTTCAGATAGGTGTACTTCATCTATTGTACCAAAATACACTTCATCTCTTATCAAACGGTTCTGTTTATCCAAGTATATTATCTGGACAGCTTCTTTTGCTGAAAAGCCTATGTTTACCCTTACATACTCTATCAGCTTTTCTTGGCTATCCATTACTGGGCCTCTCTTTAATCCTTCTCTGAGTGCTCTTTTATAAGCTTCTTTAACACATTCAATTGCTGCAGCTGCATGTTCGGTCATTCCTTCTATCATTTTCAGATCATCGATTTCTCGTCCCAAAATTTCTCCTATTCCTGGACAATTATCCATTAGAGTTTTAGTAACATCTTGTGCTTGCTTTCTGTCGTGAACTGCTCCTAGAAGCACTGACACTATCTCACGATCAAATAGAGCACCTCCTCCTCCGCTTTGTAGTACTCTTTCTATTTCTTCTGTAAGTTTTTCACTATTATTCATAAAATATACTCCTCGTTAATAACAAATTATTTTTAATTATTTACTGCTGTTTTTTATCAGCATTGGCATAGAGCCATAGCTTTTGAGTGAAGTCAAATCAATTTTTCAATCTTTTTTACTTATTTTTTCATGGATAGGTAAAGATATTAATATATATTTGTTTTCAAGTTATGTAAAAAGGTTGTTGTTAATCAATTATTTTAGAAATAACATCAGTAGAAAAACCTAACTGAAGTAAATTATTTGCAACTTTCATTTCCTCTATTTTGTAAATCTTTTCTTTGTAAATTTGCTTTCTTTGCAAGAAAAATTCTGCCCATATATTTAGCTCATCTCGTGATTCTTGATTGTCAATTTTTCTATATTCCCTCGCCCAACTTAATAAATCATTTTCTGCTTCACCATCTTCATAATTATCTTCTTCCTTTATCAGATCTTCAGCATTCACTGATAATTCTCTTGCTATCTCCCACAACCTTTCACTTAAAAGAGTAACACTACCTTGCTCATAATGATGTATCTGTGAGGGACCTACATCTAGCTTTTTTGCTAATTCTTCTTGTGTATAGCCTCTGATTATTCTCCACTTCTTGATCTCTTGTCCTCCATTTTGACTTGTACAGCCGATACTATCTTTATCAGCATATTCTTCAGTTGATAAGCCCGTTGCTCGATAGATAATGTCATTATCAAACTCTGCCTTAACTAGATTCTTTGCAATTCTTATTCTTGCTGCTTTGATATTACTTTCCTTTTCAGCTTGAATAGATTGGGTCAAAGCATAAACCACCTTGCGTAGTTCTCGCTCTCCTATTTGTATGTATCTTTGCATTAGATTATACATTGCTTGTTCCTTAGCTTTATCAAAACAGCTATTTTCTCTTAGCACCTTTCGTTTGGGAAATAGATTTCTAATAGGAACTGATAATGCATCTGCTAATATTTTTAACTTCCCAATTGGAATGCCACATGCTCCTTGCTCATATCTTAGCAGCGTATGATAGTTTATGTTTACTTTGCCTGCTAAATCTTTCAGAGTATATTTTCTCTTTAACCTCCAGCTTCTTACTTTGTGTTCTATCTGATACCTTATCGAGATGTTTGTCATAAATATTATACGGGTTAACATTACGTTTAATTGTTGAATATTTCTTCAGAATTGCGTATAATTATTAATGCTTTTTATCTTACTTTCTCATGGCTCTTTCTAAGTTTCTCGATCCAAAAAATGATGTTGCGTTTCGGCGTATCTTTGGTACTGAAAAGAATAAAGATATCCTCATTCACTTTCTAAATGATATTTTGAGCTTTACTGGCAAAAATGCAATACAGGATATAGAGTTTTTAAGTACTATTCAAGATCCTGATATTGCATCTAAAAAGCAAAGTATTGTTGATGTGCTATGTAGAGATTCTACAGGAGTGCAATGGATAATTGAGATGCAGGTCGCTAAAACCAAAGGCTTTGAAAAACGTGCCCAATACTACGCAGCTAAAGCTTACTCAAGACAAGCGGATAAAGGTGATCAATACCATGACCTTAAGGAAATTATCTTTATTGCTATAGCAGATTGTATACTATTTCCGGATAAGGCTGAGTATAAATCAAAACACACCATTCGGGATGAAGATACTAATGAACATGATCTAAAAGATTTTTATTTTGTATTTATTGAGCTGCCTAAATTTCCAAAAACCAAAGAAGATCAGCTTTCAAGTATAGTTGAAAAATGGGTCTACTTTTTTAGATATGCAGATGAAACTAGTGAAGAAGAGTTAGAAAGAATAATAGGAAGTGATCTAATAATTAAAAGAGCATATGAAGAACTCAATAGGTTCAACTGGTCAGAAAAAGAATTTATTGCCTATGAACAAGAGATCAAGCGTATTCGTGATGAACAGGCTGTCCTTGCTCAAAAACTTGATGATGCTAAACATGAAGGTAGACAAGAAGGTATTCAAATCGGCGAGGAAAGAGGTATTCAAATCGGCGAGGAAAGAGGTAGAGAAGAGGGTGAAATGAAAGCTAAAGTAGCAGTGGCAAAAAAATCACTTAAAGCTGGTATGTCTATAGATGTTATAGCTGAAACAACCGGACTTTCTATAGATGAAATAAAAAAACTTCAAAAGTAATATTTTTAGTTGCCATCTTATTAATTATACTTCTTCCAGAATATAAAGCACTTGAATATTCTACAAATGGATACATACCCTTAGAAAGCAAAGTAATGCTAAACCACTGCTCAACCTATAGCTCTTCTCCTCCTAACAGGTTCTATATCAATCTTGCTGAGTGAAGACAAAGGTGTATTATTGTTTATAGTCGATCTTTTCTCTACATTTAAAGAATTCTCTTTCACCATATCATTAAGCATTCTTTTAATATTTCTTTCTACATCGCTAAAAAACTTTTCACTTGGATTACTACAAATATTCTTAGCAGATTCATGCAATATTCTTGGCACTTTAGAGTACTGACCGCTAATCATACTACCTTCTATAGACCTAAACAACTTATTAAACCAATCGAAGTCCAACTTTGATATTTCACATCCAGAGCTTTTAGCTAATACCTTTTCGAAGCTGTCTGTAATACTTAAGGCATAATCTCTTGCTTCTGGTGGAGATATAGACTGCTCTGCTGTAGAATTATATTTTTGACCTGTAACCCTTCTAATCAGTAAGTCAAGTAATAGTATTGTACTATTTATATCCGTTTGTACATTAACTTGTGATATTGAACTCTCAGGTTTATATCCATTAAAAGAGCTTTTATAATTACTAGGCTTATCATCTATATGACATTGAGTTGAATACCCTGATGCAGAAGTTCTAGCTGAAATAAATTGAGTAATACCTTGTAAAGTACCTATTACAGCATTAGTGAAAGTACTTGCTATAGTATTTATAAATGAAGTTGGTCTATTAGCTGCACTTTTTACATTACTTTCTATATTTCTTCTATTCCTTATGAAGGATTTCACACTTGTCTCAGTCGAATTACTTGCCTCAGTTGCCTCAGTAGAATTGTTGAAACTATTGATAATATTAGCAGTATTGTTTCTATACTCTTCTTTTAAATCATCAAAACTTCTTACATTATTTAACTCATCCTTTATTGTTACTTCTTTATTTGCAAATCTAATAGTTAGTGTTTCCATTTCTTTGTTTTTATAAAATTCACTGAGTATCAAACTTGCATTGTTATTAAAGGTCATTATTAGATCGTTTTCTAATTTACTGAAAGTATAATCTTCAATTTTCTGTGATATAATGATCTTATTATTTTTATCTACATCTTCCGCTGCTATTCTAATTATTTCCTCGTTATTATCGAATACTAAAGGTAGTGGTCTTAACTTAAATTCCTCTATTTTCATTGGTACGTGATTCATAATTACATGTAGTCTTTCATACCAATTTGTTAATAGACCATTCTTTAATCTTACTTGTACTACAGTACCTTCTACTATGGTACCTTTTGATACTTCGTGATCTTTTTCATAAAAGAGCCATATTATTAAATCTTTGTCACTTGTAATAATTCTTGCTTTAAGCTTTACATTTAAATCACTTTCTACTTGTTTTCTTACTTGACGTAAATCTAGAGTGTCTATTTTATTTTCTTGATCAAGATCATAAAGTACTATTTCTGGTATAGGTAGTTTATCAGATGTAACCACAAATATGTTCTCACCACCGTTACCAACTAGATGACTCTTGTACTTAGGATTATTCTCTATAACATCATGTTTTCCATGCCCAACTACAATAGATTCGTTGTTTAGTAATGAGTGGACAAAGATAGACATTTTCAAATTATTCGCTACTCTAGAGTAACTATTAATTATTTCATCAACTGATTTGTTGCTGTTTTGTAACAAAAATAGTTCTCCCTTTATTATTCTTATCTCAGAATTGTCCCCTAAGTGATATATTGGGGAATTATGACCATGTATTGTTATACTAAAAGTAGTGCCCTCTGATTTATAGTTGTGGTTACCTAGATTTATTCTTGTTAATTCTGGAGTAACTTTTCTGTCACCAGCATCAGTTTTAAAGTTAAATTTTACAGTAGTGTCTTCAACATAAATGCTATCTATATCATATAGAGTGTAGTTAAATACAAATGTGTGTGTACCTGGAACTTGTTTTAGGTTAATGAAAGCTTTGCCTTTACTTGTTGCAAAGGGCACCATATAGGTGAAATCACCTTGAGAATAGTTGGTAATTTTCGTATAAGTCCTGATAACAAACTTGATATCATGTGAACAACTATTGCTACTCTTATATACAATAATATCGTCCATGTTCTCCTCATTCCTTCCTCCTCTACCATCTATATATCTAGTTTCACAATCATTGATCACTAGGGAATCAATAATATCTTCTCTTAATAGAAAGTTATGTATTTTATAGAGTTCTAATTTTGTCCCATATTCACCAGTAATATATATATTTTGATCGATTAATATATGCTTTTGCTTAGAAAAATCTCTCAGATCTAAAGTGTTGATACCAGAACCTCCAGCAATACTACCTGTAATTTTGTCACCTTTTAAAATAATAGTATCATCTCCTGTATTTAGACGAACAATTTTCTCTCCGTCCTCAAGAACAACCACATGATTATCATGTGGAAAACCGATTATCTTATCATAACCAGTACCTAGGGAGATATATGTATAGTTTGCTGTCCTATCATAAGGATACTCTAACCCAATTGCGTTTTCACAGATATAGGCATCCTCGCTTGAAGCAGGATAATCACCTTTAAACATAGGAAAAGCAGTGGGTAAACAAAATAATTCTCCACCATGTACCCTTTCAGGAATTGCCCTACTTGATCTGATATCCGACATCTTATGTAAAAATGCAGCTGTATGACTTCCTGATGTTATATATTTAGTCACGCATTTTGGTAGGTACGTTAAGCCGCATGAGTCCGAAATTGCAGTACATGGGTACGCAAGTGTTTTTACAAACTGACAATTTCTTTCTGATTTCATAGTCGGGAAAACATACTTTCTAACATCAGTATGATGCTTTAAGTAATCAACAGCTTTATAGATATATTGGCTGGCAAATAATTGTTCACGAAGCAATTCTTCTATATAAGGCTCAGGGCTCACATGCAAAAATGCACGTATTCCTTCAATAAACCTTTCCTTTTCTGTTAGATGTACTAGTCTATCAATGTTTTCTACTTTTTTTACAGCTTGATAAATATCAGTACCAACAAACACAACAGCACCAATTGTAGCACCTATAGGACCTGTAACTGATGAAACTCCCTCTAATATTCCGAACCCTTCAGCAACTTCTATACCAAGTTCCGCAGCATCAACTCCTAAATAGACGCTATCTCCTACAACACCAACAAGAGCATCTTTGTTACCTTTTTTATACTCTTTTACCTCATTATATAAATCATATGCAATAAAACCTGATGTACCACGAGCAAGGAAAGAAGATGATAATTTGAAGGACTGAGCAAGAGATGACTCTACAAGTGGAGCTAGTTTAAATCCTCGAGCATATGAGGCCTGCGAAGCTGCGTTTAAACCTTCAAGAGCAGCATTTTCTGCAGCTTTAACTCCAGATGGTAGAGCAGTAAACCCTAGATTGATAGCTAGACCTTGATAATCACCATTAACAGCATCAGCTAAAATATTCTTAGCCATCATGCCTTGCATAGCAGCTCCCGATACTTTTCCTATTCTATCAAGATGACTCATTACCCTTTGATTGCTGATTAGTTTGTTTGCTAAACTAGAAGATTCACCTGTAAGCCGCTCTTTTCCTGCTAATTGAATGAGTTGAAAACGCTTATTTTCTGATAGTGATTCATCCTGAATATATTTTAGAAATAAGTCGCTATTGATAGTCATAGTCTGGTCAATAACATTGGTATTTTCCTCAAGGATCTTACTTATATCGTTTGACGATATCCACTCACATGTGTTAGCTCTTCTCCTTCTTCTACCTAAAGTTGTAGTCGAAGAACACCCTGGTAAGGATTGAAGACCTACTAAGTTAGGGATAAATTCCAAATTTTTTGCGAGGAGTTCAGCAATTCTTTCGTATCCTTCCCTCCTCTGCTCCAGAACAAGTAACCCAGCTACGTCTAATGCAGTCTGGCCATCACTATTGCGTTTCTCAGCATCCTTTATTTTATCTATTAGATCACTAATAAGTGACCTAGCTACGTCTAATGCAGTCTTGCCACCACTATTGCGAGTATGTAGCAGCACCTTGCGTGTCTTAGCATCCTTTGTGTTTAAGAGATCACGAACTCCTTTTTCGTTATTGTTCCTAACGTTATTGAATAACTTCTCAATTGATCCAATGAGCTTTATAATATTAGAGCTCGCCTTTTCATTTTTATACCTTACATGTTCAACTATTTCCTTTGCGGTTTTTCCTCCGAAACCAAGAGCATCATAATATTCTCCTCTCATCAATGCACCCCTAATACCTTCTTCATCCAGATTGAGAGCATGAGTGTGTAGTTCAGTTATACCAAGTCTATCAGCCGCCTCTTTATATAGTTTCAGGAACATCGTGGACACCTCAATACACTGATTCGTAAACTTAGCCTTTAAGTATTCGTATTTAGTGTTTTGAAATATAAGTCTTCCTTTTTTGCGCAATCGATTGAATTCCCAAAAATCTTCTTTTATTATTGCAGTATCATCATTAGTAGTAATGCCTCGAGATCGGTCACTCTCGAATGTTTTTTGCAATACAGAAAATAGCTTTAGCTTTAAAAGTAAAGTGTAAGGATCATCAGAACCAAGAGCATTTTGTAGTGCAGTACATGCTCTTTTCGCAAACTTATATAATTCTCCGTTTTCTATCAGAGATTGAGGGAATAGATCAAGAATGTGCATTGGTATCTCATTAAATTCTTTTACCAATTTATCATACTTACTTGCATAATCCCAAACAGAAATAGCGTGTCTTACATCAAGTAGATCAACACCATTCTTGAACACCCCGAGAGCCTTTTCTAGAACCTTTTCTTCTTTATTTTCCTGTGCCAACTGCTTTCTGATTGCTTCCTGAGTTGCTTTCTTTATTCTTAGAAAATATTCTGGTTTTCTACTTACTTCACTTATTAAAGACCCGTCTATAAGTAAACTAAGTACCGAACTCAATTTTTCATCGTTATTATCTACTAAACCTACAAAGATAGTTCCGCGTATACGCGTATTTGCAAAATAGGACACGGAATTCAAAATTTCCAATGCTAGGCTTCCATGATCTGATTTGCTGATAGCGTTAATTCTATCCTGAATTAAATGTTGATGATCAGATGAACTCAGTATTGAAGGAATATCACTTTGAAGGGCCCCTGATTGTGAACCTGAGAACATATTGTATATTAAAGAATCTTGATCTCTACGAGCAATTTCCAAAACAGTCTCGCCTTTCATATTTGTAGCGTACAAATCTAATGTTCTTCCTTTTAAAGCTAAAATATCTTTTACTATTAGATCGTCTTTTTGAATCACTGCAATATGTAACGGCGTATTACCTTCTTTGTTCTGAGCATTGACATTTAACCTTGATCCCAATCCTAATAAAAGTTCTAGGGCCTGATATTTTTTCAATTTGACAGCAAGGTGCAACGGAGTATTGCCCTCGTCATTTATAGCATTGACATTCACCTCCCTCTCCGGGTCTAACAACTCAGCTATTATTCGCTTATTATCACTATTAACAGCGTAATGCAGAGGTGTATTGTTATGGTCTTGTGCGTTTTTGGTATTTATGTTCACTACTCTTGTCAAACAACTCTTGAATAGATTAAAATTACCCTTTTGTATGGCACGATTTAACTTATCAATATCTGTATGATTTGCATCCTTGACGCCCACATCTGTTGGAGAAGCATCAAAGTACTGATGTTTAAAGGTAGAGTCAGCGCTGTCAGCGAAGTTATTCTCTGCGTCATTAATACCAGATTTATTAGTTATGCGTTTTGCATTTGACAATGCATTTATTATCAACGTCCGACTGAATTCATTAGCAATATCTAACGGAGTCTGACCTTGAAAATTTTTGGAATTAACATCTGCTTCTAATTTTGGATCTAAGAGCATTTGTACTATTGCTAAATCTCCCAACGAGACAGCAAGGTGCAAAGGAGTACCATCTTCTTTGTTCAGAATATTAATATTTATTATCGAATCCAAATTTAATAATTTTTTAACTATTGTTTTGCCTCTTGATCGTTGTTTACTCTCTCTAATAGCAAAATGCAAAGGAGTATCACCTTGTTTGTTCTGAGCATTAACATTTGTTCCCCACTTAGGCCCTAATAACTCCTCAACTATTCTTATTCTATCATTCACAATAGCAAGGTGCAGTGGAGTATCACCTTCCTTGTCCCTAGCACTAACATCTATTTCCCACTTAGTCTCCAATAACTTTCTTACTATTTGTACGTTGCTATATTCAGCGGCAACGTGCAGTATAGTTCTACCTTGTTTGTTCTGAGCATTAACATCTACTTTCGACTCAAGCTTCAACATTTCCTGGACTATCTCTTTTCTGTTCTCTCTGACAGCAACGTGCAAAGGAGAATCACCTTGTTTGTTCTGAGCATTAACATCTACTTTCGACTCAGGCTTCAACAGTTCTTGGAATATTTCTTTTCTGTTCTCTCTGACAGCAACGTGCAAAGGAGAATCACCTTGTTTGTTCTGAGCATTAACATCTACTTTCGACTCAGGCTTCAACAGTTCTTGGAATATTTCTTTTCTGTTCTCTCTGACAGCAACGTGCAAAGGAGAATCACCTTGTTTGTTCTGAGCATTAACATCTACTTTCGACTCAGGCTTCAACAGTTCTTGGAATATTTCTTTTCTGTTCTCTCTGACAGCAACGTGCAAAGGAGAATCACCTTGTTTGTTCTGAGCATTAACATCTACTTTTTTAAACTTAGTCTTTAGTAGTCTCTGAACTACTTGTTCTTTATTTTCTCTAACAGCAACATGCAGTGGAGTGTCACCTTGTTCGTTCTGAGCATTAACATTTATCTCTAGTTGAGACTCTAATAACTCCCTCACTATTCCTACTTTGCCATTTTTAGCAGCAACATGTAGCGGAGTATCACCTTGATTATTCCGAGCATTAACATCTACTCCCAATTTAGAATTCAATAACAGGCTCACTACCTTTCTTTTACTAGATAGAACAGCAGCGTGTAAGGGAGTATCACCTTGTTTGTTCCGAATATTAACATCTATTTTCTGCTCCAGCTGTAATATTTCTTGCATCACTAATTCCACACCATTTCGGGCAGCATAGTGGAGAAGTGTGTTATCATTAACGTTATTATTAATATTAACTCTAGCATTCAAATCTACTTTACCTCGCAAAAGACTCTTAAACAGATTGAAGTCTCCTTTATTCATTGCATCTACTAACTTTGGAAGCTTCTTTTTATCAATGAACCTTCTAGGTTGAGTATTATGTTGCTGATTCCTTCGATTAGCATTTGAAGACTCTGGTTGAGGCTCATTATTAGTTCTTTCTAAATTGCTTCTTGATAAATCTGTCTGCTGTTCCATCGATTTTACAGGCTGAATTTCCTGAGTTCGAATAATAGGTTCAAAATGCCCCTTACCACTATTTATTACATGTATTGTATTGGCATCATTATAATCAACATCGTTATCACCTACAGACCTGGAGCTTGATTTATCTACAATTTGATCAGTCCATATTTCTTTTCCATCAACATCATATTTTTCAATGATATGTAACTTTACATTGTACTTTTGACAAATTATCCTTCCTTCTATTTCGCTTCTACCCCATATAGGAGAATTCAATCCTAATATTCTTGCTAATTCAGATCCTTGATTAATGTCATCTGCAGTCAATTCAATGCGTGGGATATATTGCTCAATTGGTTCAACTTCTCTTTCTAAAGCTTCTCTAAGCCAAGATTGATCTTTTTCTAACTCAGTTTGCGCAAATTCCTGACAAATTTTTCTTAAAGATTTAGCAGTAAAGACCATTTCAGGCCTTGATTGTTTTAGACCTTGCGCAACTGCATCAAAAAAACAATCACCATCTCCAATTGCTTCACCTATTCTAAAACCCTGTGGTAATTCTGGTATATCGTTGAAACGTTTAAAGCGCTTCAAGCTAAATTCTTGGTTTAACTGTTCTTGTTCTGATGGCTTATTATCGTGTGGATAAATTTCTTCTTTGGTATGTAGTATTATTGTCATAAGATTGCGTATTATTAATTTTGTGTTAAGCTTACTATAATAAGACTGCTGTAGTATAATCAGGGAAATTAGGAATACAAGATATTTTTATAAATTTTCTAGAATTTTTATCTACTACAGTAGAAGTGGAGGATCTTTTATTTACTTTACTCACTTTAGTAATCCTTTTTATCTTGAATTTCTCTCAAATTCTCAAACACATAGGGATTTTTATGTTGAGTAAAGTTACCAAAAAGGTGTATGATTTAGGTGTTTTTCACTATTTTACATAAATGAACGGAGAACAAGTTCGAAAAGTACACTTGCCTCCACCAAACCAAACAGAGAAAAAGGGAGGTTAGCTCAGTTGGTAGAGCATCTCGTTTACACCGAGGAGGTCGGCAATTCGAGCCTGTCATCGCCCACTAATAGAGAGTTTTTAGCCAAAATTTAAAATACAAAAATACACTAAATACTGCTCAAATAAATGCGGTATTTAACTTCAAATGTTTACCCATAGAAACTACATATTTTTACATAATCTATTAATAAAGCTCTCTATTTCTCTACAATATAGGGTATTTTTCAATAATTCAGAGAGATTCATAGAGTAAACAAGTCAATAAAAGAATTTAATTTAACAGTAGAGAGAGGTATGTTTTGAAAAATTGTGTCTTTTTAGAGTGCACTTTGCCAATAATGATCAATTTTTCTGTAAGTAGGTTAACCAACTTTTACTATTGTTTAATTGCTAATATTTTAGTATTAAATGATTATGTGAGGCGTAGAATGGATGTTAAAGTAAATTATGCAGAAATTACTAAACGTGTTGCAGCATGTGTAGTAGATGCAATAATATTTCTATCCTTTTATTTATTCATTTTGTTCATATCATCAGATAAATCCTTTACTGAATTTTTTAATTATATCTTTTCTGATACTGCTATAATCTCCACGTCAGTTCAATGGGAAGTATTAGAAACATTGCTGTTTATAGCACTAGAAACATTAATGATAACAAAGTGTGGCTGGACTCCTGGAAAATTGCTATTTGGTATATACATAAAGGATGCAAATACACTTAAAAACGTCTCTTTGATGCAAGCCGTAATAAGGAGTACTCTTAAGGTGCTCTTGTTAAGCTGTATTTCTAACTGGTTCTTCATTTTACCAATTTTAGTTTTAATATTTGCAACATTTGATCAACGTAAACAGACTTTTTATGATAAAACTATAAAAACAGTGGTAATTGACTACAAACCTGAAAAACATCACTTAAATTTAAACTGTGTGGGAATAATTAGGCGCGCAGTAGCATATATTATAGACCATTTTATTATTATTGGAATTTCTTTAGCTTTTTTCTCTTTCGTACAAATGGCTTTTGATCCTATTAAAGCTGATTTATTAACCACATACTTATTTTTTCTACTATCAATAATATTTGGAGTATTCATGATGAGAAGATTTAGCGGTACTCCAGGACAACTATTGTGCGGTATTCACATAAAAGATACAAATACACTTGAAAATATCACTTTAGTACAGGCAACAGTCAGGTACGTTTTGTTTGAAGCTTTTAATGTATTCATACCGTGTTATATTTTGTCTCTAGAAGAATTCTGTAATCAGCATAATTCTGAACAGTGGTCTGGAGCTTTGTTAACCTTAACATTTGTAGTTATAATATTAATTTTTATATTCGCAATACTCGACAAACGCAAGCAGCTTTTTTACGATAAAATTGCAAAAACAGTGGCAATATACTACAAATCTTCAAGATAATTTTCTCCTTGCTATAGTTGATAATATATGCCTACTGTAGTTGATGTGATTCTTTTAATACTAGTTTTAAATAAACTATGCGATTTCTTGCAATATAAAATTAATTTTCCACCACATGGAAAAAATTATTGACACTCAAAATATCTGTGCTAGAGATTAGTTCATATTTGGTATTTACATAAACTGTTTACAACCATTTAGTTTTATAGTGTGGGTAATTTTAGTTATACTTAATGGTAATAAAATGCATGTGAATCAGCAACAATCCAGTAATAGTACAATTAATAGAGTTGTTCAGCTATTACAGTCTGGTACTTCAAAGCAAAAAAATCTTAGTGATAAAATTAGTCATGAAGAAATAAGCAGATTAGTAAATGATATTATAAGTTCAAGTGAAGATAATACAGTTAAACTTCATCGTTCAAAGCGAGGTATAGGAGATGATATATATAAAATAGCAACCTATATATATCGTTGGTACCAGCTGTCAAAAAAACTGGGTTTGGATCGGGGTTCACAGATAGTTACTCGGCACTTAGGCACACAAAGTGGACAGCAGAAGGCTTTAGATACAGCCAGGGGTGCTTTAGGTGAGGTAGAAACTTTAGGTGATCTCATGAATACTCTTAAACGATTTCTGTCTCCTGAGACAGGTAAAAAACAAATCACAGAGGAATATAGCAACATATCTTTACACCTAGCCGCCGAGCAAGGTAATTTAAATGCAGTGGAGCACTTTGTAGAAAAAGGAGCTGATACTTCCACTCAAAATGAAAGAGGGTATACACCTTTACACTTGGCTGCTGCAGAAGGTCATTTAAATGTAGTAAAATTGCTTATAGAGAAGGGAGCCGATGTCGATGTTCATCAAGGTGGATGGAGTTATAGCACCGCTCTTCACTTAGCTGCTAAGAATGGTCATTTAGATGTACTAAAATATCTTATAGAGAAGGGTGCTAACCCTAAAGCTACTGATAGTGAAGGTAAAAATCCCCTGCAAAGGGCTGCTCAGAGCGGTCACTCAGATATAGTTGAATATCTTAAGAAGAGCGTTCAACAAGTTACGCAAGTGCAACCAGCCACAGAAAGGCAAAACATTACAACAAAAATACCTCAAGTTACAAAAGAACAACAGGTTAATGACAATAAAACACTACAAGAATTTGCTACTCAAAACGGCCAAATCAGTACATCTGGAACAAATAAAAAAGGAGCTATACAAGGACAACAAGTTACAACAGAAATGTCACAAGTTACAGGAGAAAAACAGTTTATAGAAGAACAAGAAAGCGATTTTATACAGGAAACTTTGGAGGCGCTTTCAGACTTTTTACCTGACTTCAGGGGTGAGCTTTCTAAAACATTAAAGAGGCTTTTTGAAACAAGTAAAGAACAGGTTACAGAAGGACAAAATATTACAATAGAAATGCCACAAACTATAGAAGGACGACAAGTTGCAACAGAAGTACCTCAAGGAATATCACAAACTACAGAAGGCCAGCAAATCACAGAAAGACAGCAGATTACAACAGAAGCACGGCAAACTACAGAAAAACAGCAAGTTACAACAGAAGTGCCACAGACTACACAGAGGCAGCAGGTTACAGAAGACTATAGAAATATGTCTTTGCATGATGCTGCTGCGCAAGGTAATTTAAATGCAGTGAAATATTTTGTAGAAAACGGGATCGATATTAACTCTAAGAATGAAAGAGGTGAGACTTCTTTGCACCTAGCTGCTGCGCAAGGTAATTTAGATTGAGCAAGGTAATTTAGATATAGTAAAATACCTTGTAACGCTAATTCTGGATTAAAAAGAGAATAGAAAAGTCAGGAGAGTAGGGTAAACTCAACAAATAGAAAAAAATAGATGAGGTTACCCATGGAAGATATAACAAAACTGTTTTGTCTGGTCGATGATTTTTGCAGAGATATAGAGAAAAATTTTGCAGATAAACTACTACCAAACGGTAAAAACCCACAAGAGTGCCAGAAATTACACATTCGGAAATTATCACAATAATCCTCCTGTATCAGCAATCTCCCTGTGAAAATTTTAAGGCTTTCTACCTGCATTACCCAACATTGCTCTACAAACAGAGTTTTCGAAGTTGCCTTCATACACTAGGTTTGTTGCTCTAAAGCCCAGGGTTTTGTGGCATTTAGCCATGCTATTACAGTGCCTTTGCGGATGGTCAGAACTTACTGGAATCTCATACATAGATACAACTCCTATTGCAGTTTGCCATGCAAAAAGAATATCAAGAAATAAGGTTTTTGCTGGAATTGCAAAATTAAGCAAGAGTACATATGGCTGGTTTTTCGGCTTTAAACTACATTTGATAATTAACGAGAAAGGTGAAATTCAAGCTTTTACGCTTACAAGAGGTAATGTTGACGATAGAGAGCCTGTAGCAAACCTAACTAAGAAATTAACCGGTCTTTTGTTTGGTGATAAAGGCTATATTAAAAAAGAGCTTTTCCAAGAGTTGTTTAACCGCGGTTTGAAACTTGTTACCAAGGTGAAAAAGGGGATGAAAAACGCATTAATTTCACTACATGAAAAGATTTTGCTGAGAAAAAGGTCGATCATTGAGACGATTTTTGGCTACCTCAAAAATAGACTTGAAATTGAACATACTCGCCATAGATCTCCCGTTAATTTCTTGGTTCACATCTTTTCTACTCTCATTTCCTATTCCTTGAAATCCAAAAAGCCTTCCATTTCCTATACTTTCTTCCTTCCTTAATCCAGAATTAGCGTTTGTAGAGAAAGGGGCCGATGTTAATGCTAAAGGTTGGCATGGTAGTATTCTTCTGGGCTATGCTATTCAAGGGAGTAGGTATTCTGCTTGAGGGGGTGAGTTATACCAAATTCCATTACTAATCGAACAAATAAGAAACATTACAAACTCGTTTAATAGTAGCACTGGAAATACTGACAATAAAATTACACAGAACATCTTCAAGTAAGCCTATGGTATCGTAGACTCTGTTGCGTAAAGTATTGTGTTTGATATATTGCCACAACCTCTCAACAGGATTCAGTTCTGGTGAATAAGGAGGCAAGTATATAATGGTAATGTTTTTCTGAATTTTCAAACTTTTTGATCTATGCCAGCCTGCACAATCCATTACAAGAAAGGCTTTTTTCGTGCCTAAATCTTTCGACATCTGCTCCAGAAATATATTCATACAATCAGTGTTTACATATGGAGCAAGTAGGCTAATTTTCTTACCACTTCTTGGATTTACCGCACTGTAGATATAGAAATTTTGTCTACCAATTTTCATTTAACCTGCGTTCTGACCCCTTTTTTAAACCATCCGTGTCCGATTTTTGAATGAGTTCCAAATCGTGATTCATCAAAAAAATACCTCCTTTTCAGGGTGGGAATTGATTATTTTATTGAAGTATTTTTTAAACTCTTCTTGCTTGTTTTTATCTTGTTTATGGTGAATTGGCCTCGGTGTTATATAAGAAAACTTCATCCTTTGTATCTCACGATGCACTGTTGATTTGCTAATGTTTAGGCCAAATTCCTCTGAGATTTTTATTTGCACTTCCTTAATAGTAATATTTGGATTTCTTTCTACCCATATTTCAATTTGCTCACGTTGATTTTTGTTTAATTTGCTTTTTCTTCGCCGCTGAGAAGGGGAAAATAATTTTTCTACTCTACCAAATTTTAGATGCTTTATCCATTCAGTCAAAGCAGTCCTTGAAATTTTACATATTCTTGCCACAGCGCTTATACTACTTTCTTTTCCTGCTATCACCGCTTGTAACTTTTTTGAAACATATGCGTTATTTCTGACCTTTTTTAACATTTCTTTCGCCAAATTTACAACTTTTTCGTCTAACAGTTTTGACCTTAATGCCATTTATACCTCTCTATTTTATCTACTCTAGTATCACTTCTTTCCCATTATTGTCTATCTGTTCTTTACATAGTGGGAATTGGTATTAGATGTGGTTAAGTACCTTGTAGAGAAAGGGGCTGGTTTGAATTTAAAGGACGACGATTACAGAGGCTTCGCTCCTTTGCACTATGCTGCTGATCTCAATGGCCGCTTAGATATAGTAAAATATCTTATAGATAGAGGAGCTGACATAAATATTAAAAGTGATTATGGTAGTACCCCTTTACATATAGCTGCTAAAGGGGGCAGGTATGTTGCTTGGGGTGGTGAGTTAGATGTGGTTAAATACCTTGTAGAGCAAGGAGCTGATTTTTGTGCTAAGAACAACGGCGGTAAAACTCCTTTACACTATGCTGCTGAAACAGGTGGGGTAGATATAGTTAAATACCTTGTAGAACAAGGAGCTGACATTGATGCTAAAGATAAAAAAGGTGATACCCCTTTACATGAGGCTGCCAGTGTAGGTAGTTTTAGTGCAGTAAAGTATCTTGTAGAGAAAGGGGCTGATTTAATGGCCAAAGATAAAGAAGGTGATACCCCTCTAGACATAGCTAATCTATCGCTTATAGTAGAATTTTTAAAACAGGCACAAGCTAATCATCATCGTGATCGCCGTGATCTAGCATCAAGCAACTCATGGACAAGTAATAGTATTGTTAATTGGGTTAAAGGTCTAATATCGTCTACAGGATCTCCAGCTTTACTTACTTACAGAGAGTACGATAGCACTACTGTCACTGCTATACCGGAAATAAACACAACTGTAGTAAACAACACAATAATATTAGGCATTCTAACTACTGGTTTATTTAATAAAACAAAACATAAGCAGCCAATACTTGAAAATCTTTTATCACCAAGAGAGCTGATTATGAGGAATGTAGATGATTCAAGCAGGCTTCTAGAGAAAGCATTACGGAAAGGTAAAGAAGAGGGATGGGGTAGTAGTCCTAGTACTGATGTGAATGAAGTGGAAGTTATCAGTAGCAACAAGACTGGTATGTGGAAAGTAGGTAAATAGTTGATGTTAAAACCTACTCTTTTCAGTAAAGGAGCTGTGATAAATACGGTAATATCCCTTTACATAAGGCTACTATGAGAGGAGATTTAGATATAGTAAAATTACTGGTAAGTAACCGTGCTAATCTTAATCCTAAAAACGACAATGGCTTAATACCTTTACATTATGCTACTAAAAATGGTCACTTAGAAACAGTGAGATTTCTTGTAGAAAATGGGGCTAAGCTTAATCTTCCTGACACAAGAGGCATAACTCCTCTGCAGTACGCAAACGAAGACATTAAGGAAATGTTACTACGGGAAGCACCATCTAGTAGCGTGGAAGGTACAAGTGTAGCAGTCCCAAGTAGCAGCTTTCATTATTATAGGGCTTATACCAATTCCCACTATGTAAAGAACAGATAGACAATAATGGGAAAGAAGTGATACTAGAGTAGATAAAATAGAGAGGTATAAATGGCATTAAGGTCAAAACTGTTAGACGAAAAAGTTGTAAATTTGGCGAAAGAAATGTTAAAAAAGGTCAGAAATAACGCATATGTTTCAAAAAAGTTACAAGCGGTGATAGCAGGAAAAGAAAGTAGTATAAGCGCTGTGGCAAGAATATGTAAAATTTCAAGGACTGCTTTGACTGAATGGATAAAGCATCTAAAATTTGGTAGAGTAGAAAAATTATTTTCCCCTTCTCAGCGGCGAAGAAAAAGCAAATTAAACAAAAATCAACGTGAGCAAATTGAAATATGGGTAGAAAGAAATCCAAATATTACTATTAAGGAAGTGCAAATAAAAATCTCAGAGGAATTTGGCCTAAACATTAGCAAATCAACAGTGCATCGTGAGATACAAAGGATGAAGTTTTCTTATATAACACCGAGGCCAATTCACCATAAACAAGATAAAAACAAGCAAGAAGAGTTTAAAAAATACTTCAATAAAATAATCAATTCCCACCCTGAAAAGGAGGTATTTTTTTGATGAATCACGATTTGGAACTCATTCAAAAATCGGACACGGATGGTTTAAAAAAGGGGTCAGAACGCAGGTTAAATGAAAATTGGTAGACAAAATTTCTATATCTACAGTGCGGTAAATCCAAGAAGTGGTAAGAAAATTAGCCTACTTGCTCCATATGTAAACACTGATTGTATGAATATATTTCTGGAGCAGATGTCGAAAGATTTAGGCACGAAAAAAGCCTTTCTTGTAATGGATTGTGCAGGCTGGCATAGATCAAAAAGTTTGAAAATTCAGAAAAACATTACCATTATATACTTGCCTCCTTATTCACCAGAACTGAATCCTGTTGAGAGGTTGTGGCAATATATCAAACACAATACTTTACGCAACAGAGTCTACGATACCATAGGCTTACTTGAAGATGTTCTGTGTAATTTTATTGTCAGTATTTCCAGTGCTACTATTAAACGAGTTTGTAATGTTTCTTATTTGTTCGATTAGTAATGGAATTTGGTATTAGGTTAGTTATTTAAAGAGTTTTATAAGGCAGGTAGTTATATTCGCGGAGTCATATCTAGATTATAATAGTTATCAAATTAGCTTATTATTTTTAGTTATTAATAAGTATATCCAGTAGCTTTAGCCGTTAGTGGTGTTGTTGTGCTACCCCGTATTTTGCTATTTTTTATATTAATTTGAATGGAGTTTAAATTGATTCCATTACCTGAATGGGTGCCTTTTCTTCTCTTGGTTCCTCTAATGTAGAATGGCTTTGTTGCATAGCACTGATAGGGATGTAAATCACAGTAAATTTATGCAGCTCATTCAAATTTAGCCGTACCTATATCAGTAAATTTGTTCAATAAGTAGCACTTAATTAACAGCTCTTTTTCACGATTTACCTCTGATTTATTTTTCAAGCCAAACCCAAATATTTGCTTCAACCTATAGAAAAAGACTTCAATATAAGACCGTGCTCCATACTTAACTTTTTTCTTCCATTCATTTTCATAATTCTCATATGACCTAATTCTACTAATATACTTGTTTCTTTCTGATAAGTAGTCAGCTAAACAAATTTTAGCTAGGGCGAATAATAGGCACAATATTGTATTTTCTGCATTCTTTATACACACTTTTTATATCATAAGCTGCATCTGCTCAATAGAATAAATGTTATATTTATCACTGACTTCTTCTAACATATCGCAGACCGGCAAATAGTCTACAGCAACACCACTAGTGTAGTTCATGCTTATTGCTTTCTTATCATTTATGTTTAAAACAACATGTAATTTTCTTACTTGACCATAGCCACTGTATTTTCTTTTTCGAATATTAAGCTTACTATGCCCACCGTTATTATTGTAGATACTAACTCTAGTGCTATCTACGGCAATTTCAATATTTTCCAAATCATCTTTATTGCTTCTATGGTCATCAATCTTCAAATTAAGCTTTTTAAATCTTCTGGAAGCTTGTGTATAGCTGATAATCTTAAGTTTTTTTGCCTATTTGTATCATATAACCTTTTACAAAACCTACAGCTTGTCTCAGGACAATTCTAAAAAGATGAACTATTATGTGTATTAAAATTACAACTTTATCACTATAAATGTTATTACCACCTGCAACTTTTGGACTGTTTTCATACCAATTTTCTATGGCTTGATTAACAAAATGAAAAACATTTCCTCTTTTTTTGAGAAACTCGTTATATTCTCTTTGGTTACTGACTCTCATTTTTTGTGGCATAAGTTGTACTTGTTTGAAAAACGCCTATTTTACAACAAAATGCGTCAGTAGCCATATATTAAAAAGCTTTTCTTCTTACAATAACCTCAACCAACACTAGCTATGCAACAAAGCCATGTAGAATTAGGGCCATTTGTTTTTTTAAACATATCATTATATACTAGCCACACACAACCAAGTAAAGCTATTGCTGCTGCTAATGTTGAATAATAAACTGCTATAATAATAGTTGTTAACACAGAAGCTACTATAATAGTAAACAAAAATACTTTTTGATTTGATGAAATACTATCTTTCTTACTTTTTGGACTATAATTATTTTGTGAATCAAGTGTTTTAATATTTCCTAACTTATTAGGAAATCTGACAGGTTCAAAATTAAAATTTCCTTCTTCAGCTTTTCTACTTTCTTCTATATTATCTATTTGTTTATCGAGCTCTTCACTTTTTCCTATCTTACTATCTATCTCCGGTAATTTTACGGGTTGAGAATCAGCTTGCTCTAATTCAACCTGTATTATAGTTTTATTTTCTAACTTATTAAGGTCTTCATCAAGTTCTCTTATCAACTTATATAATACTTCCAATAATTTATCCAATTCCCTTAAATCCACACTATATGCCATTATAACTCAAATACTTTATTATACCTTTATCATTTACTTTAGGCAATACTATAGTTTATATATTGCAATACCGTTTTACTATACAAACTGGCTACATTCAAACTTATATTCAAAAAGGCTAGTCTAAATAGATGCGTGCTAGTTTAAATAAAAATTCATATTTTTTCTGTAGTAGCTAAACATCAAAAGTTAATTAGAAGGATGTCAAAAAGTCAAATTTCAAGACAGTATACTTTTCAAATTAACCCTAAACCAGAAATCTATGAGTCACCTTTTAATTATGAATATTACGATGTAGAAATAGCTGGTGGTCTAATTCAATTACCAAACTTCGCTTATTATTTTAATAGAGTATTTGATACAGAAGAAGATAAAAACATATTATGGAGATTTGAGCCATCTAATTCTCAAACTTGGCCATTAGAAAATAAATACTATCTAACTTTATCTAGCAATAAGATTGTGTCAGGAGAAAAGGAAATTGAACGCCGCAATATTTTTTCAAAGTATGATATTGTAGAAAAGATAAGAGAGATAAATAATAACAATAAAAATTGTGTTATTAAAATATTTAAACCTTATGGTAATGAAGACTATTATTTTAAGGATGGCAGCAGATATATGCCTGTACGTTATCCTGCTGCTATATTTGAAGAGGGTAGTGATGAACCAATAGCGTATCTAAGCGACTTCACTATATCTTTTAGAAAAGAAAAGGATTCATATCCAGAAGGAAAACTTATAAATGTGGGAATAAGGAATATTAATAATTATCTTACAAATGAAAAATTAACACTAGTTGAATCGGATGAAGGAAATTTAAAACTAGAATATGAATTGGAGCCTCAATTCTTTTGGGATGAGGAAAGTAGAATTATTCAACCTCTGATTGATCACTACTATCTAGTATCATCATCACCTCTGGCAAGGTACGAAAATAAAAAGATTGCGGGAGTATCCTTACCGTTACTTGAAGTTGCAAATCGAATTGAAAGCAAGAGAAATCAACTAGCTCATGAAATACTTACTATTCTTAATACCAAAGATGAGCAAAATAATAAAATCTCAAAGCTTCTCGATAAAGCAAAAGAAATTTTTAATGCTCAAGAAAGAAGTCAAAACATTCTACATAATGAAATAAACACTATTCTTGAAACTAATGATTCAGAGATTATAAAATTCTTAAAGATTAGTCATAAAGTACAAGAAATTTTAGAAGGTGTAAAAGGTGGTGAATATGATATAGGTCAAGAAATACTTACTATTCTCAATACTCAAGATGAACAAAATAATAAAATCTTAAATATTACCAATAAAGCAAAAGAAACTTTGGGGAATGAAAAATGCTTAATCGGTGTACAAAATTTTCTACAAACATTTTTGTAAGAGGAATATATGAATATAGATGAAATTATTACAGAGCTTAAAAGAAAGATTGAAACTGATGGTAATAATGAGGGCTCTGAGATAAATAAACTTAAATCACTCTTAAAAGGACCACCTGGTCCTCAAGGATCTCCAGGTAAAAATGTAGATCCTGAAGATGTTGTAAAGCAAATTCTTTTTAATTCTCCTCATATTCGAGTGTTATCAGAGAGTGTTGCAACCTCAGGTGATTTAGCAAGCGAGGTTGCAGATAGGCTTAAACATGACAGGAAGATTAGGGAAGATGTAGAACGTGCTCTCAAATATGATATTCACTTTCAGCAAGCTGTTAAAGGTCCTAAGGGTGATCCAGGACTAAAAGGTCAAGATGCAAAGCCTGAAGATGTTGCAAAAAATATTATCGATGATTCAAATAAACTTAATACTTTAAAAACAGAAGTTGCCTCTAAACTAAAATCTGATAATGAGTTTCAAACATTAGCGAGAGGTCCTAAGGGTGATCCAGGACCACAAGGTCTTAAAGGTGATCCAGGACCTAAAGGTGAGGATTCCAAACCTGAAGATGTTGCAAAAAATATTATCGATGATTCAAATAAACGTAGTACTTTAAAAACAGAAGTTGCCTCTAAACTAAAATCTGATAATGAATTTCAAGGATTAGCGAAAGGTCCTAAGGGTGATCCAGGACTAAAAGGTCAAGATGCAAAGCCTGAAGATGTTGCAAAAAATATTATCGATGATTCAAATAAACTTAATACTTTAAAAACAGAAGTTGCCTCTAAACTAAAATCTGATAATGAGTTTCAAACATTAGCGAGAGGTCCTAAGGGTGATCCAGGACTAAAAGGTCAAGATGCAAAGCCTGAAGATGTTGCAAAAAATATTATCGATGATTCAAATAAACTTAATACTTTAAAAACAGAAGTTGCCTCTAAACTAAAATCTGATAATGAGTTTCAAACATTAGCGAGAGGTCCTAAGGGTGATCCAGGACCACAAGGTCTTAAAGGTGATCCAGGACCTAAAGGTGAGGATTCCAAACCTGAAGATGTTGCAAAAAATATTATCGATGATTCAAATAAACGTAGTACTTTAAAAACAGAAGTTGCCTCTAAACTAAAATCTGATAATGAATTTCAAGGATTAGCGAAAGGTCCTAAGGGTGATCCAGGACTAAAAGGTCAAGATGCAAAGCCTGAAGATGTTGCAAAAAATATTATCGATGATTCAAATAAACTTAATACTTTAAAAACAGAAGTTGCCTCTAAACTAAAATCTGATAATGAGTTTCAAACATTAGCGAGAGGTCCTAAGGGTGATCCAGGACCACAAGGTCTTAAAGGTGATCCAGGACCTAAAGGTGAGGATTCCAAACCTGAAGATGTTGCAAAAAATATTATCGATGATTCAAATAAACGTAGTACTTTAAAAACAGAAGTTGCCTCTAAACTAAAATCTGATAATGAATTTCAAGGATTAGCGAAAGGTCCTAAGGGTGATCCAGGACTAAAAGGTCAAGATGCAAAGCCTGAAGATGTTGCAAAAAATATTATCGATGATTCAAATAAACTTAATACTTTAAAAACAGAAGTTGCCTCTAAACTAAAATCTGATAATGAGTTTCAAACATTAGCGAGAGGTCCTAAGGGTGATCCAGGACCACAAGGTCTTAAAGGTGATCCAGGACCTAAAGGTGAGGATTCCAAACCTGAAGATGTTGCAAAAAATATTATCGATGATTCAAATAAACGTAGTACTTTAAAAACAGAAGTTGCCTCTAAACTAAAATCTGATAATGAATTTCAAGGATTAGCGAAAGGTCCTAAGGGTGATCCAGGACTAAAAGGTCAAGATGCAAAGCCTGAAGATGTTGCAAAAAATATTATCGATGATTCAAATAAACTTAATACTTTAAAAACAGAAGTTGCCTCTAAACTAAAATCTGATAATGAGTTTCAAACATTAGCGAGAGGTCCTAAGGGTGATCCAGGACCACAAGGTCTTAAAGGTGATCCAGGACCTAAAGGTGAGGATTCCAAACCTGAAGATGTTGCAAAAAATATTATCGATGATTCAAATAAACGTAGTACTTTAAAAACAGAAGTTGCCTCTAAACTAAAATCTGATAATGAATTTCAAGGATTAGCGAAAGGTCCTAAGGGTGATCCAGGACTAAAAGGTCAAGATGCAAAGCCTGAAGATGTTGCAAAAAATATTATCGATGATTCAAATAAACTTAATACTTTAAAAACAGAAGTTGCCTCTAAACTAAAATCTGATAATGAGTTTCAAACATTAGCGAGAGGTCCTAAGGGTGATCCAGGACCACAAGGTCTTAAAGGTGATCCAGGACCTAAAGGTGAGGATTCCAAACCTGAAGATGTTGCAAAAAATATTATCGATGATTCAAATAAACGTAGTACTTTAAAAACAGAAGTTGCCTCTAAACTAAAATCTGATAATGAATTTCAAGGATTAGCGAAAGGTCCTAAGGGTGATCCAGGACTAAAAGGTCAAGATGCAAAGCCTGAAGATGTTGCAAAAAATATTATCGATGATTCAAATAAACTTAATACTTTAAAAACAGAAGTTGCCTCTAAACTAAAATCTGATAATGAGTTTCAAACATTAGCGAGAGGTCCTAAGGGTGATCCAGGACCACAAGGTCTTAAAGGTGATCCAGGACCTAAAGGTGAGGATTCCAAACCTGAAGATGTTGCAAAAAATATTATCGATGATTCAAATAAACGTAGTACTTTAAAAACAGAAGTTGCCTCTAAACTAAAATCTGATAATGAATTTCAAGGATTAGCGAAAGGTCCTAAGGGTGATCCAGGACTAAAAGGTCAAGATGCAAAGCCTGAAGATGTTGCAAAAAATATTATCGATGATTCAAATAAACTTAATACTTTAAAAACAGAAGTTGCCTCTAAACTAAAATCTGATAATGAGTTTCAAACATTAGCGAGAGGTCCTAAGGGTGATCCAGGACCACAAGGTCTTAAAGGTGATCCAGGACCTAAAGGTGAGGATTCCAAACCTGAAGATGTTGCAAAAAATATTATCGATGATTCAAATAAACGTAGTACTTTAAAAACAGAAGTTGCCTCTAAACTAAAATCTGATAATGAATTTCAAGGATTAGCGAAAGGTCCTAAGGGTGATCCAGGACTAAAAGGTCAAGATGCAAAGCCTGAAGATGTTGCAAAAAATATTATCGATGATTCAAATAAACTTAATACTTTAAAAACAGAAGTTGCCTCTAAACTAAAATCTGATAATGAGTTTCAAACATTAGCGAGAGGTCCTAAGGGTGATCCAGGACCACAAGGTCTTAAAGGTGATCCAGGACCTAAAGGTGAGGATTCCAAACCTGAAGATGTTGCAAAAAATATTATCGATGATTCAAATAAACGTAGTACTTTAAAAACAGAAGTTGCCTCTAAACTAAAATCTGATAATACATTTAAGCAAGATGTAGGAAATGTTCTAAAAAATGATTCTTTTCCAGTAAACAGTATTGATCCTGATAAGATAGATCAATCATTGCTTAAAATACTCTCAAATGATTCATATGAAAGTAAAATTAGTGACAATTTAGCTAATATTATTAACAATAATGAAGAAAACAGAGAAACAGTATTAAGAAAACTTCAAAATCAAAACGTAAATATGTCTCTCAAGATAATAAAAGGAGAAAGTTACGGTGAAATCAGCAGTGCAAAAATAGTTGACAGCCAAAACAACGATATTGGTACATTTGCAAACATAGGATATTTCTTTCAGAATGGTGATCTGCATATACGCAACCATATTACTGAGACAAATATAAAGGTACCAAAGGAGTTTCACTTTTTAAGAACAGTATATGATCGTGAAGGGAGATTGAAGCTTGCATTATGTAACAGTTTAGGGAATTTACTTTCTGAATATAAAAAATATGATCCTGAATACAGAGAATTACCGAAATTTGTTGAAATGAATCATTTATCCTTAGAAAGAGGTGAGGTTTTAAAATATTGCTATGATTGGAGGCCAATATTTCACCTAAAAGACAAAACAACAGGAGGTAAAGTCGATGTTTTTAAAGTACAACAGGGAGAAAAAAAGATAGGAACACTGATAGATGAATTCATCTTCTATAAAGATAATAGATTACACTATAAAAATAATTCTGATCTAGTAGAAGAATGCTGCTATAGTGAAAATTTATATACTGGTTTTGATAATAAGCTATCAATCAGTGACATCAATAATATAACAATCAACCTAGAACAAAGTTTAAACTGGAATTTATGAAGGAGTGTTAAATAAATCATACGCGTCAAGTTAAAGCAAATTTGGGGAAGTTAAGGTAGATACTCTAGTTTTTCTATACCTGTCTTTCAGAGAAAATTGTGACCAATCTGTGGTAAGTTGTATTAGACACAACTTAATCTGTGTGATTCATAGAGGTTATTACAGCAAAAATGTAAGATAAAATAAAAACTTTGACTTGTGATAGTTTAAATACCTTATTACAACAATATGAATAAATTCATCAACAAGAGGCAATCAGTAAATGGATACCAAAGTTAAGTTGCGTTTGAATTGGATAGAATTATACAAAAAATTAGGTCATGCAGGTAAAGTGTGTCAACACTATAACATTTCACGCTTTACCTTACGAAAATGGTACAAACGTTATGAAAAGCTAGGTGCACAGGGATTGTCAAACCTTAGTAGCAGGCCTAAAACTTTACCCTTACAAAAAATCAACGAGTCAAATGAGCAGCTCATTCTTCATCTGAGAAAAGCTAGAAAATTAGGAGCAAGACGTATTCAAGCTGAATTGAAGCGTTTACATGATATCTCTTTTGCATTGGCTACTATACACAAAATTTTGAAGAAACACGATGTAAGTCTTTTACGTATTAAACGCCACTATCGCAAGCAGATTAAGCGTTATAACTGCAAAGTGCCAGGAGAGCGTGTACAAATGGATGTTTGCAAAATATCCTCGGGGCTTTATCAATATACTGCTATAGATGATTGTACGCGTTATAAAGTTATCGCATTATACTCAAGGCGTACTTCAAAAAATACTCTGGATTTCTTAAAACAATTAAGGGAAAGGGCTCCATTTCATTGTCAAAGGATTCAAACCGATAGAGGACAAGAATTTTTTACTTACGAAGTGCAAGAGTGTCTAAAAGAATGGAAAATAAAATTCCGTCCAATTAAGCCGTTTTCCCCACATTGAAATGGTAAAGTAGAAAGAGCGCAGCGTACAGATTTAGATGAATTTTATAGTAGCGTTAACATTAAGGATTATGAATTGCAAGTCAAGCTTAGGGATTGGGAAGAATATTATAATAAACAACGTCCTCATAGCTTTCTTCAGGGAAAGACTCCTTGGGAAAAATATAAAGAACTGGAAAAAACAATTCCTTGTCTAAGTGAAATACAAAAAAATTATACTTCATCAAAAGAAACATTTGTCATGCAAAATTACAAACATAACCAAGAGTTAAAGTCACTTCAAAAATACAAAACCTCTTAACAGATATTTCAAGTTCAGACTTGATCTGATAAATTAGTTGCAATAACCTCTATGAATCACACAATTTATTACCTCTCTTTCCCCTTCCAACGCTAATTCTGGATTAATAAAGAGAATAGAAAAGTCAGGAGAGTAGGGTAAACTCAACAAATAGAAAAAAATAGATGAGGTTACCCATGGAAGATATAACAAAACTGTTTTGTCTGGTCGATGATTTTTGCAGAGATATAGAGAAAAATTTTGCAGACAAACTACTGCCAAACGGTAAAAAACCCACAAGAGTGCCAGAAATTACACATTCGGAAATTATCACAATAATCCTCCTGTATCAGCAATCTCCCTGTGAAAATTTTAAGGCTTTCTACCTGCATTACCTAACATTGCTCTACAAATCAGAGTTTTCGAAGTTGCCTTCATACACTAGGTTTGTTGCTCTAAAGTCCAGGGTTTTGTGGCATTTAGCCATGCTATTACAGTGCCTTTGCGGATGGTCAGAACTTACTGGAATCTCATACATAGATACAACTCCTATTGCAGTTTGCCATGCAAAAAGAATATCAAGAAATAAGGTTTTTGCTGGAATTGCAAAATTAAGCAAGAGTACATATGGCTGGTTTTTCGGCTTTAAACTACATTTGATAATTAACGAGAAAGGTGAAATTCAAGCTTTTACGCTTACAAGAGGTAATGTTGACGATAGAGAGCCTGTAGCAAACCTAACTAAGAAATTAACCGGTCTTTTGTTTGGTGATAAAGGCTATATTAAAAAAGAGCTTTTCCAAGAGTTGTTTAACCGCGGTTTGAAACTTGTTACCAAGGTGAAAAAGGGGATGAAAAACACATTAATTTCACTACATGAAAAGATTTTGCTGAGAAAAAGGTCGATCATTGAGACGATTTTTGGCTACCTCAAAAATAGACTTGAAATTGAACATACTCGCCATAGATCTCCCGTTAATTTCTTGGTTCACATCTTTTCTACTCTCATTTCCTATTCCTTGAAATCCAAAAAGCCTTCCATTTCCTATACTTTCTTCCTTCCTTAATCCAGAATTAGCGTTTCCACGGTTAAACAACTCTGCTATGCTTCTTATTTGGTTCATTAATAATGAGAATTGGTATAAATTGATAATGTGCTAACAAGCGTGTTTTGGCTGAAGTAGAAAAAATTTAAAAAACATGCAGCCGCTATAATTTTATGTAATTTGCCAATAAATATCTGAGTTTTTTACTGAATTTTGTTGTTAAATCTGCAGAGATTAAAAACAAGGATAAATACTCTTATTGATATAAGAAGAAAAGTGGGAAGGTTTGTCAAGCCGCTTCTATGCACCTGAGCATTGATCATACGGGTTCCATCTGTTATATATAGTCTTTTGCATACGAAGAAAACTGATGAATGAGTATGATATTACAGTTATAGGCAGCGGTCCTGGTGGTTATATAGCAGCAATTAGAGCGGCGCAGCTTGGACTTAAAACTGCAATTGTTGAAAGGGAGGAAAATTTGGGTGGTATATGCTTAAATTGGGGATGTATACCAACAAAATCGCTACTTAGAGCGTCTGAAGTTTATAGATTAATAAGAAGATCAGAAGAATTTGGCATAAAAGCAAAGGATACAAGTTTTGATATACAATCAATAGTGAAATATTCAAGGAACGTTGTTGATAAGCTATCAAGTGGTGTTGAGTATTTGATGAAAAAAAATAACATCAAAGTTCATCAAGGCTTTGGTAAACTTGCAGGTAACTATGTTGTAAAAATTCTTAATGATAAGAAGGAGGAGGAAATTTCTTCTAAGCATATCATTTTAGCAACAGGTGTAAGGGCAAGAAATCTTCCTGGAATCGAAGTAGATGGAGATTTAATATGGAATGCGCAGCACGCTATGACTCCAAAGAAGTTACCAAAATCTCTACTAATCATAGGTTCTGGTGCGATAGGAATAGAGTTTGCAAGTTTTTATAGTACTTTGGGAGTTGATGTAACAATTATAGAAGTAAAAGACACTATTTTGCCGATGGAAGATAAAGATATTTCAAATTTAGCACAAGAAATATTCACAAAACAAAGGATAAAAATATATACAAACAGTAGCGTAAAAGCTTTGACTAAAAATAAAGACTTTGCTCAAGTGTTACTAAGTAGTGGTGAGAGCAAAGAATTTGATAGGGTGATTGTTGCAGTTGGCGTTCAAGCAAACACTAAAAATATAGGTTTAGAAAATACAAAAATTAAGTTGAGTTCTTCTGGTTTTATTGAAACGAATGAATGGTATGAAACAAGTGAAACAAGTGTGTATGCAATAGGTGATGTCGCTGGTCCCCCATGTTTAGCGCATAAAGCAAGTCATGAAGCTGTAATCTGTGTTGAGAAAATTGCTGGTAAAAATGCTCATAAGTTAAAAAAAGAGTGCATACCAAATTGCACTTACTCTCATCCGCAAGTAGCAAGCGTTGGCCTTACTGAGGAACAGGCAATAAAAAGTGGATACGATATAAAAGTAGGAAAATTTCACTCCAACTTTAATGGTAAATCTATTGCACTAAGTGAAACTGAAGGTTTAGTGAAAACAATTATAGACAAAAAAACAGGCGAACTTCTTGGAGCTCACATGATAGGAGCGGAAGTAACAGAGTTAATTAGCAATTTCGCTCTTGCAAAGCAACTAGAGGGAACAGACTGCGACATAAAATCTACGATTTTTCCTCATCCAACTATTTCGGAAATTATACACGAATCAGCACTTGCTGCAGATGATGAATCGTTAAATAGTTAAGCTAACGATTCATTGTTTTAGAGCTACAATTATCCTGATTAGGCGATTCAATTCTAATAGATTGATTACCAATATCAGATTTTTCTAACTTTTCTTTTAACCCTTCAGCTGCTTCTTTCACTTCAAGCTTTTTTTTCTGATTAAGATCCTCTGGGCTTTTTCTTTTACTGTCTAAACCTTGTTGTCTATCAATATTTTTATTGAGTCGTTCTTGCTGAGGTAGATCAACAACTGAGTTAAAAAGAGCTTTTGTTATGCTTTTTAGTAATCCTATAAAACCTCCTCTTCCGCCTTCTCTTTGCTCTTGAGGCTTGTTTTTCACGTTTTTACTGTTGCTGCTTTCAGGCATTTTTAACTCAACTATCATAAAGCTTAACAAAATTTTACATGCGGATTATTAAAAAATGATTAATAATCTATTATCAAATTGCTATTTACAGATGGATATTATTCTAGCAACAGGCGGTACAGGTGGGCATATTTTTCCAGCTATAACCTTAGCAAAAGCACTAAAGGTACAAGGGCACAATTGTATATTATTCACTGATCAAAAAACCATCAATATAGAAAGTTATATTTTACCATTGTGCAAGCCAAGTGGCAACAAATTGAAGTTTCTCTTTTTGTTAATGTATAGTTGTGTATTAGCACTGTATCAAACAAGAAAATTAAAACCAAAGCTGATCATTGGTTTTGGTAGCTACGCTTCTTTTTCAACTCTTTTTGCAGCAAAGATTTTTTCTATACCTATAATTTTACATGAACAAAATATAGTTTTAGGGAGAGTAAATAGATTCTTTTTCAAGAGTGCAAAATTAATTGCAACTAGCTTTCCAGAGACTAAGTATGCAGAAGGTAGTAAATGCGTTTTTACAGGAAATTTTGTCGATATAGAAGCACAAGGCTATTCTAGAGCTGAAACAGTTTTAAACGTGTTAATAATAGCAGGCAGTCAGGGTGCAAATTTTTTTGATGATGTAGTGAGCAGCGTAATTTGTGATCTACCTGTTGAAGTAAAAGAGAGGATTAGAGTAACGCAGCAATGTACAAAGAAAAATATAAACAAGGTCAAGAGTCTATACAAAAGTGAAGGAATTGATTGTGAGTTAAGTGAGTTTCTCGATGATATGGAAAATAAACTGGCCAATGCTCATTTGGTAATTAGCAGAGCGGGGGCAACTTCAATAGCAGAGATTACTCTTGCTGAGCGTCCTGCTGTATATATTCCTTATCCTCACTCAAAAGATAACCATCAATTTTATAATGCAAAACATATTGAAGATTCGGGAGCAGCTGTAATGGTTGAGCAAAATAGTAACGCGAAAAAGAATCTAGGAGAGTTGCTAGTTGATTTATTGCAAAATTGTCAAAAATTGCGTGATATGGCTAATAATACTAAGAAAACAAGAATAAGGAATGGAGTTACTGAATTTATTAAGGCAATAGCTCAAGAACTTATACCAATTCCCACTATGTAAAGAACAGATAGACAATAATGGGAAAGAAGTGATACTAGAGTAGATAAAATAGAGAGGTATAAATGGCATTAAGGTCAAAACTGTTAGACGAAAAAGTTGTAAATTTGGCGAAAGAAATGTTAAAAAAGGTCAGAAATAACGCATATGTTTCAAAAAAGTTACAAGCGGTGATAGCAGGAAAAGAAAGTAGTATAAGCGCTGTGGCAAGAATATGTAAAATTTCAAGGACTGCTTTGACTGAATGGATAAAGCATCTAAAATTTGGTAGAGTAGAAAAATTATTTTCCCCTTCTCAGCGGCGAAGAAAAAGCAAATTAAACAAAAATCAACGTGAGCAAATTGAAATATGGGTAGAAAGAAATCCAAATATTACTATTAAGGAAGTGCAAATAAAAATCTCAGAGGAATTTGGCCTAAACATTAGCAAATCAACAGTGCATCGTGAGATACAAAGGATGAAGTTTTCTTATATAACACCGAGGCCAATTCACCATAAACAAGATAAAAACAAGCAAGAAGAGTTTAAAAAATACTTCAATAAAATAATCAATTCCCACCCTGAAAAGGAGGTATTTTTTTGATGAATCACGATTTGGAACTCATTCAAAAATCGGACACGGATGGTTTAAAAAAGGGGTCAGAACGCAGGTTAAATGAAAATTGGTAGACAAAATTTCTATATCTACAGTGCGGTAAATCCAAGAAGTGGTAAGAAAATTAGCCTACTTGCTCCATATGTAAACACTGATTGTATGAATATATTTCTGGAGCAGATGTCGAAAGATTTAGGCACGAAAAAAGCCTTTCTTGTAATGGATTGTGCAGGCTGGCATAGATCAAAAAGTTTGAAAATTCAGAAAAACATTACCATTATATACTTGCCTCCTTATTCACCAGAACTGAATCCTGTTGAGAGGTTGTGGCAATATATCAAACACAATACTTTACGCAACAGAGTCTACGATACCATAGGCTTACTTGAAGATGTTCTGTGTAATTTTATTGTCAGTATTTCCAGTGCTACTATTAAACGAGTTTGTAATGTTTCTTATTTGTTCGATTAGTAATGGAATTTGGTATTAATGCCACAAAACCCTGGGCTTTAGAGCAACAAACCTAGTGTATGAAGGCAACTTCGAAAACTCTGATTTGTAGAGCAATGTTAGGTAATGCAGGTAGAAAGCCTTAAAATTTTCACAGGGAGATTGCTGATACAGGAGGATTATTGTGATAATTTCCGAATGTGTAATTTCTGGCACTCTTGTGGGTTTTTACCGTTTGGCAGTAGTTTATCTGCAAAATTTTTCTCTATATCTCTGCAAAAATCATCGACCAGACAAAACAGTTTTGTTATATCTTCCATGGGTAACCTCATCTATTTTTTTCTATTTGTTGAGTTTACCCTACTCTCCTGACTTTTCTATTCTCTTTTTAATCCAGAATTAGCGTTTAGAACGCTAATTCTGGATTAAGGAAGGAAGAAAGTATAGGAAATGGAAGGCTTTTTGGATTTCAAGGAATAGGAAATGAGAGTAGAAAAGATGTGAACCAAGAAATTAACGGGAGATCTATGGCGAGTATGTTCAATTTCAAGTCTATTTTTGAGGTAGCCAAAAATCGTCTCAATGATCGACTTTTTTCTCAGCAAAATCTTTTCATGTAGTGAAATTAATGCGTTTTTCATCCCCTTTTTCACCTTGGTAACAAGTTTCAAACCGCGGTTAAACAACTCTTGGAAAAGCTCTTTTTTAATATAGCCTTTATCACCAAACAAAAGACCGGTTAATTTCTTAGTTAGGTTTGCTACAGGCTCTCTATCGTCAACATTACCTCTTGTAAGCGTAAAAGCTTGAATTTCACCTTTCTCGTTAATTATCAAATGTAGTTTAAAGCCGAAAAACCAGCCATATGTACTCTTGCTTAATTTTGCAATTCCAGCAAAAACCTTATTTCTTGATATTCTTTTTGCATGGCAAACTGCAATAGGAGTTGTATCTATGTATGAGATTCCAGTAAGTTCTGACCATCCGCAAAGGCACTGTAATAGCATGGCTAAATGCCACAAAACCCTGGGCTTTAGAGCAACAAACCTAGTGTATGAAGGCAACTTCGAAAACTCTGATTTGTAGAGCAATGTTAGGTAATGCAGGTAGAAAGCCTTAAAATTTTCACAGGGAGATTGCTGATACAGGAGGATTATTGTGATAATTTCCGAATGTGTAATTTCTGGCACTCTTGTGGGTTTTACCGTTTGGCAGTAGTTTATCTGCAAAATTTTTCTCTATATCTCTGCAAAAATCATCGACCAGACAAAACAGTTTTGTTATATCTTCCATGGGTAACCTCATCTATTTTTTCTATTTGTTGAGTTTACCCTACTCTCCTGACTTTTCTATTCTCTTTTTAATCCAGAATTAGCGTTTAGAGAGCCAGCGCGTGACCAACCTGGTCAGTTTTCTGGATACCAGTACTGATATGACAAGAAGAGAGCTGACTTGAATGACACCAAATGGACACTGGAACAGAGGCTACTTTAATAATATTTCACCATGTCATTCCAGCACTTGATTCTGGAATCCAGAAGTTTTTTTGAGCACAAAAGTTATGCTAAGTTTTTCTTGGTAATACCAATTCTCATTATTAATGAACCAAATAAGAAGCATAGCAGAGTTGTTTAACCGTGGAAGGGGAAAGAGAGGTAATAAATTTACACAAAGCGCATTCAAGCAGAACAATTGTATCGTAGATTTTATTGCGTAAAATGTTCTGTTTTATATATAACCAAAACCTCTCAACAGGATTGAGTTCAGGTGAGTATGGTGGTAGGTATATAATTTCGATATTTTTAGGTGCCTTTAAATTTTTTGACTTATGCCAACTAGCGCAATCCATCAAGAGAAAAGCCTTTCGTATTCCTAAATATTGCGACATCTGTTCAAGGAATATATTTATACAATCAGTGTTGACGTTTGGTGCAAATAAGCTAAAATTCTCTCCATTTCTGGGATTAACTGCACTATAGAGATAAAAATTTTCCCTACCTAATTTTACCTTAACCTGTGTCCTACTGCCTTTTTTAAACCACCCATGTCCAACTTTCGAATGTGTACCAAACCGTGATTCATCGAAGAAAAATAGCTCTTTTTCAGAATGCATGACAATAGTTTCATTGAGGTTTTTTTTTAAACTCCTCTTGCTTGTTTTTATCTTGTCCACTATGAACTGGTCTTGGTGTGATATATGAGAATTTCATTCTTTGCATATTACGATGTATTGCGGATTTTCTGATATTCAAACCAAATCTTTCTTGGATTCTTATTCTCATTTCTCTAATAGTAATATTGGGGTTTTCCTCTATCCACAACTCAATTCGTTCAAGTTGACTTTGGTTCAATATAGTTTTTCTACGGCGTTGAGGTGGAGCAAATAATTTTTCTTCTCTTCCAAATTTTATGTGCTTTATCCATGTAGTAATTGCCTTTCTCGAAATGCAACATATTTTTGCTACAGCTGTTATACTGTGCTTTTTTGCTGCAATTACAGCATTTAGTTTTTTTGCAACATACGCATTATTTCTTACTCTCTTCAGCATCTCTTTTGCTGATTTCACCACTTTTTCATCCAATAATTTTGATCTTAATGCCATCTAAACCTCGCTATTTTACTTACTTCAGTATGGCTTTTTTCCATTATTTTCTATTCGTTGCTTGTATAGCGGGAATTGGTATTACTATCATGTTAAGAAAGGTTAATAGATATATAAATATATGTAATAGTGTGATTTTATTCTTTTATTTATTATCATTACGCATATAATAATAAATAAGCAACGACGCGGGATGGAGCAGCTCGGTAGCTCGTCAGGCTCATAACCTGAAGGTCGTAGGTTCAAATCCTACTCCCGCAACCATCTTTCAATTGTACAAACATCGCGATTTCTCTTAATCATAATAGCAATGATATTTCTGACTCAAAGCTTGTTTTTGACCTGTAGGCTCAATCGCAGCATTCAGTAAAAAACTCAGGGTATTTATTGACAAGATTATAGCGGCTGCATGCCTTTTTTCTTTTTTCTTATTACATCAATAATTTCACTATACACTTTATTGTTGTCTTTATCTGCAATTCCAGTAATAACATTACATCTATTAGATTCTTTTATAGCTATTTCTTGAAATCCTTCTCGAACTTTATTATAAAAATCAACGTCCATCTCTTCATATTTATTTTTGTCTTTTGCTCTGCTGAGTCCAACTTGAACATCAATATCTAAAATAAATGTGATATCTGGATATTTAATTTCCACTAATTTGTGTAAGTCTCTTATTAGACTCAAGTCAACACCTAGCCCATACCCTTGATACGCAATAGTTGAATCGATAAATCGATCACAAATAACTGTCTTTCCCTCTTTAAGAGCTGGCAATATTAATTTTTTCATATGTTCGTGCCTCATCGAGATAAGCAGCAAGAGTTCAGAAATAGGATCAATATTATCCTTAAGTAGTAATCCTCTTATTTTTTCTGCAAAATCAGTACCACCTGGTTCTCTAGTCAATACGACATTATTTTCACCGTGAATTTGCTTGAAATAATTTGCAAGTAACTCAGACTGTGTTGTTTTACCAGAACCATCTATTCCTTCGAAGGTTATGAACATAAATTTTATAATTACAATGCTAAATGCAAACAGTGTACATAGAAACTATTTGACATTTAAGCAATAAGATCATAAATTATGGTATACAATTCTCTATGAGCTATGATTACGCTAGACACTCCTAAGATAGATTTAGACTTTACTGCAAAGAATTTCAATCTCCTGGGAGTGGATAACAAATATTATACATTAAGTGACTGCTATGGGGAAAATGGTCTCATTGTAATGTTTATATGCAATCACTGTCCTTACGTTCAATCAATTATTAGCAATCTAGTAAGCGATGTTAATTTGTTGAAAAAAGATTATCAGGTAAACACCGTTGCAATCATGCCAAATGATGTAAATGAGTACCCAGAAGACTCCTTTGAAAACATGATTAATTTTGCCAAGGAAAATAAGTTTACATTTCCATATTTGATTGACAATAACCAAGAAGTAGCTAAAGAGTATGGTGCTGTTTGTACCCCTGATTTTTTTGGCTTTAATTCCAAGCTAGCCCTCTGCTATCGCGGGCGTTTTAACAACACAAAAAAAGAGAAAGTTCAAAGTTACGAAGTAGGAAGTAGTGATTTATTTCAAGCCATGAAATTTATTGCAGAAACTAGCAATCCTCCAGTTGACCAAAAATCAAGCATTGGTTGTTCAATAAAATGGTCTAATTCTACAGGTTAAATATTATGCACAGCGGCTCTCAGCATTTGTTTGATATTATAATTTTACTCTCTGCTGCTGTGTTTATAGTCATAGCGTTTTGGAAAATGAATATTAGCCCAGTACTTGGTTACTTTGTTGCAGGTGCATTGATTGGTTCTCATGGATTTAATCTGATACATTCAGTTGAAGTAATGGATAACTTTGCAGAGTTTGGCGTAGTTTTCCTATTGTTCATTATAGGTCTTGAATTGACATTTGAACGCCTTATCGCCATGCGTAGGCATGTGTTTGGGTTTGGTTCTCTCCAAGTTATAGTTACTATGATAGCAATATGGTGCATCGCTCTCGCCTTTGGAGTGAGCATAAACATGGCAGCAGTTATTGGTGGTGGACTTGCACTATCCTCAACAGCAATAGTGTTGCAGGTTCTGCAAGAAAAGGGTTCTCAAGCAAGCCAAGTTGGTAGATTGTCAATAGCAGTGCTACTAATGCAGGACTTTGCAGTGGTACCTCTAATAGTACTAGTGCCCCTGCTTACTGGCAATTCTGAACACAGCTTAATAAGCTCGTTGGCAGGCTCATTAGTGCAAGCAGCTATTGCATTGGTGTTGATATTTGTAACTGGTAGGTTATTACTGAGGCCATTGTTTTCGGTTATTGCCAAAATGGAGAGTAATGAAATCTTTATATCAACAACACTTCTGATAATATTAGGATCAGCATTTATTACTGAACAATTTCATTTATCAATGGCATTAGGCGCATTTGTTGCTGGGTTACTAGTTGCAGAAACAGAACACAGGAATTCGGTAGAACATGCAGTATTGCCATTTAAAGACTTATTTCTTGGTTTATTCTTTATGACTGTTGGCATGTCTATTGATATTGACCTTTTACTCAATAAGTTACCACTCGTTACTTTATTATCAATTATCCTTATCGTTTTAAAGACGTCCATTATATATACATTGTGTAGATTTTTTGGATTTAGAAGTGCACCTGCAATACAAGCTGGATTACTGCTTGCACAAGGCGGTGAATTTGCATTTATTTTATTCCGTTTAGCAGATGAATTAGATGTACTATCAAGTGAAATCGCTCAAGTGCTTATGATAGTAACTACAGTAACTATGGCTTTTACTCCTCTTTTATCAGGAATTGGAGACTGGATAGCAAATTCATTTAGCACTGAAAAAATAATACTAGACGATGAAGCAATCGCAACAGACACACAAGACCTTTATAATCACGTAATAGTTGCTGGGTTTGGTAGAGTGGGATATATGGTAACAAAAATGCTTACTGCAGAGCATTTAAGTTATGTTGTTGTAGATATTCAATCAAAAATAGTAAAAGAAGGAAAAAATGACAGTTTTCCTATATATCTTGGAGATGCTACAAGATATGAAATTTTAAAATCAGTAGGAATAGAAAGAGCTCAAGCTCTTGTGGTTTCGATAAAGAACGAAGTTACTATAAAGAAAATAGTTTCTCTAGTTGCAGCAAATTTTCCGCATGTAAATATTATAATACGTTTGCCAGATTTGAATAATGTGGAGGTTTATAAAGATCTAGGGGCTAGTAAAATTATTCCTGAAACATCTGAAATTGGATTACAGCTAGGTGGAGCAGCATTAAGTTTAAGTGGAATTAGCGAAAGTGGAGTTACATCTTTAAAAGGTAAATTTAGAAAAGGCAACTACAGTATGTTAAAAGAACTTGGTAATGATAAAGATGAATAGCCCTATATCACTTTAATTAGTGACCAGAAAAAACACATTTAATTAAGCAGCTATACTCTCTAGAAAGGTGAAAAATTGACCTTATTGTAACTATGAACAAAATAATCATAAAAAAATTTGGTGGGACTTCACTAACTGACTTAAATCGAGTTGCAAACCTGATAAAAAATGATATTGAGAAAGGTTGTAATGTAATCGCTGTTGTATCTGCTGCTGCAGGATTCACTGATCAAATGGCTTTTCAAGCTAGGCAAATTTCAAATTTAAATTGTAGACAAGAGTTATCAGAGTATGATGTTCTCCTTTCAGCAGGAGAACAGATCTCTTGCGCATTATTAGCTATCACTCTTCAATCTATCGGAGTTAATGCTAAATCATGGCTCGCCTGGCAGTTACCAATTCTAACGGATAATTTTTATTCTGAGTCTAAAATAAAAAAGATAAAAATTGACCATGTAAAAAGATCTTTTGCTGAGGGTTATACTGCTGCAATCATTGCTGGTTTTCAGGGTATATACGATGATAGAATCACTACTTTTGGTAGAGGAGGATCTGACATCTCAGCAATTGCCTTTGCTGTAGTCTTTGGTATTAGGACTTGTGAAATTTTTACTGATATTGACGGAATATATACAGCAGACCCAAAAATTGTTCCAAGGGCACGCAAGCTTAAATCTATCTCTTACAATGAAATATTGGAGATGTCGTCATCTGGTGCTAAAATATTGCATAATCGTTCAGTACAACTTGCAATGAAGCATAATATTAAGGTGCAAGTGTTATCCACTTTTGAGGAAGTAGAAGGCACTACAGTACTACACGAAAAAGATGTACTGGAAAGATACTTAATTACTGGAATAACTTATAGCACTCACGAAGCTCTTGTAACTTTTACTAACTTTGCAAATACTCTGGATACTTTAAGAGATATAGCAGGAGCAAACGTTAAAGTTGACATGATACATGGGTCAAGCTTTTTGATTTCTAAATTTGATGTTGATTTAATGACAAAGTTATTGAACAAAAATGAAAATTATGTCGCAAACAATAATATAGCTAAAATTTCAATAATTGGTATTGGTATTATGTCTAACACTGAAGTGATGTACCGCACACTCAAGGTTTTAAGCGAAAAAAAGATAGAAATACTTGCTGTCACAATGTCCGAAATCAAGATCAGTATAGTTGTTCAAAAAAAACACGCTGAGGCTTTAATTAGAGATTTACATACCGAATATGAGCTTGATGTATGACAGCACGCTTGAAATTTATTTACTTGATAATTCAAAAAACTTGAAAGAGCAAAGATAGTTATTGAAATTATCTTGATTTACATCGGTTATCCAAGTTTGACATTGAATGCTTAACACCTCCTCCATTAACAACTTTCTGTAATCTTTATCCAGATGCGACATTATATCGTCAAGCAGAAGAATAGGTGCTTTATTGTAATGAATACACCTTGCTTTTACACTAGATAAGATGATAGAAAGCAGTAATAGCTTTTGCTCTCCAGTAGAACAAAGATTTATTGGCATGTCCCCTTTTTGGCAAAAAACCCAAAAATTATCATTATGTACAGAAAAGGTTACTCTACCAGTTAATGAGTCTTTTTCTCTGTTTTCCTTTAGACGATTCTGAAAATATTCTGCAGTATCGTCCAAAGTTAGCTGGCTGCTGAATTTCAAACTTGCCTTCGGAAAAAGCTTACAGGAATGGTTATCAATTGTGTCTTGTAATATCTTTAAAACAGATGATCGCATACGTAAAATATCAATTGCATTGGTAGCCATGACGTTTTCAAGACTAGAGAGCCAACTTTCGTCCAAAATATTCTCTCTAAGCAATTTACTTCGCTCATGCTTAGCTTTTCTATATTTCATGTAGCAATAGGTGTAATTTTCTTCAAATAGTGAAACTATACGGTCTAAAAATTTTAACCTGTCGCTTGGAGAATTAAGAAGAATATAGTCCATTTGTGGAATTAGCCATATTACATTAGATATTCTATACAAAGATGAGTAGCTTGACTGCGTTTTCCCATCAATTTGTATTAATTTCTTATTAAGATTCTTTCCTATACCAATTGAGTTAAGCTCTGCTCCATTGAAAAAATCATAATACACTACCCAACTTTCATTACTGCGCCTATTTTGCATCTCATTGATTTTTGCTTTTTTCATTCCGTTGCTTTTAGCAAGCAATGAGATTGCTTCAAGTATATTAGTTTTTCCAATACCATTTTGGCCAGTTACTACAACTGGTCTATCATCTAAATCCAGTTCAAAGTTTGAATGACTACGAAAGTTATATAATTTCAGTTTTTTTATATAGCAATGGGTAGTCATTCTTTAATTTATATTCTCCTTACTTCTTCTAGAACCTCATCAACATGTCCACTAACTTTTACGTTTTTCCAGATCTTCACTACTTTACCTTTTTTATCTATTAAAAAAGTAGTGCGCTCTATTCCCATATACTTTTTGCCAAACATACTTTTCTCTACCCAAACACCATACTTTTCCAACATTTCAGCATTTTCATCAGAAACTAAAGAAAATGGCAGAGAATATTTTGCTTTGAAGTTAGCGTGGCACTTAACGCTATCTTTTGATACACCAATTATCACTGTGTCAAAAGAAGAGAAATTTTCTACATTGTCTCTAAAGCCTTGTGCCTGCATTGTGCAGCCCGGAGTATCGTCTTTAGGATAAAAATAAAGAACTACATTTTTTTTATCAAAAAATTCACTCAGTGATAAAATCTCACCAGAATCTGTTGGCAAGCTAAAATCAGGTGCATTATTTCCTATTGTTAATTCCATACTTTGCTCCATTATTAACACTTTTATGGTACTATATTATATTGTAATAGGAAGGGAGGATAAATGAAAGTAGCTTTTCAGATGGATGAAAGTATAAATTTTGAAGCTGATACTACATTTTCATTAATAAAAGAAGCGCAAAGAAAAAGGTACGAAATTTTTGTTTATGCACCTAATAATTTAGCACTCAAGTTAAATCAGCCAATTGCCCTTGCTCAGAAAGTCAGCGTTGATGATTGTAGCTTCATTTCAAAAGAGGATGTAGTAATCAACCTAAATGAAATGGATATCATATTTATCAGACAGAATCCACCATTTGATATGCGGTACATTACAACAACCTATATCTTAGAAAAGACTGCTGCGTTAGTAATAAATAATCCAACAGAAATAAGAAACTGTCCTGAAAAATTAATTACTTCACTATTTCCAGAGCTAATTCCTCCAACTTTGATCACTGAAAATATATCGATGATTAGAAATTTTTGTCACGACTATCAGGATATCATCTTGAAACCACTATATAGCTATGGAGGAAATGACGTAATAAGAATACAAGACCAAAATAGCATTCAAGTGGTAGTCGATCTCATGATTGCAAAATATGAATGTCCTGTAATTGCACAAGCATTTTGTAAAAAGATAAATACAGATAAAAGAATACTGCTACTGGATGGAAAGCCAATAGGAGTAATGAAGCGAGTTCCAAAGTCTAGCGGAGAAATCAGAACAAATTTGAGACTCGGAGCAAGTTTTGAGCCTGCCCAAATGAATGATAGAGACAACGAAATATGTAATAAAATTGGTCCTGAGCTAAAGAAAAGAGGGCTAATATTCGTTGGCATTGATATTATAGATGACTTCCTTCTTGAAATTAACACAACTTCGCCTACGGGAGTAGTTTATATCAATAAGTTGTATAGTAAATCACTAGAAAAAGAACTATGGGATGCATTTGAAGAAAAAGCAATTCGTCAACTAATACCAAATTCCATTACTAATCGAACAAATAAGAAACATTACAAACTCGTTTAATAGTAGCACTGGAAATACTGACAATAAAATTACACAGAACATCTTCAAGTAAGCCTATGGTATCGTAGACTCTGTTGCGTAAAGTATTGTGTTTGATATATTGCCACAACCTCTCAACAGGATTCAGTTCTGGTGAATAAGGAGGCAAGTATATAATGGTAATGTTTTTCTGAATTTTCAAACTTTTTGATCTATGCCAGCCTGCACAATCCATTACAAGAAAGGCTTTTTTCGTGCCTAAATCTTTCGACATCTGCTCCAGAAATATATTCATACAATCAGTGTTTACATATGGAGCAAGTAGGCTAATTTTCTTACCACTTCTTGGATTTACCGCACTGTAGATATAGAAATTTTGTCTACCAATTTTCATTTAACCTGCGTTCTGACCCCTTTTTTAAACCATCCGTGTCCGATTTTTGAATGAGTTCCAAATCGTGATTCATCAAAAAAATACCTCCTTTTCAGGGTGGGAATTGATTATTTTATTGAAGTATTTTTTAAACTCTTCTTGCTTGTTTTTATCTTGTTTATGGTGAATTGGCCTCGGTGTTATATAAGAAAACTTCATCCTTTGTATCTCACGATGCACTGTTGATTTGCTAATGTTTAGGCCAAATTCCTCTGAGATTTTTATTTGCACTTCCTTAATAGTAATATTTGGATTTCTTTCTACCCATATTTCAATTTGCTCACGTTGATTTTTGTTTAATTTGCTTTTTCTTCGCCGCTGAGAAGGGGAAAATAATTTTTCTACTCTACCAAATTTTAGATGCTTTATCCATTCAGTCAAAGCAGTCCTTGAAATTTTACATATTCTTGCCACAGCGCTTATACTACTTTCTTTTCCTGCTATCACCGCTTGTAACTTTTTTGAAACATATGCGTTATTTCTGACCTTTTTTAACATTTCTTTCGCCAAATTTACAACTTTTTCGTCTAACAGTTTTGACCTTAATGCCATTTATACCTCTCTATTTTATCTACTCTAGTATCACTTCTTTCCCATTATTGTCTATCTGTTCTTTACATAGTGGGAATTGGTATAATGTATAAATGTACAGACTTACAACTTTTAGTTGGTAATACCATAATGGAAATTTATCATTCATTTTAGAAAATACTATAGCAAGAACTTTCACTTATTCCATAGCTTTGCACTATATGGAAATATGTACGGTATTTACACAAATATTCGAGTGCTATTAATAAATATGCATTGTTTATTTGGTTTTCCTCCTCTTGCCTTTTTCTTGACCTCTTCCTCTATTAAAATTTCTATTATTTTTCCAATGTTTTTCTTTTTACTCCTCTTAGTCTTCGAAGCTTCTCTTCATCAAGTTTACTTACCTGCTCAAAATTTATACCTTCCCTAATATTGCTTCTACTACTTGTTTCTTAAGTTATCCAAGAAGTCTATTGTCTGTTCAGATACGAGGTAGCTGCTGCCATTTGAAATATTTTATTCACCTAAAATTACATTCTACCTATTTTAAAAGTAGTTTAAAAAAACTTTATAGACTGCATACAAAAGACCTAACATCTTTAGCAATGCCTTCATAAATCCTTACTAAATCCTCACTGAGTATTGAAGGATTTCCACAATCAGAAGCACTACATATTTGCGGATCTAGAGGAATTCTGCTCAAGAGTTTGACTCCCAGCTCTTCAGACATTTTTTTTGCACCACCTTTTCCAAATATGTGTATTTTTGAATTATCTTGAACAAAATAGCTCATATTTTCCACAATGCCGATAATTGGCACGCTGAGCTTTGTGAACATATCATAAATTTTTTGTGCATCGACTAAAGCAAGCTCCTGTGGAGTTGAAACTATTATTGCTCCAGTTAAACTAAAATTCTCCATCAGACTTAAATGTACATCGCCAGTGCCAGGCGGTGTATCAATGATTAAATATTCTATATCAGACCACCTTGTTCCCATTAGCAAATTGTAAAGTGCTTTTGTGATCATAGGTCCACGCCATATTGCTGCGCGGTCCTTATCAATAAAATAGCCAATTGAAATAGTATAGAGATCATGTTTCTCTATAGGCATTGCTTTACCACTCTGTATTTCTGGTTTCAATTTCTCAGTGCCCAACATTTTAGGAATCGAAGGACCATATATATCTGCATCAACTAGCGCAACTTTATGTTTTAATTCTGCTAACGAAAGAGCTAGATTTAGTGCAACTGTCGACTTACCCACACCTCCCTTACCAGAAGCAACGACAATTATATTTTTCACTCCTTCGATATGAAGTTTAGCTTTTTGTTGCCTAGCTTGTTTTTGACCAGTAGCAACTACAGTAACCTTTCCTACTCCCGGTATCGCCTTAACAGCTTGCTCACAATTTTTTCTTAATTCTTCATTTGGCTCAGTAACTTCAAGAGCAAAAGCAACATCTTTACCTTTAATAACAATTGAGGATACTACACCAACATTCTTACCACTTTTCTTCTCTATAACCTTTTTTAGGCTCTCTCTTACGGTTTCCTCATTAACCTGTGTAAATTTTTTCCAGAACATATGATGAAATTTTTTCTATTGGTCTATACTAACATAGAATAATTAAACTGCACTGACTTTAAAACGAGGTTACAAGAATATGCTAAATCATCAAAATTTAACACGAAAACAAAAAGATTTGTATTTTTAGCTAAAAAGATCTATATGGAATGGAAGGAGCATCAGCGATATCTTGGAAGCAGTTTCAGGAAATGATTTACTAAAGTTCTTATCACTTGATATACTACACGGTTTCCAACAGATGGAGGACGCACTTTAATACTGCTTAGCCTAGCTATACATAGACACAATAATGAATGTGTTAATTCTATTTAGAACAAGCTCAAAACAATGGTATACTACAAGATATTCTTACTGCTCCAAATATTATAAACTATCAAAATGGTTTGATGTACACCTTAACATCGCTTGGCTTTGCCATACATCATAATAAGGGAAGGTATATTAATGTTATTTTAACAACAGCCCAAGAAAATGGTATATACAAGATATTCTTTCTTCTAGAAATATTGTACAGTATTTAAGTATTATAGCGTGTACTTTAACGCCACTTAACTTTGCTATATATAAAGGCAATAACGAATGTATCAACTCTATTTTAATACGAGTTCAAAATAGTGATACACTACGAAATATCCTTACTTCTAAAGATATTGTGCAGCTCCCAGGCGTGACGTATGTCATTAAACCATTTGCCTTTGCTATATATAAAGGTAATAATGAATGTGTCAATTCTACTTTAATACGAGCTAAAAATAGTAGCATGCTACAAGATGCATTTACTGAAGTAAGTACTGTACTGTTTCCATATGGTAGATATACTTTTAACGCTAATTCTGGATTAAGGAAGGAAGAAAGTATAGGAAATGGAAGGCTTTTTGGATTTCAAGGAATAGGAAATAAGAGTAGAAAAGATGTGAACCAAGAAATTAACGGGAGATCTATGGCGAGTATGTTCAATTTCAAGTCTATTTTTGAGGTAGCCAAAAATCGTCTCAATGATCGACCTTTTTCTCAGCAAAATCTTTTCATGTAGTGAAATTAATGCGTTTTTCATCCCCTTTTTCACCTTGGTAACAAGTTTCAAACCGCGGTTAAACAACTCTTGGAAAAGCTCTTTTTTAATATAGCCTTTATCACCAAACAAAAGACCGGTTAATTTCTTAGTTAGGTTTGCTACAGGCTCTCTATCGTCAACATTACCTCTTGTAAACGCTAATTCTGGATTAAAAAGAGAATAGAAAAGTCAGGAGAGTAGGGTAAACTCAACAAATAGAAAAAAATAGATGAGGTTACCCATGGAAGATATAACAAAACTGTTTTGTCTGGTCGATGATTTTTGCAGAGATATAGAGAAAAATTTTGCAGATAAACTACTGCCAAACGGTAAAAACCCACAAGAGTGCCAGAAATTACACATTCGGAAATTATCACAATAATCCTCCTGTATCAGCAATCTCCCTGTGAAAATTTTAAGGCTTTCTACCTGCATTACCCAACATTGCTCTACAAACAGAGTTTTCGAAGTTGCCTTCATACACTAGGTTTGTTGCTCTAAAGCCCAGGGTTTTGTGGCATTTAGCCATGCTATTACAGTGCCTTTGCGGATGGTCAGAACTTACTGGAATCTCATACATAGATACAACTCCTATTGCAGTTTGCCATGCAAAAAGAATATCAAGAAATAAGGTTTTTGCTGGAATTGCAAAATTAAGCAAGAGTACATATGGCTGGTTTTTCGGCTTTAAACTACATTTGATAATTAACGAGAAAGGTGAAATTCAAGCTTTTACGCTTACAAGAGGTAATGCTGACGATAGAGAGCCTGTAGCAAACCTAACTAAGAAATTAACCGGTCTTTTGTTTGGTGATAAAGGCTATATTAAAAAAGAGCTTTTCCAAGAGTTGTTTAACCGCGGTTTGAAACTTGTTACCAAGGTGAAAAAGGGGATGAAAAACGCATTAATTTCACTACATGAAAAGATTTTGCTGAGAAAAAGGTCGATCATTGAGACGATTTTTGGCTACCTCAAAAATAGACTTGAAATTGAACATACTCGCCATAGATCTCCCGTTAATTTCTTGGTTCACATCTTTTCTACTCTTATTTCCTATTCCTTGAAATCCAAAAAGCCTTCCATTTCCTATACTTTCTTCCTTCCTTAATCCAGAATTAGCGTTTGTAAGCGTAAAAGCTTGAATTTCACCTTTCTCGTTAATTATCAAATGTAGTTTAAAGCCGAAAAACCAGCCATATGTACTCTTGCTTAATTTTGCAATTCCAGCAAAAACCTTATTTCTTGATATTCTTTTTGCATGGCAAACTGCAATAGGAGTTGTATCTATGTATGAGATTCCAGTAAGTTCTGACCATCCGCAAAGGCACTGTAATAGCATGGCTAAATGCCACAAAACCCTGGGCTTTAGAGCAACAAACCTAGTGTATGAAGGCAACTTCGAAAACTCTGTTTGTAGAGCAATGTTAGGTAATGCAGGTAGAAAGCCTTAAAATTTTCACAGGGAGATTGCTGATACAGGAGGATTATTGTGATAATTTCCGAATGTGTAATTTCTGGCACTCTTGTGGGTTTTTACCGTTTGGCAGTAGTTTATCTGCAAAATTTTTCTCTATATCTCTGCAAAAATCATCGACCAGACAAAACAGTTTTGTTATATCTTCCATGGGTAACCTCATCTATTTTTTTCTATTTGTTGAGTTTACCCTACTCTCCTGACTTTTCTATTCTCTTTTTAATCCAGAATTAGCGTTTTGAATGCTTGTGAGCTAGCTGTAGTTGTTAATGAGAACAATGCTAGTATTAGGACTGCATTAGATAATGTATCTATTTCTTCTAGGTATGTTAGAGAAAATAGCAAAGTTAATTAATTTCTTAAGTAACTCTTTCTTGCAAGTACTACTTTTTTATGTATCTATTCAGGCAATGGCGTTAACTTAAGAGAATGAATTAGCAAGCTCTCCTAAAGACATTATGGCGTTTAGGCTTATCTACTTTATTGCGGCTATACAATCTTCACGTTAACTTTAGTGCGTATTTTAAAAAGGGCTTGAAAGTTTTTTGGTGCTAATAAGCACCTGATAAAGTTTCTGTCTCATTACACCAAATAAAACTGAAAAATTTAAACGATACTCAGCAATTTGATCTGGGTTCCAAGGCTCTTGTGCATTACATATATGAAGTATTGCACATGACCAAGTTTGCACAAAATTCTTGTTTCTAAATTTATCCCAGAAAAATTCTCTAATTCTGCTTCTACTTTGAGTCGTTTATAGCATTCCTCTATGTGACACTTAATAGATAAGCTTTACTGATATCTTCTTTATTGAAATAAAATAGAAACCAAAGGTCCTATTTTTACAGTATTTTATTCCTTAACATCTTTTCTTAAGTTGACGCTATTGGGCTTTGTTGCATCGCTATCTACGATGAATAAAAGATAAAATGTAGAATATCAGTAGCTTATTATTCTAGCATTTATAGTAAGGACAATCAGTAAATATCTAAATTTAAGTAAAAGAAGTTTTACTATCATTCACTAATCTAGCTAGAATTCAAGAATTTCAATGCTTTAGCTATTTTAAGTAGAATTAAATTTACTAGTACAAGCAATAAATTACTATTCTTAAATTTAATCAGATAGATTGCAAAAAATAAGATTTTCAATAAGCTGCTTGTATAGTTAGCCTTTCATAGATAGTGATGCAACAAAGCCCGCTGGAATCTAGTTCATATTATATATTTATCTGATAAGTTCCATGTATGTGTAATTTATTTAAATTGACTTCTTATCATATAATTAAATACATTATTGAAAATTAAAGGTAAGGTTATAGCAATGGAAATTTCAAATTGGCACGAATTATTGAGTTTAGTTAATGTTGACAAAGATTTAAGCAAAGATAACGTAATTGAAAAAATACAAAATGAGCTGACAAGATATTCAAAGGAATATGAAGAGTGGGAAAAGTCTGGCTTTGATATAAATTATGTGTTTAAAGATGGTGAAAAAGCGACTCTTTTGCACTTGGTGGCTTCCTTTAACCTAGAAAATATAGCGAAGGCTCTCATGGAAAAAAGGGCAAATGTTAATGAAAAAGATGTAAAAGGAGATACTCCTTTACATAATACTACTTATCTTGATAGTATAAACATAGCAAACGCTCTCATAGAAAAAGGTGCAGATGTTAATGCAATAAATATATGGAGAAGGACTACTTTACACTATGCTGCTTTATTTCGCAGTATGGCCATAATAGATGCTCTTGTAGAAAGAGGTGTCAATGTTAATGCAGTAGATATGTGGGGAGAGACTCCTTTATACTATCTTAATTGTCCAGCAATTAAGAAAGGGTGGATTGCCGGTGGAGTAACTGCATTATTAGGTACCGCTATATCTATAGCACTTTTTACAGCCGGAGCAATTACAGCTGAGTTAATACCTATAGTTATAGCAGTAGTTGCAATTACAGCAACAGCATTAATAGTTGGCAATGCTATATATAAATTGTCAAAGCCTGACACTCAAGTTGATAAACCAATCTCAGCAAATCGACAGCAAGAAACTGCTAGCGATAGTAGGGTTGCCTAGCGATTCTGCCACAGTGTCAGCTGCTTCAATGATATCCATTTGTTCCTATAATTGTCTTTTCTTGGCTACCTTATTTTACTATTCTGCTGAACAGAGACAAATTTACTTTCTTACTTCACTCACTAAAATTTTAATATGTCGTTTCTTTCCTGCAGATAATTTTATAAATGGCTGACCTTTAAAGCTTTCAGAGTTTATTGTATAGTTAACATCGTTTATAGTATTGTCATTAACTTTGCATCCATTGCCTTGTATTAAACGCTTTGCCGCACCTTTTGAAGGTTCAAAACCGGTGTCATACAGCAGGTCTATCAAGGGTATACCATTTGCAATTTGTCCTTTTGTAATAGTGTAACCAGAAAGCAATGAACTGTCTTCATTTTCAAAAGCAGAGATTGCAGCAGATCGTGCAAGTTCGGCTTCTTTGCAACCGTGACATATTTTCGTCACTTCTGTTGCCAAAACCTTTTTTGCTTCGTTTGTTTCTTGATCCTTCAAGGACTCTAGTTTTTTAATTTCATCAGTTGGTAAATCAGTGAAAAGTCTCAAGAAACGACCAACATCTTGATCATCAACATTGCGAAAATATTGCCAGTAATCATAAGAATTTAGCATGCTGCCATCAAGCCATACTGCCCCACTTTCAGTTTTGCCCATCTTTTTTCCTTGTGCGTTTAATAAAAGAGGTGTGGTAAGACCAAACAGCTCAGGTAAATTTAACTTTTTGCTAAGTTCAATTCCGTTTACTATATTTCCCCATTGGTCTGACCCTCCAATCTGGAAACGACAGCCATACTTTTTATTCAACTCGACAAAATCATAGGCTTGTAACAACATGTAATTAAACTCGAGAAAGCTTAGATTTTGCTCCCTATCTAGCCTAATTTTCACACTATCAAAGCCTAACATGCGATTTACAGAAAAATGTGTCCCTATATCACGCAAAAAGTCTATATATTTTATGTTATCTAACCAATCTGCGTTGTTTACTATGATTGCACCAGTTTTTCCATAATCGAAAGATATCATCTTCTTGAGGGTTTTCTTTATACCAAGTATATTTTGATTGATATCTTCTATCGGCAAGACGCTTCTTGCTTTGTCTTTACCAGATGGGTCACCAATTTTTGTTGTGCCACCTCCAAGTAGAACTATTGGCTTATAACCGAATTTTTGTAGGTGACGGAGCATCATGATTTGAATGAGACTGCCAATATGCAAACTTGGTGCCGTACAATCAAACCCAATGTATGCAATTATATAATTATCTTGTGATAATAGCTGGTCTAACCTATCAATGTTTGTACATTGATATAGGTATCCTCTTTCTTGAATGAAGTTTAAAAACTCGGATTTATATTTCATAATATGTTATTTTGTGTGTAAACGGTGTTGTTAACGATGGTGTCATTCCAGTGCTTGACGCTGGAATCCAGTTTATTATGAAATTTCATCAAAAATGTTGTATAGTGTGCTCGTTTATGATTAAGTTTCTAGATTCCAGTGTCAAGCACTGGAATGACACCACCAACTTCATAAGGGTTGCCTTCAAAATTACAACATTTGAGCAAGTGTATACCAGCTACCTGGATAATCAATTCCATAACTCTTCTATCTTATAATATTCTCTTACTTCTGGCCTGAATAGGTGAACCATTATACCTTGAAAATTCACAATCACCCAGTTACCTTCATCCATACCTTCTACATCTATTTTATCATATTGCTTGAGATTTTTCATCACGTGCTCAGCTAATGCTTTTACATGGCGGCTCGAATCACCGGATGCAATGATCATATATTTTGCAATGACAGTTTTATTCTGTACATCAAAAGTAACTATATCTTGACCTTTGTTTTGATCTATTACATCTACAATTGTATTTTTTATTGATTCTGTATCACCATTCATTATTCTAAATTATATAATTTATCTGTAATGATACACTCAAAATTTCTGAATATGAACTATTTTTGATATGCTTCTAGTGTAACGTTTATAATACATATATTTGTAATATATGATAGTTTTCTGATGGTATGATCATTTACTTAATCGGATTTCCGGGTAGTTGCAAACTTACGATTGCAAAAGAGCTGTGTAATATTATTGATGGGGTGATAGTAGACAATAACCTGTTTGATAATATTATATTTGATATGATTGACTTCAGAAATGCTGAGGTTACAAGTGAAATATGGGAAAAAATTTTTGTGATTAGAGAGAATATGTTAGCAATATTGGAAAAATAGCATATAGAATCAAAGCATTATATATTTACAAACGAATTGATAAAAGGTGATTCCTATGATCAAAGAGTATACAACTCAGTGGTGAATTTAAGTAAAAAGATGAATGTGGAGATTCTCCCTGTGGTGTTATATTGTAATAGTGGAGAAATATAGTATTTCCTAAAGTAAATGATAAAGGTATAATAAAGTATTTGAGTTATAATGGCATATAGTGTGGATTTAAGGGAAAAGGCAGTATTGATGATAGAAAAAGGGAAGACAAAGGTTGAGATAGCAGAGCTCATGGAGATAGGAATAGCAACGCTGTACCGCTGGTTAAAAAAGAAAGCTGCTGGTGAAAGCCTAAAGCCATCTAAAAACGGTAGCTTTATTCGAAAAATAGACCCAAAAATACTCGAAGAATATGTTACAAAGAATCCAGATCATACTCTGGCAGAGATGAAACAAAATCTTGGATTTGGAATAAATTCAATTTGGTATAGACTAAAACAGGTAAAAATTACTTTAAAAAAAAGTCACACTATATCAAGAGCGCAATCAAGAAGATAGGCAGCAATTTATTGATAAAATCTCAAAAATAGACCATTCCAGCATCTTATATATAGATGAAGCAGGAGTTGATAATAAGTTATACCGAGAATATGGACGTGCTCCAAGAGGAAAGAAAATTTATGCAGATATTCCAGCGAGAGAGAATCAGTATAGTAGCCGGGTGGATTGGAATGAGATTTATTGCACCAATGACTTTCAAAGGTGGGTGTGACAAAGAGGTATTCAATATATGGTTGGAGAAACCTAAATTGCCACTTGGCACAACCATAGTTATGGATAATGCTACATTTCATAAGACCACTAAAACAAAATCATTAATAGAGTCTTTTGGCTGTCATGTGCTGTATCTTCCAACATATTCACCAGATTTGAATCCTCACTTTTACCCACAAGTATAAAAAGCAAGTAAGATAGAGAAAAATATACTTAAGATGAGGTAAAAATGTGTGAAGTAAATAGAAATGTACAATGTGCTGATGGCTTAGGAGATAAATGGCTAGAAAAAGAGTTGAGACATGTTAATCTGGGAGATGTAAGGCTTAATACAAGACTTATTAAAACAAGCTATTTAATAGAGAATAAGGCGTCTGGGTCAATTAGTCAAAGCTGTGTAGGATGGAAAGAAGCTAAAGGTGCATACAGATTATTTAGCAATGAGAAGCTTGAAGCTAAGGAAATTTATTCTTCCCATTATAAAGAAACTATGGAAAGGATAAAAGGAAATGAGCTGGTATTTTCAGTTCAAGATACAAGTTATTTGGATTTTGACTCTCATATAAAGACTAAGGGTCTAGGTAGTATTTCTAAAGCCTATACAAAATATAAAAAGGGTTTGTTATTGCACAGTAACTTAATGGTTAACAAAGACGGATTACCTTTAGGGCTATCTTCTCAACAGTGTTGGGCACGTTCTATCAGGGAAGAAACAGCCCAAGAAAAAGCAAACAGGAAATACCGTACTGCTATAAAGGAGAAAGAAAGCTATAAGTGGATAGCGGCACTAAAAGAAACCCTAAATAACCTCGCAGAAGGTGTACAGCTTGTTACTATTGGTGATAGGGAAGCAGATATTTTTAAGTTTTTATAGACTGTTGAATCATTGGACAGTTTTTATGTAATCCGCAACCGAACTAATAGGAAATTCATCTGTATTGAAGGGGGAAAAACGGATTTGCAAACACGTATAACTCAACTGCCTGTAAAAAAGGAAATTGTCTTGAATGTTGCTGAAAATAAATACCAGATCTCAAGAAAAGCTAACATTGAAGTCAGGTATATGAAAGGCTATATACCTATCAGATCTCCTTACATTTATGGATCGAAAGATACAGAGCATAAAATAAGTGATAAAATCGCTATATATGTAGTAAGTGCCAAAGAAACAAATCCTCCTGAAAGAGTAGAAGCTATTGATTGGACTTTGCTGACTAATATACCAGTTAATAGCACTTTAGATGCTATAGAAAGGATAAATTGGTATAAGCTAAGATGGAAAATCGAGGAGTATTTTAGGATTTTAAAATCAGGATGTAAGGTAGAAAGCTCTCGTTTAGCTACAAAAGAAAGATTAGAGAAATTAATCGCTATAAAGAGCATTATTGCATTTAATATTTTATATTTAACAAAAATCGCTTTATCGAATCCTATGGAGGTTTGTACTAAGGTTTTAAGTAATGAAGAGTGGAAAACCCTTTACATACGTGAGCATAAAGTAGCCAAATTGCCAGAAGAACCTCCAAACATAAAACAAGCTATTATTTGGTTAGGAAAATTAGGTGGATTTATGAATAGAAAAAGTGATAATTTACCAGGAACTATGACTCTATGGCGTGGTTATGAAAACCTCAGGGAAAGCATGGTTATGCTTCGCATAATGACCTCTCAAAGTTGTGGGTAAAAGTGAGATTTGAATCCCATAGAACACTGTTGGCATACCATCAAAAGCCGCCTCAGACCTCTAATGTATAAATGTACAGACTTACAACTTTTGGTTGGTAATACCATAATGGAAATTTATCATTCATTTTAGAAAATACTATAGTAAAGCGCGTTCAATTAAAGGAAAGAGAGCAGGAGAGAAAAATTACTGATTCAGATTTTGCTATGAGAAGAATTAAAGGAAAGAAACTATTTGTCCCTCAAGGTTCACTTGAAATTGATAACTCAAACTTAAGCGCAAAAGAAGTTGCAAAAAAAAATTGTTGAAAAAATGAATAGTAAAAAAGTAGTTGGAACTTCTATGATAGATAATTTAGCAATAGAGAGTATTTGTGATTAGTGAGAAGAAAGAGTATCGCCCTTGTGTTGGCATAATGTTATTTAACAAACAGGGAAATATTTTTATTGGAAAACGTTTTGATAGTGACTCTTATTGGCAGATGCCACAAGGAGGAGTTGATGAAGGTGAAGAGCTAGAGCAGGCAGCGCTACGTGAGCTATTGGAGGAAGTTGGTACTGATGAAGCAGAAGTTGTGGCTCAAAATAAAGAGTGGATATATTACAACTTACCCGAGGAAGTTATACCGACATGCTGGAATGGGAGATATTCTGGCCAAAAGCAAAGGTGGTTCTTAATGAAATTTTGTGGGAAGGATAAGGATATTAATATTAACTATACTGATCATCCAGAGTTCAAAGAGTGGCGTTGGCAAAATGTGGATGATTTGGTAGCCAGTGCCATACCGTTCAAAAAAGAAGTTTATAAAAAAGTGATAGAAGAGTTTTCTTCTATCATAAAAGGATCTATTTATGATAGTTGATTCTCATTGTCATCTAATTTATTTTTCTGATGATGAAATACCAAAGGTAATTTCAAGAGCAGAGCAAAATGGTGTGAGAATTTTGCATAACATATGTATAAGCATTAATGATATCCCTAAATTATTAAAAATCTCTTCATCCTATGATCAAGTCTACTGCTCCGTTGGTATACATCCGCTTGATACTACTGTGGAAAAAGGTGAGTGTATAAATGCTGATGAATTGATTGAATTTACTAAGGGCAAAAAGGTAATTAGTATCGGTGAAACCGGATTAGATTTTTATAAATCTGATAACAAAAGCAATCAAAAAAAAAGTTTTGCATCACACATAGAAGCGGCAAAAGTAACAGGATTACCTTTAGTTATTCACACTAGAAGTGCTGATAGTGAGATGATTGATATGTTAAATTCAGAAATGAAGAAGGACGCTTTTAGTGGAGTAATGCATTGCTTTGCTTCTTCTAAAGAGCTTGCTTATAAGGCTATGGACTTGGGATTATACATTTCATTTTCTGGAATTATTACTTTTAAAAATGCGAACTTACTAAGAGAAATTGCACAAAATGTGCCACGTGAGCGTGTTTTAGTTGAAACTGATGCACCTTACCTGTCACCTGAGCCTTACAGAGGAAAAAAAAATGAACCAGCAATGGTGAAATACGTTGTGAATTGTTTAGCGAAATTATGGAATGAATCGCCAGAAGAAGTAGCAAAAATAACTACAAATAATTTTTTTAGACTGTTTTCGAAGCTTGAGCTCAAAGAAATTCTATAGGGCAATTAATTTAGCTGACAGAGCTCTTTTACTGCACTTACAGATTTATAAAACATCTCTTGTTCACTATCGTTCATTTTAACTTCTAGAACTTTCTCAACTCCATTTTTGCCAATAATAGTAGGAACACCAATGAATAAGTCTTTCACACCATATTCACCATTAAGATAAGCAGCGCATGGTAATATACGCCTTTTATCTTTTAAGTATGATTCTAGCATGCTTATGGCTGAAGATGCAGGAGCATAGTATGCAGATCCAGATTTAAGTAGATCAACTATTTCTTTTCCACCATTACGAGTGCGCTCAACTATTTCATCAACTTTTCCTCGCGTAATCACACCCATCTCAATGATTTGGGTAAGTGGAATGCCAGCAATTGAAGCATAATTGATTAGTGGTACCATAGTGTCACCATGTCCTCCAAGCACAAAAGCAGATACATCTTCGACAGAAATATTTAACTCACTTGCAAGAAAATAACGAAAACGAGCAGAGTCAAGCACTCCTGCCATACCAACAATCATATTAGTTGGCAGGCTTGAAGATTTGTATACTACTGAAACCATAGCATCTAAAGGATTGGTAACCACTATTACAAATGCGTTTGGAGAATGTTTTTTAATATTTTCCCCAACCTCTTTCATTACTGCAGCATTAGTTTGCAGAAGGTCATCTCTGCTCATTCCAGGTTTTCTGGCAATGCCAGCAGTTATTATAATTGCGTCAGAGTTTTTTATATCTTCATACCTATTTGTACCAGTAATATTGACATTAGATCGATCAATAGGAGATGATTCTGTAATGTCAAGTGCTTTACCTTGTGGTATTCCATCGCTTACATCAAGCAAAATAACATCTCCTAGCTCTCTTAGTGCAATCATATGGGCAAGAGTCCCACCGATATTTCCCGCACCAATCAAAGATATTTTTTTTCTTTGTGCTGTCATTTTCTACTCCTTTATATTTACTTTTGTGGCTTTACTACCTTCCCAAGGGGATAAGCTGTCAAACATACGAAAATCTTGCGGTAAGTCTATAGGATTATATACAACCTTTTTTGCCTCTATATCGTATCTTACTTCCTCGTAGCCAGTGAGAGGAAAATCTTTTAACATTGGATGACCTTTGAATCCATAATCCGTTAAAATCCTACGTAAATCTGGGTGATTAGAAAACTCTATTCCATACATATCAAATACTTCACGCTCAAACCACGAAGCTGCGTTAAATATCTTTGCTGCACTTAGAGGTATATCACCTTCACATAACTGAAGCTTTATGTGCACTCTGATATTGTGCACAAGGCTGAGCAAATTGTATATTAGCTCGAAACGTTTTTTTCTATCTGGGTAATCAACTCCAAAAACGTCAACTAATAACTCAAGCCTACACTTTTCATCATCACGTAGAAAGAGTAAGTGATTTTCAATGTCATTCAAAGCTGAATATATTACAATAGTGCCATCATTTTTCTGAATACATTCACATTTAGTCTTCTTTTGTATGTATTTTGCAGTTTTATCCATGCTATATATTCTTAGTTCGTTTTATTTTATTTTGTAGACATAGCATTCCATATAGCAACGCCTCAGCAGTTGGAGGGCATCCAGGAACATATACATCAACTGGCACAATTCTATCGCAACCACGGACTACTGAGTAAGAATAATGATAATAGCCACCGCCATTTGCACAACTTCCCATAGAAACGACGTATTTGGGATCTGCCATTTGATCATAAACTTTACGCAATGCTGCTGCCATTTTATTAGTTAACGTGCCAGCAACAATCATAACATCTGCTTGCCTTGGGCTTGCACGAAAGATTATGCCATATCTATCAAGATCATAACGACTAGATGCAGTGTGCATCATCTCTACTGCGCAACATGCAAGACCAAATGTCATTGGCCACAATGAACCAGACCTTGCCCAGTTCATTATATAATCTATTAAATCACCAAATTTAGTGATAAGAAAACCTTCTTTTTTGTAACGATTCCAGTCGCCATTAGATAAATTTACTCCCATTCCAACGCACCTTTACACCATTCATAAATAAAGCCTATAGTAAGTATTGCAAGGAATATCATCATAGACCAAAATCCGTAATAGCTTATTTTAGATAAAGAAACGGCCCAAGGAAAAAGAAAAGCAATTTCTAAATCGAATATTATGAACAATATTGCAACTAAGTAAAATTTTATGTCGAAACTTTTTCTGGCTCTTGATAAAGGATTAAAGCCACACTCATATGTAGAAAGCTTTTCACCATCTGGGTTACTGACTGCAAGAAACATAGGTAATATACCTAAAGTAAAGGATACTACAGTTGATATACAGATAAAAATTAATATGGTTAAATATTCACTCATTTAAAAAACATATAACACTATGAATTTACATGCTTTCCTAATCTTTTACCACCTAAAATATGTATGTGAAAGTGCGGTATAACTTGCTCTCCATCTTTACCGTGATTAGTAACTAATCTATATCCTGTTTTTTCTAAGTTATATTTATGTGCTATTTCTCTAACAGTTTTAAAAAAACTTACTATTTCCTCTTCGGAAGCTTTCAGAACAAAATCATCGTATGAAACGTATTGAGCTTTTGGTATAACTAGAATATGAACTGGTGCATCAGGATACTTATCACGAAAAGCCAGCACATTTTCATTTTTATGTATTTCCTCATAAGACAACTCACCTCTTAATATCTTAGCAAAGATATTAGTGTCATCATAAGCTGTACTACCCATACTCTATTAAATTCCTGGTCCTCTTCTATTTTGCTTATGATTTGGTGTAGAAGGTGGGCTTATTGCTGCTTCGCTAGAAGCATCTTCAAGACTTGAAACGTCGTCTTTTAGCTGTATATTTTGTCCACGCAAAACTGAACCATAGTCCATTTGGTGTCTTTTTGAAAAAGTTTCTATTCTATTTGCCCTTCTTGCAGCAATAACTTCTGGTTGTAAATGATACATATCTCCAGGAACAGTTAGGCTATGATACCTTTCCTCTATTTGAACTTCTTTCATAACACTCTCCATAATTTATTTCCCCCTACCTCTTATGCTTTCGCAACTTTCAAAATCTTGTTTAATAGCTTTTTGCCAATTATTTAAAATTTTCTCTGATGACTTTTCTTTATCCATAGGCCTTACAACTTCCTGTGACTTCTGCTTTTTACTATCATATCCACTATACAACTTTTCTGCAATACCATACAGCAATTTCCGATCTGTGTGAACTTTAAACTCTCCACCAGTAATTTTTGCCAAATTTTTAAGATCACAATCAATCTTATTATAAATTCCTTCAAGAGCGTACTTTTTCATTACTTTTTCATCCATACCTAGATTTTTATCTTTTATTTCTTGGATAATTTTTTCAACATCAACCTCAATTACAATTTTGTTTTCTTCTCTAAAAATAGTTATATTGGGCAGATCTTCCCTTATTTTATCTAATTTCTCTGGACTCAAGTAAGGCATATCCCCCGTTAAAGTTCTTGACGCTAAAAAACTTACCTTACCTTTTTCTTGTTTTGTTATTTGTATGCCAAGGTACTTACTAGCTTCTGTGGTTTTTATAGGTGGGTCATATTTCTCTTCTTCTTTAGGTAAATCACTCACAGCGTTTTTTAATGAAACTTTAGCATCATGCTTCATTTCATCAATTGAAGCAAACGGTTTCTTTATAGGATAAATAAGTGCTTTAGGCACAAGAAAAAACACGCCTTTTATCTTAGCCAAAATAGACTTTTTATTTGACTCATCTTTTGCCATACATACCTCCAAGTCACTTTCTACAATCAGATAGTAAAGCACACTCAACTATAGACGAAAATATTTAAGCTTGTATATCTATTATAAGACGAAATTATAGAAATAGCAATCATTATTTGTACATTACCAAAGTATGTAGTATTTTTCCTGCTTTTCTTGTTCAAATTACCTTTAAAGATAAATTATGTTAGAATGGAACGCAAATAATATTATAGATGCTACTGGCGGAAGAGGGGAGGGTGTTTGTAATTCGGTGTATAGCTCAAATATTTCAACGGATACAAGAAGCATAAAAAAAGGTGATTTATTTATTGCTCTCAAGGGAAAGAAATTTGATGGGCATGATTTTCTACATGAAGCATTTTTAAAAGGAGCTGTTGCTGCGGTAGTAAGCGAAGATAAATATAGAAATTTTCCTCTAATTATTGTGCAAGATACTCTAAAAGCTTTGCATAATATGGCATCATATTACATTAGAAATATTCTTGTTAATGCTAAAGTTATCACAATTACAGGTAGTGTTGGGAAAACCACTACAAAAGATATGCTTAACACTGTTTTGTTGCATTATGGAGTATCTCATGTAAATGAAGGTAACTTGAATAATAATATAGGATTGCCTTTTACGATTCTAAAAGCGCCAGAAGACTGCCAGTATTTAATCCTTGAAATAGGAATGAGTAGAGCTGGTGAAATAAAAGAGTTATCGAAGATTAGCAATCCGGATATTGCAGTTATTACCAACATTGAACCTGCGCATGTTGAGAACTTTTCATCTCTACTTGATATTGCGCAAGCGAAATTAGAAATTCTACATGGTATGAAGAATAATGGTACTTTGGTTTTGAATAAGGATAATGAACATTATGATTATCTCTTATCAAATGCTAACAGAAATGTAGTAAGCTTTGGTAAGAATGAAAGTGCTACTGTTTGTTTGTTAGAACTAATAAGAGACGATAACGGTCTAAATTTAAAAATCAAACTGAACAGTGGTCAAATTATGAACTGTAATTTACCTGTAAAAGGCGAACATTTTGCATACTCTGCATTAGTTGTTACAGCAGTTTTGCAAAGTCTCGAACTTGATTTATCTAAATTACCACTAGCACTTGAGAATTTTACTGTAACAGAAGGTAGAGGTAATGTTCATCAAGCTAAATACAATGGAAAGTTAGTACATTTGATTAACGACTCCTATAATGCTAACCCTACTTCAATGAAGGCTGCAATAAGAACTTTAGGTACATATTCTAATTTAAGAAAAGTGGCACTACTTGGCGATATGTTAGGACTTGGTAATGAAAGCATAGTATTTCATACAGAATTGCTTGACTCTATAGTAGAACAAAATGTGAATAAAGTTCATACAGTTGGTAAATTTATGTTAGAATTGAATAAACTTTTACCGGAGAATATAAAAGGCATGCATTTCGATGATTCTAACCAATTGAAAAGTAATTTAGCTAATATTGTTCAAGGTAATGATGTAATTTTAGTTAAAGGTTCTCATGGAATGAGAATGGACCTTATAGTGCAGGAATTCACAATAGAATATTAAATAAAACTATTGTATTAATTTAAAGTTAAGTTATTGGAAGTTTTAACTGTGATAAAACGTATAATTATTTTTGGTGGAACGGGATTTATAGGAAAACACATCGTAAGACGCTTGGCAGCGGCGGGGTATTTAATAAGAATATTTACTCGTGATCAGGAAAAAGCTGCTTGTCTGAAGTTATGTGGAAATTTAGGACAAATATCAATAATTGAAGGAGATTTTTTTAATGAAAGATCAATTTTAGAAAGTATGGAGGGGTGTGATGTTGTTATAAATTTAGTAGGAATATTATATGAAAAAAGAAAATACGATTTCTATGACGTTCATGTTGGAGTAGCTGAAAGAATAGCAAAAGCTGCGCAAATAAAAAGTGTATACATGATGATACATTTTTCTGCCATGGGAATAGAAAATAGTAAGCTGTCAAGATACGCCCACAGTAAATTAGAAGGTGAAAAAGCTGTAACTTCAGCATTTCAGGGAGCAATAATAATTAAGCCAAGTCTTGTATTCGGTAAAGAAGATAGTTTCTTCAATAAATTTGCAAGATTAGCAACAATTCTTCCTTTTTTGCCGTTAATCGGTAGTGGAATAACGAAGTTTCAGCCGATATGTGTAACAAACTTAGCTGAAGTGGTATACCGTATTATCAGCTTTAATAAGCAAGATAAAAAAATTTATAATATAGGTGGACCAAAAGTTTACTCTTTTAAAAGCTTATTAAAGTTTATTCTGAATGTGACTAACAGAAAGTGTCTACTGATCAATGTACCTTTTCCAATGGCAAGATTGATAGCCTTTTTCTTAGAAAGTAAAGTTGTTTCTGTACTGTTAAAACCTATAACCGGAGATGCAAGCCCTATACTTACTCGAGATCAGGTGAAAGTTATGATGAGTAGTTCAATCGAAAAGTCAGATGATCTCGGAACAATGAAAATTAGACCACTAGCAATTGAAAATGTGGTACCAGAATACTTGAAAATTTATAGAAAGCATTGATAGAAGAATGTGCCCGGTAGGATTCGAACCTACGACCCACAGCTTAGAAGGCTGTTGCTCTATCCAACTGAGCTACGGGCACACATCATACATAAAATGCTTCTTAGTAAACGTGAAGTCAAGTATTTCTTGTGAATATAATGTTTGTGATAATATCTCAAAACTTTGTCAGTACAGCATGTAACGATAAAACTGAGAAAAAAGAAGCGTGGGTAATAGGAAGTCTAATAGCGCAGTAACACAGAACCCCAGGTCAGGCCTGCACCTATTGAAATCAGCAGTACCAGATTTCCTGATTTTATTTTTGATTCTTGTATTGCATAGTCTAAGGCCAGTGGAATTGATGCTGCTGAGGTGTTTGCATGCTTATCAACGGTATTAATCACTTTCTCTATAGGAAAATCTAATTTCTTTACTACTGCTTCAATAATACGAATGTTTGCTTGATGGGGAATTAACCAGTCAATATCAATGATTTTCAAATTATTGCATTTCAGAGTTTCCTCTACTGAGGCTGTTAACTTATCCACTGCATGTTTAAACACTTCTCTTCCATTCATAAGTATCTTTCCAGAATCACGAGTAGAGGATACCCCTCCGTTCGTACATAGTATGTCCACATTGCCATCAGAGTGTAAGTTTGTTGATATGATGCCGCTGCTACCCATTTCTGATTTTATTATCACTGCACCAGCACTATCACCAAAGAGTACACAAGTTGACCTATCTTCCCAGTCAACAATCCTAGACATTATTTCAGCACCAATAACGAGCGCATATTTTATTCTATTGTGAGATTTTATGAGCGAATCAGCAACTGTAACTGCATATATAAAACCAGAGCATGCTGCTTGTACATCAAAAGAAAATGCATTTTTACATTTTAACTTACTTTGTACAATCGTTGCACAGCTAGGCAAAGTTTTGTCAGGTGTTGTTGTTGCAACTATGATCAAACCAATTTCATCCATTGAAATTTTCGCTTTTTCTATAGCATTTTTTGCTGCATTAACAGCTAAATCTGACGTTAGTTCTCCTTCATCTGCTATATGTCTTTGAACTATTCCTGTTCTTTGCCGTATCCATTCATCGTTTGTTTCAACTATCGATGCAATTTCGTTATTACTCAAAATTTTTTTTGGTAGGTAAGAACCAGTGCTCAATATGAAACTTTTATTCAATATGACTTACCCCGTTAATTATCTTCTGGTTCAAATTTTCACTGATTGCATTTACTGCAAATTTTATAGCGTGAGCAAAAGAAATAGCATCAGAATTTCCGTGGCTCTTTATAATGATACCATTTAGCCCTAAAAACATAGCTCCACTTCTAATTTTAGGATTAAAACGCTCTAATGCTTTATTTAGCTTGGGTTTCAACAATATGCCGACAAGCATTTTTGTCATCCATGAATTAAATACTTCCTGTTTTATTAGACTGATAAAAGTACCAGCAGTTGCCTCAGCTGTCTTGAGCATTACATTACCAACAAAACCATCAGCAACAATTACGTCTATATTACCATCTAAAAATTCACTTGCCTCTATATATCCTTTGAAGTTAATACTTGGAGCATTTTTGAGTAACTCAAAAGCTCCTCTTACTGAGTCAGTACCTTTCACTTCCTCTGTACCAATGTTTAGCAAAGCGACTTCAGGATTTTCAACTTTTAATGCTATTTTTGCAAATATACTCCCCATTAATGCAAATTGAAATAATGAGTCAGTATTACAGTCAACATTTGCACCAAGATCAAGCAATGCAAAGCTTTTTGTCTTAGTTGGACAGACAGATGCAATAGCAGGACGATAGATATTGGGTAATGTTCCTAAAATAAATCTGGAGATAGCCATCAATGCTCCAGTGTTGCCTGAAGACACCATCCCAAAAGCTTTACCTTTTTTCACTGCTTCAACAGCTGCCTTCATACTTGAATCTTTGCGATGTCTAAGTGCAAAAGAGGGTTTATCATTTGGAAGAACATTATCAGAGCAATGGGTAAATTCGGAGTTATCGCTTACTTTTTTGTATTTTGAAAGCAAAGGAGATATTTCTTTCTGATCTCCATAAATATGAAAAAAAACTTCAACACCTGGGTCAACAAGATTATCCAAGAAAAAACTAGCACCTTGAATTACGGAAAGAGGTGCAAAATCCCCTCCCATAGCATCAAGTGCGATAACTATGTTGTTGTTGACCGTGGGTAACATATCATGAGTTACTCCGCCTTTTGTTTAATGAAAACACTTTTTCCTTTGTAACTATTGTCAACTGCTATGTTGTGAGGCAACATGAATTCTCCAGTTGTTGCACATACCACAATATTCTTAGGCTTAATAGCATGATGAGAACGATGCATATTACGCCTTGACTTTGACTTTTTTCTCTTCGGAACTGCCAAAACTTACTCCAATTCAATTATATAACACAATTTATTAGTAGCATGTTTTTTACAAGGAGTAAATAGCAAAATAAATAAGGTTTTCTTATACAATTCAGTCTTATAAACTTAAACTCAAGCATTTTGATCAAAGTATATTGAACTTAAGACATATCTTGACTATACTCTGGCGAAGTTAATAAAAATTTTAATAAAATCAGTAAAACTAATTTTAGCTAAGATAAATGTAAAGTGAGTTCCTTTAATATAGACAGCGTTAGAATAATCGGTAGATGCTTTATGAACTTTCTGTTGAGGATTGGTAACGCATTTGTATTTTTTATTCAATCTCTATACCACTGCTTTATTCCTCCATATTATTTTAGCAATGTGGCAAGACAAATTATAGAGATAGGCTTTTTCTCTTTGCCAATTGTTGGGCTCACTGGAGTTTTTATAGGAGCAGTGATAGTTTTACAGAGTAGCTTAAGTGGTATATTGATTAATCAAGAACAAGTAGTACCTAAACTTGTTACGATCACTATCATTAAAGAGTTAGGGCCAGTTTTGATCAGCTTAATAATGGTAGGAAAGGTTGGGTCCTCAATTGCAGCAGAAATTGGCACGATGCGCATCACTGAACAAATAGATGCACTTACAACTTTGGACATCAATCCTTTCAAATATTTAATTGTACCAAGAATTCTAGCGTCAGTTATAGTATTTCCAATACTTACAGTATGTGCAGATCTAATAGGAATATTTGGAGGGTATGTCACCGCAGTCTTTGAATTTAACCACAATTTAAATATATACATAAAATATACAGCTCAATTCTTTAATATGTACGATTTTATTGTTGGGCTAATGAAAGCGACTGCTTTTGGAGCCATAATTTCTGTTTCAAGTTGTTATTACGGTTACCATTGTAGGGAAGGTGCACGAGGAGTAGGTATTGCAACAACATCAACTGTTGTTATATCCTCTATATTGATAATTTTAGCAAATTACTTAATTACTTTAATACATGCATAGCCCCATAATATCAATATTGAATATAAGCTTATCCTTTGATGATAGAACGATATTAAACAACATAACTTTCAATATGTCGAAAGGAGAATCATTAGTCATACTTGGCGGCTCAGGAAGTGGTAAATCTGTATTAACAAAAATAATTATTGGATTACTGACACCAGACTCAGGGTCTATTAAAATAAATAATAAAAGCAAAAATAAATTTGGAGTCTTATTTCAAAATTCCGCTTTGTTTGACTACGTTACAGTGTGGGAAAATATATCTTTTAATTATAAAAAACGCTTTAATATCAGCATAAAGGAGGCAAAACGCCTAGCAATTGAGAAGTTAAATGATGTTGGGCTGGAAGAAAACATAGCAGAAATGTTTCCAGTAGAACTATCAGGTGGAATGAAGAAAAGAGTGGCACTTGCAAGAGCAATTGCACACAACCCAGAAATTATTGTATTGGATGAGCCAACTTCAGGATTAGACCCAATCATGTCAGATGTAGTAAACGAGATAATAATAAAATTATCTCAAGATCTTCGTCCTACAATTATCACGATTACACATGATATTCATAGTGCATTTAAAATAGCTGACAAAATAGCAGTATTATATGAAGGGGAGATCATTTCTCACGGAACTGTTCAGGAAATACAAAATACTAACAACGAATATATAAAAAAGTTCATTTATTGTATATAGCTACAGGTTTACAAACGATATTATGGATGCTGTAACTAGCCTAACTTGAGATATCGATAACCTTCGGTCTGTTACTATAGTATTTTCTAAAATGAATGATAAATTACCATTATGGTATTACCAACCAAAAGTTGTAAGTCTGTACATTTATACATCAGAGGTCTGAGGCGGCTTTTGATGGTATGCCAACAGTGTTCTATGGGATTCAAATCTCACTTTTACCCACAAGTATAAAAAGCAAGTAAGATAGAGAAAAATATACTTAAGATGAGGTAAAAATGTGTGAAGTAAATAGAAATGTACAATGTGCTGATGGCTTAGGAGATAAATGGCTAGAAAAAGAGTTGAGACATGTTAATCTGGGAGATGTAAGACTTAATACAAGACTTATTAAAACAAGCTATTTAATAGAGAATAAGGCGTCTGGGTCAATTAGTCAAAGCTGTGTAGGATGGAAAGAAGCTAAAGGTGCATACAGATTATTTAGCAATGAGAAGCTTGAAGCTAAGGAAATTTATTCTTCCCATTATAAAGAAACTATGGAAAGGATAAAAGGAAATGAGCTGGTATTTTCAGTTCAAGATACAAGTTATTTGGATTTTGACTCTCATATAAAGACTAAGGGTCTAGGTAGTATTTCTAAAGCCTATACAAAATATAAAAAGGGTTTGTTATTGCACAGTAACTTAATGGTTAACAAAGACGGATTACCTTTAGGGCTATCTTCTCAACAGTGTTGGGCACGTTCTATCAGGGAAGAAACAGCCCAAGAAAAAGCAAACAGGAAATACCGTACTGCTATAAAGGAGAAAGAAAGCTATAAGTGGATAGCGGCACTAAAAGAAACCCTAAATAACCTCGCAGAAGGTGTACAGCTTGTTACTATTGGTGATAGGGAAGCAGATATTTTTAAGTTTTTATGGACTGTTGAATCATTGGACAGTTTTTATGTAATCCGCAACCGAACTAATAGGAAATTCATCTGTATTGAAGGGGGAAAAACGGATTTGCAAACACGTATAACTCAACTGCCTGTAAAAAAGGAAATTGTCTTGAATGTTGCTGAAAATAAATACCAGATCTCAAGAAAAGCTAACATTGAAGTCAGGTATATGAAAGGCTATATACCTATCAGATCTCCTTACATTTATGGATCGAAAGATACAGAGCATAAAATAAGTGATAAAATCGCTATATATGTAGTAAGTGCCAAAGAAACAAATCCTCCTGAAAGAGTAGAAGCTATTGATTGGACTTTGCTGACTAATGTACCAGTTAATAGCACTTTAGATGCTATAGAAAGGATAAATTGGTATAAGCTAAGATGGAAAATCGAGGAGTATTTTAGGATTTTAAAATCAGGATGTAAGGTAGAAAGCTCTCGTTTAGCTACAAAAGAAAGATTAGAGAAATTAATCGCTATAAAGAGCATTATTGCATTTAATATTTTATATTTAACAAAAATCGCTTTATCGAATCCTATGGAGGTTTGTACTAAGGTTTTAAGTAATGAAGAGTGGAAAACCCTTTACATACGTGAGCATAAAGTAGCCAAATTGCCAGAAGAACCTCCAAACATAAAACAAGCTATTATTTGGTTAGGAAAATTAGGTGGATTTATGAATAGAAAAAGTGATAATTTACCAGGAACTATGACTCTATGGCGTGGTTATGAAAACCTCAGGGAAAGCATGGTTATGCTTCGCATAATGACCTCTCAAAGTTGTGGGTAAAAGTGAGGATTCAAATCTGGTGAATATGTTGGAAGATACAGCACATGACAGCCAAAAGACTCTATTAATGATTTTGTTTTAGTGGTCTTATGAAATGTAGCATTATCCATAACTATGGTTGTGCCAAGTGGCAATTTAGGTTTCTCCAACCATATATTGAATACCTCTTTGTCACACCCACCTTTGAAAGTCATTGGTGCAATAAATCTCATTCCAATCCACCCGGCTACTATACCGATTCTCTCTCGCTGGAATATCTGCATAAATTTTCTTTCCTCTTGGAGCACGTCCATATTCTCGGTATAACTTATTATCAACTCCTGCTTCATCTATATATAATACCAATTCCCACTATGCAAAGAACAGATAGACAATAATGGGAAAGAAGTGATACTAGAGTAGATAAAATAGAGAGGTATAATGGCATTAAGGTCAAAACTGTTAGACGAAAAAGTTGTAAATTTGGCGAAAGAAATGTTAAAAAAGGTCAGAAATAACGCATATGTTTCAAAAAAGTTACAAGCGGTGATAGCAGGAAAAGAAAGTAGTATAAACGCTAATTCTGGATTAAAAAGAGAATAGAAAAGTCAGGAGAGTAGGGTAAACTCAACAAATAGAAAAAAATAGATGAGGTTACCCATGGAAGATATAACAAAACTGTTTTGTCTGGTCGATGATTTTTGCAGAGATATAGAGAAAAATTTTGCAGATAAACTACTGCCAAACGGTAAAAACCCACAAGAGTGCCAGAAATTACACATTCGGAAATTATCACAATAATCCTCCTGTATCAGCAATCTCCCTGTGAAAATTTTAAGGCTTTCTACCTGCATTACCTAACATTGCTCTACAAACAGAGTTTTCGAAGTTGCCTTCATACACTAGGTTTGTTGCTCTAAAGCCCAGGGTTTTGTGGCATTTAGCCATGCTATTACAGTGCCTTTGCGGATGGTCAGAACTTACTGGAATCTCATACATAGATACAACTCCTATTGCAGTTTGCCATGCAAAAAGAATATCAAGAAATAAGGTTTTTGCTGGAATTGCAAAATTAAGCAAGAGTACATATGGCTGGTTTTTCGGCTTTAAACTACATTTGATAATTAACGAGAAAGGTGAAATTCAAGCTTTTACGCTTACAAGAGGTAATGTTGACGATAGAGAGCCTGTAGCAAACCTAACTAATACCAATTCCCACTATGTAAAGAACAGATAGACAATAATGGGAAAGAAGTGATACTAGAGTAGATAAAATAGAGAGGTATAATGGCATTAAGGTCAAAACTGTTAGACGAAAAAGTTGTAAATTTGGCGAAAGAAATGTTAAAAAAGGTCAGAAATAACGCATATGTTTCAAAAAAGTTACAAGCGGTGATAGCAGGAAAAGAAAGTAGTATAAGCGCTGTGGCAAGAATATGTAAAATTTCAAGGACTGCTTTGACTGAATGGATAAAGCATCTAAAATTTGGTAGAGTAGAAAAATTATTTTCCCCTTCTCAGCGGCGAAGAAAAAGCAAATTAAACAAAAATCAACGTGAGCAAATTGAAATATGGGTAGAAAGAAATCCAAATATTACTATTAAGGAAGTGCAAATAAAAATCTCAGAGGAATTTGGCCTAAACATTAGCAAATCAACAGTGCATCGTGAGATACAAAGGATGAAGTTTTCTTATATAACACCGAGGCCAATTCACCATAAACAAGATAAAAACAAGCAAGAAGAGTTTAAAAAATACTTCAATAAAATAGTCAATTCCCACCCTGAAAAGGAGGTATTTTTTTGATGAATCACGATTTGGAACTCATTCAAAAATCGGACACGGATGGTTTAAAAAAGGGGTCAGAACGCAGGTTAAATGAAAATTGGTAGACAAAATTTCTATATCTACAGTGCGGTAAATCCAAGAAGTGGTAAGAAAATTAGCCTACTTGCTCCATATGTAAACACTGATTGTATGAATATATTTCTGGAGCAGATGTCGAAAGATTTAGGCACGAAAAAAGCCTTTCTTGTAATGGATTGTGCAGGCTGGCATAGATCAAAAAGTTTGAAAATTCAGAAAAACATTACCATTATATACTTGCCTCCTTATTCACCAGAACTGAATCCTGTTGAGAGGTTGTGGCAATATATCAAACACAATACTTTACGCAACAGAGTCTACGATACCATAGGCTTACTTGAAGATGTTCTGTGTAATTTTATTGTCAGTATTTCCAGTGCTACTATTAAACGAGTTTGTAATGTTTCTTATTTGTTCGATTAGTAATGGAATTTGGTATAAGATGCTGGAATGGTCTATTTTTGAGATTTTATCAATAAATTGCTGCCTATCTTCTTGATTGCGCTCTTGATATAGTGTGACTTTTTTTTAAAGTAATTTTTACCTGTTTTAGTCTATACCAAATTGAATTTATTCCAAATCCAAGATTTTGTTTCATCTCTGCCAGAGTATGATCTGGATTCTTTGTAACATATTCTTCGAGTATTTTTGGGTCTATTTTTCGAATAAAGCTACCGTTTTTAGATGGCTTTAGGCTTTCACCAGCAGCTTTCTTTTTTAACCAGCGGTACAGCGTTGCTATTCCTATCTCCATGAGCTCTGCTATCTCAACCTTTGTCTTCCCTTTTTCTATCATCAATACTGCCTTTTCCCTTAAATCCACACTATATGCCATTATAACTCAAATACTTTATTATACCTTTATCATTTACTTTAGGAAATACTATAGTGTAGTGCTACGGTGGTATAGTGTGTTAGCTATAAGACAGCGCATTAAATATAGATAAAGTAACTTGTATCAATTTTGATTATCATGCCAATTCCAACTGAAGAAATTTATTGAATTTATTACTTCACGCTAAAATAATATACTTTACTATTCAACAGCAATTACAACTGATGATTTTATTTCATTCCACTACCTGCTGACTTACTTTCTGCTTAGCATATCCATCAAATCAGATTCTTTGAGTTTACTATGGTCAACTTTACTGAACTTATTCACCATAGAGCTCATTTGATTATACTGCTTAATTAGAAGATTAACGTCAGTTACACTTGTTCCGGACCCCTTAGAAATTCTAAGTCTTCTTTTGCCATTTAAAATATCTGGATTTTGCCTTTCTTTTTCGGTCATTGAGTTTATGATGGCTATATATTTTTTCACTTTATTGTCATCGGGCACACTGCTACTTAGCTTTTTTGTGAATGAACTAGGAATGAATTTCATTATGTTGCTAATGCCATCCATTTTACTCAGAGTCTTTAACATTCCCACTAGGTCGTTTAGGTCGAATTTACCCTTTTTTACTTTCTTTTGTAACTTATCAATTTCTTCCTGACCAACAATCTCAGCAGCTTTTTCAACCAATGATACAACATCACCCATGCTAAGTATCCTTTTTGCAATTCTATCGGGATAAAAATCATCGAGATCACTTAATTTTTCACCACAAGCAATAAATTTAATTGGACAATCGGTGATCATTTTCATAGAAAGAGCAGCACCACCACGTGCATCACCATCAACACGGGTGAGAATAATGCCGGTTACACCTATTATCTCATTGAATGATTTGGCAATATTGACCGAATCCTGGCCTATCATTGCGTCGGCTACTAAAATAACTTCTGCAGGTGAAGCTATTTCCTTTACGGCTTTCAACTCATTCATCATATTATTATCAATATGAAGCCTGCCTGCGGTGTCTAGTATTAATACATCATAATTTTCGTTCTTTGCTGCTGCCAGTGCCCTTTTTGTAATTGTAACGGGCTTCTCGTCTATTACTACAGGTAAAGTTTGCACATCTATTTGTTTACCTAGCACTTCAAGTTGTTTTTGGGCAGCCGGTCTATAAATGTCTAAAGAAGCGAGCATCACTTTTTTCTTTTGTTTTTTTAACTTTAAAGCAAGCTTCCCTGAGGTGGTTGTTTTACCCGCACCTTGTAGGCCCACCATCATAATCACAGCAGGGGGTTTAGCTGCTAGGTTTAAGTCGCTTTTCTCTGATCCGAGAACTGCAACTAAGTTATCCTGCACAATTTTGATTATCATTTGCGATGGAGAAACGCTTTTTATGACTTTTTCCCCAATCACTTTATCTTTAATGTCATTGATGAATTTTTTCGCAACTTCAAGTGAAACGTCAGCTTCAATTAAAGCTATACGTATTTCACGCATGGCAAGGTTAAAATCATCTTCAGAAATGATTGACTTTCCTCTCAGTTTACTAAATACAGAATTTAAACTTTCGGTTAACGATTTAAACATAATAGCGCTAGTAGAATACTCATTAAAAAGAGAGAAGAAGCTGAAACAAAACTCACTGAGTTATAACTCAGCACTTCTTTAAGTTTAGTAATATTATTAAAGTATAAACTAGCAAGTGAATTAGTCAAGTTTTGCAGTACGTTGGCAGACATTTCTCTCACTTTAAAGACCAGTTGATTGAACAGCAAGACAGTATAAGGTATGAAAGCTCTAAAAATCCAATCAACATCCATTTTAAAATTTATTCTTGGCAAAAATAACTTTCGTAAAGGAATAAACAATAAAGTGGTACATAGTAATAAATAAAACTGAGACCAAATGTTTTGTGTATTGTACACCAGATCAAAAATTGAAGGTTTATTGTAAATAGGTAAGTAAGGGTTGCCAGCGATTACGCATATAAATGCTAAAATAATCATAGTCATTTTGCCTCCCTTATCTGCTAAAGGTTTCGACTTACTTTTTGCAATAAATATGTAGTAAAGAAACTTGAGCCCCACGCTTAAATAAAGCAGTAAATTTAGAGTCTTGTATAAGTTTTTATACACTTCTAAATTAGCACTACTTGCTTCAATCTCGTCTGTAATGTATGATTTACTAATAAATCCAGCGGTTCCAGGAAATGCAGCCATTGTAAGTATTGCAATTATAGCACACATGCCTTCCACTGACATCAGTTTACCTACTCCATTAAAACTAATTGTTCTTGTTCGTGAAATAATCGAATTGCTGACCACAAACAATAATGATTGATAAACAAGAGAGAAGATTATATGCAGTATCAAAATTGGTATTGCCTTTTCCGAAGGGCTGAGTAAACCTCCTGCAATAATCAGTAAGCCCATTTGTCCTACAATATTATAGCATAAAAATCTACGAATATTTTGCTCAAGAGAAGCAAATATAATGCTGTAAATTGCAGTGATGGCGCCTACAAGCGCTAATAGTTCAGTACAATCTTGCCATAGGTTATAAGTGTGTAAAAGCATCACTAAAAAAGAGACTTTAGTGGTAAATAAAGATAGATATGTGGTGCCATGTAGCGATGCAGCAGGATATGCATCAACAACCCAAAATGAAAAAGGAAAACAAGCGCAGTTTATCAATAAACCCAAAATTATCAGGTTAGTGCTTTGAAGTGCCAATCCTGCTATTAATATAACTCCAACGAAAAAGTGTACACAAGCGTACCTTACTGCAGGTCCACTATCTCTACAGCCAGCTGCGATAGTAAAAAATGCACTGACGGTCATTAATTCACAGAATATTATAACCAATATCATCTGCTTGGATAAAATTGCACAGAGTGAACAGGTAGTGTAAGCAGCAAAAGATAGCATCTCTGAAAAAGTCAAATTTTGTGTTGGTAGAACAGCTAAAAATGCAACTGACAAAAAAGATATTAGTACGATACGAAAAGATAAATCAAAATCTAGAATTGGGAGAGACCAATTTACTGCAATGCTCAAATTTTCAGGTAATTTTAGAACTATAACTATTAATGCAGTCAGTAGAAGTAGCAGTGACGATTTATAAAGTTGCACAATAATTTAAACCAATATGGTTTATGCTATCTTAATATATGAATAAAATCAATTTGCATATTAACCACTAATTAAACTAATTACCATATAATTATATCAGGGTTTAGAGGGTTGTAGAGAAACCGGTCAGATTAGGTTTTTAATCTAATCTGACCGATAGCTTTAATAGTGAGGTAAGCTTTAATATAGCACTCCTAATTCATAGTGCTACACTCGTGCATAATTTATTTTAATTTGTGCACGAGCGTTAGTAAATTATTTACTTTTTGAAATAAAGTTTGGCGTCACTTTAATACCAAGAACTTCAGTAACTCCACCAATTGAAAGTTATTTACTCGCTTTCTCTTAATTATCTGCACAAATCTAATGTAGCTAGTAGTTTTCAATTCACTCATTCAACTTTTATGACCTTTGCAATAGTTGATCCTATTAAAGAATTATTTGTTAATTTAGTTTTTTATGTTTTTTGGATAATGGTATAGATAGGTTCCACTAACAAGTAGCGGAATATTAGATTGTTTTCAGTCTATAGTCAAGTGCTGTAATTACGCATTTGAGCAGCAGATACTGGAACTCAGAAAGCTCTTGAGTAGCTATATAGTGAAAAATTAGATTATAAAATCCTCTAACAGTACATTCTGTGTTGTACCATCATCCACAACTGTGTAATCAATATCACACTTATTGAGCCCACTTAATATCCTATTGTGGAAGTATTTTTCACCATAATCTTCCATAATAACAGTGATATAGTCAACACTGTCAATATCAGGGAGCTTGTTACATATTTTTGGATCTTTGACTGCATAGTGTTGCGTAAACTTACACTCATTAACGTCATCTTTACAAAAAGAAATTTTTCCTTTTTGTTTATCATCTGTAGTCACGATAAATCTGTTGCCTTCTTTATCTCTTGCTATAAATTCATAGCTGTTCTTGTCTATAGAGTATTTTTCCTTTGGAAATGACAGTGTTAAGTTGTATGTCATAATGCTACCTTAATAAAAATTATTATTGTATAGTATTTCCTAAAGTAAATGATAAAGGTATAATAAAGTATTTGAGTTATAATGGCATATAGTGTGGATTTAAGGGAAAAGGCAGTATTGATGATAGAAAAAGGGAAGACAAAGGTTGAGATAGCAGAGCTCATGGAGATAGGAATAGCAACGCTGTACCGCTGGTTAAAAAAGAAAGCTGCTGGTGAAAGCCTAAAGCCATCTAAAAACGGTAGCTTTATTCGAAAAATAGACCCAAAAATACTCGAAGAATATGTTACAAAGAATCCAGATCATACTCTGGCAGAGATGAAACAAAATCTTGGATTTGGAATAAATTCAATTTGGTATAGACTAAAACAGGTAAAAATTACTTTAAAAAAAAGTCACACTATATCAAGAGCGCAATCAAGAAGATAGGCAGCAATTTATTGATAAAATCTCAAAAATAGACCATTCCAGCATCTTATACCAATTCCCACTATGTAAAGAACAGATAGACAATAATGGGAAAGAAGTGATACTAGAGTAGATAAAATAGAGAGGTATAAATGGCATTAAGGTCAAAACTGTTAGACGAAAAAGTTGTAAATTTGGCGAAAGAAATGTTAAAAAAGGTCAGAAATAACGCATATGTTTCAAAAAAGTTACAAGCGGTGATAGCAGGAAAAGAAAGTAGTATAAGCGCTGTGGCAAGAATATGTAAAATTTCAAGGACTGCTTTGACTGAATGGATAAAGCATCTAAAATTTGGTAGAGTAGAAAAATTATTTTCCCCTTCTCAGCGGCGAAGAAAAAGCAAATTAAACAAAAATCAACGTGAGCAAATTGAAATATGGGTAGAAAGAAATCCAAATATTACTATTAAGGAAGTGCAAATAAAAATCTCAGAGGAATTTGGCCTAAACATTAGCAAATCAACAGTGCATCGTGAGATACAAAGGATGAAGTTTTCTTATATAACACCGAGGCCAATTCACCATAAACAAGATAAAAACAAGCAAGAAGAGTTTAAAAAATACTTCAATAAAATAGTCAATTCCCACCCTGAAAAGGAGGTATTTTTTTGATGAATCACGATTTGGAACTCATTCAAAAATCGGACACGGATGGTTTAAAAAAGGGGTCAGAACGCAGGTTAAATGAAAATTGGTAGACAAAATTTCTATATCTACAGTGCGGTAAATCCAAGAAGTGGTAAGAAAATTAGCCTACTTGCTCCATATGTAAACACTGATTGTATGAATATATTTCTGGAGCAGATGTCGAAAGATTTAGGCACGAAAAAAGCCTTTCTTGTAATGGATTGTGCAGGCTGGCATAGATCAAAAAGTTTGAAAATTCAGAAAAACATTACCATTATATACTTGCCTCCTTATTCACCAGAACTGAATCCTGTTGAGAGGTTGTGGCAATATATCAAACACAATACTTTACGCAACAGAGTCTACGATACCATAGGCTTACTTGAAGATGTTCTGTGTAATTTTATTGTCAGTATTTCCAGTGCTACTATTAAACGAGTTTGTAATGTTTCTTATTTGTTCGATTAGTAATGGAATTTGGTATTAGATGAATTAACCCTAACTTAAGAACTGAAGAATACAATTATAATATATTGTTAATGTGAGGACTAAAATGTTATCTAATGAAACAAATTCTAATTTAAATTCTGCTGAAACTAAGCAAGACGATCTTGATAAGCAAGACGATCTTGATTTGAATAAAATGATGCAAGATCCATCAAATGCAGAGCTTATTGATAATCCACAAGCTCAACAAAATAAACTTCTTGGATTGTTAAAACGATCAATAAAAGATTTTCCTACATGGCCTACAGGAAAGCAAGCTCTTGCAGTAGGTGCAGCATGTGGATTGATTTCAGCAATGCTACCACTTGTGGTAGTTAGTTTAGGACTTGCTATATCAGGTGCTATGGTTGGTCTTATTGTATTTTTTGCTGTGAAAGCAGTTCAAAGTGGATACAAAGGGCTAAAATGGTCAGCAGAAAAAACAGTTGAAGGGGCGAAGCATATTGGCGGAAAAATTAAGGATGGTTATGAGTATTCAGCAGATTCACTGAAGAGAGGTGCTAGTTTTGTAAGCGAGGGAGCAGCAAACAAATTACATAAAGCAGCTGGTAAGGAAGACTATTCAGATAAACTGAAAAGGTTTACTCCAAAACAGGTTGGAAAGTCTGATGAAATAAGGAAGGATTTGACAGAAATTTTTGCTAATGAAAATAATTCTAAATTAGTGAATAGTATACTTTCTGGAATATCGTCAAAGATTGATTCAAAAATAAAAGAAAAAACAGAATCAGGACAGATTGATCAGACTTTTGAAAGGCTGCTAGAGCAAGGAAAATTCATTAGTGGTTTAAGTAAAGAAAGTTTGCATAGCTTATTGACACAAAGGTCATTACCTAAAGATACTTATTTCATCGACAGTATTTTCTCTGAACATCATGATGAGATTAAGGAAGTTATTAAAGAATGCAAGGAAGAGCATACTCGTTTTAATACTTTAGAAAGGCTTAATAAGTCAGCAAAAAGGCATAAAGCAAGTTCTATGAATTCACTGGAAAATAGCTTATCAGGTAGTAGTTCAACGAGTTCTATAAGTACTGTTAGCAGCAAAGCAGAATTATTAAATCCTAATGAGCATAAGGAAGTAAAAGCACCTACTTCACTTTGGAGCAAGTTGTCATCATCACTAAAAGGTGGCAAAAAGCCAGAGGAAGTTACTTGCACAGGATATAAAAGGATTTCTGAGGATGAGATGCCATCTGCGGAGATAGGAAATAGCCACTTTTATGTTGCTCCGGAGAAACCGCCAAGAAGCAATTCAATGGATTCTTTAAGCACTGACAGTACTGCTACAACTTCTAGCTTTGCCAGTTACCGTCGTAATTCTGATAGTGGGTTCAATTCACCAAGTTCTTCTCCGCAACATGGTATGCTCACTGAGAAAAATGGCAAGTTAAAAACCCAAGCTGACTTAAGAAAGACAGGTTCTTTGGACAAATTGGTGGGACCTTCTTCAACAGTAACTGCTGAGGTTGATGTAGAGCATCAAGTTCCAAAAATGAAGATATAGAGAGTAAACAAAACTATCTAGCTTCTCAAAAAGGATGTTACTCATTGAGTAACATCCTTTTTTCCATTTGATCAAAAACATTCGCTTGTTTATGATCAATTTTTCATTACTAGGCCAACTATTGAGTTTCTCTTGCCTTTTTTCTAGGTTATGCAAGAAACTTGAAAAATAAAATTTTTATTCAATAATTTGTGTATAAGGGATATCATTTTACTGCTAGCGAAATAAACCAGAATGAAGTCTATTTTATTGACAAGGCCTTTATTAGATTCGTTGAGCACAAGAAGCACGCTAAAAAAATATGGATACAAAGTTTTTATAGAGCCAGTATTCACAATAAAGTACTTAAATCCTGATATATCTACGTATGAATTTGACGTTGTGATATCTACAAGTAAAAACAGTGTAAAGGCTTTCAGTCAAATATGCACAGAGGATAACTTTTCGATTATTACAGTTGGTAATTCAACTATGCAGGCTGCAAAAAACTTGGGATTTTCCGATATAATCTCAGCAGACAGCAACGTTGATGGTCTGATATCATTCATAAAATCTCATTATTCAAATGCAACAAAGTTCTTATATATAAGGGGACAAGAAGTATCATGTGACCTAAAAAAAAGATTATCTGAAGAAGGTTTTAACGTAAGAGAAGTTGTACTCTATAAAACAATTACTAAAAGGAGTCTAACTAATAGGTGTAAAAATTTACTATTGGACGGTAAAATTGATAGCGTTGCTTTTTTTTCCTCACAAACTGCAAGGGTATTTTGTTCATTAGTTCTAAAAAGTGGGCTATCTCCTGTGATGAATAATACAGTTGCATATACCATGAGTAAAAACATTGCTGATAGTTTAAAGTTAATCAAGTGGAAAAAAATTATAACATCGAGGTTACCTACTGGGGAGAGTTTAATTGATATAATTAATAAGGATTGTTGATGCTAAAGATTGCAACTTGGAATGTAAACTCCATACGTAGAAGAGTTAATCAACTTTGTAATTTTATAGCTGATAGTCAGATAGATATAGTTTTGCTGCAAGAGATAAAATGTACAGAAGAGCAATTTCCTTATGCAGAGATAGAAAAGTTAGGATATGAATATGCTGTCTATGGACAGGTTGCAAGAAATGGTGTTTGTGTTTTATCTAAATATCCAATACTGGAAAAATTAAAAATTGATGTTGTAGAGAGTCATCAAGAAGCACGTTATATAGAGTGTGTGATAAAACACACCAATAATAAGGTAAGGGTAGGAAGTGTATACGTTCCAAACGGTCAAAGCCCAGACTCTCATACTTTTGAGTATAAACTCAAGTTTTTTGATAACCTATATGAAAGGATGGGCACTTTGTTGAAAAATGAAGAGTTAACCATCATAGCTGGCGATTATAATGTTGCACTGGATGAAATTGATGTTTTTGATTCAATTTTATTAAATGGCCAAGTGTGCTTTCATATAAAAGAGCGTGAGAAATTAAGAGCGATCTTGAATCTTGGATTTAAAGACGCGTTTAGAATATCTCACCCAAATTTGCAACAATTCACTTGGTGGAATTATCAAGGCAATTCACTCAGAAACAATCAAGGAATGCGAATAGATTATATGCTATTATCGCCACAAGCTGCAGATAAATTGGAAATATGTTACATAGATGATAGGTTGCGTAAACTAGAAAACCCATCTGATCACACTCCCGTTGTATGTGTTATAAAACAATAAAAGACCTATTACACAATTCACCTTTGGCAAATAGGTCTTACTTGACTGCTGTCTTTTCTGTGCTTTTGGCTGGCTGATCTATAGTAATTTTTCCATCAAGCATAGTAAGCTGCTCACCCCCTTTATTTCCCACCTGAGGAGCTTGTTCCGGAGTAGGTTGTTTTTTACTCCCGTCAGCAATTGTTTCAAGAGAGCTTTCAATTGGGGTTTTTAAAATATCATCAATACCCTTGCGAATTTTTTCATTCAACTTTGCTCTCTTTTCTGTATCATCTTTATCTGGTGAGCTAGGGTCATATAAAGTACCTGGCCTATTATTTGAAAAAAGAACTTCAATTCCTCCCTTTACAGCAAATATTGTACCAATAACAGCAGCAACTATCGCAAGTGTAGTAGGACCAAAAATTAATATTGAAGCAATGGAAAAAAGAATAGGAAGAAAAACCTTACGTAAGCACTTTGTTACCACCTCTTGATCACTAAGTAGTGGTTCATCCTCTTCTTTTTTATCTCCACCTAAAAATGGTATTTTTTCTTTCACTCCATCCATAAAGGAGCCAGAAATATTTTTCGGGTCTATTTTTATTCCCAATGGGAACCCAACAAGTTTTATTAGTAAATCTTTAGCTTCTGTACCACGTACATCATCTAAGCATTCCTCTACTACTTGCTTTACTTTACTATCTTCCTCTCCAGCCAATTTTTTCTCTCTAACTTCTTTTAATATAGAAAGTAAAAACTGACAAAAATTCTCTTCACTGAGTGGTCTTATCTTTTCTGGATTGACATTAGTTAGTAGTATCTTCTTATAAGCTAATATAAAATAATCAGTTATTCCTTTGCTCTCCTTTAATTTGGCTTTAACTTCTAATACTTTTACAAAGTAATCGTAAATTTCCTTATGTTCCTTCTTGAAGAGCATCTCATTTTGCCCTGTCACCTGAGTAGATGACTCTAAAGGCTTATTTTTTGCTTTTGGAACTGTCATAACGATCTGTTTGTACTAACCTATGCTATAATTATAGCATATTTTTCGTATTAATTCAAATTTCTTAGAACCTGTCTTGAAAGGGAAAAAAAGAAAAGAATAAAGCAAAAAATAGAAGAGTAACAAATGATATAAGTGATAAGGGAACGTAAAAAATTGCTTCCATATATTCTAAATCTGATTATACTGATAGTAGGAGATATTTTTAGAGCTCAAAAGCTTATCCTTGTCTGCAGACTTTTCAGTCAAACTTTTAATCAAAGAGCGTAGCATGTCTTCTTCAGAGCATGTAAGTGTGCTTAATTTCTGTCGTATGTGCGCTGCACTTTTTTTCTAATCTTTTACTTTAGCTAAAAATCAATAGGCGCCTATTGTTTAACGCTAATTAAAATAAAAATTTTTCTAATATATAGGAAAATTATAAAATCACTATTTACTGAAAGCGGGATGTTATTGCCAAGAAAGCTGCTGATATCACAGAACCTTAGATTATTCCCAAACGTTGTTTGCTTGACGTATGAGCTTGCTCTCCTTACTTCAAGAACTCTTTAATATGACTACTATTATACTTGCGAAATTAACTACTCAAGGCATCCGTTCAGGGGTGTGGCAAAATAAGGTAAAAGTGAATTTACAACAACAAGGCAGTGCTTGACACTGGAATCCAGCCTTTTGTAGTCTCATTGAAAGCGTTGCTTTTAATATCTATGATTACGCTAATTCTGGATTAAGGAAGGAAGAAAGTATAGGAAATGGAAGGCTTTTTGGATTTCAAGGAATAGGAAATGAGAGTAGAAAAGATGTGAACCAAGAAATTAACGGGAGATCTATGGCGAGTATGTTCAATTTCAAGTCTATTTTTGAGGTAGCCAAAAATCGTCTCAATGATCGACCTTTTTCTCAGCAAAATCTTTTCATGTAGTGAAATTAATGCGTTTTTCATCCCCTTTTTCACCTTGGTAACAAGTTTCAAACCGCGGTTAAACAACTCTTGGAAAAGCTCTTTTTTAATATAGCCTTTATCACCAAACAAAAGACCGGTTAATTTCTTAGTTAGGTTTGCTACAGGCTCTCTATCGTCAACATTACCTCTTGTAAGCGTAAAAGCTTGAATTTCACCTTTCTCGTTAATTATCAAATGTAGTTTAAAGCCGAAAAACCAGCCATATGTACTCTTGCTTAATTTTGCAATTCCAGCAAAAACCTTATTTCTTGATATTCTTTTTGCATGGCAAACTGCAATAGGAGTTGTATCTATGTATGAGATTCCAGTAAGTTCTGACCATCCGCAAAGGCACTGTAATAGCATGGCTAATACCAAATTCCATTACTAATCGAACAAATAAGAAACATTACAAACGCTAATTCTGGATTAAAAAGAGAATAGAAAAGTCAGGAGAGTAGGGTAAACTCAACAAATAGAAAAAAATAGATGAGGTTACCCATGGAAGATATAACAAAACTGTTTTGTCTGGTCGATGATTTTTGCAGAGATATAGAGAAAAATTTTGCAGATAAACTACTGCCAAACGGTAAAAACCCACAAGAGTGCCAGAAATTACACATTCGGAAATTATCACAATAATCCTCCTGTATCAGCAATCTCCCTGTGAAAATTTTAAGGCTTTCTACCTGCATTACCTAATACCAATTCCCACTATGCAAAGAACAGATAGACAATAATGGGAAAGAAGTGATACTAGAGTAGATAAAATAGAGAGGTATAAATGGCATTAAGGTCAAAACTGTTAGACGAAAAAGTTGTAAATTTGGCGAAAGAAATGTTAAAAAAGGTCAGAAATAACGCATATGTTTCAAAAAAGTTACAAGCGGTGATAGCAGGAAAAGAAAGTAGTATAAGCGCTGTGGCAAGAATATGTAAAATTTCAAGGACTGCTTTGACTGAATGGATAAAGCATCTAAAATTTGGTAGAGTAGAAAAATTATTTTCCCCTTCTCAGCGGCGAAGAAAAAGCAAATTAAACAAAAATCAACGTGAGCAAATTGAAATATGGGTAGAAAGAAATCCAAATATTACTATTAAGGAAGTGCAAATAAAAATCTCAGAGGAATTTGGCCTAAACATTAGCAAATCAACAGTGCATCGTGAGATACAAAGGATGAAGTTTTCTTATATAACACCGAGGCCAATTCACCATAAACAAGATAAAAACAAGCAAGAAGAGTTTAAAAAATACTTCAATAAAATAGTCAATTCCCACCCTGAAAAGGAGGTATTTTTTTGATGAATCACGATTTGGAACTCATTCAAAAATCGGACACGGATGGTTTAAAAAAGGGGTCAGAACGCAGGTTAAATGAAAATTGGTAGACAAAATTTCTATATCTACAGTGCGGTAAATCCAAGAAGTGGTAAGAAAATTAGCCTACTTGCTCCATATGTAAACACTGATTGTATGAATATATTTCTGGAGCAGATGTCGAAAGATTTAGGCACGAAAAAAGCCTTTCTTGTAATGGATTGTGCAGGCTGGCATAGATCAAAAAGTTTGAAAATTCAGAAAAACATTACCATTATATACTTGCCTCCTTATTCACCAGAACTGAATCCTGTTGAGAGGTTGTGGCAATATATCAAACACAATACTTTACGCAACAGAGTCTACGATACCATAGGCTTACTTGAAGATGTTCTGTGTAATTTTATTGTCAGTATTTCCAGTGCTACTATTAAACGAGTTTGTAATGTTTCTTATTTGTTCGATTAGTAATGGAATTTGGTATAACATCGCTCTACAAATCAGAGTTTTCGAAGTTGCCTTCATACACTAGGTTTGTTGCTCTAAAGTCCAGGGTTTTGTGGCATTTAGCCATGCTATTACAGTGCCTTTGCGGATGGTCAGAACTTACTGGAATCTCATACATAGATACAACTCCTATTGCAGTTTGCCATGCAAAAAGAATATCAAGAAATAAGGTTTTTGCTGGAATTGCAAAATTAAGCAAGAGTACATATGGCTGGTTTTTCGGCTTTAAACTACATTTGATAATTAACGAGAAAGGTGAAATTCAAGCTTTTACGCTTACAAGAGGTAATGTTGACGATAGAGAGCCTGTAGCAAACCTAACTAAGAAATTAACCGGTCTTTTGTTTGGTGATAAAGGCTATATTAAAAAAGAGCTTTTCCAAGAGTTGTTTAACCGCGGTTTGAAACTTGTTACCAAGGTGAAAAAGGGGATGAAAAACACATTAATTTCACTACATGAAAAGATTTTGCTGAGAAAAAGGTCGATCATTGAGACGATTTTTGGCTACCTCAAAAATAGACTTGAAATTGAACATACTCGCCATAGATCTCCCGTTAATTTCTTGGTTCACATCTTTTCTACTCTTATTTCCTATTCCTTGAAATCCAAAAAGCCTTCCATTTCCTATACTTTCTTCCTTCCTTAATCCAGAATTAGCGTTAGCATGGCTAAATGCCACAAAACCCTGGGCTTTAGAGCAACAAACCTAGTGTATGAAGGCAACTTCGAAAACTCTGATTTGTAGAGCAATGTTAGGTAATGCAGGTAGAAAGCCTTAAAATTTTCACAGGGAGATTGCTGATACAGGAGGATTATTGTGATAATTTCCGAATGTGTAATTTCTGGCACTCTTGTGGGTTTTTACCGTTTGGCAGTAGTTTATCTGCAAAATTTTTCTCTATATCTCTGCAAAAATCATCGACCAGACAAAACAGTTTTGTTATATCTTCCATGGGTAACCTCATCTATTTTTTTCTATTTGTTGCGTTTACCCTACTCTCCTGACTTTTCTATTCTCTTTTTAATCCAGAATTAGCGTTATGATTAGGTTGCTTGTGAGCAATTTGGATCCCAGTGTCAAGCACTGGGATGACATTATTTTTGCTTTAATATTTACACATTAGCCATGCATCTGAACAGATACTACTTAGGTCCTTTCAAGACAGGTTCTTAGGGTCTACGGTATAATTAAGAAAAGCCCCAGTTGTCGCTAATTTTTATTTCTACTTCAAGTGGTGTAGAGATTTCTATCGCATTTTCCATTACGTCTTTCATAAGTTTTGCTGTTTCTTGTACCTTGTCGTCCTCTACTTCAACCAGTAGCTCATCGTGGACTTGGAGGATTATTTTACCTGTTTTCAATTGATCAAAAAGCTGAATCATTGCACGTTTTATTATATCAGCGGCGGTTCCTTGCAGCGGTGCATTTATTGCTGCCCTTTCTGCAAATTGTCTTAGATAAGGAATTTTATTATTTATGTCTCTTACAAAACATCTTCTACCAAACAAAGTCTCTACATAACCATGATTTCTCGCGATAGATACTGCTTTTTCCATATAGACCTTTATTTCTGGGTAACAAGAAAAATAGTAATTAATGTATTCAGCAGCCTCTTGAAAGGTAATGCCAAGTCGCTTTGCAAGGCCAAATGGACTAATGCCATATATAATGCCAAAATTAATGGTTTTTGCTTTGCGTCTTAATTGCTCATCTATTTCTTGCACTCCAAAAACTTGTCTTGCGGTAATATCATGAATATCTTCCTTATTTGCAAAAGCTTCTTTAAATGCCGCAACATCTGCCACATGTGCCAGGAGTCTTAATTCTATTTGCGAATAGTCGGCAGAAATTATCTTGCACCCTTTTGGCACAATAAACGCTTGCCTGATAAGACTACCTTCTTCGCTTCTGATAGGAATATTTTGTAAATTAGGATTGCTAGAGCTCAGCCTTCCAGTTGCAGTCACAGTGATTGAAAAGCTTGTATGTATCCTACCATCAAGCGGATCAACCTGTTTTATTAACGCGTCAGTATAGGTACCCTTTAATTTACTTAGATGTCGCCAACTTAAAATTTTACCTGCGATTTCTGTACCCTCCTCTTCAAGTGCCTCTAGAACTTCAGAGTTGGTGCTATAAGACCCGGATTTTGACTTTTTCTTTTTACTTAGACCTATTTTATTAAATAAAATATCACTTAATTGTTTTGGTGATGCAATATTAAATTTTTCTCCTGCTAAGTTATGTATATCGTTTTCAAATACAGCAATTAGCTGCTCAAACTTATCAGACAGTTCCTGTAGTTTTTGAATATTAAGCAGTATTCCGTTTTTCTCCATATCAAATACTACTTTCATGAGAGGCCTGTCGAAGCGTTCGTAAATCGTAAAAAGTTTTTCCTGAAATAATCTTTGTGTCAGTTTCTCATGGATCGCTATTAAAGTTTTTGCCGAAAAATTTTCTACATTCTCACTCAAATTATGCGCAACTATGTTTGGAATGCTGTGATCATACTTACCTGTGTCAAGACTATATGACATGATCATCAAGTCATCAATTGAGTCTAGCACTCTCTCTATTGTAGGAAATATTTCTCTGATCTTTCTAATATCATGTATTATTTTAAGCACCCCATTTGAAAATAAAGTTGAATTTATTATAGTGAGTGCATCTTGTAGGCAGCTTTGATCTATGTAGAAAATATTATCTTCACTGCAAGATAAGGAGATTTCGTTTAATGCATTGTTTTCAAAGTGGCAATGAATTGCAATTTTACCTTCATATCTGCAATGCTCCAAAAATTTTTCTAATTCTTCACTACTATATTCTGTTTTCTCTTTTGTGCTAGATCCACTATAAGAAAAGAACTTTTCTACTTTTCCTATCAATGAATTAAATTCATATTTCTTCAAAAAGGATAACAATTTTTCCATATTTGGAGGATGGACTTCATATTTTACAATATCATGTTGAAGATCTACTTTTTTGCATAGTGACAAAAGTTCTCTTGAAATTAGTGCTTTTCCCTTATGCTCAGTAAGAATATTACGAACTCTTGTTTGCTCAATGTTATTGATGTTTTCTATAATGTTATCCAATGAATCAAATTCATCTAGTAATTTAGCTGCAGTCTTTGGCCCTATTCCTGGAACGCCTGGAATGTTATCAGATGCATCTCCAGTTAGAGAAAATAAATCAAGAAGCTTATTTGAATTTACACCAAATTTTTCTATCACTTGTTTTTCATCTACGTATATATTTTTGATAGGATCAAATATTAGAATGTTGTAATTCAAAAGTTGAAATAAGTCTTTATCTGATGAGACTACTACTACTTTAAAGTCTTCGTGGTTGGCATATTTTGCAGCTAGTGTTGCAATTATGTCATCTGCTTCATAGCCTTCAATCTCTTCATAGCTGAAGTTAAAAGCTTCTACCGCTTCTCTCAGTATTGTAAATTGTGGAATTAGATCCTCAGGAGGTGTTACTCTGTTTGCTTTGTACTCAGAATACAAACTGTGCCTGAAATTTTTTTTGCCAGAATCAAGTGCTATAGTTAAGTAGTACGAATGGGGAATATACTTCAGAACCATATTAAGAAAACCGTACACAGCACCTACTGGAATACCAGCTGTGGTAGTTAAATGATGTAAGACATAGTAAGCCCTGAAAAGAAAACCATAACCATCAATGATTGTGAAAGTTTTTTCTTTCATTGTAGATATTTATGTGTGCCTTTGATGGTCTGTTATTTAGCTATAAAAATCAAGCTCTTGTTTCCTATAGCCAAAATAATCATAATGCTATAGTTACTATAAGAAAACATATTACGTAAGGGAATTAACTATTCTGCCACAATTTTGCTCTATCACTCTTGCCATATTTAATATTCCAGCTTCATCGTAATAATTTCCAATTACTTGCAAAGCAAGTGGTAAGCCTTCATTGGAAAGTCCAACAGGCACAGAAATAGCAGGTAACCCTGCTAAGCTTGCCGGCACGGTAAACACATCATTGATGCACATAATTAGCGGGTCTGGCTTTTCATTTAAGCCAAAAGCTTCTGTTGGAGCAGATGGCACAAGTATGTAATCTATTTTTTCAAACGCTTTTGTAAAATCATTTCTGATTAATGCCCTAATGCACTGTGCTTTTTCATAATACTCATTGTAATGATCTGAAGAAAGCGCATAAGAACCAATTAAAATTCTCCTTTTCACTTCTTTACCAAAACCTTCTGCTCTTGTTAGCGAATACATTTCTTCAAGGGTATCAGCATCAACCCTAAATCCGTAACGTACACCATCATAGCGAGCAAGATTAGATGAAGTTTCAGCAGAACAAATTAGATAGTAAACCGGTATCGCATATTTAGTATGAGGCAGAGCAATGTCAACAACTTCAGCACCATTTTCTTTTAAATTGGAAGAAACTTTTTCCCAATGATGAACGATTTCTTCTGAAATTCCATCCATTCTATATTCTTTTGGTATACCAATGCGCTTACCCTTGATATCACCATTTATAAGATTAGAGAATTTAGGCACTGGCCTTTTGCTCGATGTTGAATCTTTTTCATCATAGCCACAAATTGTTTCCAGCATTAACGCTGAATCAGAAACGGAACGAGTAATTACTCCTGCTTGATCAAGAGAGCTCGCAAATGCAATCATACCAAAACGCGAACACCTTCCATAAGTTGGCTTTATTCCCACTACTCCGCAATAAGCTGCTGGTTGACGTACAGACCCACCAGTATCGCTTCCTAATGCTCCAGCGCATAAAAACCCAGCAACTGATGCTGCAGATCCACCAGATGATCCACCAGGAACAACTTTTTCTCCGTCACTTTTTCTAATCCATACATTTTTAACAGGACCAAAATAGCTATTTGTGTTCGCAGAACCCATAGCAAACTCATCCATATTAAGTTTACCAAGCATGGCTGCTCCACTTTTTAAAAGCACATTAGATACCGTAGATTCATAAGTCGGGACAAAATTTTCCAGCATTTTTGAGCATGCTGTTGTTTTTATTCCTTTTGTACAGAATAAATCTTTAACACCAACTGGTATGCCCATAAGTGGTGAAATATTATCTTTTTGTTTCAAGAAGTATTCATCTGCTATTTTAGCAGCTTTTATCGCGATTTCTGGGGTTTTTGTTACAAATGCATTCAGTTGCTCATTTTCAACTGCATTAACATGCGTCTCTACAAGCTCAACAGCAGAAAAATCTCTCCGCCTAAGTCCATCATACATCTCTGTAATAGTGAGCCTTCTCAATTCATTCATTAATATTCAATTTTAGCGAGGCATTAATTATAACAACAATAGGACAGAAAATCTATATATTTATGATCGAAAACGGTAATACAACCGAGATCAATTCAAATTTCTGAAATGGATTGGTTAGTAGTACGTTTTAAATAGCCGGTTTGGCACACAATGCTAAGCCATAAGGGTTTAGCGTTTCTAAAATCAAATATCAACATCATGCACGTTAAGTGCATTGTTATTTATAAAGTCACGACGTGGTTCAACTATATCACCCATTAGCACCGAGAATATGCTATCTGCTTCTTCACAATCTTTTATTTCAACTTTTAGCAGAGTTCTAGTTTCTGGATTGAGTGTAGTTTCCCAAAGCTGATCAGCATTCATTTCACCAAGGCCTTTAAATCTCTGCAGAGTTAAACCTTTTTTACCATAATCCATCACTATTTTTGCAAGTGCACTTGGAGACTTTATTTTTATTTCAGTTTCTTGCGACTGTAAAAATGAATCACCATTAAATAAGTCAATTATGTTATCAAGAGAACTCAATATATTCCGTATTTCTTTGCTTTCAAGCATACTAAGCGAGAATACATATTTGTCTGCTAACCCTTGAAACAATTTAGCAATGTGAATTTCCTCATCTTTTACTTCTACTTCCCAAGTATATTCACTATACATCAATTTTAAATATTTTAATATCTCATCAGCAGACAATAGAGCATTCTTTTTGCTTAAAATTAGCAATGATTCTAAGAGATCTTTTGGTATTTCCCTATCATAATTTTTGCTAATGTTTGAAATACTGAGGCACTTATTCAAAACGAAACGCAAATCTTTGCCTACACCATTTAATGTTAATCTTTTAATCGCTGAATTTACTATATACTCTTCAAAAGTTTCATCATCTTTGATATAAGTATCTTTAGCATTTTTTGTAACTTTATAGAGCGGTGGCTGCGCTATGTATAAATATCCTTTCTCAATTACTTCACGCATATGTCTAAAAAAGAAAGTTAGAATCAAAGTTCTTATATGCGAGCCATCAACGTCTGCGTCTGTCATAATGATAATTTTATGATACCTAGTTTTTTCAATATCGAAGTGATCACTCCCTATTCCAGCCCCAATTGCCGTGATCAGAGAGCCAATTTCTGCAGATGAAAAAATACGATCCAGCCCTGCACGTTCTACGTTTAGAATTTTCCCTCTTAAAGCAAGTACCGCCTGTGTTTTACGATTACGTCCCTGCTTTGCAGTACCACCTGCAGAATTACCCTCTACTATAAACAATTCCGATAACTCAGGAACTTTTTCCTGACAATCGGCAAGCTTTCCAGGTAGAGTTGCAATATTAATATTGTTTTTATTTTTAACTAACTCTCGTGCTTTTCTTGCGGCTTCTCTTCCTTTTGCTGACCTAATCGCTCTTTCTACTATACTTGCTGCTAACTTGGGGTCAGTTTCAAGTATTGTACTCAACTTGTCAAAAACTATGCTCTCTACAACTGCCCGCGCTTCAGAACTGACCAATTTATCTTTTGTCTGTGAAGAAAATTTAGGATCAGGCATCTTGAGAGATAAAACACAAGTTAAGCCTTCTCTAACATCTTCTCCAGTCAAATTCACTTTTGCCTTCTTCAAAAAACCTTCATTGTTTGCATAGTTATTGATACATCTGGTTAGTGCAGATCTAAACCCTGCCAAATGCGTACCACCATCCCGTTGTCTTATATTATTTGTGAAGCATAGCATATTCTCATAGTAGGAATCATTCCACTCCATTGATATTTCCACACTGGTACCTAGATCTTTTACATCATCTCTAATGCTGGCAATTTTAGTAACATGTGTCTTATTCTTGTCTAAGTACCGTACAAAATTAGCTGTACCAAAATTATCTTCAGACTCTTTACTATCGTTAAAATGAGACTTTAAATGTGGTTTATTACGGAGATCACACAAAATGATCTCAATATTTGAGTTTAAAAATGCCAATTCTCTGATGCGACTCTCAAGAGTGGAGTAACTAAAATCAATACTACTAAAAGTCCCCGTTGATGGCATAAACGTTACTCTAGTTCCTCTTTTACTTGTGTTTTCATTGACTACCTTTAAAGATTCAACAGACTCACCATCTTCAAAGCGCATAAAATGTTCTTTTTTATTGCGCCAGATGGTTAATTCCAGCCAACTCGATAACGCATTAACAACTGAAATTCCAACACCATGTAATCCTCCGGAAACCTTATAGGTATTGCTGTCAAATTTACCTCCTGCATGTAGTTGGGTCATTATTACTTCTGCTGCTGATATTCCTTCCTCTGGATGAATGTCTGTTGGAATGCCACGACCGTTGTCGGTTACAGAAACTGAACCATCTTCATTTATGCTAACTTCAATCTTACTACAATAACCAGCCAAAGATTCATCTATCGCATTGTCAACAACCTCATACACCATATGGTGCAAGCCTGATCCATCATCAGTGTCACCAATATACATACCCGGACGCTTTCTTACAGCATCAAGACCTCTTAGGATTTTTATTGCGTCAGCGTTGTAGTTACTTTCCATGGAATTGCTTTATTTATAAATATTAATTAATATTACATTTGTATGTGCTGATTAGCAACATCTTTAAGTTGAAAGAAGGATCCTTGACATGTAGATAAAACATAACATATCACCTACACGAAGTGGTTTTACATGTTATTTCAATACATAAACTTAAGTTCAAATAATCCAAACTCTGCTTCATATTTCAAGATAAATGGCTAGAATCAAATACAATTTACCTTCTCCTTTCAGCTGGACTTTCTAGCTCAACATAGGATAAGTTGCTCATACACTCTTCTAATATTTCTTTCTGTTTATTACTATCCAGCTTATTGTTGAATTTTTGGCACTCCTTTTCAAGCGTTGCACGCACAGCCATAAAATACTTTATCACCTCATTTGATAGCCCTTGCAGAATTGTTTCTTGCTCTTCTTTTGAAAATTTTTTTAGTTCTTTCTTAGATATTTCAGGGAATTTTTGTGTGATCGTTTCTTTTATCATTGCTCTAGCCTCTTCTCCATCGAGTGTAATAACCACTGATGGATGTAAGCCAGATAAAGACTCAAATAATTTATTGTATGTTCCACCTGCACAACTTTGACCTTGATTACCGTAAGTTGTTGCAGCGTCTACAAGACCTTTTAAAAACATACTTTTCTGTTTTTTATGTCTTCATCATTCAAAGGAGTTCTTTGATTTTCTGTCCCTGTATTTCTATCATTGCAGGCTTTCCAACATAAAATAGCTGCTTGCTTTAGTGTTAACTTACTATGATTGCCTTTAAAATTATCTCCTGTTCTATTGATAAATCTTAAGCATTCAAGTGCATGAGATTTATCGCCTTCTGTAAATTCATTTGACTGTTTGATGTACTCTTCAATGTCGGTTGTGTTGCCTCTATTTAGCTGTACATAGAATTCATCTTTGCTTAAATTCTCTTTATACTTTTCTATGAGTCTATCAACACTCAAGTTTATACTAGCAACTGCACTTGGGTCATGAGTAGTTTGTGCCATAAAAGGAATGGCTGCTAAATCTTGAAAGAAAATAGGCCTTTCTTCCTCTGGAATTTGTTGTATTAAATCGTTAAACTGCTGTATTTCTTCAATGAGTGATTTGTTTAGCAAACATAAGCACAATATAGGCAGTACCAAAAGCACACAGGAATTAATAATGTGTATAATTAAAAAAATGCTTAATGTTATTCTAATAACATTTTTTGGCCACGCTGATAATCTTTTTTCATTTTCCCTTGGTTTGAAAAAATAATTTACTAATGATAAATACAAAGAGAGCTGTACAAGAAGAAAAAATGAAGGAATCATACTTACTAATAAAACTATCTTAATGAATCTTTTAATTTTATTAGTGTTGTTGTAAGCATTTTGCACTCTTTCTACTAAAGCCTGTACTCTATTTCTATTTTGCTGTTGATTATTATTTTGACCTGCAAACATAACACACACCCTATTCTAACATTAATATGTCATGCTATAGAAAGAATGTAAATAAAGCAAGGAATTTAGAGCTGCTTTTATTTTTGTTTGATTGGGGATACCACTTCTATACTTTCCGCTCCATCTAAGGTACTATTTGGTTTTTCTACAGTAATCTTGGGAGTTACTTTATTCTCGATATCTTCTCCATATGAGCTAAGTACTTCAATGGCCTTTTCATTCCCACTATTGAGTGCAATATCCAAGGCATCCATTCCAGCTTTATTTTTGTGATTGATAAAATTCTTCAACCGATCTCTACCAAATCTTTCTATATATTGTTTAATGATGAGTTCCACTACTTTTCCAGGACAATTATTAGCAGCAGGAAAAAGTATTGTGTCGTTATTATTATCTTTTTTCGTTATGTCTGCTTTGAGTTTATTTATCAAATACTCGATAACTTCTACTCTGCCATCATCCTTTGCTTCAGTGCATTGCCTAATAGCTAAAAATAAAGCTGTACGCCCATTATTATCAATATCTTCAATATTCTGTCCCTTGTCAACTAATACCAATTCTCATTATTAATGAACCAAATAAGAAGCATAGCAGAGTTGTTTAACCGTGGAAGGGGAAAGAGAGGTAATAAATTTACACAAAGCGCATTCAAGCAGAACGATTGTATCGTAGATTTTATTGCGTAAAATGTTCTGTTTTATATATAACCAAAACCTCTCAACAGGATTGAGTTCAGGTGAGTATGGTGGTAGGTATATAATTTCGATATTTTAAACGCTAATTCTGGATTAAAAAGAGAATAGAAAAGTCAGGAGAGTAGGGTAAACTCAACAAATAGAAAAAAATAGATGAGGTTACCCATGGAAGATATAACAAAACTGTTTTGTCTGGTCGATGATTTTTGCAGAGATATAGAGAAAAATTTTGCAGATAAACTACTGCCAAACGGTAAAAACCCACAAGAGTGCCAGAAATTACACATTCGGAAATTATCACAATAATCCTCCTGTATCAGCAATCTCCCTGTGAAAATTTTAAGGCTTTCTACCTGCATTACCTAACATTGCTCTACAAATCAGAGTTTTCGAAGTTGCCTTCATACACTAGGTTTGTTGCTCTAAAGCCCAGGGTTTTGTGGCATTTAGCCATGCTATTACAGTGCCTTTGCGGATGGTCAGAACTTACTGGAATCTCATACATAGATACAACTCCTATTGCAGTTTGCCATGCAAAAAGAATATCAAGAAATAAGGTTTTTGCTGGAATTGCAAAATTAAGCAAGAGTACATATGGCTGGTTTTTCGGCTTTAAACTACATTTGATAATTAACGAGAAAGGTGAAATTCAAGCTTTTACGCTTACAAGAGGTAATGTTGACGATAGAGAGCCTGTAGCAAACCTAACTAAGAAATTAACCGGTCTTTTGTTTGGTGATAAAGGCTATATTAAAAAAGAGCTTTTCCAAGAGTTGTTTAACCGCGGTTTGAAACTTGTTACCAAGGTGAAAAAGGGGATGAAAAACACATTAATTTCACTACATGAAAAGATTTTGCTGAGAAAAAGGTCGATCATTGAGACGATTTTTGGCTACCTCAAAAATAGACTTGAAATTGAACATACTCGCCATAGATCTCCCGTTAATTTCTTGGTTCACATCTTTTCTACTCTTATTTCCTATTCCTTGAAATCCAAAAAGCCTTCCATTTCCTATACTTTCTTCCTTCCTTAATCCAGAATTAGCGTTAATAGTAATATTGGGGTTTTCCTCTATCCACAACTCAATTCGTTCAAGTTGACTTTGGTTCAATATAGTTTTTCTACGGCGTTGAGGTGGAGCAAATAATTTTTCTTCTCTTCCAAATTTTATGTGCTTTATCCATGTAGTAATTGCCTTTCTCGAAATGCAACATATTTTTGCTACAGCTGTTATACTGTGCTTTTTTGCTGCAATTACAGCATTTAGTTTTTTTGCAACATACGCATTATTTCTTACTCTCTTCAGCATCTCTTTTGCTGATTTCACCACTTTTTCATCCAATAATTTTGATCTTAATGCCATCTAAACCTCGCTATTTTACTTACTTCAGTATGGCTTTTTTCCATTATTTTCTATTCGTTGCTTGTATAGCGGGAATTGGTATAAGGCTTGTATTACACTTTTATTTCCATATAAAGTAGCAAGGTGAAAAGGTGTATGTCCTTCAGTGCTTTCTCTTTCATCAATTGACGCACCATTGCTAGCTAGCAATTCTATAAACTCTGGCGTGTTTGCAAAAATTGCAAGGTGCATTGGTGTTAAGTCATCTTTGCCATGATTTCCAGTTTTTGCGTTAACGTTTGCTCCGTTATTTATCAGCAATTTCGCTATTTCAAACTGCTTACACCCGATAGCAATATGTAGTGGTGTACGATTACGTTCATAATTATCATTGACATTTGCACCAAACTTTATTAGCAGCTCTTTAGCTTCAATATCACCCATCCGAATTGCAGAGTATAAGGAAGGAGATTCATCTTTTTCTATTTCCCCTGTCATACGAAATTAAGAACACAACAATTCATATATTATTAAGAATTATTATTAAGTTTTATTAAAATGATATTAACAATAGCTAAGAAATTAAATTTTCATTAAAAATTAATCTCTATCAATGGTTATATAAGCAAATGTTTATATAACCATTCCAAAAGTGAAGAAGTGAAAAAAAGCTTTTCATGAGAAATTATAAATGATAAATTGTTAATAATGAATTATCGAGAATAAATTATGTGCTTTGGTTTACCTAACATAAACAGAGAAGGTTATTTATTTATAGTTGTTTCCTTTATCGTAACATGTATAGCATTCTCTATGTCTTGGGGAGCTGGAATTACTTGCTTATTTCCAACGTTATTATGTACCTATTTTTTTCGTGATCCAGCAAGAGCTGTACCAAGCAATAAGGATTTTATATTAAGCCCCGCTGATGGTGTGATTTCAAAGATAGAAGAAGTTAGTTACTCTTTATCAGGAGAGAATGAAGAAGAAAAGAAATTTACACTTGTCAGCATATTTCTAAGCGTTTTGAATGTCCATGTGAATCGTATACCAATATCTGGTACAATAAAGGAAATGAACTATAAAAAAGGCAAGTTTGTTTCTGCAATGAGTAATAGATCCAGTAATGAAAATGAAAAGCAGATTATTGTGATTGAATATGAAAAGGGAAAAGAAATCATTGTGGAACAAATAGCTGGATTTATTGCACGCCGCATTGTTTGTAATTTGAGGACATCTCAGAGCGTAAAAGCAGGTGAAAGATTTGGAATTATAAGATTTGGTAGCAGGGTAAATATTTATATCCCTGCTGGGATAGAGGTAAGAGTCTCAGAAGGCCAAACTGTTATTGGTGGTGAGACAGTTATAGCAGATTTAAATAAACAAGAGAAGCTTACTTTTGATGTTATATGAATAATGATGAAAGTAACAGTAAATCCTTACCTATTACCAAGTTATTTCCAAATTTTATAACTTTACTGGGTTTATGTGCTGGCCTTACTTCACTTAAATTCACATTTAATGAACAATGGGAATTTTCAGCAATTTTTATTATCATTGCAGCAATAATAGATGGAATGGACGGCAGGATAGCCAGAATTTTAAAATCAACTAGCGATTTTGGAGCACAACTCGATTCTTTTGCAGATTTTCTAAATTTTGGTTCAGCACCTGCTTTTCTTTTATATTTTTGGAAGTTAAATGAAATTAAAGTTGTAGGATGGATTTTAGTAATGATATATGTAATCTGCATATCAATAAGACTTGCCAGATTCAATGTTTCGTTACATTCAGAACAATTATACTGGAAAAAATTTTTCTTTTCTGGCGTTCCAGCTCCTGTATGCGCTTTACTTGCTCTGTTACCAATAATTATTACCTTTCAATCTCATGAGAGTGAATACTTACTTCTTATAGAGCAATTTTTTAACGTAAAGAATACAGCTTGTTACTTTTTGGCCATTTCATTTTTTTCGATAAGTCATATTCCAACTTTCTCTGCAAAGTACATTTATGTTCCTAGAAGCCTATCCTATATATTTGTGTCGTTTTTTGGAATATTGATCATACTGTTTATAAGCAAGCCCTGGATAACACTACCAATTTTAGGCGCATTGTATATACTTACTATTCCAATAAGCACTGGACTTTATATATACTACACATATAAAACTCATTAGCTATATAAAAGTAGTGAGCAGCATGATTGTAAAAGCAACTGATCTATTAAACTCTTTTTTATATATAAAGATATTCAACATACCATTTATAATTATTTGGGTAATTGCAACTGGGGTTTTTTGTACGATTCGATTCAAATTCGTTAACTTTAGGTTGTTCAAATATGGGATACAAACACTATTCAACCTAGAGAGCCATAATAATAACGGCATAATCACCCACATTCAGGCATTTGCAACGGTAATTTCAGGAACAGTTGGTCTTGGAACAATATCAGGAGTTGCAATAGCTATTACAATAGGGGGGCCAAGTGCAGTTTTTTGGATGATAATTACCGGAGTACTTGGCATGTCAATAAAATTTGCTGAAGTAGTGCTTGCATTTACTCATCGCTCTGAAAACACAACTGGTGGGGCTTTTTGTTATATGGAACATGGACTTGCAAAGATTGGATTTATGAAGACTGGCAAATTCCTTGCATTTATCTACGCAGTTATGCTGCTTGTTGCAATGATTCTAGGCGGCATACCATTTCAGGCAAATCAAATTGCAGCGTTGTCAAGTAACTTATTTGAATACAACACATCTGTTATTATCTCGCTATTTGTATTAATTGTAATACTGGGAGGAATAAAGCGAATTGCTTTAGTTGCAACAGGTTTAGGGCCGATCATGATAATGTTATATATAGGCATGTGTATATATTTAATCTGTGTAAACGGAAATAATCTACTGAATGCTCTATCTATAATATTTCAAGATATCTTTAACAAATCAGCTATAGGAGGTGGAGTATTGAGTGGATTAATAGCAGGGGTAAGAAGGTCAGTGTTTGCTAATGAAGCAGGTACTGGAACAGCAGCTATAGCACATTCGATTGTAAAAGAGAAAGACCCAGTTAAAGTTGGAAGTGTTGCAATGATTGCACCATTTGTAGACACAATATTAGTCTCATTTTTGACTGGTATTGTGATAATTATCACCGATATGCATATCACTAATACCGTAGGTGATATTACGTTAATTAGCTCAGCATTTTCAACAGCCTTACCTTTATTTAGCAAGCTAGCTCTTCCGCTGATAATGTTTTCCTTTGCATTTTCCACAATAATAGCTTACTATTACTACTGTGAAGTTGCCCTAGTGTACTTATTTGGTAACAAAAAAGTACTGATATTGTTTCAGTTTTTTATAGTAGTTTCGGTGTATATCAGCTGTATATCAAAAAATATAGAATTTATATCTTATTTAGGTGATAGCCTGTTTATGTGCCTTATGATTCCAAATGCTGTTGCGATATATCTACTGAGAAGGGAAGTCTTAAATACAATAGATTCTTATTACAAAAGGTATTAAACATGATTTATAGAATGCTTTATATAGTGTTATTTTGCCTACCATTTAATGATGTATACGCTGCTTCAGTTTTTCATAAAAGTTATGACACTGCATTAAATGGAGTAAGCAACTTCATGAATGAAGTGTTGTTTTTCAAGATCTTTCACGTACCATTTATAATTCTTTTATTGGCCTTTGGTTATATATTTCTAACACTACGTTTTAGATTTCTCAACATAAGGATGTTTAAGCATGCGTTCGCTATTTTATGTGGAAAATATGACACAGATCATCATGATGGTCACATTACGCATTTTCAGGCATTTGTAACCGCGCTATCAAGCACAGTAGGCCTTGGAACTGTTGCTGGTGTTGCAATTGCAATTTCAATGGGAGGGCCAGGAGCGGTACCTTGGATGATGATCACAGGCTTTTTTGGTATGTCTGCAAAGTTTGCTGAAGTAACTTTAGCATTCAGACACAGAACAGAAGGCCAGGAGCAGTTATTCAGTGGTCCCTTTCAATATATAAGAAATGGACTAGAGAAATTTGGATTTAAGAAACTTGGTATTGTCCTAGCTGCAATATATGCAGTGTTTTTTATATTATCAGGTCTTGGTGGAAGTGTGGCATTTCAGACTAACCAAATGGTTTCAATATTATCTGGCTATTCAAGCTGGATAGATAGTCATCCTTGGGTTCTTTCCTTCATAATTTCTACATTACTTGCTCTAGTGATTATCGGTGGAATCAGGAGAATAGCTAGAGTATCTTCTGCACTAGTGCCTATTATGTCACTCATATATATCTTGAGTTGTTTCACGATTATTGCATTCAATATTCACAATTTTAGCAATACATTAAAAATATTGTTTTCCAGTATGATAGACTTCAATGCTGTTGGTGGAGGAGTAGTAGGAGCATTTGTCGCTGGGATTCAAAGGGCAATTTTTGCCAGTGAAGCAGGTGTTGGTTCTGCTGCAATTACTCACGCTGTAGCTAAAGATGAGGAGCCGGTTAGGACTGGTCTAGTTGCTATGATAGAACCATGCTTTGATACAATGTTAATTTGTTGTTTGACAGGAATAACAATAGTAATAACAGGCGCATACCAGACTGGCATTGGCGAGGGAATATTGATCACCCAAAAAGCATTTGAAACAGTTTCTTCTTGGTTTCCTATACTTTTAACCATCGCTGCGCCTTTGTTTGCGTTTTCCTCAGTAATTTCATTTGTATATTGTTGTGAAATGGGATGGCTGTATTTGTTTGGTGTAAAAAGTGTAGTAATATATCGTATAGCGGTGGTGGTAGTTGCATTTTTGTCAGGTTTGTCTAAAGATATAATGGCTATTGCTAATATTGGTGGGGCTTTATTCTCTTGTTTAGCACTCATCAATATGACAGCACTTATACTGTTTAGCAATCAGATTAACAATGAAGTCCAATGTTATCTAAAAAGGCTAAGGAATAACAAAATTAGCTAGATTTCTGCTATGATAGAGATATTTGTAGTCTTTGTATTATCTTACATATTAGGTTCAATACCGTTTAGCTTAGTTATTGCAAAAATAAATGGTATAAATTTAAGAGAAGTAGGTTCAGGAAACATTGGTGCTACAAATGTTGCAAGAACAGGAAATAAGAGACTTGCTGTCCTCGCATTATTTTTAGACTCTTTGAAAGGATTTGTCGGGGTTTATACAGCACAACAATTTTGTGATAATAACGATTTTTATATATATGTATCTGCAATTTTAGCAGTTCTAGGGCATATGTTTCCTATTTGGCTAAGGTTCAATGGAGGAAAGGGGGTTGCAACAACTTTGGGAGTTTTAATAGCACTTAACATTTCTATAGCATTAGCATTTGTATTTGTCTGGCTAATAGTATTTTTTATCTTTCGGTACTCCTCTCTTGCTTCCTTGGCTGCTAATGCAGCAGCTGTTATAGCATCTTTCTTTTTTCAAAAGGAGTTATTCCTTATACTACTCACTGTAGCGATATTAATTTTCTTGAAGCATTACAAAAATATTGCAAATCTTCTACAAGGCAGAGAGCATAAGTTTCTATAAGCAATGAGATGTTAAATCACTGACACTTAAACTACGAGATAAACTGCTTGATGGTATTATTTTACCTTCTTTATTTAAGATTGTAATTTTTACTCTTGTTATACTCTCTACTTCTTGAGGTATTAAAAATTCATCTTCAATGAATCTTTGCTTCACTTCTTGTATTTTTTCATAAAGTGTGGTTACATTGCGCTTATTTTGATTATAAATATCTTCAATCTCTATCTCTAGCCTGTGTGAAGCTTCTTTTTTTAACATGTTATTTATCACTGCTTCTGTTATTGCTAGCTTTTCTTGCAGAATTTTCTTTATTTCTTCTTTATCGTCTCTGCTATTTTTACTCAGTTCCGTGTATACCCTATAACACCTTTTCTCTAGTGGTAACGTTCTTAAACTATCTAATACCAAATTACATTACTAATCGAACAAATAAGAAACATTACAAACTCGTTTAATAGTAGCACTGGAAATACTGACAATAAAATTACACAGAACATCTTCAAGTAAGCCTATGGTATCGTAGACTCTGTTGCGTAAAGTATTGTGTTTGATATATTGCCACAACCTCTCAACAGGATTCAGTTCTGGTGAATAAGGAGGCAAGTATATAATGGTAATGTTTTTCTGAATTTTCAAACTTTTTGATCTATGCCAGCCTGCACAATCCATTACAAGAAAGGCTTTTTTCGTGCCTAAATCTTTCGACATCTGCTCCAGAAATATATTCATACAATCAGTGTTTACATATGGAGCAAGTAGGCTAATTTTCTTACCACTTCTTGGATTTACCGCACTGTAGATATAGAAATTTTGTCTACCAATTTTCATTTAACCTGCGTTCTGACCCCTTTTTTAAACCATCCGTGTCCGATTTTTGAATGAGTTCCAAATCGTGATTCATCAAAAAAATACCTCCTTTTCAGGGTGGGAATTGACTATTTTATTGAAGTATTTTTTAAACTCTTCTTGCTTGTTTTTATCTTGTTTATGGTGAATTGGCCTCGGTGTTATATAAGAAAACTTCATCCTTTGTATCTCACGATGCACTGTTGATTTGCTAATGTTTAGGCCAAATTCCTCTGAGATTTTTATTTGCACTTCCTTAATAGTAATATTTGGATTTCTTTCTACCCATATTTCAATTTGCTCACGTTGATTTTTGTTTAATTTGCTTTTTCTTCGCCGCTGAGAAGGGGAAAATAATTTTTCTACTCTACCAAATTTTAGATGCTTTATCCATTCAGTCAAAGCAGTCCTTGAAATTTTACATATTCTTGCCACAGCGCTTATACTACTTTCTTTTCCTGCTATCACCGCTTGTAACTTTTTTGAAACATATGCGTTATTTCTGACCTTTTTTAACATTTCTTTCGCCAAATTTACAACTTTTTCGTCTAACAGTTTTGACCTTAATGCCATTTATACCTCTCTATTTTATCTACTCTAGTATCACTTCTTTCCCATTATTGTCTATCTGTTCTTTACATAGTGGGAATTGGTATAACATTCTGGCCACTTGACCCTTAATAGTCTTCTTGGCTTTCAATTTTAATTCTTTTACTTCTTCTTTTATTATTTTGCTAGCTATTCCCTTAGCTTCAGTTAAAGATGAGTCCTTGAGAAAAAAATCTGTTCTAAACGCTAATTCTGGATTAAGGAAGGAAGAAAGTATAGGAAATGGAAGGCTTTTTGGATTTCAAGGAATAGGAAATGAGAGTAGAAAAGATGTGAACCAAGAAATTAACGGGAGATCTATGGCGAGTATGTTCAATTTCAAGTCTATTTTTGAGGTAGCCAAAAATCGTCTCAATGATCGACCTTTTTCTCAGCAAAATCTTTTCATGTAGTGAAATTAATGCGTTTTTCATCCCCTTTTTCACCTTGGTAACAAGTTTCAAACCGCGGTTAAACAACTCTTGGAAAAGCTCTTTTTTAATATAGCCTTTATCACCAAACAAAAGACCGGTTAATTTCTTAGTTAGGTTTGCTACAGGCTCTCTATCGTCAACATTACCTCTTGTAAGCGTAAAAGCTTGAATTTCACCTTTCTCGTTAATTATCAAATGTAGTTTAAAGCCGAAAAACCAGCCATATGTACTCTTGCTTAATTTTGCAATTCCAGCAAAAACCTTATTTCTTGATATTCTTTTTGCATGGCAAACTGCAATAGGAGTTGTATCTATGTATGAGATTCCAGTAAGTTCTGACCATCCGCAAAGGCACTGTAATAGCATGGCTAAATGCCACAAAACCCTGGACTTTAGAGCAACAAACCTAGTGTATGAAGGCAACTTCGAAAACTCTGTTTGTAGAGCAATGTTAGGTAATGCAGGTAGAAAGCCTTAAAATTTTCACAGGGAGATTGCTGATACAGGAGGATTATTGTGATAATTTCCGAATGTGTAATTTTTGGCACTCTTGTGGGTTTTTTACCGTTTGGCAGTAGTTTATCTGCAAAATTTTTCTCTATATCTCTGCAAAAATCATCGACCAGACAAAACAGTTTTGTTATATCTTCCATGGGTAACCTCATCTATTTTTTTCTATTTGTTGAGTTTACCCTACTCTCCTGACTTTTCTATTCTCTTTTTAATCCAGAATTAGCGTGTTCTAAGTAAATTTTGGTTTAAAAGCTCCAAAAAGACTTTTCCTTTGATATTTTCGAGTTGATCGTCTAAACCATCCCCCTATAGTTTATTTGTTATGTGCTGAGACAGCGCAAAGTGCTCTAATTTATTTAACTTTACAGAGTTAATATTTTTCATTAACGTCAGCACAATTTGTTCACTATATTGAGAAGTAAAACTCAGTAAATTTCTCATTAAGGAAATACTTACTTCTGCAATAAAATCATCAACTATTTTTTGACTTTTATCATCTTCATAATTATTTTGGGCGTTATGCCAAGCCCTAAGAATTTCTTTACTGTTCTTCTTATTTTTTAGCCTGTCTAACATAAACTTACGTGCTTCATTTTCTGCTTCTGTAAGGAGCATTTGTCTAGGTGGTGTAAATTTAATCTCTGGATCGGAATGAATACCCTCTAATGTACTTAACATTCTGTAGATAACACCAGTAAAACATGTGTTAGGAATTCGTTCTTTTCTAGAGAAAGCTTGGCTATCTAGTAAATTTGCAATCAACGCGTCTTTTTATTTTTTACAGCTTCTCTATCTCCATCATTGCAGGCTCTAAGAACTAACAGAAGAATTTGTCCACCAGTGAAACCAGAGCTATGTTTCTCATTACCTTTGCAAAAATCTTGCAAAAACATTACTAATTTTCCCTTATTCTCATTACTAAATGGTTGGCCATCAAGCATATGTAAGTGATTTATATATTCAATAAACTCTTTAAATCCCTCATTATTAATAGTGTCTTCAGATACTTGTTCAGTATATTTATCTTTTAATTTGTCAATATTTTTAATGATATCATCATTTAATTGATGGGGTAGTAAATGCTCATAAGTACCATCAAACTTATTTGTCATACTGCGAGTATTTTCTTTTATGCCTTCTAAAAAGAAACTTATAGCAGCTTTGAGTAACGTAAATGGATTAAAATCCTTTGGCCTTAATTCACTTTGTAATAGAATTAAAACCATTGCAAGTGGTATTGTTGCAAGTAACGAAACGAGCAGAAAAGTAGTTGTAAAGGTTAGATATGTTACAGAAGCAAAAAATACAAGGAAAGATGCTATCTTAATTTTATTTTTCTCAAAAAATATTTCCCAATATTCCTTTTTACTTATTTTTTCCTGCTTTGCAGCTTTTATGTCTTTATAAACGTAAAAAGTTTTTATTTCAGATCTAAAAAACAATGTGGCAAAAGATAAAAAGACATTGGCAGGATTAACTAAAATGCTTAAAGAAACAAAAGCTGCGAAGTAACTTGCTGTCTTTAATCTGTAATAATCCTTTCCAGGAAATTGTATTTGGGAAATACCTATCATAGCCTACTCTCTATAATATTATGATATTGTAGTAATAACAAATAGCCCATAGATGTCAATGCTTAAGTATTTTACTGTCTACGCACTCATCGTATTCAATTTCAACTGTAGAGTGTGCAATTTCAAATCTATTTAATAGTATTTTTTTTATCTCATACAGAATATTAGTATGTTGCCCATTTTGCTTTATCTTGGCATGCATAGTAAGTATAAAATAATTATCAGATAGTGACCATGCATGTATATGATGCACATCTATCACTTCAGGTAACTTAGATACAATCTCACTTTTTATCTCCTCAGCAGATACACTCTCAGGTGTACCTTCAAGGAGTATATGGCAAGAATTCTTGAGAATTTTATATCCACTGTTTAAGATTATTACACTGACAAATACTGACAAAATAGGGTCCACTATTTGCCATCCGGTAAACATGATAATTATGGATGCAAGTATAGCAGCTACAGAACCTAAAATATCTCCGATAACATGCAATACAGCACTTTTTATGTTTATATTACTTTCGCATTTACTATGTAATATAAAAAAGACTATAATGTTAGAGATCAGGCCAAGTGTGGCAATTATTAGCATTACTTTCCATTCCACATTGACTGGACAAATGAATCTCTTTATTGATTCAATTATAATGACCGCTGCAATGAAAAATAGAGTTAAACCATTAACAAATGCTGCAATTATCTGCAATCTGTGATACCCATATGACCTCTGTAAATCAGATTTCTTAGCTGAAAATTTGTGCGCTATCCAGCTTAAAATCAAGGCAAAAAGATCAGTGAGCATATGCCCTGCATCTGATAGTAGAGCAAGCGAATGTGAAATTACTCCACCTACTATCTCCATAAGCATTGTTATTGCAACTATTATTATGGAATAAATTAAGCGCTTGGACTCTGCTATTGAGTGTTTGCCATTGTGCACTGCTGTCATATAAAATCTTTTTATGAGCAAAAAAACGTGGGTAACACTGGGCTCGAACCAGCGACCCCTTGCACGTCAAGCAAGCGCTCTACCAACTGAGCTAATTACCCATCGTAGCTTTAGTATAGTGCTTCAGTGAAATGAAAGTCAATTTGCTTTTAGACTTCTTGCTGGATTAAGCCACTTGACAACCCTTCCATTTTTCCTTAAAATAAAAGTGAGAGCTTGTTTTTAATCCCTGCGGATTTAACGACAAAATTTAGTAAAAACCTCAGGTATTTATTGGCAAATTACATAAAAATTATAGAGGCTTTTTTAGTTTTTCAGCCAAAATCCACTTAAAATAAGCATTAGTACATTATTAAAACTTCCTACTATGGAATTCTTTTGCCTTTTTTCTGTTTAGTAAACTTCTTAATATTTATAATTCCGCTACTTATTAACAGCTACGTGAGGTCAGCTATGGAATTTTAGCTATATTCTAAATTTTACATATCGAGTTAACTATCTATACTTTTTTATTAAGATGTAAATTATATCAATATGAGAATTTACGCTTTTTTATATAGGTTACATATAAGATTGAAACATGTATTTAAAAATGAAACGGAGGACGAGATGTCTAATTATATATCAAGACAAACTAGGGTTATAAAAGACGAATTACAAACAACAGGTAGGGTTAGAGCAAATGATGATCAATCTGTTGAAAACGTAAAGATTACAAATGATCATGCCTTTTATAAGCTCATTTGTGAAAAGCAAGCTCATGGAGATGTTTCAACAGAGCAGTTTAATTCGCTATATTATGACATCTCTGAAAAGATGATAAGAAAACCTTTTACTATTCAAGAAATAAATAACTTCTGTAAAGAGAAAGGAATTCCTCTGTTTGAAATAAATGAGTTACTTACTCTTGTACCAAAGGATGAAACAAAATGCTATGCAGATTACGAAGTGAACTCAGTAAGAGGTCATGATCATGGGTATATGGCTGATCAGATTAATATTAAAGCCTCATATATAGAAAAAAGTTCAATCGATCACCCGGATTATCAAAATTACATTGTGGACTCAGATTCATACTATAAGTTTATATACAAAAAACTCATATTAGAAACTCTAAGAGATAGAGCTCTTGATATGTTTAATGGCGGTAAAACTGAAGAGCAAGTAAGAGAGTATTTAAATAGGATAAATACTAGCAATAAAACAGTCAAGGAAGTTAAAGAATTGCTAGAAAATACCCCTGAAGGAAGTCTTAAGAAATGGCTCGATGACCCATTAAATAAAGGATATACAGATGTAGAATATCATGTGTTATATGAAAAAATCTCTGAAGAACTTGTGCACACTAGTATGAGTGTTGATCAAATTAAAGGAATATATAATCAGTATGGTATAACACCTCCAATAGAGAGTGAACTTGAAGGGATGAAAAAAGTTCAGGAGGAAACAAGGTCGAGTGAGCATTATGAACAAAAAACAGGTTTAAAATTCCAAGGTAGAATAAATCTAAACGTTACAGATGATAGTGCTGAAAATAAGTTTAATTTAAACATTGATCTATTTCAGGACAAAAGTTTTGAAGATTTGATTGATCAGAACAACGATGGTGTTATTAACAATGAAGGCCTTCTGAAGGCATTGGAAGATACTGTCAAAACATTTAATAAAGTCTTCGGAATAAAGAAAGATAACAATCCACTCTTAGCACATGGAAACGTTGCTAATTTTAGATTGTTCCTGTTTAAAAATAAGGAAAGTTATGAGGATTGTTTAAGTAAAGGGTACTCCGGAAAAATACCAGGTGGTGGTGCAGCAGAATCCTCTGATAATAACTATATCAGTAATATGTATTCTCATGCTGAAAATGGGAGAAATAATGGCGATTTTACCCATGATGGAAAAATGGATCACAATGATTATAATTACGTTGTAAAGCATGAGCTTGTCCATGCATTAACATTCTACTTAACTTCTAAGCTTGATCTTGGCACAGTTTTAATGGAAGGGTTAGCAGAGTACGTAACACACTTAACACAAGGAAAAAAACTTGCTGATTTTGCAAAACTTGTTGGCGAAAAATACAAGGAGCATACTTTAGAAGAGATAATTAAAGGAGCTATTGATCCTTATGAAACAGGCGCAGCAGCTATTGCATATATCGAAGAAACTTATCCGAATTTCATTGATAATTTACTTTACGCAGCAACAGAAGATAGGAAAACTCTAAATGGTCGTTTTTACTTCAAGGAAATGATGACAAAGATCTATGAAAGCGAAGGAGAAAAAATCAAAAACGGGAAAGGGTTTTCTAATTGGGTAAAAGCTAACTCAAGCACAGAAGATAGCGCTGTTAAATCTCACCATATTCAATATGATCAACAAGACGAAGAAAATGAAGTACACTCAAAAGAACAAGTAAATGAAGATAGAGCTACTACTGCTTCATTTCGTGGTTTGGAAGTACCTAAAAAACCAGTAATGCATGCCCAAAATGAAGAAAAAATTATTCTAAAAGACACAATCTTGAAAATAGAAAAGAACTATGATCGAGATGTAGAAGGGAAGCATAAGGCAAATGTAACCATAGATTACAATGATGTAAAAGCTTTGTATAATAGGGCAGAAGGAGAAGATAAATCCTCTGTGTTAAAGTTTTGGAACAAATTGCACACATCAGATTATAAAATTGGTACTTTGCCGGAAGAAAAGTATTACTTTAAAGATGGCAAATTTGTAGTTCATGATAGTGATACGACAAAGCTTATAGTGTTACCTGAAGATAAGGTATCTATGAAAATAATGAAGGATGGTAATAGTTATAGTTTGGCTATATCAAATGGTAATGGCAAAGTAATAAGCAGCATTAGTAAAATAGATAATCCAAATTACGAATTGCTATCAGATTCAAGGCACTTCAGCTTAGAAACACAAGATAACTTTGAGTTATTAGATCAACATCATGAATATGATCTCTATCTAGAGAATGGTTTTGTGAAAATGTTCGACTGCGCAAGCGATCACGTTTATCACGATCATAACTCAGCCTATATATAATATACAAGGAGGGCCCTGCCCTCTTCTTGTCATTCAATTCGATGTTACCCCAGTTCTCTCTTCTGTCATCCCAGTGCTTGACACTGGGATCTAGTAAATTTACTTACTAGATATGAAAAGTTATTATACTTACAAGCAAGCACAATAAGGCTCTGTATATAGGTATAACGTCAAATCTAACTAAACGAATTTGGGAACATAAAAATAAAGTTATTTCTGGCTTTACATCAAAGTACAATGTGCAGAAATTAGTTTACTTTGAGATATTTCAAGATGTAGGTTCAGCTCTGAACAGAGAAAAACTTTTGAAAAGCTGGAAAAGAGAGTGGAAAATTGATTTAGTTGAAAGGGAAAACCCAAATTGGGCTGATTTATATGATGAAATTATAAAATAAAATGAGATCCCAGTGTCAAGCACTGGGATGACATCATCTGCTACATACTTGAATCACAAGAGAAGAATTCTGAAGCAAAAGCTTCAAGGAAATCTTATGCAAAATCTAGTATTTACGGAATTTATATTATTTTCATGCACATTATGGTTTTTATAATCAACGGAGAGTGATATGGCTAGTTTAATTTTTAAAGACAATTCTGGAAAAGATGTAAAATCCCCTACCATCAAAAGCATAATTTATGAAGATGCTGCACGGAATAAGTATACCTTTGGTGTGGACAATGGTACTAATGTTTTCAACACTTTTAAGTATGGACCTAATGGTGCTGCTGAAGTAGATTATAGCACTATAGCAACAAACTTCATGACTGAAGGTGCAATTGCTACATTATTAGGTATTGGAACTAACGTAGGTGAAATAAAGGCTAAGACTGATAAGATGCCTGCTGATTTAGGAACTGAGTTAGGTAATTTAGCTAAATCTGCTGATGTTACTGCTATAAAGGCTAAAACTGATACTATTCCAGCTGACTTAACAGCTAAAGTAACTGCTATAGAAACTGCTACAAATTCTGCTAATTTAGGAGATAAGGTTACTGCAATACAAACTAAGACTGATAAGATTACAGATACCTTAGGAGCTGATGTCACTGCTATAAAGGCTAAGACTGATAAGATGCCTGCTGATTTAGGAACTGAATTAGGTAATTTAGCTAAATCTGCTGATGTTACTGCTATAAAGGCTAAAACTGATACTATTCCAGCTGACTTAACAGCTAAAGTAACTGCTATAGAAACTGCTACAAATTCTGCTAATTTAGGAGATAAGGTTACTGCAATACAAACTAAGACTGATAAGATTACAGATACCTTAGGAGCTGATGTCACTGCTATAAAGGCTAAGACTGATAAGATGCCTGCTGATTTAGGAACTGAATTAGGTAATTTAGCTAAATCTGCTGATGTTACTGCTATAAAGGCTAAAACTGATACTATTCCAGCTGACTTAACAGCTAAAGTAACTGCTATAGAAACTGCTACAAATTCTGCTAATTTAGGAGATAAGGTTACTGCAATACAAACTAAGACTGATAAGATTACAGATACCTTAGGAGCTGATGTCACTGCTATAAAGGCTAAGACTGATAAGATGCCTGCTGACTTAAACGCTGAGTTAATTAAGTTAACTACAATAGGAAATGCTATAAATGGTAATGGTAACGTCACTGAAGCTGCTAAAGCTGTACTAGAGAGCAGTTTCAAGAAAGCTATTGAAGAAGCTGGAGAAGATGGTAGCAAATGGCTTCAAAATGAGATAAAAGAGATAGTGTCACAGCCATCCTTCGAGATTCCAACAGATTCAAGTTCACCTCTTTCTTGGGATTGGTAATGTAAGCGCTAGTGAATGACATCGCAAGATGTCATTCACTGTTGTCATTCCAGTATGTGATACTGGAATGACATCCTTGTTTTATTGCAACTAATTTGCAGTGATTTTTGTTTTTATGTAAATGGAATATAGTCCTATTGCTGCTGCGTTTGAAACATTTAGACTATCAATTACGTTTGACATTGGAATTTTTAAAAGATAATCACAACTTTCTTTCACTAATCTCCGCATTCCTTTCTCTTCAGAACCAAAAATAATTACTCTTTTTTGCCCAAAATTCTTTATTTCATCTATATTTTCCTTTGCATTGCAATCAAACCCATAACACCAGTAGCCTATCTTTTTTAAAGACTCCATCGTTTTTACTATGTTTGTAACGTATATTAGAGGAACAATATCCAGTGCTCCACTTGCTGCTTTTGCGATAGATGCATTTTCGCTCGGTGAATGGTGATGTGGTAAAACCAGTGCATCAATGTTGAAACAAGCTGAGGTTCTTAAAATCGACCCTATATTGTGCGTATCAGTAATTTGATCTAAAATGACTATAGTAGAGCTGTCACCTGAACCTTCAGCTATTTCTTCGATATTTAAGCTGTGAAAAATAGGAGCAACTTTTAAAGCAATTCCTTGATGATTGACACCTTTGGGTAAAACATCATTGAACATTTTGTTCTCTACCAGTCGAGGTTTAATGCCCTTACTATCTGCACATTGTTTAATTTCTTTCTCAAATTCTCTGTAGAAATTTTCTGTTACTAACAGTTCTATACACCGCCTATTTTTGTTTCTTAATGCTGAAATACAAGTGTGCTTTCCATATATCCAACAGTTTTCATTAGCTTTTGATGATTTCATCTCATTATTGAGAATCAGTTTTTTATAGAATAAGCAATATTTTACTGTGTTTATATATTGTTGTAAAATTATGCAGTTCAATTAATGAATTTATGTCAGATGATGAGTTAGATTGGCAAAAAAATGTTAAGCCAATAGAATGTGGAAAAGTTACTTTGAAAGTTGATCACAAAGTAAATATAAAATCTATGATTGATAAAGGTGCCTCTAGTTTACAAGAAAATTTTCTTAATACTGATAATGGTGATTCATCATTTTGTCTTGACTACAATACACAATTAAAGATCGATAGGGGCAAATATTTTATAAGCGATAAACTCGATTTGCATGGCTATAGTATAGATAATGCTTATTGTAAATTGATAGATTTTATTATCAAAAATTATCAAGCAAGGAATAGGTGCTTATTGGTAATTACGGGGCATGGTAATAGTACAGATAAAATAGACACTATAAAGAATAGCTTAAATAAGTGGTTGAATGACACAAAAGTTCGAAATATGATCTTATACTATCAGCAAGCCATAAAAAAACATGGTGGCAAAGGAGCTTTTTATGTCTTATTAAGAAGAAATAAAGGTTAATTTTAGAGTACCTATTTAGGAGTACCTTTCTTAGAATTCACGTGTTGAAGAATGATTTCTGCTAAACCTTTACTAATTCCAGGTACGTTTTGAATTTCAGCTAGAGAAGCTTTGCTTATGTTTTCTACCGAACCAAAATGAGACATGAGTGCCTTCTTTCTTTTACTGCCAACACCAGATATTTTGCTTAATTGTGAAGCAAAAAACTGTTTATCGCGTTTTTTTCTGTGCGAAGTTATTGCAAAACGGTGAGCTTCATTACGCAGCAATTGTAAATAAAGCATGACCTTGCTGTCACTTGCTAGAGTAAATTCTTCTCTGCTCGGCACATAAAATCTTTCATTTCCTGCGTTACGATCATGACCTTTTGCCATACAAGCAAAAGGAACGTTTATATTCAATATCTCCAACACATTCTGCACTATGGAAACATGTCCTGGCCCACCATCTATCAGTAAAAAATCAGGAATGATGTCTTTTATATTGCCAGAGAAACGTCTAGTCAGCACTTCTCTCATCATTTTATAGTCATCACCTGAAATTTCTTCTTTTATAGTAAATTTTCTGTACTCACTTTTTAAAAAACCTTCCTGACCTGCAACAACCATCACACCAATCTGTTGATTTCCAGATATATGGCTATTGTCATAAACTTCGATACGCTTTGGAATATTTGGTAACAAAAAGATTTTGCTAAGCTCTTCGAGCTTTTCTAGGTTATTTCTATAATCAGTAAGCTTCTGCTCTAGGCTATGCTTAGAATTATTGTAAATAAAATTCAACAAATCACGCTCTTTACTATTTTTCGCATACAAAACTTTTATTGATTTTTGAGTAAGAGCATAAAGTGCTTGTTCTATAATTTCCTTATCCTTAATAAAATCGGGAACGTAAATTTGCGCTGGTGGTGTATTAACTGGATTATACAAATTGACCAAAAAGGTGGATAAAATTTCATCATTTGGATGATCACTACAATTCTCAATGAAGTAAGGAATGCTTCCATAGTTACCTTTATCTCTGAAAGATAGTACACCAATGCATGCTAAGTCTGCCTCACGTACAATGCTGAAGAAATCTACATCTTCTTCAAAAGAAAAATCCATTGGCTGCATTTGAATTTGCTGAAGAAATTTCAATCGATCTCTATAGACAGCAGCAAGCTCGTAATTCATCTCCCTACTGCACTTTTCCATTGTAGAAAATAGCTGTCTTTGCACTTCTTTATTCCTTCCTAGCAGAGTATCTTGTGCTTGTTTTACTGATTTGCAGTAATCATCTTTTGTAATTTTATCTACGCATGGTGCTGAACAGCGCTTAACTTGATACTCAAGACATGGTCTTTTTGTTGAAGAGAAATATTGATCTGAACATACTCTTAAGAGAAAAGCTTTTTGCAATGATAATATAGTGTTCTTAACAGCAGCGGCAGATGGAAAAGGGCCGTAGTAATGAAACTCATTCTTCTTAAACTTACCTCTATATTTCGCTATTCTTGGATAATCATGCTTAGAAATTGTTATATAAGGATAAGATTTTCCATCCCTAAGCAAAATATTATAAGATGGTTTTAACGATTTTATTAACTGTGCTTCAAGAAGCAATGCTTCGATTTCATTCTCAGTGATGAATATTTCAACCTTAATAACCTGTGAGATCATTACTCTGATTCGTTCAGAAAGGTTTTCGAATTGAAGGTAGTCGGATAATCTCGACTTCAAGTTTTTTGCTTTACCGATGTATAAAACCTTATTCTTATCTCCAACCATCTTATAAACGCCACAGGATTGTGGAGATGATTTGATTTGTTCCTTATATTGCCTGAGCATTTATCAATTGTTTAACCTGTATAAGGTTAAACTCTGCTACTAAATGAAAGGTAGAAACAACATTTGCAAGCAAAGATAACCTGTTTATTCTAAGCTCATTAGAATCACAGTTAATCTTTACACTGTCCATAAATTGATTGATAAATGGAGCAAAACGAGCAAGTTCATCAAGCGCTGTATTAAAGTCGTTATTTTCTATCGCTTGTTTGATGTTTTTACAAGCAGCTGTAGCACAATTTGATAGCACAATCTCCTCATCTTCAATCAAAAACTTCTTACTGTAAGATGCATTATAAGTAGTGCCATCACTTTTTCTCACTTTGCTCATCATGTTACTGGCTCTTTTATAAGTGCTTAGAACCTGTGCACCTTCTTTTGTACTAAGATAACGATCCAATGTCACAGTTTGCTTTTCCGCTTTCAGCAGATCATTAATATCGACCTTATATAGTATTGAATCTACAACATCTTGCCTTATATTTCTATTTTTTAAAATAATCTTGAACCTTTCTAAGCAGAATTTAAATACTAGTTCTGAAATTTGTTTTTCACTTGGCTTATCAACTGGAGTTATATTTTTATTCAATAGAAGCCTTGAACATAAAGATACTGACTTATCTATCAGCAATCTAATTGGAATATGCAAATTATTTTCAAGTATTGTTCTAATTATACCAATTGTCATTCTACGCAAACCAAACTGATCATACGAACCAGAGATTTTCTCACCTGCTGCAATTAAGCCAACCAAACTATCCATTTTGTCTGCAATAGCTACAGCAATCGCAGTAGGAGATCTAGGGCATTCTTGGTCCGATCCAATTGGCTTATAGTGCTCAGTTATAGCTTCCTCTACTTCTTTATCCTCTTGAAAATAAGAAGCGTAGTATCCACTCATTACTCCTTGCAATCCCGGAAATTCTTTCACTATCAACGTTGCAAGATCTGCCTTTGCTAAATATGCAGCACGTTCAACTTTAATTAATGAAGCATGTGGAATAAATATCGCTATATACTTTGAAAGAGCGATAATACGCTTCACTTTTTCTTCTACGCTACCGAGCGTAGCATGAAATGAAATAGAGCTCAATTTTTTGACATAGTAATCTAGGTTTTCCTTCTTGTCTTGAGATATCAAAAACTGGGCATCAGCAAGACGTGCTTCTAATATTCTTTCATGGCCTTTGACAACTTCATTGTTGTTAACATTTACAACAGTAACAAAATGTGATATTTTCTGTCCATCACTTAAAGCAAGATACTTTTGCTGCGTATTAATTATACTAAGTATTACTTTCTTCGGTAATTCTGATGATTTTACTTTACCAAATAATACTATTGGCCACTCTATAAGCCCTGCCAATTCATTAAGTAAATAATCATTTTTTTCAAGTTGTAAGTTCTCCTCTTTTGTAAACTTATTAATCTGATCTAGTATAAATTGCTTTCTTTTGTCCAACTGGAGAATGACATTATTTTTTTCTAACAATTCAAAATAGTCTTTGGGTGTTTTAACAGTAAGTACTGCATCACCTGAAAGAAACCTATGACCATACGTCACGTTGCATGCTGTAACCCCTGCAAAAGATATAGGTATTATTTCGTCATTTAAAATACATAGAATATTTTTAATTGGCCTAACCCATCTCTCTTTTCTTTCACTCCATCTCATACTCTTTGGCCAAGAAAAGTTTTTTAGCATTTCCTCCAGTTGATTTTTTAGAAACCCGTTGATGTTAAATAAGCAGCTTTCTCTCTTAATGAAGTAAAAATCTTCATCGTTTACTTTGCGAATGAGTAAATCTTCTTCACCTTTCCGATTTTTTCTCAAAAAACCTTCGATAGCACTTTTCGGTGCATTAACTCTTGGTCCTTTAATCTCATTGTTAGAATCTTTTAGCTCCAAAGCACTTATGCCATCAATAAAAAGAGCAATGCGACGTGCAGTCACATAAACTTCTATAGATGCAAATTTCACATTATTTTTACTAAAAGCATTAGTGATATAGCTCTTAACCTGAGCTGCAGATGAATTCTGCATTCTTGATGGAATTTCTTCTGAAAGACATTCAAACAATAATTGTGACAACATATTCTACTTTGCTCTATATAATTCACAGCATTTTTTTGTTAACTCTCTCACTCTACCAATATAGGCTGTACGTTCATTCACACCAAGCACACCTCTTGCATCAAGTAGATTAAGTAGATGGCTCGTTTTAATACATTGGTCATAAGCTGCTATCGGCAATTCTTTTTCAACAAGGAATTTACACAGTTTTTCTGTATCCTCAAACTGCTGTTGTACTACTTTAGTATCATAATAATCAAGTGCCAGGTAAGAAAACTCTCGCTCTCTTTGTTTAAAAATATCTCCATAAGTTGCACCGCTACCGTTCCACATTATGTCGTAAACATTATCTACACCCTGTATGCACATTGCTAAACGCTCTAACCCATATGCTACTTCACCAGGAATTATTCTGCAGTCAATACCTCCCACTTGCTGTATATAAGTAAGTTGTGTTACTTCCATTCCGTTGCATGTAACCTCCCAACCAAGACCGGATGCACCAACACTTGGGTTTTCCCAATCATCTTCAATAAACTTAATATCATATTCTTTTGTCGATACACCAAGAGCTTTTAAGCTATTTAAGTAAATATCTTGCAAATTGCTGCCAGATGGTTTTATTATAACTTGGTATTGATGATGCTGATATAAACGATTAGGGTTGTCGCCATAGCGTCCGTCTGCAGGTCTGATTACTGGTTGTAGATACGCAATTTTTGTTGATTTTTCGTCAATCGCTGACATGATTGTTGCGGGATGTAGTGTTCCAGCTCCAACTTCAGACGTATATGGATGAAGTATAGTATACCCTTCATCTGCCCAAAAATCTTGTAATCCCTTTATTATATCCTGTAGATTCACGCAAACTGTATATCTTTTAAACTGAATACATAAGCAAATAAGTACTATTCTATACTTATTTTTTTAATAGTGCCATGAAAATAGTCACTCAAGGCTATTGAACTTTCTTTTACATACTCAAATATGCTTTTGTTTAAAACAATCGCATCACGCATAGTCAGATCGCAGAATATAAATGCAGTCAAGTACAATAAAATCACTGCATAAAACACATGAAAAATCCCTTCAAATGTGATTGATATTGCATTGTTATAACTAAGCTGTATCGTACTTATCGGCCATGGTTTTATTACTTCTACAATATTAAAAAATAAATAAGGTATTATAAAGAAAAAGAACAAATGCATAAGATCATTAAACCAAAATGGACATTGAAGTATTGCCTTGCATATACTTAAATAGAATTTACTTACAATATAATAAATTGACATTATTGCCGGCATCGAAAACGCAACAGTCATCACCTGTCCTGATGCTATTTGTATTACTATATTCTCATCACTGCTGGCTGAAGGATCTTGAGTATGAAAAATAGATATGCCAACTAATTGCAGCACTAACATAACTATTGCTAGCTTGGTAAAAATAGCAGCTACAACTATGCCTGAATTCGGCATTTTATATAGTATAAAATCACCTCCGTATGTAAGCATTAATATAATGTCGGTAATAAATAATATTAGAAAAGAAGACCAATAATGCTGCCAACCCGGTAAATATCCTACTCCTAAAAAAGAGCTTACTATTTTGGCAGGAAAAACCTTGCCTAGCACCTTACCCAAAAATTGAAAAAAAATCCCCATGTCCTAACTAACACTTGACTTATATTTTTCACAATACTGAATTGTAATGGACTTATCAATACACTTCTTGCATAGAAAAAAGGCAAATAGTTAAAAACGATCTAAATTTACCAATAACCGTTATCCCTTCTTTCTTCATATTAGTGCCTCTGTCCCAGTGCTCCTTTTCCTGTCATTCAAGTAGCCCCTTTGCGTCATTAGATCTCTTGCATAACTGGAATTCAAAAGTTGATGTCATTCCAGCTCATGACGCTGGAATCTATAGTATTTTCTAAAATGAATAATAAATTACCATTATGGTATTACCAACCAAAAGTTGTAAGTCTGTACATTTATACATCAGAGGTCTGAGGCGGCTTTTGATGGTATGCCAACAGTGTTCTATGGGATTCAAATCTCACTTTTACCCACAAGTATAAAAAGCAAGTAAGATAGAGAAAAATATACTTAAGATGAGGTAAAAATGTGTGAAGTAAATAGAAATGTACAATGTGCTGATGGCTTAGGAGATAAATGGCTAGAAAAAGAGTTGAGACATGTTAATCTGGGAGATGTAAGGCTTAATACAAGACTTATTAAAACAAGCTATTTAATAGAGAATAAGGCGTCTGGGTCAATTAGTCAAAGCTGTGTAGGATGGAAAGAAGCTAAAGGTGCATACAGATTATTTAGCAATGAGAAGCTTGAAGCTAAGGAAATTTATTCTTCCCATTATAAAGAAACTATGGAAAGGATAAAAGGAAATGAGCTGGTATTTTCAGTTCAAGATACAAGTTATTTGGATTTTGACTCTCATATAAAGACTAAGGGTCTAGGTAGTATTTCTAAAGCCTATACAAAATATAAAAAGGGTTTGTTATTGCACAGTAACTTAATGGTTAACAAAGACGGATTACCTTTAGGGCTATCTTCTCAACAGTGTTGGGCACGTTCTATCAGGGAAGAAACAGCCCAAGAAAAAGCAAACAGGAAATACCGTACTGCTATAAAGGAGAAAGAAAGCTATAAGTGGATAGCGGCACTAAAAGAAACCCTAAATAACCTCGCAGAAGGTGTACAGCTTGTTACTATTGGTGATAGGGAAGCAGATATTTTTAAGTTTTTATGGACTGTTGAATCATTGGACAGTTTTTATGTAATCCGCAACCGAACTAATAGGAAATTCATCTGTATTGAAGGGGGAAAAACGGATTTGCAAACACGTATAACTCAACTGCCTGTAAAAAAGGAAATTGTCTTGAATGTTGCTGAAAATAAATACCAGATCTCAAGAAAAGCTAACATTGAAGTCAGGTATATGAAAGGCTATATACCTATCAGATCTCCTTACATTTATGGATCGAAAGATACAGAGCATAAAATAAGTGATAAAATCGCTATATATGTAGTAAGTGCCAAAGAAACAAATCCTCCTGAAAGAGTAGAAGCTATTGATTGGACTTTGCTGACTAATGTACCAGTTAATAGCACTTTAGATGCTATAGAAAGGATAAATTGGTATAAGCTAAGATGGAAAATCGAGGAGTATTTTAGGATTTTAAAATCAGGATGTAAGGTAGAAAGCTCTCGTTTAGCTACAAAAGAAAGATTAGAGAAATTAATCGCTATAAAGAGCATTATTGCATTTAATATTTTATATTTAACAAAAATCGCTTTATCGAATCCTATGGAGGTTTGTACTAAGGTTTTAAGTAATGAAGAGTGGAAAACCCTTTACATACGTGAGCATAAAGTAGCCAAATTGCCAGAAGAACCTCCAAACATAAAACAAGCTATTATTTGGTTAGGAAAATTAGGTGGATTTATGAATAGAAAAAGTGATAATTTACCAGGAACTATGACTCTATGGCGTGGTTATGAAAACCTCAGGGAAAGCATGGTTATGCTTCGCATAATGACCTCTCAAAGTTGTGGGTAAAAGTGAGATTTGGATCCCATAGAACACTGTTGGCATACCATCAAAAGCCGCCTCAGACCTCTAATGTATAAATGTACAGACTTACAACTTTTGGTTGGTAATACCATAATGGAAATTTATCATTCATTTTAGAAAATACTATATTATTCTTGCAGTTGGCTGATTTCCAAGTATCCATGCGGGCCATGCAACACTTACACAAATGGACTTCATTGAACGCGGCGGCATATTGAATATTATTCTTCTTGCTTCACCAGCGCTTGCTGCTTCAAGCCTGTCTGCTATGACTTTTATATATTGATAATCATTATACTCACACCCCGGCACTACCGTTTGAAAGCATAATTCAATGAATTTGAGAAGGTTTATATTGTTCATAAAATTAAGGTTTGTTGATTTTTTAAGATTTTGTTGTATAATTAAACCAGCATAGTGAGAGTTAAAATATGAAAGAAATAAGAGAGCAAACTGAGAGAGAATTTATAAAAACTCAAAACGGGATGAAAATAGAGACAATTACGCTTCTTGGTAAAAATCAAAACAATAATCAAGGTGAAAAACATCTGATATACTCTATTGGTGGGAATAGAGCATTAAGTCCTAGTAAAGATTATTCCCAAATTGGAATTGGGCTACAGAGCAAGGGATAACTGTACATCTTTTTAATTATCCTGGACTTGGTTTAAGTAAAAACAGTTCATTGATAAGTAGCAATAGGGTTAAATCTGGTGTAGCAGTTGTAACTAACTTATTGGAAAAGGGTATAAAGCCAGATGATATCATATTGTTTGGAGACTGCCTAGGTGGACATGTACCTGCAGAGGTTCATAAAAATTTTAAGTATAAGGATATACATTTAAGATGCATCGTTAGCAATTCTGCAAGTTCACTTAAATAAGCTTCTCTTTATTATTTTGGATTCATAGCAAAATTAAAAATTTTTCTTGCTCCGATAATCAAATTGGTACTAAAGATTTTTGGCTGCCACTGGAAGACATATAAAATCGTAAATTCAATTACTCCTTATACAATGTACTTTAATCGAGAGGGAGATAAAACGATAAAACAGCCAGCGAAACTTGCAACAGAAATAGAAAAAATAGATCAAAGCGGTAGAAACGCTAATTCTGGATTAAAAAGAGAATAGAAAAGTTAGGAGAGTAGGGTAAACTCAACAAATAGAAAAAAATAGATGAGGTTACCCATGGAAGATATAACAAAACTGTTTTGTCTGGTCGATGATTTTTGCAGAGATATAGAGAAAAATTTTGCAGATAAACTACTGCCAAACGGTAAAAAACCCACAAGAGTGCCAGAAATTACACATTCGGAAATTATCACAATAATCCTCCTGTATCAGCAATCTCCCTGTGAAAATTTTAAGGCTTTCTACCTGCATTACCTAACATTGCTCTACAAACAGAGTTTTCGAAGTTGCCTTCATACACTAGGTTTGTTGCTCTAAAGCCCAGGTTTTTGTGGCATTTATACCAATTCCCACTATGTAAAGAACAGATAGACAATAATGGGAAAGAAGTGATACTAGAGTAGATAAAATAGAGAGGTATAATGGCATTAAGGTCAAAACTGTTAGACGAAAAAGTTGTAAATTTGGCGAAAGAAATGTTAAAAAAGGTCAGAAATAACGCATATGTTTCAAAAAAGTTACAAGCGGTGATAGCAGGAAAAGAAAGTAGTATAAGCGCTGTGGCAAGAATATGTAAAATTTCAAGGACTGCTTTGACTGAATGGATAAAGCATCTAAAATTTGGTAGAGTAGAAAAATTATTTTCCCCTTCTCAGCGGCGAAGAAAAAGCAAATTAAACAAAAATCAACGTGAGCAAATTGAAATATGGGTAGAAAGAAATCCAAATATTACTATTAAGGAAGTGCAAATAAAAATCTCAGAGGAATTTGGCCTAAACATTAGCAAATCAACAGTGCATCGTGAGATACAAAGGATGAAGTTTTCTTATATAACACCGAGGCCAATTCACCATAAACAAGATAAAAACAAGCAAGAAGAGTTTAAAAAATACTTCAATAAAATAGTCAATTCCCACCCTGAAAAGGAGGTATTTTTTTGATGAATCACGATTTGGAACTCATTCAAAAATCGGACACGGATGGTTTAAAAAAGGGGTCAGAACGCAGGTTAAAATGAAAATTGGTAGACAAAATTTCTATATCTACAGTGCGGTAAATCCAAGAAGTGGTAAGAAAATTAGCCTACTTGCTCCATATGTAAACACTGATTGTATGAATATATTTCTGGAGCAGATGTCGAAAGATTTAGGCACGAAAAAAGCCTTTCTTGTAATGGATTGTGCAGGCTGGCATAGATCAAAAAGTTTGAAAATTCAGAAAAACATTACCATTATATACTTGCCTCCTTATTCACCAGAACTAAATCCTGTTGAGAGGTTGTGGCAATATATCAAACACAATACTTTACGCAACAGAGTCTACGATACCATAGGCTTACTTGAAGATGTTCTGTGTATTTTATTGTCAGTATTTCCAGTGCTACTATTAAACGAGTTTGTAACGCTAATTCTGGATTAAGGAAGGAAGAAAGTATAGGAAATGGAAGGCTTTTTGGATTTCAAGGAATAGGAAATGAGAGTAGAAAAGATGTGAACCAAGAAATTAACGGGAGATCTATGGCGAGTATGTTCAATTTCAAGTCTATTTTTGAGGTAGCCAAAAATCGTCTCAATGATCGACCTTTTTCTCAGCAAAATCTTTTCATGTAGTGAAATTAATGTGTTTTTCATCCCCTTTTTCACCTTGGTAACAAGTTTCAAACCGCGGTTAAACAACTCTTGGAAAAGCTCTTTTTTAATATAGCCTTTATCACCAAACAAAAGACCGGTTAATTTCTTAGTTAGGTTTGCTACAGGCTCTCTATCGTCAACATTACCTCTTGTAAGCGTAAAAGCTTGAATTTCACCTTTCTCGTTAATTATCAAATGTAGTTTAAAGCCGAAAAACCAGCCATATGTACTCTTGCTTAATTTTGCAATTCCAGCAAAAACCTTATTTCTTGATATTCTTTTTGCATGGCAAACTGCAATAGGAGTTGTATCTATGTATGAGATTCCAGTAAGTTCTGACCATCCGCAAAGGCACTGTAATAGCATGGCTAAATGCCACAAAACCCTGGGCTTTAGAGCAACAAACCTAGTGTATGAAGGCAACTTCGAAAACTCTGATTTGTAGAGCAATGTTAGGTAATGCAGGTAGAAAGCCTTAAAATTTTCACAGGGAGATTGCTGATACAGGAGGATTATTGTGATAATTTCCGAATGTGTAATTTCTGGCACTCTTGTGGGTTTTTTACCGTTTGGCAGTAGTTTGTCTGCAAAATTTTTCTCTATATCTCTGCAAAAATCATCGACCAGACAAAACAGTTTTGTTATATCTTCCATGGGTAACCTCATCTATTTTTTTCTATTTGTTGAGTTTACCCTACTCTCCTGACTTTTCTATTCTCTTTTTAATCCAGAATTAGCGTTTGTAATGTTTCTTATTTGTTCGATTAGTAATGGAATTTGGTATTAGCCATGCTATTACAGTGCCTTTGCGGATGGTCAGAACTTACTGGAATCTCATACATAGATACAACTCCTATTGCAGTTTGCCATGCAAAAAGAATATCAAGAAATAAGGTTTTTGCTGGAATTGCAAAATTAAGCAAGAGTACATATGGCTGGTTTTTCGGCTTTAAACTACATTTGATAATTAACGAGAAAGGTGAAATTCAAGCTTTTACGCTTACAAGAGGTAATGTTGACGATAGAGAGCCTGTAGCAAACCTAACTAAGAAATTAACCGGTCTTTTGTTTGGTGATAAAGGCTATATTAAAAAAGAGCTTTTCCAAGAGTTGTTTAACCGCGGTTTGAAACTTGTTACCAAGGTGAAAAAGGGGATGAAAAACGCATTAATTTCACTACATGAAAAGATTTTGCTGAGAAAAAGGTCGATCATTGAGACGATTTTTGGCTACCTCAAAAATAGACTTGAAAGTGAACATACTCGCCATAGATCTCCCGTTAATTTCTTGGTTCACATCTTTTCTACTCTTATTTCCTATTCCTTGAAATCCAAAAAGCCTTCCATTTCCTATACTTTCTTCCTTCCTTAATCCAGAATTAGCGTTTATAGTGTTTATCCCGGCCTTCATAATGTCATTCCAGCCCTCATGATGTCATCCCAGTACTGGGATCCAACTAAATTGGTGAACACTTTACAGCATTTTTGATGGAAAGAACTAGATGCCAGTGTCAAGCACTGACCATTTTTTCCTTAAGTTTTTGCAGCTTGTGTTCTATTACAAAACCACTGCGGTACTAACGAGCGGCAAAATGGTAGCGAATCTAAACTAAAAAGAATACATTTTTACACTGCTTGAAAGTCTACTCGATTCAATTTTAAAAACAATTATTGAAACAATTATAATATACTTTGTGCGTGGTTAAGATAGCTCTGGAATAGTATAAAGAACTCTGTCATCATTGAAGAGAAATTCATCTGTTGTTTTGTACTCTTTATTAATTTTATAAGAATCATAAACATCGTAATCTGCTTTTGTATGGTAATCACAATATTGAAACTTACCCTCTTTATTAAAAACGCCAAATTGATCAATTAATGTAGCCATTTTCTTACCTTTTCCACTTTTTGTTAATTCAAATACATCAGCTGGGCAGTGGCCTGAAGAATCTTGATTAGTAGTTCCTTTTGCAATAAAAAAAGATGGTTTATCGTTAAGTAACTTGCAGAAATTTGGCTTGTATTCCTTTTTCATACAGTTTAAACTTATATATTGATATTTATCTGGAATATTTGAGTATTGAGAATCTTATTTTTTATGTTCAAAAAACTCATTACCTAAGAAATTACAAAACGTTAATTGATAATCATCATTACTACTGGACTTGACTACTTTAAGATAATGAAAGTCTCTAGGAATTTTTATCTCTTCTTCTGTAACGTGATTATGTATGACCAATTGGTCATCAAGCATGCAGTAACCTATTTTTGGTAAAGTAGCTACGAGCTTACCGTTTAACATGATATCTGCTTGATAGATATTATCTGATAATTCTTTTCCCTTTTGCAAAGTAAAATCCTGCCCTGCCTTAGCTGGTGCACTGCATTGCTCGGTTTTAGTTAAGTTTTTTATTATTGTTGATACCTCACTAATTTCTAATATATCATGTTCATTTTTTGTGTATTGCTACTTATAGCAACTGCCATCTTCACATACTGGAAGACATTTTCCTTCTTCATCTGATATATAGATATAATCACCTTCTATTGTAAAATAAAGTCCACCTTTTTCTTCTTGAATTTTTTGTAGTACTGGGTCATTTTCATCGTTAAAATTGATAAAATTGAGTACTCCAGTTATATCTCTACCAGACAATTTGAGGCCAAAGTTAGGACTATCTTTTATGTTGTAAAGCGAAATCAAGATAGGTTTTGATTCAAGCTTTTCTATAATATTGTTTCTATTTGTACTTATTATAGCTTCTTGTTCTATAATAAGATCCTCTTTATAGAGTTTCCACTTTCATCAGATCTTTCTGCCTGCAGGGGTAAGTTTCCTTCATATAAAGATATTTTATCTCCCTGCTTCTTTAACTTTAAACCATTAATATTCTCTACTTTAATTGTACCAATATGTGAATTGATAACCTTACTATTTTTGTTTAATATATAATATTCAGCAGGAAGTTTAATCAATTTTTTATAGAGCGGGTTTTTATCCTCTATTTTAAATATATGTTTTTCCATGATATTACCTTAAATAACCGACAACTTGCTGATTAATAGCACTGAGGCTACTAGGAGGAGAGACATAACTCATAAAACTCCTTGGCTGCTCATTATTTGCCACTATTTTTTCAGTATTAACGAAAGCTCTTTGCTGCTCATTGTCTTTTAATCTTTTTTCCATATGATCTTTAAAAGTAAACAAACATTTACTAGTTTGTTTGTAATTAGGGAGTGATTTTTTTGCAGTTACACACAAGAACTTCAACAACTCATTATGATTTTCATCATTAAGTAATGACTTATTGATAATGGTTGACTGCAGTTCCACTGGATCAAAATTTAGACTTTTCTTTGAAATGCCACATTTCACAGCTGTTGCTCCCAATACTTCTTCAAATTTTGTTACAACATCTGCTGCATCTATTATTTTTGCCACTTCCTGTATTTCATTTTTACTTTATATTCGTCCTGTCCTACCGCAGGGTAAAAGAAATTTATTACTTGAGATATAAATGAAGTTGGTCTGCTTGCTCCGCTTGTCACTGATGATTTTTTAGTTTCCCTCCTTCTTCTGCGTGCACTACAAACTTGATCTGCAGGATTTATTGTACAAAACATATCTCTTACGCTACTATGCAATGCTTCCGCATTTTCTGCGGATTGAAGTGCTTGATCAGCAGAATCTTCAGCTTCTCCTGTAAGATTCACTGTTTGATTGTGTAGTATTTTAACCTTATCTTCCGTATCTTTAACTTGTTTGGCAAAACCTTCTGAAGCATTTTTAGCTGCCTCTGCTGCTTTTTTAGCATCCAGAGTTTCATTTTTTGCTTTTCTTATCTCACGTAAAAACTGATCAGCTAATGTAGCACCTATTCCATCTTCTCCCTTGGAACCTGGCAATCCATTCGCACCTGGAGCTCCGGTATCTCCTTTTGGACCTTGTGGACCTGGCATACCCTTAAGACCAGATCTACCAACTTGACCTTTAGGTCCTTGCAAACCTATCTCTCCCTTAGGTCCTTGCAACCCATTCGCACCTGGTTCTCCTTTGTCACCTTTAGAACCTATCTCTCCTTTCTCACCCATATCACCTTTTATTCCCATAGCTCCGTCTAATCCTTTAGGACCAATATCTCCCTTTGTTCCATTTATACCTGGCTCACCTTTTATACCTTGAGGTCCTATATCTCCTTTTAATCCGTCCATACCGGGCTCACCCTTGTTACCTGTAAGACCTTGTGTACCATTGAAGGCCCTCAGACCTGGCTCTCCCTTAGGACCTTCTGGACCTTTCAATCCATTTGCACCTGGTTCTCCTTTCTCACCCATATCACCTTTTATTCCCATGGCTCCGTCTAATCCTTTAGGACCAATATCTCCCTTTGTTCCATTTATACCTGGCTCACCTTTTATGCCTTGAGGTCCTATATCTCCCTTTGTTCCATTTATACCTGGCTCACCTTTTATGCCTGGCTCTCCCTTAGGACCTTGTCCACCTGGCAATCCATCTGTTCCGGTATCTCCTTTATCACCTTTAGAACCAGTATCTCCTTTGGGACCTTTTATCTTTCCTGGATTTTGTCTCAACTCTTCTGCTATTCCTTCACGTAAGACTGGATCATTTACCAGCACTTTTTTATCTTGATCATCTTTTGCTTCTAGTACTGCTCTTCCTAATTCACCTACTTTTTGAGTGTCAAAGAACTGATGAACAATATTTTCAACTATTGTTTTTGCTGCATTCACATCGCCTTTTAATTTGGCATACTCAAGCAAATACTCAACTAATTTTTCCTTGTCTATTTCTTGCTTCACGATTTCTAGAGCCTTTGCCTGCTTATTTAAATCACTATGAAGCAGAAGATACTTAGCAAGTGCCCAATCGCTCACCTTACCTTTTATAAGATTGTGAGCTTCTATCTCGCTCATACTGCTTCTATCAACAAGTAGTTTAGCAAGCTTTTCTGCAAATTTTTCATATTTTTGGAAGGCTATAGGATCGGGATTATTTTTCTTTGTGGCATCGCTTGTTATCTTACTCACAGTATCTTTTATAATGTTTTTTGCTTCCTCTAAAGAAAGTTTACTTACTACTCCTTCAGTAAGTTTTGCTACATCAATTTTATTCACAAGTTCCTGCGAATTAAGATTAATTTTACCGGCAATCTGAGTTGCAAGATTTTCACCTTTGATACCATTTGCGTTAAGAACCGCTTCTCCTAGCTCAGCTTTTTTACTGGTAACTCATTCAGTTGCAATTTCTATAGCACTTGAGGCATCTCCCTTCTCACCTTTTGAGCCAGTATTTCCTTTAGGACCTTGTACACCAGTACGTTCTAATCCGTCTATTCTGCGTTTTAAAAGTTCAATTTCTGTTTTTAAATTTATATGTTCTTGAATATTCACATCAACCTCCAAAAAGTTATCAAAATTTTCTAAGTTATAATAATAAGGGTATGGACCTGGTCTATTGTTGTACTCATACCCAAAAGAATTAGGGTTAAAATTATAAAAATTTTTGCATGTGCTATTTTCATACGATATGCAACCAACATAACTATTGCCTAACTTTTTTACTGCGAAATAGGTATCTTGTGCTTTCAAGCTCTCCATTTCATGAAAAGGGAATAACTGGAATTTATTGCTTATACGAATAAATGCTGAAAGGATATCATTCAATATGCCAACTTTTCCGCCAGTTAAATTATATACCTGAGCGCTCCTATATAATTTGTATATATTTCTTGATTCTGTAAACAAATAGTCTCCCATTTTTATTTTGAGTCTTTTATCAGGTGAACTTTTAAGATCTTCCAAAATAAGACTGATATTTTCGCTACTAATTATGTCTTTTGGATCTATTAAAACCTTCCTGTTTTTTAGCAGTTCATAATAAATACTACAGCTTTCACGATTATATGCGTTAACATAGAAACCATTTGTGTAACCATGAGGTATACGATCAATAGTATCTATCATAGTAATAATAAGGTTGATCAGAGGTAGTAATACCAATTCCCGCTATACAAGCAACGAATAGAAAATAATGGAAAAAAGCCATACTGAAGTAAGTAAAATAGCGAGGTTTAGATGGCATTAAGATCAAAATTATTGGATGAAAAAGTGGTGAAATCAGCAAAAGAGATGCTGAAGAGAGTAAGAAATAATGCGTATGTTGCAAAAAAACTAAATGCTGTAATTGCAGCAAAAAAGCACAGTATAACAGCTGTAGCAAAAATATGTTACATTTCGAGAAAGGCAATTACTACATGGATAAAGCACATAAAATTTGGAAGAGAAGAAAAATTATTTGCTCCACCTCAACGCCGTAGAAAAACTATATTGAACCAAAGTCAACTTGAACGAATTGAGTTGTGGATAGAGGAAAACCCCAATATTACTATTAGAGAAATGAGAATAAGAATCCAAGAAAGATTTGGTTTGAATATCAGCAAATCCGCAATACATCGTAATATGCAAAGAATGAAATTCTCATATATCACACCAAGACCAGTTCATAGTGGACAAGATAAAAACAAGCAAGAGGAGTTTTAAAAAAAACCTCAATGAAACTATTGTCATGCATTCTGAAAAAGAGCTATTTTTCTTCGATGAATCACGGTTTGGTACACATTCAAAAGTTGGACATGGGTGGTTTAAAAAAGGCAGTAGGACACAGGTTAAGGTAAAATTAGGTAGGGAAAATTTTTATCTCTATAGTACAGTTAATCCCAGAAATGGAGAGAATTTTAGCTTATTTGCACCAAACGTCAACACTGATTGTATAAATATATTCCTTGAACAGATGTCGCAATATTTAGGAATACGAAAGGCTTTTCTCTTGATGGATTGCGCTAGTTGGCATAAGTCAAAAAATTTAAAGGCACCTAAAAATATCGAAATTATATACCTACCACCATACTCACCTGAACTCAATCCTGTTGAGAGGTTTTGGTTATATATAAAACAGAACATTTTACGCAATAAAATCTACAATACAATTGTTCTGCTTGAATGCGCTTTGTGTAAATTTATTACCTCTCTTTCCCCTTCCACGGTTAAACAACTCTGCTATGCTTCTTATTTGGTTCATTAATAATGAGAATTGGTATAACTAAAGCGAATTTGTAATCATTTCCTACTCTTTCTAGCTTTAATTGTGGCCATTTAGATAAGTCGTTTAGTATACTTACCACGTCATGCTTCAAATCCCAAATGTGAAAACTCAGATTAATATTGGTGTCGATGATAATGTAAGATACACTAGGCAGGCTAAATGTTGTTTTGTTATTTAATCTTATTTGTGCAGGTACCCTAAGACCAATTCTATTATTACAATCGTTTTGTGGAATATCTTCTTTTTCTAGTTTAAAACGCATCTCCACCTCCCTTTGCGATTAGATATAATTAATTTATGGGCATTAATTATTGATTAATAATTATGATAAGTAAATATGATTATGCTTTGTACTAATTTACTTATAAACTAATTTGTGAAAGAAAGTTATTTTTTGACAACTGAGCACAAAAATACTTTATATTATCCAATTTCTTACTACTATAGCTCTTTCATCTGATAGATGATGTCGTTTCAGTTCTTCCATAATCTCGCTGGAAACGTTTTCAGTGTAGGAATAAATTCTATTAATCTATAGAAACACCCTTATCCTCAGGATAAAGAAGCTAGTTAAATTTGTCAAGCAATTTTTTCATGACCAGCTAGATAAATAGCTACTTCTTCAATTTGATTGAGGTAAAAAATTGATTGCCGTTGCGGTAAATAAGCAACATTACTGAATCTTTACCGTCTTTCTTTACTGCTGAATCAATTTGTTTTTGAAAATCATTAGTATTTTCAATATCGATTCCATCTAGTTGAATAATTATATCACCTTTCTTAATAACACGTAGTGTAGAATTACTACTACTATCTACACTAGTAACTACTACACCCTTTGTGGGTGCATTTTTTTTTAGTTCTTTTGGCAAATTTGAAACGGTTAAACCACTTATATAACTAGATGTTGATTTATTTTCTTCTTGATTATTACCTGAATCATCATTTGTAGATTCCTCGATTGCAACCTTGATATTGACTTCTTTACCTTTTCTAAGTAACTTAACCTGTACTTTCTTTCCGGGCTCAGTTCGTGAAACCATATGAGGTAATTGCGTCATTCTATCAATTTTTTTGCCGTCAAACTCTAATAGTATATCACCTACTTTGATTCCTCCTTTCTCTGCAGGACTGCCCTTTACTACGCTTGCAACTAATGCACCTTTGATATCTTTTAAACCCAAGGATTCAGCAAATTCTTTTGTTATAGGCTGAACTTGCACGCCAAGCCAACCATGTTTTATTTTTTTACCACTTTTTAATGTGTCAATAATTGAAATAGCTAGATTAGATGGTATAGCAAAGCCTATACCCACGTTACCGCCAGACTCAGATGGGGAATAAATAGCAGTATTAATACCTATAACTTTTCCATTTAGATGAAATAGTGGTCCCCCTGAGTTACCTCTATTAATTGCAGCATCAGTTTGAATAAATTCATTCATGGTACCAATACTAATGTCTCTAGATCTTGCAGACACAATTCCTGTACTTACAGAGCCACCCAAACCAAAAGGGTTGCCTATTGCAATAACTGTATCACCAACTCTTGCTTTATCAGAATTACCAAATTCAACAAAAGGAAGATCTTTATCAGAATTAATCTTAAGCACAGCAAGATCAGTTTTTGCATCATAGCCTAAAACTTCTGCTTTGAAATAAGTATTATCGTTCATAGTAACTGTAATATCTTGGGCATTTTTAATAACGTGATAGTTGGTTACTATGGTTCCACTTTTATCTATAATAAATCCAGACCCAAGTAACGTCACTTCTCTATTAATGCTAGGAGCTCTATCGAAAAATTGATCAAAATGCTCGAAAAATTCTCTAAAGTCATCAAAGAAATTATTTCTTGGCGTAAAGGGAATTTTAGTTCTACTGTTATTTTCTTGCTTAACTATTTGCTCACTTGAAATATTTACAACTGCGGGAATAAGTTCTTCCACTATATCAGCAAGCCCTTTATTACAACTACATACAGGATCTGCAACTGTTTTTGCAAACAGATTAGCATATGAAGCAAATGAAATTAAAAAATATGCAAATATAGATAAAATAAATGCTTTACTTTTCATAAACTATTTCCATCCCTTGTTCAGAATATCTAAGAAATTATTATTTGGTGAAAGCACAAATTTAGTATTACCCTCAGCAAATGATTTACTGTAAGCTTTCATAGAGCGATAAAAGTTAAAAAACTCTTCATCAACCTTGAATGCCTCATTATAGATTCTAGTTGCTTCAGCATAACCACGGCCTCTTATTTCATGTGATTCTTTTACTGCACTAGAGACAATTCCCCTTTTTAATTTATCAGCTTTTGATCTAATTTCTTGTCCAGCTTGTTCTCCTTCTGCTCTAATTTCTTTTGCTTCCTTTTCTCTTTCAGTTTGCATGCGGCGGAATATTGCAGAACTATTTTCTTCTGGTAGATCTGCTCTCTTAATTCTTACATCTATTATCTCTATGCCAAATTTTCCAGCTTCAGAATAAACTCCACGTTGAATTAATTGCATAACTTCTGATCTCTTTTCATTCAATAAACTAATTAATGAAAATCTTCCTATATTCTCCCTTATGTGAGCTTCTATGACAGGATATAATCTTCTAACTAGCCCTGATTCATTTTTCACAGTCTGATAAAAAGTGATAGGATCTATTATTTTATATTTTGCATAAGCATCTACTATAATACGCTTTTGATCTGCAGTTATCACTTCCCTTGGAGTTTTATCAGGACTTAGATCTAAAATTCTCTTATCAAGAAATTCTACGTTATTTATAAATGGCAATTTAAAATATAAACCACTGTCCCTAACATCTTTTACGACTTTACCGAGTTGTATAACTATTGCTTGTTTTGTTTCTTGAACAACAAAGATTGAATTAGATAATGCAATCAATAATGCAACAAATACAAAAGCAAAAACAATTTTAATATTACTACTCATGACTATTTTCCTAGATTTGTAAGAGGTAAATAAGAGAACATACCTTTCAGATCGTCTGTTATAACAAATTTATCTACCTTGCTAAAAATATTTTCCATAGTTTCAAGATAAATACGATTCTTAACAAGAGAAGGATTTTGTCTATATTCTTCATGAAGAGATAAAAAGCGATTTGCATTACCTTTTGCTTCATTTATTATTTCATTCTCGTATGCTTCTGCATCTAATTTTATCTTTATTGCTTCACCTTTTGCACGAGGTATAATATCATTACTGTAAGCGTATGCTTCGTTTATGGTACGCTCCTTATCTGCGCGAGCACTTTGTACATCCCTAAATGAGCTAATCACCTTTTCTGGTGGATCAATTTTTTTCATTTGAACGGATAAAATCTCTATACCCATTTGATATCCATCAAGAATCTGTTGCAATAAAATTCTAGTATCTCTGGAAATTTCAGCCCTGCCTTGACCTTCGAGTGCAAAAGAGATCGTATTCTTACCTATTATTTCTCTCATAGCACTTTCAGCAGCATTTTTAACGCTAAAACCAGGTTTATAATCCCGCACTTTGAATAAATAATCTTTAGCATCCTTGACTCTCCATTGGACCTCAAAGTTAACGTTGACTATGTTCTCATCTCCGGTAAGCATCACTCCTTCACCACGATCTGTATCTCGCCCATAAGAGCTGCTTATCCCAATTTCTTCACGATTTATTTCTTTAACGTTCACTTTAAAAACCTTGCCAATAGGGTAGGGGAAGTGATAACGCAAACCAGATGTTTCTGTATTGGAATATTTGCCAAAAGTAAGTTCTATACCTTCCTCACTCGGATGGACAATATAGAAACCAGTACAAAGATAAAACAACAAAACAATAAAAATGATGAAATAAGGTTTTTTCCCTCTATTTCTGGTTAAGCCATTAAAAAAGCATCTTATATCAGACACAGCTTTACTTAAAATATCTTCATTACCTGGACCTGACGGTTTCTTTCCAAGATTCCAAGGGTTACGCTCATCCATAAAAATTATTAATTGTATAACTAATACCCTGATATTACTTAATCTTATCAAAAAATGCAAAACTATTTTGTTTACAAATTAATGATCAGAGTGAAGGATGTGATCATACACTTCCTTTTTTTCTATATGTTATGGTCAATTCTACAGAATTTCTAGCTTTTTTTGAATTCTTTATTGTCGTTTTTGATAAGTATCTTTAGTTGTATATTAATTATTAACATAAAAGACAATACCTGGGATTTAGGAAACTTAATTTTAATCAAGTAGCTGCATAATAAATCATTGTCAAGTGATGGAATGACATTATCTACTATGCAAATTACCTGCAAATTGCAATGTTCGAACAATTGTGTATCTGAGTTTTGAGATGACGAAACTAGGGTTGTATAATCTATACATATTTGTGATAACTTCTCACCTTCGCTCAAATAACTTTTCAATATCGCTTAATTTCATTTCTATATAGGTTGGTCTTCCGTGATTACATTGTCCAGAATAAGGTGTCTTTTCCATTTGCCTCAATAATTCATTCATCTCCTCCAATTTCATCTTTCTGCCTGCTCTTATTGATCCATAACAAGCAATTGTGGCTAGTATTTTATTCACCTTATCCTCTATAGGTAATGTATCTTCTATTTCTGTTAGTCTATCCGCTATATCAATGAGCATTCTCTTTGTGTCTACTGCTCCTAAGATTGCAGGAACTTCTCTTACTATGATCTTATTTTCTGATTTAATTTCAATCTCAAAACCCATCTCAAAAAGTTTATCTTTATAAGTTTTAATCATCTCCATTCCAGCTTGATTTTTGATTTCAACCATTTCAGGCAAAAGAAGTTTTTGTCTTTTTATACTTGATTTCTCCTTTAAGCACTCGTATACTAGTCTTTCATGGGCTGCATGCTGATCTACTATAATTAGTTTGTCTCTTACCTCAGCAATAATATAAGTATTGTAGATTTGACAGTGTGCAAACCCAGGTGGATAGTCCCTTATTAGATCGGTTTGTTCCCTTTCCAAAATTGTAGTTTCTGCTCGTGGAGGAGATTTTTGCATACCAGTATAATCAAACGATTTTGAATGTTCTGATAAGCTTTTTGTCTCTATATTTGGAGAGGTAAATTCTCTCATTAACTGGTTTTCGAAAGGATCCGACCTTCTTCCATAAAATTCATTTTTAAGACTAGACCTACTAAAAGGATCTGACGATAGATGATTCGTTGTTGTTCCAGTCTGGGCCAATACAGTTTCTGCAAGATCTATTCTCTTTGATAGCACTTTTATTAGCCCTCTTCTCACTATTTCATATATTAGCCTCTTGTTCTGAAACCTTACCTCTGATTTATTTGGATGAACATTTACATCAACTTGATCATACGGTATCTCTAAGTGCAGTGCTGCAAAAGGATATCTATTGTTTGGAATAAGGTCGTGATACGCATAACGAATTGCACCAATAAGTAGATTATCTTTAATTGGTCTACCATTAACAAATGTATAGATCTGAGTTGAATTGCTACGATTGACAGTAGGTTTACAGATGTATCCCGTAAGTCTAATACCATCTTCTTCTTCACTAATTTGCAAAGAATTTTCATGAAATTCTTCTTCTACTTCGCATAGCCTGCTAAATAATGAGGTCTGCTTATACCAATTCTCATTATTAATGAACCAAATAAGAAGCATAGCAGAGTTGTTTAACCGTGGAAGGGGAAAGAGAGGTAATAAATTTACACAAAGCGCATTCAAGCAGAACAATTGTATCGTAGATTTTATTGCGTAAAATGTTCTGTTTTATATATAACCAAAACCTCTCAACAGGATTGAGTTCAGGTGAGTATGGTGGTAGGTATATAATTTCGATATTTTTAGGTGCCTTTAAATTTTTTGACTTATGCCAACTAGCGCAATCCATCAAGAGAAAAGCCTTTCGTATTCCTAAATATTGCGACATCTGTTCAAGGAATATATTTATACAATCAGTGTTGACGTTTGGTGCAAATAAGCTAAAATTCTCTCCATTTCTGGGATTAACTGCACTATAGAGATAAAAATTTTCCCTACCTAATTTTACCTTAACCTGTGTCCTACTGCCTTTTTTAAAACGCTAATTCTGGATTAAAAAGAGAATAGAAAAGTCAGGAGAGTAGGGTAAACTCAACAAATAGAAAAAAATAGATGAGGTTACCCATGGAAGATATAACAAAACTGTTTTGTCTGGTCGATGATTTTTGCAGAGATATAGAGAAAAATTTTGCAGATAAACTACTGCCAAACGGTAAAAACCCACAAGAGTGCCAGAAATTACACATTCGGAAATTATCACAATAATCCTCCTGTATCAGCAATCTCCCTGTGAAAATTTTAAGGCTTTCTACCTGCATTACCTAACATTGCTCTACAAATCAGAGTTTTCGAAGTTGCCTTCATACACTAGGTTTGTTGCTCTAAAGCCCAGGGTTTTGTGGCATTTAGCCATGCTATTACAGTGCCTTTGCGGATGGTCAGAACTTACTGGAATCTCATACATAGATACAACTCCTATTGCAGTTTGCCATGCAAAAAGAATATCAAGAAATAAGGTTTTTGCTGCAATTACAGCATTTAGTTTTTTTGCAACATACGCATTATTTCTTACTCTCTTCAGCATCTCTTTTGCTGATTTCACCACTTTTTCATCCAATAATTTTGATCTTAATGCCATCTAAACCTCGCTATTTTACTTACTTCAGTATGGCTTTTTTTCCATTAATTTTCTATTCGTTGCTTGTATAGCGGGAATTGGTATTAGCATACTTAAGAAGCTTCTTATTATCGGAGATAAGAGTAAACTCAATTCCATAATTGATCATTGCTAAGTTGTTTACAATATCAACAATGCTTTGTGTTTCTGCCCTTTCGGTTTTGAGAAATTTTAGTCTATTTGGTGTGGCAAAAAATAAATCTCGTACTTCAATATATGTTCCTATCGATAAAGGATAAGGAACAAGCTCTCCTATTTTTTCTCCCCCCCTCATACCTTATAGATCATGCTTGATCTGCTTTGCTTGCCTTAGATGATAATTTTATTCTGCTTACTGCTGCAATTGAAGGCAAAGCTTCTCCTCTAAAGCCAAGATGCTTGATCTCTATCAATTCACTGTCACTCAATTTTGAAGTAGCATGGCGCATAAATGCAAGTTCTAAATCATCCTTTTTTACTCCGCTACCATCATCGATTACAGTAATGAGGTTACGCCCACCACTTTCTATCTTAATTTCTATCTCTGAGCTTCTCGCATCTATTGCATTTTCCACTAATTCCTTTACCACACTTGCAGGCCTTTCTATTATCTCTCCTGCTGCTATACGATTTATGGTTTTTGTATCTAAAAGAACTATTGCCATTATAATGTTGGTTTTTCTTTTACTGCTTGAGTTTGCTCCTCTCTCCATTTTTTTAATCTATCTGCGATTTCACTATTAGAAATCGACAATATAGATGCAGCAGTAATAGCGGCATTGCATGCTCCACTTTCTCCTATAGACATTGTTGCAACTGGAACACCTTTTGGCATCTGCACTATAGACAATAGACTATCCAGCCCATTTAATTGTTTGCTATGCACAGGAATACCGATAACAGGTAAATAAGTAAGCGATGCAGTCATGCCAGGTAAATGAGCCGCTCCTCCTGCACCAGCTATAATAACCTTAAAGCCTTTTTCTTGAGCAGACTTAGTAAAATTAAAGAGTCTTTCTGGTGTTCTGTGTGCGGATATTATAAATACATCATGTGAAATTTCCAATTCTTTTAATAGGTTAATAGCATGCATCATAGTGCCATAATCTGACTCGCTTCCCATAATTACAGCAACATCCTTTTTCATTTTTTCTGTATTAGACATGATTTTATTTACTAACCAAATAGTATTTCAGAAGCAACAGATATTTAAATTAAGTTACGAATATGATATAGCATTCTCATTAAATAGAAACTTTAAAAATTGAAATGAATCCCTACATTAAAATATAGAGGTATTAATTTCGGATATTAAGGGTCTATTCATAATCTTTTTAGAAGCAAAGCGGTGGAAGCAAGAAGACGATTTGTAAGCTAGTATTGAATTTTGCTTATCACAATTGTCTACACTTTTCTATAAGAGTATTAGAGACTTGCCTTTTGACAATACGGCAAAGATCTCTACAGTTAAATCCTTTTATTTGTTTCTTTGCAACTACTTTTTATATATGTTTCAAATTTATATATGTTTCAAAACACTTTCTTTACTTCCGCTGTGTTTTTTACTTCATTTATTAAAATAATCTTGCCATTTTGAAAACATTGTTGATTCACTGAAGCCACTTTTTAGGACCTGTAACACTATGTAAAATACATCCTAAATCTTCTTGATTTTGTTTTTTTCTACAGAACTCTACTCAGTTTTTCTCCTACTCATCTTGCTCTGTTTTCATAATTTATAGCATTTCTCATAATAGTCCGAACAGGTCATAGGAAGGCAGAATCAACAGCACGACGAAAGGATTCGAATAGAGGAATGTTTTTCCTGGCTCTGTTTTTTATAGCAAACCAATAATGCTCAATTTTGTTGAAATCTGGAGAATATGGAGGCAGATACAAAATTTCTGCACCAACTCCTTTAGCAAACTCGATAATCTTATCAGACTTATGAAAAGTAGCATTGTCAAGAATGACAGTTTGTCCAGGTTCCAAGATTGGTGTCAAAAATTGCTCAAACCATCCATTAAAAACATCCATATTACAGTGGCCTTCAAAGGTTAATGGAGCAACTATCTTTCTTCTACTTAAGGCTGCAACCATACTGATTCGTTGAGTTTTCTTTCCAGATTTTAGGGCATAAAACCGCTGTCCTTTCTGGCAATACCCATAGGTTCAGTGTTATCAATGCCAGACTCATCTATATACACTAAGTTTTTAGGTTCTTTTGTCGCTATAACCCTTGCAAATTGAGCTCGCTTTTCCTCATTTCTTTCTTTATACCCGTAGGTCTTTTTTTTCTTGTGAATCCTATATTTTTAAGTGCTCGATGAATCGTTTGTCTACTAATATTGCCCCAAAGCTTAGCCATCTCTGACTGAGTTTTACCACCTTGCTCATTTGCAAATTCAGTAAATGCATTCCAGTCGGTAATTTTATGGTTATAGCCCACGCTTCCAGGCTTTTTTGATTGAAAATCTCCCGTTTTCTCACATCTTTTCTTCCACTCATATAAAGTTGTTTTTCCAATCTTAAATCTCTTGGCAACAGTTTCTCCACTCTCTCCTTCATCCAATGCTTCCATTACCTTTTTCCTTAAGTCATAACTATATGCTGCTGGCATGCTTACCATCACTACTAGAAACGCTAATTCTGGATTAAGGAAGGAAGAAAGTATAGGAAATGGAAGGCTTTTTGGATTTCAAGGAATAGGAAATAAGAGTAGAAAAGATGTGAACCAAGAAATTAACGGGAGATCTATGGCGAGTATGTTCAATTTCAAGTCTATTTTTGAGGTAGCCAAAAATCGTCTCAATGATCGACCTTTTTCTCAGCAAAATCTTTTCATGTAGTGAAATTAATGCGTTTTTCATCCCCTTTTTCACCTTGGTAACAAGTTTCAAACCGCGGTTAAACAACTCTTGGAAAAGCTCTTTTTTAATATAGCCTTTATCACCAAACAAAAGACCGGTTAATTTCTTAGTTAGGTTTGCTACAGGCTCTCTATCGTCAACATTACCTCTTGTAAGCGTAAAAGCTTGAATTTCACCTTTCTCGTTAATTATCAAATGTAGTTTAAAGCCGAAAAACCAGCCATATGTACTCTTGCTTAATTTTGCAATTCCAGCAAAAACCTTATTTCTTGATATTCTTTTTGCATGGCAAACTGCAATAGGAGTTGTATCTATGTATGAGATTCCAGTAAGTTCTGACCATCCGCAAAGGCACTGTAATAGCATGGCTAAATGCCACAAAACCCTGGGCTTTAGAGCAACAAACCTAGTGTATGAAGGCAACTTCGAAAACTCTGATTTGTAGAGCAATGTTAGGTAATGCAGGTAGAAAGCCTTAAAATTTTCACAGGGAGATTGCTGATACAGGAGGATTATTGTGATAATTTCCGAATGTGTAATTTCTGGCACTCTTGTGGGTTTTTACCGTTTGGCAGTAGTTTATCTGCAAAATTTTTCTCTATATCTCTGCAAAAATCATCGACCAGACAAAACAGTTTTGTTATATCTTCCATGGGTAACCTCATCTATTTTTTTCTATTTGTTGAGTTTACCCTACTCTCCTGACTTTTCTATTCTCTTTTTAATCCAGAATTAGCGTTATAAATCCATATCTTACCTTTTTTGGACTATTATGAGAAGTGCTATACATACTCTATCTCCGGTTTATTCCTTTCTTGAGATCATGTACAGTCTCTAAAACGAGTTTATAAAATGATTATTTCTGTATTTTAAACTTTGCAATTTCAACTTATTCTCTTTGATAGTAAGTTTTTTATAAAATAATAGTTTGAAATTACTAGTATTTTGATAAAAATTATGGTCAATTTAAAATTTTGAGTATCAGATAGTTATTGACAAGTTATATACTATTAATATATTGGTATATTAAATATTATGATATAATATTTAATAAAGCTAGTTGGTATGTAAGAGTAAAAATTATGGAAACAATATCATTAAACAATCTGGATAGTGAAGCAATAAAAAAAAAATTGCTGAGCATAATAAGTAAAATTATAGGAAAAAATACTTGGACTCAAGCTTGTGCGGCTGAGAAACTTGGTATTGATCAACCAAAGGTGTCACAAATTAAAAGTGGTAAGATAAGTGGTTTTTCTTTAGAGAGACTGTTAGGTTTTTTGAAAAAGCTTGATCATGAAATAACAATTACAATAACAGAAAATCAATCAGTAAAAGCTAAAGAAGAAAAAGTAGAATGTAGAATTGGATCTCAATAGATCTGAAGTTGACATCTTATTTTTTGTGATATAGTATAAAGCTTATCAAGGTGGTATTTTATGGTTGAGTCTATTGTAGAAAAGTGTGTAGAACAGGTACACAACCGTTTTAAATTGGTTCTGCTGGCAAGTCAAAGAACGCATGATTTGAGTACAGGGGCAAGCGATCCCGTTGAAATGGTTAAGTTTAAAGATCATAAGGATACGATAGTGTCTTTATATGAAATAGCGGAAAAGAAGGTGAATACTCATGAGTTGTTTAACCTTTTGGTCAAAAGGTGCAAGGAGCACATGAAAGGAAACACAGATAATACTTATATTAATAGTCCAAGTAAGCTAGCAAATTTGTTAAATTTTTCTGATCATCAACTTAACACAAGTCTGGATGTAAGTCAAGAAAGCCACGATGATGAAATAGATGGTCAAGATAGTGGTGAAGAAGTGCCGATTTAGAAATCTACAGAGGTTATAATAGTTTATAAATGATTAGTATTGCTATCTATGTGCTTTTGTTCTGTATGAGTGTAATGTTATGTTGTATAGTATTTAGGTCAAGTGACGTTTACAATAAGATTTTAGCATTCAATAATTTATCAACACAATTAGTTTTACTCATAACAGCAATATCGATTGTTCTGAATGATTTTTTTTTAATTGATATAGCATTACTATATGCTAGCATCAGCTTTATATCAACTATAGCGCTAATGAGATTAATGTTGTTTTGATAATTTATGGTAGCATCCATTCTCATATTTTTAGGTGTTTGTTTAATAGTCATTTCAAGCGTAGGAGTAGTAGTATTTCCTGATTTCTATACTAGACTACATGCTGCAGGTATTGCAGATTCTAGTGGCGCAATGTTGTTGTTGATTGGTTTTGCTTGGCAAAATGAATTTTCAATCAATACTATTAAAGTTATATTATTGATTTTTATAATATGGATAGCCAATTCAACTAACAGTTATATTTTAGCGCGTACTTATTATAAAAGTAAAGACTATTAAAGAAGGTTAAGATGCTAGAAATACTGAATCTAATATTACTTTTACTGTTACTCACGGTTACAGTTTTTATAGTTCTTTCGAAACATTTGGTTGTAAGTGCTGTTCTAATGTGTGTATTTAGTTCAATTATTGCACTTATGTACTTGATTATGAATGCGCCAGATGTTGCAATTACTGAAGCTTCTGTTGGTGCAGGATTGAGCACAGTCTTTACGTTTGCAGCACTTTCTTTGGTAAAGAATTACAAAGCAAATTTATCTCATAGCCCCACAACACTTTTTTTTATGTTATTTTTGACTGCATGTTTATCATACTTTATGATTCAATTACCAGATTTTGGCAGTCATAATGCTCCAGTTCACTTGCACGTTGCTCCTTATTATGTAGAAAGTACTGAAAAAGCTATTGGTATTCCTAATATAGTGACAGCTGTTTTAGCAAGCTTTCGTGGCTATGACACATTTGGAGAAACCATAGTAGTTTTTACTGCTGCACTTTGTATAATGTTAATATTAGAAGAGAAAGAAAGTGATTAAAGATCCGGTATTAAGTGCAGTATCATTTTTGATGATACCTTTTATCATTTTGTTTGGTTTATACATACAGTTTCATGGTGACTATACTCCAGGTGGAGGTTTTCAGGCGGGAATAATTATTGCTTCTGGGATAATATTATATTCTATGTTATTTGATATACCTACAACTTTAAAAGCAATACCTTACTCTATTATCAAATTTACTAACGTACTAGGTATTTTAACCTATGGAGGAGCTGGTATTATAACAGTTTTATTTGGCCAAAATTTTTTATCCTATAGTATATTGTCAGCTGATAGTAGAACAGGTCAAAAATTGGGTATTTTCTTAGTGGAGCTGGGTGTATTGCTTACCGTTTCTTCTTCCATGTTAATCATATATATAAATTTTGCTCGCAAGAAAAAACAATGACTCTATATAATTATGTAGGCATTACCATATTAATGGTGCTAGGTTTCTATATCATTGTAAATGATAAAAACTTAATCAAAAAAATGATGGGATTAAGTGTCTTACAATCATCTGTTTTGTTGTTTTACATATCTTTAGGGTATGTAAAAAATTCTTTACCTCCTATATTGACTTCAAATTTTCACTTATATACCAATCCTATACCTCACGTCTTAATGCTTACTGCTATAGTGGTTGGAATTGCAACATTTTCAGTTGGATTGTCCATATTAGTAAGAATAGAGAGATTAGTTGATTAAGAAGAATGTGAATAAATTGATAGTATCTTAAACTATATGAAGTAGCAAGTAACTATAAATTAATAATAAAACTATAAGCTTGCTAATTGTAAGTTTATTTGATAAATAAGGAATAAAATTATAAACTGTAAAGGTAATGATGTCAACTATTAATGGTACGGAAGATAGGAAAAAGATCATCAAAGATCTTGTAACCAAAAGTATAAGAAAGGGCGGTTTTATCACTTTTGATGATATAAATGATAAGTTGTCAGATGAAAATTTTTCAACTGATTTTATAGATGATACTATAGCTTTATTGCAAGACTCCGGAATTAATATACTCGAAAGTAGTGAAGATGAGGAAGAAGCTCCTTCTAATGATGATGGTAATAAGCTTGATGATGATGAGACATCGTTGAATACTACTACAACTTTAGTGCAAAACGATGATCCAGTAAGGATTTATTTACAGGATATGAGCTCTGTAAAGCTTTTGTCACGAGCAGATGAAATTAAGATAGCAAAAAAAATTGAATCTGAAAAGCATAACATGTTACGTGCAATAATTGAAACATCAGTGGCATTCAAAATAATCAAAACATGGCGTGATGATTTAAGTGGTGGAACTTTTTTACTGAGAGAAATTATAAATCTGGATGCAATTTATAACTCTGATTTCAATATGGTAGACAAAGAAGAAAGTGAAGCTGAAGATGTTAGAGATTGTGTTAATGATGAGGAAAAAGGTAGTGATGAAAAGGGAAATGAGAGTGAAGACATAAGTTCAGCTAACTTAAATATTTCTGTTCTTGAAATGGAAAGTGATTTATTGCCAAAGGTTATCACGGCATTGGATGAGATCATTGCTTTAACAAATGAAGCATTGGTATTGAAAAAAAATTCTAAAGATTTCTCTAATGAGCTAGAAAATTTATATAATCAAATATGGTCTGTAGCATTACAAATTCAGTTTAGTGATGCTGCTATTACCAGAATTACACAAAAACTTTACGAAATAAATAGACTAATCACGTTTGAAGAAGCTAATCTTATTACTGAAGCTAGAAAGTACGATATTGATAGAGGAAGTTTTTATAATGTTTATGATGATGTGCTTTTAGAACGCGAGTTTAGTGAAATAAGTTTTCTCAAGATTAATGAAAATCAATCTCTTTTTACAGGTGAATTAAAAAATAAATTCTTAAGGTTTATAAACGATAGCTATGAGTATATAGCTAGTGCCTTAAGCAATATTAAGAGTTATGTACAAGGAGATAGAGTTCAGGAGTTTAAGAAGGTAATCAAGAGAATACAGAAACATGAACAAGAAGTCTCTCAAGCAAAGCAAGAAATGATTAAGGCTAATTTAAGGCTGGTGGTTTCGATTGCTAAAAAGTATTCAAAAAGAGGCCTTGATCTGCTTGATTTGATACAAGAAGGTAATATTGGTCTTATGAAGGCTGTGGATAAGTTTGATTACAAACGTGGATATAAATTTTCGACTTATGGTACTTGGTGGGTAAAACAATCAATCACTAGGGCAATACCTGAACAGTCTAAAGTAGTTAGAATACCAGTACATATGGTGGAAATTATCAGTAAAATCAACAAAGCATTAAGAAAGATGACTCATGAAATGGGTAGAGAGCCTACATTAGAGGAATTGAGTATAGAATTGGCGATGCCGCTAGAAAGAATACGCAAAGTTATGAAGATAGCAAGAGATCCGGTAAGTCTTGAAGCTCCAACAGGAAAGGATGATAGTAGTACCTTCGGTGATTGTATAGAAGATAAGCGAGTTTCTAAGCCAGAGGATGCTGCAATACTTGCCGACTTGCGTGGTATTACGACCAATGTTCTTGCAACTTTAACACCAAAAGAAGAAAGAATTCTAAGGATGCGCTTTGGCCTTGGTAAAGATGGAAAGGAGCATACCTTAGAAGAAGTAGGAAAAATTTTTAATGTTACACGTGAAAGAATTAGGCAAATAGAGGCAAAAGCACTACGTAAGTTGAAACATCCAAGTCGTGCTAAAAAACTTAGAGGTTTCTTTTAAGGCAGAAGGGCTGCTCAAAAAATAGGTAAAATTCAGCCAAAGTTCTATAATTTCACCCTATTTTTCTTTTTTTTATAGGCTTTATAGAGCAGTATGATTAGATATTGAATGTTATGGCAAATAAAAATAATAACTCTAATTCAAAGTGTAAAAATTTTTGTGTTCTGGGTGATAGTTTATCTGATAATGGTGTAATTATTGAAATTTTAATAACTTATCCTTTGTAAGAAACGTGAAACTTAATGCCCCTTTTTATTAAGGAGGATTTTTAGCAATGGCCTTACTGTTGTTGAATATGTATCAAAGTATTTAGGTTTAGAAGAATTTAAGTCATCATGGAGATGCTCATTTTTTGATCGATACTATGAACAGCAAGGTCATAACTATGCGACTTTATATGCAACAGCATCTGAAATTCTTAACCCTATTTTTTCTTATTCCCTCAATAAATTTCGTTTAGTTAATCAGCTAAACGCAGTAATTAAACATCATCCAGACGTAGGTAAAGGAGATTTTATTTTTCATTATAATCGAGGAAATAATATTATGGGTGCCACTGCTTATAACAATGTTAAAGCAGAAAAAGTATTGAAATAAAGCGGTTAGTGAAATATGTAATGCATTTGGTTCTAAATGAATATGGTGTAAAGCATGTGATTGTTGCAAATGTGACTGAGGTTGGTTTGATACTATAGTATTTCCCAAAGTAAATGATAAAGGTATAATAAAGTATTTGAGTTATAATGGCATATAGTGTGGATTTAAGGGAAAAGGCAGTATTGATGATAGAAAAAGGGAAGACAAAGGTTGAGATAGCAGAGCTCATGGAGATAGGAATAGCAACGCTGTACCGCTGGTTAAAAAAGAAAGCTGTTGGTGAAAGCCTAAAGCCATCTAAAAACGGTAGCTTTATTCGAAAAATAGACCCAAAAATACTCGAAGAATATGTTACAAAGAATCCAGATCATACTCTGGCAGAGATGAAACAAAATCTTGGATTTGGAATAAATTCAATTTGGTATAGACTAAAACAGCTAAAAATTACTTTAAAAAAAAGTTACACTATATCAAGAGCGCAATCAAGAAGATAGGCAGCAATTTATTGATAAAATCTCAAAAATAGACCATTCCAGCATCTTATACCAAATTCCATTACTAATCGAACAAATAAGAAACATTACAAACTCGTTTAATAGTAGCACTGGAAATACTGACAATAAAATTACACAGAACATCTTCAAGTAAGCCTATGGTATCGTAGACTCTGTTGCGTAAAGTATTGTGTTTGATATATTGCCACAACCTCTCAACAGGATTTAGTTCTGGTGAATAAGGAGGCAAGTATATAATGGTAATGTTTTTCTGAATTTTCAAACTTTTTGATCTATGCCAGCCTGCACAATCCATTACAAGAAAGGCTTTTTTCGTGCCTAAATCTTTCGACATCTGCTCCAGAAATATATTCATACAATTAGTGTTTACATATGGAGCAAGTAGGCTAATTTTCTTACCACTTCTTGGATTTACCGCACTGTAGATATAGAAATTTTGTCTACCAATTTTCATTTAACCTGCGTTCTGACCCCTTTTTTAAACCATCCGTGTCCGATTTTTGAATGAGTTCCAAATCGTGATTCATCAAAAAAATACCTCCTTTTCAACGCTAATTCTGGATTAAAAAGAGAATAGAAAAGTCAGGAGAGTAGGGTAAACTCAACAAATAGAAAAAAATAGATGAGGTTACCCATGGAAGATATAACAAAACTGTTTTGTCTGGTCGATGATTTTTGCAGAGATATAGAGAAAAATTTTGCAGATAAACTACTGCCAAACGGTAAAAACCCACAAGAGTGCCAGAAATTACACATTCGGAAATTATCACAATAATCCTCCTGTATCAGCAATCTCCCTGTGAAAATTTTAAGGCTTTCTACCTGCATTACCTAACATTGCTCTACAAATCAGAGTTTTCGAAGTTGCCTTCATACACTAGGTTTGTTGCTCTAAAGCCCAGGGTTTTGTGGCATTTAGCCATGCTATTACAGTGCCTTTGCGGATGGTCAGAACTTACTGGAATCTCATACATAGATACAACTCCTATTGCAGTTTGCCATGCAAAAAGAATATCAAGAAATAAGGTTTTTGCTGGAATTGCAAAATTAAGCAAGAGTACATATGGCTGGTTTTTCGGCTTTAAACTACATTTGATAATTAACGAGAAAGGTGAAATTCAAGCTTTTACGCTTACAAGAGGTAATGTTGACGATAGAGAGCCTGTAGCAAACCTAACTAAGAAATTAACCGGTCTTTTGTTTGGTGATAAAGGCTATATTAAAAAAGAGCTTTTCCAAGAGTTGTTTAACCGCGGTTTGAAACTTGTTACCAAGGTGAAAAAGGGGATGAAAAACGCATTAATTTCACTACATGAAAAGATTTTGCTGAGAAAAAGGTCGATCATTGAGACGATTTTTGGCTACCTCAAAAATAGACTTGAAATTGAACATACTCGCCATAGATCTCCCGTTAATTTCTTGGTTCACATCTTTTCTACTCTTATTTCCTATTCCTTGAAATCCAAAAAGCCTTCCATTTCCTATACTTTCTTCCTTCCTTAATCCAGAATTAGCGTTTTCAGGGTGGGAATTGACTATTTTATTGAAGTATTTTTTAAACTCTTCTTGCTTGTTTTTATCTTGTTTATGGTGAATTGGCCTCGGTGTTATATAAGAAAACTTCATCCTTTGTATCTCACGATGCACTGTTGATTTGCTAATGTTTAGGCCAAATTCCTCTGAGATTTTTATTTGCACTTCCTTAATAGTAATATTTGGATTTCTTTCTACCCATATTTCAATTTGCTCACGTTGATTTTTGTTTAATTTGCTTTTTCTTCGCCGCTGAGAAGGGGAAAATAATTTTTCTACTCTACCAAATTTTAGATGCTTTATCCATTCAGTCAAAGCAGTCCTTGAAATTTTACATATTCTTGCCACAGCGCTTATACTACTTTCTTTTCCTGCTATCACCGCTTGTAACTTTTTTGAAACATATGCGTTATTTCTGACCTTTTTTAACATTTCTTTCGCCAAATTTACAACTTTTTCGTCTAACAGTTTTGACCTTAATGCCATTTATACCTCTCTATTTTATCTACTCTAGTATCACTTCTTTCCCATTATTGTCTATCTGTTCTTTACATAGTGGGAATTGGTATTAGATTATATGAAGAAAGGTGCAGATCTTGAAATAAAAGCATTCGATCTTAACTCTAAAATGAAAAGTATGCTTGGTAAATATAAGAGCAAAGGGTTAAATGATCGAGATGCATACCTATCAAACATCGTAGACCAGTTTAGGGTAGGGTGATTTGGAAAAAGTATAAAGATACTCTTGTTGATATTTAAAGGAAGGCTTGATACTTACTATAATTCTGGATGAAGCACAGAAATACTAAAGGATTATTTCTTTTTTGATTATTTTTATCCAACTGCAGAACCTTGTTGTGAAGTTGGTAATGAAATGTATGAGTTGATTAAAAATTAGATTTCTTTTAAACATCTTTACGGTTTGTAGTAATACCAATTCCCGCTATACAAGCAACGAATAGAAAATAATGGAAAAAAGCCATACTGAAGTAAGTAAAATAGCGAGGTTTAGATGGCATTAAGATCAAAATTATTGGATGAAAAAGTGGTGAAATCAGCAAAAGAGATGCTGAAGAGAGTAAGAAATAATGCGTATGTTGCAAAAAAACTAAATGCTGTAATTGCAGCAAAAAAGCACAGTATAACAGCTGTAGCAAAAATATGTTGCATTTCGAGAAAGGCAATTACTACATGGATAAAGCACATAAAATTTGGAAGAGAAGAAAAATTATTTGCTCCACCTCAACGCCGTAGAAAAACTATATTGAACCAAAGTCAACTTGAACGAATTGAGTTGTGGATAGAGGAAAACCCCAATATTACTATTAGAGAAATGAGAATAAGAATCCAAGAAAGATTTGGTTTGAATATCAGAAAATCCGCAATACATCGTAATATGCAAAGAATGAAATTCTCATATATCACACCAAGACCAGTTCATAGTGGACAAGATAAAAACAAGCAAGAGGAGTTTAAAAAAAAACCTCAATGAAACTATTGTCATGCATTCTGAAAAAGAGCTATTTTTCTTCGATGAATCACGGTTTGGTACACATTCGAAAGTTGGGCATGGGTGGTTTAAAAAAGGCAGTAGGACACAGGTTAAGGTAAAATTAGGTAGGGAAAATTTTTATCTCTATAGTGCAGTTAATCCCAGAAATGGAAGGCACCTAAAAATATCGAAATTATATACCTACCACCATACTCACCTGAACTCAATCCTGTTGAGAGGTTTTGGTTATATATAAAACAGAACATTTTACGCAATAAAATCTACGATACAATTGTTCTGCTTGAATGCGCTTTGTGTAAATTTATTACCTCTCTTTCCCCTTCCACGGTTAAACAACTCTGCTATGCTTCTTATTTGGTTCATTAATAATGAGAATTGGTATAACTATCTGCGTAGCTGAATGGTAAAGGGAGGGGGGTAAACAAAATAATCTAAAATATAGAGAAAATACAACGGTGCTTGATACATAGCTATTGCGATTTTATCCTCTTTTTATCATTTTAGTGCTAGAATGACGTTCTGCTAGTGAAGTTTATTCTTTGATATATTAACTATAAATATAGAGAAGTCTTACTAAATAAAAAGGTAAAAGGAACCTCTGAGTAGTGAAATTTTGACTCTATATTGCTGTAAGTGGTGCTGTAATAATGTTCTAACAAGCGCGACTTGGCTGAATATAGAAAAAATTTAAAAAACCGCTATAATTTTATGTAATCTACCAATAAACACCTAAGTTTTTACTGGATTTTGTGATTGATCCTACAGTCAAAAACAAATTTTGAGTCATAAATACTTTTAGTGCCCTAATAAAATAGGGAGGTTTGTCAAGTAAAGTTCTTTATTTCATTAGATGCGCTGCCAAATTGTTATGCAAGCAAGTTTTTTTAGTTTTTGTATATCCGAAGTAATTCTTGTGCATTGGCCTTGATTAGAGTCGGACATTCTCTATCATTTAATAATGAATGCAATATTTCAATTGCACCTTTAATGTCGTTACTGTGTATCTTTACTATAGCGATAGCTTCTTGGCTTGAATAAGGGTACACTGCATTTGATTCTAAATTACTAATTTTATCTTTATTTGTTTTTTCACCGCTGGAGTGAAGTAAGCTCATTACTTCTAAGTATTGTGCTAACTCACGTAAAACATCAGGAGCATCTTTATCGTCTGCCAAATTATTATAAATAATAGATGCTGTGTCTGTTGGCATTGAATCTGAGATATGATTGAATGCGCGTTCAAAATTTGCTAAATACTTCCAATGTGAATCTATTTCTTCTAGCAGCGACTTATTATCTTTTTTTAAGAAAAATACTTCGTAAAACTTGTCACCTGCAGCTATAGATTGTTTTGTGTTATCAATGTTGCGCAATAAGTATAATGTGATGCCAACTAACATTGGCGCAAGTGTAAGCAGAAAAATGTATTTTTTCATGGTAATATTCCAAATAGTTATATATTTATACATTAATGCTTTTGATTTGCAAAAACATATTGACATAGTGATTATATCACATAATAATATCCTTAAAGTTGTTTGAATAGTTGGAGATTGAAGTATTTCTAAAGTAGAAATAAAGACAGCAGTATTAAGCTAAATTATTTTTTGTCGGATTTATCCGATGTACCCTCAACCTTTTATAGGTTGAAGTCTAAATTTGAGAGTTTGATCCTGGCTCAGAATGAACGCTGGCGGCAGGCCTAACACATGCAAGTCGAACGGAGTTATATTGTAGCTTGCTATGGTGTAACTTAGTGGCAGACGGGTGAGTAATGTATAGGAATCTACCTAGTAGTACGGAATAATTGTTGGAAACGACAACTAATACCGTATACGCCCTACGGGGGAAAAATTTATTGCTATTAGATGAGCCTATATTAGATTAGCTAGTTGGTGGGGTAATAGCCTACCAAGGTAATGATCTATAGCTGATCTGAGAGGATGATCAGCCACACTGGAACTGAGATACGGTCCAGACTCCTACGGGAGGCAGCAGTGGGGAATATTGGACAATGGGCGAAAGCCTGATCCAGCCATGCCGCATGAGTGAAGAAGGCCTTTGGGTTGTAAAGCTCTTTTAGTGAGGAAGATAATGACGGTACTCACAGAAGAAGTCCTGGCTAACTCCGTGCCAGCAGCCGCGGTAATACGGAGAGGGCTAGCGTTATTCGGAATTATTGGGCGTAAAGGGCGCGTAGGCTGGTTAATAAGTTAAAAGTGAAATCCCGAGGCTTAACCTTGGAATTGCTTTTAAAACTATTAATCTAGAGATTGAAAGAGGATAGAGGAATTCCTGATGTAGAGGTAAAATTCGTAAATATTAGGAGGAACACCGGTGGCGAAGGCGTCTATCTGGTTCAAATCTGACGCTGAAGCGCGAAGGCGTGGGGAGCAAACAGGATTAGATACCCTGGTAGTCCACGCTGTAAACGATGAATGTTAAATATGGGGAGTTTACTTTCTGTATTACAGCTAACGCGTTAAACATTCCGCCTGGGGACTACGGTCGCAAGATTAAAACTCAAAGGAATTGACGGGGACCCGCACAAGCGGTGGAGCATGTGGTTTAATTCGATGCAACGCGAAAAACCTTACCACTTCTTGACATGAAAATCATACCTATTCGAAGGGATAGGGTCGGTTCGGCCGGATTTTACACAAGTGTTGCATGGCTGTCGTCAGCTCGTGTCGTGAGATGTTGGGTTAAGTCCCGCAACGAGCGCAACCCTCATCCTTAGTTGCCATCAGGTAATGCTGAGTACTTTAAGGAAACTGCCAGTGATAAGCTGGAGGAAGGTGGGGATGATGTCAAGTCATCATGGCCTTTATGGAGTGGGCTACACACGTGCTACAATGGTGTCTACAATGGGTTGCAAGGTGCGCAAGCCTAAGCTAATCCCTAAAAGACATCTCAGTTCGGATTGTACTCTGCAACTCGAGTACATGAAGTTGGAATCGCTAGTAATCGTGGATCAGCATGCCACGGTGAATACGTTCTCGGGTCTTGTACACACTGCCCGTCACGCCATGGGAATTGGTTTCACTCGAAGCTAATGGCCTAACCGCAAGGAAGGAGTTATTTAAAGTGGAATCAGTGACTGGGGTGAAGTCGTAACAAGGTAGCAGTAGGGGAATCTGCAGCTGGATTACCTCCTTAGGCTTTGTACGTAATTCACCGTTTTAAATAATAGTGTCATTATGTACTATACTGCTGTCTTTACTTCTACTTTATTTTTTAATTTCTCGATAACGAAATTTTATGAGTAACAGGCCTCTTTCCCCATATTTACAAATATATAAAGTACAAGTTACTAGTTTTTTTTCTATTATGCATAGATTGACTGGTATCTTGCTATTTCTTTTATTAATCATATTTTCTTGGTATTTTATATTATATGTTTACTCCCCTAAGTTAATTATAGTAAGGTGCTTAAATGCATTATTGTTCACTCCTGTTGCTAAATTAGCTTATATCTTATGCTTTGTAAGCTTTATGTATCATTTTCTTAATGGTATTCGTCATTTGTTGTGGGATGCTGGGCTTAATTTAGAAATTGCTAGTGTTTTAAGAAGTGCTATGTTACTAACAATAATGCTATTTCTTTCTACTATGGCTTTTTTATTTATATTTATATGAGTCAATCTGTAAATTCAGTACATCATTGGTGGATCCAGCGTATTTCTGCGGTGACTTTGTTATTTTTACTTCCTTGGTTTATTTACTTATTTTCTTGCACATTTTATGTTGATAGCCCTTTATCTTTTAATGAAAAATTATTTCAGGCTATTAATCATCCACTAGAGCTTTTGTTTTTTGTTATACTGGTGTTTTGCATTTTTTGGCATGCAGTTCTTGGAATGCAGGTAGTGTGTGAAGATTATATAGACAGCGTACCTCTAAGGATTTTTACAATTACATGCATAAAATACTTATCAAGCATTACTTATATAGTCCTTGCTTTTACGACTTTTTTCTTTTATAGGCATATTTTCTTGTAAAATTGTTAGTTCTGTGTTAGTATATTATTAGTTTACTAATTTTATTATTGAGCTATAGTGATTTTGGTTTGACAACATGTTTGGAGTGTTAAAAAAAGGAGTAGCAGACTTTACGCTTAAAGCAAAAGGTTTATTTGCTTCATCTGAATCTCAAATTTGTGTCAAGGATCTTAGAAAGGTAATGACATATACAGATGGAAGAAAATGCAAATATCCAAAGAATTACGATCAGATTGTAAAATCTGGGAAAGTTGTAGAAAGTAAGAATAGTAATGATGAGACTATATATAAACTTTTGTATGGCAAGAAAATTTTTGAATTAGCTCTTGTCGAGAAAACGGATGATAGGTCCTATTTTACCATTGACTTTTTAGTTAATCGTAATCGGGAAAAAAACAAGGATGTTAAGCATTATGATGGCTACTATAAACCATTTGAATTTTCAAAAATCGATCTTGAAAAACATATTCCAATTTTTGAAGCTAAAAAAACTAATGATCCTAAATATCCGTTTGAATTAACTCACTCTTCTGTGCTAATGAAAAAGGTAAAAAATGGAGAGGGTAAAGTTCAGGGAGTTGTTGATGAAAAGGGAAGAAATGAAGAATTACTATACACTAGTAATTATAAAAAATTAAGCACTAATTTTTCAGAAATTAGAGATCAAAATGGTAGTCTAGAGCTAGATAAAAGTCTGATATCTGTTCCTATTGTTTTTGCTGCGGGTTTAGCTAAGATTTGTGCTAGACTGCTGACTTTCATTCCTATAAAATTAGGAGAGAATTTGATAGCTAGAAAAAATCGAGTTGCAAAATCTTTTGGTTATCTTTTTTTCACTTCTGCAGTGGTAGTAAAAAATTTAGTAAATATGGGAGCTACAATACTTAAGGTTCCAATTTTATTATTTGTAGCAAATGAGAAAAAGTATGGTGATGCTTATCTTACTATGTGGAAACACCAATTGAAAGAATGTTGGAAAGAAATAAAAAGCGACTTTAATGTTGTTACAAATGGGGAAAGGCCAAAGCCGAAGAAGAAGGATCATAAGCCACTCAGTATAGTGGGCACATGGGATGAGCTTGACGCTAGAAGTCCAGGTATTGAAAGAGAATTGGAAAAGGCGCTGAATAAAAGTAGTGAAAGTATAGATAAATCCAGAGAATCAGGTGTTGGAGAAAGCTTAAAGGAGAAGCCGCAAAACAAAACTGATAAAAAAATAGCTGCAGCCGTTAATCAAAAAAGCAGCACTCCTCATATTGATAGAGAGATAGAAAGAAGACAAGACTCATCACGGAATGTAGGGATTCCATAATGCTCGTAGTCAACCATCACTTTAAATTACTTTTTACTTTAATCATCTCACAAAAAAAACTTGCATGCATTTTGCCGTTAGTATAAGATATTAATCAAATAATTAATATCTTAATTAAATGCGCCCTGTAATACTGTGTGGTGGTAGTGGCAGCAGACTTTGGCCTCTATCTAAGCCAAAGCAATTTCAGAAAATATTTAGTCAGAATACTATGTTTCACAACACTTTGTTGAGGCTAAAAGGCGATTATATGCCACCCATCATTACTACAAATATACAATATGAGTCATTATTGATGCAGGAATTACATGCATTACAAGAATGTAAAGTAGTTTTTGAACCAGTTAAAATTGGGACAGCGGCAGCAATACTAATTGCTGTGCTTCTCTGCGATAGGAACGAGACAATCTTAGTTCTGCCTTCAGACCATTTTATAGGTGATTTGAATAGTTTTTATGTTTCTATTGAGAAAGCGTCTAAGCTAGCCTCTGAAACTGACTCTATAGTCACTTTTGGGGTAAAGCCTCATGAATTCAATTCTGAATACGGCTATATAAATGCAGTATATGGTCAGAAAGAAAAATGTCATATAGTAAAAGATTTTACAGAAAAACCCGAGCGTAAGGTAAGTAACGATCATTATTGGAACTCTGGAATATTTGTGTTTAGAGCAAAACGCTATATAGATGAGATAAAAAAAATTGCTCCGACTCTCTATAATTTATGTTGTGAAAGTATGAAGCATTTTGTATCACGAGAGAGATTTCTGTATTTAGAACAGCAAAATTGTGCAGGAATGGGTGATACATCTATTGATCACCTAGTGATAGAAAAAGCAGAAAATATTGTAATGATAGAAGCCAATTTCGATTGGATGGATGTTGGCACTTGGGGTTCAGTTTTAGAGTTAAGTAAGAGATTTAATAAGAATTTTGAGTCGTTTCAAGCTGTAATCAAAGGAAGAGAGCCAGTTTTGATGACAGAAAATGATGCAAAAAATTTACTAGGTAGAGTTTATAAACGGCCAAGTAAGAGCCTAATGTTGTTCATTAATAAAGTTAAGGAAGTAAAGCCAATAAGGAAAGAGATTAAGCCATGGGGATTTTATAGTGTAGTTTTAATGGGCAAGGATTTTCTTATAAAATACCTTTTTATAAATCCACTGAGCTGCACTTCTAAGCAATTTCACCACTATAGAGATGAGTACCATATAATACTATCAACGCTAATTCTGGATTAAGGAAGGAAGAAAGTATAGGAAATGGAAGGCTTTTTGGATTTCAAGGAATAGGAAATGAGAGTAGAAAAGATGTGAACCAAGAAATTAACGGGAGATCTATGGCGAGTATGTTCAATTTCAAGTCTATTTTTGAGGTAGCCAAAAATCGTCTCAATGATCGACCTTTTTCTCAGCAAAATCTTTTCATGTAGTGAAATTAATGTGTTTTTCATCCCCTTTTTCACCTTGGTAACAAGTTTCAAACCGCGGTTAAACAACTCTTGGAAAAGCTCTTTTTTAATATAGCCTTTATCACCAAACAAAAGACCGGTTAATTTCTTATACCAATTCTCATTATTAATGAACCAAATAAGAAGCATAGCAGAGTTGTTTAACCGTGGAAGGGGAAAGAGAGGTAATAAATTTACACAAAGCGCATTCAAGCAGAACAATTGTATCGTAGATTTTATTGCGTAAAATGTTCTGTTTTATATATAACCAAAACCTCTCAACAGGATTGAGTTCAGGTGAGTATGGTGGTAGGTATATAATTTCGATATTTTTAGGTGCCTTTAAATTTTTTGACTTATGCCAACTAGCGCAATCCATCAAGAGAAAAGCCTTTCGTATTCCTAAATATTGCGACATCTGTTCAAGGAATATATTTATACAATCAGTGTTGACGTTTGGTGCAAATAAGCTAAAATTCTCTCCATTTCTGGGATTAACTGCACTATAGAGATAAAAATTTTCCCTACCTAATTTTACCTTAACCTGTGTCCTACTGCCTTTTTTAAACCACCCATGCCCAACTTTTGAATGTGTACCAAACCGTGATTCATCGAAGAAAAATAGCTCTTTTTCAGAATGCATGACAATAGTTTCATTGAGGTTTTTTTTTAAACTCCTCTTGCTTGTTTTTATCTTGTCCACTATGAACTGGTCTTGGTGTGATATATGAGAATTTCATTCTTTGCATATTACGATGTATTGCGGATTTGCTGATATTCAAACCAAATCTTTCTTGGATTCTTATTCTCATTTCTCTAATAGTAATATTGGGGTTTTCCTCTATCCACAACTCAATTCGTTCAAGTTGACTTTGGTTCAATATAGTTTTTCTACGGCGTTGAGGTGGAGCAAATAATTTTTCTTCTCTTCCAAATTTTATGTGCTTTATCCATGTAGTAATTGCCTTTCTCGAAATGCAACATATTTTTGCTACAGCTGTTATACTGTGCTTTTTTGCTGCAATTACAGCATTTAGTTTTTTTGCAACATACGCATTATTTCTTACTCTCTTCAGCATCTCTTTTGCTGATTTCACCACTTTTTCATCCAATAATTTTGATCTTAATGCCATCTAAACCTCGCTATTTTACTTACTTCAGTATGGCTTTTTTCCATTATTTTCTATTCGTTGCTTGTATAGCGGGAATTGGTATTAGTTAGGTTTGCTACAGGCTCTCTATCGTCAACATTACCTCTTGTAAGCGTAAAAGCTTGAATTTCACCTTTCTCGTTAATTATCAAATGTAGTTTAAAGCCGAAAAACCAGCCATATGTACTCTTGCTTAATTTTGCAATTCCAGCAAAAACCTTATTTCTTGATATTCTTTTTGCATGGCAAACTGCAATAGGAGTTGTATCTATGTATGAGATTCCAGTAAGTTCTGACCATCCGCAAAGGCACTGTAATAGCATGGCTAAATGCCACAAAACCCTGGGCTTTAGAGCAACAAACCTAGTGTATGAAGGCAACTTCGAAAACTCTGATTTGTAGAGCAATGTTAGGTAATGCAGGTAGAAAGCCTTAAAATTTTCACAGGGAGATTGCTGATACAGGAGGATTATTGTGATAATTTCCGAATGTGTAATTTCTGGCACTCTTGTGGGTTTTTACCGTTTGGCAGTAGTTTATCTGCAAAATTTTTCTCTATATCTCTGCAAAAATCATCGACCAGACAAAACAGTTTTGTTATATCTTCCATGGGTAACCTCATCTATTTTTTTCTATTTGTTGAGTTTACCCTACTCTCCTGACTTTTCTATTCTCTTTTTAATCCAGAATTAGCGTTATCAGGGGTTGGATGCGTGAGTTTAGATGACAAAACATATGCTATAACAAAAAATCATGTAGTAGAGATTCCAAGGAAGGTGTTTCATAAAATTGAGAATAAAAGTACAAGATTTCCTCTTGAGATAGTTGAGTTTCAGGTAGGAAAGTTTTTATCTGATAATGATATAGTAAGATTGGACGATATATATGGAAGGTCTTAATATAGAACATTGAATATATTCAATAAGCTTGCTAAATTTAGACAACCTAATTTGAGGTAAAGGAAAAATTACAGTTATATGAAGCATAAAAAGTATGATATTTAAATCTTAGTATAATGTCTATTGCCTTTGAATTTACTATGGCTATTCGCTATTTGCGAGCAAAGAATTCTAGATTTTGCTCTATAATGGCCTTGTTTTCTATTATTGGTATTGCTCTTGGAGTTGCAACGCTAATAGTAGTAATGTCTGTAATGAATGGGTTCAGAGCAAAGCTGCTCGACTCTGTACTTGGCATTAATGGTCATATTAATGTTTACTTTGATAGAAGCATAAATTCAGATTACCACGCAGTGTTAAAATCTATTGAGAAAATCCCAGGTGTATTAAAAGCTACTTCTATGACCAATGATCAAGTGATCGTTGCAGCAAATAGTGGAATTGTGGGTAGCGTAGTCCGTGGTGTGTCAACTAAAGACTTACTTAATAATACTATCGTTAAGAATAATGTAGTTATGGGTAACGTGGAAAAATTCGATGAAGGTATCATAATAGGGGCAAGATTAGCAGAAGCTTTGAATATTGATTATGGTGATAACATTATGCTTATATCACCTGAAGGATTTGATGCACTGTCTGGTGAAATACCAAAAATGAAAGAATATAAAGTTGTAGCAATATTTGATATGGGTATGTTTGAGTACGACAATACCTTAATGTATATGCCCATAAAGTCAGCTAAAGCTTTTTTTAATTATAAAGATAATGTGAGAAATATAGAAGTGTTTGTAGATGATATTGCTATGGCTAATAAGCTAGCAAACGCTATAGCAAAAGAAACAGGAATGAGAGCTGAAAGTTGGCAGTCTCAGCAAAGCCATTATGTTAATGCTTTAAAGACTGAAAGAAATGTGATGTTTTTAATTCTCACTTTAATTATAGTTGTAGCAGCATTTAATATTGTCTCAAATTTGATGATGATAGTGCAAGAAAAGAAATCTGCAATTGCAATTATGCGTACGTTTGGTGCAACAAGCGGAAGCATTATGCGCATATTTTGTGCTTGTGGATTGCTGATTGGTTTTACAGGAACTTGTCTTGGCTCTATTATAGGGGTTGTTTTTTCTCTCAATATTGAAAGTATTAGAGTGTTTTTAGAAAACATTACCAACATCAAACTGTTTGATCCTATGATATACTTTTTTTCAAGTTTGCCAGTGATATTAGTCTCTCAAGATGTGATTAACATTTCTGCACTTGCATTGTTCTTATCATTTTTAGCGACAATTCCTCCTGCATTACAAGCAGCTGCTCAAGATCCTGTGGAGATATTACGTTATGAATGATACTTGGAGAAAATGCATAGGTTGGTTCTTAATTATATTGTTGTTTGTTAGCTATATTACAATAAATAACATAATATTTTTTAAAATAAATCAGCAAGAGAGTGAAAATAGTATAAGTATTGTAACGGAAAAGATAGATGAACTTAAAATGTTGCTTGAAGTTAATCAAATTAAGGTAGAGAAAAAGATATTTGATTTAAAGAGAAATCTGCACACTCAATGTGAGCAAGGTGACGGTAGTTCAAGGCATAAGAACCTCGCAAAGTTGCTGCTACTTGTGATTAAGATGAAGAATTCGTTATTGCAAGAAGCCAAGTTTGATAATCATATAAATTCAATAAAGCCTTTGATATCAGAGCTTGACGATCCAGAAATAGAAAATGCAGTCAATGAATTGGAAAATTTGAAAGAGGTAGATACTTTATGCGGGTTGAAATTGTCTTTTGAGAAGAACATGACTGTTATTAACTACAATAAAAGTAACTTGTTTAAAAAAATCATTTCAAATTGGATAAAGATAGATGATCGTAGTGATCCACTCAGGTTAAAGCTTGCGGAAATTGAAGAATTAATAAGCGATAATGATTGGCAGAGCATAGCCACCGCAATAAGTGACTTAACATACCCAGAATTCAAACCATGGCTTAATAAATTGAATGATTTTATTGTAGCTTTCAAGAATACTTCAATAATATATCGTCACTTATTACAATACATCTCATGATTTATTTTATAATTTTTGCTTTTTCGTTTTTATTTGGCATATGGATCAAGGTAAGTGGTGAAGTAATAAAATTGGAATTAGGCAATTACACTATAAGTATTGATCTATATTTCGTTATTCTTGCTTGCGTAGTCTTATTATTTTTATTGATTGCAGTTGCACGTTTTTGTTCTTCTATTTCATCAACATTTGCTAACATAAAAAATAGAAGAAGAAGTAGGGAAGAATTGCTTCTCTTTGAAGCTTTCTTTAGCTTAGACTTAGGTAATATAGAGAACACCAATAAGCTAATTAAAAATCTAAATGAAGAAAGTGATAAATTATCTTTAGTAAAGCTCTTTAATTTAGGTAAAACGGGAAATTACAGCTTTTTCAGCCATAATTTAACGAGTATTGCAAGTAAAAATCGCAACTTAGCTCTACTTCTGATCAATAAACTGATTATTCACCTAAAGCAAGAAAGGTTAGTCTTTCAAAAATTTATAGAATATTGCTCTAGTTCAATTAATGATAAAATTTTGTCTATTCCCTTTCAAATAGAGCATTGTATATTGCAAGAAGATTGGATAAATGCAATTTCAAAGTTAAAGGAAGCTATCAAATTCAATATTTTTCTTCCCTTTGATCGTAAAAAGATGTTAGCGGTTTTTTATTGCGCTTTAGCAAAGCAATACGAAAGTAAAGGAAGTTTTTGCAAAGCTATAGATTATTTAGCTAAAGCACAAAGTTATTATGCAACTTTTCAGCCCATCAATTATTTAAAGGCAGAATTATATATCAAGCTTGAAAAAATCAGAAAAGCTTCCACAGTATTAGAGGAAGAGTATAGAGTAAATCCTACTCCTCAATCAGCTAGAATGTATATCAAGTTAAATAATAAAGGCGCTGAAAGACTATATAACTTACGCCCTGATTATTATTTTAGTTATTGCTTGCTTGCTTTGTCTTCAATTAGCTTAGGGAAATATGATCTTGCAAGTCAGCATTTAGATATTGCTATGAAAAAAGCTAATTACATATCAATCTACCTTGTTATGGTACAGCTCAAGATTATGCTACAAGAGTATGATCAAGCAATTTACTGGCTAAATAAGATGAACTCAGAAGCTGTGCCTGATCCAGGTTGGAAATGTGTTGATTGTAATAAAGAGCTAAAGCAATGGGATTATAAGTGCTCAAGTTGCAATAGTCTTAATTGTATTTACCTTATATTATAAGACTCCATAAGGTGTGATACTTTTACATCGAGATTGCTTTAATATAATCTTTATCTCAAAACAGTAAATCTGTGAGTTTCTTAGTTAGGTTTGATTCCAATGTCAAAAAAACTTGTTTTTAGACATTACCAGTTATATATTTTAATAAATTAGAATTATATATAAAATGAAGAGCTTAAAGGAATTATCCTTAAGAATTAAAAATATTAAGTCTGTGCAGAAAATCACGAAAATAATGCAAATGGTTTCTGCAGCAAAATTATTACAAAGCCAAAAGAAATTATCAAATTCAAAATTGCATATATCTAAGCTGCATAGCATTATTTCTTCACTAGCGCTATCAGCGGATCAAGAGTTACTAGCAAGAATTCTAAATATCAATAATGAAGATTCTTTCCTAGTATTTATTATTGCATCTGATCGTGGTTTATGTGGCAGCTTCAACTCCTCTGTTGTTAAATTTAGTCAGGAGCATATAAACAAATTAATTGCAAATGATAAGAAAGTAGACATTGTCTTTTTTGGTAAGAAAGCTTTTGAGACAGGCAAAAATAGATTTAATTCTAAAAATATCTTGAAGGTTGAAAATAGTAAGGGAATCACACTAAAGCGTGTGGAAGCCTTGGTTAGTGATATAGATCTAAGTAAATACAATAAAGTTAAGGGTTTTTACAGTAAATTCTATAATACCTTCATGCAAAAGCCAATATTAGAAACAATAAAACCATGGAGTAAAGACTCATTATTAATTGATAATTCTGTAGTTAGTCCTCTAACAGATTACAGCTATGAGTATGAACCACAAAATATTGAGTTTATTTTAAAATCTTTGACTCAAGATTATGTTACAGCTTCTCTTTATTCTGCTTTACTTGAAAGTGCAGCAAGTGAAAATAGTGCTAGGATGGTTGCTATGGAATCAGCAAACAGAAATACAAAAGTAATGCTAAATAAACTAGCATTACTTTATAATCGTTCTCGTCAAGCAGCAATTACAACTGATTTGATTGAAGTTATAGGTGGTGCAGAATCTTTATAGAAACTCAAGGAATGAAAAATGAATATATTAAATATTGCAGCAGATATCACTAAACTAATAAAAAAGCAGAATCAAGACGCAGAAGTTACAATATATGAAACTAATAAGACCTCGGTTTCTCAGCGTCTATCAAAAATTGAACAAATATCACAATCTAAAAACTGTACTGTCGGAATTAGAGCTATAGCAGGTAAGAACAAAGCTGCGTATATTTCCACAAACGATTTGAATAATCTTATACCAATTCTCATTATTAATGAACCAAATAAGAAGCATAGCAGAGTTGTTTAACCGTGGAAGGGGAAAGAGAGGTAATAAATTTACACAAAGCGCATTCAAGCAGAACAATTGTATCGTAGATTTTATTGCGTAAAATGTTCTGTCTTTGCATATTACGATGTATTGCGGATTTGCTGATATTCAAACCAAATCTTTCTTGGATTCTTATTCTCATTTCTCTAATAACGCTAATTCTGGATTAAGGAAGGAAGAAAGTATAGGAAATGGAAGGCTTTTTGGATTTCAAGGAATAGGAAATGAGAGTAGAAAAGATGTGAACCAAGAAATTAACGGGAGATCTATGGCGAGTATGTTCAATTTCAAGTCTACTTTTGAGGTAGCCAAAAATCGTCTCAATGATCGACCTTTTTCTCAGCAAAATCTTTTCATGTAGTGAAATTAATGCGTTTTTCATCCCCTTTTTCACCTTGGTAACAAGTTTCAAACCGCGGTTAAACAACTCTTGGAAAAGCTCTTTTTTAATATAGCCTTTATCACCAAACAAAAGACCGGTTAATTTCTTAGTTAGGTTTGCTACAGGCTCTCTATCGTCAACATTACCTCTTGTAAGCGTAAAAGCTTGAATTTCACCTTTCTCGTTAATTATCAAATGTAGTTTAAAGCCGAAAAACCAGCCATATGTACTCTTGCTTAATTTTGCAATTCCAGCAAAAACCTTATTTCTTGATATTCTTTTTGCATGGCAAACTGCAATAGGAGTTGTATCTATGTATGAGATTCCAGTAAGTTCTGACCATCCGCAAAGGCACTGTAATAGCATGGCTAAATGCCACAAAACCCTGGGCTTTAGAGCAACAAACCTAGTGTATGAAGGCAACTTCGAAAACTCTGATTTGTAGAGCAATGTTAGGTAATGCAGGTAGAAAGCCTTAAAATTTTCACAGGGAGATTGCTGATACAGGAGGATTATTGTGATAATTTCCGAATGTGTAATTTCTGGCACTCTTGTGGGTTTTTTACCGTTTGGCAGTAGTTTATCTGCAAAATTTTTCTCTATATCTCTGCAAAAATCATCGACCAGACAAAACAGTTTTGTTATATCTTCCATGGGTAACCTCATCTATTTTTTTCTATTTGTTGCGTTTACCCTACTCTCCTGACTTTTCTAGTCTCTCTTTAATCCAGAATTAGCGTGTTTGACGGGGGAGGAATAATGAGCAGAAGAAATGAATTTGTAAAAAATGGAGTACTGCAAAACTGGATTTTAGATCTATATTCGGCTAGGAAATTAAACTTGGAAACGACCGCAAATGCAACTCGTGCAAGTAATGCTGCAATTATTCCTTCAGCTAGTAATTTCTATTTCAAAAATGGTAATAGATCGTTTAAGGAATTAGTTGACGAAGTAAAAGAAGGAATATATGTAACTGATTTATTTGGTTTTGGTGTTAATTTAATCAATGGCGATTATAGTCAAGGTGCATGCGGATTTTTTATAGAAAATGGTAAAATAACGTATCCAATACACGAGATTACTGTTACCGACAATTTGAAAAATATGTTTAGCAATTTAGTTGTTGCAAATGACCTAACTTTCTGTGGGCAGTTTAATTCACCAACGATTAAAGTTAGCGAAATGACAGTAGCAGGTTCACTTAGTGATTAAAAATTTTAGTTGCATTAAGTACAATAATTGTGTACTATTACTATGTAATGTTAAGAATAGACTATGGAGTATAGAAGTTTAGTTGCAGTAACTAAGCTTAAAGCATTCTAAATCGTAATTTCAAAGTTTTTCATCACATTAATAATATTAGTTAGTAGTTTAGGAGTTATCCATATGGAATTTGGTAATATAAAATGGTTTAATGCTGAAAAAGGCTATGGTTTCATCAAGCCAGAAGGTAAAGGTGAGGACGTTTTTGTACATGTTAGTACATTAGAACGTTCAGGAATAAGACCTGATGAACTTCGAGGAGAGGATAAAAAGAGAGGAATGAAAGGGGAAAGAGTAAGTTATGAGCTTAAAGAAGAGCGTGGTAGGAACGGAGAAGACAAAAAGTCTGCAATAAATTTAAGATTGGAAGATTAGTCTATCGTGAAGCTTTTTAATAGGGTAATGTATTGTGAGTAATTTTCATGAAATGGGGCTTCCAACTTTGCTTGGGCAAGCTCTAAGTAAAAATAATCTTTGTGTTCCAACCCCGATTCAGGTGCAAGCGATTCCTCTAGCTCTTCAGGGCAAAGATATTCTTGGGTCTGCTCAAACGGGAACTGGAAAAACCTTAGCGTTTGCTATTCCACTGGTTGCTAAATTGATGGATGAGCCAAGCATTGGTTCAGCTTTAGTCATCGTGCCAACCAGAGAGCTTGCTCATCAGGTAACAAGTGAGATAAGAAAACTCTTACCTCAAAGTTCTTTACTAAGAGTTGCTTTGTTGATCGGAGGCGAGCCTATTTTTAGGCAGCTAAATCAGCTTCAGAAAAAACCACAAATTATAATAGGTACTCCTGGTCGTATTATAGACCATATTGAGCGTAAAACTTTAGTTACTCGGAATGTTGGTATTCTTGTGCTTGATGAGACGGATCGTATGTTTGATATGGGCTTTGGAATTCAGATTGAAGAAATTATGAAGCATTTGCCTAAAATAAGGCAAACTCTTATGTTTTCTGCAACTCTTCCTGGAGAAATAGTAAAACTTACTGAAAAATATCTTAATCAACCAGAGCGTGTTTCTGTCGATTGCCAGGCTACAACTTCTGTAAAAATTAAACAAGAAGTTGTTTATGCATCAGAATCAGAAAAATATGGCAAGCTTGTTACACAATTATGTCAGCGCAAAGGATCGATCATTATTTTTGTCAAAACAAAGCGAGGAGCGGATCAGCTAGCTGACAAATTGCACAAAGATGACTATAGCGCTTTGGCAATTCATGGTGATTTAAGGCAGCACAAGCGTGAAAGAGTCATTGATTCTTTTCGTCGTGGCCGCAATCAAATCATGGTTGCAACAGATGTTGCTTCTCGCGGCCTTGATATTCCGCACATTCAACATGTTATCAACTATGATGTACCACAGTCGCAAGCTGATTATGTTCATCGTATAGGTAGAACTGCACGTGCGGGAGCTGAAGGATTTGCATTATCTTTTGTTACACCTCAAGATAAGAGAAGACTGCCTTCACTAGCAGATAAAGAAGGAGAGCCAAATTTTGATTGTAGTATGCAATCTCAAAAACGTAACAGCAAAAAGGTCTTTAAAAGGCCAAGTACGTTAAAGGCTAAATACGGTAGAAAAAAGATCAATGTATTTAAGAAGAAAAGCAGAGTACTAGAAAAAGCGTATTAATGTACTTAACTATTCTTCTATTCTTTAAAAGCTCCAGTAAGCTTGCTGCAAAGTGAAGTGATTCCAGGATGGTAGAAAGAATATATAGCTAGCCCAAATTAGATTTACCTACAATTTGATAATCTTAATTCTGCTGCTTATAACGTTTTGAGATTATCACAACGGTATAATGTTAGGCTGTGTGGACTATAATCTGTAGCTTAATTCAATTTGGCTACAACGATCTGCTAGATTTCAGTTTTTTTAATAATTGTGTGCTATTAATTATATATAAATTTACACTTTTAAAGAGAATAGATGATTTCTAAAAATTTAGAGGCAAGTTTAAGTAGAGCGTTACAGATTGCTTCTGATTGTAAGCTTAAATATGCAAAAGTGGAACATTTGTTGCTAGCATTAACCAAAGATGTGGATGTAGATTATGTTTTATCAAGATGTAACATCAGAGCTGGTGAAATCATAAATATAGATAATATTATATTAAGGAATGATCGTGGTAATAATACAAAAGGTTTTTTACAAGACAACTCCGAATTAACTGTCAATAAAGTTGAGCCTGATGTGCTATTTCAACGCATAATGCATAAAGCCATGATACGAGCTCATCGTCTGGGAAGAAAAGAAATAAATGGAGCAAGTATTCTATTAGAGATTCTGTCTGAGCAAGATTTATACATTGAAGAGCTATTATGCAAACAGAATGCAAAGGATTCTAATTTGATTTATAACATATCCAATATAAAATATTCAGGTGATATAGAAGAATATGTAACTAATCGCAAGATAAAACTTGATAAGAATAACGATATCTCTACTGTAGCAAATAAAGGTGAATTATTAAAAGATGAAGAAGTTCTACAAAATTATTGTAGAAATTTAAATGATTATGCAAGAAGCAAAAAAATAGATTATGTCATTGGTCGTGATTATGAATTAAATCGCACTATAGAAATCTTGCTAAGACGCAGAAAAAATAACCCTTTATATGTCGGAGAACCAGGTGTTGGTAAAACAACAATAGTTGAAGGCTTGGTATTGAAAATTATTGAAGGTAGTGTTCCGAGTGCACTGAGATCCAGCATAATTTATGCTTTGGATTTAGGATCACTTCTTGCAGGAACACGCTATAGAGGTGACTTCGAAGAGAGAATAAAATCTATAATAAAAGTAATTGAGGCAAAACCTGGCGCTATTCTTTTCATTGATGAAATACACACTATTATTGGAGCAGGTTCAACAAGTGGCAGCTTTCTTGATGCTGGCAATCTGCTCAAACCTGCACTTGCAAGAGGTGCGTTGCGTTGTATAGGTGCAACTACATATAGAGAATATAGCAATAGCTTTGAAAAGGATAAAGCATTAGCAAGGAGGTTTCAAAAAATTAATGTAAAAGAGTCTTCTATTAATGATACAGTAAAGATACTAGATGGTATAAAGCATTACTATGAAAGGTATCATGGAGTATATTACACGAAACATGCCATTAAATCTGCAGCTGAACTTTCACACAAGTATATTACTGGGCGAATATTACCTGATAAAGCAGTTGATGTTATAGATGAAGCAGGGGCATATTGTAAGTTACAAAAAAGCAGGCGAAAAATTATAAACAGTAGAGACATTAAGAGTACTATCGCTAGGATTACAAACGTACCTTGCGGGTTTGATGATATGCAAAGAGTAAAATCTTTGAAAGAAAATCTCAATAGGGCCATTTTTGGTCAAGAGCAAGCGATAGAGTTTCTCGTTAATTCTATTAAAATTGCTAAATCTGGTCTGAGAAGTTACAATAAACCCTTGGCAAAGTATCTTTTTGCAGGGCCAACTGGTGTAGGTAAGACTGAGCTTGCGAAGCAGCTAGCACAAAATATGGGTATGAACCTTATTCGGTTTGATATGTCTGAGTATATGGAACCTCACACAATATCTAGAATGATTGGTTCCCCTCCTGGATATGTGGGTTACGACCAAGGTGGATTGCTTACAGAATCTGTATCTAATAATCAATATAGCGTAGTACTTCTTGATGAAATTGAGAAAGCTCATAGTGATATTTATAATATATTACTACAAATCATGGATTATGGTTGTGTTACAGACACTTACGGACGTAAGGTTAATTTTTCCAATACGATTTTAATTATGACAACCAATGCAGGGGCATTTGAACGTAACAAAAGTTCTATTGGCTTTGGGTATAAAAACTTTAACATCAGTGACAGCGAAAAAGCAATGGAACGGGTTTTTAGCCCCGAATTTCGTAATCGTCTTGATGCAGTCATTTCCTTTTCTGATTTGGATGCGGATGTCATTTTGCACATTGTGGATAAATTTATTCAGGAATTAAAAAAACAACTTGTGCAAAAGGGTATAAGCTGCTCAGTGGAAGAAGAAGTAAAGTCTTATCTTGCGCAAACAGGTTATAGCAAAGAAATGGGAGCACGCCCAATAGAGAGGCTGATTGAAAAAGAGATAAAAAGTCATTTGGCTGAAGAAATACTGAATCGTCGATTAATTAAAGGAAAGAAATTAAGGATTTATATTGGTAAACACGGAATTGCTTTTGATATAGTTTAAATTCTTGCTTGAGTATTAAATTTGTAGTATAGTTACTATTTTTTTTAATGAGGCTATAGTGGCAAGTTTAACCAGAAATCAATATTACAGTAATCAAGATTTACGGAATTTATTTTCAAGGCTGGGAATAAAAGCGGAAGAAGTAATAATCCAGGAGTTTGATGATGTACTTAAGTTAGTTGAGCGGTGCTTTAGAAGAGCTTCATTAAAATGTCACCCTGATAAAGTAGTAGGAGAGAAAGAGAAAAAAATAGCTGAAGAAAAGTTTAAAAAACTTAGTGCAGATAAAGATAAGCTAGAGAAATATCTTAACGACTTAAAAGCAGCTGGCATATCTATAATATTACAGCGAGAAGTGCAGGAAAAACAAAGGAGAATCAATGAGATTCTATTGCGTAGAGAGAAAGCTGTGAATAGAGCATGTTTATTTTTTATATTAGCAAATGTGGTACTTGGTCCGTCGCCTCAAGTCAAATATTGCTTATCACAACTTGCTAACAGTGGCAAAGTGCAAAATATTGCTTATAAATTTTATGCATTCAGCATTGGAGTTTGGCCATGGTTATTTATTATATCCTTTTGTAGTATTATCTATGCAGCAAGTAAACAAAGAGGCTCACAAGAAGGAAATCTAGATAGGTTAATAGAAGATACAATCTACTTATTGCTGCTGATCATTATGTAATATGTATATCAGCAGCGTTTGCTGTATGCAGTTTAATGTCGGAAGTTGCACAAAATGGCTGGCCTGTTCAATATGGAACGATGCTAATAGCTAATTTAGCATTAGATTTATTACTTATTGCTTTACTTATACCAATTCTCATTATTAATGAACCAAATAAGAAGCATAGCAGAGTTGTTTAACCGTGGAAGGGGAAAGAGAGGTAATAAATTTACACAAAGCGCATTCAAGCAGAACAATTGTATCGTAGATTTTATTGCGCAAAATGTTCTGTTTTATATATAACCAAAACCTCTCAACAGGATTGAGTTCAGGTGAGTATGGTGGTAGGTATATAATTTCGATATTTTTAGGTGCCTTTAAATTTTTTGACTTATGCCAACTAGCGCAATCCATCAAGAGAAAAGCCTTTCGTATTCCTAAATATTGCGACATCTGTTCAAGGAATATATTTATACAATCAGTGTTGACGTTTGGTGCAAATAAGCTAAAATTCTCTCCATTTCTGGGATTAACTGCACTATAGAGATAAAAATTTTCCCTACCTAATTTTACCTTAACCTGTGTCCTACTGCCTTTTTTAAACCACCCATGTCCAACTTTCGAATGTGTACCAAACCGTGATTCATCGAAGAAAAATAGCTCTTTTTCAGAATGCATGACAATAGTTTCATTGAGGTTTTTTTTAAAACTCCTCTTGCTTGTTTTTATCTTGTCCACTATGAACTGGTCTTGGTGTGATATATGAGAATTTCATTCTTTGCATATTACGATGTATTGCGGATTTGCTGATATTCAAACCAAATCTTTCTTGGATTCTTATTCTCATTTCTCTAATAGTAATATTGGGGTTTTCCTCTATCCACAACTCAATTCGTTCAAGTTGACTTTGGTTCAATATAGTTTTTCTACGGCGTTGAGGTGGAGCAAATAATTTTTCTTCTCTTCCAAATTTTATGTGCTTTATCCATGTAGTAATTGCCTTTCTCGAAATGCAACATATTTTTGCTACAGCTGTTATACTGTGCTTTTTTGCTGCAATTACAGCATTTAGTTTTTTTGCAACATACGCATTATTTCTTACTCTCTTCAGCATCTCTTTTGCTGATTTCACCACTTTTTCATCCAATAATTTTGATCTTAATGCCATCTAAACCTCGCTATTTTACTTACTTCAGTATGGCTTTTTTTCCATTATTTTCTATTCGTTGCTTGTATAGCGGGAATTGGTATTACCAAGGTGAAAAAGGGGATGAAAAACACATTAATTTCACTACATGAAAAGATTTTGCTGAGAAAAAGGTCGATCATTGAGACGATTTTTGGCTACCTCAAAAATAGACTTGAAATTGAACATACTCGCCATAGATCTCCCGTTAATTTCTTGGTTCACATCTTTTCTACTCTCATTTCCTATTCCTTGAAATCCAAAAAGCCTTCCATTTCCTATACTTTCTTCCTTCCTTAATCCAGAATTAGCGTTTGGAGCACGTCCATATTCTCGGTATAACTTATTATCAACTCCTGCTTCATCTATATATAAGATGCTGGAATGGTCTATTTTTGAGATTTTATCAATAAATTGCTGCCTATCTTCTTGATTGCGCTCTTGATATAGTGTGACTTTTTTTTAAAGTAATTTTTACCTGTTTTAGTCTATACCAAATTGAATTTATTCCAAATCCAAGACTTTGTTTCATCTCTGCCAGAGTATGATCTGGATTCTTTGTAACATATTCTTCGAGTATTTTTGGGTCTATTTTTCGAATAAAGCTACCGTTTTTAGATGGCTTTAGGCTTTCACCAGCAGCTTTCTTTTTTAACCAGCGGTACAGCGTTGCTATTCCTATCTCCATGAGCTCTGCTATCTCAACCTTTGTCTTCCCTTTTTCTATCATCAATACTGCCTTTTCCCTTAAATCCACACTATATGCCATTATAACTCAAATACTTTATTATACCTTTATCATTTACTTTAGGAAATACTATAGTTATAAAGAAAAATTTGCATGGTATGACTACAAATTAGTACTTATGCCGCTCGTTCTTCCTATTGTTAAAATGTATTTTGAAGATTTAGTTCAAGAAAAACCACAACAGCATACTACTGATCCTAAAGTTACACCTTTAAATATAGGCGTAGGAACAAGAGCATAAAAAGGTCTTTGCTTCAACTATAGTTTTTGCTACACTTTGAGTAAATTTGAAGATATTAATGAGTGAAGAAGTAAAACAAATCCTAAGTTACTACGAAAGTGAAAACCCTGGAGTAAAGGCGAATCTTACTCGCATTCTTATGCATGGGAAACTTGGTGGAACTGGCAAGTTAGTAATTCTCCCTGTAGACCAGGGGTTTGAGCACGGACCAATAAAAAGTTTTGAAGTTAACCCTGATGCTTACGATCCACATTATCATTTTCAGCTTGCAGTTGATTCAGGAGTAAGTGCATACGCTGCTCCGCTTGGTATGATCGAAGCTGGTGCTTCAACTTATGCTGGAATGCTACCACTTATTTTGAAGCTTAATAGCGCTAACTCTTTGCACTCAAAAAGCTTAACTTCAGACCAAGCAATAACTGCCTCTGCAAAAGATGCGCTGCGTTTGGGCTGCATGGCTGTTGGGTTTACTATATATCCTGGTTCTGCTAAGTGTTTTGATATGATGGAAGAAGCTCGTAAAATTATAGCTGAGGCTAAATCTTGTGGCCTTGTTGTAGTGCTATGGTCTTATCCACGTGGTGAAGGGATTTCCAAAGAAGGTGAAACAGCAGTTGATGTGATTGCCTATGCTGCGCATATAGCGGCTTTGCTCGGTGCCAACATAATAAAAGTAAAACTTCCAACCAATCATCTGGAAAGAGAAAAAATAGAAAATATTGAATCATTATCTAAAAGAATTGAATATATTAAAAAGTCTTGCTTTGCAGGAAAAAGAATAGTAGTTTTCTCCGGTGGTGAGTCAAAGTCAGTGGATGATATATACAATGAGGCAAAAGAAATTAAGCAAGGTGGTGGTAATGGTTCAATTATCGGGCGCAACACTTTTCAAAGAAAAAAAGAGGATGCTTTATCTATGCTAAAAGATATAATTAATATCTACGCATAAAAAAACGGCTGGGTGGCAGAATGGCTTATGCGGAGGACTGCAAATCCTTTTATACCGGTTCAATTCCGGTCCCGGCCTCTTACTCCAATTAGATCGTTTTTTCTTCTGAAATTTTAACAAGAAGTGTGGCTTTGAATGAAATATTTAAAAAAATAAGATACTATATTCAAAATATAAGCAGTAAAATGCCAAAGAGATTAACAGAAGTTCTATTATTGATTGGTTTGCCCTTCTTGCTTACCAGTTGCACTTTTCACTATTTATTAAAGAGCTCGTATACTCATCTTGCACCAGAAAAGTACCCTTCATCCAACAAACAGCCGGTTTACGTCGGTACAGCTTACAGTGCACAGACTATATATAATGCGTTATTTAATGACTTTCTGTTAATAGGTAAGTCATCATTCACAGCCAAACATGGGCGTGCTAGTCAATATGTTAACTATGGAAGAGAAGTTGGAGCAGATGTGATAATCGTATCATTTCAAAATATGCAAAAGGATAAAGAGCATTTTAGCATCACAGAAAAACTATTATGGGACACAAGCTTAACAACATTTCATACAAGGACCATTATAAACTTTGATCAGGACGTACTCTTTCTAAAAAAGGTAGGTGATGCAAAAGCTCCATGGGAATATGTCAAAGGAGAGTTCAAGCTTCACGAAAAAGACGATACTGATCCATATCTAGGGAATTGGGTAGGGTATAGAATATGCAAGATTGCAATATCTTCTTCAGAAGATGAATACTTAGGATTTGTAAATGAAGATAATTGTAAAGAAAAATCTGGAATAAATAAGATGCTTGCTTGGGAGAATGGGGATATAAGGTTGCGGATTAATAAACAATCAAAACAGGGATTTTATTTAAATCGAAACAAGATTCCTATACTAATAAAATCTCAAATTAACAAATTTGGCTACCTCGAATTAGTAGATAAAAATACTGATCAAGTTCTGGTTTCCCTTCAGAAAAATTAGTTTTTACTACCCATAGAAACTATATACTTACTATTTTGATAAACCTCAAGCTTTCTAAGTTATTCTTGTTGCATGGTAAAAAATAAACTAAAAATAAGCAAAGTGTTTTACAAAATGATATTACGTAATTTATTGTTTTTACTGCCGCCTGAAATTGCTCACTCCTTGGTAATAACGGCGTTAAAAAAGATGCCCTGTAGGAAACCTATAGAACTACCTAAGTCTTTAAATGTAAACTTTTTTGGTAATAAAATTAGGAGTCCTGTAGGTCTTGCTGCAGGTTTTGATAAAAATGCGGAAGTTGTAAAGCCGATGCTCTCATTTGGTTTTGGATTTATTGAGGCTGGTACTGTAACTAAACATCCCCAATATGGAAACAAAAAACCGAGAATTTTTCGATTAATTAAAGATGAAGGAATAATTAATAGATTGGGATTTAATAATGAAGGAGTAGACTATTTTCTTAAACAGATAAGTGAAACTAAACTTGGTGATTGTATTTTTGGTATAAATATAGGAAGAAACAGTACATCAAAGGACCAAATCAGCGATTATGTTGAGTTGCTAAAGATAGTATATGGAAAGAGCAATTATATAGTACTGAACATCTCATCTCCAAACACACCTAACTTGCGCAATTTGCACAATAAACAAGAATTATCCAAATTGTTGAAATCTATCACTCTAACCCGAAAATCAATCGATAGCTCTGAATCCATACCGATAATATTAAAAATTTCTCCAGATATAGATCAGCAAACAAAAGAAAATATCGCTGAGCTTACACTAGAATATAAAATTGACGGCTTAATAGTAAGCAACACTACGATAAGTCGAGATTCTTACTATAATGAGAGTGGTGGGTTGAGCGGCAGACCATTGTTTCAACTTTCAACCGAGTTATTGAGTGATATGTACAAGCTTACTAAGAGCAGGATTCTATTGATAGGATGTGGAGGAATTTCAAGTGGTGTTGATGCATATGAAAAAATAAAGGCAGGAGCCTCTTTAGTACAACTGTACACTGCTCTTGTATACCAGGGGCATCAAGTTGTGAACAAAATCAACCTGGAACTTGCGGAATTGGTAAGAAGAGATGGATTTAGTAATGTTACTGAAGCAGTGGGTTGTATACATTAATTTTGGAAGTTATTGATATTGTTTTAGTAAAGTAGAGCTAACTTTTTAGTGTAAAGGTATGATAGGGAGTGCTTTTCTTTTGAATGATGAACATGAAAGTTTTGAACGATATAATATCTAAAGTTATTAATTATAAATTTACAGATCATGCAATATTAGAAGAGGCATTAACCCATCCAAGCGTAAATAAAAGGAATAGCGAAGACCAGATCGTAAGCTACGAAAGGCTAGAGTTTTTGGGCGATAGTATTTTGAACATGGTTGTATCTGCTATGCTGTTTAAAATGTTTCCTGAAGAAAAAGAAGGAGCATTGGCAAAAAGAAAAACGGATCTAGTTTGTGGCAGTACCATTGCTAATGTTGCTAAAGAAATAGAGTTAGGTAACTTTATCATCATGAATAATAGTGAACGTTGCAACGGAGGGAAATGTAACTTAAAAAATTTAGAAAATTCGCTTGAGGCACTAATAGGTGCAATTTATATTGACGGTGGACTTGAGAGTGTTGAAAAATTTATTATCCGACATTGGGAAAAGCTAGCTAAAGACATCCTCGATCCTCCTCAAGATCCTAAAACTTCACTGCAAGAGTGGACTCAGAAAAACAAATTACCTTTACCAGAGTATGAACTTGTAAAACAAACTGGACCAGCACACAATCCTGAGTTTACTATATCAATTTTCATAGAGAATTATGGCAAAGTTTCTGCATGCGCTTCTAGTAAGAAAATTGCTGAACAAAAAGCTGCTGAGTTGATCCTAGAAAAAATTAAAAAAACGACTTAGTTTAATCAAAATAGCTGTTAGCATAAATTTAAAGTAAGCTAAGCTCTTTAGTTCAGCTTACATATTTTTTTATCTCAGCCAGAATCTTATCAGATTGACTTTCATCTGAATTTAAATCAGCTACAAAGTGTGTGACATATTTTCCTTCAGGGCTAATAAGGTATATCATTGAAGAATGGTTAATTTCCTCTTCTCCATCTACTTTACTTGCATATACTTTATACTTTGCAACTACTTCATCTATTTTCTGTCTTTCACCAGTTAGCATTTGTATGCTATGGTCAAATTGCTGATGAAATTCTTTAAGCCTTTCTGTGTTATCGCGCTCAGGATCAACTGTGATAAAAAATGTTTGTAGCTTATTGTCAGTTTTCTTATCTAACTTTGCAAGTGTTTCTGAAATTATTCCGAGATTCATAGGGCAAATTCTTTTGCATGAGGAAAATCCGAAAAAAATCATCATATACTTATTTTTAAAATCACTACTGCGTACTATTTGTCCGTCTTGATTGATCAAAGAAAAATCTCCACCTACCTTAATTTCTGTATTTTGTGAAACAAATATGCCTTGCTTGGTAAAATAACAATAACCTAAGAAGATAGCTGCTACTGTTATTAGCAAACTAGACAATAACCTTATAAACTTTATCATTAAAGAGTTTCCAATAAAGTTAAATCATATATTGATTAGTTGATTGATTCAATATATTCCTTCCAAAGTGGGTTGTTAATTTTATCTAACAATTTCTTATGCTCATCAATTTCTTTACTACTTGGTGAATGTTCTCTGCGAGCTAAATTACGCACTTTATGTTGAATAAACGTAGAGTTATTGTCCTGAGCACATTCATTATTAAATAAAAAGGTTTGCAATCCTCCTGTAAGCTCAACATAGACCTTTGCAAGTAATTGAGCATCAACCAATGCTCCGTGTAACTCTCTACCTTCTAGCGATATATCAAAACGCTTGCATAATGCATTTAAAGAAGCAGGTGATCCTACAAACTTTTTTCTTGCAAGTGGTAATGTATCTAGCACTCTATCTGAGGAAATTAACCCAGCATTTAACTTGCCTAACTCCATATTAAGGAACTTAACATCGAATTCAGCATTATGAATCACCAAAATGTCATTGGATATGAAGTCAAGAAATTCAAGTGCAACATCTGAGAATAGTGGTTTATCTTCCAAAAATTCCTCACTAATACCATGAATCTTAAATGAGTGGTAAGGTATATCTCTTTCTGGATTGAGATATCGATGAAATGTTTTACCTGTTGGAATACGATTAATTAGTTCTACACATCCTATCTCAATAATTCGATGGCCAGATTTAGTATCAAGACCTGTAGTTTCAGTATCAAGTACTATTTCTCGTAGCCTACTTTTCATCAGTTGTCATTTGTTGTTAAATTTTTATCAGTACTTGCCTTCTTATAGTTAATAGAAACAAGTAACCAAGTTAGATCTGATGAATTAATATTTTTTTTGAATTGCCATACATCTTCAACTTTGTTAATAGTAGACATGCTACCTGATGTGATGTTTCCTTCGTTATTCTTAACGAAGTTAATTTGCTCTGAAAGGAAATATACTGCAATAAATATTACGTTTTTTACTAACTTTATTTCTAAGATCTTTTGTGAAACGATAGAAACAATTATGGACTCATGTGTCTCTTTACGATGTTTAATCTTATCCACAAAACTGTTATATAAGTCTTTGTCCAGAAGGGATTTTAATTGAGGTAAATTTCCTTGGTTAAAATATTTTATTATTAATTCAAAAGCTATGCTTGAACCTTCTATAAAATTGGAAATAGAAAACTCTTTGTTTTTTTGTAATATTTGTTCATAAGTAGCTTCTATTGAACTTTTGTCGTTGCTATAAATATAATCTTCGATATTTTCTACCACATCTTCTTTACTTTGACTTACATCCAATACACCTGTTAGCTTTTTTAGGTTGAGACTGGCTGATCTTCCTAAAGAATTATATAAGCGTGAAAAAATAAACGCCGCTAGTAAAGCATATATTACAAGCTCTATCATGGTAACTTAACTCCTTGATATATAAAGTATCTAAATATTATTAATTTTTGATAAAAATATGTTTTTCATATTAACCTATAGTTAGGTTTACTATTCATTTGTAAATGAATATATTATATAAGAAAGTATTAAACATCTCAACTTAATTAAAGGAGACGTAAGAAATGTCACAACACAAAATGAAAATTCATGGTCAGTATGTCAAAGATTTTTCGTTTGAGAATCCAAATTCGCCATTCCTTCCTTCTAGTAAAGCTCCTGATATTAATGTAATGGTTAATATTAATTCAGCAAAATTAGAAGGAACGGAAAATAAAAAAGGAATAAGTGAAGAAAAGCCTTTTCATGAAATTACTTTGCATATAGAAGCCAAAGCAACGGTAAAAGATGAAGATGTAAAAGATGATATAGCTTTCATTTGCGAGGTAAAGTATTGCGGTATTTTTTCAATAGAAAATTTTACAGAGCTAAGTGAGGAAGAGGTGAGACAAGCTTTATTTATTGGTGGACCTACTTTTCTTTTCCCTTTTGCAAGAGAAATAATTGCAAGAACTACAAGTAGTGGTGGGTTTCCTCCACTTATGCTAGATCCTATAGATTTTGAAACTATGTATCAGCAGCAAAGTCAACAACAAAAAAGTAGCGCTAGTAATTCCAATTTTAACTAATACAGGATGAACAATTCTTTAAATGCAAAGACGACTTTAAATATTGATGGAAGGTTATATAACTACTTTAACCTAAGTAACGCTGGTAAATTTTTAGGAGTAAATTTAACAAAATTGCCTTGTTCACTCAAGGTATTGCTTGAAAATTTATTGCGCAACGAAGATGGAGTAAGAGTTAAATTAGATGACATAAAGATATTAGCAGATTGCGTCAAGAAACACATTAATCACGAAATTAGCTACAAGCCAGCAAGGGTTTTGATGCAGGATTTCACAGGAGTTCCTGCTGTCGTTGACTTAGCTTCAATGCGTAATTATGTGAAGAAAAACGGAGGTAACCCCAGCAAAATAAATCCATCTGTACCTGTTGATCTTGTGATCGATCACTCTGTTCAAGTAGATAGTTACGGAAGCACTTCTGCATTTGGTAAAAACGTTGCACTGGAAGTAAAAAGAAATTTGGAGAGGTATCAATTCTTAAAATGGGGAGAGTCATCCTTCACAAATTTTAGAGTAGTGCCACCAGGTACTGGAATTTGCCACCAAGTGAATCTTGAATATTTAGCGCAAGTTGTATGTAACGATAGCGGAGTTCTATATCCAGATACCTTAGTCGGTACAGATAGTCACACTACTATGGTAAATGGTTTATCGGTTCTTGGTTGGGGTGTTGGTGGAATAGAAGCTGAGTCTGTGATGCTTGGTCAACCAATTAGTATGGTAATTCCAGAAGTAGTAGGATTTAAATTAATAGGAAGACTTTCAGAGGGAGTAACAGCAACTGATCTAGTGCTAACGATTACTAATATCCTGAGAACAAAAGGCGTTGTTGGCAGATTTGTGGAATTTTATGGTGATGGCTTAGATTGTTTATCTTTGGCAGATAGAGCAACTATAGCTAATATGGCTCCAGAGTATGGTGCAACTTGTGGATTCTTTCCAATTGATCAGAAGACACTAGATTATTTAAACTTAACCGGAAGGCCAAAAGAGTTGGTTAAATTAGCTGAAGTCTATGCAAAAGAACAAGGGCTGTGGCGTAGTAATGAAGAATTGGCGTTCTTTGACACACTGAAGCTTGATTTATCGAGCGTAGAGCCAGTAATGGCCGGTCCAAAAAGACCGCAAGATAAGGTTTTTCTTTCGCAAGTGGCAGAATCTTTTTCTAAATCATTTCCAGTTAATGAGTCAGAGGAAGGCGATAAACTCCAAGATGGAAGTGTAGTTATTGCAGCAATAACAAGCTGCACTAATACTTCAAACCCAAGCGTAATGATTGCTGCTGGACTTGTAGCGCGTAATGCAGTCAACCTTGGATTAAAATCAAAGCCTTGGGTTAAAACTTCTCTTGCTCCAGGGTCACAAGTTGTAACAGAATATTTAGAAAAATCAGGGTTACAGGAAGATCTAAATGCTTTGGGTTTTAATTTGGTTGGGTATGGCTGTACAACTTGTATTGGAAACTCCGGTCCGCTTAATGAAGATATAGAAAGTGATATTAAGGATAAAAACTTGACTGTTGCAGCAGTTTTATCCGGTAATCGTAACTTTGAAGGAAGAATCCATCCTTTAGTCAAAGCTAATTACTTGGCATCTCCGCCACTTGTTGTTGTGTATGTACTTGCAGGTACTGTACAAATTGACCTGACAAAAGATCCTATATGCAAAGATAAGAATGGAAGTGATGTTTATCTCAAAGATATATGGCCAACAAATAATGAAGTTGAGAGCTGTGTTAAAAGTGTCGTGACGCGTGAAATGTTCATACAAAAGTATAAGGATGTTTTTTTTGGTGATGAGCATTGGCAAAAGATAAAGTGTGAGAAAAGTGAAATCTATGATTGGGACGCGAGAAGCACTTATATACAAAACCCTCCCTATTTTGATAATTTATCGACTAAGAACAATAAAAGCAACATAGTTGATATAAAGAATGCGCAAATACTAGCGATGTTTGGCGATAGCGTCACTACCGACCACATTTCCCCTGCTGGAAATATTGCCTCAAATAGTCCTGCAGGCATATATTTAAAAGGTCTTGGAGTTGAACCGCAAGATTTCAATTCATATGGATCTCGCCGCGGTAACCACAACGTAATGATGCGTGGAACCTTTGCTAATATCAGAATAAGAAATAAAATGGTGAGCGCTGAGGGTGGCTATACAAAACATATTCCTTCTCAAGAAACTATGTCAATTTTTGATGCAGCAATGCAATATAAAAGAGAAGCTGTTCCATTAGTTGTCATTGCAGGAAAAGAATATGGTACAGGTTCAAGTAGGGATTGGGCAGCAAAGGGTACTGCATTACTGGGAATTAAAGCTGTGATTGCAGAAAGTTTTGAACGCATACATAGGTCCAACTTGGTCGGCATGGGTGTTCTTCCACTTATATTCCAAAATGGAATAACCAGAAAGATATTTGATGGTAGTGAGATAATAAGCATAAAAGGTGAGATAGTATCAAATGGAAATCTAGAATGTATCATTAAAAGACAGGATAATTCAAAGCAATCAATACAACTCAAATGCTGTGTACAAACCGCAACTGAGATTAAATACTTAATGAGTGGTGGAGTGTTGAGCTATATACTTGCGCAGTCCTTTTGAGCTATCACAGTCATTAACTAGGTTTTTGAATCGATTTTAGCTCTTTATTTAAATAATAATTTATTCGATGCAAAGTTATGATATAATCTTGCCTTACATATGGTAAAGGGTGTTTTGTAGATAATTATGATCAGTTCTATACAAGAACCTAACGCATTACGAAAACGATTGCAGGCATTTTATCGTGCTGATGAAAAAAGTCACATACGTTATCTTGTAGAAAAATCAGAACTTTCGGCTGATTCAAAAAACATAGTTTACAATATTGCAAAACAAATTGTCGAAAAGATTAGAGGTAGTAAATTAGGCATTATAGATTCTTTTATACAACAGTACTCACTTTCTAATGATGAAGGAGTAGCACTAATGTGTCTTGCTGAATCATTACTTAGAATACCAGACGATTACACAATAGATGAGTTGATCAAAGATAAAATTGCCAACCAAGAATGGAATAAACACTTGGGGCGTTCCTCTTCATTGTTTGTTAATGCTTCTACATGGAGTTTAATTATAGGAAGCAGTATATTAAGAAACAATGAAGAGGATTCAAAATTCTATCACATAATTTCCAGGTTATTGAAAAATTTAGGAGAGCCAATAATTCGCAAAGCGGTAAAACAAGCAATATCCATTCTTGGCAAGCATTTTATTGTTGGAGAAACTATAGAAAAAGCATTGGAAAGTGTGAAATCAGATGACTACAGTAAGTATTTATGCTCTTTTGATATGCTTGGTGAATCTGCTTGCACAGTTGAGGATGCGGAAGAGTATTTTAATTTATACATGCATGCAATAAAAGCCATAGGTGAATCTGCTGACATAAATGATTGCTTTAAATCTCAGGGGGTTTCAATCAAATTGTCTTCGCTGCACTCACGTTATGAATTTAGCCAATTTGATAATATGGCTGAAGAACTGAGAACTAAAGTACTGGAACTTTGTCATGAAGCAAAAAAGTATAATATTTCATTGTGTATAGATGCAGAAGAATCAGAAAGGCTTGAGATGTCGCTCGTGTTATTTGAACAGTTGCGTCTTGATGAGTCACTTTCTGAGTGGGAAGGGCTTGGTCTAGCTGTGCAAGCGTATCAAAAACGTGCTTTGTCTGTTCTTGATTTTGTTGAAGATGTTGCCATTCGATCAAAGCATAAGGTTATGGTGAGACTTGTGAAAGGAGCATATTGGGACTCGGAAATCAAGCGCACACAAGAATTAGGGTTAATTGGTTATCCGGTGTTTACTAGAAAAAGCCACACAGATGTATGCTACCTTGCCTGTGCGCAGAAACTTTTAAGCAAAGAGAATCACTTTTATCCATGTTTTGGAACTCATAATGCTTATACTTTTGCTACTATAATAGAGCTTGCCGATAAAAATCATCCTGGGTTTGAGTTTCAGCGCTTACATGGAATGGGTAAAAGTTTGTATGATTATGCAATTTCAGAACTTGCAACAAGCATCAATTGTCGTATATATGCACCAGTTGGTAAACATAGTGATTTATTGCCATACCTTATTAGGCGTCTTCTTGAAAATGGAGCTAATAGCTCGTTTGTCAATCAAGTAAATGATTCTGACGTTAAAATTGAAGAATTAGTCTCAGATCCATTAGAAAAAGTAAAAAGCTTAGAATATGAGCCTCATCCAAGCATTCCGTTGCCACGAGATATTTTTGGAGAGGAAAGAAAAAACTCCTTGGGAATGGATATTAGCGATTCAATTGCAGTTTCACAATTTGCAAATGATGTAAGGGAATTTAGTGAAAAGAAATGGCAGGTTGGCCCAATAATTGATGGAGAGTCGTTTCTTGACAGTGCGGAATTTACCGAAGTAGTGAATCCTGCACATTTGGAAAATGTAATTGGGGAAGTGTCAAGTGCAACAAGTGCTCATGCTTTAAATGCTCTTGAAATAGCACATAGTGCTTTTACTAAGTGGCAGAATGTTTCAGCAGAAGAGCGCGCTAAATGCCTTGAAAAAGCTGCAGATTTGCTTGAGGAAAGGATGAAAGAGTTAATTTATATTCTGATTGTAGAAGCAGGAAAAATCTTATCCGATGCAATAGCAGAAGTAAGAGAGGCAATCGACTTTTTGCGCTATTATGCAATGATAGCAAAAAATGAACTGAATGACTGGAAAAAATTGCCAGGTCCAACAGGTGAAGATAACTTCATCTTTTTTGAAGGCAGAGGAGTTTTCTTATGCATATCACCGTGGAATTTTCCACTCGCTATCTTCATTGGACAGGTTTCAGCTGCACTTGCAGCAGGTAATGCAGTGCTGGCAAAACCGGCAGAGCAAACGCCGATTATTGCCTATGAAGCCGTTAAGATACTACACGAAGCTGGAATACCAAAAAATGTGCTACACCTTATTCCAGGGGATGGTTGGTATTTAGGTAAAATATTAGTACCAGATAATAGAATTTCCGGTGTAGCTTTTACTGGTTCAACACAAACTGCTCAAATAATTAATCGAATGCTTGCTAGTAGAGATGGTCCTATTGTGCCACTTATCGCTGAGACTGGTGGATTAAATGCTATGATTGTTGATAGTTCTGCTCTTTTAGAGCAGGTAACTAAGGATGTTTTAATTTCTGCATTTCGCAGTGGCGGTCAACGTTGTTCTGCTCTCAGAGTGCTATTTATTCAAGAAGATATAGCAGAAAAACAGGTAAAAATGATATGCAATGCAGCTCAAGAACTAAAGATAGGTGACCCAATACAACTGAGCACAGATATTGGTCCAATAATTGACAAAGCATCTATTGATATGCTCACTAAACATACGGAAAAAATATCAAGGGATGAAGATTCAAACCTTTTGTTCAAGGTGCCCATGGATACAAATTCTTATAATGGTTATTTCTTTCCTCCGTACATTTATGAGATACAAAAAATTTCGCAATTAAAGCAAGAAGTGTTTGGGCCTATTTTACATATCATACGTTTTAATAAGTCGCAGTTAAATGAAGTTATAAGTGATATAAACAATACAGGATATGGACTTACGTTTTCTTTGCAAAGCCGTGTACAAAGTCAGATCGCTTTAATAAGCAAGAAAATATCAGTTGGAAATGTATACATCAATCGCAATCAAATAGGTGCAGCAGTTGGAACACAACCATTTGGCGGTAGAGGACTGTCAGGTACCGGACCAAAAGCTGGTGGTCCTAATTATCTGCAACGTTTTTCTATAGAAAAGGTTGTAAGTGTCAACACTGCAGCATGTGGCGGTAACATTAAACTTGCGTGTTTGGATTGATTTGCAATTTCTAAATTGGAAGTCCGTGCAGTTGTGTATGCAGTACTAAAACCTAAAACTCATACATTGAAAGGATAGTTGTGATTCTAAGGAGGCTTCAAAGAAAGTCTTGTCTTTAATAAAAGAAAAAGGTTGCTATAATTCTGATAAAAGCACTATAAACAAAATGAATGTAAAAAATATCTTATTAGCGTTTTTAGTACAATTTATATTCGATTTGTCATTATTTGCAGCTGATCCTATTTTGCTTAATTGTATTGAAACTCCAGGGATTTATGATCTTGAAACAAGGCCAAAAAGCTTTAACTCTTCAAATAATTTAAGAAGAAAACCTGGCTCTCCAAATAATGCATCAGGAGAATTAATAAATGTAGTGGGTAGAGTTACTGATGTAAATTGCTTACCGATACAAAATGCTGTGGTTTCTATATGGCACGCAGACTCACTTGGCATGAGCTATTATGATGAAAATGTGGAGCTTGATCCAAATTTTGCTGGATCAGGAAGATTTGTAGTAAATAACCTTGGCTATTATAATTTTATTACAATAGTACCAGGTAAAATTGGTGATAGGGCTCCACACATCAACTTTTTGGTCCAACATCCAGATTTTCCAGAATTCACAACACAAATGTTTTTTGCTGATCATAATTGCGATAACTGTGATGATCTTCTTCTTGGTAATCTTATTGAGAGTGGACTTGCAAGCCTTCTGATAGCACCATTTACTTATAACAATCAGGCTATGAAGACCTACACATTTAATATAACCCTAGGTGGGCATAACAAATTTTCTGATAAAAGATAAAGCCCTTGCATATCAGCTGAGTTCATAGTAGTCTTAAGCGCTATTGTACTTAAAATGTATATGAAAAATATCTTACTAATGTTTTTACTATGCTTTATGTGCAGCTTACAATTATTTGCAACGGAGATGTCAACGATGAAGATAACAATTTCTAAAGCTTTACCCGATTTTGAGACGCTAGTGGTAGGTTTTTTTGAGGGTGATAAGCTCATAACTAATGTTCTACAAGATAAGCAAGCTATAGATAACATCAAGAAATTTAGTGATTTTAATGGAGGTTTTGGTGAATTTTTCTCCGTTACTTCATCAGAGGGAAAAAATATTATAGTTGCTGGTCTTGGAATGAGAGATGAATGGGATGAAAGCAAAGGATTAAATATTGGTGGTAAAATATATTGTGAGCTAAGCAGGTTAAGAATCAAGCGAGCGGCAATCTCAATCGAAGGCAATGCAGCAAATGTTGCATACGGTGCATTTTTGCGCAGTTTTAAATTTGATAAGTATAAAACCAAAAAGGATGAAAAAGTTACAGAAGTAGAGGAGATCACAGTGCTAACGAAAGATGAGCAATTCAGTAGTGCTGAAAAATCATTTGAGCGTTTAAGACAAGAAGGTGAAGGCATATTTCTTGCACGTACTCTTACCATTGAACCACCTAATGTTTTATATCCAGAATCCTATGCTGATTATATAAAAACCGAGCTTACTAAGCTTGGCCTTGAAATCGAAGTGCTTGGTAAGAAGCAGATGGAAGAGAAAAAAATGGGAGCATTGCTTGGGGTAGCACAGGGAAGTAGTAAAGAGCCAAAATTAGTAGTGATCAAATGGAATGGAGCTTCCAAGGAACAAAAGCCTGTAGCTTTTGTGGGTAAAGGCATAACGTTTGATACTGGTGGAGTGTCACTCAAGCCTTCGCGTGGCATGGAGTCAATGAAATATGACATGGCGGGTTCTGCTACTGTGGTTGGGGTGATGCGTACTCTAGCTGGACGAAAAGCAAAGGTAAATGCAGTTGGTGTAGTTGCACTTGCAGAAAATGCAGTGGACGGTAATGCTCAAAGACCAAGTGATGTAGTAACTTCGATGTCTGGACAGACGATAGAAGTGTTGAACACTGATGCAGAAGGAAGGCTCATACTTGCAGATGCTTTATGGTATACACAAGATAGATTTGCACCGAAATTTATGATTGACCTTGCAACTTTAACTGGTGCTATAGTGGTTGCACTGGGAAATAATGAATATGCTGGTCTTTTTTCAAATAACGATGAATTAGCAAATCATCTGATTGATGCAGGAAATGAAGTAAATGAAAAATTATGGCGCTTTCCTATGAATGAAACTTATAACAAAATTATTGATTCGCCGATTGCTGATGTGCAAAATATAGCTCCTGCAGGTTCTGGTGGGGATAGCATAATGGCTGCACAGTTTCTACAGCGTTTTGTGAACGACACTTATTGGGCGCATTTAGACATTGCGGGCGCTGCTTGGCATGAAAAAGGCACTGATATTTCTCCAAGAGGGGCAGTAGGTTTCGGTGTAAGGTTGCTCAATAGATTAGTTGAAAAATACTATGAGGTTAATGATTAGGGATATTTGTATTGGGTTTATGGCTTAATTCATGGCTAAATGATTGTCTATTTACAAGGTGTAGAAAATGATATCATAAAAGTAACTTGCACTTTCTTTTTGGAGGATTCTAAAGTTACGAACTTGAGCAGCATTAAGAAAGTATTTTTGTTCAAATGATGATTGTAATGATGATCTATTAAAACTTTAAAGCCATTTAGTATTGACGCTATATACTTAAGTGTTAGAATAAAATGAGAAGTTTTTAGGAGTTTATATGGCAGTAGGTGGAAAAGCAAAGACAGCTAGTAAAAATAACCCTACTCAGCGTAAGAAAGCCGAGCAAAAAATGTATAAAGATAAACCGGTAAAACCTGTTAGATATATAGATCGTGACTCGCGCATGAATTATATGTCTGCTCAATACGATGACGGCAATCTAGTTGAAGATGAGGTGAGCGGCAATCCTATAAAGTGGGAAGCTGTATAGTAGTTGTGGTTAAAGTTACTATTAATTCTAAGGAATGTGAAGTAGAGCATGGGCTCACTATAATTCAAGCTTGTGAAGCTGTGGGCGTTGAAGTTCCGCGGTTTTGTTATCATGAGCGTTTAGCAATTGCTGGTAACTGCAGAATGTGTTTGGTTGAAGTTGAGGGTGGCCCTCCAAAACCAGTAGCTTCTTGTGCAATGCCAGTTGCAGAGGGTATGGTTATTCGTACCGATACTCCCAAGGTAAAAAAGGCGCGTAAAGGAGTACTCGAATTTTTACTAATTAATCATCCACTTGATTGTCCAATTTGTGATCAAGGTGGTGAGTGCGATTTGCAAGATATAACAATGGCTTATGGGAAAGGAATAAGCAGACTTGATGAGCATAAAAGAGCTGTGCCAAAAAAACATTTTGGTCCGCTGATTGAAACTGTAATGAATAGATGCATTCATTGTACTCGATGTGTTAGATTTTTGTCTGATGTTGCAGGTACAAATGAACTTGGAGGAATCGGAAGGGGAGAAAATGTAGAGATTAGCACTTACATAAAAAGGCATATTAGCTCTGAATTATCTGGAAATATCATAGATCTCTGCCCGGTAGGGGCTTTAACTTCAAAGCCTTACTCCTTTACAGCGCGTCCATGGGAGCTATCACATTGTGAGACTATAGATGTGCTGGATGCTGTGGGAAGTAGCATTAGAGTTGATTATCGTGGCCTGGAAGTTATGCGAATATTACCAAGGCTGAGCGAAGAAGTGAACGAAGAATGGATATCAGACAAAACTCGTTTTGCTTACGATGGACTCAAAGTACAACGCCTCGATCGACCTTATATAAAAAAAGAGGGCAAATTAATTCCAGTTGATTGGAATGAAGCATTGGCTTTTGCTGCAAAGAAACTAAAGAGTGCGAAATCAAACAAAATAGCTGCAATTGCAGGTGATTTAGCAGATTGTGAGTCTATGCTTCTACTCAAAGAAGTGATGCAGAAGCTTGATTCGTGGAATATAGACTGCAGGCAAGATGGTGCAAATCTTACATCAAGTAATCGTGGATCTTATGTGTTCAATACCACTATTCAGGGTATAGAAAGTGCAGATTTATGCTTGCTAATCAATACGAATCCAAGGATAGAAGCACCAATCATTAATGCAAGATTGAGAAAGAGATATTTACAAGGCAATTTTCCTATTGCAAGCATTGGCCCTAACGTTGAGTATTTATACCATGTTGAGAGGTTAGGCAATAACCCAAATATCTTAGACGAAATAGCAAAAGGAAATCATAAATTTTGCAAGCTGCTGAGTGTTGCCTCAAATCCTATGCTCATCATCGGTCAAGATGCATTAGTAAGAGATGATTCTGAATCAATTTTAGCGCTAACTGGCAAAATTGCAGAAAAATTTAACATGATCAGAGATAACTGGAATGGCTTTAACGTACTGCATAAGGCTGCAGCAAGAGTTGGTGGACTCGATATTGGATTTGTTCCTAAAAAAGATGGAAAAGATGTTAGTCAAATACTAAAGCAAGCAGAAAGTGGCGAGGTGGAAGTTGTTTATCTTCTTGGTGCAGATGAAATTGATACATCAAAATTAGAAAATACATTTGTAATTTATCAAGGCCACCATGGTGATAGGGGAGCGCATATAGCAGATGTCATTCTACCTGGAGCTGCATACACAGAAAAATATGCAACTTATGTAAATACTGAAGGGCGAGTACAGAGAACAAATTTAGCTGTTTTTCCTCCTGGTGAAGCAAAGGAAGATTGGTTGATTATTAAAAATTTATCCCAATATTTGAGCCTTTCCTTGTTATATGATAGTTTATTTGATGTGAGAAAAAAATTAGATACTATCGGTCCACAGTTTAGAAGTGTTGATCAAGTGGTAAAAAATACATGGGTACCAATCAGCAATGGTAAAATAAATTTAAGTAATACGCCTTTTACTTTAAAGGAGTGTAATTTTTATATGACAGACTCAATAGGTCGCGCTTCAAAAATAATGGCAGATTGTACTAAGGATTTTTATGAACACTCTACTTAATATTTTATTTATTCTAACACCATTATTACTAATAACTCTGGTATATTTTCAACGAAAATTAAACTCTATATTTTTGTGTAAAGAACAAAATACATTAGAAAAACAGTTCGTTTATAAGCTAGTTGATTTTATCAATGATATTATTGCACTATTTACGGAAGGATATGTATGGATGGCAATAACATTTATTATAGTTACCGAGGGAAGAGGGAATTATTTGCCTCTCACAATGATCTTAATTATGATTTCACTAGTGTCATTCATATGCATATCATTTTACTATTCTATTAAGCTAAATGCTGTACAGAAAAGTGTTGTCCTGTTGATTTCAATAGGGACATTGTCTTTTGTGTCTAGAGCATTTGCTGTATTTTTTATTGCCACAATTATGAACTATTTTTTTGATTTAGGGTTGCATGTACTTGATATTTGATATTCTTTTTCTTCTTATTCCACTTTTGCTTTCAGTAGCATATTTAGTGTACTTTGAGCGTAAAGTTATTGGTGCAATTCAACTAAGGCATGGTCCAAGTGTAGTAGGGCCATTTGGGCTACTACAGCCATTTGCAGATGCTATCAAATTGATAATTAAAGAGCCGATAATACCATTTAGAGCAAACACCATACTGTTTATTATGGCTCCAATGCTCACCTTTATTTTAGCATTAATTTCCTGGGCAGTTATACCATTTGGAGCTGAAATAATTACAGAAAATGGACAGCAGGTAATAATCCCTAAGGTAATATCAAATATTAATGTTGGAGTGCTTTATGTGCTAGCTATATCCTCTTTGGGAATATATGGCATTATTATTGCAGGCTGGTCTAGTAATTCTAATTATGCATTTCTTGGCGCTATAAGGTCAGCTGCTCAAATGATTTCATATGAAGTTTCAATAGGTCTAATAGTTGCTACAATTGTTATTACAACTGGCACATTAAATCTTGGAGAGATGGTGGTAGCGAAACATAATATGCCATTTTGGATTGATTTATTACTAATGCCTATAGGAATAATATTTTTTATTTCTTTGCTTGCCGAAACTAATCGTCACCCATTTGACTTACCAGAAGCTGAAGCAGAGCTCGTCTCTGGGTATAACGTCGAGTATTCATCAATGCCTTTTGCTCTCTTTTTCTTGGGAGAATATGCAAATATGATTTTAGCAAGCGCTATGATGACAATATTCTTTCTAGGAGGGTGGTATCCTCCATTAGAGCTTAGTTTGCTGTATAAAATTCCTAGTTTAATCTGGTTTGTTTTGAAGATAGTTGTACTTTTGTTTATATTTGTTTGGATTAGAGCTACAATACCTCGTTATCGTTATGATCAATTAATGCGTCTTGGTTGGAAAGTATTTTTGCCAATATCGGTACTTTGGGTAATACTCATTTCAGGAGTGTTGCTTTTTACTGGGAATTTGCCTGGATCCAATGTTTAATTTCCCAAATACAAGGTTAAGGCGTAGGCGCTCAGGCAAGTGGATTCGCAATTTAACAAGTGAAAGCACTTTATCAGTAAATGATTTGATTTTTCCCTTATTTGTTTATGACGGAGAAGAAACAATTGAGCCAATTTCTGGCTTACCTGATATCAAATGTTATTCAATAGATGGATTAATTTCTATAATTCAGAAAGCTAAGGACTCGGGGATTAATGCTGTTGCAATTTTTCCTGTAGTTGATAGTAAACTAAAATCTGAAAACGCCGAGGAAGCGTACAATCCTGACAATTTAATCTGTAAAGCAATTTGTGCTGTAAAATCAAATGTACTGGATATTGGCATTATTGCAGACATTGCACTAGACCCATACACTACTCACGGTCATGATGGCATTTTAAAAAGCAGTAGGATAGATGTAGAAAATGACGAGACTGTGTCAGCATTATGTAAGCAAGCACTTGTTTTAGCAAAAGCAGGATGCGATATAGTTGCTCCTTCTGATATGATGGATGGCAGGATAGGAAAAATAAGAAAAACATTGGATGATAATAACTTTCAGAATGTGTCAATATTGTCCTATGCAGTAAAGTACTGTTCTAGCTTCTATGCGCCGTTCAGGCAAGTTGTCGGTTCGTGCGCATCATCAAATTTCATCGACAAAAGTGGTTATCAAATGGATTATAGAAATGCACGTGAAGCAATCTGCGAAATAGAAATGGATATAGATGAAGGTGCAGATTTTATTATGATAAAGCCGGGTATGCCATACTTAGATGTAATAAAAACAGCAAGTGAAAAGTTTAATTTTCCGATTTTTGCTTACCAAGTAAGCGGTGAATACGCAATGATAAAAGCTGCAGCAAATAATGGCTGGCTGGATTATAACAGAGTGATTTATGAGTCCTTAATTGGTTTTAAACGTGCAGGTGCAAGTGCAATATTTACCTATGATGCACTTGATGTTGCAAAAAATTTGGTATCTACTTAGCAGTGTGGAACATTTAAGTAGGTAGCTGGCCGAAGTGACTTGACAAACCTTCCCACTTTCCTTATCATATCAATAAAATTATTTATCCTTGTTTTTAATCTCTGCAGATTTAACAACAAAAATTCAGTAAGAAACTCAGGTATTTATTGGCAAATTACATAAAATTATAGCGGCTGCATGTCTTTTTTATTTTTTCTACGTTCAGCCAAATCGCGCTTAAAACGCTAATTCTGGATTAAAAAGAGAATAGAAAAGTCAGGAGAGTAGGGTAAACTCAACAAATAGAAAAAATAGATGAGGTTACCCATGGAAGATATAACAAAACTGTTTTGTCTGGTCGATGATTTTTGCAGAGATATAGAGAAAAATTTTGCAGATAAACTACTACCAAACGGTAAAAAACCCACAAGAGTGCCAGAAATTACACATTCGGAAATTATCACAATAATCCTCCTGTATCAGCAATCTCCCTGTGAAAATTTTAAGGCTTTCTACCTGCATTACCTAACATTGCTCTACAAACAGAGTTTTCGAAGTTGCCTTCATACACTAGGTTTGTTGCTCTAAAGCCCAGGGTTTTGTGGCATTTAGCCATGCTATTACAGTGCCTTTGCGGATGGTCAGAACTTACTGGAATCTCATACATAGATACAACTCCTATTGCAGTTTGCCATGCAAAAAGAATATCAAGAAATAAGGTTTTTGCTGGAATTGCAAAATTAAGCAAGAGTACATATGGCTGGTTTTTCGGCTTTAAACTACATTTGATAATTAACGAGAAAGGTGAAATTCAAGCTTTTACGCTTACAAGAGGTAATGTTGACGATAGAGAGCCTGTAGCAAACCTAACTAATACCAAATTCCATTACTAATCGAACAAATAAGAAACATTACAAACTCATTTAATAGTAGCACTGGAAATACTGACAATAAAATTACACAGAACATCTTCAAGTAAGCCTATGGTATCGTAGACTCTGTTGCGTAAAGTATTGTGTTTGATATATTGCCACAACCTCTCAACAGGATTCAGTTCTGGTGAATAAGGAGGCAAGTATATAATGGTAATGTTTTTCTGAATTTTCAAACTTTTTGATCTATGCCAGCCTGCACAATCCATTACAAGAAAGGCTTTTTTCGTGCCTAAATCTTTCGACATCTGCTCCAGAAATATATTCATACAATCAGTGTTTACATATGGAGCAAGTAGGCTAATTTTCTTACCACTTCTTGGATTTACCGCACTGTAGATATAGAAATTTTGTCTACCAATTTTCATTTAACCTGCGTTCTGACCCCTTTTTTAAACCATCCGTGTCCGATTTTTGAATGAGTTCCAAATCGTGATTCATCAAAAAAATACCTCCTTTTCAGGGTGGGAATTGACTATTTTATTGAAGTATTTTTTAAACTCTTCTTGCTTGTTTTTATCTTGTTTATGGTGAATTGGCCTCGGTGTTATATAAGAAAACTTCATCCTTTGTATCTCACGATGCACTGTTGATTTGCTAATGTTTAGGCCAAATTCCTCTGAGATTTTTATTTGCACTTCCTTAATAGTAATATTTGGATTTCTTTCTACCCATATTTCAATTTGCTCACGTTGATTTTTGTTTAATTTGCTTTTTCTTCGCCGCTGAGAAGGGGAAAATAATTTTTCTACTCTACCAAATTTTAGATGCTTTATCCATTCAGTCAAAGCAGTCCTTGAAATTTTACATATTCTTGCCACAGCGCTTATACTACTTTCTTTTCCTGCTATCACCGCTTGTAACTTTTTTGAAACATATGCGTTATTTCTGACCTTTTTTAACATTTCTTTCGCCAAATTTACAACTTTTTCGTCTAACAGTTTTGACCTTAATGCCATTTATACCTCTCTATTTTATCTACTCTAGTATCACTTCTTTCCCATTATTGTCTATCTGTTCTTTACATAGTGGGAATTGGTCTGAGGCGGCTTTTGATGGTATGCCAACAGTGTTCTATGGGATTCAAATCTCACTTTTACCCACAACTTTGAGAGGTCATTATGCGAAGCATAACCATGCTTTCCCTGAGGTTTTCATAACCACGCCATAGAGTCATAGTTCCTGGTAAATTATCACTTTTTCTATTCATAAATCCACCTAATTTTCCTAACCAAATAATAGCTTGTTTTATGTTTGGAGGTTCTTCTGGCAATTTGGCTACTTTATGCTCACGTATGTAAAGGGTTTTCCACTCTTCATTACTTAAAACCTTAGTACAAACCTCCATAGGATTCGATAAAGCGATTTTTGTTAAATATAAAATATTAAATGCAATAATGCTCTTTATAGCGATTAATTTCTCTAATCTTTCTTTTGTAGCTAAACGAGAGCTTTCTACCTTACATCCTGATTTTAAAATCCTAAAATACTCCTCGATTTTCCATCTTAGCTTATACCAATTTATCCTTTCTATAGCATCTAAAGTGCTATTAACTGGTACATTAGTCAGCAAAGTCCAATCAATAGCTTCTACTCTTTCAGGAGGATTTGTTTCTTTGGCACTTACTACATATATAGCGATTTTATCACTTATTTTATGCTCTGTATCTTTCGATCCATAAATGTAAGGAGATCTGATAGGTATATAGCCTTTCATATACCTGACTTCAATGTTAGCTTTTCTTGAGATCTGGTATTTATTTTCAGCAACATTCAAGACAATTTCCTTTTTTACAGGCAGTTGAGTTATACGTGTTTGCAAATCCGTTTTTCCCCCTTCAATACAGATGAATTTCCTATTAGTTCGGTTGCGGATTACATAAAAACTGTCCAATGATTCAACAGTCCATAAAAACTTAAAAATATCTGCTTCCCTATCACCAATAGTAACAAGCTGTACACCTTCTGCGAGGTTATTTAGGGTTTCTTTTAGTGCCGCTATCCACTTATAGCTTTCTTTCTCCTTTATAGCAGTACGGTATTTCCTGTTTGCTTTTTCTTGGGCTGTTTCTTCCCTGATAGAACGTGCCCAACACTGTTGAGAAGATAGCCCTAAAGGTAATCCGTCTTTGTTAACCATTAAGTTACTGTGCAATAACAAACCCTTTTTATATTTTGTATAGGCTTTAGAAATACTACCTAGACCCTTAGTCTTTATATGAGAGTCAAAATCCAAATAACTTGTATCTTGAACTGAAAATACCAGCTCATTTCCTTTTATCCTTTCCATAGTTTCTTTATAATGGGAAGAATAAATTTCCTTAGCTTCAAGCTTCTCATTGCTAAATAATCTGTATGCACCTTTAGCTTCTTTCCATCCTACACAGCTTTGACTAATTGACCCAGACGCCTTATTCTCTATTAAATAGCTTGTTTTAATAAGTCTTGTATTAAGCCTTACATCTCCCAGATTAACATGTCTCAACTCTTTTTCTAGCCATTTATCTCCTAAGCCATCAGCACATTGTACATTTCTATTTACTTCACACATTTTTACCTCATCTTAAGTATATTTTTCTCTATCTTACTTGCTTTTTATACTTGTGGGTAAAAGTGAGGATTCAAATCTGGTGAATATGTTGGAAGATACAGCACATGACAGCCAAAAGACTCTATTAATGATTTTGTTTTAGTGGTCTTATGAAATGTAGCATTATCCATAACTATGGTTGTGCCAAGTGGCAATTTAGGTTTCTCCAACCATATATTGAATACCTCTTTGTCACACCCACCTTTGAAAGTCATTGGTGCAATAAATCTCATTCCAATCCACCCGGCTACTATACTGATTCTCTCTCGCTGGAATATCTGCATAAATTTTCTTTCCTCTTGGAGCACGTCCATATTCTCGGTATAACTTATTATCAACTCCTGCTTCATCTATATATAAGATGCTGGAATGGTCTATTTTTGAGATTTTATCAATAAATTGCTGCCTATCTTCTTGATTGCGCTCTTGATATAGTGTGACTTTTTTTTAAAAGTAATTTTTAGCTGTTTTAGTCTATACCAAATTGAATTTATTCCAAATCCAAGATTTTGTTTCATCTCTGCCAGAGTATGATCTGGATTCTTTGTAACATATTCTTCGAGTATTTTTGGGTCTATTTTTCGAATAAAGCTACCGTTTTTAGATGGCTTTAGGCTTTCACCAGCAGCTTTCTTTTTTAACCAGCGGTACAGCGTTGCTATTCCTATCTCCATGAGCTCTGCTATCTCAACCTTTGTCTTCCCTTTTTCTATCATCAATACTGCCTTTTCCCTTAAATCCACACTATATGCCATTATAACTCAAATACTCTATTATACCTTTATCATTTACTTTAGGAAATACTATAGTTGCAGGCCAACCTTCTCCACAGCCTAAAAATGTTTCTCATGAAAGTGAAAATCCTTTACCCAATAAAACCACAAGCCCTTCACCAGTAACAAGTATAACTCCACCAGCTACTAAAACTGCTTTCAAACCGCTGTTAAAAATCGTGTTTTCTTCGAAAGAGACTTATTTTTGTCTATTTTTAGTAGCAGCTTCTATATCAGCACTCTGCCTATGGCACTTGCCACTGGGAAAAGTGTCAATTTTAAAGGAATTGGTGCCAACAGAAAAAAAGGAAAAGTATCGGTCTAACATTAAACATAGGGTTACCGATATTAATTACACTGTGCGTTTTGAACCTGGCTTACTTTCTATATTCTGAATATTCTGTAGAATCTATTGAGCAGATAAGTGAAAAAGATCTTCCTTTGCACATCTAACAAATAAGATCTTTTGTGATATAATTATTTATTTTATTGCATGTTTAAAGGAATTATCCAAGATATTGGCACTATAACTGATATCACTATCCACCCTAACTCTGATCAAATCTTCCATATTGAGACACAAAATTTATCCTCTATAAACAAAGGAGATTCAATATCCTGCTCCGGAGTGTGTTTAACTGTTGTCGACATAATGAACGATGTATTCACAGTTCAAGTATCTCAAGAAACCATGAAGGTTTCTAACTTAAATACGTGGGAAACAGGGAAAAAAATAAACCTAGAACAAGCAATGAAACTGAGTGACAGAATTGACGGCCACTTGGTTCAGGGTCATGTGGATGACACAACAGAAATTTTAACAATCAATCAAAATTTAGAATCTCATGAAATCAGACTATCATGCCCACAAGAATTAATTAAATTTATTACAAAAAAAGGTTCTGTAACGCTAGATGGAGTTTCCCTTACAGTAAATTCAGTTGTCGATCAAGAATTCACTGTGAATATAATTCCCTATACATGGAAAAACACAACTTTTCAGCATAATAAAACAGGTAATTACCTAAATTTAGAAGTTGATATGATTGCCCGGTACTTAGACCAGCTGATAAAATATCAATACAATTAATTTTACAACTTTGTTATTTACAACTATTATATCTTGAAAATCATATAGATATAAAATATGTTTTTCGATAGCCTAATTATCTTTATTATTGTCTTGTGTGTAATAATATCGATAACTAGAGGTTTTATAAAAGAGCTATGTGCATTAATGTTCTTGCTCTTATCAGTCTTTTTGACAGCTAGTTACTATGATTTTTTTATTATAAATTATAGTAAGTATTTTAACTCTAAAGTTACACAAAACATACTTTCTACAATCTCTGTATTTATTATACTTAATCTTACATTCATGACAATGAATAACTGGCTAATGTACATATTATCACCTATAAGGTTGGGATTAATGGATAGAGTTACTGGAATCTTTGTCGGAGCACTCAGAGGAATATTGCTTTCTTATGTACTATTTTTTGCTGTGCACTTATATTGCCACACAGTATATGATAAAAAAGAGGGAGAGTCTAAAATAGACGCAGAAGACATATTGCCCAATTGGATAATAAATTCACACTCTTATCAGGCTTTGTTTGTGACAACAGAAGAAGTAATTAACATGTATGTACCAGAGTCATTGATACTAAAGATAAAAGAGATTGGTGAGGAAATGGTTGATCAAGAAAAACCTCAAAACAATAAAGAAAAGTGAGTGTTGATTTTCTATAGCTAAACTAGCCTAGACAGCTATTATCCACAGCAATTCGCCATAGGTTACCAATTCCTATGACTAATGAAACAAAACTGCAGACATTGACGAATAAGTAAATCATCAAAAAAATTTAAATGTATAACTTTAGTTCATCAATGTAATAAAACAAAACTTTTTTAGTGAGTTCAAAATCTTCTAAGGTATTTCCTTCACATCTTGCTGTAATACAGTTTTGCGTATTTGATACTCTAAGAAGCCACCAACCTTTATTATCGGTTACCTTAATACCATCAAGCTCTGAAAATACAATATTTTTCTGCTTTAGTGTCTCCTTTACTGACTCAATTATTTGAAACTTTTTCTCATCCTTCACTACAATTTTTACTTCATGAGTGATATATAACTTTGGCAAATCTTCAATCATCTCAGATAGGCTTTGGTTTTTCTTAAGTAAAATGTCAATGGCTTTAACAGCAGAATATAGTCCATCATCGAAACCCAGCTCAGAAAAGAAAAAATGCCCACTGAGTTCACCGGCAAATTTTGCTCCTTCTTCTACCATCTTTTTCTTAACTAGTGAGTGTCCAGTGGCACAGGTAATTATTTGTCCTCCTAATTTGCTAACAAAATCATGCACTTTCATACTCATTTTTACGTTGGCAATAACTTTGCTTTTTGGGTGTTCCGCCAATACTTCACGTGAAAAAATCATAAACAAGTGATCATTGGAAACAACATTACCTTTATTATCAATCAAGCGTACCCTATCACCATCACCATCAAGTGCAATACCAAGATCACATTTATCTTTCTTGACAATATCTATTAACTGAGCAAGATTTTTCTCTTCTATGGGATCTGGGTCATGCAGTGGAAACGTTCCATCTATAAAGCTATTGGTTACGATGTGTATATGATCTGGTAAAATCTTTTCAATATACCTTACAATTGTTGGGCTATTGCCAAAATCCCAAGCTATTTTTAGTTTTTGTGTAGCGTTATTCTTGAGCGCATTTTTTAATATGTTAACGTACTCACTATATATATTCGTGTTAATTAAGCTTCCAATTTTCGTGCTGTTTTTAATTGTATTGCCTATAATTTCCTTCATTTCTTGATCTGAGTAAACTTTTTTACTACTGAAAAATTTAAAGCCGTTATATTCTCTGGGATTATGAGAAGCAGTGATCATAATCCCAAGATCTGCCTGCATTGTTGCAGCGTAGAGCATAGGTGAAGAACAGAGCCCAACGCGTATAACATTCGCACCGGATAAAATCAAGCCTCTGATTAATTCTTTTTCTATACTTGGTGAATCTATCCTGCTGTCATAGCCTACACAAACGTTAGCTGCAGTTTGACCGAATTTTCTACCTATTTCATACCCATCACTGATTTGCAGGTCTCTGCCTACCACACCTCTAATATCGTATTTTCTTATAATATTATTGTCCATACTGCACTTCTTGGAGTGGTTAATATATAACATTCCCGTCAAATACTCAAGTTTATTTAACTATAAAATTAGTTGATTTTTTAAGAAAATATGTTAATATTATAATATAGCTCTCTAAAAATAAAAATTATGCCAAAAGAAAATTTACTTGTAACTGAAAATCAAGGTTTAGATGTAGATGAGCAAAAGAAAAATGATATTTTAAGTTTCATTGAACCTTGCAACAATTTTCAGGATTTTATAAAAAAATTAGAGGAAGAAAACTTAATTTGGTATTTTATTGGCCCTTTACGCAAAGATAAGGACATTAAAGAACAGATAAATTTAAAGTGGGAAAATGAGTTTCAAAAGTTTGAGCAATCAATAACCGCAACACATAAAAAATTTGAAGAATCTCTACCAGGTGAAAATTTCTTAGTATATACAACAAAAGATAATGACTTTCAAATTAGGTTTGAAAATAAAGAAAAACCAATAGAGATTAGCGCCCTTTTAAGAGCCAGCGACGAAGGTAAGGTTCATAACCTATCTTTGGGGAAAGATAGTCAAATAACTGCAACCAAAAAAGGCAGCGAAAGGCACTATGATTTTACTGGTTCAAGCTCATGTGAGATGACCATTAACTGGCAAGCTAAGGATTCTAAAGGCAATAGCATAGATTGTAGCATGACTGTAGAAGTAAGTTCTAATACCAATTCCCGCTATACAAGCAACGAATAGAAAATAATGGAAAAAAAAGCCATACTGAAGTAAGTAAAATAGCGAGGTTTAGATGGCATTAAGATCAAAATTATTGGATGAAAAAGTGGTGAAATCAGCAAAAGAGATGCTGAAGAGAGTAAGAAATAATGCGTATGTTGCAAAAAAACTAAATGCTGTAATTGCAGCAAAAAAGCACAGTATAACAGCTGTAGCAAAAATATGTTGCATTTCGAGAAAGGCAATTACTACATGGATAAAGCACATAAAATTTGGAAGAGAAGAAAAATTATTTGCTCCACCTCAACGCCGTAGAAAAACTATATTGAACCAAAGTCAACTTGAACGAATTGAGTTGTGGATAGAGGAAAACCCCAATATTACTATTAGAGAAATGAGAATAAGAATCCAAGAAAGATTTGGTTTGAATATCAGCAAATCCGCAATACATCGTAATATGCAAAGAATGAAATTCTCATATATCACACCAAGACCAGTTCATAGTGGACAAGATAAAAACAAGCAAGAGGAGTTTAAAAAAAACCTCAATGAAACTATTGTCATGCATTCTGAAAAAGAGCTATTTTTCTTCGATGAATCACGGTTTGGTACACATTCGAAAGTTGGACATGGGTGGTTTAAAAAAGGCAGTAGGACACAGGTTAAAGTAAAATTAGGTAGGGAAAATTTTTATCTCTATAGTGCAGTTAATCCCAGAAATGGAGAGAATTTTAGCTTATTTGCACCAAACGTCAACACTGATTGTATAAATATATTCCTTGAACAGATGTCGTAATATTTAGGAATACGAAAGGCTTTTCTCTTGATGGATTGCGCTAGTTGGCATAAGTCAAAAAATTTAAAGGCACCTAAAAACGCTAATTCTGGATTAAGGAAGGAAGAAAGTATAGGAAATGGAAGGCTTTTTGGATTTCAAGGAATAGGAAATAAGAGTAGAAAAGATGTGAACCAAGAAATTAACGGGAGATCTATGGCGAGTATGTTCAATTTCAAGTCTACTTTTGAGGTAGCCAAAAATCGTCTCAATGATCGACCTTTTTCTCAGCAAAATCTTTTCATGTAGTGAAATTAATGCGTTTTTCATCCCCTTTTTCACCTTGGTAACAAGTTTCAAACCGCGGTTAAACAACTCTTGGAAAAGCTCTTTTTTAATATAGCCTTTATCACCAAACAAAAGACCGGTTAATTTCTTAGTTAGGTTTGCTACAGGCTCTCTATCGTCAACATTACCTCTTGTAAGCGTAAAAGCTTGAATTTCACCTTTCTCGTTAATTATCAAATGTAGTTTAAAGCCGAAAAACCAGCCATATGTACTCTTGCTTAATTTTGCAATTCCAGCAAAAACCTTATTTCTTGATATTCTTTTTGCATGGCAAACTGCAATAGGAGTTGTATCTATGTATGAGATTCCAGTAAGTTCTGACCATCCGCAAAGGCACTGTAATAGCATGGCTAAATGCCACAAAACCCTGGGCTTTAGAGCAACAAACCTAGTGTATGAAGGCAACTTCGAAAACTCTGTTTGTAGAGCAATGTTGGGTAATGCAGGTAGAAAGCCTTAAAATTTTCACAGGGAGATTGCTGATACAGGAGGATTATTGTGATAATTTCCGAATGTGTCATTTCTGGCACTCTTGTGGGTTTTACCGTTTGGCAGTAGTTTATCTGCAAAATTTTTCTCTATATCTCTGCAAAAATCATCGACCAGACAAAACAGTTTTGTTATATCTTCCATGGGTAACCTCATCTATTTTTTTCTATTTGTTGAGTTTACCCTACTCTCCTGACTTTTCTATTCTCTTTTTAATCCAGAATTAGCGTTAAAAATATCGAAATTATATACCTACCACCATACTCACCTGAACTCAATCCTGTTGAGAGGTTTTGGTTATATATAAAACAGAACATTTTACGCAATAAAATCTACGATACAATTGTTCTGCTTGAATGCGCTTTGTGTAAATTTATTACCTCTCTTTCCCCTTCCACGGTTAAACAACTCTGCTATGCTTCTTATTTGGTTCATTAATAATGAGAATTGGTATAAGGGCATAAAAAGAGTGATTGATGAACCAAAATTTGGAGAAATAACTGACCCAAAAGAGGTATTAAAATTAGTTGAGCAGAATAAAGAAGTTTTTATCAACGGAAAAACTCTACATCAAGCTTTTACTGACATGGACAAAAGTGTGAACGAGCAGCAAACACCAGCAGAGGAAACATTTACAAAAGATTCACCACAGTCAGCTACACCAAGTAGCAGTGGATATTCTTCTCTTAATACACCTTCTTCACGCAGAAGTTCTTTCTCTGGCGTTAGTGAATTTAGTGACGAAGAAGATGAAATGCTTGAGAATAGCATGTCTGATGACGAGAAAGAGTACGAACAAGAAGGATCAGAAAATGGAGTGGATGAAATTATAGACGGAATTGAGGAGTTAAAAGAAGAAAAAGAAACGTTTGCTCAATATTTTGCAAAGCAGGCAAAGCAGCTTGAGGATCTAAAGTCAGAACGTAACTCCTTGAAAAAGGAAATTAATGAACAACAGCAAGCAATATTTGAAAGAGATCAAAAAATCAAGGAACAAGATGCTTATATTAAGTCACTTACAGAGAAACTCAAAAAATCAGAAGAACTTAATCACAATATAGAAAAGGAAGGTGATACAGGAATAAGAACACTAAGTGAAGAAAAGCAAATTGTGGAAAAAGAAGTCACAAGACTTAAAGATGAATTGAAAAGAAAGGAAAAAGAGTTAGCTGAAAAGGATAAAGACATAGAGCGATTAGCACAAAAAGTAACCGTACTAGAACAAAGTCAAAAAGATAAAAATGCTAGGATAACAGATTTAACTAATCAATTGAACGATAAAGAAAGTGAGATTCAGTCAACAAATAGAATAAATGAGGAACTACAGGAAAAATTTAAGCAAAGTGAAGCTAAGTTAAGTGCACTAGAAAAAAAGAATACAAATTTTGAAAATGATCTCAAGAAAACATTGGCAGAAGGTTTAAAGGATAATCACGAAAAGCAGTTGTTATACCAATTCCCACTATGTAAAGAACAGATAGACAATAATGGGAAAGAAGTGATACTAGAGTAGATAAAATAGAGAGGTATAAATGGCATTAAGGTCAAAACTGTTAGACGAAAAAGTTGTAAATTTGGCGAAAGAAATGTTAAAAAAGGTCAGAAATAACGCATATGTTTCAAAAAAGTTACAAGCGGTGATAGCAGGAAAAGAAAGTAGTATAAGCGCTGTGGCAAGAATATGTAAAATTTCAAGGACTGCTTTGACTGAATGGATAAAGCATCTAAAATTTGGTAGAGTAGAAAAATTATTTTCCCCTTCTCAGCGGCGAAGAAAAAGCAAATTAAACAAAAATCAACGTGAGCAAATTGAAATATGGGTAGAAAGAAATCCAAATATTACTATTAAGGAAGTGCAAATAAAAATCTCAGAGGAATTTGGCCTAAACATTAGCAAATCAACAGTGCATCGTGAGATACAAAGGATGAAGTTTTCTTATATAACACCGAGGCCAATTCACCATAAACAAGATAAAAACAAGCAAGAAGAGTTTAAAAAATACTTCAATAAAATAGTCAATTCCCACCCTGAAAAGGAGGTATTTTTTTGATGAATCACGATTTGGAACTCATTCAAAAATCGGACACGGATGGTTTAAAAAAGGGGTCAGAACGCAGGTTAAATGAAAATTGGTAGACAAAATTTCTATATCTACAGTGCGGTAAATCCAAGAAGTGGTAAGAAAATTAGCCTACTTGCTCCATATGTAAACACTGATTGTATGAATATATTTTTGGAGCAGATGTCGAAAGATTTAGGCACGAAAAAAGCCTTTCTTGTAATGGATTGTGCAGGCTGGCATAGATCAAAAAGTTTGAAAATTCAGAAAAACATTACCATTATATACTTGCCTCCTTATTCACCAGAACTGAATCCTGTTGAGAGGTTGTGGCAATATATCAAACACAATACTTTACGCAACAGAGTCTACGATACCATAGGCTTACTTGAAACGCTAATTCTGGATTAAAAAGAGAATAGAAAAGTCAGGAGAGTAGGGTAAACTCAACAAATAGAAAAAAATAGATGAGGTTACCCATGGAAGATATAACAAAACTGTTTTGTCTGGTCGATGATTTTTGCAGAGATATAGAGAAAAATTTTGCAGATAAACTACTGCCAAACGGTAAAAACCCACAAGAGTGCCAGAAATTACACATTCGGAAATTATCACAATAATCCTCCTGTATCAGCAATCTCCCTGTGAAAATTTTAAGGCTTTCTACCTGCATTACCTAACATTGCTCTACAAACAGAGTTTTCGAAGTTGCCTTCATACACTAGGTTTGTTGCTCTAAAGCCCAGGGTTTTGTGGCATTTAGCCATGCTATTACAGTGCCTTTGCGGATGGTCAGAACTTACTGGAATCTCATACATAGATACAACTCCTATTGCAGTTTGCCATGCAAAAAGAATATCAAGAAATAAGGTTTTTGCTGGAATTGCAAAATTAAGCAAGAGTACATATGGCTGGTTTTTCGGCTTTAAACTACATTTGATAATTAACGAGAAAGGTGAAATTCAAGCTTTTACGCTTACAAGAGGTAATGTTGACGATAGAGAGCCTGTAGCAAACCTAACTAAGAAATTAACCGGTCTTTTGTTTGGTGATAAAGGCTATATTAAAAAAGAGCTTTTCCAAGAGTTGTTTAACCGCGGTTTGAAACTTGTTACCAAGGTGAAAAAGGGGATGAAAAACGCATTCATTTCACTACATGAAAAGATTTTGCTGAGAAAAAGGTCGATCATTGAGACGATTTTTGGCTACCTCAAAAATAGACTTGAAATTGAACATACTCGCCATAAATCTCCCGTTAATTTCTTGGTTCACATCTTTTCTACTCTTATTTCCTATTCCTTGAAATCCAAAAAGCCTTCCATTTCCTATACTTTCTTCCTTCCTTAATCCAGAATTAGCGTTTGAAGATGTTCTGTGTAATTTTACTGTCAGTATTTCCAGTGCTACTATTAAACGAGTTTGTAATGTTTCTTATTTGTTCGATTAGTAATGGAATTTGGTATAATGTATAAATGTACAGACTTACAACTTTTGGTTGGTAATACCATAATGGAAATTTATCATTCATTTTAGAAAATACTATAGTATAGATTTATTAATAAATAATATATATTATGATATAATTAGTGCGAAGTGGGTTTACCAGTTGGACCCATAAAGATTATTTCCTCTCCTTCTCTTAAGCCTCTGCACAAATTAGTGGAGCCGCCAGTTTCAAGCACAATAGTGGAAATAATTCCTTTTTTTTTGTCTACTTCAGTGCCGGTTACAGCTATACCTTCCATAGCAAGGGTTGTATTATTGACTTTTCTGCTATTGATTGCAAAATTTTGCAACCTAAAGAATTGTCCGGGTTTAAAATTTTTTGCCGCAAGTGGTGCTTTGATCACTATTTCCACAACTTTGTCAGTTAAATATTGAATTTTTATAATCTTTGCGGTGAATTGCTCTTTGATTCTATTAAAAAATTTTTCGTTAGCCAGGTGTTCTGATATTATTCCAGCGCGTGACGCTTTAGTGTACAAATGCTGCAATTTGTAGGTAATTCGCATAGTAGGTGGTGTTATGCAAGTAGCTGACACTGGAATCCAGTTCTGACTATACAACCATCTGATGTACTCATTCAAAATTAAGTTTTCTGGATCCCAGTGTCTGGGCACTGGAATGACATCTTTTTTGGTGAAAGTTACTCTTACATTACAACATTCATACAAGTGTGCATATGACTCCGAGATTCTAGCTGGAGTGGGAGAAATGAAGCTAACTCTATTCAAAAGCTGAGAAATGATAGGGTAGCCGTTCTTAGCACTTGCCATAGCTTTCACGACGCTGCCGCTATACGAAGGGTGAAGATCACCAAAAAAGCTAATTGTTTTATTGTCTTGCTTATATACCAATATCCTGTCTTTATCCTGCATCTTAGGAGAAAATACTGGATCTATTTCTTTTCCTAATGAGTTTAAATGAATAAAATATCCATTACTTAGTTGAAAATGCTTTTTATCTTCTGTTGCAATAGCCGTGTTTGGTTCAGTGCCTGCTGCTATGAGAATAGAGCGTGCTTTGATACATTTAATTTCGTGGGATTTTGTATCAATTAGTTTTATCAACTCAGCATGATTATATTTGTCTGTAACAATTTCAATAGGCTCTAAGTTTTCAATGAAGTAGATTCCTTCTGACAATGCATTTTGCACCTCTTCGCTATTTAATCGATAGCTCGGTGAATCTTTTAGCTCTTTTCTGTATATAATTTTCACTCCCCCGAAGCTCTTAGTTAGTTCCAATATTTTTGCTTCTCTATTCTCTTTTTTTGCTAACTCTTGCTCTGCTTGGATCAATTTTGCGTGCGATATAAGCTCATTTGCAATTTCATGTTCTTCTTCCGTCCAATCTTTTTCAACATATTTCTTTCCATACTTATCAACTAATATCTCATAACGAAGAAGAAATTTTTCTACTTGAATTGGATAATATGCTAAAGCTTCAGTGGCAGTATCAATTGCAGTGAGTCCTGCACCTATGACAACTATCGGCATGCGAACTTGCAGATTTGCTATGGAGTCGAACTTAAGAGCACCGGTAAGTTGTAATGACATCAGAAAATCAGATGCCATGCGCACTCCGCGAGCCAGCATATTCTTTATTTTGATCATTCGTGGCTTGCCAGAGCCAAGTGCTAGTGCGATGTGATCAAAACCCAAGTTGAAGGCATCATCAACATTAATCGTGCCATCAAAACGAATGCTTCCATAAAGTGCGAAATTCTCACGCCTTTCCAGTAGTAATCTAATAATCTTTAAGTAATTTTTATCCCATCGGGAAGTAATGCCATATTCTGCCACCCCACCAAACCCATCTGCCATGCGTTCACTCAATTTTTCGTGTTTGAAATCTTTAATTAGCTGAAAATTATCGATCAAAGGTTCAATCTTTAGTCCATCAATGGCGATAACGTTATGCCCATCGTTTAATAAATGATGAGCTAAATTAAAACCCGCAGGACCAAGTCCTACAACTAGAACGTTTTTTCCAGTATTTTCTTTTGGCAATGGACGCTGAAAATTTAAAGGATTCCAACGGCTAAGCAGAGAATATATTTCAAATCCGTACGGCAAATTGAGTACGTCGTCCAAAATCCTTGTTTCAACCACTGGCACATTTACAGGCTCTTGTTTCTGATATATGCATGAGTTTATGCAATCATTGCATATTCTATTCCCAGTAGCTGCACATAATGGGTTATCTATCATCACAATTGCAAGACTTGCTATGCTATATCCTTCGCTTTTTACCAGATTCATTTCTGATATTTTCTGCTCTAGTGGGCAGCCGTGCAGCTCAACTCTAAGTGGAGACTTTTTGAAAGTGTTGTCATCATTGATTAGCCCCTTTGAGCAGCTGTCCTTACTTTGCTTATGACAAAATATGCAGTAGTGAGCATTATCTAGCGCTTTATTCAAACTCACCTTTTTGCTTGTTAGATCAAAACCATATCTTCTTTTCACCTCATTTGAATACAGAACCTCAACCTCGTCTACTTCTTTTTTCAAGAATGATACGAGATTTTCGTAATCAATTTTCTTATGTATGCTAAATAGTATATTCTGTTTATTTTTTACTCTCCAAACTGCATATTGAGCTGCAAGTTCTATTTCTTCTTTGTGATCCTCTTTATTTTCAAGCCAATTCATTACCTGCTCAGAAAAGTTTTTTTCTGTTGTTGGCAAAGTAAGGAAACTATTTAACCTGTTGGTTACATAATCAATATTTACTACATCAGTGTATTTCTTCAATGCATAGCGCTGAACAAAAAACCTTTTGCATCTGTATATTACAGCAAAGTCGTTGTGTTTTTTCTTTAGTTCCTCTATTTCTTTTTCAATGTTGAAAAGTTTTGCAATGAATTCATCAAGTAAATATGAAAGGTCTATTATTAACTGGCTATTACAATCATCTGTCATCCAAGCTGGAATCCATCCTTCTTGTTTTCTAGATCCCAGTGTTAAGCACTGGGATGACATCGAAGAAGAAGCTGCTTTTTCTCTTGCTTCAATTAATGAACAAAACAAGCTTTCATCTGACGATTTTATGTAATCTAAAAACGCCTCATCTAACTTTATTAATTCACTACGAGTGTATAAGTTTGAAAATGAGATTTTGAAATTCAGTTGCATCTTTATACTATACAGCGTACATACTGTTTCTTACAAATGAAGATTTTATTTATTTTTTAATGCTGCTGAGATTATTGCTTCTGCAACTTTTTCTTCCTTAACATATGCAACACACTCAAATTTGTGTAGACCTAAACGCACACTTTGAATATTAGCTTGAAGAATCAATACGTCTCCTGGAGTAACTGGCTTTGTGAATTTTGCATTTTCAATTGATCTCAAGTAAACAACTTTATTTTCCATTACCTTTTTACCTAGAACACATATTGCAGATACCTGAGCTAAAGATTCAATTATCAAAACTCCTGGCATTATCGGATGGCCAGGAAAATGACCAATAAAAAATTGCTCGTTGAAAGACACGTTTTTAATTGCTTTTATACTCATACCAGGATCGCATTCTATAACCCTATCTACTAAGAGAAAAGGATAAGAATGTGGTAGTATTTTTATAATATCATTGATATTACATTGCATAAGTCTATTCAATGTTTTGCAAAGCAAATTCGGGTATTTCCTTGTTTACATTTTTTAATACTACATCCGATAAATCTACTTCATCCATAGAGTATAAAACTTGATTCTTTTTTGAAATAAATAGTACCAAATCTATGTTGTTTTTTTCTGCTGTTTTTTTAGCAACTTCTTTTATCTTGTTAAAGACACTTTCTACTGCTTCTCTATAATTTTCTTCTAAATGTGACATTTTCTTAGCGTAATTATCCCTAACACTTACAGTATGCTTACTAAATTGTTCTGTCTTTTCTTTTTTTGCTTCTTCTGACAAAAGGTCAAATTCCTCTTTCGATGGCTTAAATTTTTCTAACTCATTTTCAAATTCCTTCTGTAATCTAGAATTCTGCTCCTTTATTTGTTGTTGTATATTTTGCAGAGCCAGAGATTCATTGACAACCTTATCACTATCAATAATGGCAGCCTTTGTATTAAGCGTGCTCTGAGGTTGATACCCTACAAACTTATACCCCACAAATAAGGAAATAATTAAGGCAATAACTGATGTAAATAACTGTATATATTTCATTCAAATCCCCGCTTCAATAGAAATTTTAACGTTTGTTGATGGTATTATGTCACAAGCTTCCTTTACTAAAGGAAACCCAAAATCTAATCTAATTCTACCAAAAGGAGAGGGCATTGAAAAGCCAAAGCCTGGTGATACTCTTATAAGCTTACTATCGTAATATTCTCCACTATATCCCTCCTTTTCATCTAAACCAAAAAGTGTTGCATAGTCAACAAATAGTGAGCCTTTGATACCAGCATAGTCGTATAATTTAGATAGTGGAAAATCTACTTGCTGTGTTAAATTAAAATAAGTTTTGCCTCCCAATGAGCTTTTATTTTTGTCTTCTGCTCTTGGTCCAATGCCGGAAAGATCAAATCCTCTAATCTCATTACCCCCTTTAAAAAAGTGCTGGCCAATGTTTAGATCTTCATCGGTATAAGAAAAAATATGACCTGCTGCTACTTTAAAGCGCAGTGTTATATCATCATCAATTTTGCTTAATATAGGATGTGTATAAAAAGATAAGAATTCAGATTTTAGGAAATTTACATTTCCTCCCAATCCTGAAATATCCTGATTTAAGCGCAATAAATATCCCTCTTTAGGAGTATAGAGGTTATCCAGTTTATTGTATGATAACGTATATCCCACTGATGAAACCTGATACTCACCTTCTTGATCTCTTATTATCTCAGAGATATCCTCATCTTTTCCACTCTTATTGTCCATGTGTATGTGATTATACTTATAAGAATATTGAAAGGAATTGGTTAGATTTTCTGAGATTTTATATGATACTTTTGCTATTCCTCCCCAGTTGCAGGTATCGAAAGTAGTGTTTGGTTTGTCTTGTTTTTCATAAAAAACACCCATGCCTAGTGAAGTATCAGAGTCGTTAAAATTATTTTCAACAGCGTCTATACTAGTAGAAAGAACATATTGACTTTTTTCAAGAGCAAAAGATATTTCTTTACCACTACCAAATAAATTACGATCTGTGAAATCGGTTTTAACAAATACTCCACCAGGAAGAGACATACCACCTGTTAAAGATAACGAGGCAGTTCTTTTTTCTTTAACATTTAAATCAAGATTCACTGCATTGTCATCCACTGTATAACTATTTATTTTTACTGTTTCAAAGAAATCACTATATATCAATTTTCTACGTGATTTTTGGATCTCAGATGTGTTATATGCGTCACCTTCTGCCATACTAAGTTTTCTTCTAATTACTTTATCTAAAGTGCGGTCATTGCCATCAATAGTAATTTGGTTTATATAAATCTTTTTACCTGGTAGCACTTTGTAAGTTACATCCACAATATTGTTATGTTGTGTATATTCTGGATTAACTTTTGCAAATATATATCCTTTTTCGCTTAAATGTTTACTTATTTTTTCTGCTGTATTGTTAATTTTAACTCTATTAAATATTTGATTATTTTCCTCTTTGATAAATTCTAATATTTCTTCCCTTAAACTTAAATCCTGAATCTCAGTTTCAATATTAACTTCATTATTTCCAAATAAGTATTGCTGCTTTTCATCAATCAAAAAAGTTAACTCTATTTGGTTATTATTATCAACCTCAACAATTGGTTGGATATTATTTTGAATATATCCCTTAGATGAATAGAAGCGATCAAGCAGTTCTGTGTTAATCAGTAGATATTGAGGTGAATAATGAGTTCCGCTTTTAAAAATGGCTCTAAATAACTTACTAAATATATCATTGCTATGCCTTTTGATAACTTGCTCTAACTCATTTGCTGAAAAGTTTTTATTACCTATAAATCGTAAACCCTTAATTTTAGACGTTCTTCCTTCTTTTATCTTAAAAATTAGGTTTATCCTATTGCTACCAAGCTTATCTAGCTCATATGCAATTTTAACACCAATTTTACCACTGTTCCTATAAAGAGTAGCTAGATTTATTAAATCGTTTTGTAATTTTGTTTCAGTGAAAATAGTTAGTGATTTTGACTGGATAACGTTATTTAGCAACTCTTTACTGTTAAATAACTTATTGCCTTTCAATGTTACTTTGTTAATCAATGGATTCTCATGAATTTTTACTACTAAGTTTTTTTCATCATCGATATAGGCGTTAATACTAGCAAATAACTTTGTTTTATATAAATCTTTTATAACTGAATCTACATCATCATCATTTATATGATTACCTGGTTCCAATTTTGTATAAAACCTTATTGTTTGATCACTTACTCGCTCATTGCCAATATACTTAATATTTTTTATCTGTACTTTTTCCTTATTTTCTAGAGCAACAAGTAGAGTGGGAAAAGAAATAAATATTATTATTAGTATGTGAAATAACTTTTTCATATGTATCTTAAAAAAGATGCCTAATATCATTTGTGATTGCAACTGCCATCAACAAAAACAGTATGGTAGCACCAAAAGTGGCTGCATATTTTTGATATTTCAAACTCAGATCTCTACGTATAACTGCTTCTATAATATAATGAAATAAATGCCCACCATCTAGTAGTGGTATTGGCAGTAAGTTAATTGCAGCTAAATTGGCTGAAATAATTGCCATAAAATATAGAACCATAATAAGTCCCTTTTTAGCTGATTGCCCTGAATATTTTGCAATTTTTATTGGCCCACCTATTTCATTTATACTCCTTTTACCAACAACAATTTGAAAGAGTGCTTTGATTGTTAAACACATAGTGTGGTAGGTTTCATTCACTGATAGGCTAGCAGCTCCAAGAAAAGATGACTGTTTTAACCCTATCATATTAATTGAGGTAATTCCTATAGTTTTTCTTTCTATTATGTTACCAAAGACATCTCTATCCTCAACTGTAAACGGAGTTAGGATAGTTCTGTACTCTTCGTTATTTCTGCTATACTTAATTTCTATTCTTGTTTCAGGGTTGGACATTATCACGCGTGAAATATCTTCAAAGTATTTTATTTTGTACTCATTGATCTGTATAATAGTGTCACCTGGTAATAGGCCAGCTTGCTTTGCTGCACTTTCTTCAATTACATTACCAATTACTGGTGGAGTGCGATAATAACCTGCCACGCTGAAAAATATTGTGAAGACTATAACGGTAAATATCATGTTTGCAAAAGGCCCTGCAAAAACTATTGCTGCTTTTTGATATCGAGGTTTTGTATGGAATGAGTATAATTTTTCTTCTTCAGTTAATTTTTGTTGATCAACAGGAACGCTTGCTGCATTAGTATCCCCTAACATTTTAACGTAACCACCCAATGGAAAGGCACTTAATTTCCATCTAGTTCCAGACTTGTCGTTAAAACCAAAAATTTCAGGACCAAAGCCTATAGAAAAAGATTCAACTTTAACCTTGCATGCTTTAGCGACAATATAATGCCCAAATTCATGCACGAATACTATGATAGAAATTATTAAAGAAAACGATAAAAAATAATATATTCCAGCGCTAAGTTGATGAGAAATTAATTCCACCTATGTTTTAAATCTTAATCAAACGTTGAGTATATTAAAATGCGCCTTGCTTGACAAGTATTTAGTTTAGTCTTTAAATTAAAAAAAAAGTTTAATGACGATGATAGATATCTCCTTATTAAGAAGAAAACTGATGTATAGGAGTTGGCATAGGGGTTGTAAAGAAACTGATATACTTTTAGGGCATTTTGCATTGAAATATCTTGATAAATTTTCCTTAAGTGAACTAATTGAATACGAAAAAATAGTTGATCTTGATGATTGCGAATTATATTGTTACATAACTCGTAAGAGACTTCTCCCCCCTGATTTGAGTAGTGAGGTAGTCGATTTGATTGCTTGCTTTAATCACTTATGCACCCAATAATCTTGTTTACCCTATCTAATACTTCAGCATATTCTACTCTTTTTTCCTCCCTATGCTTTTTGCATTCTTGATTTATTTCGTCTAATCGCTTTGTTAATTCTAAAATTTTGTCTTCGAGAGTCAATGCTGCAAGTAAGAAATTTAATGCATCTGAGCCCTTACCTCCAGTTCTTTGAGATATGGAGCTAACTAGCTTGTTGAAGCTATTAGCAAGTTGTAATAAATGGTCCTTCTTTTTACTTTCGCAAGATATTTTATATGTGTTATTATGTATAACTATTTCTACTACTTGCATATGATGCTATATTGTACAACTTTCAAATTTACAATATAGATTTTCATTCATTTATCAAGAGGGATAACTTTTTACTGCTACGAAAATAAGTTTTAAAGTATCGATGTTTTGCAACCTTCTGTGACGTCAAATTACTTGCTTCTTTCAAGTTATAGCTTCTAATTGAAAAAGAACCAAACCCCCTGATTTCAACTCTATTATGATATTTTAACGTGTTTGAAAACACTCGAAAAAAACTATCAACTATGGCTGCTATAATAACCTTATCTAACAAAAGGTTTTTTTTTGCCACTTTTGCTATTATATCAGATTTCGTTGCCATTTATATGAAGCACAAGAAGTTATTTGGCAGATAATATTATATTATATTTTTCAACACCTACTACTTCAACTTGTATTTTTTCTGATATAGAAAACTTTTTATTTTCTGGTAAATGCTCTTGATCTACTAAAAGGGTTACATTGTTCTCAATTTCAACGATTAGACCATTTTCCTCTCTCTTACTTACAGTAACCTGAATTTTATCCCCTACTTTAACTTTCTCTATCAGTTCTTCAAGAGGATCATACTCTATTTGTTTTACTCCAAGATAAATTCTTGTCCGATCTACGTTAGCCCTTATCACTTTTGCTTCTATTTCATCACCTGCATTATACTTTTTTATCTCATCTGAATTGTTTTTCGACCAACTTAGATTTTGCATATAAATTGTTCCTTCTACGTCCTCAGATATCTCAGAATTATCAAAAGTCACAGATATTTGTGAACCATTGTTGCTTTTAACTTTACCAGAAACAATAGAACCAAGAGGATATTTATCAATAAATACTTGCCAAGGATTCTCTACGCACCTTTTTGTGCTTAAACTCATCTTATTTTTAATAATGTCAATACCGAGAATTTTTACATCCACTTCTTGTCCTATTGTTACAAAACTACTAATTGGTAAATTACTCTTGCTCCAAGTTATTTCTGATGAGTGTACCAAACCCGCAATCCCAGGTTTAATCTCAACAATGAATCCACAATCTTTTATACCCGTTACGCATCCTTTGTGTACGCTGTTAATTGGACATTTTGACTCTAGATCTTGCCAAGGATTGTCTCCTAATTGTTTTACACCCAGGGAGATTTTTCCATTTTCTCTATCTATTTTTATAATTTTAGTTTTTATATGCTGACCACAAGAAAAAATTGCAGATGGATGACTTACATTACTCCAAGAGATATCCGTAATATGTAGCAGTCCATCTATAACTCCCACTGTATCTGATTCATGAATGCCAACAAATGCACCGTAGTGAGTGATGCTTTTTATTTTGCCTTCTACTACATCACCTTCATTTAAAGATTCTAAAAACTTAATTTTTTCACCAGCATGCAACTTCTCTAATACCAGCTTTCTTGATACTACAATATTCCCCTGCTTCTTATCCATTTTAAGAACGATGAATTTTTGTTCAGTTTCAATAAGGTGATTAGCATCTTTTATTTGCTTCAAATCCACATGACTCAGCGGTAAAAACGCACTTATTCCATCACCAAGATCAACAATAAAACCGCATTTAATTGAGCGTTTAATGATTCCTGTTACTTCATCTTTTGTAATTGCGCTTTCTTCCAATTTATTCCATTTTTCGTCTCTGATTGCTTTCTCACGACTAAGAACAACATTACCATGGTAATCTTCAATTCTTTCAACATAAACTCTAATTTTCGAGCCAACAGTGATATCATCATTACAACTGAGCTCCTTAATCAGAATTCTTCCGTCTGACTTTAAACCAACATCAACCACAATATCATTAGAATTTCTTCTTGTGATTATACCTTCTACCACATCTCCTTCTTTGATTTTGTTAGCAAAAGAATCTTCACAAAAGTCATTGTCTTGATTATCAAATTGATTTTGAAATATCTCTTCTATGAACCTATTTGATGATAGCCTCTTGATAGCAACTGTACTTTCCATACCTTTTAATTTTAACTTCATTAGAACTCATATATTATATAATATTAATAATTAGTGACAAGTAAATTCTCATTAATTCATTTCGAGAATTGCTTAAGCTATAAAAGATTAAGTTATGTAAGATATGTTATCTAGGAATAATAATTGGATTAGGTCATTTTCCAGAAGATCTAGGTTGAAGTTGAATGTTTTGGGGAAGTATTCTATTAAAAACAGCAAGGAATCTATAAAAAAGATCGTAGACTTACAAAAAAGAATACGGGTAGAAATAGGTTTTGGTAATGGCGAAAATATGCTTCATCAAGTATCCAATGAACCTGATCTATTATTTATAGGATGTGAGCCTTATTTAAAGGGGGTTTCTTCCTTGCTAAAAAGCATAGAAGCACACAGCATAAAAAATATTTTAATATGGACAGAAGATGCAAGAGAATTAATTGCCAATTTTCCTGACAACAGTGTTGAAAAATTCTTTATTCTCTTTCCAGATCCATGGCCAAAAAGAAGTCACAACAAAAGACGGTTAATTAATACGGAATTTTTAAATTTATTAGCAAAAAAAATACTTGTCACAGGGGAAATATTTATTGCAACTGATCATCAAGATTATGCAGAGTGGATAGAGTTACATATAAAGCAGTGTAACTCTTTAATCTATAAGGAAGATAGTTTTGCGAATTATACTCCTACAAAATACCACAGAAAAGCGCTAGAATATCAGAGTAAAATAAAGTTTTTTAAAGTAAGTGTTATGTCTAAACTGACTTAGATTTGCCTCTACTTGTTAGTACAGATGTGTACATGACACTCTACAGTGCAAACAGCCCATCATGTATTGGAAATAACAGTTCACTAAATTCTTTAATCTCACAAATAGAAAGATCAATAAACTTGATAAACATCAACATTATCGGCCAGCATTGCTTTTGTAGCTTCAATTTACCTTTTTTATGACCGATTTGGATAATTTTATAACCTATAGCATTTTGTCTAGCAACCAATCTGGTGCTTCTCTACCTTTTTCCCACTTAGCAAATCTCATCTTTTCTTTTAGGTAATATTCTCTATAGGCTTCTATTGGGTTACTACATTTATATCGATCAGGTAACGCTTGTGTAAAAGCTTGTATATCAGCTGATCGAAATATTAGCAAATCCTTGTTATTATCGCACCAATCTATAACTTCTTCGGATTTATGCGTTCTTTTGTATCGCAAGCTATATTCTATACACAATTCTTTTCCATGTTTTATTAACCAATCAAAGTTTCCTTTTGATTGTCTAGCCCATAAAGAACAAGGATGGTTTTTGTGAGTAAGTTTATATGGAACTTCTATATTCTGGTTTGTAATGCTGACTAAAGGATTTGGCTCTTTTAATGCTATTGAAAAAACACTGCTAAGCAATTGAGCAGTTTCTAGCGGCATTTTTACTATGTGCTTATCGCATAACATTTGTGCTGCAGTTACAGGATTTTCGTCTAATATAAAGATATTCATCTAAGCACCCAGAGATAGAATTTTTGCGTAGTATTTATTTCAATAAACCCTAAAATATCATTCAGAAAATGGATAAGTTAAATAAGCTCAGTTAAAAAAATTATACACAATTCCGAGGAACCTTTTCAAGCTACAATGAACGTATAGCTACCACTCTAGCAATATTGTTTCTCACCCACTGAAGATATTGCACGGTACTGTCTACTTGATCATCGTGACGGGTTTCTGGAAACATTAAAATCTCATATTCAAAGTCGCTAAGCCATACTGCTTGGTTAGGGAGAAAAACCCGCTCAGATTCTATAATTGGTACAATTCGGTGAAATCGAGTTAATTTGTCATCATGTGGTACTATTTGAATAATAGGTAAATCACTGTTTTTCCTGAGCTCCTGAACCAATTGCTGACCGCTTGCTTTTGCTTCGATTAAAATTGCGTGTGGCTTCCACCTTGCAGCCAGCGATAGAACTTTCTCTTTAAGTTTTGGATATTCAAGTTTTGCGCGATATACATCGAGTAATACCAATTCCCGCTATACAAGCAACGAATAGAAAATAATGGAAAAAAGCCATACTGAAGTAAGTAAAATAGCGAGGTTTAGATGGCATTAAGATCAAAATTATTGGATGAAAAAGTGGTGAAATCAGCAAAAGAGATGCTGAAGAGAGTAAGAAATAATGCGTATGTTGCAAAAAAACTAAATGCTGTCATTGCAGCAAAAAAGCACAGTATAACAGCTGTAGCAAAAATATGTTGCATTTCGAGAAAGGCAATTACTACATGGATAAAGCACATAAAATTTGGAAGAGAAGAAAAATTATTTGCTCCACCTCAACGCCGTAGAAAAACTATATTGAACCAAAGTCAACTTGAACGAATTGAGTTGTGGATAGAGGAAAACCCCAATATTACTATTAACGCTAATTCTGGATTAAGGAAGGAAGAAAGTATAGGAAATGGAAGGCTTTTTGGATTTCAAGGAATAGGAAATAAGAGTAGAAAAGATGTGAACCAAGAAATTAACGGGAGATCTATGGCGAGTATGTTCAATTTCAAGTCTATTTTTGAGGTAGCCAAAAATCGTCTCAATGATCGACCTTTTTCTCAGCAAAATCTTTTCATGTAGTGAAATTAATGCGTTTTTCATCCCCTTTTTCACCTTGGTAACAAGTTTCAAACCGCGGTTAAACAACTCTTGGAAAAGCTCTTTTTTAATATAGCCTTTATCACCAAACAAAAGACCGGTTAATTTCTTAGTTAGGTTTGCTACAGGCTCTCTATCGTCAACATTACCTCTTGTAAGCGTAAAAGCTTGAATTTCACCTTTCTCGTTAATTATCAAATGTAGTTTAAAGCCGAAAAACCAGCCATATGTACTCTTGCTTAATTTTGCAATTCCAGCAAAAACCTTATTTCTTGATATTCTTTTTGCATGGCAAACTGCAATAGGAGTTGTATCTATGTATGAGATTCCAGTAAGTTCTGACCATCCGCAAAGGCACTGTAATAGCATGGCTAAATGCCACAAAACCCTGGACTTTAGAGCAACAAACCTAGTGTATGAAGGCAACTTCGAAAACTCTGATTTGTAGAGCAATGTTAGGTAATGCAGGTAGAAAGCCTTAAAATTTTCACAGGGAGATTGCTGATACAGGAGGATTATTGTGATAATTTCCGAATGTGTAATTTCTGGCACTCTTGTGGGTTTTTTACCGTTTGGCAGTAGTTTATCTGCAAAATTTTTCTCTATATCTCTGCAAAAATCATCGACCAGACAAAACAGTTTTGTTATATCTTCCATGGGTAACCTCATCTATTTTTTTCTATTTGTTGAGTTTACCCTACTCTCCTGACTTTTCTATTCTCTTTTTAATCCAGAATTAGCGTTATTAGAGAAATGAGAATAAGAATCCAAGAAAGATTTGGTTTGAATATCAGAAAATCCGCAATACATCGTAATATGCAAAGAATGAAATTCTCATATATCACACCAAGACCAGTTCATAGTGGACAAGATAAAAACAAGCAAGAGGAGTTTAAAAAAAAACCTCAATGAAACTATTGTCATGCATTCTGAAAAAGAGCTATTTTTCTTCGATGAATCACGGTTTGGTACACATTCGAAAGTTGGACATGGGTGGTTTAAAAAAGGCAGTAGGACACAGGTTAAGGTAAAATTAGGTAGGGAAAATTTTTATCTCTATAGTGCAGTTAATCCCAGAAATGGAGAGAATTTTAGCTTATTTGCACCAAACGTCAACACTGATTGTATAAATATATTCCTTGAACAGATGTCGCAATATTTAGGAATACGAAAGGCTTTTCTCTTGATGGATTGCGCTAGTTGGCATAAGTCAAAAAATTTAAAGGCACCTAAAAATATCGAAATTATATACCTACCACCATACTCACCTGAACTCAATCCTGTTGAGAGGTTTTGGTTATATATAAAACAGAACATTTTGCGCAATAAAATCTACGATACAATTGTTCTGCTTGAATGCGCTTTGTGTAAATTTATTACCTCTCTTTCCCCTTCCACGGTTAAACAACTCTGCTATGCTTCTTATTTGGTTCATTAATAATGAGAATTGGTGTAAATAGAATGTATTATCTACTTTTGTCCAGGTAGTGCAGACACTAAAGTCACTTGTATTGTTTGTTGAAATTGCAGTATCCCAACTTTGTGTTACATGCAAGAGGCTATCAGGAAAATTTTTATAGCGCTTCAACCACTCTCGTTTAATTATACCACTTGAAAGTGGTATAGGGTTTTGTTGGTATTGAGCAGCAAAACCATAACTCCCAAGTCCAGCTTTTATCATCTCAATTTCTTCTTTTCCTTCAGTTAGGGAATACAACAATTGACCTTCTTTTCTTGAGTATATTTCCTGTTCATGCTCTGGAATATGATTATTAACTGAATAAATAATCTCCTTATCTTCAGCTATTATTGGTAAACAAACATGATGCCATATGTTTCTTGGTTTACAGAGGAGGTGACCAGTTAAATCTTCTAAATGGAGTCTGTGCATCACAAGAACGATAACTCCTTTTTTTCTGTCGTTGACCCTGGTTACTAAAGCCTGATCAAACCAGTTTGCAGCACGCTTTCTAAATGTTTCGCTCAAAGCTTGTGCGGGACTTAGTGGATCATCCACAATAATGAAATCTCCACCTTCACCGGTTAATGTTCCCCCAACTGATGTTGCAATTCGACATCCTCTTTGCACTGTTTGAAATTTATATTTAGTGTTTTGATCTTTGCATAATTCTACTTTCGGAAATAGCTCTCTATACCAATCAGATTGCATTATGCACCTTGTATCGAGTGAGTGCTTTTCGCTAAGCAACCGAGAATAACTTGCAACTATAGTATTTCCTAAAGTAAATGATAAAGGTATAATAGAGTATTTGAGTTATAATGGCATATAGTGTGGATTTAAGGGAAAAGGCAGTATTGATGATAGAAAAAGGGAAGACAAAGGTTGAGATAGCAGAGCTCATGGAGATAGGAATAGCAACGCTGTACCGCTGGTTAAAAAAGAAAGCTGCTGGTGAAAGCCTAAAGCCATCTAAAAACGGTAGCTTTATTCGAAAAATAGACCCAAAAATACTCGAAGAATATGTTACAAAGAATCCAGATCATACTCTGGCAGAGATGAAACAAAATCTTGGATTTGGAATAAATTCAATTTGGTATAGACTAAAACAGCTAAAAATTACTTTTAAAAAAAAGTCACACTATATCAAGAGCGCAATCAAGAAGATAGGCAGCAATTTATTGATAAAATCTCAAAAATAGACCATTCCAGCATCTTATATATAGATGAAGCAGGAGTTGATAATAAGTTATACCGAGAATATGGACGTGCTCCAAGAGGAAAGAAAATTTATGCAGATATTCCAGCGAGAGAGAATCAGTATAGTAGCCGGGTGGATTGGAATGAGATTTATTGCACCAATGACTTTCAAAGGTGGGTGTGACAAAGAGGTATTCAATATATGGTTGGAGAAACCTAAATTGCCACTTGGCACAACCATAGTTATGGATAATGCTACATTTCATAAGACCACTAAAACAAAATCATTAATAGAGTCTTTTGGCTGTCATGTGCTGTATCTTCCAACATATTCACCAGATTTGAATCCTCACTTTTACCCACAAGTATAAAAAGCAAGTAAGATAGAGAAAAATATACTTAAGATGAGGTAAAAATGTGTGAAGTAAATAGAAATGTACAATGTGCTGATGGCTTAGGAGATAAATGGCTAGAAAAAGAGTTGAGACATGTTAATCTGGGAGATGTAAGGCTTAATACAAGACTTATTAAAACAAGCTATTTAATAGAGAATAAGGCGTCTGGGTCAATTAGTCAAAGCTGTGTAGGATGGAAAGAAGCTAAAGGTGCATACAGATTATTTAGCAATGAGAAGCTTGAAGCTAAGGAAATTTATTCTTCCCATTATAAAGAAACTATGGAAAGGATAAAAGGAAATGAGCTGGTATTTTCAGTTCAAGATACAAGTTATTTGGATTTTGACTCTCATATAAAGACTAAGGGTCTAGGTAGTATTTCTAAAGCCTATACAAAATATAAAAAGGGTTTGTTATTGCACAGTAACTTAATGGTTAACAAAGACGGATTACCTTTAGGGCTATCTTCTCAACAGTGTTGGGCACGTTCTATCAGGGAAGAAACAGCCCAAGAAAAAGCAAACAGGAAATACCGTACTGCTATAAAGGAGAAAGAAAGCTATAAGTGGATAGCGGCACTAAAAGAAACCCTAAATAACCTCGCAGAAGGTGTACAGCTTGTTACTATTGGTGATAGGGAAGCAGATATTTTTAAGTTTTTATGGACTGTTGAATCATTGGACAGTTTTTATGTAATCCGCAACCGAACTAATAGGAAATTCATCTGTATTGAAGGGGGAAAAACGGATTTGCAAACACGTATAACTCAACTGCCTGTAAAAAAGGAAATTGTCTTGAATGTTGCTGAAAATAAATACCAGATCTCAAGAAAAGCTAACATTGAAGTCAGGTATATGAAAGGCTATATACCTATCAGATCTCCTTACATTTATGGATCGAAAGATACAGAGCATAAAATAAGTGATAAAATCGCTATATATGTAGTAAGTGCCAAAGAAACAAATCCTCCTGAAAGAGTAGAAGCTATTGATTGGACTTTGCTGACTAATGTACCAGTTAATAGCACTTTAGATGCTATAGAAAGGATAAATTGGTATAAGCTAAGATGGAAAATCGAGGAGTATTTTAGGATTTTAAAATCAGGATGTAAGGTAGAAAGCTCTCGTTTAGCTACAAAAGAAAGATTAGAGAAATTAATCGCTATAAAGAGCATTATTGCATTTAATATTTTATATTTAACAAAAATCGCTTTATCGAATCCTATGGAGGTTTGTACTAAGGTTTTAAGTAATGAAGAGTGGAAAACCCTTTACATACGTGAGCATAAAGTAGCCAAATTGCCAGAAGAACCTCCAAACATAAAACAAGCTATTATTTGGTTAGGAAAATTAGGTGGATTTATGAATAGAAAAAGTGATAATTTACCAGGAACTATGACTCTATGGCGTGGTTATGAAAACCTCAGGGAAAGCATGGTTATGCTTCGCATAATGACCTCTCAAAGTTGTGGGTAAAAGTGAGGATTCAAATCTGGTGAATATGTTGGAAGATACAGCACATGACAGCCAAAAGACTCTATTAATGATTTTGTTTTAGTGGTCTTATGAAATGTAGCATTATCCATAACTATGGTTGTGCCAAGTGGCAATTTAGGTTTCTCCAACCATATATTGAATACCTCTTTGTCACACCCACCTTTGAAAGTCATTGGTGCAATAAATCTCATTCCAATCCACCCGGCTACTATACCGATTCTCTCTCGCTGGAATATCTGCATAAATTTTCTTTCCTCTTGGAGCACGTCCATATTCTCGGTATAACTTATTATCAACTCCTGCTTCATCTATATATAAGATGCTGGAATGGTCTATTTTTGAGATTTTATCAATAAATTGCTGCCTATCTTCTTGATTGCGCTCTTGATATAGTGTGACTTTTTTTTAAAGTAATTTTTAGCTGTTTTAGTCTATACCAAATTGAATTTATTCCAAATCCAAGATTTTGTTTCATCTCTGCCAGAGTATGATCTGGATTCTTTGTAACATATTCTTCGAGTATTTTTGGGTCTATTTTTCGAATAAAGCTACCGTTTTTAGATGGCTTTAGGCTTTCACCAGCAGCTTTCTTTTTTAACCAGCGGTACAGCGTTGCTATTCCTATCTCCATGAGCTCTGCTATCTCAACCTTTGTCTTCCCTTTTTCTATCATCAATACTGCCTTTTCCCTTAAATCCACACTATATGCCATTATAACTCAAATACTCTATTATACCTTTATCATTTACTTTAGGAAATACTATAGCATTGTCAAGAATGACAGTTTGTCCAGGTTCCAAGATTGGTGTCAAAAATTGCTCAAACCATCCATTAAAAACATCCATATTACAGTGGCCTTCAAAACGCTAATTCTGGATTAAGGAAGGAAGAAAGTATAGGAAATGGAAGGCTTTTTGGATTTCAAGGAATAGGAAATGAGAGTAGAAAAGATGTGAACCAAGAAATTAACGGGAGATCTATGGCGAGTATGTTCAATTTCAAGTCTATTTTTGAGGTAGCCAAAAATCGTCTCAATGATCGACCTTTTTCTCAGCAAAATCTTTTCATGTAGTGAAATTAATGTGTTTTTCATCCCCTTTTTCACCTTGGTAACAAGTTTCAAACCGCGGTTAAACAACTCTTGGAAAAGCTCTTTTTTAATATAGCCTTTATCACCAAACAAAAGACCGGTTAATTTCTTAGTTAGGTTTGCTACAGGCTCTCTATCGTCAACATTACCTCTTGTAAGCGTAAAAGCTTGAATTTCACCTTTCTCGTTAATTATCAAATGTAGTTTAAAGCCGAAAAACCAGCCATATGTACTCTTGCTTAATTTTGCAATTCCAGCAAAAACCTTATTTCTTGATATTCTTTTTGCATGGCAAACTGCAATAGGAGTTGTATCTATGTATGAGATTCCAGTAAGTTCTGACCATCCGCAAAGGCACTGTAATAGCATGGCTAAATGCCACAAAACCCTGGGCTTTAGAGCAACAAACCTAGTGTATGAAGGCAACTTCGAAAACTCTGATTTGTAGAGCAATGTTAGGTAATGCAGGTAGAAAGCCTTAAAATTTTCACAGGGAGATTGCTGATACAGGAGGATTATTGTGATAATTTCCGAATGTGTAATTTCTGGCACTCTTGTGGGTTTTTTACCGTTTGGCAGTAGTTTGTCTGCAAAATTTTTCTCTATATCTCTGCAAAAATCATCGACCAGACAAAACAGTTTTGTTATATCTTCCATGGGTAACCTCATCTATTTTTTTCTATTTGTTGAGTTTACCCTACTCTCCTGACTTTTCTATTCTCTTTTTAATCCAGAATTAGCGTTAATAGTAATATTGGGGTTTTCCTCTATCCACAACTCAATTCGTTCAAGTTGACTTTGGTTCAATATAGTTTTTCTACGGCGTTGAGGTGGAGCAAATAATTTTTCTTCTCTTCCAAATTTTATGTGCTTTATCCATGTAGTAATTGCCTTTCTCGAAATGCAACATATTTTTGCTACAGCTGTTATACTGTGCTTTTTTGCTGCAATTACAGCATTTAGTTTTTTTGCAACATACGCATTATTTCTTACTCTCTTCAGCATCTCTTTTGCTGATTTCACCACTTTTTCATCCAATAATTTTGATCTTAATGCCCATCTAAACCTCGCTATTTTACTTACTTCAGTATGGCTTTTTTCCATTATTTTCTATTCGTTGCTTGTATAGCGGGAATTGGTATTAGTTATAGTTATGAAAAGGTCCAGATAATTATACAAAATATGACTGGAAATTATAAATTTGGTGGTAAAGAGCATTCTTATATAAAGCTGCGTGAAGATCAGTCTTATACTGCAACATTACCGACTCGAGAAGAAAGAGAGAGCAATATTCAAGAAATAAGAAAGATACTGTCCAAAAATAGGTCACGAGAGAAAGAACAGTCATCCACAAATTCCAGCACAATAGGTAAACCTTTAGCAACAAAAATAAATAGTTTACAAATTGAAGCTAAAAACTCCGTAGAAAGATAGTAAAGCTTAAACAGATAAAAAGTGAATCGCAAATAGTGATTCACTACTTGTCTTCATTATAGATAGAAGATAGTTATATTATTGCTGCAGCAATTTCTGCTATATTCTAAATCTGATAACTGATATGTATTTATAATTAGATGCAAGATTTCAAAAATCCACGCCTTACAAGTTTAAAATTTGAATTAACTACCAATTCTCATAAAACAAGAATTTCTCGTATAAGCATGACAAATTGCTGTAGCAAGAGCATCAGCAGTATGGTAACATTTTATATTTGAGCTTTTAACTATTTGCTTTACCATAAATATAATCTGACCCTTATCAGCATGACCATTTCCAGTAATGCTCTTTTTTATATAGTTTGCATCATATTCATTCATGGGTAAAGCCGTCATTCGTAATATTAAAATTGCAATTGCTCTTGCATATCCTAAAGTTAGCGAAGATTTTGGATTCTTATTAATAAAAATTTTTTCTACAGCAGCTTCATTTGGAGAGTATAGGAAAATTACTTTCTTTAATTGTTCAAAAATTATATGTAGACGTTCACCTACACCCAATTTACCATCAGTTGATATGGTACCGCCACCCAAAAATTTAATATTATTCTTTTCTTCCAGTCTAATAATGGCCCAACCAGTCTTACTCATCCCTGGATCTAGGCCTATTATTTTAATCACTTAATAAATGCTTAACCAATAAATAAACAGAAATAAAAATATCCAGACTAGATCGACAAAGTGCCAATACCAAGAAGCAAACTCAAAGCATAAGTGATCTTGAGGTGTAAATTGATCTTTTCGAGCTCTAAATAAACATACTGACAAAAATATTATACCTATTATAACATGCACACAATGAAAACCAGTAATCATGTAAAAGTTGGATGTATAGATAAGTTTCTCTCCCGCTTCTTGTAGAGAAAAACTTGCTTCATAATACTCAATTGCTTGCACTATTATAAAGAACATCCCAAGCAATATAGTTATAGACAGCATTTTAATCATGCTTTTTTTATCATTTTCAAGTAAAAAATGATGTGCTGAAGTAATTGTTGTACCAGAAAGCAATAATATTAGTGTATTCATAAATGGTAACGACCACGGATCCGGTGGTAAAATCCCTTCAGGGGGCCATTCAACTTTTTTTGTAGGAGAAAACGCTTCAAATAAAAAAACCGGATCAAGCCAGGCTTTAAAGAATGAACAAAAGAACGCTATAAAAAACACAACTTCCGAGAGGATAAATAAGTACATTGCAAGCTTGAGTCCATGTTTTACAATGGCAGTATGGCATTTATCATAAATTGCTTCTCTTATTACATCTCTCCACCAATAAAACAGCACTCCTGATACCGCAGAGATTCCCAAAACTAAACCAAATATTCCAGAAACTTGTTTATGGAGTGTACCAACTAATCCAAGTGCAAGAATAAGAATTGCTGCTGATATAGCAATTGGCCAGGGACTTGGGTCCACTAAATGAAAATCATGTTCTTTGCTTTTCATATCACCTTCAAAAATACATATCAAGCATACAAATTAGCTTAAAATTGTCAATATTTCTTAAAATCTTGATCAAATTTTGAAAAATTATATGCGCTATTCCAAAAGTCTAACTCAAATTGTGCTGTTATTTTAAATAATTCAAGCATTCTGGTTCTTTCACTTTCCCTTGCTTTGTTACAATACTCGTCAACAATATCTTCCAAAGCAACACATCCAGATTCCATCAAGCTACTGCTAAAAAAATCAAACCAATCCTTATACCTATTATTTTTTTTAATTTTACTTCTCATACTACCAATAACAACTTTATATATAAAATGGCAAGAGTAAATAACTGTTACAGCTTCATAAATGTCGCTATACGAAGTAGACAAAAGAAAGTTAGTAAAATTGAAACACTCTAGCGACTTTTCTCCACGATTTATAGAGTATACAGCAAAGTAGTGGTCGCATAACACTCTTATAATCTCTATTCCTCCTTGAGCCACCTCAATTAATGGAACAATGTTGTTACAACTCTCCATTTTTGATGCAATAATTAAAACAGTACGAACATAATCAGCTACAAAAAATGCATCTTGTTGTATATAAAACTTGAAATTTTCTATGTTTAAAGTATTGTTTGCTAATTCAACATTGAAAGGATGCTCAATAATATCCTTTAAAAGATTTGACCCATAATAACTTTTAATTATACCACTAAACATCACATAAACTAGAATATAATTTAGTGTTAATACTACAGACTATGCTAGAGAATACATCTCATCCCAAAACATTATTTCTAGCTCTAGACCTCTCTTAAAAAACTCACGCATCTTTTTCCTCTCATAATCACCAGCCTTTGCATATAGATTATTTGCAACGTCAGTAACTTGATTAATCGTAGCATTCATTACTGTGTTATTATAGATATCAATCCACCCTTGATATCTGTGATCTTCAACTTTTTTAGGCATAACCTCTCCTACCATATGATTTATAATAATTTGGTATATATTAAAACAAGGATAAGACGCTGCTAAAGCTTCAGCAACAGAATTATGATATGCAGCACGCATAAAAAAGTCAGTAAAAGCAGAACAAGATTTTGATTTTTTATGATTATCGGATAAATCACAAGTCTCAAAATATTCAGTATACTGCTTTCGAACCACAAATGTTCCCCTTGCTACATTAACCAAACTGCCCATTATTTCAATGTCATCAACTTTAGCTGCAATAATCAATAAAGCACGAGTACAGTCCACTAAATATAAAAAATCCTGCTGAAGATAAAATTTAAACTTTTCATAATCTAGAGTACTGTTCATTAATTCAACATTGAAAGGATGTTTTATTATTTTTTCAATAAGGCCAGATGACTCTCTTACAGCAATATCGTAAAATTCTTCTTTTGGTTTGTCGGACATCTTGTAAGCCTCATAAATATTAAAACTGGTATAATTACTAAAAAGTTACTTACAATTTAATAATAAGTTATTATATCAGTATCAAGCTAGAAATAAAAGAGTTTAATAGTTTAAAGAAATTCTCTCTTTTTTTCTTCTATATTAAATTCTTTACAAAAATCAGTAGATAAGTCCACACCTTCCCAAGAAAATCCACCATCACTTTCCGATTCTTTACCAAAATGCCCATAGCAGGCTGTACGTTTATATATAGGACGATTAAGTGATAAATGTCTTATTATGCCTTTAGTTGATAAATCTATGTTACCTTCAATAAACCCTTTAATCCTCTCTTCATCTATTGTATTCGTGCCAAATGTATCAATGTAAAATGAAGTAGGTTTTGAGACACCAATTGCATAAGAAAGCTGCACAAGACAACGTTCAGCTAAACCTGCAAAGACAATATTTTTAGCAAGGTATCTCGCCATACAAGCCGCGGATCTATCAACTTTTGTTGCATCTTTTCCAGAAAACGCTCCTCCACCATGTGGAATATAGCCTCCATAAGTATCAACCATAATTTTTCGTCCGGTTAATCCACAATCACCAACTGGTCCGCCAATAACAAATCTACCTGTTGGATTGACTAAGAGATTTTCTTTAGGGCACATCCACCCTTCAGGTAAAGATGAAGCTATGTAAGGATAAATTATTTCCTTCACTTTCGATTGACTCAGATCCTCAAGATGCTGTATTGAAACAACAATACTTTCAGCACGCACTGGAAGGTTATTCTCATACGCCAAAGTGATTTGCGATTTTGCATCCGGACCAAGCTTTACCCCTTTGACCATACTCATGATATTTCTCAGAATCGAGTGTGCATAAAAAATGGGTGCCGGCATGAGGCTTTCTGTCTCTATTGTTGCATAGCCATACATTATGCCCTGATCCCCAGCACCTTGATCCACACCTATTGCAATGTCATTTGATTGTTCATGTAGCAATATATTTACTTTCACTGTTTCCCAGTGGAAACCATCATGCTCATAACCAATACCTTTTATTGTATTCCGTACAATACTTTCAATCTTGCTATTTTCAATGTTCGGCCCAAATACTTCCCCAGCTATAATAACATTATCTTTAGTAACTAAAGTCTCTATTGCAGTACGAGAGGAAGAGTCATTAAAAAGGTATTCGTCAAGTATTGCATCTGAAATCTGGTCTGCTACTTTGTCTGGATGACCGGCTGCTACTGATTCACTGGTTACTGAATTCTTATGTAAAACCATCGTTTAGTTACACAATATCAAAACTATTGCAAATTTAAATGGTGGGTCTGGGAAGAGTTGAACCTCCGACCTCACGCTTATCAGGCGTGCGCTCTAACCACCTGAGCTACAGACCCGTATCTATTCAAGCCAAGGCTTGCATATCATCTGTAGGCACAACATCAATAAACGTCTTTTTATTTGCTGATTTTCTAAAACTCACCCAGCCTTTCGTTTTAGCAAAAATTGTATGATCTTTACCCATACCAACATTCTTTCCAGGATGAAATTTTGTACCTCTTTGACGTACAATTATGTTACCTGGAATAACCTCACCATTCTTCTTTATCCCGAGCCGACGCCCTGCCGAATCTCTACCATTACAGGAACTACCACCTGATTTTTTAGTTGCCATATCTTACCTCTTACTTTTGAAGACTAATTTCATTGATACGAAGAACAGTAATATACTGCCTATGACCATTTTTCCTACGGTAATTTTTTCTTCTCTTTTTCTTAAAGATTATATTTTTTTTATCTCTACACTGCTCCAGTACTTCAGCTTTAACAACAGCATTAGATGAACAAGATAAGCCATTGTTTGAAACACAAATCACTTTATTGATTTCCACTTCCTCTTTTTCTTCAGCTTGTAATCTTTCTACTTTAATTATGCTGCCTTTTTTTACTAAATACTGCTTTCCACCAGTTTCGATTACTGCAAACATGACAAATATCAATTATTGTTATTAACACTAATCGTAAATGATGTTACACATACTGTCAATATAAATAAAAACATGAAATACTTCTACCTTTATCTGCTTTTCCTCGTGGAGAGTAGTCAAGTTTTAAAACTTGACTACTCTCCAATTCTCTTAGTCTCATGAAAACTTTACGACGTTAATAAAAACTCAAGCTTTCACTAAAAACATTCAATCGGAGCTTATAAATTAAAACTCATTCCATGTTCAAACCCATGAGAAAAATTACTGAACTTGTGAAGTTTATAGCCAGCGAAAACATTCGTTCTCTCAGAAAGTGGAAGATTAATACCAGCACCTATCTGGTAGGAAAAAACTTTTTACGTCTGGCTGTTGACCTTGCTGTGCTGGTAGAGATACTTTAGCTCCACCTCCTACACCAAAAGTAACATAAGGGGTAATATCCGTACTTTCAAATTGATGATGATAATGAAGCTTTGCCATGAATCCTAACTCTGCCAAAGATCCTCCAAACAAAACAGATTTCAATACAGGACCAGCTGAAATTTTATGCTATCTGTATAATGATAGCCAAGCTCATAATTAATATCAAGATTACCATATGACGACGAAGTATAGATTTTATCTCTAATCCAATCAACTCCAAAAGACGGTGCTGACAGAGAACAGCAGACTACTAAAGTAAGTAATTTTTTTCATTTTCACCCTCTAACCATGAATATACGCATATATACTCACAGAAAAGTTAAAAATCACATAACTTATACCAATTCTCATTATTAATAAACCAAATAAGAAGCATAGCAGAGTTGTTTAACCGTGGAAGGGGAAAGAGAGGTAATAAATTTACACAAAGCGCATTCAAGCAGAACAATTGTATCGTAGATTTTATTGCGTAAAATGTTCTGTTTTATATATAACCAAAACCTCTCAACAGGATTGAGTTCAGGTGAGTATGGTGGTAGGTATATAATTTCGATATTTTTAACGCTAATTCTGGATTAAAAAGAGAATAGAAAAGTCAGGAGAGTAGGGTAAACTCAACAAATAGAAAAAAATAGATGAGGTTACCCATGGAAGATATAACAAAACTGTTTTGTCTGGTCGATGATTTTTGCAGAGATATAGAGAAAAATTTTGCAGATAAACTACTGCCAAACGGTAAAACCCACAAGAGTGCCAGAAATTACACATTCGGAAATTATCACAATAATCCTCCTGTATCAGCAATCTCCCTGTGAAAATTTTAAGGCTTTCTACCTGCATTACCTAACATTGCTCTACAAATCAGAGTTTTCGAAGTTGCCTTCATACACTAGGTTTGTTGCTCTAAAGTCCAGGGTTTTGTGGCATTTAGCCATGCTATTACAGTGCCTTTGCGGATGGTCAGAACTTACTGGAATCTCATACATAGATACAACTCCTATTGCAGTTTGCCATGCAAAAAGAATATCAAGAAATAAGGTTTTTGCTGGAATTGCAAAATTAAGCAAGAGTACATATGGCTGGTTTTTCGGCTTTAAACTACATTTGATAATTAACGAGAAAGGTGAAATTCAAGCTTTTACGCTTACAAGAGGTAATGTTGACGATAGAGAGCCTGTAGCAAACCTAACTAAGAAATTAACCGGTCTTTTGTTTGGTGATAAAGGCTATATTAAAAAAGAGCTTTTCCAAGAGTTGTTTAACCGCGGTTTGAAACTTGTTACCAAGGTGAAAAAGGGGATGAAAAACGCATTAATTTCACTACATGAAAAGATTTTGCTGAGAAAAAGGTCGATCATTGAGACGATTTTTGGCTACCTCAAAAGTAGACTTGAAATTGAACATACTCGCCATAGATCTCCCGTTAATTTCTTGGTTCACATCTTTTCTACTCTTATTTCCTATTCCTTGAAATCCAAAAAGCCTTCCATTTCCTATACTTTCTTCCTTCCTTAATCCAGAATTAGCGTTTTGAGGAGATTCAAACTCTCTAACAAGCTTAAGTTGCCCTTCCTCCTGTAAATAGCAAATCTCTGTGTACTTGCTAAGTTTTAGTTTATTCTGTGCAAGATATTTGAGGGTACGGGCCACAAGTTTCCCATTCTCTTCACAATAGTATATTCTGTACACATAGTACATTCCCTTGCTTACTAATTCACACGTATCATAGTAATCTTGGTAACCTTCTCTAACAATCTGATCAATTTTTTCTTTATGTGCACCAAATTCATGATTTTGCAACGAAAGATGTTTATACAATATTTCTTAAACTTCTTTTCATCTAGCTTTGATGACGGTTCTGTAAAGTATTTTAATGAAGGTTGAGTATTTTTATGAGCTGTTTCACGGTTTCATTCATAGTTATCTTCTCATTTACATGCTTAAATTATACCAATATTTTTAATATTGTTAATAATTAGATTAATTATCTCATTTATACTTATAATAACTTAATATATCTCTCTCTTGTTTAATAGTTAGTGTTGTGAATTAAGCTAAAAAAATGACAGAAACGGAACCAATAGCTATTTAACTGCATTTATCTTATCCAATGTTCGTTGCAGAATAATACATGCAGCAATTTTATCATCTATTTTTTTTGATTTTGTGATTGATATTCCAATAATTTTTAGTGCGTGAGTTGCAAGAGATGTTGATAGACTTTCGTCTTGTAGGTATATGTGTACTTTGCACTTTTTTATTATTTTATTTGCAAACTGGATTATTACTTTGCACCATTCGGTCTCTTGTTCATCTATTGTGAATGGTAGTCCTATTACCATTGATCCAGCTTCATTTTCTTTAAGCACTCTATTTAGATAACCTAAATCTTTGCTCATATTTCTTCTATAATATATACTATGAGCTGTAGCTATAAGCTGTGTTTTATCACTAAATGCTATGCCTGTTTGTTTTTCTCCCATATCAAGGCACATTATACGTTTATCTCTTGGAATAGACTTTAGAAATTCATCTGGATTTCTATGTAGCATCTATGAAAACATAACTTTTGTAGAATTGTATTTTTGTGACAGTAAGTTATGTACAGTCTACTGACATGATAGGCATTCATCATAATTAATATCTGTTTTTTGCTGCAGTATTTCGCTTTTTTTGAATATATCATGAGAAATCTTGTCAGCTCTCTGCATTGATTGTGACCTGCAGTAGTATAAGCTCTTTAATCCTTTTTTCCAAGCAAGCATATGTATTTTATGTAAGTAACGTTTATGCACATTGGCAGGTAAGAACAGATTTACTGATTGAGATTGACAAATATAAGGAGTTCTATCACTTGCATGTTCTATGATCCATTGTTGATCAAGTTCGTATGCTGTTTTAAATGTCAGTTTTTCATGCTTGCTAAGAAAATCTAAATGCTGAACAGAACCCTCATTTGTTGAAATTGAGGACCATGTTTCATCATTGTCTTGATTTTTTTCTGCTAGTAGTTTTTGCAAGAATTTATTTCGTACTACAAATGAACCTGTAAGTGTCTTCTGTATAAATACGTTTGCTGCATACGGCTCTATTCCAGGAGAAGTGTTGCCTGCGATAATCGAAATTGAGGCAGTTGGAGCAATAGCGAGCTTATGTGTAAACCTTTCCATTAGATCGATTTCTTTAGCGTCAAGACATGGCCCTTTTTCTTCTGCTAATTTTTTAGAAACTACATCTGCTTGCTCGCGCAAATGCTTAAATATTTTTTTATTCCATTGTTGGGCTGTTACTGATTCAAAAGGAACCATTTTACTTTGTAAAAATGAATGAAAACCCATCACGCCAAGACCGATACTACGCTCTCTTATTGCGGAATATTTTGCTCGCTGTATTTCATTTGGTGCTTGGTTTATGAAATCCTCTAATACATTATCAAGAAAACGCATTATATCTTCTATGAAAAGCTCATTATCTTTCCATTCTTCGTAGTATTCAAGATTTACGGATGATAAACAACATACAGCAGTGCGTGACTTTTTCAGGTGATCGTAACCTGTAGTTAAAGTTATTTCACTGCATAGGTTTGACATTTTGATGTCTAAGTTGAGTTTTTTGTAAGATTCTGGCTTATTGTTATTTGTTGCATCAAGGAAAATAATGTAAGGTTCTCCAGTTTCAACTCTTGCTGTTAATATTTTAATCCATATATCCCGTGCTTTTACTGTTGAAATAACTTTATTGTTATGAGGGCTTATTAAATCCCATTCTTGATCATCTTCAACAGCTTGCATAAACTTATCTGTTACTATTACAGCATGATGTATATTTAATGCTTTGCGATTTGGGTCACCACCAGTTGGCTTGCGTAAATCTAGAAACTCTTCTATTTCTGGATGCCATACAGGAAGATAAACTGCTGAGCTTCCTCTTCTTAAGGATCCTTGGCTGATTGCAAGCGTCAGAGCATTTTGTACTACGATAAATGGCACAATTCCTGATGTTTTACCGCTACCTTTGACACTTTCACCAATTGAACGTAAATTTCCCCAATAACTACCTATTCCACCACCACGTGCAGCGAGCCAAACATTTTCATTCCATAAATCAACTATTCCCTGCAAGCTATCTTCAGTTTCGTTAAGAAAGCAGGAAATAGGCAATCCTCTCTTGGTACCACCATTACTAAGTATTGGAGTTGAAGGCATGAACCATAAATTGCTCATGTAATCATAAAGACGCTGTGCATGCCCTTTATTATCAGAGTAGTAATTGGCAATACGTATAAAGAGATCTTGATAACTTTCATTTTCTATTAAATACCTGTCCAATAGAACTGCTTTTCCAAAATCAGTTAATTTACTATCCTTTGCGTAGTTAATAGCAATGTAATTCATAAGACTCCCTTTATGATAATATAGACATTTATTTGAGCGATTTCTCGATTAAGTTGTTAAATTTTTTTGTGGATACTGTAATGCAAACAAGATACCATCAACTTGGCTGCCATATATTTTACAGTAACTCATTTGACTTATTTGCATATTTGTTTCTTTTGCAACATGCTGAATATAATCTTCTGAGTGACGAAAATAATCTCCTTTGTTTACAAAGTCAATACCTTTACCTTCCTTTCTTCTTACTAAACATACAATAACCCCTTTTTTGTTTGTCAATCCTTTTGCTAGTTCCAATTCTGCTAGAAAATCATGTAGATAGTGTAGCACTTCAGCAAAGATGATTACATCATACTGCTGGTTCTTCTCTTGTTTAAGAAACTCTTTCATTTCTGTATGTATTAACTCATCGTAAACAGGTTTACCTTTTATAAGGCATCCTCTTGCAATATTGAGCATTCTATTTGAGATGTCAACTCCTGTTATGCGACTTCTAATATTACTTATTTTTAGGAAGTGACCACATATTCCAGTACCGCAACCAAGGTCGAGTATATTCAGTTTAGAAGTGGAGTTGTTAAAGACTTTTGTAATTATCATGTGTACTAGCTCATGCCCTCTGTATTGTTTAGCAATTAGCCAATGCTCAACAAAATATTCACCTGTGTAATCAAAATATTGCTTTATGAGATTTTTAGGCAATTTCACAATATCTGATGTGTTTGTTATTTTCTTTATATAGTAAGAAGCTTCTTTATGACTACTATCTAATTTTAGGGTTTTTGTTAAATAATTATAAGCTTTGTTAGTATTGCCTATTGCAAAATGACATCTTCCGATATTATACCAGACTAGAGGTAAATTAGGGTAGAATATGCTAATTAACCAAAATCTTAACTTTGCATCTGATATATTACCTTTATAGAAGTGATATAACCCGATTTCAGTGTTGGTATTTAACAGGTTTTTAGATTTTTCAAGAAACACTACAATTTCTTTATGGAGAGTACTGTATTTATCCATAATGAAATTTTTTACTTTTTTACTATTTAATAAGCCAGTGAGCTTGGATATACAATTTAAAGCAAAGTTTTTTATAAAAGATAGATTACTTTTCATACATTAGAAATACTCCAAATGTTCATTTTCATTTTTAGGTAACTAATTTTAACACATTTTATCTTACAAAATATCTTTTTCATTAATTTTTCTGTACATATCAATTTGTCAAATATTTCTCAGATTATAATGTTTAAGATTGCTGGTATATTGTTGTTGATAATAATAGGTAAATGTTTTGTGTAAAAAGGCGTTGACATATGATTTATCAGATTGTAACATATAGAAGATTAGTTTTTAGATGTTTGAAAAGTTTTATGGTAGAGATTATTTAATCTCAATTCAATTGTAAGTTAATATTTAACTCTGCATATTCTACATATAGTCAGATAAATAAATTATTAAGAGCACTTGATGGATGCCTTGGCGTTAAGAGGCGATGAAGGACGTGGCAGGCTGCGATAAGCTGCGGGAAATTGTCAACAAGTTTTGATCCGCAGATTTCCGAATGGGGAAACCCAACTAGCTTAGCTAGTTATTATATACTAAGTATATAAAGCAAACTTGGTGAACTGAAATATCTAAGTAGCCAAAGGAAAAGAAATCAACCGAGATTCTGTTAGTAGTGACGAGCGAAAGCGGAAAAGGCTAGTGATTTAAAAATAAGAATTAGAATACTCTGGAAATGGTAACCATAGAAGGTGATAGTCCTGTACAAATAGAAAGTTTTTAAATCCTTGAGTAGAGCGGGGCACGTGAAATCCTGTTTGAATATGGGGGGACCATCCTCCAAGCCTAAATACTCCTTAACGACCGATAGTGAACAAGTACCGTGAGGGAAAGGTGAAAAGAACCCCGGGAGGGGAGTGAAATAGAATCTGAAATCAAGTGCTTACAAACAGTTGGAGCTCTATATCAATTTATTGATATTTAGAGTGACAGCGTACCTTTTGCATAATGGGTCAGCGAGTTAATCTATGAAGCAAGCTTAAGCCGATAGGTGTAGGCGTAGCGAAAGCAAGTCTGAATAGGGCGTTTAGTTTTATGGATTAGACCCGAAACCAAGTGATCTAGTCATGACCAGATTGAAGGTATGGTAAAACATACTGAAGGATCGAACCAGTTAATGTTGCAACATTATTGGATGAGTTGTGATTAGGGGTGAAAGGCCAATCAAACTTGGAAATAGCTGGTTCTCCGCGAAATCTATTTAGGTAGAGCGTTGTATTTATGTTGTTGGGGGTAGAGCACTGGATAGACTAGGGGGATTCATCATCTTACCAAATCTAACCAAACTCCGAATACCAATAATTAATTATACAGCAGACACACTATGGGTGCTAAGTCCGTGGTGGAAAGGGAAACAGCCCAGATCACTATCTAAGGTCCCAAAATTACAGCTAAGTGGGGAAGGAAGTAGAAAAACCATTACAGCTAGGAGGTTGGCTTGGAAGCAGCCATCCTTTAAAGAAAGCGTAACAGCTCACTTGTCTAAATAAGTTTTTCTGCGCCGAAAATGTACCGGGGCTAAAGCTGTATACCGAAGGTGTGGGTGCTTATTGATTTCGATTAATAGGTGCGGTAGCGGAGCGTTCCGTAAGTCTGTGAAGGCAGTTTGTAAAAACTGCTGGAGATATCGGAAGTGAGAATGCTGACATAAGTAGCGTAAAAGAGTGTGAAAAACACTCTCACCAAAAATCTAAGGGTTCCTACGTTAAGTTAATCTACGTAGGGTTAGTCGGTTCCTAAGGCGAGTCCGTAAAGGAGTAGTCGATGGCAATTAGGTTAATATTCCTAAACCTCTTAAGTGTGACGGGTTTTGTATTTGTATAGGTCTGATTGGATTGATCTATGCTTAAAAGAAGCTCCAGGAAATAGCACTTGTATTTATGAGGCCGTACCGTAAACCGACACTGGTGGATGAGTAGAGTATACTAAGGTGTTGAAAGAATGATGTTGAAGGAACTCGGCAAATTATACCTGTAACTTCGGAAGAAGGGTAACCTGCTTTTAGGCAACTATAAGTAGGTGGCACAAAATAGGGAGTAGCGACTGTTTACTAAAAACACAGGACTCTGCAAACACGTAAGTGGAAGTATAGGGTCTGACGCCTGCCCGGTGCTGGAAGGTTAATAGGAGGGGTGCAAGCTCTGAATTGAAGCCCCAGTAAACGGCGGCCGTAACACTGACGGTCCTAAGGTAGCGAAATTCCTTGTCGGGTAAGTTCCGACCCGCACGAATGGCGTAACGATTTCTCCACTGTCTCCAACATCACTTCAGCGAAATTGAATTCCCCGTGCAGATGCGGGGTACCCGCGGTTAGACGAAGAGACCCCGTGCACCTTTACTATAGCTTTACATTGCTATTAAAAGTGTGATGTGCAGGATAGGTGGGAGACTTTGAAGTTATGGCGCTAGCTATAATGGAGTTAACCTTGAGATACCACCCTTTACACTTTTGATATCTAACTATGTTTCATTATCTGGAACTAGGACATTGTATGGTGGGTAGTTTGACTGGGGCGGTCGCCTCCTAAAAAGTAACGGAGGCGTGCGAAGGTAAGCTAGAGCTGGTCGGAAATCAGCTTGATAGTACAATGGCATAAGCTTGCCTGACTGCGAGGCTGACAGGCCAAGCAGAGACGAAAGTCGGTCATAGTGATCCGGTAATTCTGTATGGAAGGGTTATCGCTCAACGGATAAAAGGTACGCCGGGGATAACAGGCTGATGGTGTTCGAGAGTTCATATCGACGACACCGTTTGGCACCTCGATGTCGACTCATCACATCCTGGGGCTGGAGAAGGTCCCAAGGGTTCGGCTGTTCGCCGATTAAAGTGTTACGTGAGTTGGGTTTAGAACGTCGTGAGACAGTTCGGTTTCTATCTGCCGTGGGTGAAGGAAATTTGAGAAGATCTGACTCTAGTACGAGAGGACCGAGATGTATATACCTCTGGTGTACCAGCTGTTATGCCAATAGCATCGCTGGGTAGCTATGTATAGATGGGATAATTGCTGAAAGCATATAAGCAAGAAACCCTCTTCAAAAAAATTTCCCAATTAAGGCCGTGGGAGACTACCACGTTGATAGGCTAGGTGTAGAAGCATGGTAACATGTGAAGCTAACTGGTACTAATAGCCTGATTGATTTATTTGCTTTCTATATGTGCATATGCAGTGTTAAATATTAAATTAAAATTTGTTAAGTAAGAAATTTTTGTTGACTTGGTGGCTATAGCAAAAATGAACCACCCGATCTCATTTCGAACTCGGAAGTGAAACTTTTTAGCGCCGATGATACTTAAAAAGGGAAAGTAGGTCGTTGCCAAGTTTATAAAAATTTCTTCTTATTTATATTTTTTCAGTAGAGCGATGAAACAAGGTAAACATAGGGTAGCTGTGAGGTAATATAACTGATCTTTTAGAACTCTGCGAAAACTTTAAGATAAAAGTAGAAAATTTAAAAGTAGAATTTGTTACTTATTTCCAAATTAGGAGGAGAGATAGCAACATTTAACAAATCATCACACAATTGATCTTCCGAAAATCAAACTTTATATAATTGAATATTAATTAAGTTATTGGAGATGAGGAGAGAGAAGAAGTAGTAAACTACCAAGAAGCAGATATATTCGGTCCAAGAGTTAGTTGATATAGCATTTCTCATAATAGTCCGAACGGGTCATAGGAAGGCAGAATCAACAGCACGACGAAAGGATTCGAATAGAGGAATGTTTTTCCTGGCTCTGTTTTTTATAGCAAACCAATAATGCTCAATTTTGTTGAAATCTGGAGAATATGGAGGCAGATACAAAATTTCTGCACCAACTCCTTTAGCAAACTCGATAATCTTATCAGACTTATGAAAAGTAGCATTGTCAAGAATGACAGTTTGTCCAGGTTCCAAGATTGGTGTCAAAAATTGCTCAAACCATCCATTAAAAACATCCATATTACAGTGGCCTTCAAAGGTTAATGGAGCAACTATCTTTCTTCTACTTAAGGCTGCAACCATACTGATTCGTTGAGTTTTCTTTCCAGATTTTAGGGCATAAAACCGCTGTCCTTTCTGGCAATACCCATAGGTTCAGTGTTATCAATGCCAGACTCATCTATATACACTAAGTTTTCAGGTTCTTTTGTCGCTATAACCCTTGCAAATTGAGCTCGCTTTTCCTCATTTCTTTCTTTATACCCGTAGGTCTTTTTTTTCTTGTGAATCCTATATTTTTAAGTGCTCGATGAATCGTTTGTCTACTAATATTGCCCCAAAGCTTAGCCATCTCTGACTGAGTTTTACCACCTTGCTCATTTGCAAATTCAGTAAATGCATTCCAGTCGGTAATTTTATGGTTATAGCCCACGCTTCCAGGCTTTTTTGATTGAAAATCTCCCGTTTTCTCACATCTTTTCTTCCACTCATATAAAGTTGTTTTTCCAATCTTAAATCTCTTGGCAACAGTTTCTCCACTCTCTCCTTCATCCAATGCTTCCATTACCTTTTTCCTTAAGTCATAACTATATGCTGCTGGCATGCTTACCATCACTACTATAAATCCATATCTTACCTTTTTTGGACTATTATGAGAAGTGCTATAATTGTAGTACTCAGTTGATTTTATAAAAATTCAAAACGTGAGAATTATAAGTGATGTTTTTAATGTAAATTGAAAGCGTATCAAATAGTGAATATAGAGTTCCTTCAAAATGCAAAAAGGTGTATGAGCAAATCGAATAAGAAAAGTGAGGTTTTGCGCATCAAAATGTTATAATAAAGGTAAACTTGGTTAGTGCTGAAGCAATACTGCAAGTTTTAAAGGGAAAGAAGATTTACAAGACAGTGTGTGTTGCAATCGTAATAGTCGCTGACAGGTACTTTGAAACATAGCTGAACTATTGAAGTTAAAATTCTGGGCTGTTACTTAAAAAACGCATCCACTGAATTATTTATGCTAAAAAAAGCTTTATTAAAAAATGAAACAGAAGTGTAAGAAAGTTGCAAAACGTATAAGGTATTACTTGAAGCTACCTATAGTATTTTCTAAAATGAATAATAAGTTACCATTATGGTATTACCAACCAAAAGTTGTAAGTCTGTACATTTATACATTAGAGGTCTGAGGCGGCTTTTGATGGTATGCCAACAGTGTTCTATGGGATTCAAATCTCACTTTTACCCACAAGTATAAAAAGCAAGTAAGATAGAGAAAAATATACTTAAGATGAGGTAAAAATGTGTGAAGTAAATAGAAATGTACAATGTGCTGATGGCTTAGGAGATAAATGGCTAGAAAAAGAGTTGAGACATGTTAATCTGGGAGATGTAAGGCTTAATACAAGACTTATTAAAACAAGCTATTTAATAGAGAATAAGGCGTCTGGGTCAATTAGTCAAAGCTGTGTAGGATGGAAAGAAGCTAAAGGTGCATACAGATTATTTAGCAATGAGAAGCTTGAAGCTAAGGAAATTTATTCTTCCCATTATAAAGAAACTATGGAAAGGATAAAAGGAAATGAGCTGGTATTTTCAGTTCAAGATACAAGTTATTTGGATTTTGACTCTCATATAAAGACTAAGGGTCTAGGTAGTATTTCTAAAGCCTATACAAAATATAAAAAGGGTTTGTTATTGCACAGTAACTTAATGGTTAACAAAGACGGATTACCTTTAGGGCTATCTTCTCAACAGTGTTGGGCACGTTCTATCAGGGAAGAAACAGCCCAAGAAAAAGCAAACAGGAAATACCGTACTGCTATAAAGGAGAAAGAAAGCTATAAGTGGATAGCGGCACTAAAAGAAACCCTAAATAACCTCGCAGAAGGTGTACAGCTTGTTACTATTGGTGATAGGGAAGCAGATATTTTTAAGTTTTTATGGACTGTTGAATCATTGGACAGTTTTTATGTAATCCGCAACCGAACTAATAGGAAATTCATCTGTATTGAAGGGGGAAAAACGGATTTGCAAACACGTATAACTCAACTGCCTGTAAAAAAGGAAATTGTCTTGAATGTTGCTGAAAATAAATACCAGATCTCAAGAAAAGCTAACATTGAAGTCAGGTATATGAAAGGCTATATACCTATCAGATCTCCTTACATTTATGGATCGAAAGATACAGAGCATAAAATAAGTGATAAAATCGCTATATATGTAGTAAGTGCCAAAGAAACAAATCCTCCTGAAAGAGTAGAAGCTATTGATTGGACTTTGCTGACTAATGTACCAGTTAATAGCACTTTAGATGCTATAGAAAGGATAAATTGGTATAAGCTAAGATGGAAAATCGAGGAGTATTTTAGGATTTTAAAATCAGGATGTAAGGTAGAAAGCTCTCGTTTAGCTACAAAAGAAAGATTAGAGAAATTAATCGCTATAAAGAGCATTATTGCATTTAATATTTTATATTTAACAAAAATCGCTTTATCGAATCCTATGGAGGTTTGTACTAAGGTTTTAAGTAATGAAGAGTGGAAAACCCTTTACATACGTGAGCATAAAGTAGCCAAATTGCCAGAAGAACCTCCAAACATAAAACAAGCTATTATTTGGTTAGGAAAATTAGGTGGATTTATGAATAGAAAAAGTGATAATTTACCAGGAACTATGACTCTATGGCGTGGTTATGAAAACCTCAGGGAAAGCATGGTTATGCTTCGCATAATGACCTCTCAAAGTTGTGGGTAAAAGTGAGGATTCAAATCTGGTGAATATGTTGGAAGATACAGCACATGACAGCCAAAAGACTCTATTAATGATTTTGTTTTAGTGGTCTTATGAAATGTAGCATTATCCATAACTATGGTTGTGCCAAGTGGCAATTTAGGTTTCTCCAACCATATATTGAATACCTCTTTGTCACACCCACCTTTGAAACGCTAATTCTGGATTAAAAAGAGAATAGAAAAGTCAGGAGAGTAGGGTAAACGCAACAAATAGAAAAAAATAGATGAGGTTACCCATGGAAGATATAACAAAACTGTTTTGTCTGGTCGATGATTTTTGCAGAGATATAGAGAAAAATTTTGCAGATAAACTACTGCCAAACGGTAAAAACCCACAAGAGTGCCAGAAATTACACATTCGGAAATTATCACAATAATCCTCCTGTATAAGCAATCTCCCTGTGAAAATTTTAAGGCTTTCTACCTGCATTACCTAACATTGCTCTACAAACAGAGTTTTCGAAGTTGCCTTCATACACTAGGTTTGTTGCTCTAAAGCCCAGGGTTTTGTGGCATTTAGCCATGCTATTACAGTGCCTTTGCGGATGGTCAGAACTTACTGGAATCTCATACATAGATACAACTCCTATTGCAGTTTGCCATGCAAAAAGAATATCAAGAAATAAGGTTTTTGCTGGAATTGCAAAATTAAGCAAGAGTACATATGGCTGGTTTTTCGGCTTTAAACTACATTTGATAATTAATGAGAAAGGTGAAATTCAAGCTTTTACGCTTACAAGAGGTAATGTTGACGATAGAGAGCCTGTAGCAAACCTAACTAAGAAATTAACCGGTCTTTTGTTTGGTGATAAAGGCTATATTAAAAAAGAGCTTTTCCAAGAGTTGTTTAACCGCGGTTTGAAACTTGTTACCAAGGTGAAAAAGGGGATGAAAAACGCATTAATTTCACTACATGAAAAGATTTTGCTGAGAAAAAGGTCGATCATTGAGACGATTTTTGGCTACCTCAAAAATAGACTTGAAATTGAACATACTCGCCATAGATCTCCCGTTAATTTCTTGGTTCACATCTTTTCTACTCTCATTTCCTATTCCTTGAAATCCAAAAAGTCTTCCATTTCCTATACTTTCTTCCTTCCTTAATCCAGAATTAGCGTTTGGAGCACGTCCATATTCTCGGTATAACTTATTATCAACTCCTGCTTCATCTATATATAATACCAAATTCCATTACTAATCGAACAAATAAGAAACATTACAAACTCGTTTAATAGTAGCACTGGAAATACTGACAATAAAATTACACAGAACATCTTCAAGTAAGCCTATGGTATCGTAGACTCTGTTGCGTAAAGTATTGTGTTTGATATATTGCCACAACCTCTCAACAGGATTCAGTTCTGGTGAATAAGGAGGCAAGTATATAATGGTAATGTTTTTCTGAATTTTCAAACTTTTTGATCTATGCCAGCCTGCACAATCCATTACAAGAAAGGCTTTTTTCGTGCCTAAATCTTTCGACATCTGCTCCAGAAATATATTCATACAATCAGTGTTTACATATGGAGCAAGTAGGCTAATTTTCTTACCACTTCTTGGATTTACCGCACTGTAGATATAGAAATTTTGTCTACCAATTTTCATTTAACCTGCGTTCTGACCCCTTTTTTAAACCATCCGTGTCCGATTTTTGAATGAGTTCCAAATCGTGATTCATCAAAAAAATACCTCCTTTTCAGGGTGGGAATTGACTATTTTATTGAAGTATTTTTTAAACTCTTCTTGCTTGTTTTTATCTTGTTTATGGTGAATTGGCCTCGGTGTTATATAAGAAAACTTCATCCTTTGTATCTCACGATGCACTGTTGATTTGCTAATGTTTAGGCCAAATTCCTCTGAGATTTTTATTTGCACTTCCTTAATAGTAATATTTGGATTTCTTTCTACCCATATTTCAATTTGCTCACGTTGATTTTTGTTTAATTTGCTTTTTCTTCGCCGCTGAGAAGGGGAAAATAATTTTTCTACTCTACCAAATTTTAGATGCTTTATCCATTCAGTCAAAGCAGTCCTTGAAATTTTACATATTCTTGCCACAGCGCTTATACTACTTTCTTTTCCTGCTATCACCGCTTGTAACTTTTTTGAAACATATGCGTTATTTCTGACCTTTTTTAACATTTCTTTCGCCAAATTTACAACTTTTTCGTCTAACAGTTTTGACCTTAATGCCATTTATACCTCTCTATTTTATCTACTCTAGTATCACTTCTTTCCCATTATTGTCTATCTGTTCTTTACATAGTGGGAATTGGTATAAGATGCTGGAATGGTCTATTTTTGAGATTTTATCAATAGATTGCTGCCTATCTTCTTGATTGCGCTCTTGATATAGTGTGACTTTTTTTTAAAGTAATTTTACCTGTTTTAGTCTATACCAAATTGAATTTATTCCAAATCCAAGATTTTGTTTCATCTCTGCCAGAGTATGATCTGGATTCTTTGTAACATATTCTTCGAGTATTTTTGGGTCTATTTTTCGAATAAAGCTACCGTTTTAGATGGCTTTAGGCTTTCACCAACAGCTTTCTTTTTTAACCAGCGGTACAGCGTTGCTATTCCTATCTCCATGAGCTCTGCTATCTCAACCTTTGTCTTCCCTTTTTCTATCATCAATACTGCCTTTTCCCTTAAATCCACACTATATGCCATTATAACTCAAATACTTTATTATACCTTTATCATTTACTTTGGGAAATACTATATCTGAAGCAACTGGAGCTTCTCAAGTTGCGAAAAATATTTTAAAATCTGAAAGAATGATGTGAAATTTTTTAAGTAAACCAGAAAGTATTCCACTATCACGCTGAATAGCAAATTAGGCATTATATCGTTTACTGTAAAAGCTCGTATTTTACGTAATCAGAGCTAGGAACTTGAAAGGATAATTTCATTACACTTAACATGGAAACAAAGAGAACTACACAATCCCCTGCCTATCGTTTCTTCAACCACTTCCCTGAACGGGTACTTTTATCAAACTATTCTCTTATTGTAATGAGTTGCTTCTATATTAAAATTTAGCAATTTACCTCTAGGATTATCTTTATTTTGTTCTAAATATTGGCTTTGTTCAAATGCCATTCCCCATTGTGTGCGATAGCTAGACTCTCTATATTTATAAAAACTCTCCTTAGCATTATTTGTATCGAGCTTTCTATCTTGTTTTCTTATACTCTCTACCATCAAGCACCCACATCTATTAATTTTTTTTTAAAAACTTTACTCATCTTATCATAAAAAATATAGCTGTAAATACTTTAGTGAAAATTTCTTCTTATTTTATCTTTCTTTAAGCAAATATTGAGGTCTTTTTGTAAATTTTTATAGCCTGCTTGCATAATGTTTTTATGGGTTAGTATTATGTAATAGCATCCTACATTACTTATATTAGAAATGCTAACTTTAGCTAGCATTCGTAATTGCCTTTTTATTTTATTTCTTTTTGCTGCTTTTCCGACTTTTTTACTGATAGCCAGACCCACTCTAATAACATGAATATACTTTTCAGGTTCTCTTTCTTTTATAGCATATAGTGACATATATACCCCTCGATAAAAAAGACTGTCAGGTGCTAATCTGTTTTTAAAAGCAAAGGAAAACTCTTTTTTTTTATGCTTACTATGCGCATAATTTATTACACCCTAATGAGCGACGCTTATTAAGAATTTTTCTTCCAGCTTTTGTTGACATACGTGAACGAAATCCATGTTTGTGCTTTTTTTTTAAATTTTTTGGTTGAAATGTTCTTTTCATTATTTTTATGTTAATATGACTACTTACTTTAAACTATTTTGCTCTATTGTCAAATAATGGTCAACTTCTATAGCATTCTTATTGAATAAAATTTGATATATGGAAAAATGAATTTAATTATAGGCGTACCTGTTTTACTAATCCTTTTATTTTGTTTGAGTAGGTTTCAAGCAGTAAGTAAAGTTAAGTCTTATATATATTTGAGTTGTATTTGGATGTTAGCTTGTTTGTTAGCACTCTATGATGGTTATTTTATAATTTCTATTTCTATAGCGTTACTTTTTTTTATGCTGATTTTTATCTTTAAAGATAAAAGAAATAAGATGGTAAAATTTTTGTTATTTATGGCTTTAACCATATCACTTTTTATCACTTTATTTATAATGCTATCTATTTTTATTCAGTCCATTTCTTTTTTTAACAAAGTCGCTATTTCAGAATTCTTATTTTGCTTAAAATGGAAGCATAATGTAGCTATTATTGGTGAAGGAGAGGTGGGGTGTTTTGGTATAGCGCCACTTTTAGTGGGGACATTACTTATAACTATTGTAGCAATGTTAGTTGCGGTGCCGCTTGGTTTATTTTCTGCACTATATATTAGTGAGTATGCGAGTGAAAAAGTGCGTTATGTTATTAATACAGCCTTACAGGTTTTGTCTGCTATTCCTACTGTTGTATATGGATACTTCTCAGTTGTATTTTTGTCTTTTTTTATAAAGCAGGTAGCGAATTTTTTTAATCTAAGTATACACTCAGAAAGTGCTTTGATTGCTGGTTTATCGATTGGAATAATGATTCTTCCTTTTATTATTTCTTTGCTTGAAGATGCTATAAGATCTGTTCCAAAAAGTTTACGTTATGGTTTTATGGCGCTTGGCGCAACACCAGCGGAAACTATATGGCATATAACAATACCTTATGCAATTCCTACAATTTTAAGTGCAGTTTTATTATCAATTTCAAGGGTGATAGGTGAAACAATGATTGTACTAATGGCTGTGGGAATCAATGCAAATTTGACCTTTAATCCTCTCAATTCAGTTACTACTATCACTGTACAAATTGCTACATTACTTACCGGAGATCAGGATTTCAATAGTGTGCAAACTCTTGCTGCTTATGCGCTTAGTTTGGTGCTGTTTATTATTACTTGGCTATTGAATGCATTTGCACTATTTATAATGAAACGTAACTAGTAGGTGTTTTAATATTGCAAAATTTCTGTCAATAATATAAGATTTATTTTTTAGAAGTTCTTTTATAGAATTATAGTGTTAGGTGATGAAAGAGATGAATATAGGTAGAACGGTTAAGATAACTCAAGCAGTTGTTGATCTAAAATTTGAAGGCGAGTTACCTAAGATATTTAATGCTTTGAAAAGCAAACTAAAATGTAAGGGCAAGGAGCTAGTTTTAGAGGTTTCACAACATATAGGTGACAATATAGTTCGTTGCATTGCTATGGATAACACAGATGGTATGTCAAGAGGTGATGAGTTTGTTGATACAGGTGCACCAATATCAGTTCCGGTTGGGCGCTCAACTTTAGGAAGGATTTTTAATGTTGTAGGAGAGCTTATAGATGAGTGTGGTCCTTTAGAAGGAAAGTATAATTTAGAACCTATACATAGATCACCTCCAAGTTTTACCGAGCAGAAGATACAGGAAGAGGTTTTAGTTACAGGAATAAAGGTTATAGATCTTCTTGCTCCTTATCTTAAAGGAGGAAAAATTGGCTTATTTGGTGGAGCTGGTGTTGGTAAAACAGTTCTGATAATGGAGCTGATTAACAACATAGCAAAAGCTCATAAAGGATTTTCTGTGTTTGCCGGAGTAGGAGAGAGAACGCGTGAAGGTAATGATCTTTATAACGAGATGATTACTTCGAATGTAATAGATATAAATGAGCACGAAAAATCTCAAGCCGTTTTGGTTTATGGTCAAATGAATGAACCTCCTGGAGCAAGAGCTAGGGTTGCTTTAACAGCACTAACTATGGCGGAGTATTTTCGTGATCATGAAAATCAAGATGTTCTATTTTTTGTAGATAATATCTTCCGTTTTACTCAAGCTGGCTCTGAAATTTCTGCTTTGCTTGGAAGAATACCGTCGGCTGTTGGTTATCAGCCAACTCTTGCGACTGATATGGGCGCTATGCAGGAGAGAATAGCCTCAACTACTGCTGGTTCTATTACTTCTGTACAGGCTATATATGTTCCTGCAGACGATTTGACCGATCCAGCTCCAGCAACGACATTCTCTCATCTTGATGCAACCACAGTGTTGTCAAGGCAGATAGCTGAAATGGGTATATATCCTGCTGTTGATCCACTTGACTCAACTTCTCAGTCTTTATCTGCTGAAATCATTGGTGAAGAGCATTATAATGTGGCTTCTGAAGTGAAACGTATATTGCAAACTTATAAGTCGCTGCAAGATATTATCGCAATACTTGGTATGGATGAACTATCTGATGAAGATAAAATTATTGTTGATAGAGCTCGTAAAATTCAGAAGTTTCTTTCTCAACCTTTTCATGTTGCGGAGGTATTTACTGGCATGTCTGGCAAATTTGTTTCACTTTCTGATACTATTTCTAGTTTTAAAGGAATTATTGAAGGTAAATATGATAACCTGCCAGAAGCTGCTTTTTATATGGTGGGAAGTATAAGTGAAGCAATAGAAAAGGCTGAATCAATAAAAGCTGAAGTTGGAGCCGGACATTAAAGATTATGAACTCTTTTAGAGTGCAGTTTTTTTCTCCTGATAATCGAATTTCATTCGATGAAGTGGTTTCGCTTTCAGTGAGTGGGCTTGAAGGGAAATTGATGATTTTAGCCTGCCATTCCCCTTATTTAATTTATTTATTGCCTGGTATAATTACTGTTCAAATGAGTAACCAGATAAAGGAGAAAGTTGTAATTGACAATGGTGTATTAGAGGTCGTAAATAATGATTGTAGCATTCTAACAAATCAAATTCAGGTTTTTGATCATTTGACTCATGATGAGGAATCATTAAAAAATAAGAGAGTTGGTATATATTTAAGTTATCTTGATGTCAAATCTCTTTAGGGGCTCTTTTTGTGTTCAAGAAATGAGTTTACTCTTGTCATTCCCACTTCAAGTAGCTGACACACAACTGTACGAACATTATGGTTCAGGGAAGATGTCATTCCAGTATCTTCCTTCTTGTTATCCCAGTGCGTGACACTGGGATCTATCTTATTTTCATCATGGATATGATTTTAACATATGTTCCTAGAATCTGTTGTCCATTGCATAATTTGCAAATGTTTTTATGTCCAGATCCCAGTGTCACGCACTGGGATGACAAGAGTTGAGTGACAAGAAGAAGCACTGATTTCATATGCATCTGAACAGTATTAAACACCTCCACGCTGACTTTGGCTACACACCTTTGATGGACTGCTGATTAAGTCTAGAAGTGAATTACAGTGATCGCTATGAAATGCGCTATCAAGGCTTAAAGACCCAGATTTTTTTTCTGAATCATCAATTTTCTCTGTAAGCTGGTAAAACATTTTTGAATTATTATCAAAAACTTCCTTTTTATTAACAAGTACTTGATCAATTACTGGACTTAACAGTTCTACTTGGCTATTTAAGTATTGCACTGTACCGTTTAGCTCTTTTCTTTCTCCAGTTATTCTTTCAATTTCCAGAGCTTTATTTCCAATTATTTCTGTCAAGTGCTCATTACATTCTTCCAATTCTTTAATCTTTGACTTCAGTAATTGATTCTCTTTTGTTTCTTCTCTCTTCTGCGACAACTGTTGCTTATACTTCTTAATTTGCTCATCTTTAAGCTCTACCTCGTTCTTTAACTCTTCATATTCCTGCTTTAGCTGATCTACCTCTTGTTTATAAGATTCCAGATCTGTGTTGTAGTTATCAACTAAGCGTCGATTTGTAAATTTTAAATTCTGTATATCTTTCCAATTTTTACTTAATATATCTTCTGATTCCTCTTCCGCTTTTTTAAACTGTTTCAATTTATCTTCCAGTTTTTCATTTTTTGCATTAGCAATTGTTAACTTTTTCTCTAGATCTTTCTTTCCTTCATGTGCACTTTCAAGTTCTTGTGTTTTCTCTTGCAGCTCTGTTGATATATTTTCTAGCCTCTCATCTTTTTGTGTTAGTCCAATTTGCAATTTTACGTTTTTTTGCTTTTCTTCTTCAAGTTCATTCTGTAAATCACTATTGCACTTCTCTAATTCTTCAATTTCTTGCTTAGTCTCAATGAGTTCCTGTTCTGATTTTTTTTGCTTTATCATGCAATGACTTAACAGCTGGTCTAATTCCTTTTGCAATTTTCTTAACTCACTTATCAACTCTTCTTTTTCTGCATTGGCAACTTCCAGCTTTTTCTTCAGGTCTTTCTTTTCTTCATATGCACCTTCAAGTTCTTGTATTTTCCCTTGCAGCTCTGTTGATATATTTTCTAGCTTCTCATCTTTTTGTGTTAGTCCAATTTGCAATTTTACGTTTTTTTGTTTTTCTTCTCCAAGTTCATTCTGTAAATCACTATTATGCTTTTCAAATTCTTGCTCAGCATCTTCGAGCCTACATTGTAAGTTGTTTCTCTGCTGATTTAACTCTCTAATTTCTTGCTCAGCCTCATCGAGGCTATATTGTAATTTATTCTTTTGCTCGTTTAATTCTCTAATTTCTTGCTTTTCTTCTCCAAGTTCATTCTGTAAGTCACTATTGTGCTTTTCTAACTCTTCAAGTTCTTGTTCAGCCTTGTCGAACCTATATCGTAATTCGTTCCTCTGCTCATTTAATTCTCTAATTTCTTGCTCAGCCTCGTCGAGCCTATATTGTAAATTGTTCCTCAGTTCATTTAATTCTCTAATTTCTTGTTCAGCTTTTGTAAGCTTTTGATCTAGTTGTTGTGAGTTAACTTCTGTTTGCACTGCAGCTTCTTGCAAATTAACTTCTGTCTGAGTTTCAGTTTCTTGAGAGCCAATTCCTGTTTGAGTTTCAATGTGCTGCACAGCAACCTCTGTCTGAGTTTCAGTGTGCTGTAAATTAACTTCTGTTTGAGTTGCAATCTGTTGTGGATTAATCTCTGTTTGAGTTGTAACTTCTTGCAAATTTTGAGTTTCAGTCTGTTGAGAACCAATTTCTGTTTGAGTCTTAACGTGTTGCACAGAGACCTCTGTCTGAGTTTCAGTGTGCTGTGAATTAACTTCTGTTTGAGTTGCAATCTGCTGTGGATTAACCTCTGATACATTGTTGCTAGTGAAAGAAAGAATAGGATTGTTTTTAGCATCATTTTCAAGATCTTTCAGCTTTTCGTCTTGATTGATTACGATATGTTCGTTATTTTGCAGATTACTAACAGCCAGTGCAATGTTAGCATTTTTGTTCTTTTTCAATAATGCTTTTACAGCATCATGTAGAGAGAGGCCTTGAATATATAATTCCTCATTTTGTCTTATTAATTCCCAAAACTCCTCAGGTGGCGATTCAAAATCTTGACCATTAAACTTTAGTACTTCAGTTATACCAGAATTACTTACATTCATAACCATAGTACAGGTAAAAGTTTTCCCATCCTTGTCCTGCACAGGCCAAGTGCTTGTCATTTCATAATATGCACCCTCTTTAAATTCATAATGTCTTTCCTTACCTTTTCGGTAAGCGTATATGTCATGCTTTTTATCGCAATAGATATTCAATGTGCTAATATCCCTTTCTTGCTGTAAGATATCACTGATTCTTATTGGCTCACTTCTATTGTAATTAATAAGATTAATGTTTAACACTTTATCATAATTATTAGTTTCTACATAAAAAGCCCGAAGGTCTATGTCTTTGTCTCTAAAATACTTAGTTACAGCTTTTTTTGCCTGATTTGCTAATTCTATAAAGTTTTTTTTAAAGCTCTTGTTGAAAGATAGATCGATATATGCTTGCTTCAAATTTTCATCATTTGTTAAATCCATGAACAAGTCATAAATCTCCCATTTTTCCTGACAATGTTCTTCTAAAACAGTAATGCTATTTTTTCTTTTTAGCTCTGCTAATATGTTTTTCAATGTCGGGAAATTTGTTGACATAGTATACCCCCTATTACTATTGTTCTGATAATATATCTACTTTAGGAGTGATTAACTCCTTTTATATCAACCTTTTTAGTTGAATTTAATTGCGAGCGTCAAACTAGAACTTAGTCATTTTGTTTATTGTTCCTCACTACCTATTTGTGTTACTATACTAATAGTAGCACTAAGTTTTAGGCTATGCAAGAATTTCTATTGGACGTAAAGCTAGTAAACTTCAGAAATTGGTTATGCTAATTTTGTTAATAAAATGCAACCAATTAAGGAAAGCGCTATACTGTGTCTCAGTGCAATATTTTCTTTCCTAACGGACTGAAAATTGAGTTGAGTTAAAAATCCGATTTTATTTAATACTTTTCAAAGATGACAATATTTTGTAAAAATAGGTTTTTAATAGGACAATAATATGGAAATTTTTCTTGATAGTGTTGATTTGGATGAAATTAAGGAGCTAAAAGAGTTCATTGATGGTATAACAACTAATCCTTCTTTAATAGCAAAATCTGGACATAAAGATAAGTACGAAGATTTAGTAAGCGAAATATGTTCTATTATAAAAGGACCTGTTAGTGTTGAAGTTGTTGCAGATAGCCATGAAGATATGGTTAAGGAAGGCCTTAAGTTAGCGAAAATCGCTAGTAATATCGTAGTAAAGTTACCCCTTACACATGAAGGATTAATTTCTTGTAAAAAGTTGTGGACAGAACATAAAATACCTGCTAACATTACATTATGTTTTTCTCCTGGACAAGCACTGTTTGCCGCTAAGGCCGGTGCTTGTTTTATTTCTCCCTTTGTTGGTCGCCTTGATGATATAAGCTATGATGGCTTATCGCTAATAGAAGATATATGCACTATATATTCTAATTATAATTTTAAGACAAAAGTTCTTGTTGCATCAGTAAGAAGTCCAGCACATGTAATAGAAGCTGCACGGCTCGGTGCTCATTCAATTACTGTGCCAGCAAAAATACTTAGACAGTTAATTAATCATCCACTTACTGATCAAGGGCTCGCAATATTTGAAAAAGACTGGGGCGTAAAACAATAAATGACATTGCTAAAAAAGACATAAAAACACAATAATTTATATAAAAAGGACATAGGTACCATCTGTCCTTTAAAGACATGTAGGTCAATGATATGCGTAATTCAGTGTTTTAAACATGATAGTCCTCCACTAATAAAAAGATTGAGAAAAATGTATACAGCTACGACCGAAGTACAGCTTAAATATATTTTAACTGAAGATTATAGATTAATTGAATTGAAAAGTCTGCAGACGAAGATAGATTCCTAGCTCTAGAATACCTTCACTGTGCACGGTAACAAAACTATTAGAGTTTATCAAGTAATTTTTTATCGTAATTTTACGAACGTGCCATGCCAGTAATTATATCTAGTTAAATTTGTAAAGTAATACAGTGTTTTCGATAGTTATAAAAAAGCTGGATTTCAGTACTGGAGTAACATTTTGGAAATTGGGATGAAAAGAGGGAAAGTACTGGTTTGAAATTAAGTTTTCTGGATTCCAGTGCTGGAATGACAAGAGAGGAGCTCCAGGTACAGCTGTTACCTATAGAATGGCAGTACTATAGTATTTTCTAAAATGAATGATAAATTTCCATTATGGTATTACCAACCAAAAGTTGTAAGTCTGTACATTTATACATTAGAGGTCTGAGGCGGCTTTTGATGGTATGCCAACAGTGTTCTATGGGATTCAAATCTCACTTTTACCCACAACTTTGAGAGGTCATTATGCGAAGCATAACCATGCTTTCCCTGAGGTTTTCATAACCACGCCATAGAGTCATAGTTCCTGGTAAATTATCACTTTTTCTATTCATAAATCCACCTAATTTTCCTAACCAAATAATAGCTTGTTTTATGTTTGGAGGTTCTTCTGGCAATTTGGCTACTTTATGCTCACGTATGTAAAGGGTTTTCCACTCTTCATTACTTAAAACCTTAGTACAAACCTCCATAGGATTCGATAAAGCGATTTTTGTTAAATATAAAATATTAAATGCAATAATGCTCTTTATAGCGATTAATTTCTCTAATCTTTCTTTTGTAGCTAAACGAGAGCTTTCTACCTTACATCCTGATTTTAAAATCCTAAAATACTCCTCGATTTTCCATCTTAGCTTATACCAATTTATCCTTTCTATAGCATCTAAAGTGCTATTAACTGGTACATTAGTCAGCAAAGTCCAATCAATAGCTTCTACTCTTTCAACGCTAATTCTGGATTAAAAAGAGAATAGAAAAGTCAGGAGAGTAGGGTAAACTCAACAAATAGAAAAAAAATAGATGAGGTTACCCATGGAAGATATAACAAAACTGTTTTGTCTGGTCGATGATTTTTGCAGAGATATAGAGAAAAATTTTGCAGATAAACTACTGCCAAACGGTAAAAAACCCACAAGAGTGCCAGAAATTACACATTCGGAAATTATCACAATAATCCTCCTGTATCAGCAATCTCCCTGTGAAAATTTTAAGGCTTTCTACCTGCATTACCTAACATTGCTCTACAAATCAGAGTTTTCGAAGTTGCCTTCATACACTAGGTTTGTTGCTCTAAAGCCCAGGGTTTTGTGGCATTTAGCCATGCTATTAACGCTAATTCTGGATTAAAAAGAGAATAGAAAAGTCAGGAGAGTAGGGTAAACTCAACAAATAGAAAAAAAATAGATGAGGTTACCCATGGAAGATATAACAAAACTGTTTTGTCTGGTCGATGATTTTTGCAGAGATATAGAGAAAAATTTTGCAGATAAACTACTGCCAAACGGTAAAAAACCCACAAGAGTGCCAGAAATTACACATTCGGAAATTATCACAATAATCCTCCTGTATCAGCAATCTCCCTGTGAAAATTTTAAGGCTTTCTACCTGCATTACCTAACATTGCTCTACAAACAGAGTTTTCGAAGTTGCCTTCATACACTAGGTTTGTTGCTCTAAAGCCCAGGGTTTTGTGGCATTTAGCCATGCTATTACAGTGCCTTTGCGGATGGTCAGAACTTACTGGAATCTCATACATAGATACAACTCCTATTGCAGTTTGCCATGCAAAAAGAATATCAAGAAATAAGGTTTTTGCTGGAATTGCAAAATTAAGCAAGAGTACATATGGCTGGTTTTTCGGCTTTAAACTACATTTGATAATTAACGAGAAAGGTGAAATTCAAGCTTTTACGCTTACAAGAGGTAATGTTGACGATAGAGAGCCTGTAGCAAACCTAACTAAGAAATTAACCGGTCTTTTGTTTGGTGATAAAGGCTATATTAAAAAAGAGCTTTTCCAAGAGTTGTTTAACCGCGGTTTGAAACTTGTTACCAAGGTGAAAAAGGGGATGAAAAACGCATTAATTTCACTACATGAAAAGATTTTGCTGAGAAAAAGGTCGATCATTGAGACGATTTTTGGCTACCTCAAAAATAGACTTGAAATTGAACATACTCGCCATAGATCTCCCGTTAATTTCTTGGTTCACATCTTTTCTACTCTCATTTCCTATTCCTTGAAATCCAAAAAGCCTTCCATTTCCTATACTTTCTTCCTTCCTTAATCCAGAATTAGCGTTTTCAGGAGGATTTGTTTCTTTGGCACTTATACCAATTCTCATTATTAATGAACCAAATAAGAAGCATAGCAGAGTTGTTTAACCGTGGAAGGGGAAAGAGAGGTAATAAATTTACACAAAGCGCATTCAAGCAGAACAATTGTATCGTAGATTTTATTGCGTAAAATGTTCTGTTTTATATATAACCAAAACCTCTCAACAGGATTGAGTTCAGGTGAGTATGGTGGTAGGTATATAATTTCGATATTTTTAGGTGCCTTTAAATTTTTTGACTTATGCCAACTAGCGCAATCCATCACGAGAAAAGCCTTTCGTATTCCTAAATATTACGACATCTGTTCAAGGAATATATTTATACAATCAGTGTTGACGTTTGGTGCAAATAAGCTAAAATTCTCTCCATTTCTGGGATTAACTGCACTATAGAGATAAAAATTTTCCCTACCTAATTTTACCTTAACCTGTGTCCTACTGCCTTTTTTAAACCACCCATGTCCAACTTTCGAATGTGTACCAAACCGTGATTCATCGAAGAAAAATAGCTCTTTTTCAGAATGCATGACAATAGTTTCATTGAGGTTTTTTTTTAAACTCCTCTTGCTTGTTTTTATCTTGTCCACTATGAACTGGTCTTGGTGTGATATATGAGAATTTCATTCTTTGCATATTACGATGTATTGCGGATTTTCTGATATTCAAACCAAATCTTTCTTGGATTCTTATTCTCATTTCTCTAATAGTAATATTGGGGTTTTCCTCTATCCACAACTCAATTCGTTCAAGTTGACTTTGGTTCAATATAGTTTTTCTACGGCGTTGAGGTGGAGCAAATAATTTTTCTTCTCTTCCAAATTTTATGTGCTTTATCCATGTAGTAATTGCCTTTCTCGAAATGCAACATATTTTTGCTACAGCTGTTATACTGTGCTTTTTTGCTGCAATTACAGCATTTAGTTTTTTTTGCAACATACGCATTATTTCTTACTCTCTTCAGCATCTCTTTTGCTGATTTCACCACTTTTTCATCCAATAATTTTGATCTTAATGCCATCTAAACCTCGCTATTTTACTTACTTCAGTATGGCTTTTTTCCATTATTTTCTATTCGTTGCTTGTATAGCGGGAATTGGTATTACTACATATATAGCGATTTTATCACTTATTTTATGCTCTGTATCTTTCGATCCATAAATGTAAGGAGATCTGATAGGTATATAGCCTTTCATATACCTGACTTCAATGTTAGCTTTTCTTGAGATCTGGTATTTATTTTCAGCAACATTCAAGACAATTTCCTTTTTTACAGGCAGTTGAGTTATACGTGTTTGCAAATCCGTTTTTCCCCCTTCAATACAGATGAATTTCCTATTAGTTCGGTTGCGGATTACATAAAAACTGTCCAATGATTCAACAGTCCATAAAAACTTAAAAATATCTGCTTCCCTATCACCAATAGTAACAAGCTGTACACCTTCTGCGAGGTTATTTAGGGTTTCTTTTAGTGCCGCTATCCACTTATAGCTTTCTTTCTCCTTTATAGCAGTACGGTATTTCCTGTTTGCTTTTTCTTGGGCTGTTTCTTCCCTGATAGAACGTGCCCAACACTGTTGAGAAGATAGCCCTAAAGGTAATCCGTCTTTGTTAACCATTAAGTTACTGTGCAATAACAAACCCTTTTTATATTTTGTATAGGCTTTAGAAATACTACCTAGACCCTTAGTCTTTATATGAGAGTCAAAATCCAAATAACTTGTATCTTGAACTGAAAATACCAGCTCATTTCCTTTTATCCTTTCCATAGTTTCTTTATAATGGGAAGAATAAATTTCCTTAGCTTCAAGCTTCTCATTGCTAAATAATCTGTATGCACCTTTAGCTTCTTTCCATCCTACACAGCTTTGACTAATTGACCCAGACGCCTTATTCTCTATTAAATAGCTTGTTTTAATAAGTCTTGTATTAAGCCTTACATCTCCCAGATTAACATGTCTCAACTCTTTTTCTAGCCATTTATCTCCTAAGCCATCAGCACATTGTACATTTCTATTTACTTCACACATTTTTACCTCATCTTAAGTATATTTTTCTCTATCTTACTTGCTTTTTATACTTGTGGGTAAAAGTGAGGATTCAAATCTGGTGAATATGTTGGAAGATACAGCACATGACAGCCAAAAGACTCTATTAATGATTTTGTTTTAGTGGTCTTATGAAATGTAGCATTATCCATAACTATGGTTGTGCCAAGTGGCAATTTAGGTTTCTCCAACCATATATTGAATACCTCTTTGTCACACCCACCTTTGAAAGTCATTGGTGCAATAAATCTCATTCCAATCCACCCGGCTACTATACTGATTCTCTCTCGCTGGAATATCTGCATAAATTTTCTTTCCTCTTGGAACGCTAATTCTGGATTAAGGAAGGAAGAAAGTATAGGAAATGGAAGGCTTTTTGGATTTCAAGGAATAGGAAATAAGAGTAGAAAAGATGTGAACCAAGAAATTAACGGGAGATCTATGGCGAGTATGTTCAATTTCAAGTCTATTTTTGAGGTAGCCAAAAATCGTCTCAATGATCGACCTTTTTCTCAGCAAAATCTTTTCATGTAGTGAAATTAATGCGTTTTTCATCCCCTTTTTCACCTTGGTAACAAGTTTCAAACCGCGGTTAAACAACTCTTGGAAAAGCTCTTTTTTAATATAGCCTTTATCACCAAACAAAAGACCGGTTAATTTCTTAGTTAGGTTTGCTACAGGCTCTCTATCGTCAACATTACCTCTTGTAAGCGTAAAAGCTTGAATTTCACCTTTCTCGTTAATTATCAAATGTAGTTTAAAGCCGAAAAACCAGCCATATGTACTCTTGCTTAATTTTGCAATTCCAGCAAAAACCTTATTTCTTGATATTCTTTTTGCATGGCAAACTGCAATAGGAGTTGTATCTATGTATGAGATTCCAGTAAGTTCTGACCATCCGCAAAGGCACTGTAATAGCATGGCTAAATGCCACAAAACCCTGGGCTTTAGAGCAACAAACCTAGTGTATGAAGGCAACTTCGAAAACTCTGTTTGTAGAGCAATGTTGGGTAATGCAGGTAGAAAGCCTTAAAATTTTCACAGGGAGATTGCTGATACAGGAGGATTATTGTGATAATTTCCGAATGTGTAATTTCTGGCACTCTTGTGGGTTTTACCGTTTGGCAGTAGTTTATCTGCAAAATTTTTCTCTATATCTCTGCAAAAATCATCGACCAGACAAAACAGTTTTGTTATATCTTCCATGGGTAACCTCATCTATTTTTTTCTATTCGTTGAGTTTACCCTACTCTCCTGACTTTTCTATTCTCTTTTTAATCCAGAACTAGCGTTTGATATAGTGTGACTTTTTTTTAAAGTAATTTTTAGCTGTTTTAGTCTATACCAAATTGAATTTATTCCAAATCCAAGATTTTGTTTCATCTCTGCCAGAGTATGATCTGGATTCTTTGTAACATATTCTTCGAGTATTTTTGGGTCTATTTTTCGAATAAAGCTACCGTTTTTAGATGGCTTTAGGCTTTCACCAGCAGCTTTCTTTTTTAACCAGCGGTACAGCGTTGCTATTCCTATCTCCATGAGCTCTGCTATCTTAACCTTTGTCTTCCCTTTTTCTATCATCAATACTGCCTTTTCCCTTAAATCCACACTATATGCCATTATAACTCAAATACTTTATTATACCTTTATCATTTACTTTAGGAAATACTATAGAATGATAGCAAACTGAATGACATATTTAATCTCTATACAGATGTACATCACGCACCGATTTCCATTCAAGGTAATGTCATTCCAGCATTGGAATCCAGTTAGATTTGCGAGTATAAAAGTAATACAACATTTTTGATGATGGAAGCCATTACTAGGATAACAAGAAAGGAAGTGCTGATTTCAGTGTTTATACGTTAACCATGCATCTAAAAATTTATAAACAAAAGATTACACTTCACAACTTTGTGATGGAATAAGTTTTTCAATGCTGTTGATGCAAAACTCAGTTGTATTATTAGCTATTTCATCGAATTTATCATTTATATCCTTACCTATTTTTTCATCTTTAATATATTCATACAGAGCTAAAATAGCTATAGTTGAACATATTGCGATGAAACCAACTTTTGCTGTAATAAGTAATGATAGCCCACCTGCAAGTATGGACACCGCTCCAATAGCTAGGTTTATAATTTTATTTTGTGTTGATTGATTCTCTTTATCCTCTAAAACGTTTGATATTGCTTTTGAGGCAATTTTTATTGCTATTGCTGTAGTTGAGATTATAACAAACATCACAGCTATTTTTGCTAAGAGAAAAAGTGATGGTAGCATTATTACAAGAAACAATGAAGCACCTCCTATAAATAACCATTTCTCATTTATTTTTTTAGACTGATCTGTATTACTAGACATTGCAACCCTCCACTTTCATTAACAATTTATTCATATAGTGTGAAACATGCAATAGTCAAGATGTTTTTGTATGGAGAAGCTTGCGATTGAGTTTTGAAGAGCTTTAGCTTTACAAGATGGTAGATTTGGTGATTATCGTAAGATTCTTGCAGTCATTTTAGTGGGAA